>NZ_WIXK01000028.1 GCF_009617595.1 Tritonibacter aquimaris | reverse complement strand
CGGATGCGGGCGGGCTCTCAACCTCCGAGAGCTTCACCATCGCGGTGGAGGATGTGAATGAGGCCCCGGCTGAGGTCACGCTTGAGGGCAGCACGGTTGCGGAAAACGCGGCGGGTGCCGCCATCGGGACGCTGTCGATTGTCGACCCCGACGCGGGTGACAGCCATGAAATCACGCTGTCAGATGACCGGTTTGAAGTCGTCGGCACTGAGATCCACCTGAAAGAGGGTGTCAGCCTCAACCATGAGGACGCCGCCGAGATCGATCTTGAGGTCACCGTCACGGATGCGGGCGGGCTTTCGACCTCTGAAAGCTTCACCATCGCGGTTGAGGATGTGAACGAAGCCCCGGCTGAGGTCACGCTTGAGGGTGGAACTGTTGCGGAAAACGCGGCGGGTGCCGCCATCGGGACGCTCTCGATCATGGATCCAGACGCGGGCGACAGCCATGAGATCACGCTGTCAGATGACCGGTTTGAGGTCATCGGCACTGAGATCCACCTGAAAGAGGG
>NZ_WIXK01000027.1 GCF_009617595.1 Tritonibacter aquimaris | reverse complement strand
GAGGTCTGCCGCCAAGGGCGGATTGGGGGCGTTTGCGGTTGTAGAACTCGATCCACTTGCCAACACGGGCTTTCACCTCCGATCCGGTTTCCCAAGCGTGCAGGTAGACGCATTCGTATTTCAGGCTCCGCCAGAGCCGTTCAACAAATATATTGTCAAGGAAGCGCCCCTTGCCATCCATCCGCTGCCCGGCAGCGCATGTTGACATGCGCGAGAGGAGAGATGCGGACGCCGGAGCGGCGCAATCGATCCGTCCAGGCAAAGGATGTGAACTGGCTGCCCTGGTCGGTGTTCTTGATCTCGGGCGGGCCGAAGCGGAGGATCGCCTCGTTCAGCGCTTCGACGCAGAAGTCTGCGTCCAGCGTGTTGGATATGCGCCAGGCCAGCACCTTGCGGGTGTGCCAGTCTGTGAACGCCACCAGATACAGGAACCCGCGCCGCATCGGCAGATAGGTGATATCTGCGGCCCAGACCTGGTTGGGCCGGGTTACCCGCAAACCGCGCAACAGATAGGGATACGTCTTATGTCCCTTCGCCGCCTTGCTGGTGTTGGGCTTCTGGTAGATCGGCATGAGCCCCATCAGCCACATCAAACGGCGGATACGCTTCTCGTTCACCAGATGGCCGTTCTCGGGACTTTCGCGGCCCCACTGGGGCCACGGTCCCCTC
>NZ_WIXK01000026.1 GCF_009617595.1 Tritonibacter aquimaris | reverse complement strand
TGTTTGGACCTGTCGCGGTTTGATGCCGCTCCTTTGATAGCACTTACTGCAACAAAGGAGACTGACTATGGGACAGAAACGGACGGACGAATTCCACCATGATCCGGTGCGTATCGCGCTGACCAGTGGGCTAACGCGTAAGCAGGTGGCTGATGATTTGGGTGTCGGGATGTCGACGCTGAACAAATGGATCACAGCGCACCGAGATACAGATGTGGTTTCGAAAGAGGATTTGAGCCTCGCCCAAGAGAATGACCGGCTCCGGCGCGAGACCCGCTGCAAGAGGGAGAGCTTAAAAAAGCAACGCAGTTCTTCGCGGGCCAAAAGCCATGAGGTTCAGGTTCATTGAAGAACACGCGGGGGTTTTCGAAACGGCGCGTCTTTGCAAGGTCATGGATGTCAGTTCACGTGGTTTACGTCCGTTCCGCAATCGACCGGCCAGTCGCAGACAGCAGTCTGATTTGGTCACGCTGGCCCACCTCAAGGAGCAGTCCCGTCTCAGTCTGGGCAGTTATGGCCGGCCACGCATGACCGAAGAACTAAAAGAGATTGGCTTGGATGTCGGTCACCGTCGTGTCATTGGATGGGCTGTAAGCAACCGGATGAAACGTGACCTGGCGATCCGGGCGTTGAAAATGGCAATCGCGTTCCGACAACCACCCAAGGACTGCATTCATCACACGGATCGCGGGTCGCAATATTGTTCGCACGACTACCAGAAGATCCTGCGCCAGAACGGGTTCAAGGTGTCGATGAGCGGCAAGGGTAACTGCTATGACAACGCGGCAGTCGAAACCTTCTTCAAAACCATCAAGTCAGAACTGATCTGGCGGCATTCATGGGAAACACGGCGGAAGGCAGAGGTGGC
>NZ_WIXK01000025.1 GCF_009617595.1 Tritonibacter aquimaris | reverse complement strand
GTTTCAGATCCCGAAGCGTTCTGGGGTGAGCAGGCGCAGCGGATTGATTGGATCAAACCGTTCACCCAGGTCAAAGATGTGAGCTATGCACCCGGCAATGTCTCCATCAACTGGTTTGCTGACGGCACGCTGAACGTTGCCGCCAACTGCATCGACCGCCACCTGGAAACCCGCGGCGATCAGACCGCGATCATCTTTGAACCCGATGATCCAAATGAAGCCGCCCAGCACATCACCTACAAAGAGCTGCACACACGCGTCTGCCGCATGGCAAATGTGCTGGAATCCCTGGGCGTGCGCAAAGGTGAGCGCGTGGTGCTTTATCTGCCGATGATCCCCGAAGCCGCCTATGCCATGCTCGCCTGCGCCCGCATTGGCGCGATCCACTCCATCGTTTTTGCCGGGTTCTCCCCCGATGCGCTGGCCGCGCGTGTGAATGGATCCGACGCCAAGCTGATCATCACCGCCGATGAAGCGCCGCGCGGCGGGCGCAAGACGCCGCTGAAATCCAATGCGGATGCCGCGCTGTTGCATTGCAAAGACGACGTCAAATGCCTGGTGGTCAAGCGCACCGGTGGCCAGACCACCTGGGTCGATGGTCGTGATTTCGACTATAATGAAATGGTGCTGGAAGCGGGTGATTACAACAAACCTGCCGAAATGAACGCCGAAGATCCGCTGTTCATCCTCTATACCTCAGGCTCCACCGGCCAGCCCAAGGGCGTGGTCCACACCACCGGCGGCTACCTGGTTTATGCGGCGCTGACCCATGAGGTGACGTTTGATTACCACGAGGGCGACGTTTACTGGTGCACCGCCGATGTGGGCTGGGTCACCGGCCACAGCTATATCGTTTATGGCCCGCTGGCCAATGGTGCCACCACGCTGATGTTTGAAGGCGTGCCGACCTATCCGGATGCGGGCCGGTTCTGGGCCGTGTGTGAAAAACACAAGGTGAACCAGTTCTACACTGCCCCCACCGCCATTCGCGCTCTGATGGGCCAAGGCACCGAGTTTGTTGAAAAATACGACCTCAGCGCGCTTAAAGTTCTGGGCACCGTCGGTGAGCCGATCAACCCCGAGGCCTGGGCCTGGTACAATGATGTGGTTGGCAAAGGCAATTGCCCCATCGTTGACACCTGGTGGCAGACCGAAACTGGCGGCCACCTGATGAC
>NZ_WIXK01000024.1 GCF_009617595.1 Tritonibacter aquimaris | reverse complement strand
ATGGCTAAGGAAAAGTTTGAGCGTAACAAACCGCACGTTAACATCGGCACCATCGGCCACGTTGACCACGGTAAAACCACGCTGACCGCAGCGATCACCAAATACTTTGGTGACTTCAAAGCCTACGACCAGATCGACGGCGCACCCGAAGAAAAAGCCCGCGGCATCACCATCTCGACCGCCCACGTTGAGTATGAGACCGAAACGCGTCACTACGCACACGTTGACTGCCCCGGCCACGCTGACTATGTGAAAAACATGATCACCGGTGCGGCGCAGATGGACGGCGCGATCCTGGTTGTGAACGCAGCCGACGGCCCGATGCCCCAGACCCGTGAGCACATCCTGCTGGGTCGCCAGGTTGGCATCCCCAAAATCGTCGTGTTCATGAACAAAGTTGACCAGGTCGACGACGAAGAGCTGCTGGAACTGGTGGAAATGGAAATCCGCGAGCTGCTGTCTTCTTACGACTACCCTGGCGACGATATCCCGATCATCGCGGGTTCCGCTCTGGCAGCGATGGAAGGCAACAAGCCTGAAATCGGCGAAGAGAAAATCAAAGAGCTGATGGCGGCTGTTGATGACTACATCGACACCCCTGAGCGCGCTGTTGACCAGCCGTTCCTGATGCCGATCGAAGACGTATTCTCGATTTCTGGCCGTGGTACTGTTGTGACCGGTCGTGTTGAGCGTGGCGTGATCAACGTTGGCGAAGAGATCGAAATCGTTGGTATCCGCGACACCACCAAAACCACCTGTACCGGTGTTGAAATGTTCCGCAAGCTGCTGGATAGCGGCGAAGCGGGCGACAACATCGGCGCACTGCTGCGTGGTGTTGACCGTGACGGCGTTGAGCGTGGCCAGGTTCTGTGTAAGCCAGGTTCGGTTCAGCCGCACACCAAGTTCGAAGCAGAAGCCTATATTCTGACCAAAGAAGAAGGTGGCCGTCACACGCCGTTCTTCGCGAACTACCGTCCTCAGTTCTACTTCCGTACAACTGACGTCACCGGCACCGTTACTCTGCCCGAGGGCACCGAGATGGTTATGCCTGGCGACAACCTGAAGTTCGACGTTGAACTGATCGCACCGATCGCGATGGAAAACGGTCTGCGCTTTGCGATCCGCGAAGGCGGCCGCACCGTTGGCGCGGGCGTTGTGTCCAAAATCACTGAGTAATCACTCGTTGATATG
>NZ_WIXK01000023.1 GCF_009617595.1 Tritonibacter aquimaris | reverse complement strand
GCATCTGTAACGGTGACCTCCAGATCGATCTCGGCGGCCTCCTCATGGTTGAGGCTGATGCCCTCTTTCAGGTGGATTTCATTACCCACCACCTCAAACCGATCATCCGACAGCGTGATCTCATGGCTGTCGCCCGCATCGGGGTCGACAATCGAGAGCGTCCCGATGGCGGCACCCGCCGCGTTTTCCGCAACAGTTCCGCCCTCCAGCGAGACCTCAGCCGGGGCCTCATTCACATCCTCGACCGCGATGGTGAAGCTCTCGGAGGTGGAAAGCCCGCCCGCATCTGTAACGGTGACCTCCAGATCGATCTCGGCGGCCTCTTCATGGTTGAGGCTGACACCCTCTTTCAGGTGGATTTCATTGCCGATGACCTCAAACCGGTCATCTGACAGCGTGATCTCATGGCTGTCGCCCGCGTCGGGGTCGACAATCGACAGCGTCCCAATCGCCGCACCCGCCGCGTTTTCCGCAACCGTGCTGCCCTCAAGCGTGACCTCAGCCGGGGCTTCATTCACATCTTCGACCGCGATGGTGAAGCTCTCGGAGGTGGAAAGCCCGCCCGCATCCGTGACGGTGACCTCAAGATTGATCTCGGCGGCCTCTTCATGGTTAAGGCTGACACCCTCTTTCAGCTGGATTTCATTTCCGACGACTTCAAACCGATCATCCGACAGCGTGATCTCATGGCTGTCACCCGCATCGGGATCCACAATCGAGAGCGTCCCGATGGCGGCACCCGCCGCGTTTTCCGCAACCGTGCCTCCCTCAAGCGAGACCTCAGCCGGGGCCTCATTCACATCCTCGACCGCGATGGTGAAGCTTTCAGATGTTGAAAGCCCGCCCGCATCCGTCACGGTGACCTCCAGATCGATCGCAGCCGCGTCCTCATGGTTGAGGCTGACACCCTCTTTCAGGTGGATTTCATTACCCACCACCTCAAACCGGTCATCCGACAGCGTGATCTCATGGCTGTCGCCCGCGTCTGGATCGACAATCGACAGCGTCCCGATGGCCGCGCCCGTCGCGTTTTCCGCAACCGTGCTGCCCTCCAGCGAGACCTCAGCCGGGGCCTCATTCACATCCTCAACCGCGATGGTGAAGCTTTCCGATGTCGAAAGCCCGCCCGCATCTGTAACCGTGACCTCAAGATCGATCTCTGCGGCGTCCTCATGGTTGAGGCTGACACCCTCTTTCAGGTGGATCTCAGTGCCGAT
>NZ_WIXK01000022.1 GCF_009617595.1 Tritonibacter aquimaris | reverse complement strand
GTAAACGGCGGCCGTAACTATAACGGTCCTAAGGTAGCGAAATTCCTTGTCGGGTAAGTTCCGACCTGCACGAATGGTGTAACCATGGCCACGCTGTCTCCACCCGAGACTCAGTGAAATTGAAATCGCAGTGAAGATGCTGTGTACCCGCGGCTAGACGGAAAGACCCCGTGAACCTTTACTACAGCTTGGCACTGAACATTGAACCTACATGTGTAGGATAGGTGGGAGACTTTGAAGCAGCGACGCTAGTTGTTGTGGAGTCGTCCTTGAAATACCACCCTTGTAGTTTTGATGTTCTAACGTTGGCCCCTGAATCGGGGTTACGGACAGTGCCTGGTGGGTAGTTTGACTGGGGCGGTCTCCTCCCAAAGAGTAACGGAGGAGCACGAAGGTTGGCTAAGTACGGTCGGACATCGTACGGTTAGTGTAATGGTAGAAGCCAGCTTAACTGCGAGACAGACACGTCGAGCAGGTACGAAAGTAGGTCATAGTGATCCGGTGGTTCTGAATGGAAGGGCCATCGCTCAACGGATAAAAGGTACTCCGGGGATAACAGGCTGATACCGCCCAAGAGTTCATATCGACGGCGGTGTTTGGCACCTCGATGTCGGCTCATCACATCCTGGGGCTGAAGTCGGTCCCAAGGGTATGGCTGTTCGCCATTTAAAGTGGTACGCGAGCTGGGTTTAGAACGTCGTGAGACAGTTCGGTCCCTATCTGCCGTGGGCGTTTGAGAATTGAGAGGGGTTGCTCCTAGTACGAGAGGACCGGAGTGAACGAACCGCTGGTGTTCGGGTTGTCATGCCAATGGCATTGCCCGGTAGCTACGTTCGGAACTGATAAGCGCTGAAAGCATCTAAGCGCGAAGCAGGCCTCGAGATGATTTCTCACTAGACTTTTAAAGTCTCTGAAGGGCCGTTGAAGACTACAACGTTGATAGGCAAGATGTGGAAGTGGTGTGAGCCATTAAGCTAACTTGTACTAATTACCCGTGAGGCTTAACCATACAACGCCAAACGCGTTTTGTGACAGAAACAAGCGACAGAAGTTAATAGCTAAAGTAGATAGATACTTAGACTTAAAAAATATTATCAGAATTTTCCAAATTTATGAGGTGACTCTTAGCGCGTAGCGTTAACATTGAGGCACCTTGCGCAAAGGAAATAGTAGCACTACGTGCTTATCATTACTCCTTTGCACCTAATTTGCTTGGTAACCATAGCGTTTTGGACCCACCTGACCCCATGCCGAACTCAGTAGTGAAACGAAACAGCGCCGATGATAGTGTAGCATTTGCTATGTGAAAGTAGGACATTGCCAGG
>NZ_WIXK01000021.1 GCF_009617595.1 Tritonibacter aquimaris | reverse complement strand
ATACGCCCATGAAGGTCTTGGTACCTGTAAAGCGCGTGATTGATTACAACGTTAAGGTTCGTGTGAAAGCGGACGGCAGCGGTGTTGATCTCGCCAACGTGAAAATGTCGATGAACCCGTTTGACGAAATCGCCGTCGAAGAGGCCATCCGCCTGAAAGAAGCAGGCAAGGCCGATGAGGTTGTGGTTGTCTCTATTGGCGTGAAACAAGCGCAAGAGACCCTGCGCACCGGGCTGGCGATGGGGGCCGATCGCGCCATCCTGATCACCGCCGCCGATGATGTGCACACCGATATCGAGCCGCTGGCCGTGGCCAAACTGCTGGCCAAAGTGGTCGAAGCAGAGCAGCCCGGTCTGGTGCTTTGTGGCAAACAGGCGATCGACAATGATCTCAACGCCACCGGTCAGATGCTGTCGGCGCTTTTGGGCTGGTCGCAGGCGACCTTTGCCTCGGATCTGGACGTTGATGGCGACAGCGCCAAAGTCACCCGTGAGGTCGACGGCGGCCTGCAGACGATTTCGGTGAAACTGCCCACAATCGTCACCGTGGATCTGCGCCTCAATGAGCCGCGCTACGCGTCGCTGCCAAACATCATGAAAGCCAAGAAAAAGCCGCTGGATGAGAAAACCGCCGCGGATTACGGCGTTGATGTCACCCCGCGTCTGACCATTGTGGAAACCAAAGAACCCGCCAGCCGCGCCGCTGGGATCAAAGTGGGCTCGGTGGATGAGCTGGTTGCCAAACTCAAAGAAGCGGGAGCCGTGTAATGTCTGTACTTCTTCTTGCTGAAATCACCGGCGGCGAGCTGTCGCTGGACGCCACCGCCAAAGCCGTCACCGCCGCCAAGGCGCTTGGCGATGTCACTGTGCTGGCCGCGGGCGAAAGCGCCGCCGCAGCCGGTGAAGCGGCGGCAAAAATCGACGGTGTTGCCAAGGTTCTGGTCGCCGAAGATGCAAGCCTCGGTCACCGTCTTGCCGAACCAACGGCTGCGCTGATCGCGGGTCTTGCTGCGGACTTCAGCCATGTTGTTGCGCCTGCCACCACGGACGCCAAAAACATCCTGCCCCGCGTTGCGGCGCTCTTGGATGTGATGGTGATTTCCGATGTGACCGCGGTTGTTGACGCTGACACATTTGAGCGTCCGGTTTATGCGGGCAACGCGCTTCAGGTGGTGAAATCGGCGGATGCCAAAAAGGTTCTGACCGTGCGCACCTCAACCTTTGATGCGGCTGGCGAAGGTGGCTCTGCGGCGGTGGAAACCGTGCCTGCAGCTGAAAACCCTGCGCTGTCTCAGTGGGTTGAAGACAAGGTTGCCGAAAGCGACCGCCCCGAGCTGACCTCAGCTGGTGTGGTTGTTTCTGGTGGTCGTGGTGTTGGCTCCGAAGAAAACTTCGCGCTGATCGAAACCCTCGCCGACAAGCTGGGCGCGGCGGTAGGTGCCTCGCGCGCGGCCGTGGACAGTGGGTTTGCGCCGAACGACTGGCAGGTTGGTCAGACCGGCAAAGTGGTTGCCCCGGATCTTTACATCGCCGTGGGGATCTCCGGCGCGATCCAGCACCTTGCGGGTATGAAAGACAGCAAAATCATCGTCGCCATCAACAAAGACGAAGAAGCGCCGATCTTCCAGGTTGCTGATTTTGGCCTGGTTGCGGATCTGTTTGACGCGGTGCCTGAGCTCGCGGAAAAGCTCGGCTAAGCCAGCCAAAAGACACAAACAAAAGGCCCGCAAGCGCGGGCCTTTTT
>NZ_WIXK01000020.1 GCF_009617595.1 Tritonibacter aquimaris | reverse complement strand
CATTCGTGCAGGTCGGAACTTACCCGACAAGGAATTTCGCTACCTTAGGACCGTTATAGTTACGGCCGCCGTTTACCTGGGCTTCAATTCAGAGCTCTCACCCCTCCTTTTAACCTTCAGGCACCGGGCAGGCGTCAGACCCTATACGTCGTCTTACGACTTCGCAGAGCCCTATGTTTTTAATAAACAGTCGCCACCCCCTGGTTTGTGCCCCCGGATTCCACTTGCGTAGGACCCGGGCCTCCTTCTCGCGAACTTACGGAGGTATTTTGCCGAGTTCCTTCAACATCGTTCTCTCAAGCGCCTTGGTATTCTCTACCAGTCCACCTGTGTCGGTTTAGGGTACGGTCTCATGGAGGGCTATTTCCAGGGACTGATCAGCAGCTCATTCAATCCGATAAGGATGAACTACCTTCACAATCCGTCACATCCTCCTGGCCCAGGAATATTAACCTGGTTCCCATCGCCTACGCCTTTCGGCCTCGGCTTAGGGGCCGGCTTACCCTGCTCAGATTAGCTTTAAGCAGGAACCCTTGGACTTTCGGCGAGAGTGTCTCTCACACTCTTTGTCGCTACTCATGTCATCATTCTCACTAGTGATCTCTCCACGGGATCGCTCACGCGCCCGCTTCATCGAAAGCTCCTTGCGTCCAACACCTTCCGGAGGAAGGCTAAAGACGCATGGAACTATATCACACTACGCTCTGCTACCATGCACTATGTGCATCCTCGGCTTCGGCTCATGGCTTGAGCCCCGTTACATCTTCGCCGCAGGACGTCTTAATTAGACCAGTGAGCTGTTACGCTATCTTTAAAGGATGGCTGCTTCTAAGCCAACCTCCTGGTTGTTTTGGACATCCCACCTGCTTTCCCACTTAGCCATGAATTAGGGGCCTTAGCCGGAGGTCAGGGTTGTTTCCCTCTCCACTACGGACGTTAGCATCCGCAGTGTGTCTGCCATCTAGTACTCCCGGGTATTCGGAGTTTGGTTAGGATCAGTAAGCCTGTGGGGCCCCATTACCCATCCAGTGCTCTACCCCCCGGGGTATTCGGATGACGCTCTACCTAAATAGATTTCGCAGAGAACCAGCTATCTCCGAGTTTGATTGGCCTTTCACCCCTAGGCACAACTCATCCCGACCTTTTTCAACAGGTGTGGGTTCGGCCCTCCAGTGCGTGTTACCGCACCTTCAGCCTGGTCATGCCTAGATCACTCGGTTTCGGGTCTGATCCCACGAACTCATTCGCCCTATTAAGACTCGCTTTCGCTGCGCCTACACCTAACGGCTTAAGCTTGCACGTGAGACCAAGTCGATGACCCATTATACAAAAGGTACGCCGTCAGATCGTAAAGATCCTCCGACTGATTGTAGGCGTTCGGTTTCAGGGACTGTTTCACTCCCCTTGTCGGGGTGCTTTTCACCTTTCCCTCACGGTACTGGTTCGCTATCGGTCAGTAAGGAGTACTTAGCCTTCGAAGGTGGTCCTCCGATCTTCAGACAGAATTTCACGTGTTCCGCCCTACTTAATACGTCCTTCAGAGCTTCCCATACGGGGCTATCACCCGCTATGGCTGTGCTTCCCAACACATTCTGGTCACTCATCGGGCTCGGCTGGTCCCCGTTCGCTCGCCGCTACTAGGGGAGTATCAATTGATTTCCTTTCCTCCGGGTACTTAGATGTTTCAGTTCCCCGGGTTTGCTCTTAAAACCCTATGTATTCAGGTAATAAGTACTTGGTTAAGCTTATTATAAGCAGCCCGAAGGCTATTATAACAAACTTTCAAGTGGGTTGCCCCATTCGGAAATTCATGGATCAAAGCTTATTCTCAGCTCACCATGACTTATCGCAGAGTATCACGTCCTTCATCGCCTCTTACTGCCAAGGCATCCACCAAACGCCCTTCTCGCGCTTGATTTGTTCCAGAAAGAGATAGTGTAACTATCGCGCTCACAGAAGCTGGTAAGATCTGCAAGCTTAACTTTCTGAACCAAAAAGCATACTTTCCCGCATTTATGATGCCCTACCGCTTCGCTACTTGAGGGTTTGATGTCGGTCGAACCCGGTATCGAAGCAGGCACATAAATACATTGCGTGGTCGTTAAACCACGCGGGTTAGTGTACTTGACTTGGACAACTACCGTCATTTCAAAAAAGCATACATAAGGGCGTCTGAGGAAACATGACGATCCAAATGCTATCCACTGCAGAGCAGCTTCACCTTTAAGAGGTCATCCCCTTACTTAGGGCGACCAACGGTGTTGTTGATTGTAATCTCTATAAACGATATCAAAGCGTTTGGTCTTGCGACCACGCTTGCCTGTCCGATTGGACATTAAAGATGCACATGATGTGCAGCTCAAAAGTCAAATCGAACTCTTTGATCTTTGTATATCCGAAGAATGGTGGGTCGAGGAGGACTTGAACCTCCGACCTCACGCTTATCAGGCGTGCGCTCTAACCACCTGAGCTACCGACCCAGCTTACTTTGCTATGCAAAGTCAGCGACGCTCCGGCAGGCTACTTTGCACAGCAAAGTCGCCGAGAGGAGCCAGCCCAGGCTGGTTTCGCAAGGGCCGTGTTCTGTTGGAACGGGCTTTAGCTTAGAGATGGTGGAGCCTAGGAGGATCGAACTCCTGACCTCCTGAATGCAAATCAGGCGCTCTCCCAGCTGAGCTAAGGCCCCTAGCTGAACCCTGCCATGTGACAAGGTCCTGACAATTCCTGAAGAGATATGAGGACGGCTCGGTTTGATGATTTGATCGGCTTTGTTTGCCGATCTGCTAAGTGATCCACGAGATAGAGCAAGCTCTGATCTGCTAGGATCATCCTTAGAAAGGAGGTGATCCAGCCGCAGGTTCCCCTACGGCTACCTTGTTACGACTTCACCCCAGTCGCTGAGCCTACCGTGGTCCGCTGCCTCCAAAAGGTTAGCGCACGGCCGTCGGGTAGACCCAACTCCCATGGTGTGACGGGCGGTGTGTACAAGGCCCGGGAACGTATTCACCGCGTCATGCTGTTACGCGATTACTAGCGATTCCGACTTCATGCTCTCGAGTTGCAGAGAACAATCCGAACTGAGACAGTTTTTTGGGATTAACCCATTGTCACTGCCATTGTAGCACGTGTGTAGCCCAACCCGTAAGGGCCATGAGGACTTGACGTCATCCACACCTTCCTCCCGCTTATCACGGGCAGTTTCTTTAGAGTGCCCAGCCGAACTGCTGGCAACTAAAGATGTGGGTTGCGCTCGTTGCCGGACTTAACCGAACATCTCACGACACGAGCTGACGACAGCCATGCAGCACCTGTCACTAGGTCCCGAAGGAAGGCCTGATCTCTCAGGTTGTCCTAGGATGTCAAGGGTTGGTAAGGTTCTGCGCGTTGCTTCGAATTAAACCACATGCTCCACCGCTTGTGCGGGCCCCCGTCAATTCCTTTGAGTTTTAATCTTGCGACCGTACTCCCCAGGCGGAATGCTTAATCCGTTAGGTGTGTCACCGAATAGCATGCTACCCGACGACTGGCATTCATCGTTTACGGTGTGGACTACCAGGGTATCTAATCCTGTTTGCTCCCCACACTTTCGCACCTCAGCGTCAGTATCGAGCCAGTGAGCCGCCTTCGCCACTGGTGTTCCTCCGAATATCTACGAATTTCACCTCTACACTCGGAATTCCACTCACCTCTCTCGAACTCAAGACTGGGAGTTTTAAAGGCAGTTCCGGGGTTGAGCCCCGGGATTTCACCTCTAACTTTCCAATCCGCCTACGTGCGCTTTACGCCCAGTAATTCCGAACAACGCTAACCCCCTCCGTATTACCGCGGCTGCTGGCACGGAGTTAGCCGGGGTTTCTTTACCAGATACTGTCATTATCATCTCTGGCGAAAGAGCTTTACGACCCTAGGGCCTTCATCACTCACGCGGCATGGCTGGATCAGGCTTGCGCCCATTGTCCAAGATTCCCCACTGCTGCCTCCCGTAGGAGTCTGGGCCGTGTCTCAGTCCCAGTGTTGCTGATCATCCTCTAAAACCAGCTATAGATCGTAGACTTGGTAGGCCGTTACCCCACCAACTATCTAATCTAACGCGGGCCAATCCAAATCCGATAAATCTTTCCCCCGAAGGGCGTATAAGGTATTACTCACCGTTTCCAGTGGCTATTCCTTAGATCTGGGTATGTTCCCACGCGTTACTAACCCGTCCGCCGCTCCACCCGAAGGTGGCGCTCGACTTGCATGTGTTAGGCCTGCCGCCAGCGTTCGTTCTGAGCCAGGATCAAACTCTCAAGTTGAAAAGCTGTTACCAGCTTATCCTTGACGTCGAACCTCTGCACATCACTGGTTGCTCTGCAAATCTAAATCCTTGGGAGGATTTAAACCTGGATCCGGACCCGGCTAGGAACCCGAAATAGCAACCTGTTATTCTCTGTTTGTTGTGCTTCAGTACCAAAGGTACAGAAAGCCGTTCAAACAGTGAAGCTGACACTAGATCATCGGGCAAAAACCCTACTAGCGTTGATATACAGACGTTGATCCATCGAAATAAACCAAACCGCCCACATATCTCTTCAGATATACAACAATGTCAAAGAGCAACATCCAGAGGTCAAAAACAAGACCGTAGCGCAACTCTCACTGCGCAACCGCCTCGCATCAATCTAACTAAATGCCTCAGTCTATCCTGAGCGTCGCAAGTCTCTCCAAGCCGTCCAACCGTCTCTCCGGTTCGTTTCCCGCCCAACTCAGCGTCGCCGCCGCACCGTCCGGTGTGTCTCAGTAGCGCCTCAGCGCCGCCGGTGAAGGGGGTTCTAGTGCTA
>NZ_WIXK01000002.1 GCF_009617595.1 Tritonibacter aquimaris | reverse complement strand
GTGCCTGAGCTCGCGGAAAAGCTCGGCTAAGCCAGCCAAAAGACACAAACAAAAGGCCCGCAAGCGCGGGCCTTTTTCATTCCAGAACCTGAAGAATACGTGTGGCCAAAGCGCAGGCAATCCGGTGCTGCTCCCGTGGGCCAATGGTCACCCGCGCCGCCGCAAGATCCGATTTCCCGATCGCCATCCCGGCAAAGTCATCCGCCTCTTGCGCGGTTGCCAGTTGTAGCTCAAACACATCCGCCACATTCGAGCGCAGCGCATCCACCATGGAGCGATCAACCCAAACCGGTTCCTGCACCAGACCCGCAGGTTGTTTGGCGCTATATTGCAGCCACAACAGCACAGTATCACCATGCAGATCAGCAATCAGCGCCTGCATCCGCGCGACCCAAACAGATTGCACATGTTCTTTCACCTGCAAAAACCGGCTGGATGAGAGCTCTTCAAGGTGGTTGAGCATATGCCGGTTGAAATGAAATTCGGTAAAATCAACGTCAGGGTAAAGATCCAGCAAGGCATCATGCGCCATCAGAAACCGATCATTGCGACGTGGATGCACCTTGTAGAATTCATTTGAGAGGTTCTGCGCCCCCATCACCTGCACCACGGCGATATCAGCCCCTGCCGCCATTTCCCGCAGGGTTGGATCAAAGATATAGCTGTCGAGCCCGCCGTTGATTGCAGCAAAATTCACACAAGGCATCTGCAGCAGTGTTTCCACATCTTCTGGAAACGGCGTATCAATAAAGCGGCCATAAACTTCGGTGCTGCCGAGAAAGGCCATATAGGGTTGATCCAATTCCCGCACCGGCCCACGGACCGAGAGTTTGGAATCCCCGAAATGACACGTTTCTGCGCGTTGCATGGCCGCACTACCCTTTGCGTTGCTCATCTTATCCACTCAGCTCACCTAAATGTCAGAATAAAGGCGAGCCATTGCAAATTCGCTAATGGGTGCATTTGTATAAAATCGCATAGGATCGCTCTTGGCGGGGCCTGCGGGCGTCGATACTATCCCGCTCAGTAAACCAGAAAGGCAGTGCGAGAATGGACATTCAATCCGTTGGGGTTATTGGCGCAGGCCAGATGGGCAATGGGATTGCTCATGTTATGGCGCTTGCAGGCTATGATGTTGTTCTAAATGACGTAAATCAGCAGTCACTGGATGCGGCCATCAGCCAGATCCAGCAAAACCTGGCGCGCCAAGTTAGCAAAGAGAAGATCACGCAGGCGGATCTGGATGGCGCAATCAAGCGCATTCGCCCTTCGCTCAGCCTGCCTGATGTTGGTGGCACAGATCTGGTGATCGAGGCGGCAACAGAGCGCGAAACCGTTAAACAGGCCATCTTTGAAGACCTGCTGCCACACCTGAAGCCCACAACGATTCTGACGTCGAACACCTCGTCAATTTCCATCACCCGTCTGGCGAGTCGTACAGACCGCCCCGAACGGTTTATGGGTTTCCACTTTATGAACCCCGTTCCGGTGATGCAGCTGGTGGAATTGATCCGCGGTATTGCCACCGATGAAGAGACCTTTCAGGCCTGTAAAACAGTAGTGGACCGGCTGGGCAAAACCGCTGCCAGCGCCGAAGATTTCCCCGCCTTTATCGTGAACCGTATTCTGATGCCGATGATCAACGAGGCGGTCTACACCCTGTATGAAGGGGTTGGGAATGTGGAATCGATCGACCTGTCGATGAAGCTGGGCGCGAACCACCCGATGGGTCCGCTGGAGCTTGCGGATTTCATCGGTCTGGACACCTGTCTTGCGATCATGAATGTGCTGCACGACGGGCTGGCCGACACCAAATACCGCCCCTGCCCGCTTTTGACCAAATATGTTGAAGCAGGCTGGCTTGGCCGCAAAACGCAGCGCGGCTTTTACGATTATCGTGGCGACACACCCGTCCCAACCCGCTGATAGACAAATGGCGGTGGTTTTGATGCCACCGCCTTTTTTAAACTCTCAGATGTCGCCGCTTGCGTCAGCTGCGTTTTGCACCCAGCGCCAGCGTATGTTCGCGCAACCAGGCCATAAATCCGCGTGGGTCGCTGTGCAGACTCTCCATCTCTTCGTCGGTCAGCGGATCACCAACCACCGGTGCCTGCGGTTTGTTGCAGGAACGCACGATTTCATGCAAGAGCAAGCCCTGGCGCAGGGTCGGCGATACCTGACTGGCAATCTGATACCAGCGCGAATTTGACCCTGGGAAGAACATCGGCACCACCCGTGCGCCAGAACGGCGAATGAGCTGTGCAGTAAAGACGTTCCATTCCCGTTCGATGACCGGGCCGAACCAGCTGTCAGATGAGCTCACAACACCCGATGGGAACAGTGCAACAACACCGCCCTCTTTCAAGTGGGCCATGGCCTTTGCCCGCATTTCGACCATTTTGCGTTGTGCTTCTGGGTCATGCGGAAAGGGCACCGGAATCATGAACGAGGTTGCCGCCTCATCGAGGCCAGTCAGCACCGAGCGGGTGAGAATGCGGTAATCCTCGCGCACGCGGCCGATGATATCGGCAAAGATCATGCCATCCACCATGCCATGCGGATGGTTTGCCACCACCACAACCGGGCCTTCTTTGGGAATGCGGTTGATCTGCTCTTCGGGTGTGGTCAGATCGATTCCCATCACGTTCAAGGCGCCGCGCCAGAACCGCTGACCGCGGTAAATGGCGTTTTGCTTTTCGAACTTGTTGACCATCCTCAGGATCGTGAACTTACCGGTCAGCCATTCCATGGCTTTGATCGTCAGCGACGTCCGGCGGTCATCAAAAGAATTCGCATAGGTCAGCGTGCGACGGTCATAGACCTCGCCGGTGCTGGCTTCCGCCGGAGCTCTGCTCCCAGTATTGTCGTGCGCGGTGTCCGCCAATTTCGTCGTTCCCGTCTTCTCAGGCCGGGGCCAGTGGTCAGAAACCTTCGCCAAATTTGTCAGCAACGAGTGCTTCCAAAGCATCGGCGAGGGCCGTCGCATCCGGACCCGAAGTCTCGACGTCAATAGTCGTTCCTTTTGAGGCTGCCAACATCAAAAGACCCATAATACTGTCGCCAGACGCAGACAGCCCATCTTTTGACACTTCTGCGCTGGCATCAAAGCCATCCACCACCTCTACAAGCTTGGCAGAAGCCCGCGCGTGCAGACCTTTTTCGTTTACAATTTTGAGTGCTTTTTGAACCATCTACTGAGTCTGCTCCCCTTCAGGGGTTATATTCTGGCTGTTGATATACTTGCGCCCGGCCTCCAGCGCACGGCGAACCGCGTCTGAAACCGGCAGGTGGCGGGATTTGGCCAATTTGATCAACATCGGCAGATTGGCCCCATATAGAATACGCCGGTTTGATGGCTGGCAGGCCCGCAATGAAAGATTGGAGGGTGATCCACCAAAGAGATCGGTTACCACCACAACGCCTTCACCAGTGTCGACCATATTCGCAGCGGCGCAGATCTCATCCTGTTTCTCTGCACGATCGTCTTCCGGGCCAATCGCTACTGTTTGCAGAGACGGCAACGGCCCTACAACATGCTTCACCGCAGCACGGTATTCCCGTGCCAATCCACCATGTGCAACAATTACTATCCCGATCAACGCGGCCTCTTTTCCTTCACGCTAGCTTCACAGCTCGCGATGTCTAATTGACACCTGCGGCGCATTTTCTGCAAGAGCCTTGGCCAAGGTTTCTGCCAATGTAACGGAACGATGTTGCCCCCCCGTACACCCAAATGCAATCGAGAGATGTGCTTTCCCCTCTTCGCGGTAGGCTGGCAGCAAGAATTGCACCATATCCACAACACGATCAAAGAATTCAGGGAATCGGGGGTCGCCGCGCACGTGGTCCTGCACCGCCAGATCGCGCCCGTTCAACGCGCGCAGTTCCGGCACCCAATAGGGATTATTGAGAAAGCGGCAATCAAACACCAGATCTGCCGCATAGGGCACGCCTTTTTTGTAAGAAAAGCTTTGAATTGATACCGCAAGGCTCCGGCCGTCGGGCGCAAAGAGGTTCTCAATCTCTTCGCGCGCCTGATGCACATTCATTTCAGAAGTATCGAGCAGGATATCAGCCCGTGCGCGGATATTCTCCATCAATGCAAGCTCGCGTTGCACGCCCACTTCGGGTGATTCCGCAGGTGCCATCGGGTGTCGGCGCCGGGTTTCCGAAAAACGCCGCAGCAACACTTCGGCGCGGGCATCCATATAAAGAACGTTCAGCTCCACTTCATCGCGCTGCGCAATCAGGGTGATGGCCTCAAGCAATGCATCGGGCGAAAAGTCACGATTGCGACTGTCCATCCCAAACGCAAGCGGTCGATCCCCCGGCGCGCCATCGACCACCGCGGGAAGCAGACTAAGTGGCAGGTTGTCAATCGCCTCATATCCCAGATCTTCGAGCACATTGATTGCGGTTGTCCGCCCTGCCCCAGACGGGCCGGTGACCAGAACCATTTTCAGAGGCGTCGCATCACGGGTGTTCATCGGGATCAAGTGCTCCGTCTTTCAGAAATTGCAGCAGGGCCGGTGCAAACACGGGCGATTGCACCTTGTGAAAAAGTGGTATGTCCAGCGATAGCACGTCCATGAACCGCTTGGGCGGTAAACGTTCACTTTCTACGACATCCATATTCACAATTGCGCAAACCGTTGCTCTGGCGCATGGCTGGCCTTTCAAAATGCCAACTCCGCGCGCCTCAATGAGGCCCTGGATAGCTGCAGGCGCGGATGCAATCAAAGTGTCCTGCACGCGCTCAAGCAGGACCTGATCATCCGCAACCAGCTGCGCGCCATAGGCCATCAGCTGCAACGCTAGGCCCGACTTTCCGCTGCCGGATGCACCGATGATCAGCAGTGCTTTTCCACGATAGGCAACGCAGCTGCCGTGCTGGAGCAGCCTTGCCATTGGATCAGATCGGAAGGCCCACGACAAAGCGGGCTCCCAAAGGTTCGGATGTGACATCCGCCTCGGTCGGGCGAATGTTTTCAGCCCAGATCACCCCCGCATGCGATTCCACGATCTGTTTGGAAATCGCCAACCCGAGGCCAGAGTTATTGCCAAAATGCTCTTCTGGGCGTTGCGAATAGAACCGTTTGAAGATCTTCGTGAGCGCCTGTTCCGGAATGCCGGGGCCCGTGTCTTCGACAACCACCAGCACCCGATTGTCACGGCGACGCGCCCAAACCCGGATCGCATCCCCTTCTTCGCAAAAGGAAATCGCATTGGTGATCAGATTGACAAAAACCTGTGCCAGACGCGCCTCAAGTCCATGCAGGCGGATCGGTTCGTTCGGTAGATCAGAGATATAATCGATGCCTTTTTTGCGCGCGTCCTCGCCCAGAAACTGGTTGAGATTGCCCAGCATGGTCAGAAGATCGAACTCCTCTTCCTCTTCCTTGACCAGTTCCGCATCCAGACGCGAAGCATTTGAAATGTCACTGACCAGACGATCAAGTCGGCGCACATCATGTTCGATGACATCCATGAGCTTTTCACGCTGATCGTCACGTTTCACCATGCGCAACGTGCCCACAGCCGACTGCAAGCTGGCCAGCGGGTTTTTGATCTCATGGGCGACATCAGCGGCAAATTGTTCGTTGCCGTCAATCCGATTGTAGAGCGCTTTGACCATACCGCGCAGCGCGCGGCTGAGGCGGCCGATTTCATCCGGGCGCGCGGAAAGATCAGGAATACGAATGCGGCCCGATTTTGATTTGCGCGTATCCCGGTCACGGCCAAGCTCGGCCGCTTCGGCCAGATCGGCGAGCGGGTTGGCAATGGTGGACGCAAGCACCAGGCTCAACCCGACAGAAACCAAAAGCGCCACAACAAACAGCTGCAGAACCCGTTCACGATCGGCCCGAACAAGCTGATCCACCTCACCCGCAGGGGATGCAAGGGCAACAACACCCACCAGATGTTCGCCCTGATGAATGGGGGCGACGGCAGAAAACAGGCGCCCATCCGGTGTATCAAAGGCGGTCTGGCGCAGGGAGGCATCGGCCATCGACGAGCGCGCCAGCTGTTCAATCTGCTGGGCCAGCGGTGCTGGTGCCGCGCTATCGGTGCTGCCAAAGACCCCACCAACCGTTTCCCAGACACGTGCCAGCAGATCCGAAATCACTGTATTGCGCGCACCGAAATCGCCATCGGTTGCAAGAGTTTGCACCCCGTGCTCGCCGCGTGTCTGCGCGATCAGGCTGCCCTGGCTGTCAAACACAAAAGCGTTGACCCCTTCGCGCAGATCGAGCTGCGATAGGGTCTGTTCCACATCAATCCCATCAGCGGTGGCAAGGTTTACCGCGCCGCTGCTGGGGATCTGCAATTCAAAACCATTGGCGACCAATGACACTTCGGACATCAGTGTCACCGCGCTCTTGTATACGAGGCTGTCGCGCGCCGCGCTCAAATACAGGACGCCTGCAACCAGCAAGGTGATTGCAATCAGGTTGAGTGTAATGATCTTGCGGGTCAACGGAGATGAACGCAGCGATAAAAAGCTCCGCCGCGCGCGTTTGGCCTGCAATTCCTGTTCGACAGATGTGGCCGGGGCGATCCAGTCATCCCCAAGCACAACATCCTCTGAGCTACGGCTCTCGGTCACACCGCTGTCACGCATTGGCATGCACCTCCCCTGGTCCCGAAGATTAGGTCTTACTCTTCGTTGTAACGATAACCGATACCATAGAGTGTTTCGATGGCAGAAAAATCCTGATCGACACTGCGCATCTTTTTGCGCAACCGCTTAATGTGGCTGTCGATGGTACGGTCGTCCACATAGACCTGATCATCATAAGCCACATCCATCAACTGGTCGCGGCTTTTGACAAATCCGGGACGTTGCGCCAGCGCCTGCAACAAAAGGAATTCGGTCACGGTCAGCGATACATCCTGACCCTTCCACGCCACCGCATGGCGCAGCGGATCCATCCGTAGGTTGCCGCGCTCCATCACTTTTGTCTCTGGAGTTGTGGCTACCGTCTCACCGCTCACGGCCTCTTGACGCCGCAAAAGCGAGCGAATCCGCTCCACCAGCAGACGCTGTGAAAACGGCTTCTTCACATAATCGTCAGCGCCCATGCGCAGGCCCAGCACCTCATCGATTTCATCATCTTTGGAGGTGAGGAAAATCACCGGCATCTGGGTTTTCTGGCGCAAGCGTTGCAGCAGATCCATCCCATCCATACGCGGCATTTTAATATCCAAAACCGCCATATCCGGCAGTTTTTTATTGAATGCGTCCAGCGCAGCCTGACCATCGTTATAAGTTTCGACCTCAAATCCTTCGGCTTCCAGCGTCATGGCCACCGAGGTGAGGATATTTCTGTCGTCATCGACCAGTGCAATCTTTGACATGGGATTTGCCCCTAATCTGCTCGTTATTTGGGTTTTTATCCTTCTTCGCCGTTCTGGGGGCACGAATCAATCCCCATTAACGAATCAGGCAATTGTTTGGCCGATTGTGATGCACAAACACCTTACAAACTGTTGCTTGACCGTGCGCAAAATTTCCTATGGGGATCATTGTTTGCGAGATTTCGCCCATGATGGCGCTAAAGGTCATACTGGTGGCGCTAACTGGACGAAAGGACGCTATTCTTCCCCAAAACCATCGTGTTAAGACCCGTCGCACTGGAACAAGTTTCCAATTAATTTCTGCCCCCATGCATGGATTTATTCCATGCCGTTTCGCCGCTACAGGAGACAATCAGCATGACATACGGTCGGGTTAACCCGCAATTCCGCCTCGAAGATCAGGGCGTCGAGGGTCTCGGAAATGTCTATTACAACCTCATGGAACCGGCTCTGATCGAAGAAGCGATCAAGCGCGGCGAGGGCACCCTGGGCAATGGCGGTGCGTTTCTGGTCACCACCGGTAAGTTCACCGGACGCTCCCCAAAAGACAAACACGTGGTCAAAACTGACAGCGTGGCAGACAGCATTTGGTGGGAAAACAACGCCGCGATGACCCCCGAGGGTTTTGACGCGCTGCACGCCGATATGCTTGAGCACATGAAGGGCAAAGACTTCTTTGTTCAGGATCTCGTGGGCGGTTCTGACCCGGCACATGCGATCAACGTGCGTATGGTAACTGAGCTGGCATGGCACAACCTGTTCATCCGTCACCTGCTGCGCCGCCCCGATCGTGAAGATCTGGATGGCTTCCTGGCGGACTTTACCGTCATCAACAGCCCCAGCTTTCAGGCGAACCCGGAAAAGCACAACTGCCGCTCCGAGACCGTGATTGCGATGAACTTTGACAAAAAGCTCATCCTGATCGGTGGTACTGAATACGCCGGTGAAAACAAGAAATCTGTCTTCACCCTGCTGAACTACCTGCTGCCGGAAAAAGGCATCATGCCGATGCACTGCTCCGCCAACCACGCCAAAGGCAACCCGGTTGACGCAGCTGTGTTCTTTGGTCTGTCAGGCACCGGTAAAACCACCCTCTCTGCCGATCCGAACCGCGTTTTGATTGGTGACGATGAGCACGGCTGGGCCAACAACGGTACCTTCAACTTTGAAGGTGGCTGCTACGCCAAGACCATCAACCTGAACGCGGAAGCTGAGCCTGAGATCTTTGCAACCACCTCCAAGTTCGGCACCGTGATTGAAAACATGGTGTTCGACGAGGAAACCAAAGAGCTGGATTTCAACGACGACAGCCTGACCGCAAACATGCGTTGCGCCTACCCGCTGCATTACATCTCCAATGCATCCGAGAGCGCCCGTGGTGGTCACCCGAAAAACATCATCATGCTGACATGTGATGCCTTTGGTGTTCTGCCTCCGATCGCGCGCCTTACCCCGGCGCAGGCGATGTATCACTTCCTGTCTGGCTTCACCTCCAAGGTGGCTGGAACCGAGCGCGGCGTGACCGAGCCGGAGCCAACATTCTCCACCTGCTTTGGCGCACCTTTCATGCCGCGTCGCCCCGAAGCCTATGGCAACCTGCTGCGTGAAAAGATCGCTGAGCATGGTGCAACCTGCTGGCTGGTGAACACCGGCTGGACCGGCGGCGCATATGGCACCGGTTCGCGTATGCCGATCAAGGCAACCCGCGCACTGCTGACCGCAGCGCTGGATGGCTCGCTCGCAGAAGCAGAGTTCCGCAAGGATGCAAACTTTGGCTTTGATGTACCGGTGACCGTACCGGGTGTTGCAGAAGTTCTGCTGGATCCGCGCCGCACCTGGGACAACCCAGAAGCCTATGATGCGCAGGCTGCGAAACTGGTTCAGATGTTCTCCAGCAACTTTGAGCAGTATCTGCCCTACATCGACGAAGACGTAAAAGCCTCTGCCATCGGCTAAGGCACGTTACAGTAAACACAAAAAAACCCCGGCCATTGTGGCCGGGGTTTTTTGTTTTGTGCACTTTAATGTGTGATCGGATCAGTGTGTGATCGGATCAGAGCGTGCCCGTCACCATATCCCGTACCCGCACCGCATAGCGATCCGTCATGCCAGAGACAAAATCCCCCAGCGCGTGGGCTGCGCTATAGGCGTCGTTCACCCCCCGCAGATCCAGATCCACCGCACGGATGAGTTTGGCCCAATAGCCATGTTGCTGCAAAAAGCGCTCTTGCTCCCAGTCACAGGCGCGCAGATCAACAAACAGCTCATGGAAGTGATCAAGGATAGAATGGAGCACCTGGCGGCCAAGAACTTCCAGCTCGGTCTTGCGGCGGGCCACAAAGATTCGATTGTTGGAAAGTTCCTTCAGCTGTTTGAACGCATCCGCCTTGGCGGAGACCTCCATCAGCCCATCGTTAAACTCACCCAGCATAATGGCGTCGTAATTTTCAACAAAGGCATCCACCGCCGCCTGAATGGAGGAACCAATCGCCAATGCGCGCAACATGCCAACGCGGTCTTTGATATTCATCTCGCTGGCGCGGGGATCGTTGGGCTTACCGGTGATCTGCTCCAAAAGCTCCGTCACCGTGTCACGATCGAGGTCCCCAACGGTGGCCGCGTCTTCAATGTCCAGAATGCGGTAGCAGATGTCATCAGCCGCCTCGACCAGAAAGGCCAGCGGGTGACGCCGCCACCAGCGCGTGCCCCCGGTGCCTTCTTGTGGCAGGCCCAAGGCTTCGGCGGCCTCGGCAAACAGCGTCTGTTCCCCGTGAAACACCCCAAACTTTTTGAGGCCCACATAGTTTTCCGTGCTCAGGGCCTTGGCCTCGGCTGTGCAGGGATATTTGGCAAAGGCACCAAGCGTTGCATAGCTCAGCCGCATACCACCGTCGCGGCGCGCCATTTCAAGTTTGGAGACAATGCGAAACCCCTGCGCATTGCCTTCAAAGGCTTCGAACTCGGCCCGCTGCGGGGTGGCAATGCCGCTCGCGAGCCCGGTGTCAAAACGGAACTGCTTGGCGAACCAGTCGCCGATGCTCTCTTCGCCGGAATGGCCAAACGGTGGATTGCCGATGTCATGCACCAGACAGGCGGCCTGAACCACGCCCGCCATCTGATACTGCTGACCCTCGCGCAAACGGCCCAGATCCACCAGGCGTTGCCCCACTTCCATCCCCAAAGAGCGCCCCACGCTTGAGGTTTCCATCGAGTGGATCATCCGGTGGTGCACATGATCATTGTCATAAAGCGGGTGCACCTGGGTTTTCTGCGCCAGCCGCCGGAACGGTTCGGAAAACAGGATCCGGTCATAGTCTTGCTGATAGAACGGGCGCTGCGGCTGATGTTCATAGGTGGGGCGGCACAGGCAGCCCGCATTCAGTAGTTGATCCCACTGCATCACCATTGTTGTTCTCCTTAATATCCCATAAGCGCGCGGCGGATGAGATTGGCCGAGGCAATCAGCAGCACCCACAAGGTGGCACGGCGAAACAGCGCCTGATCAATCCGGTCCTGCATACGCCCCCCGATCCACATACCCAAGACCGCGGGCACAATCATTGCCACAGAAAACGGGGCCGTTTCAGCCCGCACAACGCCCGAACCAATATGGGCAAAGAGCAATGCAATCGCACCAAGCCCATAGATCACCCCCTGCACCCGCATCTGTTCGGTTTTCTCGGTGCCAAGCGCGGTCAGATAGGCCACCGTTGGCGGCCCCCAAACACCTGATACCCCACCGATCAGCCCGGCAAAGGCAGCAACAGACGCCTCAACCCGGCGATTGGCACTGCTGAGCACAATATTGCGCCCGGCAATCTGCATCAGCGCAAACGCCATCACCGGCACACCAATGATCAACAACAAGACTTCCTGCGGCAGAACCCGCACCATCTGGGCCGAGATCAACAGGCAGAACAGCCCAATCAAAAGAAACAAACGAAACCGCTTCATCGACTCCCAGGCCGCGCGACGTCCCTGCCGCATGGCCTGCATACCGTTTGTAATCAGGGTGGGGAAAATCAGCCCGGCCAGCGCCAATTCCGGCGCAATAAAAGAGCTGAGACCCGAAATCAGGATCATCGGCAGGGCAAATCCAACCATGCCCTTTACCGCGCCTGCCACCAACGCCACGACAAAAGCAGCCACCCAATATGTTGGCGACATAAGAGAAATAAAAATATCCATATGAACTCTGTATCATATCCTTGACTTGCTGCACGCGCGAATTAGGCGCGCAATTTTGAAACCAAAATACTGCACTGTGTGAATTTTTGTTGCGCTGCACCTGCAAAGTGATTTACCAAAGGGGCCAGCCGAGAAAGGATATGATTCATGCCACATGATGGACAGGACATCGCCATGACCCCGACCATTCTGCCGGATCTGCTCACACTGACCGGAGCAACAATTGCACCGCTGGATGCCCTGTTGGGCACCGCCACCGAGACCATCAAAACGCAGGTTTCTGCTGAGGGTCGCGTATCTGGCAAACTGGTTGAGCAACACCAATATGCCGCGCATGGTCTGTCCTGGCTGGCAACCTATGTGTATTCGCTGCGCCAAATGCAGCGTTGGGCCGAAGCGCTACAAGGCGAAGGCAAATTCGGCGAGATGGAGCAGCTCTTGCACCAGATCGCATTTGGCGAATACCTGGCGCAGATCTCGGGCGGCATCCAGATGAACCAGGGTGAAATCATCCGCCTGCAGGATCTCGGCCTTGGTGCTGATACTCAGGCCGCGCTGCAAACCGCCGAAGTGCAGACCCTGATCGCCTCTGGCAACTCTTCTGCGGCGCGCTCCCGACTGGTCGAGCTGATCCAGGAACAGGGCCAGGCCGCAATCATGTTTGGCAATTCCGGTCTCGAAGAAGAGCTCGAGATGATCCGCGAGCAGTTCCGTCGTTATGCGCAAGAGAAGGTTGAGCCATTCGCCCATGAATGGCACCTGAAAGATGAGCTGATCCCGATGGAAATCATCGAGGAACTGGGCGAAATGGGTGTCTTTGGCCTTACCATCCCAGAAGAGTTTGGTGGTCTGGGCCTGTCTAAGGCTTCTATGTGTGTGGTCTCCGAAGAGCTGTCACGCGGCTATATTGGTGTTGGCTCGCTTGGCACCCGGTCGGAAATTGCAGCGGAACTGATCCTTGCTGGTGGCACGGATGCGCAGAAAGAAAGCTGGCTGCCCCGTCTGGCCTCAGCTGAAATCCTGCCCACCGCGGTATTTACCGAACCAAACACCGGTTCTGATCTTGGCTCTTTGCGCGCACGGGCAGTGAAAAACGCCGATGGCGACTATGAAGTCACCGGCAATAAAACCTGGATCACCCATGCGGCCCGCACCCATGTGATGACGCTGCTTGCACGGACTGATTCTGAAACCGACAACCACAAGGGCCTGTCGATGTTTCTGGCGGAAAAGACCCCCGGCACCGACGAAGATCCGTTCCCAACACCCGGCATGACCGGCGGGGAAATCGAAGTGCTCGGCTATCGCGGCATGAAGGAATATGAGCTGGGCTTTGATGGCTTTAAGGTCAAAGGGGAAAACCTTCTGGGCGGCGAAGAGGGCAAAGGCTTTAAACAGCTGATGGAGACCTTCGAAAGCGCGCGCATCCAGACCGCAGCCCGTGCCATTGGCGTGGCGCAATCTGCGCTGGATATCGCGCTGCAATACGCCGAAGAGCGTAAGCAGTTCGGCAAAAGCCTGATCGCATTTCCGCGGGTTTCGTCAAAAATCGCTATGATGGCGGTGGAAATCATGGTGGCGCGCCAGCTGACGTATTTCTCGGCCTGGGAAAAAGACCACGGCCGTCGCTGCGACCTTGAAGCGGGCATGGCAAAGCTCCTTGGTGCGCGCGTGGCCTGGGCTGCGGCGGACAATGGTCTGCAGATCCACGGCGGCAACGGCTTTGCGCTGGAGTACAAGATCTCCCGCGTGCTCTGTGATGCGCGGATCCTCAACATCTTTGAAGGTGCAGCAGAGATCCAGGCGCAGGTAATTGCGCGCCGTCTGCTGGCCTAAACCGATCCCCAACTGTGACCCGGCCCGTTGCTACGGTGCCGGGCGTTTTTTCCGGCACCAACCCTTGTTGGTGCCGTGTTCTGTTTTGGGCAGCCGAAAACAAAACCAACCTTGGGCAAATCCTACGCACTAGGTTAAATTGAGCGAAACCGTTCAATCAATGGAAATGCCAATGCGCGCCTTGATCGCCTTGTTACTCATCTCGGGCTGTATGCGCGATGAAACCGTATCTGCCTATGGCGCCGCAGATGTAACCTGGCGACTACAAGAGCTGAACGGCACAGCTGTTTCTGCCCCCATGACCCTAGAGTTTCTCGAAGGTGGTGCGCTCAGGGGGGATGCGCCCTGTAACCAGTTTAACGGACTGAATACGGCCCCTTACCCGTGGTTCGAGGTGACGCAACTTATCCTAACAGAACGCGCCTGCCCGAATCTTGGGGCTGAGGTTGAATTTCTGTCCGCGCTGCAATCGATGCAACAATCAGAAATCGCAGGGGCCACGCTGATCCTGCGCCATGAAGATGGGCGTGAAATGGTGTTTAGCGCGGGCGATTAAACGCCTCCAGAAACCGCGCGCGCTGTATAGGCAGCGCCTGATTGCCAAGCGATGGCGCAAGGTGATGTGTCAGGAAATGCCCGGTGGTCTGCAGCGCGTCGCTGATTTCAGCATGATCTCCGCGCCCGACACCGCGCAACACTGGCGAAAGGGGCAGCAGGCGGTCTGCCCATTCCCCCGCCCCGTCGCGCGACACGGCGCGGCCGGTTTTGGGGGAAATATAGATGAGATCCTGCATCATTCCGGTTACGGCGCAGCGTTCCAGATCAAGGCCAAAGCCCGTCACCTCCAGCAGTTGCAGCTCCCATTTCACATAGGCCAGCGCCCAGATTTCGGGCTTATCCAAGAGATCGAGCAGGAATTCGGTGTTTTCATAGAGCTCGGGCTGCGGTTCGCGATCAGCAAGGCAAAAGGTCAAAAGCGCGGTGACTGCATTCAACCCAGACAGCGCCAGACGATCAGAGATGGCCGCCACGGTGCGGCTGCGCAAAGGTTCTACCGTGTAGCTGCCCAGATGGTTTTCAAGCCGCGCGCGCCATGCCAGATCAAGCTGCGCGCCCGGCTGCAATATAGGGCCAAGCTTGCGCCCGGCACCACCCCGGACAACACCCGCATGGCGGCCATGATCGCGGGTAAAAACATCAATGATTGCTGCGCTTTCCCCATGGCGGCGCGTGCTGAGCAATATGCCTTGATCACGCCATTCCATGAAGTGTAGGTCTCCTGTACCCTTGCTGCGCCCCGGTGCGCGGCCATCTACCTATACCCGGCCCACCACAAATAGGATGTTTCCTTGAACCTCGTCAAAAAGCTTCTGTGGCTGGTTGCAAAAACGATTGCCATTCTTGTTGTATTTGGCGCGCTTATCTGGGGATCAACGCAGTTTTTCAGCCGACAGGAAAAAGCGCTGGCGCAAGAGTTCGTGGATCTGCTGGTACAGCGTGACTTTTCCGCAGCCTATGAATATTTCACGGACGACGCCAAAGCGGTCGTGCCTTTGAACACGCTTCAGAATGAATTCGACCGCCTTGCACAAGACTACGGCAAACTGACATTTATTCGGATCAATCTCGGCACAAGTGGTACAACCTTGATTGCAACGGCCACCACCGGGGATGGCTGCACATCACAGTTCGGGTTTCGTTTCATTGACGAAAAGCTACAGCGTTTCGATATAGAGCATCTCTGCTTTGAGGGGGAATACAGCACCTGAGTGCTTATTCCAGCCCCGGCTCATCCAACAGGTGACGCCCGCCGCGATCCTCGACTTCAATCACCCAAAGGTCAGGATCAAACTCCTGTTGCCGCCGGATAGATGCATCCACATCGCGCTCATCACCTTTGGCCAATTCATCCCAGGTGCGCGCGCCGCTCATCAGATCATAGGTGCGGTGAAACGCCTGTGCCTGACCATCCAGCGTATTGAGCTTGACCAGAACCGCCCCCGCAGTGTCATCACCATGCGCGGTGACAAATGCAGGGATCTCCTGAAACCGCAGCCGCGCCAGATAGGCCTGTACCCAAAATTCAGCAGTGAGGCGGGCCATGTCGCATCCTTTACGTTCTGTCAGCCCAAGTTGAGCCTACGGAAGCCTCCGGCGGGAGTATTTGAAAAAAGGTGAAGAAGCTTTGGTGCCTCAATTGCCGTCTTTGAAATCCAGCCCCATCTCGGAGTAGCGTTCTGATTCTTCGAGCCAGTTGGGGCGCACTTTCACCTGCAGGAAGAGGTGGATTTTACGGCCCATGAATTCTTCGAGTTCAATGCGCGCGGCCTGGCCGATCGCCTTGATGGTTTCGCCGCGTTTGCCAAGCACGATGCCTTTGTGGCCATCACGCACCACATAGACCACCTGATCCACCTTGGCAGAGCCATCTTTGCGCTCTTCCCAGTTTTCGGTTTCCACTGTCAGCTGGTAGGGCAGCTCCTGATGCAGGCGCAGGGTCAGTTTTTCGCGGGTCATTTCCGCCGCGATCATGCGCATGGGCAGATCGGCAATCTGATCTTCGGGGTAAAGCCACGGTCCTTCGGGCAGCTCATTGGCGAGCCATGTGCGCAGCGCCTCAACCCCATGGCCGCGTTCCGCCGAGATCATGAAGGTTTCAGCGAAGGCGTAGCGTTCATTCAGATCTTTGGTCAGCGCCAGAAGATCCGGTGCTTCGACCTTGTCGATCTTGTTGATCGCAAGCGCGATGGTGCGGCCCTGGCCGATCTCTTCGAGCCCTTCAAGGATGCGTTCCACCCCTTCGGTCACACCGCGGTGGGCCTCTATCATCAAGACCACCACATCCGCATCTGCCGCACCGCCCCAGGCCGCAGCGACCATAGCGCGATCAAGGCGACGGCGCGGTTTAAACAGACCGGGCGTGTCAACAAACACCAGCTGCGCATCCCCTTCGAGCGCAACGCCACGAATACGGGCCCGCGTGGTCTGCACCTTGTGGGTCACAATTGAGACCTTCGCCCCAACCATCAGATTGGTCAGGGTGGATTTACCTGCATTGGGTTCGCCGATCAGGGCAACAAAGCCCGCGCGTGTGGTCATAGTGGTGTGATCCTGTCTAAAGCGATGCAGCCATACAGGAGATTGCCCAAAGGAGCCAGAGGGCAATTCATATGACTGCGACTGCATGTATCATAGCCTATTGCCGTTGAGTGCGAGAGAATATTTCCACCCCATCAGCCAGGCGCGACATCGCTACCAAGCCGACGATACCAAACGGAGACGGTGATATGAAACGTCGCGATTTCCTGATCAGCGCTGCAGGAGCCGCGCTGGCCGCGCCATTTGCAACCCGGCTGATGGCTGCCCCAACGCAGGATCTAAAGATCCAGCGCGCCAGCTATCATTTCAGAGGCACGCCCACGCTGGATATGGTGAGCCTGAGCCCAGATGCTCCACCGCCAGTCATTCGCGGCAAACGTGGCGTGCCGATGCGGCTGGCGGTTCACAATGCAACGCCTGATTATACGGCAATGCATTGGCATGGGCTTAGAATAGACAACCAGATGGATGGGGTGCCCTATCTGACCCAGATGCCCATCGGGGAAGGTGAAACCTTCCTCTATGAGTTCACCCCACCCGATGCCGGAACCTATTGGTATCATCCTCATTGCATGACAATGGCGCAGATGGCGCATGGTCTCACCGGGGTGATGGTCATCGACGAAGACGAAGACGCCGGTTTTGACGGCGATCAGGTGATCAACCTGCGCGATTTCCGCCTTAAAGAGGACGGGCAGTTTCTGCCCTATTATACCGCACGCGGAGCTGCGCGTGGCGGGACGCATGGCAATGTGCTGACTGCAAATTGGCAGGATGTACCTGTATATGATCACCCCAGTGGCGCTTTGGTGCGCCTGCGTGTGGTCAACACCGACACAACCCGGATGTATCGCCTGCACCTTGGCGCCGCCAAGGCACGCATCATTGCCTGGGACGGGCACCCGGTCAGCCAGTCCGTAACGCTGCCTTCAGAAACTGATCCGCTGCTGGTTGGCCCTGGCCAGAGAGTTGATTTTGCCGTTGAAATGCCGCGCATCGAAGGCGAAACCGTGCAGCTATTTGCCGAACTGCCCGGCCGGCCAAATCATGTGATGGCGCGTTTGCGGGCAACGGGTGGATCCTTGAACCGCAGCCTGATGGAGCTTAAACCGCTGGCTGAGAACCCTGTAGCTATTCCCGACCTGCAAAATGCGCAGCTACATGAATTTATCTTTGGCTGGACCCCCGAAGGCGATGCCCCCAATGACGGCTATTGTGGATCACTTGGCTATAGTTTTTGGTCGATCAATCGCACGCCCTGGGCTGGGGATGCCGCCAAAGGAGTTGGGCCGCTTGCCACCTTGGAGCGCGGCAAAAGCTACGTACTCAGACTGCGCAATGAGAGCCCCAATCTGCACCCGATCCACCTGCATGGTCTTGTGTTTCGGCCGATCCGTTCCAACCTGCGACAACTGCCGCCGCTTTGGACCGACACGGCGCTGCTGCTGAAAGATGAGATCATCGATATTGCATTGGTGGCAGACAATCCTGGCGACTGGGCGTTCCATTGCCATGTGATTGAGCACCAGAAAACCGGGCTAGCGGGCTATATCCGCGTCACCTGAGGGCTAAGCGCCCTCAACCTCGGTCAACAAAAGCCGGGCGGCGGCCTGTTCGGCGTGGCGTTTGGACCCAGCTTGTGCCTGCGCCGTGCGGCCATCATCAAGGTGCACCGCAATGATAAAAACCGGTGCGTGATCGGGACCAGTGCGCGAAACCTCTGTATAGCTTGGTGGATTTTGCCCACGCGCCTGCGCCCATTCCTGCAGCGCGGTTTTGGGATCACGCGCGTCATCTTCGACCGTATGGATACGATTGCCCCAAAGCCGCAGGATCAACGCCTGCGCGGCCTCAAAGCCTGCGTCTTTGTAGACCGCAGCGATCACCGCCTCCATCGCATCGCCAAGCAAAGCCTGTTTGCGACGGCCACCGGACATCATTTCCGACCGGCCAAGCTTCAACACTGCGCCGATGTCGATCTCGCGGGCCACTTCGGCACAGGCTTCTTTGCGCACCAACGCGTTGAACCGTGGGGCGAGCTGGCCCTCAGACGCACCTTTGTCTGCCTCAAGCAGGGCTGTGGCCATCACAAGGCCAAGTACCCGGTCGCCCAGAAACTCAAGCCGCTGATTATCTTCACGGGTGGGTGACGACATAGAGGCATGCGTCACCGACCGCATCAGAAGTTCAGGGCGGTTGAATTGATGTCCGATGCGTTGTTCAAACGCGCGTAGTTCTTTTGAAAGTCTCAATTGACCGCCTTAAAGAAACGATCTGAGCGCCAGGTCCAGAAAAACAGCATGGAGCGGCCAGCAGACGAGAACATGATGCGATCCGCGCGGCCAATCAGGTTTTCGAACGGCACAAACCCGGCACCACCCGCAGATTGCGGCAAACGGCTGTCGGTGGAGTTATCGCGGTTATCACCCATAAAGAAGAAATGCCCTTCGGGAACCTGATAGACACCGGTGTGATCCATCGACTGGTTGCCGATATTCAGGATCGCGTGGGATTTATCTTGCCCCGGAAAGGTTTCCAGCTGGCGCGATTTGGTGCATTCACCGCCGCGGCCCACGGGCGCGTTTTCACAGCGTGGTGCAGAACGTTGCGGGCCCTGGGGTTCAAAGAGCTCGGTGAACACACCGTCGTCTTCCAATTTCACCGCTTCACCATTGATGAACAATACGCCGTTTTTCACCTGAACGGTGTCTCCGGGCAGACCAACAACACGTTTGATGAAATCAGCGCCATGCACCGGGTGACGGAATACAACCACATCACCGCGCTCAGGCTCATCGCCGAGGATGCGGCTGTTGTCCCCATCCAGGAAGCCACAGATGTCTTTTGCATCCACTTCCACGCCGAAACGCGCCAGGCGCACGGTCGGGCAAGAGGCATAAGAATAGCCATAGGCCATCTTGTTGACAAAAAGAAAATCCCCAATCAGCAGGGTTTCTTTCATCGACCCCGACGGGATCCAGAATGGTTGAAAGAACAGGGTCCGAAACACCCCTGCAATCAGCAAGGCATACACAATAGTCTTGATTGTCTCGACGATTGCATTCTGGGTCTTCGCTTTGGCGGCCATAAGGCTCTCCAAGTTCTAAAATCTGGTCCGTGGCTACATGCGCAGCCTACTGGCGCGAGTCAAGCTCTGCTGGCCAATTCACCACGGTTTAATGGTCGCGCCTCGATGACCACAAAGGCCTGCGCCCATGGATGATCATCGGTCAGCGTCACGTGAATATGGGCTTCATGGCCCGGCGGCGTCATCTGATCAAGCCGCTCTTTGGCCCAGCCTGTAACATGCATCACCGGCTGCCCTGTCTGCAGATTTGACACCGCCATGTCTTTCCAGGCGATCCCCATACGCAAGCCTGTCCCAAGCGCCTTGGAGCAGGCTTCTTTGGCGGCCCAGCGTTTGGCGTAGGTGCCTGCCACATCCAGCCGCCGCTCCGCCTTTTTCTGTTCAATATCGGTGAAAACACGGTTCTTGAACCGATCACCAAACCGCGCAAGCGTGCGTTCAATCCGTTCGATATTGGCCAGATCAGTTCCCACGCCGAGGATCATGATATCGTGTCACCCCTGAAGTCTTGCGGTCAGTATTTTATAGCCTGCCAAGCCAAAAAAGCCCGCAAAAGCGAGATCGAACCATCGGCTCGCGCGGCGGTAGCCGCGCACGACACGATCCGAGGAAAACAGCAGCGCATAGCCCAAGAAGATCAGGATGGAGCCCATGTAGAACAACGCGAAATAGGTAAACAACGTCGCCGGGTTGGCATTTTCCGGTGCCACGATGGCAAAAATTGCCCCCCATCCCAAAATCGCCTTGGGATTGGTCAGGTGAATCATCGCGCCTTTTGCAAACAGCGCACTGTAGCTGCCCGCGAAGGATGTATCACCAAGAGGCTTTGTCTCTTTGGCCGTGGCGCGTTTGAGAGCTTTAAGCGCCAACCAGCCTAGGTAAGCTGCCCCTGCATAGCGTAACACTTCAAACATCCAGGCGTTGGCCAGCATTACTGCTGATAACCCAAGTGCCGCGGCAATCCCCCAACTTGCAGAGCCCGCGAGAATACCAAGAGCAAAGGCCAACGCCGGACGGCGGCCTGCACTCATAGCAGTTCCCGCGATACCCATGGTGGCAGGGCCCGGAGACCCCCCCGCCATGATCCACGCAATCCAAATGGCTACAAACTCAAAGGTGATATCAGGCGCGATCATATTCGCGCGTCATCCATCAGGCGGCGCATTTCCTGAATGGCGGGGGTTAGGCCTGCAAAGATTGCCTCACCGATCAGGAAGTGACCGATGTTAAGTTCGCGCACCTCAGGGAAGGCCGCAATGGGCTGCACGGTATCATAGGTCAACCCATGACCCGCATGCACCTCAAGCCCCAGCGAGTGCGCAAAAGCAGACATCTCCCGCAGCGCTTCCAGCTCCCGGTCACGGGTGGCAAAATCACCCTCTGCATGGGCGTCACAATAGGCACCGGTGTGCAGTTCAATCACTTCGGCGCCAATGCGGTGCGCGGCTTCGATCTGTTTTTGATCTGCTGCGATAAAGATCGACACCCGGCAGCCTGCCTCACGCAGAGGCGCAATATAATGTGCCAGTTTGTTTTCTTCGCGCGCAACTTCAAGCCCGCCTTCGGTGGTGCGCTCTTCACGCTTTTCCGGCACGATACAAACCGCATGGGGTTTGTGGCGCAGCGCGATTTTCTGCATTTCCTCGGTTGCGGCCATCTCAAAATTCAGCGGCACCGAAAGCTGCGCCATCAGCGCATCGATATCCGCATCCACGATATGGCGGCGATCTTCGCGCAAATGCGCGGTGATCCCATCCGCTCCGGCTTCTTGCGCCAAAACGGCCGCACGCACCGGATCAGGCACAGCCCCCCCGCGTGCATTGCGCACTGTTGCCACGTGATCGATATTCACACCCAAGCGCAAGCGATGATCGGCCATTGATATAGTCCTTAAAAGATGGCGTTTGGGGCGGAGATTAGCGCCCTGCGCCGCAAGGACAAGTGCAGACAGGCAAATGGGTACAATGAAAGCAGCGCGTCAGTTGGCGTTGCGCAGGGGCTTTTTTGCATCCTCAGAATGATTGAGCGCAACATCAAGCTGATCCAGGTCAGCCGCCTGTTTGATGGCATCAAACTTCGCCTTGATTTTGGCGCGGCGGCGCTGCTGATAGGCGCGGATCACCGGCAGGCTCAGCATATAGGCAATCATGCCCGCAATGATCCCCGGCAGCAGCCCGCCAATCAGGTAGGGGTAAAACACTTCATCAAAGAAACGGACCAGCCCGCTCCAATCTGCGTTTTGATCGGTGAACAGCGCATAGAGATTGTTTTTCAGATCGCGCCCGGCCCCAAGGAATTTGGACACCAGCGATGCATCCACATCTTCGGCAAAATCGCCGCCCTGCATCCAATGGCCGACCTGCAGTGAGATCACCCCAATCGGCACATAGGTCAACGGGTTGCCAAAAAACGTACCACTCAGCGCGGCCAGAATATTGCCGTTGAAGATCCGTGCGAGAATTGCCGCCACCACAAAATGCATGCCGTAAAACGGGGTGAAGGTGGTGAACACCCCTACACCAACCCCACGGGCAATGCGGGTAGGCGAATCAGGCAAACGGCGAATGCGGTGTTTCACGTATAGGAAGGCGCGCCCCCAACCGCCGCGCGGCCAAAGGAAATCAGCGATGATCCGCAACAACGGTCGCCTATCCCGGCGCTTGAATACCAAGGCTTCGCCCTTCCAAATCTGCGTCCAGCGCTACCCCTTCCAACCCGGTGTCTCGGGCTTGGCCCGATACCGCGCCACAGCAGCAACATCGCTTTCTGCTTCCAAAGTCAACATGACAGAATGAAGCTGTTCCACATCCCGCACTTCCACGTTGACCATAAGCTTATAAAAGTCTGGTTTCCGATCGATAAACTCTAGATCGGATATATTCGCGTTCTTCTCACCTATAAGTGTACAAATCCGTCCAAGTACACCTGCATCATTGCCAATTGTGAGCTCAAGCGTGGTCGAATAGGCGGCCGGATGGGTGCCGCTGTGCCAGTTTACGTCCACCCAGCGCTCGGGCTGGTCTTCAAACTCGCTGAGCGTGTCACAATCGGCCGCGTGAATCACCACGCCACGCCCCCGGTAGGTGATCCCGATGATCCGCTCGCCCGGCAGTGGCTGACAACAAGGCGCGCGCTCAAAGCTTTGCCCCGGTTCAAGACCGATTACCGCACGGCGCAGCGAAACCTCTTCGCCTTCATCTGCGGTTAGTTCGGGATAGACCGCCTGAACCACATCATGGGTGGTCAGCTCAGCCGCGCCAAGCTGCGCCAGCAGCTCTTCGACGCTGCTCACCCGCAGGGCGCGTGCAGCGGTTTCCAGCGCCTTATCGGTTGCTTTCTTTTCGATATGTTCAAAGGCAGAGCGCGCCAGCTCATGACCCAGTTTCACAAACCGTTCGCGATCCGCCTCGCGCAGGGCACGACGAATGGCGGTGCGCGCCTTACCGGTGGTGGCAATTTCAAGCCAGCTCACCTGTGGGGTTTGGCCTTCGGCGGTGATCACATCCACCGACTGACCATTGCGCAACCGCGTCCAAAGCGGCACCCGGATACCATCAACCTTCGCCCCCACGCAGGCATGGCCGATCCGCGTATGGATTGCATAGGCAAAATCAATCGGCGTTGCGCCTTTGGGGAGTTTGATTACATCCCCTTTGGGCGTGAAGCAGAACACCTGATCCGAGTACATCTCAAGCTTTACCGCTTCAAGAAACTCATCATGATCATCTTCGGCGTCGAACTGCTCTGTCAGGGATGCAATCCATTTGGCAGGATCCACCGCAAAGGGGTTTTCCGCCCGCACACCATCTTTATAGGACCAATGCGCCGCGACGCCGGTTTCGGCCACATCATGCATCTGGCGGGTGCGGATCTGCACTTCGACCCGTTTGCCATCGCGCCCCGAGACCGTGGTGTGGATCGAACGATAGCCGTTGGATTTCGGCTGGCTGATATAGTCTTTAAACCGGCCCGGAACCGCACGCCAACGTTGGTGGATCGCCCCCAATGCGCGATAGGCGTCTTCTTCGCTTTGGGTGATGACCCGGAAACCGTAAATATCAGACAGGCGCGAGAACCCCTGATCTTTTGCCTGCATCTTGCGCCAGATCGAATAAGGCTTTTTGGCGCGTCCAAACACTTCGGCCTCAATCGCAGCCTTATCCAGCTCGGCGCGCATATCACCGGTGATCCGATGGATCACATCGCCAGTTTCGCGTTGAAGCGTGATAAAACGGCGGATGATCGATTGGCGTCCTTCGGGATTGAGCACCCGAAACGCCAGATCTTCCAGCTCTTCGCGCATCCACTGCATACCCATGCGGCCTGCCAGCGGCGCATAGATATCCATGGTTTCACGCGCTTTCTGCGCCTGTTTTTCCGGGCGCATCGCCTTGATCGTGCGCATATTGTGCAGACGGTCGGCCAGCTTTACCAGGATCACCCGCAGATCCTTGGACATCGCCATAAACAGTTTGCGGAAGTTCTCCGCCTGTTTGGTCTCACGGCTCGACAGCTGCAGGTTGGTCAGTTTGGTGACACCATCCACCAGTTTGGCAACCTCTTCACCAAACAGCTCAGACACTTCTTCATATGAGGCTTTGGTGTCCTCAATCGTGTCATGCAGCAATGCGGTGATAATGGTGGCGTCATCCAGGCGCTGTTCGGTCAAAATGGCTGCAACAGCAACGGGATGGGTAAAATAAGGCTCACCCGAGTGACGAAACTGCCCCTCGTGCATCTGCCGCCCAAATTCAAAAGCCGCTTCGATCTTCTCAGCGTTTGTCTTTGGGTTGTAAGTGCGGACCAGCTCGATCAGACGTTCAGCAGAAATCATAGGTGGTCCGCAATCTTCGTGTTTTGGGTGGCTTGGATCAGCCCTGACCCTGCGCTTCCATCAATGCGCGCAGAAGCTTTTCTTCGGACATGTCGTCCGCTTCTGGCTTGTCATTGTCAGACCCCATCAGCAGCGCCATGGAATCTTCTTCCGGCTCATCCACTTCGATCTGGGTCTGGTTGCTCTCGATCATGCGCTCACGCAGAGAATCAGCACTTTGAGTTTCTTCAGCGATTTCACGCAGCGAGACGACAGGGTTTTTGTCGTTGTCGCGATCCACGGTCAGTTCAGCACCAGCCGAGATCTCACGCGCCCGATGGGCGGCAAGCATCACCAATTCAAAGCGGTTGGGAACTTTATCAACGCAGTCTTCAACCGTCACGCGGGCCATAGGCGACTCTCCAGTACAGATGGATCTAGAAGTGGATTATGTAATCGCTAAAGAGACTATTGACAAGGCGGGAAACAAAAGCGCTCGGCGATTAAATCGCCTCAATTTCTGCCATTACCTCAGCGGGTAGCGCCTCAACCATCTGGCGCACGCTGCGCTTTAGCACCGGGTGCACCCAATCCGGTGCCACATCCATCAATGGCACCAGCACAAAACCACGGTCCTGCAGGCGCGGATGGGGCAGAATCAGTTGCTCGGGGGCATCCGTTTTCTGGGCCTCTGAACCCAGGTTCAGCCAATGTGCAAAAGTTTGCGAATCCGGCGCAATCTGATCCCCAACCGCAAGAAGATCCAGATCTAGGGTCCGCATCCCCCATCGCGTGATGCGCTCCCGGTCGAATTTTGCCTCAACACTATGTAAGAAATCCAAAATCTCTGGCGCAGCCAAGTCACTGCGCACCACAACCGCAGCGTTAACATAGTCCGGCCCCGCCCCCTTAGGGAAACATGGCGTTTTGAACAGACGTGATTCACGAACCACTTCGATTTGGGGTCCAGAAAGTGAATTTACCGCACTTAAAATTGTATCGCGTGGATGAAGATCTTCGAAAGGAAGATTACCACCAAGGGCAATTAGCACTTCTGGAGTGTTTTTTGTCATTTTTGACCCCTGTTCGTAAAAATGATACACTTGCGGCAGCACGTAAAAAATCTAATTTATACGTACTCGCTTCGCTAAGCCAATTTCCACTCACTCACAATACAAAGGCGTTGCGGGCTATACCGGAAGGACAAGTTTATGTTTTACAAGGACGAACGGCTCGCGCTGTTCATTGACGGGTCGAATTTGTACGCCGCAGCCAAAGCTCTGGGTTTCGATATCGACTATAAGCTATTGCGGCAGGAATTTATGCGCCGCGGAAAGCTGCTGCGCGCATTTTACTACACTGCCCTTTTGGAGAACGACGAATACTCTCCGATTCGCCCGTTGGTGGACTGGCTGCATTACAACGGCTTCACCATGGTTACTAAGCCCGCAAAAGAATACACCGACAGCATGGGGCGTCGGAAAGTTAAGGGCAATATGGACATCGAACTGACCGTCGATGCAATGGAGCTGGCACCACGTGTTGATCATATCGTGTTGTTTTCGGGCGATGGGGATTTCCGCCCGCTGATTGCCAGCCTGCAGCGTCAGGGCGTACGGGTCTCTGTGGTCTCAACCATCCGCAGCCAGCCGCCGATGATCTCGGATGAATTGCGCCGCCAGGCCGACAATTTCATTGAGCTGGAAGAACTCAAAGACGTGATTGGCCGCCCCCCGCGGGAAATGCCCGGCGATGATCCGGCGCTTTCGGTGGCAACCGGCCCGTAATCATCGCAACGTCTCAAATCGGAAAGGGAGCTTCAGGCTCCCTTTTTTGTTGCGGCACTGCCATCCGGCACCTTCAATCAAAAAAATTCGCTGCCTGCGTTGATCCCGCGCCAAGACTGCCTAAGCTCTAAAACAGCATCCGTTGAGGCAAATCATGATTTCACTTCAGTTCCTTATCACCACTTTGGTTGTTGTGCTCGCTCCCGGCACCGGCGTGATCTACACGCTGGCAATCGGCCTTGGGCAAGGCCCGCGCAACGCCATCTGGGCCGCAGCAGGCTGCACCCTTGGCATTGTGCCACATCTGCTTGCAGCCATCTTTGGGCTTGCCGCCATTTTGCACAGTTCAGCAGTGCTGTTTTCATTGATAAAATGGGTTGGCGTCGCCTACCTCCTCTACCTCGCCTATCAGGCGGTGAAAGAGGGCGGAACGCTGTCACTGCGCGCCGAACGCAACACCAGCAGCGGCTGGGCCATTGGACGGCGCGCCGCGCTGATCAATATCCTCAATCCCAAGCTTTCGCTGTTCTTCCTCGCGCTACTGCCGCCCTTCCTGTCTGGTGCTGCCGAAACAGCAACGCTTGAAATGCTCACACTTGGCGGCGTGTTTATGGCAGCGACCTTTGTGATCTTCGTGCTTTATGGTCTATTCGCGGCCCAAACCCGCCGTCTGATCATGGCCAATGATCGCGTCCTGCGCTGGCTCAACCGCAGCATTGCAAGCGTTTTTGCCCTGCTGGCCGGACGTCTGGCACTGGAGCAAAACACATAAACATGTTCCCGGCGTGCTGGCTGCGGTGGCGCATCACAATTTTTGTCGCGCTCTCGCTTGCCACCGCGCTACACTTTGCTTGACGTTACTTCACTGCACTGGCACTTCGCTCAAATGGCTGATCTTTTTGCATATACCGACGGAGCCTGCTCCGGAAATCCCGGCCCCGGTGGCTGGGGCGTTCTCTTGCGCGCAACCGATGGTGACACCATCGTCAAAGAGCGCGAACTCAAAGGCGGCGAAGCCAGCACCACCAACAATCAGATGGAGCTGATGGCGGCGATTTCGGCCCTCGAAAGCCTGAGCCGCCCGTCAACCATCACAGTTGTGACCGATTCCGCCTATGTAAAGAACGGCGTCACCGGCTGGATTTTTGGCTGGAAAAAGAACGGCTGGAAAACCTCGGCGAAAAAGCCGGTTAAAAACGTCGAACTCTGGAAGCGTCTGGACGCAGCACAAGCACGTCATCAGGTGACCTGGGAATGGGTCAAAGGCCACGCTGGCCATCCAGAGAATGAACACGCTGATGAACTTGCCCGCGCGGGCATGGCACCGTTCAAAAAGTCTTCCAAGGCATGAACACGCTCACCGCCCTGACGGTTCTGGATCTGGCTTCGGTGGTGATTTTTGCGCTCTCGGGCGCGCTGGTCGCCAGCCGGGCCCAGCTTGATATCGTGGGATTTGCCTTTGTGGCCTGTCTGACTGCGGTGGGCGGTGGCACCGTGCGCGATGTGCTACTGAACCGTCATCCGGTGTTTTGGATCGAAAGCCCGTCTTACATCCTATGGGCCACGGGCGCGGCTGTTGTGATATTTTTCACCGCACATTTACTGGAAAGCCGGATGAAATGGGTGATTTGGCTGGATAGTTTTGCCCTGGCAGTGGCGGTCCCCGCCGGGGTCGCGGCCGCATTGGAGACAGGGCAGCATCCGGTGATTGTGGTGCTGATGGGCATGGCAACCGGATCACTGGGCGGTTTGATGCGCGACGTGGTCTGCAATGAAGTGCCGCTGGTTCTGAAACAGGGCGAGCTTTATATCTCCTGCGCGATGGCCGGGGCAATTGGCACGCTGATTGCCATGACCGCTGGACTGGAGCTCACAACTGCGCTGTTGATCTGTGCTGGCACCACATGGGCCCTGCGGGCAGGATCGATCGCTTTTGGCTGGCATTTGCCGGTTTATAAAAGTCGCCCACCTCGGCAGTGATCAGCGTTTGGGCCCGTAAGTCTGCCACAGCCAGATCAATGCCATTGCACCCAGCACTGCGCCCACAAGCCCGGATAGCATTCCCAAAAAGCTGAGCACGAGCCGCAACACAAAGCCACCAATCAAGGCCCCTGCAATGCCAATAGCCATAGTGGTGATAACGTCAGCTTCCACCTTCATGAACCGCGTGGCCAGAAACCCTGCCGCCGCGCCAAGGATGATCAGAAAAACAACAGGCATAGCAACCTCCTAGCGTCCGCGCCAACGGGTTGGCACAATGATCAATGCACCGATAGATGACAGAATTGCGTTCCATCCCGGCGCGGAAAAGCCGATGCCAAACATGATGCGCAGGAAATAAAACAGAAACGCACCGCCAACACAGATGATGATCGACGGGATCACCCCGTTTTGCGTCCACCCCGTGCGTTCTGAGGCGTAGCCAACAATCCCGGCAATCACCACGGTTCCAAACAGAGCCAGAAACATGAGGCAAACCTTTCTGAAGCGCTAAAGCTGCGTGCCTTTTGCAATTGGGAAGCCCCGCAAGAACACATCGCGATCCTGCGCGCCTTTGCCTGCCCGTTGCAAGCGCAGAAGTTCAACAGCCCCCTCACCACAAGCAACCGTGAGCGCATCATCCAGCACCGCACCCGCCGCGCCAGAGGCCGCAGCAACACGCGACGCCAACAATTTGACACGTTGACCTTCGACTTCACACCAGGCTCCCGGGAACGGAGACAGCCCACGGATCTTGCGATCCACAACGGCTGCGGGGGCGGACCAATCCACCTGTGCCTCTGCTTTGTCGATCTTATGGGCGTAGGTCACACCCTCCTCAGGCTGAACATCTGGTGTCAGCGTCGGCAGCTTGTCCAGCGCTTCAACGATCAGCCGCGCGCCCATATCAGCAAGGCGATCATGCAGCAGCGCGGTGGTTTCTTCGGGCGCAATTGCGGTGCCTTCGCGCAAAAGAACCGGCCCGGTATCAAGACCGGCCTCCATCTGCATGATGCAAATGCCGGTCTCGGCGTCACCAGCCATGATGGCACGATGAATGGGAGCCGCACCGCGCCAGCGCGGCAACAGGCTTGCATGGATGTTCAAACAGCCTTTTTCGGGCGCGTCCAGAATGGCCTGTGGTAGGATCAAACCATAGGCCACAACCACCGCCACATCGGCGTTGAGAGCGGCAAACTCTGCCTGCTCCTCAGCGCCTTTCAGCGAGATCGGGTGGCGCACTTCCAACCCCAATGCCGCGGCGCGGGCGTGTACGGGTGTTGGTCGGTCTTTCTTGCCGCGGCCCGCAGGCCGAGGCGGCTGGGAGTAGACGGCAGCAATATCGTGCCCCGCCGCCACCAGCGCATCCAGCACCGGAACGGAAAATTCCGGTGTACCCATAAAGATTACTCGCATGAGCCACACCCACAGGAAGGTTCAGATGGCGCAACATGCGCAACCGGGCCAGTGAATTTCTGCGCCTTTTTGATCAGCATGTCGCGTTTCATCTTGGACAGGTGGCTGAAATACAGTTTGCCATCCAGATGATCGATCTGGTGCTGAACGCTGGTGGCCTCAATGCCAACAAAATCGCGTTCCACCCACGCACCGGTTTCATCCATGTATTTCACCGTCACGGCGCGGGGGCGTTTGATCTTGGCCGACACACCCGGCAGATTGGGGCTGGCTTCGTCATGTTCGCGCAGTTCAACCGATTTATGCAGGATTTCCGGATTGGCCATGCGCACAGCTTTGCCACGCTCAACCGAGCCATCAACAACCGCAAGACGCAGCAGAACACCGATCTGGTTGGCACCCAGCCCAACACCCGGCATTGCATTCATCGTATCCACCATATCATCCCAGATGGCGCGGATATCATCGGTGATTTCGCTCACCTCTTCGGCGCGGGTACGCAGGCGTTTATCAGGCCAAGGCAGACAGGTACGAACAGCCATAATTACACGTCCTTATTTCGAGCCAGCTCTTTCTTGAGCTTTTGCATTTTCCGGGTGATCATCTGGCGCTTCATTGGCTTGAGGTAGTCAATGAACAATTTGCCTTCGAGGTGGTCGATCTCATGCTGAACACAGGTTGCCCAGAGACCATCAAAGCTTTCGGTCTTAAGATTGCCGTCGCGATCGATCCATTCCACATCCACCACTTTGGGGCGGGTGACTTCGGCGTATTGCTCAGGGATTGACAGGCAACCTTCCTCATAAACGTTGCTCTCATCCGATGAGGCAATAATACGCGGGTTAAACATTTGCAGCGGGCGTGGTGCCTCGCCTTCTTCTTTGACGCAATCGAGCACGATCACCCGATCCAGCACACCAATCTGCGGCGCGGCCAGTCCAACACCCGGCGCGTCATACATGGTTTCAAGCATATCATCGGCCAGCTGGCGCAGCTCGTCCGATATATCGGCAACTGGGGCGCAGACCTTCTTCAGGCGGGGATCAGGATGGATCAAAATAGGGCGCTTCATACCCTGCCATTTATGCGATTGTACCAAGTCCCGCAACGCCCCTTGCACCTGCGGCCCAACGCGATAGCTTCGCAAAAGAGGTTTTTTGAGGAGCACCCGATGAATTTTGATGAGCTGGTGGACCGCCATGGCACCTATTGCAGCAAATGGGACGGGATGGAGCCGATCTATGGTGTGCCCCGCGATGAAGGCCTCGCCATGTGGGTGGCTGACAGTGATTTCAAAATTGCCGATGTGATCTCAGAGCGCCTGCGCAGCGTGATTGACGCGGGTATTCTGGGCTATGTCGACGCTGAAACTCCCTACCGTGAGGCCATCCAGTGGTGGATGAAAAACCGCCACGGCTGGGATCTCGATACCAACGGGATTTTCACCACCACGGGTCTCGTGAACGGTGTTGGCATGTGCCTTGACGCATTTACCAAACCCGGCGACGGGATCGTTTTGTTCACCCCAGTCTACCACGCCTTTGCCAAAGTCATTCGCAACGCGGGCCGTGAGGTGGTTGAATGCCAGATGGTCAATAGTGACGGCTATTACTCACTGGATTTCGATGCCTATGACGCGCAGATGACCGGCAAGGAAACGATGGTGATCCTTTGCTCGCCCCATAACCCAGGCGGCCGGGTCTGGAGCCAGGAAGAATTGCGCGCGGTGGCTGATTTTGCCAAACGCCATGATCTGCTGCTGCTGTCAGATGAGATCCATCAGGATCTGGTTTTTGACGGCAACACGCATATCCCCATGCCCAACGCAGCCCCTGACATCGTAGACCGTCTGTTGATGCTGACCGCGCCGTCAAAGACATTCAATATCGCAGGGCTTCATACCGGGCAGGTGATCATCAGCGATCCCGATCTGCGGGCAAAGTTCAAATCCCGTATGCTGGCGCTGTCGCTGGCGCCGAATTCGCTGGGCCAGTTCGCCACGGCTGCCGCCTATTCCCCAGAAGGCGCAGCCTGGGCCGATGCCCAGCTTGCCTATATTGATGGCAATCGTCAGGTCTTTGATGCGGCCATTTCTGGCATTCCCGGCCTGTCGTCGATGAAGCTGCAATCCACTTACCTGGCCTGGGTTGATTTCACCGGCACCGGCATGGCACGCGAAGAATTCACCCACCGGGTCGAACAGGGCGCAAAGATTGCGGCCAATCACGGCACCACCTTTGGCACCGGCGGAGAAAGCTTCCTGCGCTTTAACCTCGCCACCCAGCGCAGCCGCATCGAAGAAGCCTGCCAACGCCTGACAGAGGCCTTTGGCGATCTGCAATAACCTATTTCCTCGGCGCGGCTCATCAGGGCTGCGCCGGGGCGGTGCACCCATGCACCTACCTTATGCGCCAGAAGACTCTATATGGGATGGAGCATAGATTATGATTGCCTATGTCACGATTGGCGCCAACGATATCCAGGCCGCGAAGCAGTTTTACGCGGCATTTTTGCCAGCGCTTGGATATGGCATGACAGAAGGCCCCGAAGGTCTGAGCTACGCGCTGCCTGTGCCCCCCGGCGAACGCCCAAGCCAGCCGGATTTTTATGTAAAGCCACCGTTTGACGGCGAAGCTGCCTCGGTTGGCAATGGTTCTATGGTTGCCTTTGAAGCCCACAGCCAGCAACAGGTGCGCGAACTGCACGCGGCTGCGCTTGCAGCTGGTGGCACCGACGAAGGGCAGCCGGGGTTTCGCAAAACCTATGGGCCTAACTTCTATGTCGCCTATCTGCGCGATCCGCAGGGGAACAAGCTTGCACTGTTCTCAAGCAATCCAGATGAGCCTGGGCGCGATACATAATCATTGGGAAACCGAAAGATATCTGGATGAGAAGCCCATAGTGGGCAACGCCAGAACGCTTACCTCGCAGCGAGAGAGGGAAAAGCAGGCCCAGTTAAATCAGGCCCAGTGACAGCAGACCGGGTGACTAGGCCGGGTGGAGCTGACCAAGCGCGCCCTAAAAATGGCGCGCAAAGTCAGAGCAAAAGCGCAGGTCCTGCTTTTGAAATCAGTTCCCCTGTTGGGATTCGATCAGACCAACAGGCGCATCCGGCGCGCGGTAGAAATCAACCGGTGCATCATCTGCGGCCGCAGTCGCGCGCTTGAATTCATAGCGCATTTCGCCCACCTCCTCCTCGGAGGCAACGATCAGACATTGCGACAGGTGGCGCGCGCCATCAAACAGATCGACCAATCCGCGCAGTTGTGGTGCATCCTCAATCGCAACTGAAAACCCATCAGACCACAGGCGCAACACCGGATAATGGCTATCCTCAACCAGCACACGCAGCCGGTTGTTTTTCTTCATCTCAGAGATACGCGCAGCATCAAGCGCCTCTTGGACTGCCTTGGGGACATAGGTGGTCATGGCCGTAAACCTTCTGGATTCTTCCTTAACAGCATAACGCAAATTTTACGAAAGAATGGATAAGATTCTGTGAACAAACTGTATTTCCCGCATGAGATGTACGCGCCACGCAAACCATGCGCGCTCTGTGCGCTCATACAGATGTGCTGCGCGCGCCTGAATATAGGCGCAGAACGCTGTGCTGCTTAGATAGGTTTGATCAGCAGCAGGAGCATCTCATGGGACTATTGGTTGACGGCATCTGGCATGACACCTGGTATGAAACCAAATCCACCGGCGGCGCGTTCAAACGGTCCACCGCGCAGTTTCGCAATTGGATCACGGCGGATGGGTCTGCTGGCCCGTCCGGCACCGATGGGTTCAAAGCCGAAAGCGGGCGCTATCATCTTTATGTCTCATACGCCTGCCCCTGGGCCCATCGCACCCTGATTTTTCGCGCGCTCAAAGGGCTGGGCGAGCACATCTCTGTTTCAGTTGTTCATCCCGATATGCTCGACAAAGGCTGGACCTTTGAAACTGATGATGCGGGCGCAACCGGCGACACGCTGCTCAGCAAATCTTACGCCCATCAGATCTACACCGAGGTTGATCCAAACTACACGGGCCGCGTCACTGTCCCCATCCTCTGGGACAAGACGCGCCATACGATTGTTTCAAACGAAAGCTCCGAAATCATCCGCATGCTTAACGCGGCCTTTGATGGCATCACCGGCAACACGCTGGATTTCTGGCCCGTGGAAAAACGCGACGCGATCGAAGAGGTGAACACGCGCATCTATGACACCGTGAACAACGGCGTCTACAAGGCGGGGTTTGCCACCACCCAGACGGCCTATGATGCAGCAATCCAGCCGCTGTTTGACACGTTGGATTGGCTGGAGGCGCATCTTGGCCAGAACCGCTATCTGCTGGGGGACACACTCACCGAGGCCGACTGGCGCTTGTTCACAACCCTTGTGCGCTTTGATCCCGTCTATCACCTGCATTTCAAATGCAACAAGAAGCGCCTGATCGATTATCCCAACCTCTGGGCCTATACGCGTGAGCTCTATCAGATCCCCGGCGTGGCTGAGACGGTGCATCTGGGCCATATCGTGCGTCACTATCACTACAGCCACGACACGATTAACCCCAACCGGATCCTGCCGGTCAATCCGGATCTCAACTGGGATGCACCACACCGGCGCGGATAAGATCCTTGTTTAAGCTGCGCCCCTCCGGCATACCGCTGGGACGTAGTTTCAGGGCAAGGTGTCTATGACAAATCTGACAGAGCAGACCCCACGCGACCATGGCGGCAACCTTTCCGCTGCTGTCGCGCGCTTTGGCGGCAATCGGACCGATTGGATTGATCTATCAACTGGCATCAACCCAGAACCTTACCCGGTTGCTGGCCTCTCCGCGCAAGACTGGAGCGCCCTGCCCGATCAAGCCGAGCTTGATACGCTCATCCAGGCCGCGCGCGATTTCTGGCAGGTCCCAGACGGCGCGGCCATTCTGCCAGCTCCCGGTGCGTCTGCGCTGATTGCCGCGATCCCGACGCTTGCGAATGCCGCCAGCGTGGAGATCACCAAACCCACCTATAATGAACACGCTGGTGCCTTTGAAAACCAGGGCTGGCAGGTCACCGACAGTGGCCCAACATCGGCGCGGGTTCTGGTGCACCCCAACAATCCCGATGGGCGGATCTGGACAGCCGAAGACGTAAACGCGCCCCTCACCGTGATTGATGAGAGCTTCTGCGACATCTGCCCCGAACACACGCTGATCGATCTGGCCAACCGCCCCGGCACGGTAATCCTGAAAAGCTTTGGCAAGTTCTGGGGCCTCGCTGGGCTGCGACTTGGCTTTGCAATTGGCGATCCCACTTTGATTGCCCGCCTGCGCATGTTGCAAGGGCCATGGGCCGTATCCGGGCCAGCGCTGCGCATCGGTGCGCAGGCGCTACAGAATCACACATGGGCCGAAGAAACCCGCATACGCCTGGCAACAGATCGCGCCCGGATGGATGAAGTGATGACCGCACGTGATGCAAATCTGGTCGGCGGCACCGATCTCTTTCGCCTCTATGAGGTCGATGATGCAGCCGCTTGGCAGGAAAAACTTGCCGACCATCAGATCTGGAGCCGCATCTTCCCCTATTCCGGTACCTACCTTCGCCTTGGCCTGCCACCCGCGACGGGCTGGGCACGATTTGAGGCGGCAGTGTGAACACTGCACTGCTGCTCATTTTTGCGCTGTTGCTGGATGCGCTGCTGGGAGAGCCGCGCTGGCTCTGGTCGCATCTCCCCCATCCTGCTGTAGTGATGGGGCGCTTAGTTGGCGCGCTCGACAAAACGTTCAATGCAGGCACCGCCAAGAAGGCCAAAGGCGTGCTGGCTGTATTGCTTCTCGTGGCCGCGGGCATCGCGCTTGGCTGCCTGCTCTCTCTTGGCGGGCCCATTGTGATCATTCCGGTTGCCGCAATCCTGCTGGCGCAGCGCTCGCTGGTGGAGCATGTGCGCGCGGTTGCCGAGGGCCTTGAAAAAGATTTGCCCGCCGGGCGCTTTGCGGTTTCGATGATTGTCAGCCGTGACACCAAAGACATGGATGAAAGCCAGATCGCGCGCTCCGCCATCGAAAGCGGCGCGGAGAACCTCTCGGACGGGGTGATTGCGCCTGCGTTCTGGTTTCTGGTCGCGGGGCTTCCGGGGCTGATCGCCTATAAGATGGTCAACACGGCAGACAGCATGATCGGCTATCGCACCGATCAATACCGTGATTTCGGCTGGGCGGCAGCGCGGCTGGATGATGTGCTCAATCTGGGGCCCGCGCGCCTGACTGCGCTGATGTGCGCGCTCCTGCGCTGGCAGCTGCCGAAATGGCGCGCGATTGTGTCTGACGCGCGCCAGCACCGCTCCCCCAACGCAGGCTGGCCCGAAGCCGCAATGTCGCGTGTTCTGGGTGTGTCGCTTGCGGGTCCACGCTCTTATGATGGCACGCTACAGGAATTCCCCTGGGTCAACCCTGACGGGCGCAAAACCCTAACATCCCGCGATATCAGGGCCTGTTGCAGCGCACTGTGGCAGGTTTGGGGCATTTTCCTTATGGTTTCAGTTGCGCTGGCGGCGATCTTTTAGCAAACAGAACACCGACGTATTCAGACGTATTCAATGGGATGGCACATATGCGGCTTCTGTCACTTACCTTTGCCCTTGCTCTATCGCCGCTGGCGGCCATGGCACAATGTGGTGGCAGTTTTGCCAATTTTGTCACCAGCCTGAAAAACGAGGCTGTGAACGCAGGCTATGACCGTGCGGTGGTGGCGCAGTTCTTCAACGGGGTGCAACAGGATCAGCGGGTGCTCAAGGCGGATCGCGCCCAAGGGGTGTTTCAAAAACCCTTTATCGAGTTCTCCCGCCGTCTGATTTCGCAAAACCGCATTGATCGCGGTGCAGCCATGTCGCAGAAATACGACAGCATCTTCCGCCGGATCGAAACCACCTATGGCATCAACCGCGGGGTGCTTTTGGCGTTTTGGGCTTTTGAAACCGACTACGGCGCGTTTCAGGGAGATTTCAACACCCGCAACGCGCTGGTGACCCTTGCCCATGATTGCCGCCGCCCTGATCTGTTCCGCCCCCAGGTGTTTTCTGCGCTTGAACTGTTTTCCCATGGTGATTTTGATCCCGCCCGCACCACCGGTGCCTGGGCCGGTGAAATCGGCATGGTGCAAATGCTGCCCGGCGACATTCTGGAAAACGGAGTGGATGCGGATGGCGATGGCCATGTGACGCTTAAGACCTCAGCCCCTGATGCCTTGATGTCAGCGGCCAAGATGCTGTCAAGCCTCGGTTGGCAACCCAATCAACCCTGGTTGCAAGAGGTGACAATTCCCGCGGATCTCAACCTGTCGCTGACCGGTGTTGGGCGTAAGCGCAATGTCTCTGATTGGAAAAAGCTTGGCGTTATGCCACGCCAAGGGGATCTGCCCTTTGACGACATGAAAGCAGCGCTGTTGCTGCCACAGGGTCACAACGGGCCTGCTTTCCTCGCCTATCCCAATTTTGATGTCTATTTTGAGTGGAATCAAAGCTTTACCTATGTGCTGACCGCCGCCTATTTCGCCAATCGTTTGGAAGGTTCGCAGGTCTATAGCGCGGGCCAGCCAGACACGGGGCTGAGCGGAGACCAGATGAAACAGCTTCAGCGTAAGCTGCAGGCGCGTGGCTTTGATGTGGGCAAGATCGATGGCATCCTGGGGGCCAAAACCCGCAGAGCGGTACAGCGCGAGCAAAAACGCCTTGGCCTGCCCGCAGATGCCTGGCCCACGCCGCGCCTGTTGCAACTGCTCTGATCACGCCGTCACGGCACTGGTTCAACACGCAGCTTCAACAACACGGTCTCAACGAACAGGGAAACGCTCTCCCTCTTCGGTGATCACCAGTACCCGGCTGCCATTGCGTACAAAGAAATCACAGCGTTCCGCGCCGGTAACAAAATGCACGCAAACGCTGCCATCTTCGACAATATGATAGCTGCCCCAGGCCGTGCCTGCGCCATTGGCAATGGAATAGGTATATGAATAGGCACCATCCGCGCCATAGATGCTTTCACCATCATCATAAAACACAAAGGACTGCCCGGGCAGCGCCTCAAGCTCCGCCTGTGAAAACGGCTCATCCGTGGGGCGCAAGGCCCAATCCGCCGCGGCCAATGGCAGCGGGCAAGACAATAAGGCAGACAGGATCAGATATCTCATACCCGCATGATAGGCAGATATGTCCTGAAATAGGTCTCACTTTGGTGTGACGCAGCACAGGCGGTGGATTAGGCCACCAGCGCTTCGGCCTTTTTCAGATCAACAGATACCAGCTGGCTCACGCCTTTTTCCTGCATGGTCACGCCAAACAACCGGTCCATCCGCGCCATCGTCACCGCATGGTGGGTGATGATCAGGAACCGGGTGTCGGTCTGGCGGCACATTTCATCCAGAAGATCACAGAAACGGGTGACGTTGGCATCATCCAGCGGCGCGTCAACCTCATCGAGGACACAGATCGGCGCAGGGTTCGACAGGAATACCGCAAAGATCAGCGCCATCGCAGTCAGCGTCTGCTCACCACCAGACAACAGCGACAGCGTCGACAGTTTCTTGCCCGGCGGCTGACACATAATTTCGAGCCCGGCATCCAGCGGATCATCGCTTTCCACCATCACCAGATTGGCCTCACCACCACCAAACAGATGCTGAAACAACATCGAAAAGCTGCTGTTCACCTGTTCAAACGCAGTCAGCAGGCGTTCGCGACCTTCGCGGTTAAGGCTGGAAATACCTGCGCGCAGGGTTTTCACCGCCTCTTCCAGATCGCGTTTTTCTTCCACCAGATGGTCATGTTCCGACTGGATCTCGCGCGCATCTTCTTCGGCGCGCAGGTTCACAGCCCCCAGCGAATCGCGTTGCCGTTTGAGCTGCGCAACCTGCGCCTCAAGCACGTCGGATTCCTCGATATCTTTGGGATCAACTGCGAGACGCTCCAGCAACACAGGCGGTGTCACCTGCTGCTCTTCGATAATGCGGCTTTCAGCGGCCTGCACCGCATCGCGGGCGCTGCCTGTCAACGCTTCTGTGCGCGCACGTTCCTCACGCGCTTCCGAGGCCAGACGCTCGGCGTCCTTTTCATTTTGGCTTGCTTCGCGCAGTGCCGCTTCGGCAGCAATCAACGTCTCGGTAGCGACAGATTTACGCGCCTCAGCACCCTCGATCGATTCATTCAGCTCTTCGCGTTTCTCTTCGATCTCTGCGGGTTTGGCCATCGCCTCTTCCAGCTCATCCTGGCTGGCGGTGCGGCGCTCCTCAAGCTCGGAAATACGGCGCCCAGCGGATTCCAGGCGATGGTTCCAGCCTGACAGCTCCTTGATCACCTCTTGGGTGCGGCGAATGCGGGCTTCGCCATCGCGGCGCAGCTCATCATGGGCCGAGCGATGGGTGATCATGGTGATGCGCGCGGCTTCTACGCTCTGCTTCACCTCTTCGACCGCGCTGCGCGCTATTTCAAGATCCCCGAGATCTTCGACAACTTCCATTGCGTCGCTCAGGCGTTCCTGCGCCGCTTCGGCATCCTCTTCGTGACGTTCCACCGCGATCTGCAGGGTTTCAAGCTTTGCCCCCGCCAGATTGCAATCTGCCTCAGCCTTGCTCAGCGCACGTGCGCAATCTGCCACCCGCTGATCCGCCATGCGCCGGGCCTGGCGCGCAGCTTGATCCGCCTCGGTCACCTCGGTGAGCTTACGCATCAACGCCTCATGCGCCGCAGTCAGACCTGCTGCGCGGGCTTCTGCGTGCTCAATATCCTGTTTCAGCGCCTCAAGCCGGTTCATCTGCTCCAGACGTAGCGCCGCAGCACTGGGTGCATCCTCGGCCCAGGCGCGATAGCCGTCCCAGCGCCACAGATCACCGTCTTGCGTCACCAATCGCTGACCGGGGCGCAAACGCGCCTGCATTATGGCTGCGCTGTCGCTATCCACCACACCGATCTGGGTCATCCGACGCGACAAAGCCTCGGGCCCTGACACAAACAGCGCCAGCGGTTTCACCCCTTCGGGCAGGCCGGCTTCGCGATCATATGCAGGCAGGGTCAACCAACCCGAAGGCCCGTCACGATCCGCCAAAGGTGCACGCAAATCATCCGCCAGTGCGGCGCCAAGCGCCTTTTCATAGCCGGGCTCAACCCGCAGATCATCCAGAACCTGGCCACCTTCAGCCGTGTCGCGTTCCACAAGCTTTGCCAGCGCCGTGGCCTCAGAGCGCAGCGCGCCCAGTTCACCATCTGCTTCAGAGCGTTGCGCCCGTGCGTCAGCTTCGCGGGCTTGTGTCTCAGTCCGGGCTTCATCGGCCGCCACCAGCGCCTCTTCTGCATCTTCCGAGGCCGCGCGCGCTTCTTCTTCGGCCTCAACCGCATCTGACTGACGCGTGCGGGCCTGCGACACCGCCTCGTCCGCGGCAATCATTGCATCACGCGCAGTGCGGCCTTCGGTCTCGGCGCGCTCGGCGGCGCGTTTGCAATCTTCTACCATCCGGCGCGCAGACTGGTGCCGGGCCGCCAGACGGGCCACATCTTCGGTCACTTGCGACAGGTGGTCCTCGCGTTGTTGCAATACGGTGGCCGCATTGCGCATAAGTTCTGCGGCTTCGTCCAGCCGTTCACCCTGCCCGTCGCCCGCCTTTTGCAGCTCGCGTTGCTCCCATTCCAGCCGTTCAATGGTTTCGCCCGCGTCTTTGTTCAGCCCGCTTTCACGTTCGATATCCGCGCCCAGCTGACGAATACGGCTGGTCAGGGTTTCAATCGTCTGACGCGCCTGCGCGTCCTGATCTGCCAGCGCATCGCGCTGCACCACAAACCGCTGCAAAATGGCGGTGGCGATGGCCTCTTCTTCGCGCAGGGGTGGCAGTTTGGCGTCGGCTGCCACGCGGTTCTCGGCGGCGGCCCGTGCAAGGTTTTCCGCCTTCACCGCCTGGGTCACACGTACCCGCAGCCCCTCTTCGGCGGCAAGGCGCGCTTCATCGGCTTCGCGCCAGCGACGATACAACAGCGCCCCTTCGGCGTGACGCAGGGTTTCACCGATGCCGCGATACCGTTGTGCCTGCCGCGCCTGACGTGCCAGCTGACCCAGTTGGGTCGCCAGCTGTTCAATCACATCATCAACGCGCAACAGATTCTGTTCGGTATTCTTAAGCTTCAGCTCCGCCTCATGACGGCGCTGATAGAGCCCCGAGATCCCCGCAGCTTCCTCTAGGATACGCCGCCGCGCCTTGGGCTTTGCGTTGATCAGCTCTGCAATCTGACCCTGACGGACCAATGACGGCGAATGCGCCCCGGTCGAGGCATCCGCAAACAGCATCTGCACATCGCGCGCGCGCACGTCTTTGCCGTTCGCTTTGTAGGCGCTGCCAACATCGCGGGTAATCCGACGCACAATGTCGAGCTGATCCGCATCATTAAACCCAGACGGAGCCAGACGATCACTGTTATCCAACTGCAGGCTGACTTCGGCAAAATTGCGGGCTGAACGCGCACTGGCGCCAGCAAAGATCACATCTTCCATGCCACCGCCGCGCATGGCCTTGGGGCGGTTTTCGCCCATGACCCAGCGCAGCGCCTCTAAAAGGTTCGACTTACCGCAGCCGTTTGGCCCCACAACGCCGGTCAACCCATCTGAAATCATCAGATCGGTTGGATCAACAAAACTCTTGAACCCGTTCAGCCGCAGCTTGGAAAAACGCAAATGGACCTCGCTTGATACCGTTGTGGCGTGATCTCAGCCAATTGCGGGGGAGCTGTCAATCTCGCTCACCCCCACATTATGCCGGATCCGGGCCTTGCAACGCTATATCTTGTGGATAACTCGCCTTAAATCAGCGCAAACTGGCAAATCCCTGCCCATGCGCGCCCTCTAAGCGCAGCCATCTATCGCGGTTTTCACCTCACTGCAACGGCGAAGCGTAGGACGGCAATCACGTGCCAATCAGCGCATTAGCCCTGCGCAAGATAGGTTCGAATGGCCTGCCCCAGCGCATGGATGCCACTGTCGGTCTGCGCCAGCGACGCACATGAAAAGCTGAGCCTCAGCGTGTTTTTCCCACTGCCATCAGCAAAGAACGCCTGCCCCGGTACAAAGGCCACGTTGTGATGTTCAAGCGCGATACGCAACAGTTCACCACAATCCACCTGCTCGGGCAGCGTCAGCCAGATGAACATGCCTCCTTCAGGCGTGTTCCAGCTCACGCCCTCGGGCATTTCCTGCGCAAGCGCCGCAAGCATCGCATCCCGGCGCGCGCCATAACAGCGGCGCAGCTCGGCCAAGTGGTCATAAAACCCCTCCTGCACCACCTGCGCGACCATCATCTGATTAAGCGTAGACGAATGCAGATCCGCCGCCTGTTTGATCAACACCAGCTGATCAATCATCGGCTTTGCCGCCACCACCCAGCCAACCCGCAATCCCGGCGCCAGCGTTTTGGAAAATGTCCCGCAATACAGCGTGCGACAGGCGTTCATTTCCGCCCCCTGCGCCTGTTCCAATGCAAGGATCGGTGGCACGGGTTCACCGTCATAGCGCAGCCCCTCATAGGCGCAATCTTCCAGGATCAGGCAATCTAGCTCAGCTGCACGCTGCAACAGTGCCTCGCGCTCTGCGCGGGTCAGGGTGATCCCGGTCGGGTTGGAGAACTCAGGGGTGACATAGGTGAATTTCACCGCGCCACCGGCGTCATGGGCAGCTTGGGTAATATCAGCGGCAGTGCGGTTGTCGTTGATCCACAGGCGTTCATAGCGCGGCTCATAGGCGTTGAACGCACCTAGCGCGCCCAAATAGGTGGGCCATTCCACCAAAGCGGTGTCATCTGGCGAGAGCAGCATCTTCCCCAGATAATCCAGCGCCTGCTGCGATCCTGACGTGATCAACACATTGTCGATCTCACACTCAACGCCAAGCGTTCGCATATGATCAACGATCCACGCCCGCAGCGGCCCATAGCCTTCGCTGACGGAATATTGCAGCGCAAACCCCGGTTCAGACAGCGCGTCGGCCGCGACCGCCTTTAGGGCTTCGTCGGGGAAAAGATTCGCGTCGGGAATACCGCCCGCAAATGAAATGATGCCGGGTTTTTCCAGCAGTTTCAGCAGCTCACGGATTTCCGAAGCTTTCATTCGGCTTGTTCGGTTTGAAAAATAATTACCAAAATCCATGTCAGACCTTTCCACTTTCACCTTTGAGCTAATCGATTCGAGATATTAAGTCAATAATACTGACCTTAAACTCGCGCCGATTGATTTGTTTCCTTGAGCCGCCCAGGTCGTTATGATCCAATGTTCCGACCAATGCACAGTGGTTCACAGACTATGCCTTTTCAAAAGATCTCCGCTGCAAAGCTTTCCTCTTCTGTTGTTGCTCAGATAGAGCTGCTGATTTTGCGCGGGGTACTGACGCCAGGCGACCGGCTGCCCGCCGAACGTGATCTGGCAGATCGTCTTGGCGTCTCCCGCCCTTCTTTGCGCGATGCTTTGGGTGAATTGCGCGATCGCGGCCTGCTGCAAACCAAGGCTGGATCCGGTGTCTATGTGGCTGATGTTTTGGGCTCAGCCTTTTCGCCAGTGTTGATTGATCTGTTTGCCCGCCACGACGAAGCGGTTTTTGACTACCTGTCCTTTCGCCGCGACATCGAAGGACTGGCGGCCGAGCGCGCCGCGCGCTTTGGCTCTGATGAGGATCTGCAGGTCATCCAGTCGCTGCATGACCGAATGCAGGAGGCGGGCAATCCCGCCACCTCAGAAGCGGCGGCGCAATTGGATGCGGAATTTCACGCAGCCATCATGGACGCGGGGCACAATGTGATCATGCTGCATGTGATGCGTTCTATGCTGGATCTGCTGCGCTTGGGGGTGTTTTATAATCGACGTGTGATGTTTCAGCGCGACACCAGCTGCGCCGCCCTTGCAGCCCAGCACCACGCCATCAACGCCGCATTGCAAAACCGAAACCCAGAGGCCGCCCGCACAGCTGCTGAGGCACACCTGGATTACGTGAAGCAATGCCTGCTTGATCACCAAAAGACCCAGCGCAATGCCGAAATCGCCCGCCAGAAACTGGAAAAGGACCAGAGCCTCAGCTGATCATCCCCTGCGCATGCGCCTCCACAAACCGGCGCGTCACCGGGTTTTGCGCATTGGTCAGAATAAGTTCGGCGCAGTCGACTTCTTGCATAGTCCCCTGATCCAGATGGGCAATACGATCTGCGATTTGTGCCGTGACTTCCAACGATTGCGTTGCCACCACAATCGCTAGGTTTTGCTTTAATCGACACAGTATCGTTTCCAGCTGTTGCATCGAGAGCCCCCCAAGCCCGACCGAAGGCTCATCCAGCAGCAAAACACGTGGTTCAAGCGCCAGCGCCCGCGCAATACAGACCTGCCGCTGGATCACTGGCGACATCTGGTGCACGGGCGTCTTGTGCAGATCGTCTTTGACCTCACCCCATATGCCCACCAAACGCAAAGCCTCCTCGATCCGATCGCCAATATCATGCTGGCCAGAGGCGATACGATGCAGCTTCAACACATATGCGATATTGTCCCAGATACTTGCGGGAAACGGGTTAGAGACCTGCGGCACCAAAGCAACCTGGCGGCGCACAAAGGTCACATCCCAGCTCGGATCAAATACATCTCGGCGATCCAGAAAGATCCGACCACCCTGACAGGCCCCGCGATCAAGCTCCGCCGTGCGGTTCAAACAACGCAACAAGCTGGATTTTCCGTTCTCCTGTGAACCGATCAGACACAGGGTTTCTTGCTGAAACAGATCAAAAGAGACATCGCTAAAGACGCGTCTCCTTCCATACTGCAGATCCAGGCTCAAACACGACAAAATAGCTTTAGCCTGAACAGATGCCAAAGTGTCAATACGCGCGGATACGAGGCCGACATCCAACATTGTGCTTCAATTCAATTAGTTACCTTGTAGGTTCTTCCATACCAGTCAGATATTAATTGTCTCGTTAACAAGCGCTCTTGTCGTAAAAAATTCACATAGACGCAAAAAAACCCAGCGCAAAGGCCGGGTTTAATTACATCGTTTTAGCTGCGCTTAGTGCAGTTTTGCTTCAACGTCAGCAATGGCTGAGTCAATCAGCTTGTTGGCTTCAGCAGCCGACAGCTGTTTGGAGATCACATCATCTGCGGCTTTAACAGCCACGTCGATGGCGCGATCACGTACTGCTTTCACAGCCGAAGCTTCTGCAGATGCGATCTGCTCTTCAGCAGCCGCCAGACGGCGGGCAATCGAGGTCTTCAGATCTGCTTTAGCCTGTTCAGCAGCAGCAGTTGCTTCTTCGCGTGCGGTTGCAACAATGCGCTCCGCCTGCTCGCTGACTTCCTTTTGCTTGCGCTCATAGGAGGCCAGGATAGTCTGAGCTTCTTCACGCAGGGCGCGCGCCTCGTCCAGCTCCTTGCGGATGCCTTCAGCACGATCGTCCAGCTGTTTGCCCAGCAGGCTTGGCACTTTGACAAAAAGCAGAATGCCAACGAACAGAAGGAAGGCCAGCAGAACAACAAAATCGGTGTTGTCCAGTGCCAGGAATTTGCCGCCAGAGGCCGCGAGGGCCGGGCTTGCGGCACCCAGGGTCAGGGCAAGTGCAAATACTGTGCGCATGTCCTTATCCTTTCATCCGTTCAGCAACCGAAGCTGCAATTGCATCTGCGTCTGCTTTGCCGCCAAGAGCAGCAACCAGTTCGCCAGCGGTGTCGGCAGCAACGGTTTGAACCGCTTCCAGCGCACCAGCTTGGATCTCAGCAATCGCTTTTTCAGATTCTGCCGCTTTGTCAGAAATCTCAGCGTCTGCTTTCTCGATGGCTGCGTCCAGATCCTTCTGGATGGCTGCGCGGGTCTCTGCAGCAATACGCTGCGCTTCACCACGTGCATCCGCCAGAGCTTTGTTATAGGCGTCTTCCGCCTCAACTGCTTTGGCTTTCAGGTCCTCGGCCGCGGCCAGGTCATTCGTAATGGTACCCTGACGCTCGGACAGCACCGCAGCAATGCGAGGCAGCGCGATACGCGACAGGATGAAGTAGATCACGACAAGAGTGACCAGGAGCCAGAAGATCTGGTTACCATAGGTCGAGAAGTCCAGCTGCGGCATACCGCCGGAGCCATGCGCCGCGTCGGCGGCGTGGGCTGCATCTGCAGCACCGTGACCTGCGTCATGCGAGTTTGATGCCATGTCGTCCTCCTAAGGAACTTGCCGTTACACCGGGCAGTATGGGGCTGCCACACCGCCCGGCCGTAAGGAAAAAGGTTCCTAAGGTTCTTAGACGGCGAACATCAGCAGCAGAGCAACCAGGAACGAGAAGATGCCCAGAGCTTCTGCAAATGCGATACCGATGAAGAGGGTTGCAGTCTGCGATGCAGCTGCAGAAGGGTTGCGCAGTGCGCCTGCCAGGAAGTTAGCTGCTACGTTGCCAACACCCAGTGCAGCAATACCAGTACCCATGCCAGCCAGACCAGCGCCGATGTGTGCGAGTTCGCCTTCCATTGTGAAATCTCCTTACGATTGGAAGTTACGGATTTAGAGTTCGGACCTTAGAGCAGCCGTCGCTTAGTGCGACGGGTGCAGCGCGTCTTTCAGGTACACGCAGGTCAGAATGGTGAATACGTATGCCTGGATAAAGGCTACGAGAACTTCGAGCGCATAGAACGCGCTGATGGCGAAGATCGGCAGGAAGGAGAACAGACCCAGACCTGCGGCAAACCCCGCGAAAACTTTCAGAACTGCGTGGCCCGCCATGATGTTACCTGCAAGACGAATGCACAGGCTCACGGGGCGTACGAAGTAGGAAATCACTTCGATCAGGGCCAGTACCGGACGCAGCGGCAGCGGCGCGGAAGAGACCCAGAAAAGTGACAGGAATTTCGCACCGTGCATGACAAAACCAATCACAGTCACGGTCACGAACACCAGTACCGCCAGCATGCCGGTGACGGCAAAATGCGATGTGGTGGTAAAGGACATCGGAATGAGGCCAAGGAAGTTGGCGGTCACGATGAACATGAACAGGGTCATGATGTAGGGGAAGAAGCGAACCGCGTCCTTACCTGCAACATCTTCAACCATCTTGTAGATAAAGCCATACGCCAGTTCAGCAATCGACTGAGCACGCGAAGGGACAACCGCGCGGCCCGAAGAGCCGAGAACCAGCAGAGCAAAGATCGAAACGATCGCGATAACCATCCACAGGGTCACGTTTGTTGGGGTCATCAGACCAACGTGATCGCCGCCAAACAGCGATTTGACCTCGAACTGGTCAACCGGATGAATTGCCAGGCCCGCATGCTCAGGAGCAAAGAGCAGCCCCGAAAGTACGACTGCAGCGAGCGCTACATAAAAGAAAATCTTGCCCATCGTCCCGTGTCTCCTGTCGCCGGGGGATCAATCCCGGTCTTGCGTCTCTTTTTCGTTGGCCTCTTCGGCCAGTTTCGTCTCCTGGATCTCATGGGCGCTGCGGATCATCACTTTGACCCCGGCCACCAGACCCAGCAATGTAAAGGTCACCAGAAAGATTGGGATTGTCCCAAACAGGCTATCAAGCCCAAATCCGACGCCAAAGCCGATAACCAAACCGGCCACAAGTTCCGTCACCATCCGCCAGGCCTGATTGGCCATGCTATAGTGTTCATCCACGCGCGGCTTGGGCTCTTGAGCCTTACGCGCCTCGCTCAATCGCGCCTCCAGCTGCGCCAAACGCTGCCTTTGGTCGTCATCAATCACGGGTGCCATCCTCACGCGAATTCTGCTGTGGTTGCTAAGGGGTGAACACGTCAGAGTCAACGACGCAGGCAGACTAATTTAACACCATTAAAATTCACATATTTCAATGGCTTATGCCGACGTCAGGGATTCGCATTCAGGCTCATCCAGCTGTTAGCGCCTGCCAAATTGGCGAAAAGCTATATTCAACCATTTGGTTGATCTTGCATTTCGCCACCCGTTACGCCTTTTGCAGGCGAGCCCGAAACAGACGACCATCAATCAACAGCAAACCAAACAGGATCAAGCCAAAGCCCATTGCATGCGACCAGCCCAAAGGTTCACGCAGGATAAAGCTGCCGAAAAACAGCGCCGAGGCCGGGGCGATCATAGTGGGCAGGGTGATATTGGTGGGGCCAACTTTGGGCAACACCCAGTAAAACACAATAAAGGCCGCCGCTGTCAGCACAAAGCCGATGAACACAAAAGAGCCAAGCGCCTGCACCGACAGGCTTTGGGGAACGCCTTCAAGCACCAACACCAATGGCAGCTGACACAGAAAACCACCCAAAAGCGCCCAGGCCACCATGGCGACCCGGTCGATACCCAAGAACATGCGGCTCAGATTAACGGAAAACGCATAACACACCGGTGCGCCCATGGTGATGATCACCGCCCAGACCGCAGTGCCCTGCCCCTGCTGCAACAACGGCAACGACAGCACCACAATACCCATTACCCCACAAAGAACCCCCATGGTTTTGAACGTGGTCGCGCGCTCGCCACCGGGCCAGAAATGCGACACCACCACAGCAAATGCTGGCGTTGTGGCATTCACGATTCCCGCAACACCGCTGGCAATATGCTGCTGGCCCAGCGCGTAAAACGTAAACGGTGCCGCATAGCTCAGCGCGCCAAATGCTGCGAGCGCCAGCGCCATTTTCACCGGCAACCGACCAGAGCGCCCACTGGCCACCAGATAGATCCAGCAGCCCAGCGCGCCAAAACCCACCCGACCAGCGGCAATGGTAAACGGGCCAAACTCACGCAACAGGATGGCGTTGAACATAAAAGACATGCCCCAGCCCACGCCCAGTATGATGATGATCAACCAATATCGCAGCGCCATATCCGCCTCCTGTTCGTTGCAATGCTTATCTGCTTCTTATGCGGGATTGTCGATCCGAAGCTTGCGGTTTACATGTGTCCCTCATGAGCGACACTCTCGACACCGTCTTTGCAGCCCTCGCCGACCCCACTCGGCGCGCGATCCTGTCCATGCTGCTCGAAGATGACATGGCCGTCACAGATGTGGCTGAGCCGTTTGATATGTCGCTTGCTGCGGTTTCCAAACATCTGACGATCCTGACCCGTGCAGGGCTCATCGCGCAGGAAAAACGCGGCCGGGTGAAATGGTGCAAACTGCAACCCGATGCGCTGCGCGCGGCCTCTGTCTGGATGCAGGGGTTTGGCCAGTTTGAACCGGTCAATCTGGATGATTTTGAACGCTTCCTTGAAACCGAACTTGGCGACGATGCAACTGCGGACATCACCCCCGGCTAATCCAACCGCGCATCATCGTTTTGCAACAACATCAGCAGCGCAAGCCCCGATAGCACCGGCCCAAGGATGACAATCCCACTGGGCGGCGCAATGCCAAAGCCCAGATCCCACAGAATGACCCAGCTTGGCACCAGATAGCTATAGGCCATCACCTTGGCCGAAGGCAGGCGCAACACCGCAAACTGCAGCAATACAAAGGTTACAGCGCTGGCAAACACCGCCAGATAGGCGATCGAGCCCCAGACCTTCAGCCCCAGCGCGGTCCAGTCGATGCTGCGAATGTCCCCCCAGCCAAATGCCGTCAGGGCCAACGCGCCCGCAATCAGCACACCAAAGGTGAAACTGGCCGCCGTTTCGCCCCAGTTCAGCTTGCGCATCAACGGCGTGTAGATGGCATGCACCACGCAGCCGATGAAAAACACTGCCTCGCCCTGCCCAACCTGAAACGACAGCAACAGATCAAATTCGCCGCGAAAAATCACAATGATCGCGCCCAGCGCCCCAACCACCAGCGCCACCGCCATACGCACAGTGGTCACCTGCCGCAGGATCAACCAGCCAAACCCCGCCGTCAGCATCGGGATCAGCGTATATACAGCCGAGGTTGAAATCGCGCTGGCGTGCTCCAAGCCGTAAAACATCAAAATGAAGTAGCCGCCAAAGATGCTCCCCAGCACTACAAAACGCCAGGGCGCGCGAAAGCTTTGCGCCTGAAACCCGGTGGTGGTGGCAACCAGCAACCCCACAATCACCGCAGCCCCGGCAAAGCGCAGCGCGTTGAGCGCGGCCGCGTCAACTTCACCGGCGATCTGCCCCCCGACCGAGAACGAGCCCCCAACCAAGCCAGAGACCAGCAGCATTGCCCCATGCCCCTGCCACTCAGCGCGGCTCAGCCCCATGTTTTGGCTTCGTTTTTCAAAAACGTCAGGAAGGTCTGCACCTTAGAGGTACGGTGCAGATCCACATGGGTCACAAGCCACAGCGGGGCCTGCCATTCATCGCGTGGCTCAAGCACCTGTACCAGATCGGGGTATTTATCCGCATCCCAGCAGGCGGCAAAACCAATACCTGCGCCAGAAAGAATACCATGCAGGATCGAATTCATGCTGCTCACCCGGAACTTACGGGTGCCTTCAGGGGCGTATTCGCGCATCCAACGCGAAAACGGCGCTTTGGAAATGGTATCATCGTCACAGACAAAACGGTGCTTTGCCATGTCTTCAACGCCGGTAAAGGGACCATGTTCCGCCAGATAGTCACGGTGGGCATAAAGCGCAAAGCGCTGTTTGCGAAACGGCTGCACCACATTGTCAGGCTGATCCGGCACCGCACCGGCGCGGATCGCAACATGGGCCTCGCCATATTCCAGCCGGAACAGGCGCGCACCGGTCAGAAACCGAATGGTCAGGCTGGGATGTTCTTCCTGAAACCGGGCCAACAGCGGCACCAGCACACTCGACATGCTTTCAACCGAAGTGACCACCAATTCGCCAGATACATCATCGCCCTGGCCTTTCAGCCGCCCAACCAGCTGGTTGAGCTGATCATCGGTGGCCTGCGCCACCCGCAGCAGATCCTGACCCGCTTCTGTTGGTGTATAGCCACGGGCATGACGTTGAAACAATTTCACCCCAAGCCGCGTTTCGATTGCATCGATATGGCGGATCACCGTGGCGTGGTGCACACCAAGCACCTCGGCAGCGCCGCTGACTGTCCCCAGCCGCGCCACCTGATAGGCGGTACGCACCTCATCCCAATTGTCCATGATCAAACCTCGCGACACTCATACGCCTGCGTTCTTCAACGAAGGTGTATTTTTGCAGCGACTATAAGGTTTAAGCGCGCTGCCGCAATCGCAACGTGAACCAGGGAGTTCACCAAAGCCGCATTTAGATCCAGCTGAGCGTACAGCCAATGCGATCAAGGAAACGCATCAGATCCGCGCGCGCCATTGCAACGGTGCGATCATTCACCAGCGGATGCATATAGATCACATCCGCCTCTTGCGCCGCCTGATCAAGATAAAAGCTCACGCCTTTCTCAACCCCGTTGATCATCGCCAGCGGGCTCACCGCGCCGGGGCGAATACCAAGGTTCTCCAACAGACGATCCGCCGATCCAAAGCTGAGATTGCCAAGCCCCAGTTCCGCCGCCAGCGCCTTTAGATCCACCTCGCGATCCTGTTCCAGCGTCAGCAGGTGATTGCGCTTCTTGCGATCACGCAGATAGAAGTTTTTGATCCGAAACGCTTTTTCGCCTGGCTGGGTCAGATCAGCCTCGACCTGTTTGGCATCTTCAACCGTGCGCAGCGGCACATGTTCATGCAGCACATAGGGCAATTCCCACGCCTGAAGCTGCGCCAAAAGCGCGTCTGAGCTGGTGGGCAGGCTATCTTGATAAAGCGATGAAGCATCCATGGGCGGGACTTTCGTACATGTGTTTGCCCCGCCCTACATCGCTGACCACATCGCTGGCAAGTTCACAGGCGGCGTTTCTCAGCGCCCATGCGCCTCCTCATAGTGATCAAAGCCGCTGTCAAACCAGGCGGTGCCCCGTGTGGCGCTGGCCAGGGCGCTGCACAGCTCATCCTGCGCTGCCATCGGCAGAAGCGTTTCAAACAGATCCCAACCGGCTACGCCATCCTCAGATTCAAAGCCCAGGATCTGCCCTTTCATACCACTGACCACCGGCACCAACGCCCCGGAAAACACCGAAGGCACATGGATCGCCACCTTTACAATCGGCTGCAGCAATACAACGCCCGCCTCTGCAAGGGCCTCGCGCATGGCGTTTTTACCAGCCGTACGAAAGGCAAAATCAGAACTATCGACTGAGTGGTGTTTGCCATCTTTCAAGGTGATCGCCACATCCACAATGGGATGTCCGTTCAACCCCTGCTGCAACGCCTCGCGTGCGCCGACCTCCACCGCGGGGATATAGTTTTTTGGCACTGCACCGCCTTTGACACATTCCTCAAAACTCACCCCGTTGCCCCGAGGCATTGGTTTGATCTGCATCACCACATCGGCGAACTGGCCCGCGCCGCCGGATTGTTTGCGATGGCGGTGATGGATTTCAACCGGCTTGGTGATGGTTTCGCGCAGCGCGGGCGGCACGTTTTCCGCCTCGACCTCAATGCCAAATTCATCCTGCAACGATCCCATCACCCGGCGCAAATGCTGCGGCCCCTGCAGGTTCAGCATCGTTTGCCCCGTGGCCTCATCCTGCGCCACCTGCATCGCAGGATCGACCTCCCCCAGCCGCACCAGTGCCGCCGACAGCCGGGTTTCATCACGGCGGTGCATTGGGGTGATCAGGCGACGATAGGTGGCCGGGCGGGGCTGCGCCCAATCCGGCAATGCCCGCGCCCCATCGCGCAGATAGGCGTAGCCCATATTGAGATGATCCGATTTCACCACTTTGCCCAGATCACCCGACATCAACGTGCCATTGCCGCCGCGCGCAACCATCGACAGGCCGCCCAGCGCTTCACCCGCCACCGCGCTGCCGCTGCTGCAGGGCGCACCCATCGCGCGCAACACCACCGATTTGCCCAGATGTTTGACCGATTGCGCCAGACAGCCCACCGCCACCACATTGCCATTGGGCGAAATGCGCTCCAGCGTCTGTTCCACCGATGGCGCCTCATGGCGCAAAGATTTCATCAGCCGCATCACCCCGTTGCACTGTTCAGCCATGCCTAAAAACACCGGAATCACGTCACTATGCTGCAACAGTTTGCGCGCCACATCATAGGCGTCAGCGGCCAGGATTTCATGATCTTCAACCAGCTCTTCCAACAGCGCATCATCAAAATCCGCCATCACTTCCAACAGATCTGCCCGCGCTGCCTGTTCGCGCGCCTGCATCTCTGTCGGCACTTTCACCAGGGCGGATGGTTTGCCATCCTGATACTGCCAGGCGCGTTCTGAAATCAGATCCACCGCGCCAACAACCTGCCCCTCACGGCGCATCGGCACCTGACGCAGCACCAGATTATGGGCGCAATAGGTCTGCAAGCCGCTTAGAATATCAGCCACCCGTTCCCGCGCCTGATCCATCCGGTTGATGAATAAAAACACTGGCAGTCCGGCCTCTTCGACCTTGCGCAGATAGGGCGCGGCCAAAACCGCCTGATTGGGATCTGATGGCACACAGACCACCGCCGCATCGCTTGCTGCCAATGCGGGCCCCGCCTGCGCCAGGTTTTCTGCACCGCCTGTCACCTCAAGTGCGGCCCAGTCTTCCTCCATGAAAGAAAAAGGCTGCAAGGTCACAACACCCGCAGCCTCTTGTTTTTGTCCAGCGTCCCCGTCCAGACCTGCCATGGCCCGAACAAGGGTCGTCTTCCCCGCCTGAGACGGGCCCATTACCGTAAATACGCGCATATGCTATGGTGCCTCCTGTTGCTCACTCCCATGCTGATAGGAGGACGCACTGGTCCAAACACCTTGCCTGACGGGTCTTCTGCCCCGGCCCGGGGGCTGTGGGTCAACGCGGCTATTGTCGCGCTTAGACAGCCGGGCCCTATCTGCCATGTTACGCGCAACCCGCCCGGTCTCGTCAAGGGCCAAGCCTGCACCCCACACATCAACGCCGCTCGTTTTCGGCGCAAAAAGGCTACAGCGCTTCGACGCGCGCCTTGACCAAGCCGAGCACCACCTCATGAAAGTCCTCAATGAAGAAATGGTGCCAGAACGTTGCATAAAACCCCAAACCGGAATGATCCCAGGTCCGGGTTGTTAGGGTCAAACGGGTCTGCTGGCCCAGATCCTGCAACACGTAACCACCCGAGAGCACATCAAAATACTGCCCCCCAACGCGCACATGCGGGTCTTCGATCCGCTCCGAGACCCAGCCTTCGGGAAATTCGAACTCCCAGGCAATCTTCTGGTTCTCAACCACCTCAACAATACGTTCCTGAAAATGCACTTCAGGCCCCCAATGGGAATGCCGCACAACCGCCCCATCAGCACCGATGACCCAACGCGCCTCGGTCGGTTTGGGCACACCCAAAAGATGCGAAAACCGTGTGGCAACTTCTTCCGGGCGAATATCAGGAATCGATTTCAGCATGCCAAACACCACCTCAGGCGGCGCCGCGATCACCACATGATTTGAAATCGAATGGACCTTGGGATCCAGGCTTTTCAACCCACCATCCAGCGCCATCAAAGCAAGCAGCGGCATAACAACAACCAGCTTTGCCCCGCCGCGTTTCGCGTCTTTCATGCGCAGATACAAAACATAGATCATCCCCCCCAACAGCGTGCCAAACAACAAGGGGGCAACGGCCATCACAATGCAAAGCAACCCTTCAAGCCCAAACACATAAGCGCCAATAATCGACAAGATCATTATCCCGAACATATAGGCAATGACCCCCAACAGGGTCTGCGCTTGCCCCTTTGGGCGCAGCTTCAAAATGACAAAGCTCGCGACAATCGGAAATCCAAGCAGAAACGTCGCTCCAATGGTCTCCATCCCCACCGAAAGCGCCATGAAATAAACCGCAAGCAAACCACCCGCCAAAACAAATGACGGCCACAAGGCCTGAAAAGCAAAACGGCAAAAGCCCCAAAATCTCTGCATAGTTTCAAACGTCCAAATTCAAAAATCTTCGCCCTGCGGTGCGGCGCAAACCCAAAAATCGGGGCCTTCGCTGATAAGGCGTCGGGCGCTCACCCCATATCGATCAGTAAAACAGCCTAACCTATGCGCAGGCCGCGCCCGCTATCACTACACAATTCCGCGACACAGATGAACGCGTGGCTGGCTCCTTCGCTTGACTCTGACACGTAAAACCCGTACCCCGCCCCTAACTATCCGGGAGTCTGTTGAGTCTTCCGGTCCCAGGCTTTCGCCAGGGATCGCCCCCCACCAGCGTGTTACGCCCGTGGGGGCGCTTGTGCTTGGCGCGTTATCATGGCGCATCTGGGTGCTGGCGATTGCGTCTGATCCATCCGCTCCCTACATTTGGGGGCACAACAAAGAACCGGCAAAGGAGGCCGCGGGCATGTTTGAAAATCTATCCGAACGCCTATCCAGCGTCTTCGATCGGCTGACGAAACAGGGCGCCCTTTCTGAGGATGACGTCAAAACCGCCCTGCGCGAAGTCCGCGTTGCCCTGCTTGAGGCTGACGTCTCGCTGCCGGTTGCACGCGAATTTATCAAAAAGGTGCAGGAACAGGCCACCGGCCAGGCCGTCACCAAATCCATCACCCCCGGTCAGCAAGTTGTTAAAATCGTGCATGACGCGCTGGTGGATACGCTGCGCGGTGCCGATGATCCCGGCGCACTAAAAATCGACAACCCGCCTGCCCCGATCCTGATGGTGGGTCTGCAGGGTTCTGGTAAAACCACCACCACCGGTAAGCTCGCCAAACGCCTGAAAGAAAAAGAAGGCAAAAAGGTCCTGATGGCCTCGCTCGACATCTATCGCCCGGCGGCGATGGATCAGCTGGCGGTGCTTGGCACCCAGATCGGCGTCGACACATTGCCGATTGTTCAGGGCCAAAAACCGGTTGATATCGCCAAACGCGCCAAACAGCAGGCCATGCTGGGTGGCTATGACGTTTACATGCTCGACACTGCCGGTCGTCTGCACATCGACGAAGTGCTGATGGATGAGGTCGAACAGGTCCGCAACGCGGTTGAGCCACGCGAAACCCTTCTGGTGGTCGACGGGCTCACCGGTCAGGTTGCGGTTGAAGTGGCCGAAGAATTTGACGCCAAGGTTGGCATCTCCGGCGTGGTTCTGACCCGTATGGATGGTGACGGCCGTGGTGGTGCGGCGCTGTCGATGCGTGCAGTCACCGGTAAGCCGATCCGCTTTGTTGGTCTCGGCGAGAAGATGGACGCCATTGAAACCTTTGAGCCCGACCGTATTGCCGGCCGGATCCTCGGCATGGGTGACATTGTTGCCCTGGTGGAAAAGGCGCAGGAAACCATCGAGGCTGAAAAAGCCGAAAAGATGATGAAGCGCATGATGAAAGGTCATTTCAATATGAATGACCTGCGCATGCAGCTGGAACAGATGCAGCAGATGGGCGGCATGCAGGGCATGATGCAGATGATGCCTGGCATGGGTAAAATGGCCAAACAGGTCGATGAAGCGGGCTTTGACGACAACGTCATCAAACGCCAGATCGCGCTCATCCACTCCATGACCAAAAAAGAACGCGCCAACCCCGCGCTGTTGCAGGCAAGCCGCAAGAAACGCATCGCAGCCGGTGCGGGCATGCAGGTCGCGGATCTGAACAAACTGCTGAAAATGCACCGCCAGATGTCGGACGTCATGAAAAAGATGTCCAAAATGGGCAAGGGCAAGATGATGAAGCAGGCCATGAAGGGCATGCTCGGCGGCAAAGGTGGCATGCCTGATATGGGTGGCATGGATCCCAGCCAAATGGACCCCAAAGCGCTCGAAGCAGCCGCCAAAGCAATGGGCGGCAAAGGCGGTCTCCCCGGTGGTCTGCCCGGCCTCGGCGGCGGCATGGGCCTGCCCGGCGGTCTCGCTGGATTTGGAAAGAAAAAGTAAGTGATTCAGGCTCCCGCCATCATAACCACTGCACGGCTGACGTTGCGCAAGCCTCAGGCCGGGGACCTCCCCGCCTATGAGGCCTATTGTGCATCAGACCGCGCGCGGTTTGTGGGCGGGCCTTTTAATGCGGTCAGCGCGTTCAACAAATTCGCCGCAATCATCGGCCATTGGACACTGCGCGGGTTCGGTCGTTATGTGATCGAACATGGCGGCGCGCCCATTGGTCATGTTGGCCCGATGGCGATGGATCGCAATGAGCCCCCAGAAATGACCTGGACTCTCTGGTCTGATGAGGCCGAAGGTCAGGGCTTTGCTCTGGAGGCTGCGCGGGCCGTAGCCCAGCACTTCCTCATTGATGCGCATTGGCCTGAGTTCATCATTCGCATCGAGGCGGAAAACCGCAAATCACGTGCATTGGCCGAAGGTTTGGGGGCAAATCTCTCTGATGCGGCTGCCCCTGAATGGCTGCCAAATGCAGTAACTTACATGCTGCGTGAGGTCTCCGAATGACCACCGCGCCCACCATAGAAACCCAGCGCCTGCGACTGCGCCATCACGTGATGACGGATGTCACCGCGATGGCGCCCCATTTCGCATCCGACTGGGCGCAGTATATGGGTGGGCCTATCAGCCATGACGAACTGTTTCGCTGGATCGCCGCGGAAACCATCAGTTGGGACTGGCTGGGCTTTGGCTCCTGGGCGGTTGAACTGCGTGACAGTGGTGAACTGATCGGCCAGGTCGGCATCAACAAGCCGCCACGTTTCCCCGAAATCGAACTGGGCTGGACCATCTTCCCCCCCCATGAGGGCAAGGGCTACGCCTTTGAAGCGGCTGAGGCCGCGCGCGACTGGGGTTTTGAAACCCTCGGCCTGCAAACCCTCGTCAGCTATATCGATCCCGAAAACGCGCGTTCCATTGCGCTGGCAAAACGCCTTGGCGCTGAACTGGATTCGAATGCGCAGGGCGAAGACCCCGAAGATCTGGTCTACCGCCATTTCCCCGCCACGGATGGATCGGTGGAGGCCTACGCATGAAGCTGATGATCCCCACAGTGGAAACCGATCGCCTTATCCTGCGCGCGCCGCAGGAATCTGATTTTGACGCCCACGCGGAATTCATGGCCTCTGATCGGGCCAAATTCATCGGTGGGCCGCAGGATCGCTTTCAGGCCTGGCGTGGCTTCACCAGCACCATCGGCCATTGGGCTATCCGGGGCTATGGCATGTGGCTGGTTGCGGATAAATCCGATGGCACCCCGCTGGGGCGCGTGGGCCATATCTATCACGAAAGCTGGGATGAGCCGGAACTGGGCTGGCATGTTTACCGTGCCGCCGAAGGCAAAGGCATCGCCTTTGAAGCCGCCTCAGCTGCGCGCGCCTATGGGGCTGCACATCTTGGTCTTGATGGGGTGATCTCATATATCGACCCAGACAACACCCGCTCTGCCGCATTGGCTCAGCGCCTGGGCGCAACCCATGAACGTGACCGGGAGTTTTTTGAAAAACCCTGCCAGATCTGGCGGCATCCAAAACAGGGGGTGGCGCAATGACAACCACCATCCCGACCCTGGAAACCAAACGCCTGATCCTGCGCGGCCCCACCGCCGAGGGCTATCCGAATTTTGAGGCCACATTTGCCTCATATCGGTCGCGTTTTATGGGTGGCCCGCTCAACCCGTATGAAAGCTGGATGCTGTTTGCCGCCGAAATCGGCCATTGGCAGGTGCGTGGTTTTGGCATGTGGATGATCCACGACAAGGCTACAGATGAAACCTACGGCATGGCCGGTGGCTGGCAGCCCGCAGGCTGGCCCGAAGCGGAAATCGCCTGGATCATCTGGCCCGGCGCCGCAGGTAAGGGCTACGCGCTGGAAGCCACCCATGCCGCACGGGATTATTTCTACAAATCCCAAGGCTGGAACACCGCTGTCAGCTATCTCGACCCTAAAAACCTCGATTCAATCCGCCTCGCGGAACGGCTCGGCGCGGTGAAAGACCATGACGCCGCCACCGTTGATGGCAATGACGCGGTTTACCGTCACCCCAGCCCGGCTGAACTCAACAACAGCCAGCTGGCACATGGCATCGAAATGGAAATCGGCCATTACGCCGACCCGCTGTTCAAACCAAAAGGATGGGCTCTTGACTAATCCTGCACCCACAGATGTGGCCCGCGCAGCGGAGCTGCTGAAAGAATATCGTGAAAGCATCGACCGGCTGGACGCCATTTTGGTGTACACTCTGGGCGAGCGGTTCAAACACACACAGGCCGTGGGCAAGCTGAAGGCAGAACATGATCTGCCCCCCTCTGACCCTGCGCGTGAGGAAAAACAAATCGCCCGGCTCGAAGATCTGGCAAAACGCGCCGATCTGAACCCGGAGTTTGCCAAAAACTTCCTCAACTTCATCATTGCTGAAGTCATTCAGCACCACAAAAAACATCAGGAATAAAATGTTGCAACCGCACCCCCATTCCTTTGCAGCCGTGCCGTCTTTGGCCGCGGCACAGACCGCGACAGCCCTGTCGCGCGCTGTTTGCATGGCGGGCTGCGGTGGTGACATTTGGAAGTTGGACCACACCAACGGGGCCTCCCCCCAAGGTGTTGTCGAATTTCGTGGTTTGGGAGAGATCACCGCAATTTCCCAGCTTTCCACATATGGGGACATGCATCACGCATCCCTCATGCTGCGCCCAAAGGAAGCCCGCTTCCCCAAGGCCTGCGGTGAGGCAGACACTGCCACAAACCCAAAACACAAAACTCAAGAAAACAGCTTGTCGGCTACGCGCCTATAAGTTGTAATATGCCTAAGGAGAACGAAACAATGGCAATGAAAATCCGTCTGGCCCGTGGTGGCTCCAAAAAACGCCCCTTCTACCGCGTTGTTGCTGCTGACAGCCGCATGCCGCGTGACGGCCGTTTCATCGAGAAGCTGGGCACCTACAACCCGCTCCTGCCGAAAGACAGCGAAGAGCGCGTGAAACTGGACCTGGAACGCATCAAATACTGGATGGACCAGGGCGCACAGCCAACCGATCGTGTATCCCGCTTCCTCGAAGCTGCTGGTGTTGTTGCCAAAAAAGAGCGCAACAACCCTGAAAAAGCGGTTCCTGGCAAGAAAGCACAAGAGCGCGCAGAAGAAAAAGCAGCTAAAGCCGCAGAAGCAGCTGAAGCCACCGAAGAAGCAGCAGCGGAGTAATCACATGGATCTGCGGGAGAGGACTGAGTTTACAGACGACTTCCGCAGCCAGCTGGAGCTGTTGATGCTGCTCCGGCGTGATGTTCGCCGTTTTCTTACGGATCCAATTGATGAGGCAGCGTTTTTGCGCTGCCTCAACACGTTTCAAATGGCCCCATCCGTGGGGCTCAGCGAACCCTGGCGCGTAATCCGGGTGCAAAGCGCCCCCGCCCGCGCAGCCGCCCTCAAGAATTTTCAATCCGCCAATGACGAGGCGCTGTCTGGCTACAGCGGTGAAAAGGCTGCGCTTTATGCCGGTCTGAAACTCTCCGGCATGCAAAACGCGCCCGAGCAGATTGCGGTCTATTGCGATGATGGCACCCAGCAGGGCAGCGGTCTTGGTGCCAAAACCATGCCTGAGATGCGCCGCTATTCCGTGGTCACTGCGATCACCCTGTTCTGGTTGGCGCTGCGCGCCGAAGGGCTGGGTCTGGGCTGGGTTTCCATTTTGGACCCCGAACAGATGAACCGCGATCTCGACGTGCCCGAAGACTGGAAACTCATCGGGTATTTCTGCATTGGCTATCCCGAACGCGTTGCACTCACCCCTGAATTGCAACAGGTCGGCTGGGAAGAACGCCTGGGCGAGCTACCGATCGAAATCCGATGATCTTTTTCCGTATGTTCCGCCTGATCATCCTGATTGGGGTGGCCTTTGTTGCAGGCATCCTGTTTGAACGTTATCACCAACGCGACCTATGTAACCAAAGCGGCGGCCAATGGGGCCCTGCGGGCTATTGTGTTGGGAAATAAAACGATGAGCGATCTGATCTGTGTGGGCGCGGTGGCTGGCTCCTTTGGGGTACGCGGTGAAATCCGTATCAAAAGCTTCTGCACCATCCCCGAAGAGATCTTCGACTACTCCCCGCTTTCCAGCGAAGATGGCAGCCAGAGCTATACGCTCACCCTGAGCCGCGCGATCAAAAACGGCTTTTCCGCCCGCATCAGCGGTGTAGAAACCAAAGAAGACGCGGATGCCATCAAAGGCCTGCGCCTGTTCATTGAACGCGCGCGCATGCCCAAACTGCCCGATGATGAATACTACCATACTGATCTCATCGGGCTTGAAGTCTACGACACCGGCGGCGCGCTTTTGGGCACCGTCAAAGCCGTCTTGAACCACGGTGCCAGCGATCTGCTGGAACTGCAGGGCCCGGGGCTGAAAACCACCGTGCTCCTGCCCTTTACCCTGGCGGCAGTGCCCACCGTAGATCTGGACCAGGGCCGCATTATCGCAGATCCCCCCGAAGGGCTGTTCTGATCAATCTGGGTCATCCACTTCATGCGCGATCAGCCAGTTGAACGCGCGCAAAAGCCCCTTTTCCTTCGCCTGTTCGGCTGTTGGGAATGCCTCATCTGGCTCCGGCAAGGCTTGCCATTGCCGCCAGATCCTTAGGGCAAAGCAGAACTGAAACACCGGATCATTTTGCAGATCCACGCCATAGCCGCGCGAAAACGCGTCCCAGTCTTCTGCGGCCACCGCCCCCAGCCCTTCTTCTGTGCCACGCGGGGCCAGATGATCCGGGCAATTCTGCAGCCACATGCGCGCAATGTCGTGATAGGGCATACGTGCGTGGGTGTTGTTGAAATCGATGAATGAAATCTGCTCGTCAGAGATCAGCACATTGTACATGTGCAAATCCCCATGCTCCAAAGCGCTCTGATAGCTCAGCCCCCGCGCGCGCCGTCCCGCCCGATGCAGATAAGCACTAAGCCCTAGAAACTTTGGCTGCCTGCGGATCTCGCAGGATTGGCTGCGCAGATCTTCCGCCTTGGCCCGGACCTGATCCAGATGCACCCGGGGCCAGAACTGCTGCTCCTCAAATCCCGACGCCTGATGCAGCTGATACAGCGCCGCGCCCACCCGCTCCACCACTTTGGCACGGTTGCCCAAGCCAAGATCACAATAGGTCAGCTCCTGATGCATGGTGGTGCCCGGGCACAGCTCCATCAGCACAATGGCCTCGCTCTCATGCTGCCACAGGATTTCGGGCACCATAACGCCCGCTGCCGCCTTCAGCGCTTCGGCATCACGCCGCATCCGCTTCAGCACCCGCTGCTCACGCGCGGCACGCACACCGCTGAACTCTGCGCGCAACACATAGCGGCGCTGATCGGGCAAGCTCACCAACAAGACACAACGCTGATGATCGGCAAACAGGTTCACCCCAAGGCGCTGAAATTTTACCCCCTCCACCGGCAGCTCAAGATCGCGGGCAATGCCTGGCCAATAGGTTTGGGTGGTGGCCTGAACCTCTTCCCAGGGGCTCAATGGCGCAGAATCAGGAGAAACGTCCGTACTCACAAATCAAAGCTTTCTATTGCGCATGCGCCGGTTTGAATTAAACAGCATGCCATGACCTCACCAAATAAATCCCACGGTCGCAAGACCATTCGCCCCACTTTGAAACCGCGAGAGCTGATCACGCCAACGCCGGATCTGGTGGGCGTGTGGAAAGCCAAGGTGATGACATTGTTTCCCACAGCCTTTCCCGGTGTGCTGGGTGAAAGCCTGACCGGTAAAGCCTTACAACAAGGTTTATGGCAGCTCGAAACCACCGATCTGCGCCAGTTTGGGGTGGGAAAACACCGCAATGTCGATGACACCCCCGCAGGCGGCGGTGCGGGCATGGTGCTGCGCCCGGATGTTTTGGGCAATGCGATTGAACACACAATGGCGGGCACCAGCGGCAACTGGCCGCTGATCTACCTGTCGCCGCGCGGCCGTCGCATGGATCAGGCGATGATGCAGAACCTGGCGCGCTGTGATGGCATCACCCTGCTTTGTGGCCGCTTTGAAGGCGTCGATGAACGGGTGCTTGAACATTACGGCATCCAAGAAGTCTCGCTGGGCGATTTTGTCATGACCGGCGGCGAACTGGCCGCGCAGGCGCTGATTGACGCCACCGTGCGTCTTATTCCCGGTGTTTTGGGCAATCAGGCCTCAACCGAGGAAGAAAGCTTTTCCTCAGGTCTTTTGGAACACCCGCAATACACCCGCCCCGCCAGCTGGAAGGGCCGCGACATCCCTGATGTTTTGATGTCGGGCCACCACGGCAATGTGGAAAAATGGCGCCGCGAGATGAGTGAGCGAATCACCCAGGAACGCCGCCCGGATCTGTGGCAGGCCCATGAGGCCAAGACCTCAAAAGGGTAGCCCCCTCACACCACCCACCGCGCGTGCGGTGCCGATAAAAAACGCGCGCGCGGTGCCAATAAAAAAGATCAGGCCGGTTTCCCCGCCTGATCTGTGCTCTTTTACCGGGTTTTAGTCTTCTTATTGGCGCGCAAGCGCAGCAGAGCGCGCCGCAGCCGCGTTCTGATCCCCAGCCTGATCCGCAGTCATCAACGATGGCTGGAACCGGACAACTTCAATGTCGGTGACACCCACAAGCTCAAGCCACCACCGCAGATAGGCCGAGTGGTAATCATCGCCGTATTTTGGATCCGCGCCCGGCGCATAAACACCCGCAGTGTAAAACACCCGCGCGCGTTTTTCCTGCAGCAGCCCGCCATAGCCGCTCTCTGGTGTAAAACCAAAGGTCAGACCCGGCTGGGTGATAATGTCGATATATTGCTTCAGACGGTAGGGAATGCCGCCATTCCACATCGGCACCGACAGCACATATTCATCAGCTTCGGTGAAACGCTGGGTGATTGCCACGATCTGATCCCAGGCGCTCTGGCGCTGGCCATCCATTTCGCCGACGCCAAAAAACGTCATCTTGGCAGCAGCTTTATCACCATCAAACTCTGGCAGGTCTTCGTCCCACAGGTTCAGCACATCCACCACAACATTGGGGTTTTCTGCCTTTGCCGCTTGCAGATAGGCCTCGGCCAGCTTGGACGATTGCGAATCCGCACCACGCGGCGACGCCACAATATGCAGGATCTTTTTTACATCAGCCTTGGTGGCCACAGTTGGCGCCGCTTCGCGTTTGCCAAACAGGAAGTTGAAAAATTTCATTCTAGTCTCCGCAGGATCTGGGTTGGCGCAACGCGGCCCCAACAAGAAAGCTCTCAAATTGCAGAAAGGCCGTCACACCCACCTTCCCGGTCAAAACAGCAACCACACGCGCCTCAAATTGGCGCGCTGCAGGTCACAACCGCCCCATTTGGGCGGCCAGCGTGCGGCTTTGACCAAGATGCGGAGCTGCTCCGCCATCTTTGTTTGCACGCACAAGTAACCCACTAAGGCTGCATTTAACGGTTAGATCTCTATTCATCCCATCTGGCACAGACAAGTTGCTGCAACAGAGCTTACGCGAATGTGATAGCTGCTCAGCGCGGACACTACGCGCAGCCCTATGTTTCCTGCGGTGCGATTGGTTAAGATTTTCCCATTCTGCGCGCGCGGCATCGGCAACCGTTTCGCTGCGAAACCTCCTTGCAAACTTGGGCTTTTACGCCTAAACACCGCCCATCCGGGGCTTGTGATGAGTCGCCCGGATCTTTTTGTATTCGCCATGCTCCATTTCTTTCGATGGGGATAGAACGCAGAAGGCCGAGATAAAGAATTCGGATCATCTCTGGCGGGCACGGTTTCGATGCGAAACCCGTGGACCCGGTGAAGGCGCAGAGCTCTGGGACGAAAAATCACCTTCGTGGAAAAACCACGAGCAAAATAGGAGAAGGTCAGATGGATCTGATCGCACAGCTTGAGGCGGAACAAATTGCCGCCCTGGGGAACGAGATCCCCGATTTCAAAGCCGGTGACACCATTCGCGTCGGCTACAAAGTAACCGAAGGTTCGCGTTCGCGTGTTCAGAACTACGAAGGTGTCTGCATCTCTCGTAAAAACGGTTCTGGCATCGCTGGCTCGTTCACCGTTCGCAAGATTTCTTTTGGTGAAGGCGTAGAGCGCGTATTCCCGCTGCACTCCACCAACATCGACAGCATCACCGTTGTACGCCGTGGTCGCGTCCGTCGTGCGAAGCTTTACTACCTGCGTTCGCGCCGTGGTAAATCCGCACGTATTGCTGAAGACACCAACTACAAGCCCAAAAAAGCCTAAGGAGTGGTTCAATGAAAGCCGATACACATCCCGACTACCACTTCATCGACGTCAAAATGACCGATGGCACCATCGTCAAAATGAAATCCACCTGGGGCGCCGAAGGCGACCAGCTGGCGCTCGACATCGATCCTTCGGTACACCCGGCCTGGACCGGTGGCTCCACCCGTCTGATGGACGCCGGTGGCCGCGTATCCAAGTTCAAAAAGAAATACGAAGGTCTGGGCTTCTAATCAGCCGACCTTATGGTTTCGCATCGAAACGTCGCTCCCTTTGGGGCGGCGTTTTTCGTTTGTGGGCAGATGATTACGATCCGATCAATAATCCACCGTAGTTTTCGCCTGCAATCTTCCCCTTTGATTCACAACAAGCTATGGTTGGTCACAACAAAGTTTCTGCAATATCTGGGGTAACGGGGCAGTCATGGCGCATATCATCGTTGTGGGGAACGAAAAGGGCGGTGCCGGCAAATCAACCGTGTCTATGCATGTGGCCACAGCACTGGCGCGCGCGGGGCATTCGGTGGCGGCGCTCGACATGGATCTGCGGCAGCGTTCGCTGGGGCGCTATCTGGAAAACCGCAAGGCTTTCATCGCGGACACCGGCATCGATCTGCCTTTGATTGAAATGCATGAGCTGCCGGAAATCGACGAAACCACCCTTGGCCCCGGCGAAAACGCTTATGATCACCGCCTGTCCGCCGCCATTTCCGAGCTGGAGCCACGGGTTGATTTCATCCTGATCGACTGCCCCGGCTCTCATACCCGGCTCAGCCAGGTGGCGCACTCATTGGCGGACACGCTGATCACCCCATTGAATGACAGTTTTGTGGATTTCGACCTGCTGGCCCGCACCGACCAAAAAGGCGAAAAGATCCTTGGCCCGTCGGTCTATTCCGAAATGGTGTGGAACGCGCGCCAGCTGCGATCGCAGGCGGGGCTAAAACCGATCGACTGGATCGTGATACGCAACCGGGTTGGCACCCAGCGCATGGTCAACAAGGAAAAGATGGAACGCGCAGTAAAGATGCTGTCAAAACGCATCGGCTTTCGGGTTGCGCCGGGCTTTTCCGAGCGGGTGATCTTCCGCGAGCTGTTCCCACGCGGGCTGACCCTGCTGGATCTAAAAGACATCGGCGTCAAACAGCTCAATATCTCCAATGTGGCAGCACGTCAGGAGCTGCGTGATATGCTTAAGGCTCTGGAGCTGCCAGAGGTTAAGATCGACATCTAATCTGCACGAGGGATACATGGTCGCGCATCACGCCTTTCTGATCACAGAAACCGGTGAGGCGGTGCGCTCTGACTGCCCTGATGCGCTGTTTCCCTATTGGAGCTTTACCAAAACCGTGCTGGCGATCTGCGCGTTGAGGCTGGTGGAGCGTGGCAAGCTTGAGCTGGATGCGCCGCTGGTGGGGCAACGCTATAGCCTGCGTCAGCTGATCAACCATTCGGCGGGGCTGCCTGATTATGGCCAGTTTCCCGAATATGGCGCGGCGGTGCGCGCAGGTGGCCCGGCCTGGCCCCGGCAACAGATGCTGGATGTGGCGCGGTCGCGGGGGATGTTGTTTGAACCCGGTGATGGCTGGTCTTATTCCAACGTGGGCTACATGTTCCTGCGTGAGCTGATTGAGGCGACATGCGGGCAACCTATTGGTGACGTAATCCAGCAAGAGATCACCGAACCGCTTGCACTGAAAAGCGTGGAATTTGCTGAAACCCAAGCACAATTTGTCAGGCTGCATTGGCCTGAGGCCGCAGATTATGATCCGAACTGGGTCTATCACGGCTGTCTGGTCGGCACCGCCGCAGATGCCTGTCGGCTGCTGGATGCGCTGTTTCGTGGCCGGTTGTTGCAGCCAGACACAGTGATGCAAATGACGCGCACCACCCCTTTGGGTGGCCCATTGCCGGGGCGACCCTGGGCAGAATGTGGTTATGGGTTGGGGCTCATGGCGGGAACGGTCAACGGGCTTGGCCGGGTGATGGGGCATTCCGGCGCGGGGCCGTTTTGCGTAAACGCCGTCTATCATTTCCCGGATCTGGATCAGCCGATCACCGCGGCCTGTTTTGGCCCCGGCTGCGAAGAAGGACCTGTGGAATTTGGGGTGACAGCGATCGCGGCTGAATTCACCTAAACGCTGCCGTCAACACAGCGCCGCGCGCCGTGAAGCCTGACGGAAACGAAACCCTGCCAGCAGCACAATCACCAGCCCCAACAGATAGGCCAGCGCGACCTGTGACCGGCTGAACCAGGGTTCAAACAGAACCAGCGCGCCGCCATCGGGCAACGCAACCGTTGTTTCCCCCACAAAGCCGCTGTCATCATATTGGCGCAGCTTGACCGTGATCGCGCTACGGCCGGTTTTGGGGAAATCCAGCTGCACCGGGGCATTGGGCGCCACATTGAGGAAAATCCCACCGTAATAGGCGGTCATGCGTTCGGGCACCTGATCTTCGGGGGCAATAAACACGCCGCACACCGAGGTGGAGAGTATGCCATCAAACGGATCTGAAAACGGCAAGGCCGAGGCGTTGGGGTGCAGCATCATCGACATGGGATCAAAGATGGCTGCGGTACCACCCACTGCGCCGCTGACGGCAGCAAAGACATCATCGGCCAGCTCAAAGCTGCCATCACGCTGGAAATCATCCAGTGGCAGCTTGCCATCATCGCTGAAGATAATGCTGAGATCGGTGCCCAGCAGCGGCTCCATCTGATCCACCGGCAGTGCAAGAAAGAACGAAAGCTCTTGATCGCTGCGTTCCACAATGACCCGCAGATCTGCGTCCTGCGGCGTGACCGGTATTGCGGCCTTGGGGTCAGCCAGAGGGTCAGCCTGGGCGCACACAGCCAGCAGGCTGAACAGCAGCAGATAGATATAGCGGACCACGGGCCCTCTCCCAGATACAGCGTAGGATTCGTTGCGCCACCATAGCGGCGATTGGAACCCCGCTGCGATACCCAAATGGTCGCAGATGCTGCGCGTGCATGGCCCAAGGCGCAGCGCGCGTCACTCACACTGGTCGGGGCAGTAGATGGTATAAAGCTCAATCGGTTTGGAGACCCCGCGCAGCATATAGCGCCCCAGCGACACCAGATCATGGGGGCTGTCACCTGCCACGCGCTGCACATCTTCTGAGACAATAATATTGCGCCCAACCGAGGTGTGCATGTCAGAGAGGCGTGCGGTGAGGTTCACCGCCGGGCCAATCACGGTGAAATCAAGCCGGTTGTCCGCGCCGATATTGCCGTAGTGAATACTGCCCGCGTGCAGCGCCAGGGTGAAATCGGTGACCGGCAGCCCGTCATTGCTGCGTTCCTGATTGCGTTGGCGCACCTCGGCCCCAAGGGTGGTTGCAGCATCGAGCGCGGCCTTGGCATCTGCCTCCAGATCGCCAAGATCAAAGATCGCCATAATGCCATCGCCCATGAATTTGAGGATATTGCCGCCCTTGGCCTGAATCGCGGCAACCGCGAGGCCGAAGTAGTCATTGAGCATCTCAATCAGCGCGGGGCCTGGGATCTGTTCGGCCAAGCCGGTGAAATCGCGCAGATCAAACAGGCAGATCACCGCATTGATTTCGCGCGAGGAGCCGCGCTGGATCTCTCCCGAAAGCACCCGCTGCCCGGCATCACGCCCCAGATAGACCTTGAGCAGATCACTGGCCATGCGCCGGTTGGCCGAGGATTTCAGCGCCAGCCCCAGATGCGGCAGGCTGAGTTCGATCAGGCTCATGTCGGAATCGGAGAACCCACCGCTGCGATTGGTCGAAAGGCTGAGCAGCACACCTTCGGCGATGGTTTTGGTGGTCTCAAGCGTCCAGACCTCATCAGAGAATTTGAGCCGCTTCACCAGATAGTCGGTGGCGCCGCGATCGTGCAATGACACAAGCAGCGGGAAATCACGGTATTCGCTGCCCTGCTCCAGATCAAAGCGCAGATCATACAGACCGCGCTCAATGAGATGGTAGAGCGGGCTTTGCAGCCAGTCATCCGACGGGGTTTCCGTATATTCAAACACCTGCGAGGTGACGCCCTCATCTGCCATCCAGTTGAAGCCGATATTGCCGTAGCGCGGGTGATAGGCGCGCTGACCCAGGAAAAAGCGCCAGAGCGGCACACCAAGATCCACCATGCGGTCGCAATAACCCTGCAGCAGCTCTTCCTGACTGGCGCCTTTGAGACCACGATCCACCAACCAGGTGATCACTGACTGCACCCGCACGGCGTCTTCCAGCTGATGGGCTTGCTGCTGCATCCCTTGGCTCCCTCGTCCTTGTGACCCGTTCACAGTTTACTACGCGCCGAACGCGAACAGCCTGCACATCTCATAATAGACCTGCGGCGACAACAATCAGCACTTCGCGTTCACGGGGACGTTAACACAAAAAATTCACATATGCCTCGCGCAGCAGATGTGCGGAAATGTTCACTATTGCTCATATGAACATAGGCACACTTATCAACCACGCAATTTCAACGGCGTATCCAGGCTGAGATCCCAGCCCATCATTCGCAAACCAACAGAGACGATTCGAAGGATCGACATCAACTTTGGCAAATGAACCGAAATAACGCGTACTCTGCGCCATTTAGAAGAATAGAATCACCAATTCGATCACAGTTGTTTTCGATTTTTTTCCTTCATACGCAGAGCTTTGACCAATTGGTAAAATTCAGTCCCAACGTAACTTTTGGGCGAAATTCCAACCAGACTTGACGGTTTACTTAAAAAATGTCCAAGTGAGCGGCACATAACTTCACATGAACGTCACACAAGTTGCTTAATGGGCCGTTTTGTAGGTGACGCAAACACCACACCAATTGTCACAGGGGACCGCTGCGGCCGCTCGCCCAGCCTGGTCGAAGGAGATAGAAATGAATCTGAAGTCCGTACTGACGGCCTCCGTCTTCACTTTCGTGAGCACCGCAGCATTTGCTGACAAAACCGAAATCGAATTCTGGCACGCCATGGGCGGTCGTCTGGGTGAGGTTGTGAACGAAATCGCAACCGATTTTAACGCCTCCCAGGACGACTATTCCTTGGTTCCTGTCTACAAAGGCAACTATGAAGAAACCCTGACCGCAGGCATCGCAGCCTTCCGTGCGGGTGAACAGCCTGACATCATCCAGGTGTTTGACGCTGGCGCCGCCACCATCATCGGCGCAAAAGGCGCGGTGATCCCGGCACAGGATCTGCTGGTCAACAATGGCGTAGCGTTTGACGCCAACGACTATATCTCTGGCGTGCGCAACTTCTATGCGGACACCGAAGGCAAGATGGTTGGCATGCCGTTCAACTCATCCACGCCGATCCTTTATTTCAACGAAGACGCGCTGAAAAAAGCTGGCGTATCGGCGCCTAAGACCTGGGAAGAGTTCCAGTCTGTGACCGCGCCCGCGCTGAAAGAAGCTGGCTACACGCCGCTGGCACAGTCGCACCTGCCATGGATCTTTACCGAAAACTTCATGTCGCGCCACAACCTGCCGTTTGCAACCAACGACAACGGCTATGGCGACGGTGAGACCAAGATCCTGGTGAACAACGACGCGATCAAGTCCCACTTCACCGCAGTTAAATCCTGGCTCGACGATGGCCTGTTTGGCTATTACGGCACCGGCTGGGGCGACAACCAGAAACCATTCGAGCAGGGTGACGTTGCCATGTGGCTCGGCTCTTCCGGTTCTTTTGGTGGTCTGGCCAAAACCGTTGAGTTCCCCTTCTCCGCGACCTACCTGCCCTATTGGGAAGGTGTAAACGCAGAGCCAACCAACACCTTTATCGGTGGCGCGGCGCTGTTTGCGATGGCTGGCAAATCGGCTGAAGAAAACAAAGCAACCGCTGAATTCTTCCGCTTCCTGACCTCGCCTGAGACCCAGTATTACTGGCACAAAGAAACCGGTTATGTGCCGATCACCAACGCTGCCTATGAGCTGGCAAAAACCGACGGCCACTATGACCGCGCGCCTGCTGCTGAAATCGGCATCAAACAGCTAACCCTGCCTTCTGGTGAAAACACCAAAGGTTACCGCATGGGTTTCTATGTTCAGGTGCGTGACGTGATGAACCGTGAATATGGCAAGATCCTGGCTGGTGAAACATCTGTAGAAGATGCGTTCAAAACCATCGAGGAAGACGCCAACAAGCTCTTGGCACGTTTTGCCAAAACCCAGGGCTAATTTAAGCCCCACCCCCACGCGGCGGACCAGCAATGGTCCGTCGTTTTTTTGTAAAGCGCCTGCCCCTTAGGGAGACAAGAATGAAGCGTGTGCAATTCTCTCGACCGCTGTTTCCGTATCTGTTGCTGATACCGCAGCTGTCGATCATCATGTTGTTCTTTTACTGGCCTGCGGCCGAGGCGATCCGATCGTCGTTTTATCTGGAAGACCCGTTTGGATTTGGCTCCACCTTTGTGGGGTTCGACAATTACCGCGATGTGGTTTCAGGCTCTGAATATGGCAATATCGCCCAGTTCACCCTGATTTTCACAGTATTGGTGGCGTTCTTTTCGCTGGCCTTAGCGCTGCTTTTGGCGGTGAAGGCCGATAACATCATTCGCGGGGCCAAATCCTATCGGATCTTTTTGATGTGGGTTTACGCCATTGCGCCCCCGGTTGCGGGGCTGATGGGGATCTTGCTGTTTGACCAAAGCCTTGGGCCGCTTACCCATCTGGCGGGTTTCTTTGGCTGGGATCTGAAAATTGGCGTGGATTACTGGGATACCGCCACGGCGATCATTATGATCTCGGTGTGGAAACAGATCCCGATCAATTTCATCTTCTTCCTTGCGGGGCTGCAGTCGATCCCGCGCAGCGTGCGCGAAGCGGCGATCATTGATGATCCCTCATCGGTAAGCCGGTTCTTTTCGATCACCTTCCCGCTGCTGGCGCCAACCGGTTTTTTCCTGCTGATCATCAATATCACCTACGCGCTGTTTGACACGTTTGGCATCATCGACATCGTGTTGAAGGGCGAGCCGGGCAACAACCCGATCACGCTGGTCTACAAGGTGTTTTTGGATGGGTTCCGCGGCAATGATCTGGGTGGATCCTCGGCGCAGTCGGTTATCTTGATGGTGCTTGTTTTGGTGCTCACCGTGTTCCAGTTCCGATTTATGGAACGCAGAGTCCACTATAACTGAGGCGTGTAGAAATGACTGTAATAGAGACACATACCACCACCCCTCGGCGCCGCAAAAGAGCGATCAAATGGCGGCTGGTGGGCGATCATGCCATCCTGATTGCCGGCTCGCTTTTGATGCTGTTGCCGGTGTTGATGGTGCTGACCACCTCAAGCTTTGACAATGTGACCATCCACAAAGAAGGCATCCAGTTCTTCTTTGGTGACAAGCTGTTGGAGAACTACGACAAAGCCATGTTTGAAAAAGGTGGCTTTACCAAGACCGTTGATGGCGCGCGGATGCTGATGAATTCTTTCATTCTTGGCATTGGATTTGCCGTGGGCAAGATCGTGATTTCGATGATGGCGGCCTATGCGATTGTCTATTTCCGCTTCCGCTTTGGCACCATTGCGTTTTGGATGATTTTCACCACGCTGCTGCTGCCGCTGGAAGTGCGCATTCTGCCCTCCTATGAGGTGGTGCAATCGCTGGGCATGCTGAACACGTTTCCTGGCCTGATCATTCCGCTGATTGCCTCGGCCACTGGCACATTCTACTTCCGCCAGTTCTTTAAATCGGTGCCCGAGGAGCTGTTGGAGGCTGCGCGCATTGATGGCGCGGGGCCGCTGAAATTCTTTGTCGATATTCTGGTGCCGCTGAGCCAGACCATGATTGCGGCGATGTTTATCATCATGTTTGTCTTTGGCTGGAACCAGTATCTGTGGCCCACATTGATGACCACCGATGAGAGCATGTTCACCCTGGTGCGCGGGATCAAACAGATTATGCAGGTCTGGATCGGCGCCAATATCCCTGATTATGGCCTTGCGATGGCCTTGGCGATCATCGCCATGACACCGCCGGTTGCCATCGTGATTTTCTTCCAGAGCTGGTTCGTGAAGGGCCTGACGGAATCTGATAAGTAAGGACCCTGTGAAATGGCAAATGTCACACTCGACACCGTTCGCAAGACATATCCCAATGGCTATAAGGCCGTGCATGGGGCGGATTTTCAGATCCAGGATGGCGAATTCATCGTGCTGGTTGGCCCGTCGGGCTGCGGTAAATCCACCCTCTTGCGGATGATCGCCGGGCTGGAAGATGTCACCGAAGGCGACATTCTGATCGATGACGTGGTGGTCAACGATGTGGATCCGGCGCGCCGCGATATTGCAATGGTGTTTCAGAACTACGCGCTTTATCCGCATATGAGCGTGCGCCAGAACATGGCCTATGGATTGAAAAACCAGCGCATGGCCAAGTCTGAGATTGATGCGCGCATCACAGCAGCGGCACGCACCCTGCGTCTTGAGGAATATCTTGATCGCAAGCCTGGCCAATTGTCGGGTGGTCAGCGCCAGCGCGTTGCCATGGGCCGCGCCATTGTGCGCCATCCCAAGGTCTTCCTGTTTGATGAGCCGCTGTCCAACCTGGACGCAAAGCTGCGCACCCAGCTGCGCGCAGAGCTGAAAGCGCTGCACAAACGTCTGGGGGCAACATTTGTTTATGTGACCCACGATCAGGTTGAAGCCATGAGCCTTGCCGATCGCATCATCATCATGAGCGCAGGCAAGATCGAACAGATCGGCACCCCGATGGATCTCTATCTGCGCCCGGCGTCCCGGTTTGTGGCGGACTTCATCGGCAGCCCGGCGATGAATATCCTACAAGGTACGCTGGATGCGGAGCAGCAGTCTGTTACCCTGACCGATGGGTCGTCGCTGCGCCTGCCAATGGTAGCGGATGCCGCTGCAGGCACGATGGTTGATGTGGGCGTGCGCCCAGAACACCTGGAAGCGGTTGCGGCTGAGGCAGCACAGTTCCAGCTGAAGGTTGATTTTGTCGAACAACTTGGCGCGGACACAGTGGTGCATGGGATGCAGAACGGTGCAGACACCACGCTGGCGCTGCGGCTGAGCGGCATTCACGCGCCGGATGCAGGATCGGTGCTGTCGCTGGCGTCAAGCGCAGAACATCTGCATCTGTTTGACAGCAACAGCGGCGAACGGTTGACGGCAAGATGAACAAGCCTTTGATCTTTGGCCATCGCGGTGCGCCCGCGGCCCTGCCGGAAAACACATTGGCCGGGTTTCAGCACGCAATTGACGTGGGGGCCGATGGCATTGAGCTGGATGTGTTCCTGACCCGCGACGGCGTGCCGGTGGTGACCCATAATGCGCATCTTCTGGCGGACACCACCCGCGGGCCAGACGGGTGCTGGCTTGAAGGGACAGGGCCCGCAATTGCGGATCTGACCCTGGATGAGCTGCAACGCTTTGACGTGGGCGGCTGCCATCCTGAGGGGCCACACGCGACAAAGCACCCACATCAGGAGACATTGGGTTTTACCCCAGTGCCCACATTGGCAGCGGTGCTGGAACTGATCGCAGATCACCCGGTTGAGATCCTGGTAGAGCTGAAACACACCCCCGATGACACGCTGTGCGCCAAAGAATTTGTGGCCAAGATTGCCGCGCTGGTGGCGCAGCACGGCTTGATTGAAAAAAGCTATGTACATGCGTTCAACTGGCAAATTCTGTCAGCGGCGGCAGAAATCGCGCCGGATTGGCGACGCTCATACCTGAGCTGTTCGCCTGCGATCTATCCGGATGGATCACTGTATCGCGGTTCTCCCTGGCTGGATGGGTTGCCGCATGAACCAGCAACACTGCTGCCTGCGCTGGCGGCACGTGGTGCGGCGTTGTGGTGCCCGCATTACAAGGATCTGGACGCAGAAAGTCTGCGCATCGCCCATGACAATGGGCTGCGGGTGATGACCTGGACCGTGAATGATACAGCAGCCATCACGGCGGATATTCAGCGCGGCGTTGATGGGATTGTCACCGATGACCCCAAGACGGCCTTGACGCTTTAACGCGGGAATATTACGCGATGTGCACCCCCTTACCCAGCTCGCTCTCCCCCAGCCAGGCATTTGATCGTTATGAGGCCATCCGCCACCGCCTGCCAAAGGCAGCGGCACCCGGTGCGGCAACATCGGTGGCAGATCTGGGCGCGGTGAGCGCCGAATATGATGCCTTTGTGTTTGATGCCTATGGGGTGCTCAACGTAGGGGAGCGCCCGGTGGCAGGCGCCCGAGACCGGGTGGATGCGCTGCGTGCGCAAGGAAAACATGTGCTGGTGCTGACCAATGCCGCCAGTTTCAACCGCGCTGAGACGCTGGAAAAGTTTCAAAAGCTTGGTTTTGACTTCAGCGCCGATGAGATCATTTCAAGCCGCGCCGTTTGTGAACAGCATCTGGGCGCGGTGAATGGGGTTGCTCGCTGGGGCGTGGCCGCGCCTGCGGGGTTTGACCCATCCGATCTGCCGGTGGAGGCCGAAACCCTGGGTGATGACGCGGCCATTTATGCGGATGTGGATGGGTTCTTGCTGCTGTCCAGCGCAGAGTGGACAGCAGCGCGCCAAACCTTGCTGGTGCAAAGCCTGAGATCCGCGCCGCGCCCGCTGGTGGTGGCAAATCCCGATCTGGTGGCCCCGCGCGAAACTGGCCTGACGCTAGAGCCCGGATTTTACGCCCATGCGGTGGCAGATACGCTGGGGCTGGACCCACAGTTTCACGGCAAGCCGTTTCCCTCGGTCTATGATGAGGTTGAACGGCGGCTCGCGGGCATTCCGCCCGCGCGTATCGCAATGATTGGCGACACGCTTCACACCGATGTTTTGGGCGCACAGGCGCGCGGCTGGGGCAGCGTGTTGATCTGCGATCACGGGCTGTTTGCCGGGCTGGATGTGAGACCCTTTATCACCCAAAGCGGCATCAGCCCGGATTGGATTGCCCCCTCGATCTAGCCTCAGGGGCAGAAAACACGTAGAAGGCGCGCTATGGCGGAGATGAACGACAGACAGCGCGAAATTGTGGAACGGTTGCGGAGCTCGGGCCAGCAGTCGATCAACCAGCTTGCTGAATATTTTGGCGTGGCCACGCAGACCATCCGGCGCGATATCAATGACCTGTGTGATCAGGGACTTGCGCGACGGGTACACGGCGGTGTTGCGCCGCCTGCCAACCCGGTCAATCTGAATTTTCGCGCCCGTTCGATCCTGAATGAAGACCCCAAACGTCGCATTGCCACGGCAACCGCGCAGATGATCCCGCCGGGGGCCACGGTCCTGCTGGGGATTGGCACCACGGTGCAATATACGGCTGAGGCGCTGCTCAATACTGCTGACATCACGCTGGTGACCAATAATCTGGAAGTGGCCACATTGGCCTGCAGCGTGGACCACTGTGAAGCCCATGTGGTGGGTGGCCAACTCAGGCTGGAAGATCGTGATCTGGTCGGCGCAAGCACATTGGAAGGCTATCGCCGCTTTGTTGCGGATTTTGGCATTATCAGCTGCGGTGCGCTGGACCCGGATTATGGCATTCTGGACTACAAGCAATTTGACGCAGAGGTCAGCAACACCATCCGCGCGGCGGCGCGCAAAACCATTCTGGTGGCGGACAGCAGCAAATGGGACAATAAGGCGAGCAACCGTGTCGGCGATTTTACCTCTGTTGACCATTTCATCACCGACGCCTTACCCAAAGGGCAGGATTGGGGCTATTGCCCGCTGTCTTTGGTCGGGTGAAACCCGCCTGAGCTGTGACCGCTCGCAGGCAGACAGGTGATCATTTGCAATCTTATGCTTTCACGTCTCGCAAAAACATGCATAGCTCAGGCCAAGCGCTCCGGGAGCGCTATCGCTCCAACATCTGAGTGGACCTGCAATCCCGTTGATGAGTTGCAAGCGATCGTATTTCCAAGAGGGCAAGATGACCGATCTCAAACAATCTGCGCTTGATCTGTTTCAGGTAGGTGTTGACCGCGCCGATCCCGCCCGGGCCCTGCGTCAGCAGCTTATCCATGAACCGCTGCCGCAGCCGGATGAGGGCGGATGCCTTTTTGTGGTGGCCATCGGCAAGGCCGCGGCCCCCATGATGCGCGAAGCACTAAGCCAAATCACCACCGAGGTGCAGGCGCTGGTGGTGACCAATCCGGAAAACAACCAAGAGATCGACGGCGCTGAGGTCTTGCTGGGCAATCATCCGGTGCCGGATGAAACCAGCGCGTGCGCCGGGCGCGCGGTGCTGGATTTTGTTGGCCGCGCCCGTGCACAGGATCGGGTGATTGCGCTGATTTCCGGCGGCGGCTCTGCGCTGGCGGTGGCTCCTAGCGCCGGGCTGACGCTTGAAGATAAATCCATCGTCAACCGGCTCTTGCTGGGGGCGGGTCTTGATATCACCCAGATGAACCTGGTGCGTCAGCAGCTTTCGGAGCTGAAAGGCGGCGGCTTGCTGCGCCAGGCCGCACCCGCGCCGGTGACGGCCTATATTCTATCGGATGTGGTGGGTGATGATCTGCGCGCTATTGCCTCGGGCCCCACGGTGGCGGCGATTGCGGATCGCCAGGCCGCGCGCGATTTGCTGGAACGTGCTGACCTTTGGAATGACACGCCAGAGGCTGTTTGCGCACATCTATCTGCCCCCGTGGGCAGCGCGCTCCGCCCCAGCGCACGCAATATGCTGGTGGGGAGCAACCGTTTCAGCCTGGAGGCGGTGGCATCAGCGGCACGTGCCAATTGGGAGACCACAATCGTTTCTCATGCATTGGAGGGCGATGTGAAGGATGCGGCGCGCGAGATTGTAAAGGCGGCCCAGAACAGCCCCGAAAACCGCCCAATCGCCCTGCTGTGGGGTGGCGAAACAACGGTGCAGCTGCGTGGCACCGGGCTGGGTGGCCGCAATCAGGAGCTGGCGCTGCGGGTGGCGCAGATGGGCGCAGATCTAATTCCGGGCAACTGGGTGTTTCTGTCGGCGGGCACCGATGGCCGCGATGGTCCAACCGATGCGGCCGGCGGTATTGTCACCCGGCGCAGCTGGCAAAACATCAAAGATGCAGGTCAGGATCCCGAGGCGCTTTTGGACAATAATGACAGCAATGCAGCACTGGCTGCCGCACGTGCGCTGGTGATAACTGGCGGCACCGGAACCAATGTGGCAGATCTGCAGATTTTCCTACGCCTGCCCGACTAAGATACAGAAACGATCTGTGCCCCAACGGGGCACGAGCGGTGCCTCGTTTGAAACGCGGGCTATTTAATGCTCGCCCTCTGGCTCTTCATAAAGCTCATTGAGCAGATCCAGCAGCAGATCATAGCGTTTGGGGCCAAGCTTTTGTTTGCTCTCAGCTGCAAGCGCGAGCGCCGCATCGATATTCTCGGCGATCAACGCGCGCCCTTCATCAGTGATGCTGATCATCTGACGGCGGCGATCGACGTTGTGTTTCTCACGCGTGATTAGATGTTTTTCTTCCAGCTTCTGCAAGATCCTGGTCAAGCTTGGCATCAAGAGGCAGGCCCGTTCAGAAATCTGCGTCGGGTCAATTGCTGCATTCTCTTCAACAACGCGTAAAACGCGCCACTGCTGTTCGGTGACACCTGAACTGTTCAAAATGGCGCGCATCGGTCCCATCACATGTTCACGTGCGCGCAACAAAGCAATGGGAAGTGATCGGGACGTACGGGGTAAACGATGAGGCATAGGTAATTATTGCCAGTTTGTTCGGCAATGGCAATTCAATTAAACACCGTGTCGATACTTTTTTGACCACCCCCCTTAATTAAACCCAAATCCAAAATGCGCCATTTCCAAAACCAACAAAACAAACTGATAATAAAATTTTAACTACGTATTTTCGCGCAATTGACCCTATGTTCGCAGCCCTTCTAATCTGATTGAAAGTAAAGATCAAAAATCAACCCTTGATAATAATCACACTAACAGAAGCAATAATACGCAAAGCGACACGTTTGAACCTCGCCGGACCACAACAGATCAACGGCGATCACGGCCGGAAATTATGGCGCAATATCAGTATCAAACGACCCAACCTTGCCAACACCGCGCATCTTTCTGGAGGACACATTACGTTTTGCGGAGCATGTCGCGAACATTCCTTTCAGTAAACTCCCTCCGGGAAAATCCCACATAGAAGCTTCCAATTCAAAGTAAACTGCAAAAGCAAAAGCCAATTTCAGAACTTCACCAGAAGGCAAAACAACGCTCCAAATGAGCGCGCAGACAAAACCACCATTAAAAACCCAACGCGTTTCACAACGCCCATTTTCGCCTAACCCGCCAATACCGCAATAAAATTGCGCGTAGAATAAAGCCTACTCTGCGCAGCGTCTCAGAAGGAGACCCCATGACTTCAGCACTGCTCAGCATCAATAAACTTACAGCGCGGTTTGGCGAGCATGTCTCTTTGAACCAGATCAGTTGTGAGTTTCCGGTGGGCAGTGTGACGGCGGTTCTGGGGCCAGAGGGGGCCGGGAAAGAGACCCTGTTTCGGCTGATTTCCGGTGAACGGCGCGCCAGTGCGGGCCGTATCTGCCTTGCAGGACGTGATCTGAGCCCGCTGCCCGCATCGCTGCGCAGGCGGGCGGGGATCATGCGGGCACCGGGGGCAATGGTGGCTGAACTTTCACTTTGGGACAATCTGCACCTGATGATGCAGGCGCGGTCGTTGCCCCATGCCTGCATGTGGCGCCAGACGAGCCATCACAAGGCCATGGTTGCCCGTGCCAATCAGTTGCTTGAGCAGCTTCAGCTGCGTGACAGGCGCAATGTCAGGGTTTCAGAACTGTCACAAGCCGAGCAGCGTAAGTCAGAGCTGGCAATGCTGCTAACGCTGGATCCGCTGGTTTACATGCTTGATGATCCCACCCGGGATCTGGGGCCAGAAGATCGCTCGGTGGTGGTGTCACTGCTCAAGGCGCTCAAGACACGTTGCAACCGCGTTTTGCTGCTGCTTGGCCCGCCGCTGGATGTGGCCCGCGCCGTAGCGGATCACGTTGTGCTGCTGCGCAAAGGCCAAATTGCGCAACAAGGAACAACAGATGCACTGCTGCCCGGCCAATATAGCCCCCGCTGCGCGCAGCCAGAGCTGACGTACAGCTAGGCAAAATGCAACCGCGCCGACCCGTTAGGGGCGGCGCCCGGCCCAAGGGTTTTGGATCACAGATCCAAAACGGGCGGGAGCGCCTGCCTTATCTTAGCACCTTGCCATCGGGCCAACGCAGGCTGTGCTCCAGCGTGATCAGCTGCTGCTCCCCCGCCTTCAGCACCAGATCCCAGGCCAGAATGCCGCGCTGTTTGTCCAGGTTTTCAACGCTCACTGGTGGCTCGGCCTGCCAGCTGATCTCCAGATCTTCCTGCTCGCCATAAGGCACCCGATCAATCACCCGCAGATCCCAGGCCCGCGCGGTCTGGTTGATCACTTCAATCTCCACCTGCTGCGCCTGCAGGTTCTGGCGCGAAATCACCCCACGGTCACCCTCTGTCTGCTGCACCACGTCACGTTTCAGGCTGAGACCATGTATCGGCCCAAAGCCAAGGCTGGCGATGCCGCCCGCGGGAAGTTCTGCAAAATCAGCAAAGCTCACCAGCGATCCATCAACAAAATAGCCAACCTCATCCGCCGCCAGCAGATGTTCACCCAGGGTGTTTTCCACCTCAACCACGCGGTAGGCTTTTTCATCGCGCAAAGGCACCGCCACGGCACTAAGGCGCGCGGGCAGGACGCGTGTATCCATCGCAATCTCCACCTGATCGCCGCCGCTTTGGACGCTGACAGGATGAGACAGATGATAGGTCACGCCAACGCTGTTGTGCTGGGTGACAAAGCCTTCTGCGCTTTCAACAATGATCGGTTCTGCCATAGCAGGCGCCATTGCATCAGCCGCGTATTTGCTCAGACTGCGAACCTGTTGCGGATCTTCAAACCGGCGCAACTGAGGATAAAGTAGTGAAGGCGCGTTCTGCGCATCGGGCAGCTGGGTTGACAGGGTCAGGGCAATATCGCGCCAGTTTTCACCGGTATCTTGCTCAACCCGCACCCCGCGTTTCAGGGTCAGCTGCACCTCAGGCTCTGTTTTGAGCTCAAGCGCGTAACTTGGCTGCCAGCTGCCGCGGTCATCAAAATAGCGCAGATCAACAGACACAAGACCCGCCTGCGCCACATCAAGTTCCAACACCACATAGGCGCGCTGGCGGCGTTCATTTGACGCCTCCTGCAAAATCAGCGCCGCATCCTCGCGGGCGCGCTGCAATGCCGGCAACCCTTCAGCCAGGGTGCGCGCCTGCGCCTCAGCATTGATTTGACGGCTGCGGGCCGCTGTGGCCTCGCGTCCCACCAGCGCGCTGATTTCGCTCACAAAGGCGGGCGTTTCCACCCCCTCCCCCAGACGATCGAGAAACCGCATTTGGCTTGCGGCAGCTTCGGCAATGGCACGTATGGCAGCAATTTCATCTGTGAGGGTCGCGATGTTTTCTTCTGCCTGCTGCAGGTTTTCACGCGCCGCACTCAAGGCCGCACTTTCTGGCACCGCACGCAGGCCAGCCCCCCAGCGCATTGTCAAAAGATCCGCGCCGCCAATATCAACACGCATCGCTTGCGCCTCTTCGGCCAGACCCAACACAACAAGCTGATGGCGCCCCTGAGGCAGCGCAATCTCGGCGCTGCGGGTTATTTCGGCAAATCCGGGAAACAGCACCACGGACTGCGGTGTGCTTAGGGTTTCAAATTCATCGGCCCCGGCGGTTGCCGCCCAGGCCATCAAAATCGCAGCAAGACATCTCAACATAATCGCGCTCCTGTTATGGGGGCAGGATAGCGACTGGGCAAAAAAGAAAAAGGTGCCGCAAGCGACACCTTTCCCCAACGATCGGCACATATGAGCGTTTGGCGAAGTTAGCCGATCACCCAGCTGTTCCACAAATTGCTTTCGAGCGAGGCTCCAAACTCGCGCTCTAGCTGGGCCAGTGGAAACCCAAGAAACCCGGTAGAGCAGATGTCGACGCGGCTCAAACTGTCCACCAGTCGCAGACGACCCTGCTCTACCTTCAAGCTGAAACCCTTATTGCGGAGGGCTCGACGCAAAGCGCTCCAGCTGTCAGCGTTTTCAAAATCGGCTCGCAGGTAGATACGCAGCTGTGTGGCCAATTCGGTATCCAGGCGATTGCCTACCCGCGCTGCCGCATAGGCGGTCTGGCGCATGGAATGGGATTCCTTTGAGGGGCGTTCCAGGATGGCGAGGTTGCTGAACATTGCGTTTCTCCGTTTGAGCCGATCGTTGATGACCCCACCTTGGCTGACCCCCGGATGAAAACACAGATCCGCAAAAGAAGAGGGGGCGGCTCTTCTGGAGCGCCCCCTATCCTTTTGGTTGTGTCGAGCTGGCCTTTGCCGCCAGATCAGCCTTTTTTCAGCACTTCGCGGCCCAGGAGTTCCGCGATCTGTACCGCATTCAGCGCCGCGCCTTTGCGCAGGTTGTCGCTGACGCACCACAGGTTCAGGCCGTTTTCAACGGTCGAATCCTGACGCAGGCGGCTGATAAAGGTTGCAAAATCACCCACACATTCTTTGGGGGTGACGTAGCCACCGTCTTCGCGCTTGTCGATCACCATGATGCCCGGCGCTTCGCGCAGGATGTCGCGCGCTTCGTCTTCGTCGAGGAACTCTTCGGTCTCGATGTTCACCGATTCTGAGTGGCCCACAAACACAGGGACACGCACGCAGGTTGCGGTCACTTTGATCGAGGTGTCGATGATCTTCTTGGTCTCGGCGACCATTTTCCACTCTTCTTTGGTGGAACCATCATCCAGGAACACATCGATATGCGGGATCACGTTGAACGCAATCTCTTTGGTGAACTTGGTCGGCGGAACATCTTTGGTGGGGTTATAAACCGCTTTTGTCTGTTCCCACAGTTCTTCCATCGCTTCTTTGCCGCCGCCCGACACTGACTGGTAGGTCGAGACAACAACCCGTTTGATCTTGGCGCGATCATGCAGCGGCTTCAGCGCCACAACCATCTGCGCGGTTGAACAGTTGGGGTTGGCGATGATGTTTTTGTTTTTGTAGCCATGAACCGCTTCGGGGTTCACTTCTGGCACGATCAGCGGGATATCAGGATCGTAGCGATAGAGCGACGAGTTATCGATCACCACGCAGCCAGCCGCAGCCGCTTTGGGCGCGAATTCCTTGGTTGCAGCAGAGCCCACAGCAAACAGCGCCATGTCCCAGCCGGTGAAATCAAAGGTCGCCAGATCCTGGGTCTTTAGGGTCGTTTCGCCAAATGTGACTTCGGTGCCCAAAGATCTGCGGCTCGCCAGAACTGCAATTTCTTCGACCGGAAACTGGCGCTCGGCCAGAATGTTCAGCATTTCGCGGCCCACATTGCCTGTGGCACCTACGACAACGATACGATAACCCATTTTGTTTCTCCAGATATGCCCGACCTCATGGTCGGCGCGCTTGTCTTACTGACAATCCAACAGCAGTTAAAGAGTGCGCACAGGGGGGAAACCGGGGTATGCACACATAATTGTATCGCTTTTGGGCAAATCGTACCAAATGCATGCAGAAATCCACACATAAAACGGCACATTTCGCGACACAATTGGCAAAACTGCGATTCCCACTCTTGGCAGACAGCGGGGACGATCCCCACTATAATGGAGCACGCTGGGCGTCTCGCCGCCTGTCACCTGTATCCGCCCGACAGTATACGCCTGATTGTTTCCGCCTGACTGTATCCGCCTGACTGTATCCGCCTGACTGAGCCGGTTTTACCATGCCACAGCCCACCTCATCCTTTTATGCAGATTTGCCGCCGATCCGCGCCTTTGATGCGCTGGCGGATGCCGCAAGCTATACGCCCCTGCCCGATGATTGGGTGATCTGTTGCAGCGATATTGTTGACAGCACCGGCTTAAGCGCGCGCGGAGAGTATAAAACCGTCAACACCGTAGGCGCGGCAGTGATCAGCGCAATGACAAACGCGCTCAGCTCGGTGCAGTTTCCCTATGTGTTTGGCGGCGATGGCGCGTCATTTGCAGTGCCGCCGGATCAGGCGGATCTGGCGCACGAAACCTTGGCCAAACTGCGCGCCTGGGTCGACCGGGAATTTGCCATCACATTGCGCGCGGCCATGTTGCCGGTGAAATGGATCCGGGACGAAGGCCAGGATGTGCAGGTGGCGCGCTATGCGGTGACGCCCCATGTGGAATACGCAATGTTTCGCGGCGGCGGTCTGGCCTGGGCTGAGCATCAGATGAAACAGGGCGCCTATGAAATCCGCCCCAGTGGTGATGCTGAGGCACCGGATCTTAGCGGACTGTCTTGCCGCTGGAAGCGGATCAAATCCCACAATGGCGTTATCCTTTCGCTGCTGGTGCTGCCAGCAGAGGACGTGCATCCGGATCGATTTGGCGCGGTAGCCAGCGAACTGCTGGAGCTGGCGCGGGGTCTGGAACGCGAAGGCCACCCGCTGCCCAGCCGAGGGCCAGAGATCGCGTTCTCGCTCAAAGGGTTGTCGGTTGAGGCGCGGATCAGTCGCATGACTGTGCCGCTTCTTTGGGCCAAGCTGCGGCTGCTGTTGGTGTCAATCTTCACCTGGATTGTGCTGCGGTTCAAACTGCCGGTCAAAGGCTTTGACCCTGCCCATTATCTGCGCACGCTGTCATTAAATGCAGATTTTCGCAAATTCGACGATGGGCTGAAAATGACGCTCGATTGTGACCTTGAGACGCGCAACCGTCTGCAGGCGCTGCTCAATCAGGCGCGTGACGCCGGGGTGGTGCGATTTGGCTGGCACGAACAGGATGAAGCTCAGGTGACCTGTATCGTGCCCTCGGCCTTTCGCGATGATCACATCCACTTTGTTGATGGTGCTGCGGGTGGATATGCCGAAGCGGCGCGCGCATTGCGGCGCCTCTGAGAGGGCGCGCGCCACCGTCTCAGCTTTGTGACCAATGGGAACAGACGCGGGCACGCAAACCGTTTGATTGTGCTGCACGAAAGCGCGCGCCCGCGTTCAGATCACGCCGCAAAACCCCGGCTAAGTATCTGTAATACATTCAATTTACGGAACCCAAAATTCCAAAATTCAGCGCTGCCAGCACAGAAAACCGCTGCTTTGCAAGAGGTTTCATATCGGAATCATCCGCTCCAATAAGGTGCATTGTCAGTAAATTCGAAAGATTTCACATGTGGATAGAAACCTTTTGCAAACGCTTAAGGCCCAAATTGGTTTCGTGCCGTGGGGGCACATGAATTTGGGGTAAATGTGGTGGCTAATATTCTCACTGTTGTGCACACAGAAAATGTGCACTTAGATCCTGACAAACTGTCAGACCTCTACAAGGAATTGGGAGCACGCGGCGCAGAAGATGTTGTCTGCCGTGCGATAGAGGAACTGGCGGTACGTCTGACCCATTGTGAACGCCTTTGGCGGCATGATGATATGGTAAACCTGCGCAAAAGCGCGCGCTCTTTGATAGCAATTTCAGAGCAGGTCGGCATGGTCGCAATGTCAAACATTGCATCAGATGTCACCAGCGCGATTGACAGCGAAGATGGGGCAGCGGTGGCTGCAACCCTGTTCCGCCTGATCCGGGTCGGGGAGCGTTCCCTGACCGCGATCTGGGATCAGCACGACCTGTCGGTCTAAACCGTTTCCCTGTGGGGTAACATTCAAAACACTGTGGTAATCCGACGCCCTGACATCTGTCAGGGCATGGGAGGTTGCGCCAAAACGCCGGGATCGGCGATGTGTCTCGGGCTCTGGCCGCGGGGCCTTGCGGCGTGGCGTCAGCACGTTACTCTGGCGCGCAATAGAATTTCAGACCGGAGCCTCTTTATGACCTGTGCCTTTGCCGCGGATGCAACCTCCGCAATTCCGCTTCATGTGGTTGATCAAGACGGCTGTGCCAGCTGGCTCGAAACCCAGCCGCAGCTGGTGCAAAACTGGGCCGCCACCAATGGGTTTAACGGCGCGTTGGGACAGGCCCTGCTGCTGTCAAACGCAGATGGCGAAGTTGCGCAGGCGCTGGTGGGCTATGGCAGCGACAAAAGCCGGGCGCGGGCGCGTTTCACCCTGGCGGCGGCGGTCGCAAAACTGCCTGCGGGCAGCTATCAGATCCAATCTGGCCTGCCCGCCGAAGATGCCGCGCGCGAATCGCTTGGCTGGTTGCTGACCGGCTATGCCTTTGATCGCTATAAGAATCAAAGCGGCACCTCTGCCCGTCTTGTTGTACCCGAAGGGGTGGATGCGGCGGCGGTGGAACGTCAGGCGCAATCGGAATGCCTGACCCGCGATCTGATCAACACGCCCGCAGCGGATATGGGGCCAGATGCGTTGGAAGAAGCCGCGCGCAAGCTCGCCGATCAGTTTCAGGCAGACATATCCGTGGTGGCCGGGGACGATCTGCTGGCGCAGAATTTCCCGATGATCCACACGGTTGGGCGCGCAGCCGCACAGGCGCCACGGCTGATTGAACTGCGCAAAGGCAACAGCGGGCCCAAGCTCACACTGGTGGGCAAGGGCGTGTGTTTTGACACGGGCGGGCTCAACCTCAAGCCCGGTGGCAGCATGGGGCTGATGAAAAAGGATATGGGCGGCGCGGCCAATGTGCTGGGGCTTGCGCATCTCATCCTGGCCTCAGAACTGCCAGTGCAGCTGCGGGTGCTGATCCCTGCGGTCGAAAATGCGGTGGCAGGCAATGCTTTCCGCCCAGGTGATGTCTTGACCGCGCGCGATGGCAAAACGGTTGAGATCAACAACACCGACGCCGAAGGCCGTCTGGTGCTGGCGGATGCACTGGCGCTTGCCCGCGAAGAAGACAGTGATCTGGTGATTTCAATGGCCACATTGACCGGCGCTGCGCGGGTTGCCGTTGGTCCGGATCTGGCACCGTTTTACACCGATAGTGATGCGGATGCAGCAGCGCTGGCACAAGCCGCGCCCCTGCAGGGCGATCCGGTCTGGCGGATGCCGTTTCACACGCCATATGAGGCTATGATCGAGCCACAGATTGCCGATCTCGACAATGCGCCCGCTGGTGGGTTTGCGGGCTCGATCACGGCGGCGCTGTTTTTGCGTCGGTTTGCAGGTGATGCGCGCTATATGCATTTTGATATCTATGGCTGGTGCCCAAGCGCCAAGCCCGGCCTTGCTAAAGGTGGGCTTGGCCAGGGGGTGCGCGCGATCTTTGCCGCGCTGCCGGATATGTTGAAACTGTGAGCGCGCCCATAACAGACCGCCGCCTGCTGCCGCGAAACGCGCGGGTGGCGGCGGCGGCGCTGCCGCAAGAGCTGATCACCACGCAGACCCGCGTGGCAGGCACACGCGCCACCGTGCGCGTGCCGGTGGCGGATCTGCTGCGCGACCCTGATGGCGCGCGCGATCGTCAGCTGTTGCTCGGGGAAGAAGTCTGCGTCTATGAACGTCGCGCGGGCTGGGCCTTTGTGCAGGCCGCGCGCGATAGCTATGTGGGCTATCTGCGCGAGGACACTTTGGGCGCATATACGGCCGCAACCCACTGCGTCAGCGCGGCTGCGACCCATGTCTATGATGCGCCTGATTTCAAAACCCGCGAACAGCTGGCGCTGAGCTTTGGTAGCCAGCTGACTGTGGTGAATGATGCGGATGCACGGTTTGTTGAGACCAGCCTTGGCTATGTGCCCCGCGCCCATCTCAGGCCGCTGAGCGCGCTAGAGCAGGATCCGGTTGCAGTAGCCGAGCGCTTTCTCGGCACGCCTTATCTTTGGGGCGGCAACAGCCGGTTTGGCATCGATTGTTCGGGCCTTGTGCAGGCGGCCTATCTCTCCTGTGGCTGGGCCTGTCCGGGCGACAGTGATCAGCAGGAACGGGCCTGTGGCGCGGCCGCGACGCAGGGATATCAGCGCGGTGATCTCTTGTTTTGGAAAGGCCATGTGGCACTGGTGCGCGATCAAGCCACGCTGATCCACGCCAATGCGTATCACATGGCCACAGCCATCGAAGGGGTCGAGGCCGCAATCACCCGCATCAAAACGCAGGGCGATGGCGATGTGACGTCGCATATTCGCCCGTTTGCGCTGATTTAGGGGTTTCGGATCGCTGCGCGATCCGACCAGCGCGGGCCCTGCGGGCCCGCGCCCCCCAGCATCCATGCACAGCATCATCTATACCGTGACAGCCTGCTGGTTGATCAGTCGATCGCGCGAATGAGTTTGCGTTCCAGCACCCGCAGCACCGCGCGCAGATCCTGCCCACGTTTCAGGGTCTGACCATCCATACCTACCACCGCATACTGGCCCTGACGCAGGCGCAGCCTGGGGCGTTTCTCGATCCGGTAAAGTGGGGTTTCAGCGGTCCGGCGAAACACGGAAAACACCGCCAGATCCCTGAGGTTTGAAATGCCGTAATCACGCCATTCACCTGCGGCCACCATCCGGCCGTAGAGCGATAAAATGACCTGCAGTTCACGCTTGTCAAAGGCCACCTGCGCATCCGGCGCAGAGGCTCCAATCTGTTGAAAGCTCATATGCTTAGCCTGCGGTGGCCGCGCCGATAAATCAAGCTTTTTCCCAAAACCGCACCAGTTCAGAGCGCCGCGTTTGGCCTGTGACGGGCCAGAAACATTCCCACTGCGGCACGGGCCACGCGGTCTTGTTCTTCTTCAGAAAAATCACGTTCATGCAGAAACACTGCCCTCAGCAGCAGATCCGCTTTGCACAGTTCCACAAATTGTTCCGCCGCCAATTCAAGGTCGCCGATTGTGAACTGACCCGCGGCCTGCGCCTCTTGCAGATAGGCCAGCACCTCGGCCCGCACAGACAGGGGACCGCTTTCGTAAAACAGCTTGCCCAGCTCGGGAAACCGCGCGGCTTCTGCCACGCAGATGCGAAACATCTGTTGCGATACTTCTGAAATATATGTGCCCATAATCTGGCGCGCGATCTGATAAAGCGCCTTTTCCGGCGGCGATCCCGGTGCAACCGGCTCACCGGCGGCTTCGGTCTGGCGCTGGCATTCGGTGCGCACGACCTCGCTGAACATCAGCCGCTTGTCGGGGAAATAGCTATAGATCGTTGCCTTGGACACCGAGGCTTCACGCGCGATATCGTCGACGCTGGTTGCCTCAAACCCTTGTGACATAAAGAGTTTACTTGCGCCTTCTAGCACCTGATCGAATTTGCGACCCCGTCGCTGGATGGATGGTGCCTGTTTGGCTGCCTGGCTGGGGGTACTGTCGTCAGTGACCATAGCGTGTTCCGTTTTGATCCGTTTTTTCCCAATTTAGGCCAAGGCAGGCAAAAGGGACAAGCTGGCTCAAGGAAACTTGTATTGATGCAGCCTGAAATCGCTATTTTCTGCCCCTCTGGCGTTGCACAGACGCATAGGTCGCACAGTGTTTTCACCCGAATTGGTCATTTTTTGTAACCAGTTCACGATCTCGCTTTGCCTTTTGCACATTTGCCGCTAGCACTCGGGTATGTTGGATGTTTTTCTCAGAACGCTGCCCTTTTTTATTATCATCGGATTGGGTTTTGGGGCTGCGCGCAGCGGGTTTCTGCCTGCGTCGGCCACCGCAGTGCTGACAAAATTTGTTTTTTTCTTCCCCCTGTCCGCGATGCTGTTTCGCTTTGCGGCCAATCTATCCATTGATGAGATCTTCAACGTTGAATTGATGATGGCCTATCTGGTGGCAACCTTTGCCACCTATGGTCTGGCGCAGCTGGTGGCCTATCGGCGCAAGCTCAGCCTGCCGGTCGCCGCCGTCGAAGCGCAGTGTTTTGCCACCGGCAACACCGGGTTTCTTGGTCTGCCGATGATGGCGATCCTGTTTGGAGAGGCCGCAATTGGCCCGATGATGCTGATTGTCAGCATTGATATGGTGGTGTTTTCCTCGTTGATTGTGGTGCTGATCACCATCGGACGCGGGCAGAGTTTCAGCCCTGCGGGGGTCTGGCGCATTCTGCGCAGTGTGTTGACCAACCCATTGATTGTGTCGATCAGCGCGGGGCTTATGTGGTCAGCCTGGGCGCTGCCGATGCCTGCGCCAATGGCGGATTTCCTGAACATCATGTCCGGTGCCGCCACCCCCGGTGCGCTGTTTGCCATTGGCGCGTCGCTGGCGGTGAAATCAACCGAGCGCATGCAAACCGCGGCCTGGCTCAGCTTTGGCAAACTGGTGGTGCATCCAATCGCAATGGCGGTCTGCGTGCTATATCTGTTTCCGGTTGACGCGTTTCGGGCGCAGGTTGCCATCGCCGCTGCCGCCCTGCCCGCGGCGGGCAATATCTTTATGATTGCGCAGTACTATGGCGTTGCCCCACAACGCGCATCAGCTGCGATTTTCCTTTCAACCGCCGCGTCGATTGTGACATTGCCGCTGGTGATCGCCTGGGTTTCCGCGCTTTAAGCCGCCAAATTCAGACAAAAGCAATCATTCCACGCAAAAACTCCCCGCGTCAGTAAGCATGTGCTGGACGGGTCACCTTTGGCCCGTTAGCGGTATGGCACCAAGGTAGGAGGCGATTCATGGAAACCCTTTCAGAAAACAAAGCATTTGGCGGCACCCAGGGCGTCTATCGTCACCGCAGCGCGGCCACCAATTGCGACATGACCTTTGGTTTGTTTCTGCCCGAAGAAGCCCGCGATGGCCCGGTGCCGCTGCTCTGGTATCTGTCGGGCCTGACCTGCACCCATGAAAACGCCATGACCAAAGCGGGCGCACAGGCCTGGTGTGCCGAGCAAGGCATTGCAATTGTATTTCCAGACACCTCGCCCCGTGGCGAAGGTGTGGCCGATGATGAAGCCTATGATCTGGGCCAGGGCGCCGGGTTTTACGTGAACGCAAGCCAAGATCCCTGGGCCCCCCATTTCAACATGTGGGACTATATCGCCGAGGATCTGCCTGCATTGCTTGCTGAGAATTTCGCGCTGGATATGACGCGTCAGTCAATCACCGGCCATTCGATGGGCGGACATGGTGCGCTGACACTGGCGATGGGCCTGAAGGGGCGGTTCAAATCAGTCTCTGCCTTTGCGCCAATCTGCAACCCCAGCGCAAGCGACTGGGGCCGCAAGCAGCTCAGCGCTTATCTTGGCAGCGACGAAAGCAAATGGGCCCGCCATGATGCAACGCTGCAAATGCGCACCGAGGGTTTTGCCGGGCCGGTTCTGGTTGATACCGGCACCGAGGATCAGTTTCTGGATCTGCTGAAACCTGAATCCTTGGCCGAAGCCGTCAATACCCGTCGCCAACAGGCAACTTTGCGCCTGCAGCCGGGCTATGACCACAGCTATTACTTTGTATCCACCTTTATCGAAGAGCACGTCGCCTTCCACGCCGACGCGCTCTACGCCAGCTAACAAGGAGCCCCTGATATGAGCGATTTTGACTACGACCTGATTGTCATCGGCTCCGGCCCTTCCGGGCGCACCGCCGCCATTCAAGCGGCTAAGCTCAAACGCCGGGTGCTGGTGATCGACCGCAAAGATCGTCTGGGTGGGGTTTCTGTGCACACCGGCACGATCCCGTCAAAGACCCTGCGCGAAACCGTATTGAACCTCACCGGTTGGCGCGAGCGCAGCTTTTATGGCCGCTCCTACCGGGTGAAAGATCAGATCAAGGCCGAAGATCTCAAGGCGCGTTTGCATATGACGCTCGACTATGAGGTCGATGTGCTGGAACATCAGTTCAACCGCAATCACGTGGAAACCCTTGCGGGTATGGCGCATTTTGTTGGGCCCAATGAGGTTGAGGTCGAAATCGAAGCGGGCGACACCACCCGTGTCACCGGCGAGAAATTCCTGATCGCCACCGGCACCCGCACCTATCGCCCGGATTATGTGCCCTTTAACGGCACAACCGTGGTGGATGGGGATGAATTCCTCGAAATGGCCGAAATCCCACGCTCGTTGATTGTTGTGGGCGCCGGCGTGATCGGGGTGGAATATGCCACCATGTTCTCGGCGCTTGATGTGCGCGTCACGCTGGTTGAACCGCGCGAGACCTTCCTTGATTTCATCGACCGCACATTGATCGAAGAATTCACCCACCAGATCCGCGAAAACGGCGTGGATCTGCGTCTGGGCTCTGCGATTGAATCGATTGACGACGAAGGTGACCATATTGAAATCACGCTCGCCAATGGCCGCCATATCCGGGGTGATATGCTGCTGTTTGCAGCGGGCCGGATGGGCAACACCGAGCGGCTGAACCTTGATGCGGTCGGGCTGCAAACAGATCACCGCGGCCGCCTAGAAGTAGAGCGCAAGACCTACCAAACCAAAGTGCCTCATATCTATGCCACTGGGGATGTGATCGGCCACCCGTCGCTGGCGTCGACCTCGCTGCAACAGGGCCGGGTTGCCGCCTGCCACGCGCTGGAAACCCCAACCGTCCCCGAAAGCCCCTGGTTCCCTTATGGCATCTATTCGGTTCCGGAAATGTCCACCTGCGGCATGTCCGAAGAAGAGCTGAAAGAGCGCGATGTACCCTATGAAGTGGGCATCGCCCGTTTCCGCGAAACCTCACGCGGGCACATCATGGGGCTGGAACATGGCATGTTGAAGATGCTGTTCTCGCTCAAAACCCGCCGAGTGCTGGGTGTGCAGATCGTTGGCGAAGGCGCAACCGAGCTGATCCACATTGCCCAGGCGGTGCTGAACCTGCAGGGCACGGTGGATTACTTTGTGCAAAACACCTTCAACTACCCCACCCTGGCCGAAGCCTATAAAATCGCGGGCCTTGATGCGTTCAACCGGATGCCCATTCCGGAAGAATACAAAGTGCCCTCTGCAGCGAAGCCAAAAAAGGCCGCAGCCAAAAAATCAGATGCAAAGCGCGACACTGATAAACCGGCTGCCGATAGCACCAAGGCGGCTGAGTGAGCGCGCTTTATATTGATGCGGACGCCTGCCCGGTGAAAGCCGAGGCAGAGCGTGTCGCCACACGCCACAAGATCCAGATGTATGTGGTCTCCAACGGCGGGCTGCGCCCGTCGCCAAACCCATTGGTGCAAACAGTGATTGTGTCAGAGGGCGCGGATGAGGCCGACAAATGGATCGCTGAGCGCTGCGGCGCAGGGGATGTGGTTGTCACCGGTGATATCCCGCTGGCGGCCAAATGCATTGAAACAGGCGCGCGGGTGCTGCGCCACAATGGCGAACGGTTCACGCCAGCCAATATCGGCCAGCAGTTGGCGATGCGCGATCTGATGGCAGATCTGCGCGCCGCCAACCCTTTGGGCACACAGGGCGGTGGCAAAGGTTTCACCAAGGCCGACCGCTCCCGGTTTCTTGATGCGCTGGAACGCGAATTGCGCGCGGCTCAATCCTGATCGTCACGCAGGGCCTGTAGATCCCCCTCCAGCACCGGACGCAGAAACTGCCGATCATAGCGGCGGATGATTTTATGGCGGGCCGCATAGGCAAAAGCCGCCTGGCAATCCGCGTCCTGCAGGCTTTGCACCCGATAGGTTTCATAAGCCGCAAGCGAGGGAAAACTGAACAGGGCCACCGCCAGATCACTGGCACCTTCATGGGGCAGAAAATAGCCAAGATGGGTGCCGCCAAACCGCGCCACCAGCGGGATCCAGGCCTTTGCATAGATCTCGAATTTCGCCAGTTTGTCCGGGTCGATCTCATAGGTGAGGTAACAGGTGATCATGGCCGCATGTCTTTCTGTGCTGTTGACGGGCCAAGGATACAGCGACCCGGCGCGCGGGAATAATGATGATCTTTGCCCCACACATTCACAGGGCTTGATGCATCACCGCAAAGCCCCTACCACTTCGATGAAGTGTACCACCCCTATGGTGAAAGACAGCTGCGATGGCCCCAGAAAACCAAGGAAAACTCATCGCCATTTTGGCAGCGGTCGGCGGCGCGGTCAGCTTTTCGATCATTGATATGCTGTTCAAGTTTCTGTCTTCGGATTATCCGCTGTATCAGGTGGTGTTCATCCGCTCGCTGGTGGCAATGGCACTGCTGCTCATGGTGTTGACACCCCTCGCGGGCGGGATGAACCAGCTCAGAACCCGTAGGCCCCGGCTGCAGCTTTTGCGGGCTGGTCTGGTTTTGGGGGCCAATCTGACGTTTTTCACCGGGCTTGCGATCATGCCCCTGGCCGAAGCGGTTGCGATCAGCTTTGCCACCCCGCTGATTGTCACGGTGCTGTCGGTCTTTGTGCTGCGCGAACACGTCGGCCCCTGGCGCTGGAGCGCGGTTGCAGTGGGGTTTCTCGGCGTGCTGGTGATCATGCGCCCGGGTGGGGACAGTTTCCAATGGGCCGCGCTGCTGCCGCTGATCGGGGCCTGCGGCTATGCGGGCATGCATGTGCTCAGCCGCCGCATTGGTCCGGTGGATGCAACCGTGGCGCTGTCATTTTATCCGCTCTGCGCCTTTTTGCTGCTGAGCGCGCTGGCCGGCCTCATGTTTGGTGATGGCCACTGGCAGGGCGATGGTGGTGAGATCGCGGGGTTTCTACTGCGCGCCTGGAGCTGGCCCAGTTCGGGTGAATGGCCGCTGTTTATTGGCGCGGGGCTTGCGGGCTCCATGGGCGGCTATCTGATCAGCCACGCCTATAAAACCGCCGAAGCCGGGCTGATTGCACCGTTTGAATATATTGCGCTGCCACTGGCGATCCTCTGGGGGGTGCTGCTGTTTCAGGACTGGCCCGAACCGCAAGTCTGGATCGGCGCGCTGTTGATTATTGGCGCCGGACTTGTTTCAGTCTGGCGCGAAAGCAAACACGGGCAAACACAACCTGCCTGACAGATCGATCAAAGGACATTTGATGACGGATACAATTAAAGCGGTGGTCTTTGACCTCGGCCGCGTGCTGATCACCTGGGAGCCGGAGCAATTCTATGACACCCAGATCGGCGAAGAACGCCGCACAGCGTTTTTTGACGAGGTTCCCATTCATGAGGCCAATCTCGACGTGGATCGTGGCGCACCGCTGAAAGAAACCATCTACGCCCTGGCAGAGGCGCACCCCAAATGGGCAGACGAAATCCGCATGTGGCACGATCGCTGGCTGGAAATGGCCAGCCCGCGCATCCCGCATTCCGTACGCCTGCTGCGCGCCTTGAAAGCCAAGGGTATTCCGGTGCTGGCGCTGACCAATTTTGGGGTTGAGACCTTTGAAATCGCCAAGGGGGAATATGAGTTTCTATCTGAATTTGACGAGGCCTATGTCTCGGGCCATCTGAAATGCATCAAACCCGACGCTGAGATCTATGCCCATCTGGAACAGGGCAGCGGTTATCGCGGTGCCGAGCTGATCTTTGCTGATGATCGCCCCGAAAACATCGACGCCGCCGCGGCGCGGGGCTGGCACACGCATCTGTTCACCACCCCAAAAGGTTGGGCGGATCGGCTGGTTGCAGAAGGGCTGCTCAGCCCTGAGGACGCGCAATAGGGCCAGGTGCTCCCGCCCATTTTCGATCTGAAGATCTCATCTGGTTGGGCCTCGCGCCGCTAACGCGGCGCGGGCGAACCGTTCCGGGATCGCTTCGCGCGACGCAGCCCACTTTGTGCGCAAACGCAACCTCTTCACCTTTTTAAAAATACTCCGGGGTCCGGGGCAGCGCCCCGGCGTTACGCAGCCGCCGCCTGCAGCGGCCGTTCGCGCACCGGCAGATGCACAATTGCGCTAAAGGCACCAACCGCCACCCCAATCCACCACACAAAGGTGTAATCGCCATAGGTGTCATACATGCGCCCGCCGAGCCACACGCCCAAAAACCCACCAAGCTGATGGCTGAAAAACACGATCCCATAAAGCGTGCCCATATAGCGCAGCCCGTAGATATGCGCGATCAGCCCCGAGGTCAGCGGCACCGTGGCCAACCACAGTGATCCCATCAGGATCGAAAACACCACAACCGACATCGGCGTGATCGGCATCAGGATAAAGCCACCCGCCACCACGGTGCGCGCCAGATAGATCCCCGCCAACAGGTATTTCTTGGAAAACCGCTTCCCGGCCCAGCCCGCCATCAGCGTGCCACCCACATTGGCCGCCCCGATCAGCGCTATCGACACCGCCCCCAGCGCTGAGGTGCTGGTGACCCCTATTCCATGCAGAATACTTCCGGGCAAAATCGGCCCACACATCTCGGTCACAAAGGCCGGGAAATGGGCGGTGATAAACGCCAGCTGATAGCCACAGCTGAAAAACCCCAAAAAGATCAGCGTATAGCTGGGATCCTTCATCGCCTTGCGCAGGATCCCGCCAAGGCTCTCTTCCAGCTCAGCCTTACTCGCCATCGCAGGTGCACGCATCAAAGGCAGCGTCAAAATGAGCGCAAGCACAACAGTTGCAAAGATCATAAACACCATCTGCCAGCTGAGAAACGAAAGCAGCCATTCCGCCGTCGGCGCACCAAAAATCTGCCCCGCAGACCCGGCCGCAGTTACAATTGCCAGCGACATCGAACGGTTCTCATCCGAACTTGCGCGCCCAACAACCGCAAGCACCACGCCAAACCCGGTGCCCGCAATGCCAAACCCCACAAGCCATTCATAGGCCTGCATCGCCTCGGCCGTGGTGGCGCCTGCGCTCAGCACCAGACCAGTTGCATAAACAATCGCCCCCAGTACAATTGCCTTACGGTCTCCTATCCGCTCGGCCAGCGCGCCAAAAATGGGCTGGCCGATCCCCCAGGCGAGGTTCTGAATGGCAATCGCCAGCGAAAACTCTGCCCGCGCCCAGCCAAATTCCTCGGCAATGGGGATCTGAAACACTCCAAATGAGGCGCGCACCGCAAAGCTGACCATAATAATGATGCAGCCCACGATCAAAACCGGGGTAAACAGGGGCAAGGGGGCGCGCTCTGCGCTGGCAGATTGGGTCATCTGGCGTCCTTTCAAAGCTTGCGCTCAAACTAAGCGGCACATGCGGCCAGTCAAATCAGAAAAAATGCGGGTGAGAGTCAGGAAAATTGAACTGACGCTGCGTGCCGCCGCAATTATGCGCGCGTCACCGCAGCTTTTGCCGTCTGTGCTGCCCACTTCTGTGCACATTTAGCACGCTAAACCTCTTTGAAATAAAGATGTGATCTAAAAATTCCTTACGCGAACCCATCGCTTTCTTTTCAACTCGGCAACGAGAGGCTATGGCACTGCCATGACCACATTTCATGCACTCTACCAGTCCAAATTGGACGCGGGCGAAATTCGCCCGGATCCAGCCCAGACCGCCGTTATTCCGCTGTTTGATCGCATCGGCGAAGAGCTGAGAGCCACCCCGGTAAAACGCGGCTTGTTTCGCAAAGCACAGCCGCAAAGGGTAAAAGGCCTTTACCTATGGGGTGGGGTTGGACGCGGCAAATCCATGCTGATGGATCTCTTTGTGGAAAGCCTGGGCGATATCCCCTGCCGCCGGGTGCATTTCCATGCCTTCATGCAGGAAATCCACGCCAAGATGCATGTGGCGCGGCAGAAAAACACCGCAGATGCATTGGCCCCGGTGGCGCGGGAAGTGGCACAATCGGTGCGGCTTCTGGCCTTTGATGAGATGCAGATCACCGATATTACCGATGCGATGATTGTGGGCCGCCTGTTTGAAGCGCTGTTTGAAGCCGGGGTGACGGTGGTAACAACCTCAAACCGGGTGCCCGATGATCTCTATAAGGACGGGCTGAACCGGCAGCTGTTTTTGCCCTTCATTGAGCTGATCAAACAACAGCTTGAGGTCTGGGAAATGGTGTCGCCCACCGACTACCGTCAGGATCGCCTTACAGGATCGCAGGTATACTTTACCCCGATCGACGGCGCGGCACGGGCGCAGATCCAGGCAATCTGGGAAGATCTGTCCGGCGGCGGCAGCGCAGATCCGCTGCAGCTTGAGGTTAAGGGCCGTCTGGTGGAACTTCCGGCGTTTCGCAATGGGGTGGCACGGGCGCGCTTCTTTGATCTGTGCGGCAAAATGCTGGGCCCGGGCGATTATCTCGCCATTGCGGCTGAGGTAAAAGTACTGATCCTCGAAGACATCCCAAGCCTCGGGCGGGAAAACTTCAATGAGGTCAAACGCTTTGTTACCCTGATCGACGCGCTCTACGAGGCACGGGTGCGGGTAATCTGTTCCGCCGCTTCCGAGCCTGAATTCCTGTACCGCGAAGGCGAAGGCGTGTTTGAATTTGAACGCACCGCCAGTCGTCTGCGCGAAATGCAGGACAAGGACTGGGGACAGGACGCTTAAGGGGCTTTGCCCCTCTTGGCTGCGCCAATTCACCCCAGAGTATTTCGGAAAAGGTGAAGAGGGGCGCGCCGCGCAAGCGGCGCTACGCCCAACGGGATGAGATCTTTAGATCGAAGACGGGCGGGAGTGCTCCCCCTGCCCGTGTCATCCGTTTTCGCGCAGAATATGGCCTGCAAGATACAGAGAGCCGCAGATCAGGACACGCGCCTCAGGATCGGTGATCTGTGCAAGCGCGTCTTCTACAGAATCTGCCACATGCGCGTCCAACCCAACCGATTGCGCCGCAGCACAGGTTTCTTTTGCACTCAGCGTGTTCACCTCATCGGGAATAGACACACCAATCAGGCTCTCCGCCACCTCCGCCAGCGGGCGCATATAGCCTGCCGTGTCTTTGGTATTGAGCATGCCACAAATCAAATGGGTCGGTCGTTTCGGCAGGGTTTTCAACAATGCCGCAATTGCGTCGCCTGCGGCCGCGTTATGGCCGCCATCCAGCCACAGCTCAGCGGAACCCGTGCGCTCCACAAGAGGGCCGGTTTTCAACCGCTGCATCCGCGCTGGCCAGACGGCACCCACCACCGCCGCCTCACAGGCGACGTCATCCGCACCCATATGGCGCAGCACCGCCAGCGCCGCACCGGCGTTTTGGATCTGATGCGCGCCCAGAAGCGCAGGCAAAGGCAGATCCAGCAGACCCCGATCATCTTGAAACACCAGTCGGCCGCGCTCTTCCCAGACGTGCCAGTGCTGACCATAGGCAATCACCGGCGCGCCAAGACGCGCGGCCTCTGCCTCGATCACCTCTAGGGCTTCATCCGGCTGCGGGCCAACCACAACCGGCACGCCGCGTTTGATAATACCTGCTTTTTCCGCGGCAATCTTGGCCAGCGTATTGCCCAGAAACTGCTCATGGTCGATGGAGACCGGCGTGATCACCGAAACCTCGGGCGTCACCACATTGGTGGCATCCAATCGCCCACCAAGCCCCACTTCCAGCAGGGTGTAATCCGCAGCCACACGTGAAAACGCCAATAGGCCCGCCACGGTGGTGATTTCGAAATAGGTGATGTTTTCACCCGCATTGGCGGCGTAGCAATCATCCAGCGTTGCCACCAGATCAGGCTCTGAAATCAGCGTGCCCGCCAGGCGGATACGTTCGTGAAACCGCGCCAGATGCGGCGACGTATAGGCGTGAACCGATTTACCCCAGCCCTCAAGCCCCGCGCGCAGCATCGCCTGAGTGGAGCCTTTGCCATTGGTGCCCGCAATATGGATCACTGGTGGCAGGTTTTCCTGCGGATTACCCAAGGCCCCCAGCAGCCGCCAGACCCGATCCAGCGTCAGATCAATGATCTTTGGGTGCAGCGCCATCATCTGGGCCAGAATGTCATCAGAACGTTTGGTCATGGCAATCCGCCTTTCTTACAAAAAAGCCCGCCAAAATCAGGCGGGCCCTTTAATCATCTCAGTTTAGACGCGCTAGCTGGTCTGTTCTGCCGTGTCGGCGGCAGTTTCTGCTGCACTTTCGTCATTTTGCGCTTCATCTGGCGTGGGTGCGGGCAGATCTCCCACCACCTGCGGCGGCTGTTTCATCAGCATACGGATGATTTTGATCAGCTCATCGCGCATCGCGGTGCGTGAAATCACCCGATCCAACATGCCGTGATCCAGCAGATATTCTGCGCGCTGGAACCCTTCGGGCAGTTTTTCACGAATGGTCTGTTCAATCACCCGCGGACCGGCAAAACAGATCAACGCATTGGGTTCAGAAATATGCACGTCACCCAGCATCGCATAAGATGCGGTCACACCCCCGGTGGTGGGGTGGGTCAGCACCACAATATAGGGCAGCCCGGCCTCTTTCAGCATCTGCACTGCAACCGTTGTGCGCGGCATCTGCATCAACGACAGGATGCCTTCCTGCATACGCGCACCACCAGCAGCAGAAAACAGCACCAGCGGGCGCTTCAGCTTTACGGCTTCTTCGGCAGCGGCAATGATCGCATTGCCCACATACATGCCCATAGAGCCACCCATGAACGAGAAGTCCTGCGCCGTGGCAACAATTGGCGTGCGCCCGATTTCACCACGCGCCACCAACATGGCCTCGGTCTCTTCGGTCTTTTTCTGCGCCGCTTTCATCCGATCAGGGTATTTCTTCTGATCGCGGAATTTCAGCGGGTCGGCAACCGGCTCTGGCACCTCAACTTCGGTGAAGACACCACCATCAAACAGCGCCTCAAACCGCGCGCGCGGGGTGATGTGCATATGGTGGTTGCAGCTGGTGCAGACCATCTGGTTGTCGCTCAGCTCGCGATGAAACAGCATCACGCCGCATTCATCACATTTCTTCCACAGGTTCTCAGGGACTTCACGGCGCGAGAAGATCGAATTGATCCGCGGCCGGACGTAGTTGGTGATCCAGTTCATATCATGCCTTCACAAGGGGCGGTTTGGACCATCAAATAAGGTGAGTTTGCACCAATTGCAATCAGGCCCTGATCGCCAAACGCGCTGTCAGCCAAGAAACCAGCATCACCGCAAAGTCCACCATCAACCAGGGGCGAAGCTGTTCTGCGTCACTCATCTCATATGGGAGCAGATAAAGCGCCAGCCCGCCCAGGCTGCTGGGGCTGCCAACGATCAAAAGCGCCACGATATTGTTGGCAAAATGCACCGCGATCGCCGGGCCAAGACTGCCCGCGCGCGCCGTCAGATCTGCCATCAGCAGGCCAAAGATCCCGGCCCAAACCGCAATCAGCACCGCATTGTCGCCCGCCTCCTGCGGCAGGTAATGCCCATAGGCAAACAGCATGGAGGGCAGCCCCATCCAGACCCAGCGCGCATTGAACCGCGCCGCCAATGTCTGTTGCAGATAGCCGCGAAACAGCAGCTCTTCGGCCTCAACCTGTATCAGCACACAGATCAGCGCCAGCGGCAGATAGTGCAACCATTGCCCCAGCGGCAGATTAGGCTCTAGCGGGGTGCCAATGCCAAAGGGCGGCAGCGCCATCAACACCACCATCAACAGCCCAACAAACACCAAGGTGCGGCGGAATTGATACAGCACCCGCGGCATCGGCCCCAGCAGGCTCACCGCGCTGCGCCATTGCATCAGCCGGGCGGCAAAAATCACCCCAAGGCTTACAAAGGCAAACCCACCCAGCACCGCAAGCATACTGCCCGGCGTTTGACCCGCAGACAGAGTAACCGGATCCGCACCGCTCCATAGGGCCAGCACAAATAAAAGATTGGCCCCGATCATCAACATCGCCGCCACCAGAACCAGCCCGATCAGCAAACGCCACAGCGCAGGCTGACGGCGCGCAGGGGCCACAAGATCTTCGTGGGGCGCATAGGCCTCAGGGCTGGGAAGCAAAATTGATGGAGCCATAATGCCCGCATGAAAGGCCACATCCCCGCGTTGATGCAAGCGCAAACTGCTGCAAATGAGCAAGCCCGCGCCGAAACGACGCTGCGATCTTTGTTCCGGTGCAGCTGTTGCTTGATCCGCGCCAAACCGCCGTCTATTGCAGAGGGCATAAGGATTTGACCAGAAGGACAACCGACGTGGCGCGCGCTATATTTTTTGCATCGATCAAGACCCTGCGCCGCCGACTGACAGGCCTGTTTGCATTGCTGACCATTGCCGCTGTTGCGGGCTGTTCAACCGCTGATGGGCTGTCTTTTGCGTCGCGTTCTGCGGATCTCGGACGCAGCGCCCAGAACGGGCTGAAAGAGATCCGCCTGAACACAAACCTGGGTGCCAGCCCCGTGGTTCTGGCCGCGCCCAAGGGTTTTTGTTTTGATCAGCGCAGCCTTGAACGCAGCGATAGCGGTGCCTTTGCGCTTCTGGTGCGCTGCGACAGTCTCAACCCGTTGGAGCGGCGCTCGTTTTTTCGCCGTTCAGAACCGGGCGAAACCGCACTGATCACCGCCACGATCTCGGATGCGCTGGAGACACCACCGGTTGCTGATCTCGATCTCATTCTTGGGGCGTTTTCCAACGCCGAGGTAATTTCCAAACACCCCGACAACCTGTTGCCGCTGGCCAAATTGGATCTGCCCGCCGCTGCTGTTCCCGGCTCCAGCAGCACCCAATGGCGCGGGGCTTTGGCCCTGAATGACCGGCTGGTTGCGCTGGCGCTTTATGCCCCGGCTGATAGCGACTACCTTGGCAGTGCGGGGGCTGCATTGCTGCGTGACATGGCGCGCCAGTCTCACGCCCGCTCGCGCGCAACAACGCCGGTCAAAACCTCTGCGCTGCAACCTGCAACAGGCCCAAATTCGCGCCCCAGCTCCGAACCAGACACAGCCGCCGCAGCAGGTACACCCCTGCCAACCGCGCTGCGCCCGAAGTTGCGCCCCAGCCTGCCGCCCGCGCAAAACACGCTCTGATATCGCATCTAAATTCCCCAAACGACGCCCCTAGGGCGCGATTGGTGGTTTGTCACATCGCACAACCTTGGTTAGATTGGCCCCAACCGGGCAGAACGCCCAATTTGAAAACGGATTGAGGTCGAGATGGGGCAGTTGCTCTCCCGGATATTGCACCAAAGAAGCTGGCGTTTCTGGCGCAATGCTGCACGCTCCGCGCGTCAGGCACCGGTGGGTGATCTGCGCCGCAACCTGTCTCAGGCGCATCGTCTGCGTCAGGAGCTGGATCAGGTGATCCACATTGGCGAATCCCGTCTGGCCCTGCCCAAAATCGGCTCCACCCGCTTTCCCAAACCCCATGGCACTGACTGGTCCTGGCGGCCGGAACTCTGGCGTGGCCCATTGGCGAAACCGGGCCTGTCATCGGTGCAGAACAAGGCCAAACTGGGCTCAGAGGTGCAGCTGTTTCACGACTGCCCCAATTCCGAAATCACCCTGCGCCAGCTGCGCAACCTGCGCGAAGCCGATCTGGCCCCCTTTGCACTGCGCATGGATGTGTTTCAATTCAGCGGCTCCTTCCTCAGCCTGGTGATCGATCTGCCCGCAGATGTCACGAACGGGCTGACGCGCGATCACCTGATCCGGATGAACTGCAACATCGAAAGCGAGCAACCGATTGAAATCTTTGCCCGTCTCAATGTGCAGCACGGCCCAAACACCGAACAATTGGTACGTGAATTCAATTCAGGCCAAAAAGATCAGACCATCGAATTTGAACTCGCCTACAGCCAGATCAATGAAAAACGTATCGAAAAGCTCTGGCTTGATCTGATCTTTGAAACCCCTGATCTCAATCAGGTGGTGCTGCGCGATCTGACCTTTTTGCGCCTGCCGCGCGCCCCCTATTAACCGGAGCCAGCCATGAGCGATCTCAGCCTGCAGAAAATCCGCTTTGCCAATGGCCAATGGGAAGGCCTGATCGAAGGGCAGCCCGCCTATGGTGGCCGCCCCAATATTGAGGTGCGCCTGTTTGATGAACTGGTCAAAGACGCGCGCCTCACCGAAGGGGACGAAGCCAACAGCTGGAACATCTACGTGCCGATCCCGCCCCACGCCATTGCAGATGGCGTGCAGACATTTGTGATTTATGACACAGCAACCGAAAGCAAACTGGGTGAATTTGCCCTGATTGGTGACACCCCGACCAGCAATGATCTGCGGGCCGAGGTGGAATTGCTGCGCGCCGAGCTTGATATGCTCAAACGCGCGTTTCGCCGCCATTGTCTGGAAACAAGCTAAGCCTGCGCTTTGATCCGGTGTTCTAATCCAGCGCTTTGAAATGCTCCTCAAGCACGGCCATCAGCTTGGCATGGGGGATTGGGCCATAGCTTGCCCGCGCTGCCCCCGCGTCGCGCGCCTGCTCAAGTGAAAAACCACGCATAAACGCATTCACCGGCAGCGGGCTTTCGGCGCAGAGTTTCGCCAAAAGATCCCGGTTGCGCAGCCCCGGCACAAAGAAACAATTGGCCCCGGCCTCATTATAGGCTGCGGCACGCTCCAACGCCTCACCAACCAGGGCGTCGTGTTTGTCCACGTCTTGTTCTTTCAAAAACAGATCAGTGCGGGCGTTGATAAAAATGTCTTTATGCCCTGCTCGCACCGCCGCCACCCGCGCCTGCTGGGTTTTGATGTCATAAAGCCCTGCGCCGCCCACGATCTGATCTTCAAAATTCAGACCAATTGCACCGGTTTCAGCCAGACGAGCCACGTTTTGGCTCAGCTCTTCGGGGGCGCTGGCATAGCCACCTTCAAAATCAATGCTCACCGGCAGATCGGTGCTGTCGACGATCTGTTTTGCCGTTTGCAACAGGCGCTCCAGCGGGATTTTCTCCCCATCGTCATAACCCTGCGCCGCCGCCAACGGGTGGCTGCCACTGGCAATCGCCTGTGCACCTGCCGCTGCAATGACGCGCGCGCTGCCCGCATCCCAGATATTGTAGATCACCACTGGCGCGCCCGGTTGGTGCAGGGCTGCAAAGGTTTTTGCGCGATCCGCATAACTCATGCGACATTCCTTTCCTGATAAGTTCTTTCCACGTCGATCAGCCGCCGCTTCCGCCAAAGCCCACCGCCATAACCGGTGAGATCTCCATTGGCCGCAAGCACCCGATGGCAGGGCACAATGATCGCCAGCTGGTTTTTCCCATTGGCGCGCGCCACCGCACGGGTGGCATTGGGGCGGCCCATCTGTTCGGCCAGGGCGCTATAACTGCGGGTTTCACCGGCGGGGATCTCTTGCAGAACCTGCCAGACCTCGCGCTCAAATTGGGTGCCATGCAGCGCGCAGGGCGTTTCAAATCGCGCGCCCTTCCCTTTGAAGAACCGCTGCAGCTCTTCGCTGATCTGCGCCCCGACATCGGTGCGGCCAAACCCCAGCCCGCCGGGTTGGCTGGCCTGCAACCGTTTGACTTCGGTGGGTAAGGCCTTGCGATCAAAGAACTCCAACAGGTGCAATTTATGGGCGCAGCTGATCGCGACCATGTCCCCAAGCGGCGTGTCGATCCACTCCGCCTTGAGCAGCGCATCCTGGCGAAACACACCGGGCGCGAGCCCCACCCGTTTGGCAAAGGCCGCGCGAAAGGCGCTGGCACTGTCAAAGCCCGCATCAATCTGCGCTGCAATCACCGGCTCACCTTCTTTCAGGCTGGTAAACCCTTCGCGCAGCCGCCGCTGCCGCGCCATTTCCAGAAATGTCATGCCAAACTGGCGCTTAAAGGCCCGCCGCACGGTCGATGGATCATAGCCCATGGTGACAATATCCGCCTCCCCCCAACGTCGCCCCGGAAACCGTTCCAGCGCCGCAAGCAATGGCGCGACCAACGGGTGATCCCCCGCCGCCTGATGCAGCGGTTTGCAGCGTTTGCAATCACGAAACCCCGCATCAATGCATTCGGCAATAGAGCCATAAAACCGTGTGTTTTCGAACTTCGGCTTACGGGCGCTGCAGGTCAGGCGGCAAAAGATCCCGGTTGAAGTCACCCCCACCCAGGCGCGCCCCTCATAAGCAGGGTCGCGGCGCAGGAGGGCCTCATACAGGATCTGAGAATCAGGCAGGTCAAACATCATGCCCAACCCTAACCCAAGCCGCGGATCTCCTACGCCGAAAATCGGGCAACCATTTTTTTGCGCGCCTTTTCCAACAAAAAAGACCACCCCAAAGGGTGGTCTCGTGCAGCCAGTGCACAGCTGATGTTATATCGGGCTGCCCGGTTTAATGCCCAGATTACTTATCTGACCCCAGCGCGGTCAGACCGGTCAGGATATCGATGGCATAGGCCAGCTGGTAATCCTGCTCCCGCAGTTCCGCAGCCGCTTCGGCCTTGGCGCGATCTTCCTCGATCTGGCGCACTTCATCCTCGGTGAGGCTGTCATTGTTGAGACTGCCACGCAGATCCGCCTCTGAACGCTGGAAACGGTTGCGGGTCTCGTCTTCCTCTTCGGCGTCTGGGCGACGGCGGGGCTGCTCAACCACGATGTCAGGCGAAACACCCAGCGCCTGGATCGAACGACCCGACGGGGTGTAATAGCGCGCGGTGGTCAGACGCATGGCACCACTTCCGCGCAACGGCATCACGGTCTGAACCGAACCCTTACCAAAGGATTTGGTGCCCACCACAATCGCACGACGGTGATCTTGCAACGCACCCGCCACAATTTCCGACGCCGAGGCAGAGCCCCCGTTGATCAGCACCACAATCGGCAGACCTTCGGCCAGATCACCAGGTGTTGCGTTGAACCGCTCCCCATCTTCCGGGTTGCGGCCACGGGTGGACACAATCTCACCGCTTTCAAGGAAAGCATCCGACACTTTGATCGCCTGCGTCAACAGACCACCCGGGTTGTTGCGCAGATCCAGCACGATGCCATTGACGTTATCAACACCACCGGCGGCTTCGATCTGCTCATCCAGACCTGCTTTCAGGTTGGGGAAAGTCTGATCGTTAAAGGTGGTCACTCGCAGAACCGCGGTTTTACCCTCGGTACGCGCCCGCACCGCCGTCAGCTTGATGGTGTCGCGAATGATCGACACATCAAACGGCTCATCTTCGCCTTCGCGCACAACGGTGATGACAATCTCAGACCCCACCGGGCCGCGCATCATTTCAACCGCCTGATCCAGCGACAGGCCCAGCACGCTTTCGCCATCCACATGGGTGACAAAATCACCCGCCTCGATGCCCGCTTCATCCGCTGGGGTGCCATCGATTGGCGAGACAACTTTGACAAAACCCTCTTCCTGGGTCACTTCGATGCCAAGGCCGCCAAATTCACCACGGGTCTGTACCCGCATGGCTTCGGCATCCTGTGGCGGCAGATATGAGGAATGCGGATCCAGCGATTGCAGCATGCCAGAAATTGCCGCTTCAATCAGCTCTTCGTCCTCAACCTGTTCGACATATTGCACGCGGATACGCTCAAAAATGTCACCAAACAGATCCAACTGCTCATAGACGCTGGTTTCGCGTGCGCCTTCTTGTGCCAGCAAGGGGCCAGCCACATAGCCGGTTGCCAAGATCCCTGCCAACGTGCCGCCCACGGCGGCCATCGCGATTTTCTTCATGAATGTCATCCGTTCTTGCCGGTTTGGAACCAGGTTTCCGGGTCCACCGGACTATTATCCATTCTCACTTCTATATAGAGCGTTTCTGAACGATCAGTTCCAGCCCCTTCACCGCTTAGTGACAAAATAGCGTCCGCTTGCAGCAGCTCCCCGCCCATCAAACCCACAGGCGTGCCCGCAGGAATGACCTGCCCGGTCTCACCAAACACTTCCGCAAGCCCCGACAACACAAACAACGTGTCCGGCTGCGGCTCCAGAATCACCACATTGCCCAGATCCAAAAGCGGCCCGCGATAGCGAATCGTGGCCGCGGTGGGGCTTTCCACCAGCGCCCGCGCCCGCGCTGCAACCAACAACCCCGGTCGCGCAATCCCCGCTGCATCGCGCTGACCATAGCCCCGCAGCACCAGCCCCTGCACCGGCAAGGGCAGCTCTCCGCGCAGATCACTGATGTCACCGGTCTCAGCTGCGATCTCACCACCGGCGATTTCTGACAGCCCATCAGCAAAGCCAGAAAGCGTCTCGGTTGATGAAATCAGGATCGCGGTGCGCACCGGATCCTCGGTGAAACGACGCGGCAAATCAGTACGATCGGCAATGGCTTCTGATAGCGAGGTACGCGCGTCCTGCACACCCTGCAGCCCCTCTTGCAGGCTGCCCAGCGCATTTTGCTGCAAGAGGCGCAGGGTTTTCACCTCATCAAGGTCACGTTTCAGCGCATCCACCCGCGCCTGCACCCCCGGTGTCACCTCCGCCAGCATCATCGCTGAACGCGCCGCCCCCAAAGGACCAGAAGGATGCAGCATCAGCACCGGCGGCTCTGAAGTTTCGATGGTCTGAATAATGCCAAGAAGGTCTGCAACCTCCTCTTCGCGCGCCTTAAGCTGCGCGCTCAGCGCGGTTTCGCGGCGCGCCACCCGGCGCAAACCATCGCGCATGGCCGCAAGCCCATCTTCATAGGCCTGCACCGTCTCGGTCAGCGCTTTCACCCGGTTGCGCGCGCCCTCGGCCTCCTGAAGCTGCACACCTGCCGCCTCTAGACGCGCGGCAGCAGCCTCGGCCATAGCCGCAGGATCCTGCGCCTGGGCCATCTGACCAGCGCAGACCCCAAAGAAACCGGCCAACAGGGAAAAGAGCGCCGCGCGCCAGATCATTTCAGCAGGCTCTCCCCGGTCATCTCTGCAGGCTGTTCCAGCCCCATCAGATCAAGAATGGTCGGGGCAAGATCCGCAAGACGGCCGTTTTTCAGCGCCGCACCTTCAGGGCCACCCACCAGCGCAACCGGCACCAGATTGGTGGTATGGGCCGTATGGGCACCGCCGGTGTCCGGGTCCACCATCACTTCGCAGTTGCCGTGATCTGCGGTGACAATCATTGCACCACCCGCTTTTTCGAGCGCGGCCACAACCTGTGCCAGCCCCTGATCCACCGCTTCGCAGGCTTTCATCGCCGCCTGCAGATCGCCGGTGTGGCCCACCATATCGGGGTTGGCATAATTGGTCACAATCAGGTCATAACCCGCCTCGATCGCCTCAACAAATTTTGCGGTCACTTCGGGGGCGGACATTTCCGGCTGCAAATCATAGGTCGCCACCTTGGGCGATTTGGGCATGAAACGGTCTTCGCCTTCATAAGGTGTTTCCACCCCCCCGTTCAAAAAGAAGGTCACATGCGGGTATTTCTCGGTTTCGGCCAGACGGAACTGACGCTTGCCCTGTTTGGCAACCCATGCGCCCAGGGTGTTGACGATCTCACGCTTGGGATAGGCGGTGGTCATATAGGTGTTGTGCCCGTCCGAGTATTCCACCATGCCCAACAGCCCAGCGAGCTCTGGACGGGTGCCAGTTTCAAACTCTGCAAAACCCGGCTCACCCATGGCGCGCAGGATCTCACGCGCGCGGTCGGCGCGGAAGTTAAGACAAAAGATACCATCGCCGTCTTTGACACCTTCAAAGCCATCAATCACCGTGGCTTTAACAAATTCATCCAGCTCATCGCGCCCATATGACCCCTCGATGGCCTCAACTGCGCTGGCCGCTGTGAATTGCCCCGCGCCTTTGATCATCGCCTCATAGGCCTGGCTGACCCGCTCCCAGCGGTTGTCGCGGTCCATCGCGTAATAGCGGCCGGTGACGGTTGCGATCTTGGCACCTGCTGCCATTTTCTCTTCAAGTTCAGCAACATAACCCAGCGCCGATTTCGGAGCCACATCACGCCCATCTGTCATCGCATGCAGATAGACCGGCACCCCCGCATCGCGGATGGCTTTTACGGCGGCAAGGATATGGGTCACATGGCCATGCACCCCGCCATCGGACACCAACCCCATCAGATGCGCGGCACCGCCAGTTTCTTTGAGACGCGCAATGAACGCCTGCAAGGCATTGTTATCAAAGAAGGATCCATCCTCGATCGCCAGATCGATCTGGCCCAGATCCATCGCCACAACCCGGCCCGCGCCAATATTGGTATGGCCCACCTCAGAGTTGCCCATCTGCCCGGTGGGCAGGCCAACATCGGGACCATGGGTGATAAGCTGCGCCTGCGGACCTTTGGCCATAATCGCATCAAAGGTCGGCGTCTCAGCCAGATGCGGCGCGTTGGCCGCAACCCCATCCGAGCTGCCCCAGCCATCAAGAATACAAAGAACAACGGGTTTAGGTGTTGGCATAAAATTGCTCCGGCACTGTGGGGCTATGAATTGGTCACAGGCCTTCTACAGCCTAAGGCACCGTTGGGGAACCACCTTAACCAAGTGCAGCCCTTATTCAGCTTTTCTACTCAACGCTGCAGCAGATCCCAGGCCCAGGGCAACACACCATAAAGCAGATTTCCCGCCACAAACAGGAACAGCACCACCCAGATAACGCCACGCACCAGTACATGCAGCGGCGGGCGCGGGCGGTGGTTGGCCCACAGCGGCCAGAGGAAAAGTGCCACAAAAATCGCGGGCAACAGCAGCAAAAGCCGCCCCTGCACCCAGGCTTGATAGGCGGCGGAGGGGGCAACCTCGATCCCCCATTGCCCCCAGGCCGCCACCACCGTCGCCACCACAAGCGGCCCCCAGGACAAAAGGTTTAGCAGCGAAACCCCTGTGCGATCTGGCATCTCTTCTTCGCGTTCTTCGCGGGCCAGCCGGTAAGACAGGCCAAAGGGGAACACCGTCACCACCAGCACAATCAGGCTCCAGAGCAGCAGCTGCGCCACCACCGTGTCAGTCAACAATTCACCATAGGGTGCGGGAAATTCGGGATGCGCCGGAGAGATCACCTCATCGCGGGCGGCAAAAAGAAACAGCGCCACAAGACCAAACCAAATGCCACAGCCTTTGGCGAGCAGGATGCGCGGGCCAAAACGCCGGGTGAGCTGCAAGGTCCAGCGGTGCAATTTGGGCGACAGGAACAGCAGGCTCATCGCGAGCACATAGGAGGCCACCATATAGGTTGCGGTGGGATCCAGGAAAAATACCGTGCGGATTTCCATTTCGATTGCCAGCGCAGCAGCCAAAAGGCCAACCAGCCCCAAAAACCGCGCGCTCAGCGTATTGAGTCCCATCAAAATCTGCATATGCCCCAGCCCTATTGCCACTGTTCGCGCTGTTCTGGACACAGTTCCAGAACAACAACAAATGGCAATGCTGTGATCAACACGACACAAAAACCGCGCGTGCAGCAATCAAGGTAGGTTTCGCAGCGAAACCTACCTTGTTGTTTTTATAGGTTAATTTCTTCCTACAGGGCGTGCGCCCCCCGCGCAACAGGGCGGTGTTATGCCACCGAAGACGTCAGCGAGAGGAACACGTCTTCGAGATCGGCCTCTTCGGTTTTGACGTCACGAATGGAAATCCCGGCACCGCGCACGGTTTCCAGCACCATTTCTGCGGTGGTCACCTGGCTGCGGTAACGCAGCACAACGGCACCATCGCCGCGCAGCTCTGATTCAATCCCCGCGCCCTGCGGCAGATCCACAACCGGCGTAGCCGGATGCACCACCATCGTGCGTTGATCCATACGACCCAGCAAATTGGCCGTGGTGTCGCGCGCCACCATTTCACCCTGGTTGATAATGGCGATCTCGTCGCACATTTCTTCGGCTTCTTCGAGATAATGGGTGGTCAGGATGATGGTCATGCCCTGATCGTTCAATTTGCGGATATTTTCCCACAGCATCTGGCGCAGCTCAATATCCACCCCGGCGGTGGGTTCATCGAGCACCAAAATATTGGGATGATGCACCAGCGCCTTGCCCAGCAAAAGCCTGCGGCGCATCCCGCCAGACAGCGTGCGGGCATAGGCGTCGGCTTTGTCTTCAAGCCCGATCATCCGCAGGATTTGTGCGCTTTTGCGCTGCGCCTTGGGCACGCCGTAAAGACCCGCCTGCACCTCAAGCGCGCCAAAGGGGGTAAAGAAGGGATCCAGGTTTAATTCCTGAGGCATAACCCCAATGGCCGCGCGCGACTGGCGCGGGTTTTCATCCTGATCAAAGCCCCAGATCGAAACCTTGCCGCTGGTTTTCAGCACAAGACCTGCAAGGATATTGATCAAGGTGGATTTGCCTGCGCCATTGGGCCCCAGCAGACCAAAGACCGAGCCGCGCGGCACGTCGAGGTCAATTCCTTTCAATGCGTGTTTTTCCGGCTGCCCTTTGCGCCCGCCATAGGTCTTGCGCAGAGATTGGATTCGGATCGCGGCGTCATTCATTGCTATACTTGCCCCTGATTTTGGCTCATAATTGCGCCCATCTGAAAATCACGCCTAGCGGAAAAGAACAAGGATCGCCAGCAATGACCGTGCAAGCGCCTGAAACAAAGATTGTGGATAGTTATCGCGTCGTCTGTGACGGCGGAGAAGGAGCCCTGGGCCATCCGCGGGTTTACCTGCAAATCCCCAAGGACGTGGGTTATGTGGAATGCCCCTATTGTGACTGCAAATACATTCACAAGGATCATGTTGATCGTCTTGCTGCTGCGGCCTGAGTAAAGACAACAGCCTGAGCGACATGAAAACGCGCCCCGGTTTATCCGCTGGCGCGTTTTGTTTTTTAGCCTCTTTGTGTGTTGCTGCGTCAGGACAGCAGGTCAGTCGCCTGTGGGCAGATCTCGGAAATCAGTTCCGCGCTGCGGTCGAGAACCTCTTGTGCCTGAGCGACCGGCGACACCAGCAGGCCAACGCGCAGGACGCGTGCAAATACCGTTATTGAAAAATGGGAAAACAGAATGGGGGGGCAGGCGCGCTTATTGCGCCTGGGCAGTTGCTTTCAGCGGCACCATCAGATCGCCACATTTCAGATTAGGCATATTGTCGCCCTGATCAAGGAAATGCAGCACATTGGCCCCGGACCAGGCGCGGATCATCCGGCCCTGGCTGTCTTTGCCAGAGCTGATGGTGGTGCCGGTGTCGCCATCGCGGGAGGCAAAATTCAGGTGAAACTGCGAGCCATCCCCACATTTCAGCCGTGCCCGACCAGCGCCAAGCTGCTCATGCGCGCCCCAATGGCCGGAACATTGCAGACCTGTGTTGGTGCGCCCCAAGATGATTCCCACCCCTTCGCCGCGGGCCTGACCATCGAAATAGACCCCTTCATCGCCAATACAGGCCAGAACCCGCACGCAGGGCTGGCCCGCTTCGGACGTGTTGTAACAGGGGGGCAGCAGGGCCTGCAGGTTTTCGGTTTGTTCTTGTTTTTCCAGCACTTGCGGCACGCGGAAGCTGGCACCACCGGCGGCCATGAGCGCAGCAGGCTGCGTAAAGATGCAAAGAGCGACTAGAAGAACAAATCGGAACATGTCAGTAACTCAATCAAACGGACTTGGAGAATAATGGCATGAGCAATACTGAATTCGGCGCGGGCTGTCACCTGCATCTTATCGATGGTTCAGCGTTCATTTTCCGAGCGTATCACGCGCTGCCGCCGCTGACGCGCAAATCCGATGGGTTGCCGATTGGCGCGGTTTCGGGGTTTTGCAATATGCTGCAGCGCTATGTGGCGGGCAATCACGGGGCGGATGCACCCACCCATGTGGCGGTGATTTTTGACCATTCCGGCAAGAGCTTTCGCAACAATCTTTATGATCTCTACAAGGCCAATCGCCCGCCCGCACCCGAGGATCTGAGACCGCAGTTTCCGCTGACCCGCGATGCAACGCGCGCCTTCAACATTGCCTGCAAAGAGGTCGAAGGCTTTGAGGCGGATGATATCATTGCAACCCTGGCCTGTCAGGCGCGCGACGCTGGTGGGCGCTGTACCATTATCAGCTCGGACAAGGATCTGATGCAGCTTGTGGGCGGCGGGGTTGAGATGCTCGACGCGATGAAAAACAAACGCATCGATCGCGACGGTGTTGAGGAGAAATTCGGCGTTGGCCCGGAACGGGTGGTGGATGTGCAGGCGCTTGCGGGCGACAGCGTGGACAATGTGCCGGGCGCGCCGGGGATCGGGATTAAGACCGCGGCTTTGCTGATCAATGAATATGGCTCCCTTGAGGAACTTTTGGATCGCGCCGAAGAGATCAAACAGCCCAAACGCCGCCAGACCCTGATCGAAAAACGTGACCAGATTGAATTGTCGAAACAGCTGGTGCAGCTGGATTGCAATATGGAGCTGGATTTCAGCCTTGAAGAGCTGGAAGTGCGCGCGCCCGAGGCTGATACGCTGCTGAGCTTCCTTGCGGATATGGAGCTGCGCACGCTGTCAAAACGGATGGCGGATCAGCTGGGCCTTGAGGTTCCGGTGATTGCAGATGCGCCAGCGGCGGTAGAAATTGCCGCGCCCGAGGCCGTGGCGTTTGAGGCGGAGAAATACGAATGTGTCCGCGATGCAGCGGCGTTGCAGGTTTGGATTGACCAGATCCGTGAACGCGGCTGGGTTGCGGTGGATACCGAAACCACCGGCCTGGATGAGATGCAGGTGGATCTGGTGGGGATTTCGCTTTGTGTTGAGGCGGGCACCGCCTGTTATATCCCGCTGACCCATAAGGCGGGGGGTGACGATCTGTTTGGCAGCGAAGGTCTGGCCGAGGGGCAGATGCCATTGGAGGACGCGCTGGCGCTGCTGAAACCGGTGCTGGAAGATCCCGCGATCATCAAGATCGGCCAGAACATCAAATATGATGCCAAGATCTTTACCCGCTATGGCGTGAGCGTTGCCCCGGTGGATGACACCATGCTGATGTCTTATGCCTTGCATGGCGGCGAACATGGGCACGGTATGGACACGCTGTCTGAGCGCTATCTTGATCACAAACCGATCCCGATCAAACCTCTGCTTGGCACTGGTAAATCCGCGATCACCTTTGACAAAGTGGCCATCGATGAGGCCACCGCCTATGCCGCCGAGGATGCTGATATCACCCTGCGCCTGTGGCAGCTGTTCAAACCCAAACTGCATCAGCGTCAGGTGACCCGTGTCTATGAAACGCTGGAGCGCCCGCTGGTGCCGGTGCTGGCGCAGATGGAGATGCACGGGATCAAAGTGGATCGCGACACGCTGAGCCGGATGTCAAACTCCTTTGCCCAGAAAATGGCCGGACTTGAATCAGAAATTCACGCGCTCGCGGGGGAAGATTTCAACGTGGGCTCGCCCGCGCAGCTGGGCGAGATCCTGTTTGATAAAATGTCCCTGCCCGGCGGCAAACGCGGCAAGAACGGCAAATATTCCACCGGTGCCGATATTTTGGAAGATCTGGCCACCGAACATGACCTGCCCGGTAAGGTGCTGGATTGGCGGCAACTTTCAAAGCTTAAATCCACCTACACCGACGCGTTGCAGGATCATATCAACCCAGATACCGGCCGGGTGCATACGTCCTATCTGCAGACCGGTGCCAACACTGGGCGGATGGCCTCATCTGATCCCAACCTGCAAAACATTCCGATCCGCAGCGAAGAAGGCCGCCGTATTCGCGAAGCTTTTGTGGCGGGGCCCGGCAATGTATTGCTGGCGCTGGATTATTCCCAGATCGAGCTGCGCATCCTGGCCCATGTGGCGGGGATTGATGCGCTGAAAGACGCCTTTGCCCAGGGTCACGATATTCACGCCATGACCGCATCAGAGATGTTTGATGTGCCAATGGATGAGATGACCCCCGATATCCGGCGTCAGGCCAAGGCGATCAACTTTGGTGTGATTTACGGGATTTCGGGCTTTGGTCTGGCGCGCAATCTACGCATCCCGCGCAAAGAGGCGCAGGGCTTTATTGACCGCTATTTTGAACGGTTCCCCGGCATTCGCCGCTATATGGACGACACCGTCGCCTTTGCCAAAGAGCATGGCTATGTGGAGACGCTGTTTGGCCGTAAAATCCATACGCCGGAAATTGCCGCCAAAGGGCCGCGGGCAGGCTTTGCCAAACGCGCGGCGATCAACGCGCCGATCCAGGGCACAGCCGCTGATGTGATCCGGCGCGCCATGATCCGCATGCCGGACGCAATTGCACATCTGCCCGCGCGGATGCTGTTGCAGGTGCACGACGAATTGCTGTTTGAGGTGCCAGAAGAGGCCGCCGATGACACGATTGCAGCTGCCAAAGCGGTGATGGAGGGGGCCTCGGATCCTGTGGTCCATCTGGATGTGAAGCTTGTGGTGGAAGCGGGGCGTGGCCTCAACTGGGCCGAAGCGCATTAACGCAAGGGGTGTGCTCCCGCCCGCTTCGGACGCTGATGCGTCCTGCACAGTTGGGCGTGGCACCTGCGGTGCGCGGGTGCGGTTTGTGCGCGCCGATTAACCATCTATGGGTTTAATCATCATAGGCCATCCGCAATAGCATCCACGCCGGGCGGTAGCCCGGCGCCCGGCCCAACGAGGGGCACATTTGTTAAATGTGCAACCCTCGGCGGGAGCGCACCCCCAAATGCGCTGTTATTGCTGTGCGGGGCGTTCCTGTGCGGGCACCAGTTTCCAGACCAATTTGCGCACAAAGGGGCCAATCACCAGCATGACGGTGAATGCAATCGGCCAGGCCAAGCTCCAGGCACCAAGCCAGGCGGGCACCGTCTCAGCCCCAAGGCCCACCGTGCGCAGGCTCGCCACCAGCGTCACGATACAGGACATGGTACCGGAAAGAATGAAAGCAACGACGTGCGGAACAATACGGGCAGGCAACATGGCGGCTCCTGATAAAAAATCTGATCAGTAAATAGGCACATCATGGTGCAAAAACAATTGATCTGCCTCATGTTTCATCAAATTGCATCCAGCCCAGTGAATCTTCGGTGCGGGTGGTTGACGGCGTGTATTCTGCGCTCACCCAGCCGTCATAGCCGCTGGCATCGATTGCGGCAAAAAGTTCTGCAAAATCAACCGGCCCGGTGCCCGGCTCACAGCGGCTGGGCGCAGCGCCGATCTGCACATGTACCGCGTGCTGGCCAAATTCCTGCCACACCGCAGCGGCATCGCCGTGGATCATTTGTGCGTGATAGGCATCATATTGCAGCCCAACATTGGAGCGCGCCACCGTTTCAAGAACCCCCATCGCCAGCGTATAATCATTGAGAAAATAGCCGGGCTGGTCACCCCGGTTCAGCGGCTCAATGGTGAATTGCTGCGCCGGAGCCTGATCCGCGGCATATTGCAGGTTGCGGATAAAACAGGCGCGCGCCTCTTCGCCTTCGCTATAGCCCGCCATCACATGGATCATCTTGGGGCGCAAAACATCCGCATAACGCATCACCCGGCGAATATCGCGTTGAAAACGCTCCTCCATTTCCGGCATTGCCGCATAACCGGGACGCCCGCCAGTGTAATTGGGCGGCGGTGCATTGATCAGCAGCAGTTCGAGCCCATTGGCCAAAAGCGCGCGCTGGGTTTCCTTGGCCGCAACCTCATAGGGAAACAGCACTTCCACCGCTTCAAAGCCTGCATCTGCGGCTGCCTGAAAGCGATCCAGATAGGGCAGCTCAGTAAAGAGCATCGAAAGGTTTGCGGCAAATCGGGGCATGGGCGTCCTGCATCTTGGTCGAGGCGTTTAGGTTTCAGCGGCGGTCTAACCTTAGCCTACGGGAGCGCCAAGTCTGCGAAAACCCGGTATTTAGAGCAAAGTTTCACGATGGCGAAACAGCGCTGGTAGGATCACACATCCTCTGTCAATCTGCGTCTGTTCAACATGGTTTTTTCATGCACAAACCACACGCTATTCTTCACGATGCATTTTCACTGGCGCCGACAGACGCGCAGCGAAGGCGCACGGTTCTGGCCCTCTCTGCTCTGACGTATGTGCCAAACCCCGGTGATCGGATCATGGTGGATGAAGAGGTCATGGACATACTTGAAGTCTCAAACCACCAACAACACAGCTGCCTGACTACCCGCCCATTGGGCGCAATGGGAGACATAAGCGTTTTGGTCGATCATCCGCTGGAACGGGTGCAGAAAGCCTTTAGCAAAACCCACGCACCACGGGTGGAGATACTACCGCATACGCCCCTGCCCTGGCATTTCTGCGCTGAGGATGTGCCAGAATTCACCCAGCTCAATCACGATTGGAACGCGCATCCAAATACGCCAGATCCGCAGATTGCCGTAACAGACACCGATCTAGAGGTGCAGCTGAGACCCAACCATTATCAGTTTCGGGCGTTTGCAGGCGTTGAACGGATCACCTTGCAGTTTCACAATTGCGCGCGTTATCGGCTGACCGCTCTCAATGATCATGGCTGGTATGGTGGCCAATGCCGTTTCAGCGGCCTTGCCCCCAATTGGGGCGAGTTTTATCAAATAGCAGGCAACAGCCGCGACGATCTAGATCCAACGCCGTGGATCGACCTGCAGGGCAGTGGCACACGGCATTTTCATTTTTACCTGCGCGATGAAACGCTTGAAGTGAAGGCCGATCAGTGGGAGCTGCTGTCACACCAGCTCACCTGAGGGGATCACCGGGAAGAATTGGCCGCCGGACCACAGGCCAAACCAGCCGTCGTGATGGGCGCCAAGATCTACCAGACGATAAAAGCTTTTGCGGTCAATCAGCGCCTCTAGGTCGGCGCGGATCAGCACATAGGGCGCGGGCTCGCCGGTTTCGGGGTCACGCACCACGCGGATCGGGTGATCGGGGCCTGCGGTGGCCTCATCCCCCACATGGGTAGTAAAGCGCAGCTCTTGGCTTTCACCTGTACCTGTGGCTTCAAAATCCACTGCCACAAAAGGCGCGTCATCCACGGTGATGCCGACTTTTTCCACCGGGGTGACGAGGAAATATTTGCCCTCTTCGCGTTTCAGGATGGAGGAGAACAGTTTCACCAGCTCAAACCGGCCAATTGGGGTGCCAAGGTAGAACCAGGTGCCATCACGGGCGATGCGAATGTCGAGATCGCCGCAAAACGGCGGGTTCCACAGATGTACCGGCGGCAGGCCCTTGCCTTTGGAGGCGGCTTTGGCGGCCTCGGCCAGACCATCGGCAGTTGGCGTAACGGTATTTTGTCCACTCATTGCTTTTGCCATTTCTGATAAGCGCGATAGAGTGACAGTGTATAGGCGGTGTAAAGGGAAAGCTATGTCCGAAGCTGAGAATTTGCTGACGGAAATTGAGACCTTGGAGCGCAAGCTGCAGGAGGCGCGGGCCTCGATCACCCGACGCTTTATTGGCCAGGAGCGGGTGGTGGATCTGACCCTTGCAACGCTGTTGTGCGGCGGTCATGGCTTGCTGATTGGCCTGCCGGGGCTGGGCAAGACACGTCTGGTAGAGACCCTGTCCACCGTGATGGGGCTGGATGGCAGCCGCATCCAGTTTACACCCGATCTGATGCCTGCGGATATTTTGGGCTCAGAAGTGCTGGATACTGCTGCGGATGGCAGCCGGGCATTTCGGTTTATTCAGGGGCCTATTTTTTGCCAGCTCTTGATGGCGGATGAAATCAACCGTGCCAGCCCGCGAACGCAATCGGCCCTGTTGCAGGCAATGCAGGAGCGCGAAGTCACCGTGGCGGGCGATACCCGCACATTGGGTGTGCCGTTTCATGTGCTTGCCACCCAGAACCCGATTGAGCAGGAAGGCACCTATCCGCTGCCAGAGGCGCAGTTGGACCGGTTCCTGTTCCAGATTGATGTGCCCTACCCGGATCGCGCAACCGAGCGCGACATTCTATTGGCCACCACCGGAGTTGAAGAAGACAACGCCCATGCGGTGTTTACCGCCGCAGAACTGGTGGCGGCGCAGACCCTGTTGCGGCGCATGCCGGTGGGGGAATCGGTGATGGAGCTGATCTTGGATCTGGTGCGTGCTTTCCGCCCGTCAGAGGTGGATGTCTCGGCTGAGGTGCGCGACAGCGTTGCCTGGGGTCCGGGGCCGCGCGCGGCGCAGGCGCTGATGCTGGCGGTGCGGGCGCGGGCAATGCTGGACGGGCGGCTTGCCCCCAATGCGGAGGACGTCATCAATATGGCGCTGCCAGTGCTGAGCCACCGGATGCAGTTGAACTTTGCTGCGCGGGCGCGCGGTGACAGCCTGCCTGATCTGATCACGGATGTTGCCGCCAAGGTACAGGCGGCGCAGATTGCCGGGGCCGCCGCGTGAGCGCCCATTTACGCCAGCGCGCCGAAGAAGAGGCCAGTGCGCTGCCGCCCCTATTGGTGCAGGCAGAGCAGCTGGCCGGATCGATCCTATTGGGTGATCACGGGCGCAGGCGTGCCGGGCTTGGCGATGATTTCTGGCAATACCGTCCGCTGCAGCAGGGCGACAGCCGCCGCATGATTGATCACCGCCGATCTGCGCGCGGCGATCATCAGTTCGTGCGCGAGCGCGAATGGCAGATCGCACAGACGGTGCATCTGTGGTGCGATCTTGGTGGCTCAATGCAGTTTGCGTCACATGATGGCCTGCCGCAAAAGATTGAGCGCGCACGTGTCTTGTCGCTTGCCTGTGCGATCTTGATGCTGCGGGCGGGCGAACGTGTGGGGCTGACCGGGGGTGTGCTGCCGCCGCGTCGGGGCAATGCACAGGTGCTGCGGCTGACACAAATGCTGATGCAGCAGGAGGCGCAGGATTTTGCGCCACCGGAACACCGGGCGCTGATCCCCCATGCGCGGGCGCTGTTTGTCTCTGATTTTCTTGGCCCCTTTGAAGAGCTGCAACTGGCGCTCACCAAGGCTGCGGATCGCGGGGTGCGGGGTGTGGTGTTGCAGGTGCTTGACCCGGCCGAAGAGCATTTCCCCTTTGCTGGGCGCACCCGGTTTCAAAGCCCCTCCGGGGCGCTTGAACATGAAACGCTAAAGGCCAGCGCGCTGCGCGACCGCTACAAGGCGCGTCTGGCCGAGCGGCGCGATCTGTTGCAGCGCCTCTGCCGTGATGCGGGGTGGAGCATGGGCGTGCATCATAGCGATGACAGCGCCCTAAACGGGCTGATGTGGATTTACCACGCCATGCAAAGGACCAGCGCATGAACATCATTGCAGGCATAGGATTTGGCGCACCCTGGCTGTTGCTGGGGCTTTTGGCGCTGCCGATCCTGTGGTTTGTGCTGCGTGCGGTGCCGCCTGCGCCACGCAAACAGATCTTTGCCGGGGTAACCTTGCTTTCTGGGTTGAAAGACGACGAAAGCCAAAGCGACCGCACCCCCTGGTGGCTGCTGCTTTTGCGTTTGCTGGCGGCGGCGGCGATTATTGTCGGCCTCGCCGGGCCGGTGTTGAACCCGGATCAGCAGGATCGCGGCGCGGGGCCATTGCTGGTGGTGCTGGATGCCAGCTGGGCCGGGGCGCGCCATTGGAGCGCGCTACAGGCGCAATTGGCGCAGGATCTGGGCGAGGCAGGCCGCGATGGCCGCCCGGTGGCGCTGCTGCGTCGCAGCGCGCCCGAAGCCTTGCAGTTTCAATCCGCCGATGTCTGGCAACAACAGGTCGCGGGGATTTTGCCCGAAGCCTGGCACAGCACAGAAGCCACAACAGAAGTGGCCTTGGCTGCAATCGCGGCTGTTGAAGGTGGGTTTGACACCCTGTGGTTCAGCGACGGCATCAACAGCACTGGCCATGCGGATCTGCTCAGCGCGGTTGAAGCGCGCGGAGCAGTAACGGTTGTGGCCCCACCGGCGCAGCCTATGGGATTGCGCCCGCCTGAATTTGTTGATGGTGCAATTGAGCTGCGCGCAACCCGTGCAAACGCAGAAACTGCGCAAGATATTCGCGTGTTGGCACAGGGCACCGACCCAAGCGGCAGTTTGCGACCGCTGGCGCAGATCGACCTGAGCTTTGCCCCCGGTAAGAGTGATGCCAGCGCAAAGCTGCTGTTACCAGCTGAGCTGCGCGCGCGGCTGCAGTGGTTTTCGATTGAGGGCGCGCGCTCTTCCGGGGCGGTGGCGCTGGTGGATGATGCGCTGCGCCGCCGTGAGGTTGCGCTGATTGGTGCGGCCAGCGGCAATGAAGGGCTCGCGCTGCTGTCGCCGCTGCATTATCTGCGCAGCGCCCTGATCGAGAGCACCGATCTGTTGGAGGGCAGCCTGAGTGACATTCTGCCAGCAAACCCGGATGTGATTGTGCTGGCGGATGTGGCGCGGCTGCCAAAATCCCAGGAGGACGCGCTGATTGAATGGGTCAATGCTGGCGGGCTGCTTGTGCGCTTTGCCGGGCCGCGACTGGCGGCAAGCGATACCTCCCGCGCCGAAGAACATCCGCTGATGCCGGTACGTTTGCGCAGCGGTGGCCGCAGTCTGGGCGGCGCCATGAGCTGGGGGGCGCCCAAAACGCTGGCATCCTTTGCGCAGAACTCTCCGTTTTATGGGCTGGAGATCCCTGATGAGGTCACCGTGACCTCGCAGGTGGTGGCGCAGCCCGATCCCACCCTGGCAGAGCGGGTGATTGCAGAGCTTGGAGATGGCACCCCACTGGTGACGCGCAAGGCGCTGGGTCAGGGGCAGGTGGTGCTGTTTCATGTCACGGCCAATGCGGAATGGAGCAGCCTGCCGCTTTCGGGCTTGTTTGTGGACATGCTGGAGCGCTTGTCGATCACCAGCGCCGCCCAACGCCCGGATGAGGCCAGTCTTGAAGGTACGATCTGGAGCCCGGTGCAGGTATTGAACGGGTTTGGCCAGCTGCAAGATGGCAGCGAACTCGCGGGCGTTGCCGGCCCTGACCTTGTGAGCGCCGTGCTAAGCCGCGACCTGCAACCCGGCCTTTACCAAAGCAACAGCCGCGCCCTGGCCCGCAATGTGATTGGCGCGGATACGGTGATTGAAATGGCGACATGGCCTGCAAGCGTGACCCTGCGTGGCTTTACCCCGGCTGAGGAAAAACCGCTGGGGGGCTGGCTGTTGGCGCTGGCGTTGGTGTTGCTGGCCGTAGATGTGGTGGCAACACTGGCCCTGTCTGGCCTGGTGCGGATCGCCCGTGTGGCAGCGCCTGTCATCATCGCGATGATGCTGTACGGGCAGGATGCAGCTGCGCAGGAAACAGACAACCCTGCCGCGCTGGCATCAGAAGTGACGCTGGGATACGTGCTGACCGGGGATCAACAGCTGGATCAGCTGTCGCGCCGCGGGCTGCGCGGGTTGAGCGATGTCTTGTATTATCGCACCTCCATTGAGCCTGCGAACCCCGCCGGGGTGAATTTGGAACAAGATGAGCTGGCGTTTTACCCCCTGCTCTATTGGCCGGTGAGCGTAAAACAGCCGCAACCTTCGCCCAAGGCCTATGAAAAGCTCAACGCCTATTTGCAATCTGGCGGCATGATCCTGTTTGACACCCGCGATGCGGATCTGGCGCGGGCCGGGGCCAATAGCCCGGCGGCGCGGCATCTGCAGCTTTTGGCGCGGCCGCTGGATATTCCACCGCTGGATGTGGTGCCCAGCGACCATGTGCTGACGCGGGCGTTTTATCTGCTGCAGGATTTTCCCGGGCGCAAACGGGGAGCGCCGGTCTGGGTTGAGGCCGCGCCCGAAGACGCCGAACAGATCGAAGGGCTGCCGTTTCGCAACCTCAACGATGGGGTGACGCCGGTGGTTATTGGCGGCAATGATTGGGCATCTGCCTGGGCCGTAGATGAAAACGGGCGACCCTTGCTGCCGGTGGGGCGTGGTTTTGCCGGGGAGCGCCAGCGCGAGATGGCTTATCGGTTTGGCATCAATCTGATCATGCATGTTCTGACCGGAAATTATAAATCCGATCAGGTTCATGTGCCGGCCCTGTTGGATCGGCTGGGGCAATGATGCTGGAGCAAGGACGAGGATGAGCGCGTGAGTTTTGATATTCTCTTTGATCCGATGCTGCCCTGGCCCGTGATCTGGGCGCTGGCTGCGCTGAGCCTTGTTGCACTGGGGTTGGCGATCTGGCACCGCCTGTCAGGCTGGGCGTTGCGTGCATTGGCGGCTCTGGTGGTGCTGGCCGCGTTGACCGGCCCGGTGTCGCAACGCGAAGAACGCGCACCGCTAAGCGATATTGTCATTGCGCTGGTGGATGAAAGCGCCAGTCAGAGCCTGTCGGACCGCCCGGATCAAACCGCGCAAGCCCTAGATCATATTCGTGATGCCGTTGCTGCCCGCGCCAATACCGAGCTGCGTGAGGTAGTGATTGGTGATGGCCTTGATAACAGCGGCACCACATTGATGCAGAGCCTTTCTGACGCGCTGGCCAATGAGCCGCGCGGACGGGTTGCTGGTATCATTGCGATCTCTGATGGGCAGATCCATGATGCAGAGGCCGCGCCAGAGCTGCCCGCGCCGCTGCATCTGTTGCGCAGTGGCCGTGAAGGTGACTGGGATCGCCGCCTTGTGGTGCAAAAAGCCCCCAGCTTTGCCATTATCGGCGAGCCAGTGACGCTGACCCTGCGCATAGAAGATCAAGGCGCAGCACCGGATGCCGCGCTGGCAGAGCTGGCGATTTCCATCGATGGCGGGGACGCGCAGCGCTTTAGCCTGCCAATCGGGCGCGATTTTGATCTGCCGCTCACCCTGCCCCATGGCGGGCGCAACGTTATCCAGTTTACCGTGCCCACCGCCACAGATGAGCTGACCGATCGCAACAATACCGCGCTTATTCAGATCAACGGGGTGCGCGACCGGCTGCGGGTGCTGTTGGTCTCCGGAGAGCCGCATCCCGGCGGGCGCACCTGGCGCAATCTGTTGAAATCTGACAGCGCGGTGGATCTGGTGCATTTCACCATTCTCAGACCACCCGAAAAACAAGATGGCGTGCCCGTCGAAGAGCTGTCGCTGATTGCCTTTCCAACCCGCGAGCTGTTTCTGGAGAAGATCGAGGATTTTGATCTGATCATCTTTGACCGCTACAAGCGGCGCGGCATTCTGCCTCCGGTCTATCTTGAGAATGTGGCGCGGTATGTGCGCGAAGGCGGTGCGGTGCTGGTTGCAGCGGGCCCTGATTTTGCCAGCGCGGATTCCATCTATCGCTCGCCGCTGGCGCAGGTTTTGCCCGCCCATCCCACCGCGCGGGTGATTGAACAGCATTATCAGCCCAAAGTGTCAGACCTTGGCCAGCGCCATCCGGTGACGTCCGATCTGCAAAATGGCGAGAGCTGGGGCAGTTGGCTGCGCCAGATTGAGCTGGGTCATTCCGAGGGTGATATTGTGATGACCGGTGTTGATGAGCAGCCTTTGCTGATCCTCAACCGTGTGGACGCGGGGCGGGTTGCGCTTTTGGCGTCTGATCATGCCTGGCTGTGGAGCCGTGGCTATGAAGGCGGCGGGCCCCAACTGGAGCTGTTGCGCAGGCTGGCCCATTGGATGATGAAAGAGCCGGATCTGGAAGAGGATATGCTCTGGGCCGAGGCCAATGGGCAGAACATGCGCATCCTGCGCCGCAGCCTGAGTGATGATATCGGCGCGCTGACCATCACCCATCCGGATGGCCGCGAGAGCAGGCTTGAGATGCAAGAGCATGCGCCGGGTCAGTGGGGCGCCCAGTTTGAAGGGCCTGAAATCGGGCTGTATCGTCTGCGCGAAGGCGAAAAGGAGGCGGTCATCGGCCTTGGCCCTGCCGCCCCGCGCGAGTTTGAGCAGACAATCGCGACCGGTGCCTGGCTCAACCCGGTGATCGCATCAATGAATGGTGGGGATGTCTCTATTGATGAGGGGCTGCCGCGGCTGCGTGACATACGTGCTGGACGCCCTGCCGCGGGGCGGGGCTGGATTGGGATTACCCCCCGCAACGCCTATGAGACCCTAGCGGTGCGTCAAACACCGCTTTTACCGGCATGGTTGCTGCTCCTGTTGGCAGCAGGACTGATGGTTGCAGCCTGGCTGCATGAAGGGCGGCGTGAATGATTCCCCGCACCCTTCCGTAAACTTAGCGCAATTCGCTCTACACTATCAGTCGGCATGTCGCTTTAAATATGTAATTGGCCGCATTTGTTGCAGGCGATGGGCCTGCCCATTCCCCACGATGATCATTCTAAACACCTGAAATAAAGAACTTCTCTCATTTTCAAGAGAAGCTTGAATCGAATTCGTTGGGGGAAGCCATCGCATATCGGCGTTCATTTTTGGCAAGAAAGCCGCATCTCGTTTAACGCCATCGCAAGCATTACTCACGTAACACCAATAGGCAACCACATCACGGTGACAGTGTTTTTTCGCGCCGCCGTGCTGTTTTTTACGGCCTAGTTTTGGAGTGCGCAGGGATGAACCTTGCTGACAAGTTGGCAGAAGAGCGGCGGGCCAGATTGGCCGCTGAACGCTTGCTTGAGCTCAAGCAGGCCGAACTGACGGCCGCCAACCGCAAGCTGGGCCGTCATGCGCTGGCGCTGACCAAACGCATTGGGGCGACCCAGGCAGAAGTGGCCAATGTGCGGGTGGAAAATGAGAAGGTCAAATCTGACCTCACCCAGGCCAACGAAAAGATCGAGGTTGCGGAACGGCGGCTTTGGCATTCCATCCAGGCGTTTCAGGATGGGTTTGCGTTTTTTGATTCCGACGGCAAGCTGATCGGGGCAAACACCGCCTATCTGAATATTTTTGACGGTCTCGAAGAGGTTGAGCCCGGCATTTCCTATGTACGGCTGCTGCAGCTTTTGACCGATGAAGGGCTGATCAACACCGGCGATCGGCCAATGGACAGCTGGCGCAAGATGATGACAGAGCGCTGGATGTCGCCAACCCCGGAACCGGTTGTGGTGCGCCTGTGGGATGACCGCTACCTCAAGCTGCTGGATCAGCGCGGCCATGAAGGCGATATGGTGAGCCTTGCGCTCGATATTACCACCACGGTGCAATACGAAGAAGAGCTGCGCACCGCCCGCGAACGCGCCGAAGCGGCAAACCGGGCAAAATCCGCCTTCCTCGCCAATATGAGCCATGAAATCCGCACCCCGATGAACGGGGTTGTTGGCATGGCTGAACTGCTGAGCGACACGGGCCTCAGCACCGAGCAAAAACTATACGCGGATACGATCAAGAACTCTGGCGAAGCGCTATTGGTGATTATCAATGACGTGCTGGATTACTCCAAGATCGAAGCCGACAAGCTGATCCTGCACCCAGAGCCCTTTAACCTTGAGCAGAGCCTGCATGAGGTTGTGATGCTGTTGCAGCCGAGCGCGCGCGACAAGGGCCTGTCGATGATGGTCGATTTCGACCTGTTCCTGCCCTCTACCTTTATTGGGGATCCTGGCCGGTTCCGCCAGATCCTGACCAACCTTGTTGGCAATGCGGTGAAATTCACCAAAAGCGGCCATGTGGCGCTGCGCGCAACCGGTGTGCCCACGCCGGATCAGGACACCTGTGCGATCCATATTACCGTGGAAGACACGGGCATTGGCATTCCCGAAGACAAGCTTCAACATGTGTTTGGTGAGTTCAACCAGGTCGAAGATGAGCGCAATCGCCAGTTTGAAGGCACGGGTCTTGGCCTTGCCATCACCAAACGCCTGATTGAAATGATGGGCGGTGAGATCTGGGTTGAAAGCGACGTTGGCAAAGGCTCTTGTTTTGGCTTCCGTCTGGTGCTGCCGGTGGGAGAGCCCAAAACCATCAATCTGCCCAAACTGCCAGAAAACCTGCGCAAGGTATTGGTGGTGGACGACCAGCCTGCCAACCGTGAGATTGTCGAAAAACAGCTGCTTCAGCTTGGGCTTGCGATCGAACGTGCCTCAAATCCCGAAGAGGCAATGGCAAAGCTGCAGGAAGCCATTGATCTGGTCATCTGCGACTGCGACATGAGCCAAAGCGATGGAGTAGCGCTGCTGCGCGAAATCCGCGCGCGCGCCGCCGAGATACCAATTCTCGCGCTCAGTGCAACACCCAGCGTGGTGAGCAGCGAAGACGTACAATCGCTTGCCAATTCGGTCGTGACCAAACCGGTCATGCGGCTGGAACTGTTCAATAAGATCAGCACTATTTCATCGGATCAACCTGCCCCCGCGCAGGAAACATCGCAGGAAACACCTCCACAAACCGTGGCCGTAGAGGTTCATTCAGATGCCGACCTCGCACAAACACCTACTGGCGCAGAAAAAATGCGCATTCTTGCGGCGGAAGACAACAAGACCAACCAGCTTGTATTCCGCAAGATGGTCAAGGATCTCAATATCGAGCTGAAGTTTGCCAACAATGGGCTTGAGGCGGTGGAGCTATATCAAAGCTACAAGCCGGATCTCATTTTCATGGATATTTCCATGCCCAAAATGGACGGCAAACAAGCCACCAGTGAAATTCGCCGCATTGAATCCACCACCGGCGCACACGTGCCCGTGGTGGCACTGACCGCCCATGCGATGACGGGCGACAGTGAAGGTATTCTGGCGGCAGGTCTGGATTTCTATCTCACCAAACCTCTGCGCAAAAACCTCATCCACGAGCGGATCGAAGCGCATCATCCCGCGGGCGCTGAGCCGTTGAAATCTTAGCCCGCGCGCAAAAACACCGGTTTTGTGGGCTCTGACATCTCGGGCTGATAGGCGTATCCGCCGCTGTCAAATTCCAACACGCCCTCAAGATCGGTGATGCGGTTCTGGATCACATATCGCGCCATCGCACCGCGGGCACGTTTGGCATAAAAGCTGACAATCTTGGCTTTGCCATCTTTGTTTTCCATAAAGACCGGCGTCACTAATTTAGGCTGTAAAACATCCAGATCGACCGCACCAAAATATTCTTGGCTGGCACAGTTCAGCAGGAATTTCGCACCTGTTTCAGACGCTTGCGCATTAAGCGTCTCGGCAATCTGGCTGCCCCAATAATCATAGAGCGATTTGCCACGCGCGTTTTTCAGCCGCGATCCCATTTCCAACCGGTAGGGCTGCATGCCATCAAGCGGGCGCAAAACACCATAAAGCCCCGAAAGAATACGCAGGTGGCGCTGCGCATAGGCCAGTTCATCCGCATCAAGCGAGCCTGCTTCAAGCCCCTGATAAGTGTCCCCCGCAAAGGCCAGCACCGCCGGACGTAGATCTTCGGGAGCGGGTGTGGGGTGAAAACTGCGAAAACGGTCGTAGTTCAGCTTGGCCAGGTTTTCGCTGATATGCATGAGCTTTTGCAGCTCTGCCACCGACAGGCCCTGCGCCACCTCATTGAGATAAATCGCATCCTCCTGAAAGAGCGGCGCGCTCATCTCAATAGTACGTTCATCCCAGTCCAGCTTCTTGGCCGGAGACACAACTACCAGCATTCACTTCCCCTTTGATCTTGGCCCTGTTGATCCTTGATCTGACCTAGCCCGCGCCGCGCAAAACATCCAGAAACGCCGCAGCGAAACGTTCGGCGCGGCGCTCCCCCAAAAGCCGGTTCACACCAAACTCATCATCGGGACGCATCTGCGCAACTTTTGCCAGCATCGAGGCAGAACAGCTTAGCGGTTTATCCACTCCATCTTCACCGCGCACAAGCCGCGATTGCGCCTCAAGCAGCGCATCATAAATTGTACCAGCCCCCGCGCTTGCAAGCTTGCGCCGCGCCGGATGCAGCTGCGCCGCCTCGCCAGTGATCACCGCAAGAAACGCATCGCCGTAACGATCGAGCTTTTTCGCACCAACGCCACCGATCCGCGCCATTTCATCCAGCGTTTGCGGGCGTTTTTCCGCCATCTCAATCAAGGTGCGATCCGGGAAGATCACATAGGCGGGCACTTTCTGCGCCTCTGCCAGGGCGCGGCGTTTGGCTTTCATCGCCGACAAAAGCGGCGCGTCTTCTTCAGATACCAATGCCTTCACCGCCGGGCGGCGGGTGGCCTTGGTAATCGTGTCGCGGCGCAGCTCAATTGTGTTTTCGCCTTTCAGGATCGGCAGCGCCGCTTCTGTCATGCGCAGCGCGCCGTGGCGTTCCGGGTCTGGGCGCACCAGATCATGGCCCATCATCTGGCGAAACACCGCCTGCCATTCGCGTTTGTTATATTCCTGCCCACAGCCATACACCGAAAGCTCATCATGGCGGCGGTCGCGCATACGGTCGGTCTGCTGCCCGGTGAGAATATCAATCAGATGGCCGCTGCCGTAGGTCTCATCGGTGCGCAAAATTGCCGAAAGCGCCTTGCGCACCGCAGTGGTGCCATCAAACACATCAACCGGGCTGTCACATAGATCACAGTGGCCGCAGGGCTCTGCCTCTTCGTCGAAATAGGTCAAAAGGGTCTGGCGGCGGCATTTCAACGCTTCGGCCAAGCCCAAAAGCGCATTAAGACGCGCGTGATCTGCGGCGCGCCGTTCCGGCGGGGCGAGGCCTTCGTCGATCTGGGCGCGGCGCAGGCGGATGTCTTCTGCGCCATAAAGCGTCAGGGTTTCCGCAGGCGCCCCATCACGACCGGCGCGGCCGATTTCCTGATAATAGGATTCAATCGATTTTGGCAGGTCCGCATGGGCCACCCAGCGAATATCCGGCTTGTCGATCCCCATGCCAAAGGCCACGGTTGCGACCACGATCAACCCATCTTCGCGGGCAAAGCGGGTTTCTACAATCCGGCGGTCTTCGGCCTCCATACCGCCATGATAGTGGCAGGCCACATGACCCGCTTCGCGCAGCGCATGGGCCAGCCCTTCGGTCTTGGCGCGGGTGCCACAGTAGACAATGCCGGATTGGCCCCGGCGCGCATCGGCGAAATCAAGGATCTGACGGCGTGGCCCATCCTTGACCGCAAAGGCCAGATGGATGTTGGGACGGTCAAAGCCACGCAGAAAGGCGCGCGGTTGTTCACCATCAAAGAGCTTTTCAACAATCTCTTCGCGGGTTTCCTGATCTGCCGTGGCGGTCAGGGCCACCAATGGCACATCGAGCGCGCGACGCAGTTCCCCGATGCGCAGGTAATCCGGCCGAAAATCATGACCCCATTGGCTGACGCAATGGGCTTCATCCACCGCAATCAGGCTGACCCCGATACGACGCAGCGTATTGAGCGACGCCCCAGAGGCCAGCCGTTCCGGCGCCATATACAAAAGCTTCAGCTGACCCTGTTCGATTGCATCCCAGACCGCATCGGTTTCTTCCGGCGTGTTGCCAGAGGTCAGCGCACCAGCGCAAACTCCAGCTTCCTGTAGCGCGCGCACCTGATCGCGCATCAGCGCAATCAGCGGTGAAATTACCACGGTGATGCCATCGCGCAAAAGCGCAGGCAGTTGATAACACAGGGATTTACCGCCGCCGGTTGGCATGATCGCCAGCACGTTTTCCCCGGCGCTTACGGCATCAACAATTTCGCCCTGGCCCGGGCGAAATTCATCGAATCCAAAAATTTCGCGCAAAAGTGGGGTCGCGCCTGTGGGGCCTGACATTGGGGCCTCGTGCTTGTGAGTGCTGCTCGGGTTTGAGCTACAATCTCACAAGGTGAATCGGGCGGCAAGAGGCCGCCCCAGACGGAAACGCAAGATTTAATCAGGCTACGCTAGAAAGCGGCGGCGTTGTTCACCAGGACAATACGCAGCGCATAGACGCCAACCAGAACCAGAAGCGGCGCAATATCAATGCCTTGCATATTTGGCAGCAAACGGCGCACCGGGCCGTAGATTGGCTCAAGGATACGGTTGAGACCATACCAGATCTGGCCAACAAATTGTTGATGCAGGTTCAAGACCTGGAAGTTGATCAGCCAGCTCATGATCACATGGGCAATGATGAAGAACCAGACGATATCCAGAACCAGCATCAAGATTTGAAACAACGACTGCATGTCTTTTCCCTTTGTTGCAAGAGCCCAATAGGTATGCGGTGTGGAGCCTATGCGCAAGGTTTGTAATGGCAAGCTATTTACGCATGGTAAATCTGCTGTCAGGCTCAAGGTTCTGAGGTAAATGCAAAAATACTATGCCTTGATACTGTTCAAGCGCGTCGCCATAAGAGCAGCCAGCAAAAGACGAAGGGCACGATGATGACAACCGTTTCCAACAGAAAACGCATCTGGGGGTGGTGGTTCTTTGACTGGGCGAGCCAGCCTTATCACACGCTGCTTGTGACCTTTATCTTTGGCCCGTTTTTTGCAGCTGTTGCGGCCGATTATTTCATGGGGCTTGGCACGGCTGAACCTGTTGCCAAAGCGCAGGCGCAGACGCTTTGGGCGCGCTGCATGACGATCACCGGTCTTACGATTGGACTGCTTGCGCCGTTTATTGGTGCAATTGCGGATGCCTCCGGCAGCAAGCTGCGCTGGGTGTTTGGGTTTTCGCTGCTTTATGTGCTGGGCGCATTTGGGCTGTGGTTCATGGCGGCCGATGGCTCAAACCTTTATCTGATGCTGGTAAGCTTTGGCATTGGCTTTATTGGTGCGGAATTTGCCGCGATCTTTGTCAATGCGCAGCTGCCGGGGCTGTCCAAACAAGAAGACGTGGGCGCGGTTTCAGGGTCAGGCTTTGCCTTTGGCTATCTCGGCGGTGTGCTGGCGTTGTTTTTTGTGCTGATGTTGCTGGTTGAGCAGCCAGACGGAAAAACCATTATCGGGCTTGATCCCATCTTTGGCCTGTCTGCTGCCGATCGCGAGGGCACCCGTGCGGTTGGGCCATTCACCGCCCTGTGGTTTTTACTGTTCATCGCGCCCTACGCTTTGTGGGTGCGTGAACCTGTGGCCCCATCGCGCCGCATTGGCCTGATAACGGCGGGCAAACAAGTGCTGGCCTCTATCAAAGCCCTGCGCGAGCGCCAAAGCCTTGGCTGGTTTCTGGGCGCGTCGATGCTCTATCGCGATGCGCTAAACGGGCTCTATATGTTTGGAGGGGTCTATGCGCGCCTTGTGCTGGGTTGGGACATCGCCTCGATTGGGATCTTTGGTATTATTGCTGCGATTTCTGCTGCCTTGTTTAGCTGGCTTGGCGGCAAGGCCGACCGTCATCTGGGCCCGAAACCGGTAATTCTTGGCGCGATCTGGATCTTGATTCTGGTTTCAACCACCATCGTTTCTATGTCGCGCGAGCAGTTCTTTGGCATTGCATTGCAGGAAGGGTCACAGCTTCCTGATGCGCTGTTCTTTATTTGCGGGGTTTTAATCGGCGGCTTTGGCGGCATCTTGCAGGCCAGCAGCCGCAGCCTGATGGTGCGTCATACGCGGGTCGAAAATGCCGCCGAAAGCTTTGGTCTATATGGGCTTTCGGGGCGCGCCACGGCCTTTCTTGCCCCCCTGCTGATCGGCATTGCCACGGCTGTAAGCGAAAGTGCGCGACTGGGAATTATGCCGGTGATTGCCCTCTTTGTATTTGGCCTTCTTCTGCTACGCTGGGTGCGAGCAGAAGGAGATCAGGTTTGAAAACACTACTTGCGTCTTTATTGATTGTTCTCAGCACCGCCGCCATGGCCGCGCCTCCAGCCAAACAGCTGTTTGGAGCCAAGGCAGAAGGATCGGCGCAAAAGCCCGCACCGTTTGGATCTTATGCCAAGGGCTGTGTTGCAGGCGCAGTGGAGCTGGCGGAAACCGGCCCGACCTGGCAAGCTATGCGCCTGTCGCGAAACCGCAATTGGGGCCACCCCGAAACCATTGATTTCATCCAAGATCTGAGCCGGGTCGCGGCTCGGCAAAAGGGCTGGGACGGGCTTTATATTGGTGACATCAGCCAGCCGCGGGGCGGGCCGATGCTGTCAGGCCATCGCAGCCATCAGATCGGGCTTGATGCTGATATCTGGATGCGGCCTGCTGATCGGCTGAACCTGTCGCGCAATGCGCGCGAAAACATCTCATCAATCTCGATGCGGCGCGCAGCGGGCGCCTATGTGAACAGCTCCTGGAGCAAACAACACCACGCGATTTTACGTGCGGCGGCCAAAGATAAACGGGTGGCGCGGATTTTTGTGTTTCCCGGCGCAAAGGTCCAGATGTGCAAAGATGCCAAAGGCGATCGGCGCTGGCTGCGTAAAATTCGGCCCTGGTGGGGGCATCACTATCATTTCCATGTGCGTCTTGCCTGCCCCAAGGGCGCGCGCGGCTGTGTCAATCAGGCCGCACCGCCAAAAGGGGACGGTTGCGCCGAGGCACAGGAATGGGTTCGCAATATTTTAAACCCGCCGCCGCCAAAACCGGTTGACCCAAACGCGCCAAAGCCTAAACCGAAACGCGATTACACCTTATCGGATCTGCCCCAACAATGCGCCGCCGTTTTACGATCAAACTGATTTTGCCAGTGGCCGCCATCTGTGCGGCCGTTGCAGCCTATGCAGCCAATGTTTCACAGACTGCCCCCAATCAGGCCAAGCTTCTGTCCAGCCTGTCGCTGGAGCTAAAAGAACCCTGGTTTGGTGGGCTTTCGGCGGTTGCTGTGGATGCCAAAGGCGAGAATGTGACGGTGCTGACAGACCGTTCACATCTGCTTCAGGGTAAACTTTTGCGCGATGATGGTGCGCTGACGGGCATGCAATTGAAAGCCCATAACCAGCTGCGCAACATCTGGGGCAAAGAGATGAAAAGCGGGCGTGACTTTCTTGACAGCGAAGGGTTGAGCGTCACCCCGGATGGGACGATCTATGTCTCATTTGAAGGCTTTGCGCGGGTCAGCCGCTATGAAACCCGAACCGCCAAGGCCGAAGACCTGCCGCAGCCGCGCAGTTTTCGCCATTTTGGTTTCAACAAAGCGCTGGAAGGCCTGGCAAACGACAAGAATGGCAATCTGTATACCTTGCCGGAAAAAGCACCTGGCGAAGGGTTTCCGGTCTGGCGCTGGAACGGCCGCACATGGCAGCAGCCGTTTGAGGTGCCAAAATCCGCAGGCTATCTGCCTGTCGGGCTAGACATTGGCCCCGATGGGCGGCTCTACCTGCTTGAGCGCAAGTTTGCCCTTGTTGGTTTCAAATCGCGCCTGCGACGCTGGGAGATCGACGGAGATGCAATCCGCAACGAGACGACCTTGTTGACAACCCCGCTTGGCACCCATGGCAACCTCGAAGGGCTTTCGGTTTGGCAAACAAGCACCGGGCAACTGCGGGCCGCAATGGTGTCTGACAACAACTTCCTGTCGTTTCAAAAAAGCGAGCTGGTGGAATATCAACTGCCACGTTGACGCCGCGCTTGACCCAGCGGGAGCCGGTTTTTGGTGAAAATCCAGCATCGGGCGGGTGTCACCACGCTTGATTTTTGCCACAAGATCGCGCATGAGCCGGGCTTGGCTGTTTGACACAGCCCAAGTTGCCGCAACCTTGTTAAAACGGATCCTGTTCATGACCCGCGTACATCTTCCTGGCATTATTGCTATGGCCGCCATCGTGGTGGCGTCGAATATCCTGGTGCAATTTCTCTTTGGTCAATGGCTGACCTGGGGGGCCTTCACCTATCCTTTCGCCTTCCTTGTCACCGATATTATGAACCGGGTTTATGGTGCGGCGGCGGCACGCAAAGTTGTCTTTGTTGGCTTTATCACCGGCGTCATCTGCTCGCTGATCGGCAGCCAGATCATGCTTGAATTCGGCCCTGCCGTGCCGTTGCGGATCGCGATTGCATCTGGCAGTGCCTTCTTGATTGCACAGCTCACCGATGTGGCGCTGTTTAACCGTTTTAAGGCCGGTGCCTGGTGGCGCGCGCCGCTGGTGTCGACTGTTGTGGGCTCTGCGCTTGATACCGCGCTGTTTTTCACCATCGCCTTCTCTGCTTCGGTCACCATCTTTGGCCCTGACGCCGATGCTGCGATCAGCTGGGCCTGGGAAGTTGTGCCATTTTTAGGGGGGGGCGAGCCGCAGCCGATCTGGGTGTCTCTGGCCTTTGCAGATTGGTGTGTGAAGCTATCACTTGCGCTGGTTGCGCTTGTGCCATTCCGCATCATCGTGGGGAAACTCACTACGCGCGCCACATGATTTTGTTTTGACTTTCAAGTTTTCTATGCGAGGCTTCCTTTACGCGTAACATTCAGAAAGGAGGTGCTCTAGTGTCTATTGGGAACTTGGAGAACGGTGTCGGAACAGTTTGGGAGACGCAGCACTGAGGCAGCCCTTAGTGGATGCAACCCTCAAATTGGTGACCGCCTAACCGGCGCACCTCCGAATACTCAAGAAGGGCTGTTCGTTGCGCAAACTCGAGCAGCCCTTTTTATTTGGCCAATGTGGTCACGATTTTCTTTTGCCGTATCCGATGGCATAAGGCGCACAAAGGAAGGTCCAATGCTGCGCATCAATGACACCATAACCCTGCAAGACTGGGAGCTGACCGAGCAGTTCATGCGCGCGTCTGGCCCCGGCGGGCAGAACGTCAACAAAGTCTCCACTGCGGTGGAACTGCGCTTTGAGGCGGAACGTTCCCCCAGCCTGACACCTGCAGTGAAAAAACGCCTGCGCCGTCTTGCCGGCAGGCGCTGGACCAAAGAAGGTGCCATTGTGCTTTATTGTGATGAAACCCGCAGCCAGGCGCGCAATCGCGACCTGATTCGCGAGCGGCTTGCAGAGATGATCGCACAGGCATTGGTGGCCCCGAAACGGCGCATTGCAACAAAACCGAGCCGCGGCTCTATTCAACGCCGGATCGCTGCCAAAAAGCAGCGCGGCGCGGTCAAGTCACTGCGCGGCAAAATCGACGAGGACTGACCCATGCTCCGCCCCGGCCCCCGCAATCTGATCACAGATATTGCCGCGCTTAAGGTGGGCAATGCCGAGGATCAGAGCCTGAAATCCGGGGTGACTGTGGTGACCGCAGATGCGCCCTTTACGGCCTCTTGTCATGTAATGGGCGGCGCACCCGGAAGTCGCGACACTGATTTGCTGGCACCTGATAAATCGGTGGCACAGGTGGATGCATTGGTGCTGGCGGGCGGCTCAGCTTTTGGGCTTGAGGCCTGTTCTGGCGTGATGGAGGCACTACATGCAGCGGGCCGTGGATTTGAAGTTGGCACCGCGCGCGTGCCCATTGCCCCCGGCGCAATCCTGTTTGATCTGCTGAATGGCGGCAACAAGGATTGGGACAAAAACCCCTATAACGCGCTTGGGCGCGCAGCATTTGCCACTGCGTCGCAGGAGTTTGCGCTTGGATCACACGGTGCGGGCACGGGGGCGACCACTGCCACGTTAAAAGGTGGCTTAGGCTCTGCGTCTTTTGTTTTGGAAAGCGGCTACACTGTTGCAGCTTTGGTGGCTGCAAACCCTGTGGGTACCGTCACCACGCCCGGCGAACAGCATTTCTGGGCCGCACCTTTTGAAATTGACGGTGAATTTGGCGCCTTGGGCCCAGACCCCAGGGCAGGTTTTGCAACAGTGCCCACCAAGCTCACCGCAGCAGAGGGCAGCAATACCACATTGGCGATTATGGCCACGGATGCGCCGCTGACCAAGGCGCAATGCAAACGGCTGGCCGTAGCATCCCACGATGGCATCGCCCGCGCCATTGTACCTGCGCACACTCCGATGGATGGGGATCTGGTGTTTGCGCTCAGCACATCAAACGCGGCGCCGGTGGATGCGCTGTTACCGCAATTGTGCCATGCCGGCGCGCTGTGTCTCAGTCGGGCAATTGCGCGCGCAATCTTTCTTGCCCGTCCTGAAACCGGTGATCTTTTGCCCTGTTGGCCGCGAAACTAGCCGCCCCAACAGATAACAAAGGCGCGACCACTGGCCGCGGTTTTTTTTCTGCCGAAGCCTTCATCGGGCTGCTAGGCTGATTATCTTAGCACGCGCCTACCCGCCAGCAAAACCATCTGGGCCGAAAACCGATATGAGTATTGAGATCCCTGCCTGGGTCGACGGAAAACTTAAACCCGTTGACAAGATCACAGCCCATGAACAGGGGCTGCGCCACAAGGCTGTGTCTGTTTTTGTGGTGCAATCGGGCAAGATACTGATGCAACAACGTGCATCACAGAAATACCACACCCCGGAGCTTTGGGCGAACAGCTGCTGCACCCATCCCCGCTGGCGCGAAGAATCTGTTGCCTGTGCCGTGCGCCGGTTGCGTGAAGAGCTTGGCATCACCGGGCTTTATCCTGAATTTCGCCATCGTCTGGAATATCGCGCCGATGTGGGCAATGGCATGATAGAACATGAGGAAGTGGATGTGTTCCTGGCCCATGCGCATCGGCCAATCACAGTTACCGCCAACCCCGACGAGGTCATGAACACCCGCTGGGTTGATTATCATGATCTTCAGGCCGAGATTCAGCGCCACCCTGCGCGGTTTACGCCCTGGCTCAAAATCTATCTGGCGGACTATGCCAATGTGATCTTTGGACCAGATCTAAAGATCTGATCCAACAGCGATATTGTCGATCAGGCGCACACCGTCCAGCCACGCTGCAACCAACAGGCGGGCGGGCTGTGCGCCATCACTGACTTTGGCAAGCGTATTGGCGCAGCGCAGATCAAAATATTCGACCTCACCAAATTCAGCCGCTTCAAGCGCGGCCAGCGCCTCAGCCTGAACGGCCTGCCACGGGGTGTGCTGCGCCAGTTGATCCGCGGCTGTCTGCAGGGTCTGATACAGCTTTGCTGCGCGCGCTTTTGCATCATCTGAAAGACGCAGGTTGCGCGACGACATCGCCAGGCCAGAAGGCTCGCGCACCGTAGGGCAGCCGATCACATCAATCGGGATATTCAGATCACGCACCATCCGACGCACCAGCATCAGCTGCTGGTAGTCTTTTTCGCCAAAAAAGGCCTTGTGTGCGCCGGTCATCAGGAACAGCTTGGCAACAACAGTTGAAACACCATCGAAATGGCCTGGGCGGAACGCGCCTTCAAGTTCATCACTGATACCGCTGACAGCAACCGTGGTGGCGTAGCCTTCGGGGTAGATTTCATCCGGTTCGGGCACAAAGACAGCATCCACACCAAACGGCGCGAGCTTGGCGGCGTCTTCGGTTTCGGTGCGGGGATATTTTGCCAGATCTTCGGCGTTGTTGAACTGTTTCGGGTTCACAAAAATAGTGACAATCACCCGATCACAGCTGGCTTTGGCGGCTTCAACCAGTGCAAGATGACCTTGATGCAGCGCCCCCATCGTGGGCACAACACCAACCACCTCGCCCGCGCGGATCCAACCTGCATGCAATGCGCGCAAATCGCTGAGCGCACGAATGATGGGCGCGGTCATTTTGCGCTGCCCTGCTTTTTGGATGCAGGGGCCTGATCGCTGAAGACATGTTCCGCTGCGGGGAAAGTCCGCGCCCGGACTTCTGCAGCGTATTCCGCCACTGCGGCTTCGGCATCGACACCCATCTGCGCATAACGTTTGACGAATTTAGGCTTAAAGGCTGTGAAAAAGCCCAGCATGTCATCCACCACCAGAATCTGCCCATCGCAGCCTGCGGATGCGCCAATTCCAATGGTTGGGATCGAAATTTCTGCGGTGATTTCATCGGCTAGCGACGCGGGCAGTTTTTCCAGCACCACGGCAAAGGCGCCCGCTTCGTCAATGGCACGCGCATCTGCCAGCACCTGTTCGGCCGCGTCATCGCGCCCCTGAACCTTATAGCCGCCCAGCGTGTTCACCGATTGTGGCGTCAGGCCAATATGGGCCATCACCGGAATGCCGCGTTTGACCAGAAAGCGGATGGTCTCAGCCATTTCCACGCCACCTTCCAGTTTCACCGCGGCTGTGCCTGTTTCGCGCATCATACGGGATGCGTTGCGAAACGCCTGCTCTGGACTTTCTTCATAGGAGCCAAAGGGCATGTCGATCACAAGCATCGCTTTTTGCACGCCGCGCGCCACCGCTTTGCCGTGCATGATCATCATCTCCATGGTCACGCCCAGGGTTGAGTTCATCCCGTGGAGCACCATGCCAACGCTGTCACCAACCAGAACGATATCACAATGGCTGTCCATCACCTGCGCCATAGGCGTGGTGTAGGCCGTCAGGCTGACCAAGGGATCGCCACCTTTGCGGGCACGGATGTCCTCTGCATTCGGAGCTTGCTTACGGGCCGTCGCGCTCATTTGTCGGTCCTTCCAATTGGCTGCGGTTGGCGAGAGTTACCAAGTTCTCGCAGATGGTGCCAGTGTTTGCATCCGCAGCATGTCCGGGTCTGGCCTGCAACGGTTTGCGCGCTTCATAGCGGGAGCAGGTTCAAAAGTGAACAATAACATAATCTTAAATTCACCCAATACGCAACTTTACTGCGCTTAGGACAATGCGCTCCGTAGAAATACCCATCGCCCCTAAAGCCCGGATCGCTGCCGCAAATACATAATTCTTGCATCAATCTCGTCTCGGATAGGGCCAATCCGAGGCTGATCGCGCAGCGTGGTAAACCAATGCGCCGGAGGGTTGCGTCCAAGGCTGTGTCCCTTGAATTCGAGCCCCGCCAACACCGCCTGCGCCGGGTTTGGCAGGTATGTCGGAATATCAAACCCATTCAAGGTGGCCCAAACGCCGCTCCACAGGCGGGCCACCGACCAGGGGTTATAGCCACCACCGCCCAATGCAAGAATGCGCGGCGCAAGCGGCATCAGCGCCGCCAGAACAGACCAATGGGCATTGTTGGACAGCGCCAGATGCGCCAGCGGGTCTTCGACAACGGCATCTGCACCACATTGAAACACGATCGCCTCGGGTTCAAACTGGATCAGCGCGGGCAGGATCAGCCGTTCGCGAACAAGCTCCATTTCGCTGTCGTTAAAGCCACGGGGTACGGGCAGGTTGATGGCCGATCCACCTGCGTCGTCTTCTATGTCACCGGTGCGCGGCCAGAGGTTTTCCTCATGAATGGAAATCATCAGAATGTCCGGATCACCGTGAAACCCAACGGCCACCCCATCGGGATGATGGGCGTCGATATCAACATATGCGATCCGGCGGATGCCGTTGTGGCGCAGCGATAAGATCGCCAGCACCACATCGTTGAGGTAGCAAAACCCATTGGCGCGTTCAGGCATGCCGTGATGGGTGCCGCCACCGGGAACATAGACGCGCCCGGGTTTGGCCAGCAATTCCCCCGCAAGGATAGACCCTCCGGCAGATGTTGCAGGGCGGCGAAACATCTCTGCAAAGATCGGATTGGAATGGGTGCCGAGCTGAAATTGCGCGCGCTCCTGCACCGACACATCTTGCAGGGTTTCTGCCCGTATAAGCGCATCAATATATTCAGGGCTGTGCCATTGGGTCAGCGCCGCAGGTTTTGCGCGCGGTGACAGCCGATAGTGCTGATCTGGCAACCAGCCCAGCGCGCGGCACAGATCCATCACAGTCGAGACGCGCGGCACCCGTAAAGGGTGGGCCCCGCCGTAGCTGGAACGTCGGTAAATTTCATGCCCGATAAAAAGAGGGTGCCGCAACATGAGATCGGTGTAGTGCGCAACGCGCGAAATCAAAACGACAATTGTGAGCGATGCGCAGAAACGTTGAAAATTTCTAGACGTCTGAGGCCCGCTTTCCTACCGTTGCTGAGGGGCGAAAGGCGCAAGGTGGGCACAATGACCGCAAATTCACAGATTGACACAAATATGGTTTTGCTCAGTCGCATTGAACCGGAGCATTTCCCAAGATTGTTGCCCGTCCTTGCGCGGTATCTTGCGGAGATCGTGGATGATCAAAACGTCGATCCGGCGCAGGTGGCAACACGGGTATTAAAACGCTGCGACCTAGACGCCTATTGGATTGAGCTGGCCTCTGGGCCGATTGGCTTTGCCTTTGTGCTTTCGCTTCCCGAAGGGCAGCATGAGCTGTCAGAGTTCACGATTTTCCCCGAACACCGCCGATTGGGCTGCGGCACAGCAGCGGCAAAGGCACTGTTTAGCAAATACCCCGGACGCTGGCGCATGGGGTTGTCAAAAACCTCACCACAGGCTGCTGGTTTTTGGGGCACCTGCCTTAGCGCGATGGCTGGTGTGCACGACCTGAAAGAAGGGGCGCCGTTTTCCAGCCGCCAAATCAAAAGCTACAACTTTGGCTTTGATGCTTAGACCACCACGTCAAACCGATCCTGATCGCCCACATTAAACACCCGCTTGTAGCGCGCGATCTCATCTGCTGGGCCCATGGCCTTTTCGGGATTATCCGAAAGTTTCACGGTTGGTCTGCCATTGGCGGACACTGCTTTGCACACCAATGAAAACGGTGACAGCAAATCATTTGGAACCAGCCCACGGAAATCATTGGTCAGCAGGGTGCCCCAGCCAAAGGACACCTGCGCCCTATCTGCAAATTTCGCATGCAGCTCTTCAACTTTATCCACGTCCAGACCATCCGAGAAGATGATGCGTTTCTGGGTTGGGTCCTCACCGCGTTCTTTCCACCAGCGGATCGCAGTCTCTGCGCCAGTTGCGGGATCACCGCTGTCGATGCGAATGCCGGTCCAGCCCGCCAGCCAATCAGGCGCGTCTTGCAAGAACCCCGAGGTGCCATAGGTATCCGGCAAAATGATGCGCAGATTGCCATCATGTTCATCATGCCAATCCGACAACACATCATAAGGGGCCTGACGCAACGCCGCATCATCTTTGGCCAAAGCGGAATAGACCATCGGCAATTCATGCGCGTTGGTCCCGATTGCCTCAACCTCGCGGCGCATGGCGATCAGGCAGTTTGAGGTGCCGGAAAAACGTGAGCCCAGCCCCTCGATCATCGCCTGCACGCACCAGTCCTGCCACAAAAAACCGTGGCGGCGGCGGGTGCCGAAATCAGCAATCGACAGATCAGGGATTTGACGCAAGCGCTCGATCTTTTCCCAGACACGGGTCATCGCGCGCGCATAAAGCACCTGCAGTTCGAACCGCCCCATATCGTTTAAAACCGCACGCGAGCGCAGCTCCATCAACACCGCCAGTGCAGAGATTTCCCACAGCATCACCTCAGGCCATTTGCCCTCAAAGGTGAGCTCATACTGATCGCCTTTGCGCTCAAGCTGGTAGGGCGGCAGGCGCAGGTTTTCAAACCACTCCATAAAATCAGAGCGGAACATCTGCCGTTTGCCGTAAAACATATTGCCGCGTAGCCAGGTGCTTTCGCCCCGAGAGAGCGACAGGGTGCGAATGTGGTCCAATTGCTCACGCAATTCACCTTCGTCGATCAGATTGGCCAGCGGGATATGGGTCGAGCGATTGATCAGTGAAAACCGAACCTCTGCATCCGGGCGGTTGCGAAACACCGACTGGCACATCAGCAGCTTATAGAAATCCGTATCAATCAACGATCGCACGATCGGATCGATTTTCCATTTGTGATTATAGACGCGCGTTGCGATATCCAACATGCCAGTTCACCCGGTGGTTTTGCCACTATCTAGGCGAGGCGCAGTGCCATCGTAAAGCAGATTGCGCCTGCCATTTATTTCAGAAACAACATTTTGCAGCCGTGAGAGCAAGGTTTTGCGATTAACGGGTTTTGACAGGAAATCATCCATGCCGGCCGACAGACAGGCTTTTTTGTCTTCATCAAAGGCATTTGCCGTAAGCGCAACAATATAGGGCTGCTCAATCGGGAGCTGGCGAATAGCGCGCGTGGCATCCAGCCCGTTCACATGCGGCATCGAGAGATCCATGACGATAATATGGGGTGAGATGCTTTTGGCCTTTTCAATGGCCTCACGCCCATCGAACGCAAATTCGATCTCAGCTCCGGTGTTTTTCAGAAACTTCTGCACCAGCATGCGGTTAACTTGATTGTCTTCGGCCACAAGCACGCGGGTGCCGGTGAGATCGACCTCATCATCGCTGGCCAGATCCACCTCAATCGGGGCGGAATGCGCTGCCTGCACCTGAAGCTGGACCGTGAAACATGACCCTTCCCCCAAAGTGGAAGATACGGATATTTCCCCCTGCATCGCATGGGCCAGTTTCTGCGAAATCGTCAGCCCCAGGCCCGTTCCGCCAAAACGTCGCGAGATTGCCGCATCAGCCTGAGAAAACCGTTCAAAAACCCGGTCGAGCATTTCAGGGGCAATACCGATCCCCGTGTCTTGCACAGAAAATTGCAGACGTGGCTCTGTCGTTTGTGTGGGGCAGGAAACCTGCACCGTGACCTTACCCTGATCGGTGAACTTTACTGCATTGCCCAGAATGTTCATCAAGATCTGGGTGATGCGCCGATCATCGCCAAACAGATGCTCGGGTGTATCTGGCGCGATATGCAATTCCAGATCGATACCTTTTTCACGGGCAAGTGGTTCCAGCAGTCGCAAGGTTTCTTCAAAACACTGCCTGACCGAGAAACTCACCGGCGACAGGGTTATTTCCTTCGCCTCCATCTTGGACATGTCCAAAACATCGTTGATCAGCGCAAGCAAAGATCGTGCAGAGCTGTGAATCGTATCGGTGAATTTCTGTTGTTCTTCATCAAGCGCCGTTTGCTCCAGCAGCTGCGCCATACCAATCACACCGTTCAAAGGTGTGCGTATTTCGTGGCTCATCGTGGCCAGAAACTCCGCTTTGGAGCGCGCGCCCTCTTCTGCTGCAACGCGGGCCGCTTCGAGTTCTTTTTCGTGTTCTTTTGCAGCGGTGATGTCGCGTTCAATCGCGATCAGTGTTTCCAGCTCACCGCGTGAATTCATCATTGGCACCTGACTGGTCTCAATCCAAATGGGAGAGCCATCCTTGCGCCGATTGTGAAGCACCACACGCGCAGATTCACCGCGAGCCGCCTTTCTATTCAGCTGTGCAAGCACCGCGCTATCCGTATTGTCGCTCGCCAGTAGGTCACGCGGGCGACGGCCAATCGCTTCCGAGGCTCTATAGCCCGTCATACGGGTAAAACTTTCGTTGACCCAACTGATGCGGCGCGCACGATCCATGATCATAACACTGTCATTGGCGCTTTCGGCCACCAGCGCCAGCCGACGCGCCTCTACTTGCTGTGCAAACATCTGGGCATAGGCGCTTTGCAATTCGCGCTGCTGTTTCGCCTGTTTGAGCTCTGTTCTGCGGCGGCGACTATGGCGCGCATTCACCAATCTTCCCGTCCAAATTGCCGTGGTGATAACCACCAAAATACCACCAACATTGAGAAAATGCGGATCTGAGGCAAGATGCGCGTTGGAACTGCCGATCGCGAGAATAACCGTCGGCACCGCGAAAAGGATAACCACCCGGGAAATCACCGCGATCGGATGCAATGGCAAAAACATAATCTGAACCATGGCAAAGCTGATCAGCACATAGATCGAAAATATCGGTTCCCAATGCAGGGTATGCCAGTTGAGTTCCAACTCACACAAATAGGTCGGCAATCCCGCAGCGGTAGCAAAGAGCGCGATATCGAAAACACCGGTGAGCACGCTCCAGCGGGTTGCTTTGCGCAAATCGATCTCTTCGGGTTGCGCCCTGGCCAGCCCGCGCAGATACCAGCTATCGACCCAATCCCCCAGCGCCACCAAGACAAAACAAACCGCCGCGACCTCAGGTGACAACAGCAAAGCGACGATGGCGCACCAACCTGCAGAAAAAAGCAATCGCCCGCGAAAATGGTCGGTTTTATGCTGCGCATAGCGCTTCAGCAGACCTTCTTTGCTGTAGCGCCGCTCATGTTCATTCACCGGACAGGTTTCTGACATGTCAGAACTCACCCCTGTTTCACGCACTCATAAACCCCCAGTCCTACGCAAGATGCGTTCCCAATCTGTCTTAACCTTCCAAATTCACTCCGGCAGCTGTCATATCGCTGAGTGCCGCGTCGAGAGAGCCGTTCAGATCAATCCCGCGACAAGCGGATAAGGCCACCGTCACCTCAAAATCCAGTTTGCGGGCATCCAGTGCCGAATAGGCAACGCAAAAATCGGTTGCGAGGCCAACCATCGTCAGCTCAGAAATGCCGCGCTCGCGCAGATAGCCTGCAAGACCGGTTACTGTTTTCTGATCGTTTTCAAAGAAGGCAGAATAGCTGTCGATTTCAGTGCGAAACCCTTTGCGGATGATCAGATCCGCATCCGTGCGCAGCTCCTGGTGAAACGCGGCCCCCTGCGTTTGCTGGATACAATGATCCGGCCAAAGAACCTGCGTGCCATAGGGCAGTTCAACTGTGTCATAAGGCGCTTTGCCGGGGTGTTCGCTGGCAAAAGACTGATGGCCTACTGGGTGCCAGTCCTGGGTCAGAATCACTGTATCGAAACGCGCCATCATGGCGTTGATCGGTGCGACCACTGCATCCCCTTCGGGCACGGCCAATGCACCACCGGGACAAAAATCATTTTGCACATCGATTACAATCAGTGCTGAGCCCATATGAGGCCACCCTTTCAATTGGTGTTCTGGAAAAGCTCTCCCCAACAACAGCTTCCTAGGTCTCGCTCCATCACGCAACCGTAAATGATATATTTTTCGCATGTTATTCCTGCGCCACATATCCCCATTGCATAGGGGGTTTTTGGCACTGGAAATGCTTGAAATGCGCGGTCCAGCGTTTTAAGGGCGGTTTCATGTACACAATCGCTGCTCTCTATCACTTCACCCGCTTTGAAGATCCCGCCGGGATCAAACCTGCGCTGCTGGAACTCTGTCAGACACAGGATGTCACAGGTTCGCTGCTGCTGGCCAAAGAAGGCATCAACGGCACCATCGCCGGGCCCCGTGCAGGCATCGACGCGGTGCTTGCGCATATCAAGGCGCTGCCGGGCTGTAGCGATCTTGAGTGGAAAGAAGCCACCAGTGATCATCCTCCGTTTGGCAAAATGAAGGTCCGTCTGAAAAAAGAGATCGTGACCATGGGCCAGCCTGACGTGGATCCCAAGGCGCGCGTGGGCCATTATGTTGAGCCTGAAGAATGGAACGAGCTGATCCGTTCAGAAGATGTTGTGGTGATCGACACCCGCAATGACTATGAGGTGGCAATTGGCACCTTTGAAGGCGCGGTTGATCCCAAGACCGACAGCTTTGGTGAATTTCCTGCCTGGTGGGAAGAAAACAAAGACCGTTTCCACAACAAACGGGTTGCGATGTTTTGCACCGGTGGCATTCGCTGTGAGAAATCCACCAACTACCTGCTCGGTCAGGGCGTTGATGATGTGTACCACCTGAAAGGTGGCATCCTGCGCTATCTCGAAGAAATGCCTGCAGAGAATAGCACCTGGGAAGGCGAATGTTTCGTCTTTGACAATCGGGTTTCTGTTGGCCACGGGCTGAAAGAAGGGCCGCATTCGCTTTGCCATGGCTGCCGCAGACCGATCCTGCCGGAAGACATGAAACGCCCAGAATATGAGGCGGGCGTCTCCTGCCACCTCTGCGCAGCTGACACTACCGAGGCCGACAAAGCCCGGTTCCGCGAGCGCCAGAAACAGATCCGTCTGGCCCGTGAACGTGGTGAAACGACCTATGCGGGCAACCCACTTTAAGCGCGCACATCAGACTAAAAATACATGAGCCCCGCGATCATCGATCAGCGGGGCTCATCTTTTTTTGAGGGCGCAGCTATTAATCCCCTTCGGCCACCCCTTGTGCACGGGCGCGAGCGCGGCGGGCACGGAAGCTTGGCAAAACCACCAGCAAAGCGGCAATCACCAACAGACCAAGGGTCATTGGGCGCTCCCAAATGAAGGCAATACCATCATAAAGCTGCATGGAGCGGGCAAAATTATCCTCCATCATTCCACCTAAGATGAAGCCAATCAGCAGCGGCGCCAGCGGATAATCCGCAAACTTAAGCGCGGTCGCAAAGATCCCGAACCCAACCAGCAACAACAGCTCGGTTGCATTGTTCTGGCCGATATAGGCCCCCATCAGGGTGAAAAACAAAATGAACGGAATCAGATAGTTGCGCGGAATGGTCAGAACCTTTGCGATATAGGGGATAAGCGGCAGGTTCAGGATCAGCAGCACCAGATTGCCAATAAACATGGACATGATCACCGACCAGAAGATCTGCGGATTATCAACCATGAGACGCGGCCCCGGGCTCACGTTGAGAGCAATCAGCGCACCCAGAAGGATCGCAGTGGTGCCTGATCCCGGAATGCCCAGCGTCAGCAGCGGCACAAAGGATCCGGTGCAGGCCGCATTGTTTGCGGATTCAGGCGCAGACAGCCCCTTGATGGAGCCTTTGCCAAACTGGTCCTGTTCTTCCTTACTGGCAATGTTGCGTTCAACCGCATAGCCCAAAAAGCTAGCGATGGTTGCCCCGGCACCAGGCAAAACACCAATGAAAAAGCCCTGCAGCGACTGTCGGCCAATGACGGGAGCGATCGATTTTGCCTCCGTCCTGCTGATCCGCAGATCTTTGATTTCACCGTCGCTATCACCGTCCATCTTCTTGGGCTTCAGCACAAGGAACAGGGCTTCTGGCAGAGCAAACATCGCCATCGCCAGGGTCACAAATCCAAATCCAGACTGCAGGTCCATAATCCCCATGGTGAAGCGAGGCATGTTAAACAGCGCGCCCTCACCCACAGTGGCCATGATCAGGCCAAGCAATGTCATCATCATGGCCTTTGCCACCTGTCCGGTGCCAGCAAAAGCGGCAATAGCAGACAAGCCCACAACCATCAGTGCGAAATACTCAGCCGAGTGAAACAGCAAGGCCACAGACGAAAGGGCCGGCGCAAAGATCATCAGCAAGATTGCACCAATGGTACCACCAGCAAAGCTGGCAATCGCGGCAACAGTCAGGGCCTTACCCGCCTTGCCCTGACGCGCCATGGGATATCCATCGAAACTGGAGGCCACGGTACCCGCCACCCCAGGCGCATTGAGCAAAATGGAAGAGGTCGATCCCCCAAAAATCGCGCCATAATAAACCCCCGCCAGCAGGATCAGCGCGGCAGAGGGATCCCCAAGCGAGATCGCAACCGGGATCATGATCGCGATAATCGACATTGGGCCAAGCCCCGGCAACATGCCGATGAATGTCCCGATGAGGCAGCCACCGATAACCATCAGCAGGTTTTGCAATGAAAAGGCCGTCTGCAGGCCAATCAACAGTCCTTCAAGCATATCAGCCTCCAAAAATTCCAGGGAAGGGACGCATGTAGATGCCGAGCACCTGCTGCACCAGGAACCACACAACCAAGGCGGCGGACACGCTGACAGGCACCATGATCAGATACCGCCGCTCTCCCAGAACAAACGTCCCCAGGAACAAGAACAGCGAGGTTGAAATCAAAAAGCCAACCGGGCGCAAACACAACGCGTAAACCACCATCAATGCGAGCAACATGACGGCCTGTCCAAGATGATATTGCCCAAGGCGGCGATAATCGATTTCCATTTCTTTTGTGGTGGCTTTTTTGGGGGCAAACAGAATTCCCAATGCGGCCAATACTCCCAAAGTGGATAAAACTTTTGGGAACGTGCTTGGCCAAATTGGATTACGACGCATAAACGGCGCAAGGTTACCATCCATTACAAAAAACGCCGCATACCCATAAGCAACGCAAATACAAACGAGGATCAGCGCGATCCAGCGATCAAGTTCCATATTCTATCCCCAAACCTCAAGTGGCAGAGCGGCATTTCGCTCTGCCGTTTTTCAGCACGTGTGAATTGTTGAATTAGAGAAAGCCGAGTTTCTTCATCAGATCGCCGATTGTCTGTTCCTGGCCTTCAAGGAAGGTTTGGAAATCAGCGCCGGAATTATGGATATTGACCCAACCATTACGAGACCGCACGGCCTCCCATTCGGGTGTGTCATACATTTTTGCCAGAGCGTCCTGATAGGCCGACAATTTCTCTTCGGGCAGGCCCGGAGCCGCAAAGAAACCACGCCAGTTTACAAAGCTGGTATCGATCCCCTGCTCTTTCATGGTTTTCGCGTCAGGTGCTGTATCGATCCGATCATCAGAGGTTACACCAATGATTTTAACCTCACCTGCTGCGGCCAGATCAACAGCTTCGGAAAAGCCGGTGGAAAGCGCCGCGATTTCACCAGAGAGCAGCGCGGCCATCGCTTTGCCACCCGCATCATAGGGGATGTATTTCACCCCCAGCGCATCTTTTCCTGCCGCTTCCATCACCATCGCGGCAACAAGATGATCCATGCCGCCGGGAACAGATCCACCACCAATTGCGGTTTTGGACGGGTTTGCATCATAGGCCGCCAGCAGATCTTCCATTGAATTGATGGGGCTGTCCTTGCCAACCACAATCGCAGCATAGTCACCAATGGTGCCTGCAACCAAGGTCAAGTCGCGGAAATTATGTGGAAATACGCCTGTTAGCGAGCGGATCACAATTGGAGTGGAGTTCACCATCAACGTGCCGTGGTTGCTGTCGGCGTTTTCGATCAGATAACCGATCGCCTTGCCGCCGCCACCACCTGACATATTCTCGTACGATACGTTGCCAACGATGCCAGCACCTGTCAGCGCTTCGCCGGTGCCCCGTGCGGTGCCATCCCAGCCGCCGCCTGCACCACCAGGGATCAGAAAGTGGATACTATCAAGAGCTTTGTCGCCCTCAGCAAAGGCTGGCGCGCCCAAGCTCAGCGTTGCAACAGCAGTCGCCAACAGGGCGCGACGGCCCAGTTTAAAAGTTGTCATGATTTCCTCCCAGTTTGACAACCGGCCGCAGTGCGGCACAATTGGCAAAACTTAACCAAACGAACCTGACACAAACCTGTCACGCCAACAAAAGAGCTATTTTATCCATGAAGTTTTTATTGGTCGAAGACAACAATGAGCTGGCGCATGCAGTTGCATCACGCATGCAAATGGATGGTCATGTCGTTGATAATGCGGAATTAATATCTGAGGCCATCGCATTTTCCGAAACCTCCGAATATGATCTTATTCTATTGGATATTATGCTGCCGGATGGAGACGGCCGCCGTTTCCTAGAGCATCATCGCGCCACAAAAAAAGACACGCCTGTAATTGTTCTGACCGCCCGATCGCAGGTGTCGGACAGAATCAGCCTGCTGGACCTTGGTGCAGATGATTATGTGACCAAGCCTTTTGATCACGCGGAATTGGATGCACGGTGTCGTGCGGTTTTGCGGCGCAAGCAAGGCAGTTCACAACCAGTAATTACAATGGGGGATTTGTCTTATGATCCGGTGGCCGGGCAGGTCATGATCAAAGGCAACGCCATTAAAATGCGAAACCGTGAATTACGCCTTCTAGAGATTTTCATAAACGCGCCCAATCAAATTTTTTCCAAACAGAAACTGTTTGATCGGCTGTTTTCCTATGACGAAGACGCATCCGAGAATGCAATTGAGGTCTACATCGGGCGCCTGCGCAAACATCTGGACGGCTCGGATGTGACCATCTCGACGCACCGCGGGCTAGGCTACAGGCTTGAACATGACTAATGTTGCCGGGTCATTGCGCAAAACGCTGATGGTCTGGTTGATCGGTGGCGCTGCGGTATTGGCACTCTTGTTGTTTTTTGCGGTGCGCAGCTATGCAGTGCAGATCGCCCAGGACACCCAGGACCGTATTTTAGGCGCTTCGATCACATCAATCCTGGACGCTGCTGCCATTCGAAATGGCGCGCTGGATATCGAGCTTCCCTATGCCGCTTTCTCCATTTTAAACACCACTGCTGATGATCGGATTTTTTATGCGATCTATCAGGATAATCAGCTGATCTCTGGCTATGAAGGGTTGGAGCAAAACCACACACACCTTGGAGAGACGCATTTCTATCCAACCCAGTTCAAAGGCGCTGATCTGCGCGTTGCCTCAGAGACCCGCACGTTGGTCGGAGCAGATCAGCGTATTGAGCTAAGCGTCACGGTGGCCCAGACCCAAGGCAGCCTTTCCGGTGTGTTGCAACGTATCTCCCGCAACGCCGCCCTCTTTGGATTTGGCTTTTTTACCCTGGCCGCAATCCTGTCTTTTTGGGTGACGCAGGCGACGATCAGCCCGCTGTCCCGGCTTGCTGGATCTGTGCAGCGCCGCGGGCCGCAAGATCTTAGCCCGGTGGCAAAACCCGTACCCTATGAAATGGCCCCTCTGGTACAATCCCTCAACAACCTGATGCGACGCCTCGAAGTTTCGCTCAACCAGTCAGAGGATTTTATTGCCGAGGCGGCCCATCGGGTTCGAACACCGCTGGCAACCGTGCGTTCTTATGCGGAGAGCACCTTGCAACGTGTTGAAAAGCCTGAAAACCGCACCGCGCTTCGGTCAATGGTGCGGGCCATCGATGAAAGCTCGCGCGCGGCGGGGCAATTGCTCGATCACGCCATGATCACATTTCGCGCCGACCATCTGGAAACGTCTTCTTTGGAGCTCGACGAGATAGCCTCAGAACTTGTGACCGCCATGACCCCCATCGCCGAGATGCGCGACATTGATCTGCATTTGCAGGCCGAACAGCAGGTAAAGATCGAAGGGGACGCGATACAGTTGCAAAACGCTATGCGTAATCTGATCGACAATGCGCTGAAATACGCTCCAAGAGAAACATCCGTGGATGTCACAGTTCTGGCTGACCCGCCGCGGTTTTGCATTCGTGACCGTGGGCCGGGCTTTGCCCAAGATGAAATTGACCGCCTGCCTGATCGGTTCACGCGGGGGGCGAATGCAGGTGGTATCATTGGCTCGGGCCTTGGCCTCACCATCGTGCAGGATGTTGCACGGGCGCATCGCGGCTCTCTCAGGCTTTACAACGCAGATGGAGGTGGCGCATGCGCTGTACTTTCGCTCTGATCTTGGCCTTATGGGCGCAGGTCACTTGTGCCCAAGTGTGGGAAGATCAAAGATTATTTGGCGATCCTCAGGCTCCACAAAAACTGCAGGTTCTCTCAAGCACGGATACACTTTATCTGGCACCGCTGATCACGGCGTTTGTGGCGCAGCACCCAGATTGGTCGGTGGAATACTTTGTTGCAGGCACTGCGGATATCTACAATATCGCCAATACTCAACCTCACCGATTTGATGTGGTGATTTCAAGCGCCATGGATCTGCAGATCAAATTGGTCAACGATGGCCATGCGGAACGGCTGAACGATCTGGACTATCCTGAATGGGCACAATGGCGCCAAAGCCTGTTTGGCTTCACGGCTGAACCAGCTTCGATTATTCTTAACAAACAGGCATTTACCGGCCTGCCAATCCCTGAGACCAGACAAGATTTAATTGCCTTACTGCGCAGTCAAAGCGATCTTTTTCGCAGTCGTGTTGCCACCTACGATATTCGCGATTCAGGGGTTGGATACCTATTTGCTACGCAAGATGCGCGCACATCAGAAACCTATTGGCGGCTCACAGAAGTCATGGGGAGCCTTGGTACCAAGCTCTACTGTTGCTCAGGAGCGATGATTGATGCAGTAGAGGCCGGAGAAATCTATTTGGCCTATAACGTGCTTGGTAGCTACGCCGAGACACGAGCACACAGCGCAAGAAACATCGTCGTCATCGTGCCAACAGATTTCTCCACCACAATGATGCGCACAATCTATCTGGCCAAGACCTCAGAACGCAAAGAGGTCGCACGCGCTTTTGTTGAATTCACATTGAGCTACACACCAGAGGGCAAAGACCAGCCTGCATCACTTCTGCCACCACTGTTTTCTGCAAAACACACCGAGACGCGGCCGCTCATACCCTTAGAGCCCTCCTTGATGATATACTTGGACCAGCTGAAACGCCGCGATTTCATCAAGGAATGGGAGAGTGCGATCATTCAGTATTGATTGCAAACTAACGCATCAGCCCAATAGAAACCGCCGCGCATGTTTTTCAAGGGATCACTGCCCAATGCTGAAACAACTGGATCAGAGCATGTGCACAAACAGCATCCGCCTCATATCCGCGCCAACCGTTCGTGTGAAAAACCAATCTCGTGCAGCGATCGAATGGGGTGAGATAGCACAGGCGCAGAAAAGGCGCGGCAACAGCCCTTGGGGCAAGACACTATCATACAGGGTTGATTGAAGGTTTCAGGTAGCATTCCAGCAAAAGGCGACCAGAAGAGCCGCCTCATGAGCCGCAACCTATTGGCGCGCGCCCTATTGATTACTGCAGTGTCTGCGCATTCAAACGTTGAATCGGCAGCTGCAAAAGGTGCGCAGCGATGCCAATTACAACATCTGATACACGGGGAGATGCCTAAAGGCAGCCCCCTGTCTTTAGGATGGGCGAATTGCCAGCAAACGCTCTTCGCGTGGCAACAATGTACGCAAAGCTTTCAGGCAGCGGTAGTGATTGTCGCCCACCAATGCTTCGGTTGCTTCCGCCAGTGATCTACGGCTATCCGCATCGACAAAAACTTGGCTAAGCTCTTCAATACGGCGCAACATAGCGAGGCGATCTTCATCCGGGTCTACATCACCGGTCAGTATCAGCTGGGCTGCATAACACACGCGACGTACCGGCGTATTGGCATCCTCGGGATGAATTGCATCACGCAGACGCAAGATATTCGCATCCGGCGTCACAATGGAAAGACGGCTCCGACGGTCCCCATTTTCAATGACTGCGCCATTCACAAGGACGCGCTCTTTTGGCGCCAGTTTCAGGACCAATCCACTCATATTCAGGTCGCTCCTCCGCGAAGGCCACGCAAAATGGCTGTGTTGATTTCCAAAATGGGCTGAACGCCAGCCTCTTTTCGGATGATTTTTGTAGTGTGTTGGCGCGTGAACTCAGCAAGATAAACGAGGTTTTCTTTTGCGCTATCGGGCAGTTCGTTTTCTGGGCTTAGTAGATCCGCTTCCAGAATGCGCCAAAGTTTTCGATTTTTATCAACTGCCGCAACTAAGGCCGGAAACCCTTTAGAACCTTTTTTCGCAGCTTCGATGATTTGCTGCGTTACGTGAGCAATCACCTTATATTCGAAACTTTTAGGCGTACTTACGGTTGCGCTTGCTGCTGAGTAGGCATTTCTAGCCTTCAATTGGGCATTCACGTGTTTTCCTAACATACTACATCAGATTCTCTGAGGTCAGGTGATCAGGGCGTTTAAAAACGCCCTGATCGGTATTCAACTTAACGGAACAGCTGCTGCAGGGTCGACGGCGAAGAGTTCGCAATCGACAGAGCCTGAACACCCAGCTGCTGCTGAGTCTGCAGTGCTTTCAGTCGCGCAGATGCTTCTTCCATATCAGTGTCAACCAGGGCACCAATGCCTTCCTTGGTAGCATCCTTCACCTTGCCGATGAATTCCAGCTGGCGATCGATACGGTTTGCTGCCGCACCAATTTCCGCACCAGACTCTGTCAGCTGCTGCAGGAAGGTTTCGACGTCATCCAGAGCGCTTTCAGCGTTGCTTGCAGTGCTTACGTCGATGCTGGACAGATCAAGGTCAGACGCGAAGTTCTGGGCGCTCACGGTGATGTTGGAAACCGTAACACCAGAACCGCCCGCGTTGCGGTTTACTGAAGACAGAACAGTGAGATCAGCGTTAGTGCCATCAACGCTTGTACCGTCCAGAAGGTTTGCACCGTTGAACTGGGCCGCGTCAATAATCTGCTCAACCTGGTCGCTCAGCTGAGTGATTTCTGCACCAATTGCGGTGTGGTTCACGTTTTCACCGGTTGCCTGTACGACCTTTTCACGAATGTCATTCAGGATATCGGTGATCTGTTCAACCGCAGAAACAGCCACACCCACGGTCGCTTGGCCCAGAGCCAGGGAATCTTCAACAGCTTCAAAGCTCTTCGCATCCGCTTCCATAACCTTGGAGATGGACCAGATCGCAGAGTTGTCTTTCGCAGTGTTGATTTCCTTACCGGTGGAAATCGCGTTCTGAGTGTCGGTCAGGTTGTTGTTGATCGACTTCAGGGTCTGCAGCGCAACCATTGCGCCGTTGTTGGTCAGAATGCTGGTCATAGCATTTAATCCTTGTGTGCAGGGGGTATTTTTCCCCTGATTTTTCCCAGCCCCAAATGGAGCATTCTCTGACGTCTTTCTGACAGTGCGAAGTGCCGATCGGCTTTCGCGCCACCCCATCATGAGGTGCAATGTGACTTTGCACCTTTAGGTACTAACGGAGTGCTAAAGTCCAAATTTGCATTTCTAGAATTTTCTCTAAATTGCGATTGATTAGGCGCGCTTTTCCAGTTTCAGGCTGGCACGAGTTGAATAGCTGCTTTTACGGCCAGCCTTATCATAGACATCCAGGCCTTTACGTACTTTACGCAATTCCTGCATGCGCGCGGCAACGGTTCGGATGCCTTGCATCGCACTGTCGAGCAAAACCTGGTTTCGCGACACTTTTTCATGCACACCAATCAGGCTTTCACGATCCAACGCATCATGTGCATTCAATTCAGAGATCAGAACATCTTTGCGCGCGAGCAAAGATTCCAATTTTTCCAGTTGGCCCTGAATCAGAGCATCGCGCTCTTCTTCCAGGATGCTGTCCAACTCGTCGATCAATTCCTGCGATTTACTGTCAATCATGACTGCGACTCCTTGAGGGCATTATAAAGCGATTCAGCCAGTCCAATTCCGCCGGCTTTGGTCATTTGTTTGGCCTGTGCTTCCACCAGAAAACTCGAAAACTGGTCTTCGCCCGCGCCACCGCCAAAAGATTCGCTGGTTTTGCCTAGCCCGGCCGCTTTCAACATCTCTGATAAAAACGCGCTTTCGAGATCCATCGCGGCCTGTCGCATTGGATCGACCTTCGGCGTTATCTTTGCCTGAATAGGATTGGCGGTAAGTGTATTAATAGTGGTTGGGCTTTCCATTCTGGATCTCGCAGTTCGAAATAGGGAAATGTTTCGATTTTTCCCAGAATGCGCAGAAAGCGGTTAAAAATGCGGTAACCGGTTTTTTGTATTGTCCTTCTGTCAAGATAGAATGTCTGGAACCAAGATGAACCTTGCTGGAATACTTCAGGTATCTGAAAACAATCAGAAAATCTCCTCGAGTCGCTCCGACAGCGTGCCCCAAGCATCCGCGGAAACAGATTCGTTTGCGCAAATTTATTCGGAACTGGACACTGCAGAGGCAACTCTGGACGCTTCGAATCAAGGTCATTCCAATGGGAAAAACGAGGCAGGATCACCAACATCCGTTCCAGACCCCAGCGATGAGAAACCGAAAAACAGCGATACCGCGACGTCACTGGATGCAATCGTTGATGGGGCACCTGATACAAATAGTCCGTCAACACAGCCGGAAGCGGAGCCCGAACAACAGCTCGCTATTTCGGAGGGAGAGCTCACTGCCGCCCCTTCTGAAGATGTAGACACTGACACTGGCGCAACAAAGACCGAAAGTGATCCTTCAGATCAAGCGTCAGACGCGACCGATTCTGATAGTGCCCGGGTAGCAGCTGAAGCCGCTGCCTTGCTTCAAGTGCCAACGCAACATCAGACGGTGCCACCTGAGCAAAATGCGACAACAAAACCATTGGTAGCCACCACAGCAGCTGCTCAGGCCGCGCCCAGCAGTGAACGGGCGGCGGCACCTGTCGAATTTTCATCACACATTTGGGAATCGTCGCAACAGGCCCCAGAAGAGGGCGCCGACATTCAAATCACGCCCCCCAAAGAGGGGCCTGGCGCAAAAACGGCAGCTCTGAATACGGCTCTGCAGCAACAGCCTGAAATCGTACAAGATCGTGTACAAGCCAAGACAGTAACCAGTGACGCGACAGCAAATATCCCTCAGAGGGCCGACACGGCCGCTGCCCAATCTCAGCCCACTGCCGCGCTACAATCAGCTACGCCTCATGTAGACCCCCGTGAGAAGAAAACCGAAACTGCTGCGATTGCGCCCGCGCCACAGACAACGCAGGCAGGCAAGCCTTTGTCAGAGGGTGCGCCCTCTGGTGAAATGCTAAATCAGGATCACAAAGAGGGTCAAAACGCCGAAGGCCAAGAGCAGCACAATCGGATTACAAGCAGCGAAAGCAGCGCGGCCGCCAGCGATCGCAAGATTACAAGCAATGGTTTTGTTTCATCTGCAGCGCTTCTGGCACAAAATGGCGCGCAACAGAGCGCGCAATTTGAACCGGTTCCATTCGACAGGGTAAGTGACCTGAGATTTGGCGCAAACAGTATTGGCATCAGCCAAGCACTGACCGAAGCAGTCTTTCGCCCCAATGTTACACAAAGCCCTGATACCGCACAAAGAATCGCAGTTCAGCTGACTGCGGCTTTTGCTTCGAAAGGGGAGCGCAAAGTTGATGTGATGCTCAATCCAAAGGAGTTGGGCCGCGTCAACATGCAGCTCGCCACCAGCGACACTGGGGTAAAAGTCATAATCAATGCCGAGCGGAGTGATACGATTGATCTCATGCGGCGGCACGCGGGTGAGCTGGAAAAAGAATTCAAAAGCATGGGGTTTGAAACCATCTCATTTGAATTCTCCAGCGGCGATCGCCAACACCAGTCTCAGCAGAGCAGTGAACCCGCAGTGAAAAACGCCACCAACGCCAATGTTGAAAGCGGAGATGAACTCCCTGTTTCGACACAACCGATGCAAACCTTGAGCCTGGGCGAGACCGGGCTCGATATGAGAGTGTAACGCCATGACAACCCCCGTCACCAACTCGTCCACCTTGCCGACAGGTGGGGCTTTTTCAGCAAGCACCAGCGGCCGCGCCGCAGGGATTTCAACCGATTTCGAAACATTCCTGCGCCTGCTTACAACACAAGCGCGCTACCAAGATCCGCTGGAGCCGCTTGATTCGCAGGAATATGCGTCACAGTTGGCGCAGTTCTCTATGGTCGAGCAACAGGTTCAGGGCAATGATTTGCTTGCCGGTATGCAAGCGCAGCTGAGCCTTTCCGCCATGGCGACCGTCACCCAATGGGTTGGAATGGAAGCCCGCGCCGCCGTTCCAGGCCATTTTGACGGCAGCACACCAATTGCTGTTTCCCCCAATCCAGTGGCAACTGCGGATGATGTCCGCCTGATTGTGAAAAACGAAGATGGCACAGAGGTGAACCGGATCCTGTTGCCGGTCTCTGCAGAGCCTTACAATTGGGACGGCACCGATGCCGATGGCAATGTGCTTCCATCCGGCTCGTACAGCTTCACCATGGAAAGCTACCGCGACGATGAGTTGTTGCTCTCGGAAACTGCGGAAATTTACAGTTCCATCCGTGAAACCCAGCTGCAAGGCAATCAAGTGATCTTGATCATGAACGGCGGATCGGCGATCAGTTCCACAGACGTAACCGCACTCCGGGATCCAGGGGCATAAAACGCTTGGCAGGGTGTGGTCTGAAACTAGAGCTTTAGCTGGAGCACATTCTGCAACCCCCTCTCGCCCTTTTAGATGCGCGCCTGCTCGCGCATCTCAAGCACAAAGGATATAACACCACGGCGCCCGTACATCTAAAAGGTGGGCGTTCAAATCGGGTGTTTCGAATAGGGCAACAGGTTCTGAAAGTTTTTGATCAGAGCGGCACAAACCCATTGTTTGCCAATAGCCTTGATCGTGAAAGCTCCGCGCTACGTGCGCTTGAGGGGCAAGGTATTTCCCCTAAGCTTGTCGATTTTGGCAGATTTCATGATCACTGCTGGCTGATCTATGATCACGTGGACGGCAGTATCTGGACCGAGGGCGTCACCGCTGTTGCCCGGCTTTTATTCAACCTGCATCAAGCGCGCTTACCGGAAGATATCGCGCTGGGTCCAAATGGCTCTAACGCGCTGAACCAGCAAACCGAATCAATAATATCTCTGCTGCGCGGAGAATATAATTTGCATCAAGCGCGCCCCCAAACCGATGTTGCCCCAACCGGGCACTTGGCGCTGGTGCATGGCGATCCGGTACCTGGCAATCTTTTGCGCACAAGCAATGGCCTGCGACTGATCGATTGGCAGTGCCCCGTAATTGGTGACCCGTGCGAGGATCTGGCGCTGTTTTTATCCCCCGCAATGCAGCTCATCTATCGTGGAACCCCTCTCAACCCAGCAGAAGAAGAAGCGTTCCTTGCGGCCTACCCCGACCCAATTGTTGTTGCGCGTTACCTCGATATACGCCCCTGGTATCATTGGCGTATGGCGGCCTATTGCGCCTGGCGCAGCGAGCGGGATGGCGACCGGAATACAGAAGCGCTACAGCTGGAATTGGCAAAGCTGCAGACCTTCAGAACTGACTAGATACTGCGGCACAAATTTTAGTGTGCCGCAGTTTTTCCTTAGCTGCGCAACGCTTCGCGCTCTTCTCGCTGTTGCTTGACCAACTGCCGTTTTGACACCAGCGATGTAACAATCACCCCAACAGAGACAATCGCAATCAACAGGGTTGAGAGCGCGTTGATCTCTGGGCTGACCCCCAAACGCACGGCTGAGAAGATCTTGATCGGTAGCGTGGTTGCGGCAGGACCTGCAGTAAAAGACGCAATCACCAGATCATCAAGCGACAAGGTAAAGGCCAAAAGCCAGCCGGAAATCACCGCAGGCGCAATGATCGGCAGCGTCACCAAACGGAAAGTTTCCATCGCTGTTGCGCCAAGATCCAACGCCGCCTCTTCGAGGGAGCGATCAAAAGTGACGAGGCGCGACGACACCACAACGGACACATAGCACATTGAAAATGTCGTATGTGCCAGCACAATGGTAAGCACACCGCGATCAAGCCCGATGCCAATAAACAAGAGCAAAAGCGACAGGCCAGTGATCACCTCGGGCATCACCAATGGCGCGTAGATCATGCCGGAAAACAGCGTCCGGCCCAGGAAACGCCCACCGCGCACCAGCACATAGGCCGCCATTGTGCCCAAAACCGTTGCGATGGTTGAAGAAATCACCGCAACTTTGACCGTGACCCAGGCCGCGTTGAGGAAGGCCTCATTGCGCAAGAGTTCACCATACCATTTGGTGGAGAACCCAGCCCAAACGGTGACCAGCTTGCTTTCATTAAAGCTGTAGATGATCAGGATCACCATCGGGATATAGAGGAAGGCAAAGCCCAGCGTCAGCGAGACTGTATTAAACCAACTCATCCGGTTCATTTCACACCCTCCTGCTCTTTTTGCTGATTGCGCTGGAACAATACGATCGGGATCACCAGAAGCAGCAACAGAACCACCGCCACCGCAGAGGCCACCGGCCAGTCACGGTTGGAGAAGAACTCCTCCCACAGCACTTTGCCGATCATCAGCGTATCTGATCCGCCCAAAAGCGACGGGATCACAAACTCGCCCAGGGTCGGGATAAACACAAGGAAGCTACCCGCAATGATACCTGCCTTCGAGAGTGGTACAGTCACCAGCCAGAAGGCGCTAAAGCGCGAGCACCCCAGATCTTCGGCCGCCTCAATGAGCGAGGCATCCATCCGATCCAACGCCGAGTAGATCGGCAAGATCATAAAGGGCAGATAGGTGTAAACGATGCCGATATAGACCGCGATATTTGTGTTGAGGATGATCAAAGGCTCACTGATCAGCCCGGTCCACATCAGAAATTGGTTGAGCAGACCTTCATTGGCCAGAATACCCATCCACGCATAGACACGGATCAGGAAACTGGTCCAGAACGGCAAGATGATCAGCATCAGCAACGTTGGACGCCAGACGGATGGCGCCCGTGCCATCGCATAAGCGATAGGGTATCCCAGCATTAGCGCCAGCACAGTTGAAACAACTGCAATGCGCAATGAGCTGAGGTAGGCCTTCCAATAGAGATCATCCTGCGTCAGCCAGACAAAATTTTCAAAATCAAGCTCTGCAATAAAGGCCCAGAGACCTTCGACCCAGGAAAACTGGGGCAAATAAGGCGGCCGGGCAATCGCAACATCAGAGAGCGATATTTTCAACACGATGAGGAAGGGCACCAAAAACAGGGCAATCAGCCATGCATATGGAACCAGAATCAGAACCGCGCGCCGCATCATTGTTCAAGCAAGATACCAGCGGTATCCGTCCATGACAGCCAGACCGTATCTTCCCAGGTATAGGCGCGCCGGGCAATGCGCCGGGTGTTGGCGGATTGCGCTTTGACAATATCGCCTGTGGGCAGCTCGACGTGGTAGGTGGAAATATTGCCGAGATAGGCGATATCCAGAATCTTACCCTGCACCGCATTTGCTGCATCAACGGGTTTTTCGGATGAAATCGCTACTTTTTCGGGACGAATGGCGAGATGGCAATTTTGCCCATCGGCAAAACCCGTATTGGACCGCGCCGTCAGCGGGGCTGTGCCTTCGGACCAGGTGATACCAAAGCTATCTTCACCCGTAGGTTTGGCTGTGCCTTTGATAATATTCACATCCCCAATAAAATCCGCGACATAGACGGAATTGGGTTCTTCATAAATTTTGTCCGGCGTGGCCACCTGGATGATTTTGCCGTGATCCATCACCGCCACGCGGGAGGCCACGGTCATCGCTTCTTCCTGATCATGGGTAACGATGACAAAAGTGGTGCCCGTTTTCTCCTGAATGTCCATCAGTTCAAACTGGGTTTCCTGGCGCAGCTTTTTATCCAGCGCGCCAAGTGGTTCATCCAGCAGCAAGAGTTTGGGCGCTTTGGCCAAAGAGCGCGCAAGTGCAACACGTTGCCGTTGCCCGCCCGAAATCTGATGCGGCTTGCGACGGGCGAATTTCTCCAGCCGTGTCAGGCGCAGCATTTCCGTGACGCGTTCTTCGATTTGGGCTTTGGGCATACGCTCGCGGCGCAAACCAAACGCAATATTGTCCCAGATGCTCAGATGCGGGAACAGCGCGTAGGACTGAAACATCATATTGACCGAGCGCACATTGGGCGGCACCGATGCTATGTCCTGACCTGCCAGAAAGATGTTGCCCTCACTTGGGGTTTCAAACCCGGCCAGCATGCGCATCAAAGTGGTCTTGCCACAGCCCGACGGGCCAAGCAGAGCAAAAAACTCACGTTCGTAGATATCGATGGTCAGATCATCAATTGCCGTAAAAGTGCCAAAACGTTTGGTCACATTTCGGAATTGGATCAAAGGCTGCGCCACGGGGTCGTCCCATGGGGCGAAAACGGGAATGGACACGCCGCACCTCGCTGAAAAGTTGGACAGGGTACACAGACCTAAGAGGGAAACACCGTCTTAGGTCAGCACTTGCGCGCCAGGCGCCGATATGCGCCTGGGCCAGTTTTGTCCTAAAATAAGGTTAGGTACCGGATTTGATCTTGGTCCACAGACGGGTCGCGACCCGCTGAACCTTGGCCGGGTAAGCCTCTTTAATATAGAGGTTTTTCACGGTCTCTTCTTTGGGATAGATTGCCGGATCACCAATCACATCTTCAACCAGAAACTCTTGGCTGGCTTTGTTGCCATTTGCGTAAAACACATAGTTGGACGCAGCCGCCATGTTTTGCGCGTTCATAATGAAATCAATGAACTTATGCGCGGCATCGGGATTGGGGGCATCCACAGGAATTGCCAGCTGGTCAAACCACATCAACGCGCCTTCCTTTGGAGCGTTGTATGCAATTTCAACACCGTTCTCTGCCTCTGCTGCACGGTCGCGTGCCTGCAAAATGTCACCGGACCAGCCAAAGGCTACGCAGATCTCACCGTTGGCGAGCGCGTTGATATATTCTGAGCTGTGGAATTTCTTGATGTGGGGCCGGACCGCCGTCAGAACCGCCTCTGCTTTGGCGACAACTTTGGCGTCCTTGCTGTTGGGATCTTCGCCAATGAATTTCAATGCCGCGGGGATCATCTCATCTGGGGCGTCAAGGAAGTGCACGCCGCATTCAGCCAGCTTTTCCATATTTGCCGGATCAAATACCAGATCAAGCGAATCAATCGGTGCATCCGCGCCCAGCGCCGCAGCAACTTTTGCGGTGTTCACACCCAGGCCCGTGGTGCCCCACATATAGTTGACGGAGTATTCGTTGCCGGGGTCATACAGCGCGGTACGCTCTGCAATTGCATCCCACATATTGCCCAGATTGCTGAGTTTTGACTGGTCAAGCTTCTGGAACGCGCCCGCTTGGATCTGACGCGCAAGGAAAGAGCCAGTTGGCACCACAACGTCATAGCCCGACCCACCTGCGAGCATCTTGGTCTCAAGCAGCTCATTGCTGTCAAAGACATCATAGATCAATTTGATGCCGGTCTCTTCTTCGAATTTGGACAGAAGTGATTCGTCGATGTAGTCGGACCAGTTATAGACGCGGACTTCTTCGGCCGCCGCCGAAACGGCACAAAGCGCTGCTGCGGCAGATAGTGTAATTAGTTTCTTAGTCATTTTCAGACTCCCAATTGAGACCGGCTTCCTCGTCCGGCTGGTTGCAATTTGATCAAGTTTAAGCCCGTCCTGCAATATCTTTGTATTTCCAGCGACGGTTTATTGGTGCATTCTGCTCAAAATACAGGAGGACGCGTGACGGTGACCGCCAAGACGCAGCAGGACATGCAGGTAGAAAATACGACAGCCAAAAGACCCACACATGAGGTCGTGTATCAGCGGTTGCGGGAAAAGTTACTGTTTGGAGAATTTGCCCCTGGTCAAGCTGTAACCATTCAGGGGTTGGTCGACACTCTCGGTGTAGGAATGACACCGGTTCGTGAAGCGATCCGTAGAATGATCTCTGAAGGCGCATTGGTCTTCCAGGGCAACCGAAGGGTTTCTGTCCCTTCTCTGACACCTAGCGATCTAGAACAAATTGTTTATATAAGGAAATCAATTGAATGTGAGCTCGCTCGCCGAGCCGCAGAAGTAATGGATGAAGCCTCAATCGCAAAGTTGACGGCCATTGATACAGCGCTAGACCAAGCAATTGTCGACAATGATCTGCCTGGGTATCTGGCCCATAACTACACATTTCACGCTAACCTTTATCAGCACGCCAATGCCCCAGTTCTGGCGGATATAGCAGAGCGCATCTGGCTGCGTTTTGGCCCCTCTATGCGGGTGGTCTGTGGCCAACTGGAAGCCGAGAATTTCCCGGATCGGCATAAAGACATCCTTGAGGCGCTCAGACGCCGGGATGGAGCTCTTGCGGCATTGGCGATGGAACGTGACGTGATTCAGGGCATGGAGCAGATCAAACAGGGTATGTTGTGAATTATTGATTCGATTGACAGCTGGTAATTTGATCATATTCTAGGGGTAACGTTACACCGGAGCCCTATGATGTCTGTGATATCCAACCACATGCCAACCGAAGAACTTCAAGCACTGGATGCAGCCCACCATATGCATCCGTTCACCTGTAATGGAGAGCTGGCGCAAAAAGGCGCACGGATCATTACCCGGGCCAGCGGGGTGACTCTTACCGACAGCGAAGGTCATGAAATTCTGGATGCTATGGCTGGCCTTTGGTGTGTGAACATCGGCTATGGGCGCGATGAGCTGGCAGACGTGGCCGCCCGCCAAATGCGCGAGCTGCCATATTACAACACCTTCTTTCAGACCACCCATCGCCCGGTCATTGAGCTGTCCCACAAGATTGCGGAACTGGCCCCGGATGAACTGAACAATGTGTTTTTCGCCGGATCTGGATCTGAGGCCAATGACACCAATATTCGCATGGTGCGTCACTATTGGGCTCTGAAAGGCAAGCCCAGCAAATCCGTGATTATCAGCCGTAAAAATGCCTACCACGGATCTACCGTTGGGGCGGGGTCATTGGGCGGCATGTCAGCCATGCATGAACAAGGTGGCATGCCCATTGCTGACGTCCACCACATCAATCAACCCAATTGGTGGGCAGAAGGTGGTGACAGCAACCCCGAAGACTTTGGCCTGGCGCGCGCCCAAGAGCTGGAGCAGGCGATTCTTGAGCTGGGCGAAGATCGTGTTGCCGCCTTTATTGCGGAACCCGTACAGGGCGCTGGTGGTGTGATTATTCCACCAAAATCCTACTGGCCGGAAATTCAACGTATCTGCGACAAATACGAAATCCTGCTGATTGCTGATGAGGTCATCTGTGGTTTCGGGCGTACTGGAGACTGGTTCGCATCAGAAGCTCTGAACATCCGCCCCGATATTATCACCATCGCAAAAGGGTTGAGCTCAGGATACTCGCCCATTGGTGGCTCCATCGTAAGCGACGAGGTTGCATCTGTCATCGCCACGGGCGAATTCAACCACGGCTACACCTACTCCGGTCACCCGGTGGCGGCGGCGGTTGCGCTTGAAAACCTACGCATTCTTGAAGAAGAAGATATTCTGGGCCACGTCAAAAACGTCGCAGCACCCTATCTAAAGGAACGCTGGGAAGCTCTGACGGACCATCCGCTGGTGGGGGAAGCAAAAATCACCGGCCTGATGGGCTCCATCGCGCTGACACCAAACAAAGAAACCCGCGCAGCCTTTGCCGCGGAAACCGGCACCGTGGGTTACATTTGTCGAGAGCGCTGTTTTGCCAATGATCTGGTCATGCGCCATGTAGGCGATCGGATGATCATCTCACCGCCCTTGATCATCAAACCCAATGAAATCGACCTGCTCATGGAGCGCGCAACAAGGTCGCTGGACGAATGTCTGGAGCATCTGCAACGCAACGACATGCTTCGCAGCGCATAAAAAGACTAAAAAATGGGCCTCAGCGCCCATTTTTTTCACTTTGAAATTTCATTGATGCGATGGCGAACACAGCCAACGTCGCAACAATATTACAAATCCCCGCCCCATCTTGACGCAAATTGCACACCAAGTGACGCAATTCATACATGGGCCGAGGTCCGGCGATAGTAAAACACTCTGTCAACGGATACGCACGTTCTGCAAAATTGCATTCTTTATTCCGAGCCAAGCTTGCGAACCAAAAGGAGCGGTGTATGCTCAACAAAAAGCGGCAAAAAAGTCGATAAAACGAAATAAACGGGGAGCCTGATTTGGCTAATCTGTCACCAAACAACGCGTTTGTTGAATTCGAACGCGTGCAAAAGAGCTATGACGGCGAGAATCTCGTCGTTAAAGACCTGAATCTCACACTGCCAAAAGGCGAATTCCTAACCATGCTAGGGCCATCAGGTTCCGGCAAAACCACTTGCCTGATGATGCTTGCTGGGTTCGAAACCGCTACGCACGGCCATATACGGCTAGATGGCGTCTCGATCAACCATATTCCGCCTCATAAACGCGGTATTGGTATGGTTTTTCAAAACTATGCTTTGTTTCCCCATATGACGATTGCTGAAAACCTCAGCTTCCCGCTTGAGGTACGCAATATCGGCAAGTCAGAGCGCGAGCAAAAGGTGCAACGCGCCCTTGATATGGTCGAAATGGGGGCCTTTGGCGGCCGCCGTCCATCGCAGCTTTCGGGCGGACAGCAACAGCGAATCGCTCTTGCTCGCGCGCTGGTGTTTGAACCTGAGCTGGTCTTGATGGATGAACCGCTGGGTGCGCTGGACAAGCAGCTGCGCGAAAAAATGCAGTTTGAAATCACCCGCCTTGCCCACAACCTTGGCATCACAACGGTTTACGTCACGCATGACCAAACCGAAGCACTGACAATGTCGGATCGTGTGGCCGTGTTCAACGATGGTCGCATTCAGCAGCTGGCCCCACCAACCGAGCTCTATGAAGCACCCAAAAACAGTTTTGTTGCTCAATTCATCGGTGAAAACAACACGCTGGAAGGCACCGTAAAGGAAATCAACAACGGCATTGCCTTGGTGCAGCTTGATGATGGGGAACTGATCGACTGTAAGCCGGTCAATGTGTCAAAGCCCGGTGAGCGCACGCAAGTGTCGATCCGCCCCGAACGCGTGGAATATAACAAAGACCGCCTGCAAGACGGCGCCCACACCCTAAAAGCTGAGGTGCTCGAATTCATCTATATGGGTGACATTTTCAGAACGCGCCTTCGCGTCGCTGGCAACGATGAATTTATCATCAAGACCCGCAACGCACCGGACCAGATCCGCCTAGAACCCGGCCAGCAGATTGAAGTTGGTTGGTTGCCAGAAGATTGCCACGCGCTCGACGCGTGAACCCAACCAAACACACTATCAACAACAGGCGGAAAAAAGCCCGAACCGCCGATACTAATAATCACAAAGGGCAACAACTGGGAGTTTTCGAATGAAAATCAAAACTGCACTTTTGGCCACCGCGCTGACAACAGCCGCCGCGGCGGTTCATGCACAAGAAGTCACTGTGATGTCTTGGGGCGGCGCCTATACCAAGAGCCAGGTTGAAGCTTACCACAAACCTTTCTCTGCAAAAACTGGCATCAAGATTGTCTCGGTTGATGCAGACAACCCGGCGACTCCGATCAAAGCCCAGGTTGAAGCAGGCAATGTCAGCATCGATGTCGCGGATGTCGAGTTCTCTGACGCCGTACGCCTGTGTGACGAAGGTCTGCTGGAAGAAATCGACACATCCATTCTGCCAGCGGCGCCTGATGGCACCCCTGCAGCGGATGACTTTATCGATGGCGCGCTGCAAGACTGCGCGGTTGCCAATATCGTATGGTCCACCGTTTTTGCCTACAACAGCGACAATGTGGCCTCACAACCATCATCCATTGCGGACTTCTTTGACACCAGCAAAATCCCCGGCAAACGTGGCCTGCGCAAATCCGCCAAAGCCACGCTGGAAATGGCGCTGATGGGTGACGGCGTTCCTGCCGCAGAGGTTTATGACCTGCTTGATACCGAAGAAGGTGTAGATCGCGCCTTTGAGGTTCTGGACCGTATCAAAGACGATATTGTCTGGTGGGAAGCAGGCGCGCAGCCGCCGCAGCTTCTGGCGGACGGTGAAGTTGTGATGTCCACCGCGTATAATGGCCGGATCTTCAACGCGGCTATCGCTGAAAACCAACCGCTCGAAGTGGTTTGGGACGGTCAGATCCTCGACTTTGACCTGTTTGTGGTTCCAAAAGGAGCACCAAACAAGGACGCGGCGATGGATTTCATTGCGTTTTCAACCGACACGCAACGTCTGGCGGATCAGGCGTCCTGGATCTCTTATGGTCCGGCGCGTAAATCCTCTGGCGCATTGGTTGGCCTGTTCTCTGACGGCAAAACCGAAATGGCCCCACATATGCCAACAGCCGAAGCAAACCTCGGCAACGCTCTCGTCAACAACTTTGAGTTCTGGGTCGACAAAGACACCGAGCTGAACGAGCGCTTCAACGCCTGGTTGGCAAACTAAGGAACTGCCCCTTTGGGGCAGAAACAATTCGGGACCGGGCTGTTTGATAAGGCCCGGCCCACCTCAGGGGAAAAGGTCTAAACCATCATGAGTGATTCAACTCTTTCATCAGCGGCAACGCCTCCGGGATTACCGGATGGGTCGCAGCAGCTGACAACGGCGGATGGCAAGCCGCTCAAACAAGCGCTTATGCGGGCACAATCCCATGCGCGACGTCGCGCCTTTCTGCTGGTTGCGCCGCTCCTCGCCTTTATTTTGCTGACATTTGTGATGCCGATTGGCCAAATGCTGCACCGCTCTGTGCACAATGAAGGCTTCACCTGGCACGAAGATGTCACCTCTGGTGCGCGCACGCCCATCATGACCAACCTCGCTGCCTGGTTTGATAACAACCCTGCGGGAACGGAGCCGGATGAAGAGGCTTATGCAGCACTTGCAGGTGATTTGCTGGTTTTGCGCGAAGTGCGTGCAGCAGGTCAGGCGGGTACGCGGATCAATTATGAAAGATCCGGCTCACGCTCCATGTTCACCAAGGCCGCGCGCCGGGCCAAGAAACTGGAAGCCCCCTATAAGGCCGCGATCTTAGAGCTGGATGAAGATTGGGCCGATCCCGCACTTTGGCGGGTCATGCGCGATGCCTCGTCATCTTATACTGCGAATTTCTACCTGGCAGCACTGGACCGCACCAAAAACGCGGAAGGTGAAGTTGTTTCTGTCAATGAAAACAGACAGGTCTATGTGAAGCTGTTCAAACGCACCCTGTTCCTGTCACTGGTGATCACTTTCCTGACGTTCATTCTAGCCTATCCGATTGCTCATCTGCTGGCGACACTGCCGTTGTCAAAATCAAATCTGCTGATGATCCTTGTACTGCTGCCGTTCTGGACATCGCTTCTGGTGCGCACCACCAGTTGGATGGTGCTGCTACAAAGCCAAGGCGTGGTGAATGATGCGCTTGTTGGCTCCGGTCTTTTGGGTGACGAAAGCCGCCTGGAGATGATGTACAATCAGACTGGCACCCTGATCGCAATGACGCATATCCTGCTGCCGTTTATGGTGCTGCCGCTCTATTCCGTAATGCGCCCGATCAACCCGTCTTATGTGCGCGCCGCGCGATCCTTGGGCGCAACCAGCTGGACCGCATTTCGCCGGATCTACTTCCCCCAGACCGTGCCGGGCATTGGCGCTGGTGCGCTGCTCGTCTTCATTCTGGCGGTTGGCTATTACATCACACCCGCCCTTGTTGGGGGCGCAGATGGTCAGCTAATTTCAAACTTGATTGCCTTCCACATGCAAAAGTCGCTCAACTGGTCCCTCGCTGCGGCCCTTGCTGCACTGCTGCTTGCAGGCATCCTCTTGCTCTATTGGCTCTATGATCGGCTGGTGGGCATCGATAATCTGAAACTGGGGTAAGAGAGAATGGCACTTCCATCACATGCATCCCGCCTCGAACGGATCTGGCACTATACCTATCTGACGATTTGTGCGCTGATCTTCCTGTTTTTGATTGCGCCCATTCTGGTGGTGATCCCGCTCAGTTTTAACGCAGAACCCTACTTCACCTTCACGGAGAAGATGCTGAAACTGGATCCAACCGGCTATTCCACCCGGTGGTATGATCTGTTGCTGACCTTTGGCATGACCGACCCTGACGCACCTCGCGGATGGAGCTGGTGGACGGATACCTGGTCAAACGCGGCCTGGATCAACGCGGCGAAGAACTCGGTCATTGTTGGATTCTTTTCGACAATACTGGCAACCACACTGGGCACCATTGCAGCACTTGGACTGTCGCGCCCGGAAATGCCTGGCCGCCGGATCATTATGGCGATCCTGATTTCACCCATGATCGTGCCGATCATCATTGTCGCCACAGGTCTGTTCTTCTTTTACTCCTCCATTGGCATCCAGAATTGGGGCATCCCCTATCTTGGCGTGATCCTGGCCCATGCAACCCTGGGCATTCCCTTTGTGATCATTACTGTGACGGCCACATTGGTGGGGTTTGACCATTCGTTGACGCGCGCATCTGCAAGTCTGGGCGCGGATCCAATCACCACATTCCTGCGCATTCAGATGCCGCTGATCCTGCCAGGGGTGATTTCCGGCGCGCTCTTTGCCTTTGTCACCTCATTCGACGAAGTTGTGGTGGTGCTCTTTGTGGGTGGCCTGGATGAACAAACCATCCCGCGCCAGATGTGGAACGGCATCCGCGAACAGATCAGCCCTGCGATCCTATCGGTGGCAACCATCCTGGTTCTGATATCGATCGCGTTGCTAACAACCGTAGAACTATTGCGCCGCCGCTCCGAACGGCTGCGGGGCATGAGCCCACAATAAAGGAAGGGCCCCTCGGGGCCCTTTTTTACACCCGGTTTCGGTAAGTGGCTCTAGTGCTCGGCACTGAATTTCAGCCGTAAATGCACACGCTGCTCCAATCAAAAAGCCGCCCCTGATCCATCTCTTCTCAAGACGGTCAAACAGCTTTTTCGACCTATGCTTAGCGCAGCCGTTTCAGCAACGTCAGCGATGGGTAGCCATCTTGCGTCAACCCTTGTGACGCCTGATACGCGCGCACCGCTGCAATGGTATTGGGGCCAATTTTCCCATCCACGCCCTGCGTGCTAAAGCCAGCCCGCGTCAGGCGGCGCTGCATTTCCTTACGTTCCTTGAACGTCAAAGCACGATCGCCACGCGGCCAATTGGCCTTGATCGGTCCTGCGCCTTTCAGACGGTCCGACAGGTGCCCGACGCCAATCACATAAGCGTCCGCCGCATTGTAGCGTTCAATCACCGAGAAATTCTTGAAGATCATAAAGGCGGCACCCTGCCCGCCTGCTGGCAAAAGAATCGATGCACTGCCGTGGTTTGGCACCACGCGACCGTTCATGCCCTTGACCCCAAGGCGTCCCCATTCGGCTGGGGATTTCTTGATCTTGCGGCTGGCCAGCGCAAAGTTAAAGCCACGCGGCAGCTGCACTTCAACGCCCCAAGGTTGCCCTTCAACCCAGCCAAATCGTTTGAGATAGGCCGCCGTTGATGCCAAAGCATCCGTGGGATCATCTGACCAGATATCGCGTTTTCCGTCTCCGGTGAAATCCACCGCATAGGCCAGATATGAGGTTGGAATAAACTGCGTGTGGCCCATCGCCCCGGCCCAGCTACCGGTCATCTTGCGCGGCGCAACATCGCCAGCCTGCAGGATTTTCAGCGCAGCGATCAGTTGGGATTCAAAGAACTTTCCGCGCCGCCCATCATAGGCAAGCGTTGCCAAGGATTGCACAATATCATTGCTGCCCTTGTAAGAACCATATGCGCTCTCAAGCCCCCAGACCGCAGTCACCACTTCCTTGGGAACCCCATAGTGGCTTTCGATCCGCGCCAAGGTTGAGCGGTGCTCCCGCAGGGCGGATTTACCGTTTTTGATACGTGTATCCGATGCCGCGCTGTCGAGATATTCCCAGATGGTTTTGGTGAACTCAGACTGATTGCGATCGCGGCGGATCACGTCCTGATCATAGGTGATACCGCGAAATGCGCGGTCCAGCGTGCGGGGCTTGATCCCTTGCGCACGCGCGCGAGAACGAAAGCCGTTGATCCAGTTTTGAAAACCCGGATTGGCCGCCACCTGAACAAGGCTGTTTTGCGCCGCATCGCTTGGGCGCAGCACAGGCTTAACCGGCTTCGCGGCACTGGCCTGAAGAATGCCCGCCTGCGACGAGGGGCGCAAAAGTGGTTGCAACGATGTTTGTGGTGCGGCCTGCGCATGCACTCCAAAGGCAACACAAAGGGCGGTTATCGACACCAATTTCAGCATTCTGCACCTCTATATCTACTGCTCATCAACAGTGTAGCGAAGAGAACGCATGCAAAAAAGACTTCACAAAGCGAAGCTTCCTTCATGGGCCGTGAGTCGCCCATTGCAACTGGCGTTATTTACGCTGACCTCACGAACGGCGTTTGCGCACCACTTTCCGCTTCACCTTGTCATTTTTGATTTTTGATTTTGCAGCTTTGCGTTTGACTGTTTTCCCTGCGGGGCTGCGTCGGCGGTAATTCCCACCTCTGCCACGCCCTTTCGGCATCTGAGTGTCTTCCAGCGTAAGAAGCTCCAGCTCCAAGCCACCTGTCACGGGCGCGGCCTGTGCTAGGCGCACCGTAACACGCAAGCCAATTGACAGCTGCAAGCCGGTATCGACCCCCATCAATGTGCCAGCCTGGGCATCAAAATGGAAAAACTCACGCCCGATTGAACGCACAGGCACCAAACCATCAGCCCCGGTTTCATCCAGCTTAACGAAGATGCCAAAACGGGCCACGCCACTGATTTTACCGACAAACTCATTGCCAACGCGCTCTGACAGATAGGACGCGAGATATCGATCCGTGGTGTCACGTTCAGCAATCATCGAGCGGCGTTCAGTGTCAGAGATATGCTGCGCAGTTTCTTCCAGACGCTCGATCTCATCCGGGCTGAGCCCATCTTCTCCCCAGCCATGGCTGGTGATCAAAGCTCGGTGCACAATCAGATCCGCATAGCGGCGAATGGGGGATGTGAAATGCGCATAATTGCGCAGAGCCAGACCAAAATGGCCAAAGTTTTCCGGATTATAATAGGCCTGCTGCATGGAGCGCAGGGTCGAGATATTGATAACCTCTGCATCATCCGTGCCCGCTGCTGCATTCAACAGGGCGTTCAAATGCCGGGTCTGCAGCACCTGCCCTTTGGCAAGCGTCAGCCCCGCAGCCTTGGCGGTTTCGCGCAGCGCTTCCAGTTTCTCTTCGGCGGGCTCTTCGTGGACGCGGAACAAAAGCGGCGTGCGTTTCTCGATCAACGTCTCGGCCGCGGCCACATTGGCGAGGACCATAAATTCTTCGATGAGGCGATGTGCGTCCAGACGATCCTGAAACGCAACAGAGGCAACCTGCCCGTCACCATCAAGTATGATTTTGCGTTCTGGCAGATCCAGATCAAGCGGCTGGCGTGCCTTACGCGCATTCACCAAGGCGGCGTAGGCGGCGTAAAGCGGCTTGATTACATCGTCTAGGAAAGGTGCGGTTTTTTCATTGGGCTCGCCATCCATCGCCGCCTGCACTTCGGCGTAGTTCAAGGAGGCCTCAGAACGCATGAGGCCGCGCACAAAACGATGTGCGATCTTGTTGCCATCCACGTCGATCTGCATGCGCACGGCAAGACAGGCGCGCGGCACACCTTCGTGCAAGGAGCACAGATCACCGGACAAACGGTCAGGTAGCATCGGCACCACCCGATCCGGGAAATAGCTGGAATTGCCGCGTTTACGGGCCTCACGGTCCAACGCCGATCCGGGTATCACATAGGCAGCCACATCAGCAATCGCGACCCAAATCACATGACCACCGGGGTTTTTGGGATCATCGTCAGCATGGGCAAAACATGCGTCATCGTGATCGCGCGCATCTGGTGGATCGATTGTCACCAAGGGCAGATCACGCAGATCTTCGCGCCCTTTCAGGCCCATGGGTTTGGCTTGATCCGCCTCTGCCATCACTTTGTCAGGGAAATGATCTGGGATGCCGTGCTGGTGAATTGCGATCAGCGATACGGATTTGGGCGCGGATGGATCACCAAGCCGTTCGACAATACGGGCACGTGGCAGGCCCATACGACCCTTTGGCCCGCTCTGCTCCGCTTCGACCAATTCGCCGTCTTTTGCGCCCAAAACACCCTCAACCGGAACCACCCATTCCTGACTGCTGGCCTTATCCGTGGGGACAATCCGGCCACCTTCGGCACCTGCCCGGAAAATACCCAAGACCCGTTTGGGATTGGTTCCAATGCGGCGGATCAAACGCGCCTCGTAGGTGGTATCATCCAGCTGCGTCAGCCGCGCCAAAATGCGATCGCCACGGCCCAAAGCCGGGTCAGACGCGCGGTTAATGATCAGAACCTTTGGTTCTTCGCCTTCACCATGCCATTCCATTGGCTGCGCATAAAGGTCGCCATCTTCATCGGGGGCTTTCACCACCAGCACGCTGACCGGGGGCAACCGATCCCGATCACGGTAGGTTTTCTTGCGCGTTTCCAGATGACCCTCGGCCTCAAGCTCCTTAAGCACACGTTTCAAATCGATCCGGTCGGATCCTTTGATGCCAAAGGCTTTGGCGATATCGCGTTTGGAGGTCTGGGTCGGGTGGGCGGAGATCCAATCGAGGATCTCGGCCTTGCTGGGAATGGCGCTCATATATCCCGCCTATCACGGCCAGATGACGAGGTCATGAGCAAAAAAGCGACTTCAACCTTTCAGGCGGTGCAAATCCGCAAGCGTATCCACATCTGCCAGCGTATCCATCAGTGCAATACTGTGATCGGGCAAGGTTTGCATAGCGTCTGTCAGGGCATGCTCGCTCGACCAACGCGCGTTTTGAAATACGCCCTGTGGTAATCTTTGCGGGTGTTTTGCACCAACCAACCAAAACCCCCCATCCGGCGCGGGACCAAACACAGCATCATGATCGCCAAGCGCCGCAAAGGCACGGGCAATATTGGCAGGTTTAATTCCGGGAATATCCGCACCAATCAGACAGACCGGACCGTTCGCCGCGGCATTGCGCAACATACGTGCCATGCGGGCGCCCAAATCCCCCTGCCCTTGTGGGATCCGTGGCAAATCAGCAGGCCAAACGCGCGACAGCAATGCCTTGTCCGGAGCTGTCGCAAGCACCAATTCCCAGCGCGGATCACGCAGCCGGCGCAACAAACGAGCTGATTGGTGGCGAAACCACCAGGCGGAATTCACAAGGCCAATATCACGTCCCAACCGGGTTTTAACCCGTCCGGGGCGCGGTTCCTTGATCATCACCACAAGGGTTTTTGTCATTTGAGCTCTTTCACCATGTCACGATGGGGGATGCCACCGTCATCGTAAATGGGCCCATATGCGGCAAAACCCAAGCGTTCATAAAAGCCAATCGCGTAAGTTTGAGCGCCGAGTTTCACACGTTGAACCCCAGGCAACTGTTGAACGCACTCCAATGCATAGCGCATCAGATCTGCGCCTAATCCTGTACCGCGCGCGGATTTGACCACGCAGACCCGACCAATTTTTACCACTGCACCATCTTGCAAGATTCGCGCGGTCGCCACCGCCACATCACCGTCGCGCGCCAGGATATGAATGGCTTCGCCATCCAGATCATCAATTTCCTCTTCAAGCGGCACGCCTTGTTCGTGGACAAAGATCTCCATACGCAGGGCAACACAAGGAGCCGGATCTGAAACGATCTCGAACTGCACATTCACGCGAAATAATCCTTCAGAATGCGAGTGTAGATTTCCTTCAGCTGATGGATCTGTGCAATTTCAACACGTTCATCAACCTGATGCATGGTTTTTCCCACCAGCCCAAATTCCACTACCGGGCAATGATGCTGCACAAAACGTGCATCCGACGTGCCGCCGGTGGTTGAGAGTTCGGGCCGAATACCTGTTTCAGCCTCTACCGCATCTGAAACCATTTCAGACAGCGCTCCGGGCGGCGTAATAAAGCTTTCTCCAGAGATCTTTACGGTCATGTCGATGCTAAGATCAAATTCCGCTGCAACCGTATCCACCTGTTGTTGCAACCAATTGGTCAGGCTTTCGCCGGAATGCGCATCATTGAACCGGATGTTCACAGCTGATGTTGCCTTGGCTGGAATAACATTGGTTGCCGGGTTGCCTGTGTCGATCGTCAGCACCGCCAGGGTGGACGGGTCAAAATGATCCGTACCGGTGTCGAGCTCATGGCTGGCAAGACGATCCATCAGACGCACCATCGCATTCAGTGGGTTGTTTGCACGATGCGGATAGGCGGAATGCCCCTGAACACCATTTACAGTGAACCATGCGGTCATTGACCCGCGGCGCCCAATCTTGATCATCTCACCCATCTTATTGGGGCAGGTCGGCTCCCCCACAAGGCAGACATCCATCTTTTCCCCCGCAGCCTGCATGTAGTCCAACAGCGCAGTGGTACCGTCTGTTGCATCACCTTCCTCATCGCCAGTGATGGTCAGGATCAGCGCGCCGTCGGGAGGTGTTTCTTTTACATAGTCAACAGCTGCGGCAACAAAGGCTGCAACACCGGACTTCATGTCTGTTGAACCACGCCCATACAGAAACCCGTCTTTTTCTTCTGCTCCAAAAGGCGCAACGCTCCAGGCAGCCTCATCGCCAACCGGCACAACATCCGTATGCCCGTTAAAGCCAAAGCTACGTGCATGCCCTTTGTTGCCCCAGCGGGCGAACAGATTGCTGGTATCGCCACGATCAACGCGCGTGCAGTCAAACCCAGCCTCAGCCAGCAGCTTTTCGAGCAAAACCAAAGCGCCACCTTCCTCAGGCGTCACCGAGGGGCAGCGGATAAGATCAGCGGTCAGTATTGCGGGATTCGTAGCGGGCATATTGCGATGTCCTTTCATTTGAGCACTCTTGGCGTAGCTCGGATTCGCATGAGAGGCAAACATCGGATTTCATGCAGGCGGATGTTTATACGTCGCGCCAAATTCAATCAGCTTTGCATCTATCGCGGCTGCCCCATCTCAGCCGCAAGCAATGCATATCGCACAAAACAATCACAGCACACCCTCAGGGGGGTATTACGTAATAACATACCAGGTTCATTCGATGGCAAATGCGTTCAAAAATACCTTCGCTGTAGGTTTTTCAATAACTACATGGGCCATGAAACGCTTAAATCTTGCCTGTTTCGCTATCTACGCCTAAGCATTGCCCCATATAAACGATGCCAATGAGGTCGCGATTTGTTCTGCCGACACCTAATCACGATATTCTTTTTTCTGATTTTCACAGGAACAAGCCTGGCTCAATCCCTCACCGTCAATACCGTCACCCGGCCACCATTTTCGATGGTCGAAAACGGCAAAGACGTTGGTTTCACGGTTGATCTGGTTGACGCACTCTTTACCCATCTAGACCAGCCGTTTGTTTTCAATCGCGTGGACAGTTTTGCGCACATGCTCTCTGACGTCACCAATGGCAAAGCAGATCTGGCAGCGGCAAATATTTCCATCACGTCCAGCCGCGAAATCAACATGGATTTCAGCCATCCAATTTTTGAAAGCGGCCTGCAGGTTATGGTGCCGAGAGATGATATCTATCAGCCCTCGCTGCTAAGCGCCCTGTTTTCTAAAGATTTGCTCACGGCGATATTCATAGCTTTTGTCCTTCTTGGCGGCGGCGGCATGATGATGTGGGTGGTCGAAAGACGCGCCCAGCCCTATTTTGATCGACCACTCAAGGAAGCATGGTTTCCATCCTTTTGGTGGGCACTCAATCTTGTTGTGAACGGCGGGTTTGAAGAACGTGTACCCCGCACCCCGATTGGTCGCATTTTTGGGGTTATTCTGGTGGTCTCATCTTTGTTTATCGTATCTATTTTTGTGGCAAAAATCACAGCCGTGATGACCGTTGAAGCCATCAGCGGCAATATATCTTCCGTGAATGATCTTTATGGAAAACGCACTGGAACGCTGTCTGGCTCCACGGCGGCCGGGTTTCTCGACCGTCGCGAAATCGGCTACAAAGGATATGATAATCTGGACGATCTAATCGCAGGTTTTGAAGCTGGCGAAACCAGAGCGGTAGTATTTGATGCACCGATCCTGAATTATTATGCCAGCCATTCCGGCGCAGGTCAGGCCTATACCATCGGACCAGTCTTTCTTCAGGAAAGCTACGGCATCGCGCTGCCATCCAATTCGCCTCTGACCGAAGAAATCAACCGAGGCTTGTTGGAACTGCGCGAAAACGGCACTTATGACCGCATCTACCGGAAATGGTTTGGATCGCGCCAGCAATAGCCGCTGGCGGCGTCAGTGCAATGTGTCGCTAGTTGTATCTGTTCTATCAGAAAAGAATGGCGTCATCTGCGCGACGATAACTGCGTTTTCATCCAGCGCACGCTGCATCAATGCGCGCTCTTCTTCGCTGATATCGTGGCCAGTCGCCTCACGCTCTTCCAAGGTTCCATAGCCTGTCACATCAAGCGGCGCGGTATCTGCCTGCTTCAAAATGGCCACGGTTTCGCGCACAGCTTCTGCTTCATCAATACCAGAAGCAAACACCATCAATGCCGCACCTGTTGCCCCTTCAGGCAACCCATCCCCGTCTTTGCGGCCAATCTGGACAAGCAATGTATAGACCTGCTGGCGGGATTTCTTCTTTTCCGACATGTGATGCCTCTTGCACAGATGTAGTCCGAGACCCGCTTGGGGCCCCGAAATACCTGATTTCATCTTTTTATAAATACTCCGGGGTTTGGGGCAGAGCCCCAAGTCCCAGATCAGCAATCAATCGCGCAGCAGCTCGTTGATACCGGTTTTAGAGCGGGTCTTCTCATCCACGCGCTTCACGATAACCGCACAGTACAGGTTGATACCGTTTTTCGATGGCATCGAGCCTGCAACAACCACGGAATAGGGCGGCACTTCACCGTAGAAAACTTCGCCGGTTTCGCGATCGACAATTTTGGTGGACTGGCCGATGAAAACACCCATTCCAAGAACCGAACCTTCACGTACGATACAGCCCTCAACAACTTCAGAGCGGGCACCGATGAAGCAGTTGTCTTCAATGATGGTTGGTCCGGCCTGCATCGGCTCAAGAACACCTCCAATGCCAACACCACCTGACAGGTGTACGTTTTTACCAATCTGGGCACAGGAGCCAACGGTCGCCCATGTGTCTACCATGGTGCCTTCATCCACATGGGCACCAAGGTTCACAAAAGACGGCATCAATACAACGCCAGGTGCGATATATGCGGACTTACGAACAACTGCGTTGGGAACCGCGCGGAAACCTGCGGATTTCCAGTCAGCTTCGCCCCAGCCTTTGAACTTGCTGTCGACCTTATCCCACCAGCCAGAGCCCTGCGGGCCACCAGACTGCTCTTCCATATCTTTGATACGGAAGCCAAGAAGCACGGCCTTTTTGGCCCATTGGTTCACATGCCAGTCGCCGTTGTCCAGCTTCTGCGCAACACGCAGCTTACCGCTGTCAAGCGCGTGCAGGGTCTGTTCAATGGCGTCACGAGTTTCGCCGGTGGTGGCTGGTGTAATGGTATCGCGGGCCTCCCAGGCGGCCTCGATGGCGGTTTCCAGCTGCGCGTTAGACATGGTGTCACTCCCAGGGTCAAAGATTGTCGCAGTTTCATAACCGGATTTCACACAAAGGTCATGTGCCAATCTGCCGTCTGGCGCTGATCATCACCCGGTTTAACGCACGCGCCGCAAATGGCGACGCATAACGCTACAGGCCGTCATGGCGTCGCGCTCCACAATCGCCTGCACCAAAGCGGCATGATCCGCGTCATGGCGTGGCCGCCACTGACCTTTCCAATAGGCAAAAAGATGACGTGCTGCAGCCAATTGAAGATCTGCAATTGTGTCCAAAAGCCGGTTCATATTGCACGGGGCCAGCAGCGCCATATGAAAGGCGCGGTTTGCGCGATCCCAATCCAACATGTCAGACGCTGCCTCACAGCGTTCAAAAGCGGTTTTGACCGCTGCGATATCCTCATCGGTCATTTTGGGGATGGCATGCGACAGCGCAAGAACTTCAAGCGCGACACGCATTTCCACAACTTCACGGATTTCAGAAGGGTCCAATGCGCTGACACGCGTTCCGCGACGTGGCAATGAGGTCGCAAGCCCATGCGCCTCAAGCCGCAGCAAAGCTTCACGCACGGGCACATGGCTTGCATCATAATCGCGTGCGATATGATCTTGGCGCAATTTCTCTCCGGCAGGCAGCACACCGGTGACGATGCGCTCGCTCAATGCATCAAAGATCTTATCTGCAATTGTTTTGGTCATATCTACTGTCTGCTTATTTTTGCAGCCCGTGCAATCATTACCCAGCGCCTGTTGTTCATCGACAATTAAACCATCGGCATCGCGGCGGCAAACATGCTTGTGTAATCTCGCCCCTGTAAGTTTACCGCAAACATGGTTTTCTCTGGTGTGCCACCACCCGGAGCGATAGGATTAAACTCTGATTTTAAGTTGAAGGGGCGCCGTTTATATGACCGAAGACCGCCACAGCCGTTTTCCAGATGCACATTCCGACCGCGATCGCGCGGAGCATGTTCCGCTGACACCACAGACCTCTTCGCCCGCATATGCGCTGGCCTTTGCAGATGAGGAATTTCTGTGCCGGGATGAATTGCGCCCTGTGCGGCTGCAACTCGAACTGCTGAAACCGCAGTTGATGCTGGATGAACAAGGCGTTGAAAGCACAATCGTCATGTTTGGCGGCGCGCGCATCCCGGCCCCCGAACACAAAGAAACCGCCCGCACGCAAACGCTGGCAGATCTGTCTCATTTCTACAATGAAGCCCGCGAGTTTGCGCGCCTGATGACCGTAAAATCAAAAGAGAGCGGTGGGCGCCAGAACGTGATTGTCACCGGTGGCGGGCCCGGCGTGATGGAAGCAGGCAATCGCGGTGCGATTGATGCCGGTGGGGCATCGATTGGCCTCAGCATCGTTTTACCGCATGAGCAGGCCCCAAATGAATATGTCACGCCCTCGCTCAGCTTCAACTTTCACTACTTCGCCATCCGCAAGATGCATTTCTTGATGCGCGCGCGGGCAATCACCGTATTCCCTGGCGGGTTTGGCACATTGGATGAGCTGTTTGAAAGCCTCACCTTGATCCAAACTGGCCGGATGGAACGTGTGCCCTTCATCCTGTTTGGGCGCAAATTCTGGGACAGCATCATCAACTGGGATGCATTGGCCGATGCGGGCACCATCTCCGAAGATGATCTGGAGCTGTTTAAATTCGCGGAAACCGCAGAAGAAGCGATGCAGATCTTCAACGAATGGCAAAGCGCACCACCTCGCGATTCCCTGCCGGGCCGCGATCGATAAATTAAAAGCCCGGGGAATTTCTCCGGGCTTTTGTTTTATTCTGACTTGATACCGGCTTCAGCTGCGATTTCTTTGCGCGATTTACGTGCACGCTCAGTGGCTGATTTCAACTGACCACAGGCCGCCATAATATCATCACCGCGGGTTTTGCGGATCGGCGAGGCATAGCCTGCATCGAAAATGATATTGGAAAACGCCCGAATACGGTTGTTTGAAGAACGCTTATACGGGCTGCCCGGCCACTCGTTGAACGGAATCAGATTGATCTTTGCCGGGATTTTGAAGCGTTTGATGTGATTTATCAAACGATGGGCATCTTCATCAGAATCGTTCACCCCATTCAGCATTACATATTCAAAGGTAATGCGCTCGCTATTGGAAACTTTGGGATAATCAGCCAACGACTGCAGCAGTTCTTCAATGTTCCAGCGACGATTGATTGGCACCAGTACATCACGGACTTCATCGGTGGTCGCGTGGAATGAAATCGCCAGCAAACAGCCAATTTCCTCGGCGGTTCGCGCGATTTCTGGCACCACACCGGATGTGGACAGGGTAATGCGGCGACGTGACAATGAAATCCCCTCGGGATCCATTGCGATCTTCATCGCGTCACGCACGTTTTCAAAATTATAGAGCGGCTCTCCCATGCCCATCAGAACGATATTGGAGAGCAGTCGCGTCTTTTCCGTTGGTGCGCCCGGAACCGGCCATTCCTCAAGATCGTCGCGCGCCATCATAACCTGCCCCACAATCTCTGCCGGGGTCAGGTTGCGCACCAGTTTCTGTGTGCCGGTGTGACAGAAAGAACATGTCAGCGTGCAGCCAACTTGCGAAGAAATACATAGGGTACCGCGATCGTCTTCGGGGATGTAGACAACCTCGACTTCGTGCCCGCCCGCAATCCGCACAAGGTATTTCCGGGTGCCATCTGTCGACACCAGCTTGGACACGACTTCAGGCACGCGGATCTCAAAGACCTCTTCAAGCTGGGCTCGATAGGCCTTTGCAAGGTTGGTCATATCGGCAAAATCGCGTTTGCCCCATTGGTAGATCCACTGCCAGATCTGCCCCACGCGCATCTTCGCCTGCTTCTCAGGCGTCCCGTGTTCAATCAATGCGTCGCGCATCTGCGGGCGTGTCATGCCCACCAGATTGATTTTGCCGTCTTCAGGCAATTTTCGGGGCAAGGTCATAACGTCTTGCGTGATCGGCGCTGTGGCTGTCATGGCTTGGGACTCAAACGGGCTATTGGGCTGGATGCGCTTCTATATAGGAGAAAAGCAAAACTTCCAAATGAAAGATGCGCGCAGCAAACTTCATTTCTTTAAATGCAACAAGGCCGCCCAGAGGCGGCCAGAGTTGTTCGCATTCACAAACGCATGAAACGTTATTTACAACGCTTGTTCGCGTCTTCCACAGCGGCGGTAAAGCCAAGAAGCGAGAACGTGTCTTTGGTCTGGGTGCCACGAGCAGAACGCGCCGTCAGTATCGCACTTGCCCCGCGCTTCATCGCAGTGATGATTTTCCCATCATCTGCAACGGTCTGTGGCCATGCCCATTCGCCATCGGTGGTCAGCAGGAACTGTTCATCACCAATCTGCATGCCCACGGTTGAGCCAGGCGCAAACGGGTAACCACCTGTGAAGCTCAGCTGCCCTTTGGGCGCGCTTTCCGGATTATACACAACAAAGAGTTGAATTTCGCTGCGACGCACAGCAACCACGCGACCATCCCGGGTGTTGACACTCTCCTTTGGCGCAGAAACCCCCCAGCATTCCTTGGGGCTTTCGCTTTGGAAAACGCTCCAATCGACGTTTTCGCCAACGATATTGTCCGTCTGGGCCTGCTGACCGATTGCTGTATTGGCTATGAGTACCATGCTTAGGCCCGCAACGGCGCGAGCAAGTTTCAATACCATTTGTCCCAACTCCAAGACTGTCTTTTACCTCAAATGCGCTGCGGCATGCGGTGTTCAAACCACCGTCTCACTCCAAAGCCCCATGCGCGTGTGACAAAACCACAATAACGTATTAAACGCCATCGTATAAAGGGCGTTTGGCGGGAAATCGCCAAGAAAAAATTGCACAGCTCACACCAATGACTTTCACTTCACTGCATATCGATGAAGCAAATGTTTCAGCTGTATCCGTAGCGTCACACGATGGATCTGACCGCCGACCGCGTCACATCTCGTGGATTTCAGCCACTTCGACACTGCCGGTTCCATCCCGCACCATTGGGCACTCTTGCGCCATGGAACAGGCCTCATCTATCGTATCCACAGATATGACAGTGTAGCCAGAAATAGGGTTTGCACCGCCATTGTCCGCGACGCCGGACTGCGACACCGTTTTGGACAGACCCACCGGCGCGCCGGGAATATCAACGACCTCGCCCATGGAGGCGAACCAATCGTTCCAGGCCGTCATGACCTTTTCACCTTCTTCGGGGCTCTCAGGTGTTTTCCCACCATGATAGGCAAAGATAAATTGCGGCATTTCTCCCTCCCAACATTGCATATTCACCGCCCTGAACGCGGGCAGCTTATTGGAAGCATAGCAGAAAAATCGCCTTAAATCATTTCCCAAAGCAGCTTGGCTGCGAGCAGGCAGGACGTGGCCACCAGAAGCGGCTTGATCAACCGTGCTCCGATTCGCTGCGCAAGCGCCGCACCACATTGCGCACCGACCACTTGTGCAGCAGCCATAGCCAAGCCAACGAACCACCAAGGCGTCGCCACAACTGCAAAAACGGCCAATCCGCCCAGGTTAGAAGCAAAATTCAGCAATTTGGTATGGGCCGTTGCCTTGAGGATGCCGTAGCCTGCCAGCGTTACGAACCCAAGCATGTAAAAACTGCCTGCGCCCGGCCCCAAAAGCCCATCATAAAGCCCACACAAAGGCACAATGCTTGCAGCAAAGACCACGGGCGTTAGGCGCGCGTGACTGTCAGCATCATCAAGCCCTTTGCGCAGCGCAAAAAACAGCGCAATCGCCACCAGAACAATTGGGAGCACCAATCGTATCAAATCTGTTGGCACAATAGACACCAGAAGCGCACCGCACATCGATGCGGCAAAGGCCACAAGCGCGGGCCCGATCTGGCGCTGTAATTTCACATGACCGCCACGCGCATAAGACAGCGCAGCACTCCCGGCACCGAACAGGCCCTGCACTTTATTGGTGGCCAAGGCAGTGACGGGATCAGCGCCCGCCAACAGCAATGCGGGCACGGTGACGAGGCCACCCCCACCGGCGATGGCGTCTATAAATCCAGCAGCAAAAGCGGCCGCGACCAGCAGTGCCAGAAGGTCAAAGCTGACCTCAAACATCAGCTGGCGAACTCGGCTTGGCTGTAGCCCTGAATATAAAGCAATGCGGTGAGATCGCCGTGATTGATCCGAATATCACATTCTGCCGCAACAGAGGGTTTGGCGTGCAGCGCAACACCAGCACCGGCACGACCGAGCATGCCCAGATCGTTGGCACCATCTCCAACCGCAATTACATCGCGCTCGGTGATTCCAAGACGCGCGGTGATTTGCTCCAAGGCTTCGACCTTTGCCTCGCGCCCAAGTATCGGGCGACCAACATCTCCAGTCAGCTTGCCATTTTCCACCAAAAGCGTGTTTGCACGGTTTTCATCAAAACCCAGCTCTGCCGCAACCTTGGCAGTGAAGGCCGTGAAGCCGCCGGATACCAACGCCGCATAGGCACCGTTTGCCTTCATAGTGGCCAATAGCACCTGACCGCCGGGCATAAAGGTGATGCGATTGGCCAGCACATCCGCAATCACCGCTTCGGGCAGATCTTTCAAAAGCCCCACCCGTTCCGTGAGGGCTCCATCAAAATCGAGTTCACCATTCATGGCACGCGCGGTGATGTCTTTGACACGTTCGCCAACACCCGCTTCATCCGCCAATTCATCGATGCATTCCTGCTGGATCATGGTCGAATCCATATCCGCCAGAAGCATTTTTTTCTTACGCCCCTCAACAGGTTGCACCACAAGATCCACCTCTAAGCTTTGCAGACCAGCCCATACATCCCGGCGGTTATCGGGCATGGTTTCGTGCTCAAATTCTGCGGCGATCCCTTCCGCCAACCAGCGCAGCTCACCTCCGCCCCAAGCATTGCGAAGAGCTTCAACCATTGAGGTTTCCAAGCTTTTTGAAGCCGGGTTCACAAGCAGTGTGGTGACGAACATCGAGCAGGTCCTTTGTGGTGATTCTGCACAACTCATAACGAGCCGCGCCAGCTGGAGCTAGCCCCCCGTTTCGCAGTTCCTATCTAGCACCAAAACAGCCAGAAGTTTCCTAAAGGCGAAATTTTAGGTCGCATTTGGAGCTATAAACGCCGGAATTGACCCAAAAAGGCGGTTGTTGTTTTTTTGCGCCAACTCTATTCCGGTCAGTGGGACACCTCTCCCCAACGAGAGGCACTTATCTGGAAGGGTAGCATTGATGGCTATTGCTCAACCGGCGACGCGACCGGCAAACCCGCGTTTTTCTTCTGGCCCCTGTGCCAAACCCCCCGTTTTTGAACTGTCCAAACTTGCTGATGCGCCTCTTGGTCGCTCGCACCGGGCTGCTGTTGGTAAGGCTAAATTGAAAGCCGCCATCGAAGGCACCCGTGAAGTTCTGGGCATCCCCGCTGATTATAAAATTGGTATCGTTCCTGCGTCTGACACCGGCGCGGTTGAAATGGCCCTGTGGAACCTTCTGGGTGAGCGCAAAGTTGAAATGCTCGCTTGGGAAAGCTTTGGCGCGGGCTGGGTCACCGATGTTGTGAAACAGCTGAAAATCGACGCCGAAGTAAAAACCGCCGAATACGGCGAGATTGTTGATCTGGCGACTGTTGATCCCAAAAATGATGTGGTCTTCACTTGGAACGGCACCACCTCGGGCGTCAAAGTACCAAATGGTGACTGGATCGCGGACGACCGCGAAGGCCTGACCATCTGTGACGCGACCTCTGCTGCATTCGCGCAGGACCTGCCTTGGGACAAGCTGGATGTGACCACCTTCTCCTGGCAGAAAGTTCTGGGTGGCGAAGCCGCCCACGGCATGCTGATCCTTTCGCCACGTGCAGTTGAGCGCCTGGAAAGCTATACACCTGCTTGGCCACTGCCAAAGATCTTCCGCCTGACCAAAGGCGGCAAGCTGATCGATGGTATCTTCACCGGCGCAACCATCAACACGCCCTCTATGCTGGCGGTTGAAGACTATCTGGTCGCGCTGGACTGGGCACGCACTGTTGGTGGCTTTGAAGGTCTGAAGGCGCGTGCGGACGCCAACGCCAAAGCCGTGTTTGATTTCTGCGACGCCAACGACTGGATCGCAAATCTGGCCGTGGATGATGCAACCCGCTCCAACACTTCGGTTTGCCTCAAGTTCACCGACGATCGCATCCAGGATGGCGCAGCTTTTGCCAAGGCCGTTGCCAAACGTCTGGAAGCCGAAGATGTCGCATTGGACGTGGGCGCCTATCGCGACGCGCCTGCAGGTCTGCGCATCTGGTGCGGTGGTACGGTAGAGACCGCCGATCTGGAAGCGATGCTGCCTTGGCTCGCTTGGGCCTTTGCGGCCGAGATCGAAGCGCAAGCTTAATCCAAATTGATATGGGCGCGCCCTTCCGCGCGCCCTCCCGCACCCCATATATTTGAAGGACCCAAAAACATGGCTCCCAAAGTACTCGTATCCGACAAACTGTCTGAAACCGCCGTGCAGATCTTCCGCGATCGCGGCATCGACGTTGATTTCCTGCCCGACGTTGGCAAGGACAAAGACAAACTGGCCGAAATCATCGGCCAATACGACGGTCTCGCGATCCGCTCTGCGACCAAAGTGACCCCAACCATCCTGGAATCGGCAACCAACCTCAAAGTTGTTGGTCGCGCAGGCATCGGCACCGACAACGTGGACAAAGAAGCGTCGTCGAAAAAAGGCGTGATCGTGATGAACACGCCGTTCGGCAACATGATCACCACTGCCGAACATGCGATTGCGATGATGTTTGCTGTTGCGCGCCAGATCCCGGAAGCGTCCGAATCTACCCATGCCGGCAAATGGGAAAAGTCCAAATTCATGGGTGTTGAGCTGACCAACAAAACGCTGGGCGTTATTGGTGCGGGCAACATCGGTGGCATCGTGTGTGACCGCGCCCGTGGTCTGAAAATGAAAGTCGTTGCGTTCGACCCCTTCCTGTCGGAAGAGAAGGCCGAAAAAATGCAGGTCGAAAAGGTCGAGCTGGATGAGCTGCTGACCCGCGCGGACTTCATCACCCTGCACGTGCCGTTCACCGAAGGCACCAAGAATATTCTGTCTGCTGAAAACCTCGCCAAGACCAAAAAAGGCGTGCGTATCATCAACTGTGCCCGCGGTGGTCTGGTTGACGAAGAAGCGCTGGCGGAACTCTTGAAGTCTGGCCATGTCGCAGGCGCTGCATTCGACGTATTCTCAGAAGAGCCTGCAAAAGAAAACGCACTGTTCAACCTACCCAACGTTGTCTGCACCCCGCACTTGGGCGCGGCAACCACCGAGGCACAGGAAAACGTGGCCCTGCAAGTGGCTGAGCAGATGTCCAACTACCTGCTGACCGGCGCAGTTGAAAACGCGCTGAACATGCCATCCGTGACCGCTGAAGAAGCCAAGATCATGGGCCCCTGGATCAAACTGGCGGATCACCTCGGCGCGTTTGCAGGTCAGATGACCGATGAGCCGATCGAAGCGATCAACATCTGCTATGATGGTATTGTTGCCGATATGAACCTGGAAGCACTGAACTGCTCAGTCATCGCGGGTATCATGAAAAAGGCAAACCCTGATGTGAACATGGTCTCTGCGCCGGTTATCGCCAAAGAGCGTGGCATTCAGATCTCCACCACCACACAGGACAAGACCGGCTCGTTTGATGGCTACGTCAAGGTGACCGTTGTGACCTCCAAGCGTGAGCGTTCGGTTGCAGGTACTGTCTTCTCTGATGGCAAGCCGCGCTTCATCCAGATCAAAGGCATCAACATCGATGCCGAAGTTGGCGCACACATGCTTTACACCACCAACAAAGATGTTCCCGGCATCATTGGCGCATTGGGTAAGACAATGGGCGACATGGACGTAAACATCGCGAACTTTACCCTTGGCCGCAGCGATGCAGGCGGCGAAGCAATCGCGCTGCTTTATGTTGATGCTCCGGTACCGGCAGCAGCACGCGCAAAACTGGCAGAGCTGGGTCTTTTCACCCAGATCAAGCCGCTGGCTTTTGACGTCGTCTAACAGGCGCATGTTTGTAAAATTCAGAAGGCCGCATCCAGATGCGGCCTTTTTTGTTTTTATACTGTCCTGATTTGAAACCCGCCTGTTGCAATCAGCTGTCATACAGGTGTCAAAACGTTTGAAAGATATGACTATGACCATCTACGCCATCGGTGACATTCACGGGCAGCTCTCCATGCTGCAAGAAGCCCTAGGCTGGATTGAAGCAGATGGCGGCCCGGATGCTCAGGTGGTGTTTCTAGGTGATTATGTTGATCGAGGCCCTGATAGCGCAGGTGTTTTGGAGCTCATTTCTGGCGGAATCAACGCGGGGCGCAATTGGACTGCGGTTAAGGGAAACCATGACCGTATGTTTGAATGGTTTCTCGAAGACGGACCACGCCACGACCCCCATTTGAAAGTTACACATAACTGGTTACACAAAGATCTGGGTGGTCGGGCCACTCTCTCATCCTACGGTATTGAAGTCACAGACGAACATCGTTTGTCTGAGGTTCATGCCCATGCAAAAGAAGCAGTTCCAGCAGCTCATAAAGCATTCCTTCGCAACCTTCCCTGCTTCTATCAAACGGAAGGGTATCTGTTTGTTCATGCAGGTATTCGACCCAAGGTGGCGCTGGCGGATCAGGAAGAAAATGATCTAGTCTGGATTCGTGAACCCTTCCTCAGCTTTCAGGAAGATCACCCTTGGCTTGTTGTCCACGGCCATACCGCACTCAAAGCACCGCAGCACTATGGCAACCGCGTCAACCTTGACAGCGGCGCAGGCTACGGGCGCCCGATCAGCGTTGGCGTGTTTGAGGGCGATGATGTGTATTGGCTACAAAACGGCACGCGCGTTGCAGCCAACTAAGAAACTAGCTGTTCCAGTCAAGAACCACTTTGCCAGAGCGGCCTGATTTCATCGCAGCAAAGCCTTTGGCAAAGTCATCCACCCCAAAACGGTGGGTGATCACCCGGCTTACGTCGAGCCCGTTTTGCAACATGGCGATCATCTTGTACCAGGTTTCAAACATCTCGCGGCCATAGACGCCTTTGATGGTGATGGCCTTGAACACGATCCGCGACCAATCCACCGGTGATTGCCCCGGTGGAATACCCAAAAGCGCGATCTTTCCGCCCATCACCAAGGCGTCGACCATCTGATCCAGAGCGGCCTGGCTGCCGGACATCTCAAGCCCCACATCAAATCCCTGCGTCATGCCAAGCTCATGGATCACATCGTTGAGATCCTCAGAACCGACATTCACTGCACGCACCGAAGGCACCACATGTTCCGCCAGCGCCAATCGATCCGGGTTGATATCCGTGATCACCACATTGCGCGCACCTGCGTGACGGGCAACCGCCGCTGCCATAATGCCAATCGGGCCCGCGCCGGTGATCAGCACATCTTCCCCCAAAAGATCAAAGCTCAACGCGGTGTGTACCGCATTGCCCAATGGGTCCAAGATCGCACCGATCTCATCTGGGATATCATCCGGCAGTGGCACCACATTAAACGCGGGCAAACGCAGATACTGCGCAAACGCTCCTTGAACATTCACCCCAATCCCGCGGGTTCCGGGATCAAGATGAAACTTGCCCGCGCGCGACTGACGGCTGTCATGTTCGATCAGATGCCCCTCACCAGAGCAGCGCTGACCGATTTTAAGCCCCGTTACCTCTTTACCGATATCAACAATTTCACCGGCAAATTCATGCCCTGTGATCATTGGGGTCGGCACCGTGGCCGATGCCCAGTCATCCCAGTTCCAGATGTGAATATCGGTGCCGCAGATGCCTGTTGTATTGACCTTAATCAACACATCATCGGGGCCTATTTCCGGCACGGGGGCCTGCACCTGCCACAAGCCTTCTTCGGGCTTGGACTTTTCCAGTGCCTTCATTGTATTGGGACGCATCAGATCACCCCACAGGCTTTGCCAGCGGTTTCAAAGGCCGCAAGCGCACGATCAAGATCCTCACGCGTCAGCGCCGCATTCATCTGGGTGCGGATGCGGGCCTGCCCGCGCGGGACCACCGGGAAAAAGAAGCCAGACACATAGACACCTTCTTCAAACAGACGCGCCGCCATATCTTGCGCGAGCTGCGCTTCGCCGAGCATAACCGGCACAATCGGATGCTCACCGGGCAGCAGGTCAAACCCCAGTCGTTCAAGCCCCGCGCGCCAATAAGCGGTGTTTTCAAACAACTGCGCGCGAAGCTCTGCGCCGTCTTCCACCAGGCGGATGGCTTCAAGCCCCGCCGCAACGATCGCTGGCGGCAATGAGTTCGAAAACAGATATGGCCGCGCGCGCTGCCGCAACAGATCGATAACGGGCTGCGGGCCGGCGATATAGCCGCCAATCGCCCCACCTAGGGCCTTGCCCAAGGTGCCTGTCAGAATGTCGATATCAACACCAAAATGATCAGGCGTCCCCGCACCGTTTGGCCCCATAAAACCAGTTGCGTGGCAGTCATCCACCATCACCACCGCATCATATTTGTCGGCGAGTTCCCGGACAGCGGGCAAGTTGGCAAGATAGCCATCCATTGAAAACACACCATCGGTTGCGATCATGATATGGCGCGCCCCGTTTGCACGTGCGTCCTTAAGCTTGGCCTCAAGATCATCCATATCGTTGTTTGCGTACCGATAACGCTGCGCTTTGCAGAGGCGGATACCATCGATGATAGAGGCATGATTCAGGCTGTCAGATACAATCGCATCCTCGGATGTCAGCAGCGGTTCGAACAGACCACCATTGGCATCAAAACAGGCCGCAAACAGAATCGAATCGTCCTTGCCCAAGAACTGCGCCAGTCGCTGCTCCAGCTCACGATGCAGATCCTGCGTGCCGCAGATGAACCGCACTGAGGCCATGCCAAACCCTTTGGGCTCCATCGCGGCTTTTGCTGCTGTAATCAGATCTGGGTGATCGGCCAAGCCAAGGTAATTGTTGGCGCAAAGGTTGATGACCTTGCGATCCCCAACTTGGATCTCACCACCCTGTGGCGAAGTGATCAGGCGCTCTTTCTTGAAGAGGCCATCGTTTTCGATCTGGGTCAGGGTTTCACTGAGATGAGACAGGAAAGCATTCGACATGACAGAACTCCATTGATTGGAGGAAATCTGTCATATTGGATGCCCATCCGTAAAGAGGGAATTTTTCACATCACGGAAAAAAATCTGCGATAACGGATACTGCACCCGATCAAAAATACCCCAATGCAAGGGAGTGACCAGCTTTCAACCGTTTTTGACAATTAAGAATACACGGGCTGAATCGTTTTCAGCCGTAATCGCATGAGGCACATCTGCAGCGTAGCGTGCCGTATCTCCCGTCTGCAGGATCTCTTCGGCGCTGCCCGAAGACAGCCGAACTTTTCCATCCAGAACGGTAAGCTGTTCGCGCGTTCCAACCGTATGAGGTTGGCTGATCAATGCGCCTGCAGGCAACAGTTCAATATCATAGACCTCATGCCCACCCGCATCTTCGGGAGGAGATAAGATCTTGATTTTACAGCCTTGCCCCATGTTTTGAATAATGGGAACATCCGCAGCTTGCAGCACATCAATCCAGTCCTGCTTCTGCCCGGCCTCTAGAAGGCCCGCAAAATCGACCTGCAATGCACGTGTAAGGTTCCACAATGTTGCAATGGTGGGGCTCGATTCACCACGTTCAATCTGGCTCACCATCGAGCGGCTGACACCCGAAAGATTGGCCACCGCTTCAAGCGAAAGCCCCTGTGCGCGGCGCGCCTCTTTTAGGCGTGCAGGCAGCAGGTTCAGAATATCGTCCGTTTGATCCGTCATACTGGAAAAGCTGGCTCTATCATTCGCGTTTGTCAAATAGATCGCGCCTGAAGCCTAAAACCCCCAAAAGGCCAAGGCGCTGATCACGACCCCGCCCACCAGGCCCAGACCACCAGGCACAAGCCATGCTTTGCCCCCATTAGGGCGTTCTTCAGGCTCACTGGATTGCGCAACCAATGCCTTTTCCACCAGCCCAGGGAGACGCGGACCAAATCGGGCCATGACTTTGGCCGTTTTTGCCAGGTCGTTGATCACAGCTTTTGGGCCGATTGAACTTTTGATGTAATCCTCAACAACCGGATGGGCCGTTTCCCAGATATTCATATGTGGGTTCAAGGAACGCGCCACCCCTTCAACAACAACCATGGTGCGTTGCAGCAAGATAAGTTCGGTCCGGGTTTCCATGCCAAAGCGCTCAGTCACCTCAAACAGGTAGTTGAGCAAACGCCCCATCGAGATACGATCCGCATCCATCCCAAAAATCGGCTCTCCCACCGCGCGCAGCGCACGGGCGAATTCATCGACGTCTTGATTGGCAGGCACATAGCCCGCTTCAAAATGCACTTCGGCCACGCGGCGATAGTCGCGTTTGATGAAACCATAGAGGATTTCAGCATAAACCCGGCGGGTATATTCATCGATATGGCCCATAATGCCAAAATCATAGGCAATGATATCGCCATTATCAGCAACCTTTAGATTGCCCTGATGCATATCCGCGTGGAAGTAACCATCACGCAATGCATGGCGCAAAAACAGTGTCAGAACACGTTCTGCCAGCGCGGGCCGGTTATGGCCTGCAGCATCCAAAGCGTCATTGTCCCCCAGAGCGGTGCCATCCGCCCAGCCCAAGGTCATCACGCGGCGCGAAGAGTGGTTCCACAGAATCTGCGGCAGCTGGAAGCCTTCGTCATTTTGCGTATTTGCCGCAAATTCAGACGCTGCGGCGCTTTCAAGGCGAAGATCCAGCTCCCCCTGCACCACGCCATCAAAGTGCTCAACCACATCCATCGGGCGCAATCGACGCGCACCAGGGGCAAAAATATCAACAATGCGCGCGGCAAAGTAAAAAGCGTCCACGTCGCGGTTGAAGGCGCGTTCAATACCCGGGCGCAGAACTTTCACTGCAACTTCACGCCCACTGTCGACCAGTCGCGCCTTGTGAACCTGCGCAATAGACGCGGCCGCGATTGGCTCACTGAACTCAGAAAATACTTCACCGATTGGGCGGCCCAGTTCACGTTCAACCTGCTCAACAGCGGCGTCTCGTGAAAACGCGGGCAATTTATCCTGCAACACGCGCAGCTGACGGGCGAGATCATCGCCAACCACATCAGGACGGGTTGAGAGCACCTGACCAAATTTGATGTAAGCAGGCCCAAGCGCGGTCAGCGCACGCGTGGCCGCCGGCATGTTTTCATCACCTTTGTAGCCCAACCATTGGAACGGCCAGCCCAGACCGTATGCAACGATGCGCAGCGCTCGGGGTGCTTCAAACGCGTCGAGCACCACATTCATGGCCCCGGTTCGCACCATTGTGGCGCCTGTTCGGATCAGGCGGATAATATTGTGGGGACCGCGCATTGATCAGATCTTCCAGCCGGAGTGGAGTGCCGCAATGCCCAAAGACAAGTTACGGTACTTGGCATTGGCAAATCCCGCTTCGCGCAGCATGCCAAGGAATGTATCCTGATCTGGGAAGTTACGAATAGATTCAACAAGGTACTGATAGCTGTCATAGTCATTTGCGATCAGCTGCCCCATGCGCGGGATCACGTTGAACGAGTAAAGATCATAGAGTTTCTGCAGCCCGTCATTTGGCAGCTGGCTGAACTCCAGCACCATCAGGCGGCCGCCGGGTTTCAGCACACGGTACGCTTCTTTGAGCGCCTCCAACGGCCGGGTTACATTTCGTATGCCAAACGATATCGTGTAGACATCAAAGGTATTGTCCTGAAACGGCAGTGCCATTGCATCACCGGTGACCCAATCCAGACTATCGGCCATCTTTTCCGCCTCGGCGCGCTGACGCCCAGCCTCCAACATGGGGCGCGTCAGATCCAGAACGGTTGAATGCCCGTAGCCCGCACGTTTGAGGAAGCGGAATGAAATGTCACCCGTCCCCCCTGCCACATCGAGTAGCTTTTGACCGGGGCGCGGGGCCAACCAATCCATCATTGCATCTTTCCAGACGCGGTGGATCCCCACGCTCATGACATCGTTCATAATGTCATATTTAGAGGCAACCGAGTTGAAGACCCCCTGCACACGACCTGCTTTTTCGTGTTCAGGGACGGTTTCAAATCCGAAGTGGGTGGTATTTTCTGATGTCTCGGTCATGGGACTTGCCGTTTCCTCTGGTTCGCCCCAGTTATAGGGCGCAAATTCCGGGGCACAATGCGGCTCACGGTCATCTGTTGCAGGAGCGATGTAATGCCTGAATTGCCTGAGGTCGAGACCGTGATGCGTGGTTTATCTCCATCGATGGAGGGGGCTGTGATCATAAAGGCGCAAATTAACCGCCCAGACCTACGCTGGCCTTTCCCCGAGCGCATGTCAGAACGTCTGACCGGGGCACGGGTATCAAGGCTGAAACGGCGCTCCAAATATATTCTGGCGGAACTGGATCGTGGTGAAACCTTGCTTGTCCATCTTGGCATGTCGGGGCGTATGACGGTCTCTGGTGATCCCTTGGGTCAGTTTGTGCACGATCACCCAGCAGCAGCCAAACATGATCACGTTGTCTTTGACATGGACAATGGCGCACGCATCACCTTCAACGACCCACGCCGTTTTGGCGCGATGGATCTGATCACAACTGATGGATTGGAAAATCACAAACTCATCAACGTCTTGGGCCCAGAACCGCTGGGGAATGCATTCAACGAATCCTACCTGATCTCTGCGCTCGAAAGGAAAAACACCCCGATCAAATCCGCGCTCTTGGATCAGGGAATCATCGCTGGTTTAGGCAATATCTATGTATGCGAAGCGCTGTTCCGTTGCGGCATTTCCCCAACACGCAAGGCTGGCCAGATCTCCAAGGACCGAGTTGCAAGCCTTGTCCCGGTGATCCGCAAGGTCCTGCAAGACGCGATCAAAGCAGGGGGATCTTCGCTCAAAGACTTCCGTCAAGCCAATGGAGAGCTTGGATATTTTCAGCATAGCTTTGATGCATATGGGCGCGAAGGAGAACCCTGCCATCGTGAGGGTTGCACAGGCGAAATCTTAAGGATCACCCAGTCTGGTCGTTCAACCTTCTACTGTGGCAGCTGTCAAAGATAGCTTGATCCGTCTCTCATGCGTGATAATGAATCCAACTTAGACGGAACAATCGAAAGCGGAACCCAATGGCATATGAGACGATCAACGTCGACGTGCAGGACCATGTTTGCCTCATTAAACTGAACCGCCCCGAGGCGTTGAACGCACTTAACACTGAGCTTCTGCAAGAGCTTTGTGATGCGTTGGAAGATGCAGACACCAGCGAAAAGGTTCGCTGCATCGTTGTAACAGGCTCAGAGAAAGCCTTTGCAGCAGGCGCCGACATCAAGGAAATGTCGAGCAAAGGATTCGTTGAAGTCTTCAACGAGAACCTTTTCGCCAAGGCAAACGATCGCATCGCGGCGATCCGCAAGCCGGTCATTGCTGCCGTTTCTGGCTACGCCTTGGGTGGCGGCTGTGAACTGGCAATGATGTGTGATTTCATTATTGCCTCAGATACGGCCAAATTTGGCCAGCCAGAAATCAACCTTGGCGTTATGCCGGGCATGGGTGGCAGCCAGCGTCTCACACGATTTGTTGGCAAATCCAAAGCGATGGATATGAACCTCACCGGCCGCTTTATGGATGCGGAAGAAGCGGAACGTTCAGGCCTTGTGTCGCGTGTAGTCCCAGCCAAGAAATTGCTGGATGAAGCCACCGCAGCAGCGCAGAAAATTGCTGAAAAATCACAGATCAGCACTTTGGCAACCAAAGAGGCCGTCAACCGCAGCTATGAGCTGCCGCTGGCCGAAGGCATGTTGTTTGAACGTCGCCTGTTCCACGCGCTTTTTGCGACCGAAGACCAAAAAGAAGGCATGGCCGCCTTTTTGGAAAAGCGCGAAGCGCAATTCCGCGACAAGTAAACACAACACACAGCCAAAGACCGTCAAACATGGTGGTCTTTGGCAAAAGCACGCAGCCGCCCTTCATATCAGCACTTGCATCCCAAGGCACATATGGATAAAAGCCGCCGCTATACATGCGCGTGCAGCCCGCTCAGGCTAGAATCACACCGGTGAAATGACCCGGGGCTGTCTGGCACTGCGCCGATTAATTTAAACCCTGTGAGGTCCTCCAATGGCTAATTCGCCCCAAGCAAAAAAGCGCGCTCGTCAGAACGAAAGCCGCTTTGCCGTAAACAAAGCCCGTCGTTCGCGCATCCGCACCTTCCTGCGTAACGTTGAAGAAGCAATCGAATCTGGTGACAAAGAAGCAGCTGTCGCTGCTCTGCGCGCAGCTCAGCCTGAACTGATGCGCGGCGTGACCAAAGGTGTTTACCACAAAAACACTGCATCCCGGAAAGTGTCCCGCCTGGCGGCACGCGTAAAAGCGCTGGGTTGATTCCTTTTCGGAGCACGTAACCAAGAACGTGTACCCAACAGTTTTGTGAAGCGCCGCAGATTGCGGCGCTTCTTTTTTTTCTAAAGCACTCAAAACCTTAACTCAGCCGTCAGAGATTCTTTATCCACAAAGGCAGAGTCAACATCATAGTTTCGTTGCTGCCTCCTACTCTAAATTGCTACCAATGTTTCAGCGATTCACCTGCTGAGGGGATTAGCTGCCATAGGTGGTTTCCACCGAGTTCTGATAAATCTAGGTAAGAAAACAGGTGGTTACACAGTGACCGCTCCTGTCTTTCTTTGTGCTTTTCTGTGGCACATTGATGGGCTGTTATTTGACCGATTAAATTTTGACACTCGGCTTGTGGATCGTTGCAAGGTGATAACATTCACCAATTGCTGGACATTGGAAAAGACGAAGGGACGCTTCCCTGCAGGTAAGATGAGCACATCATCTGCCAAGGGGATTTTTGTCTTTTTCAAAGCTCGTGAAATGAGCTGGAACGAAACATAAGACCCTTAAGGGTCGCGGCACGTGGGGACGCAAGAGGCGTATAATGACGATAGACAAATGGGGTAGTGTCAGACAGCGTTTGTTGAAAACGGTTGGGCAGAATAACTTTACAACCTGGATCGAGCCATTGGAGCTGCGAAATCTCGAAGACGGGATTGCAGTGTTTAATGTACCCACCAATTTTATGGGTAACTATGTTGGTCAGAATTTCTCAGATCTGATTCTGCATGAGCTGAATATGTCAGGCGAACGCGTTCAGCGCCTGACCTTTAATGTTGCCGTGAATTCCCCCTCACGTCCAAGCGCGGCCTCAAAGCCGTTGTTTGAAGTGATTCACAACAATGATGACTCTGTAGAAGTGCCGATGGACGAACCTGTTTCAGCCCCGGCTGAAACTGCGCCCCAAACGTCCGGCTTCTCCAAGGAGCCAATCGAAGGTCTTCAGGCCGCCCCCCTGGATCCGCGCTTCACCTTTGACACCTTTGTTGTCGGCAAACCAAACGAACTGGCCCATGCCGCCGCACGCCGCGTCGCCGAAGCGGGCCCAGTTACGTTTAATCCGCTGGTTCTTTATGGTGGCGTGGGTCTGGGTAAGACCCACCTGATGCATGCGATCGCCTGGGAGCTGAAACGCAGCAATCCCGAGCTCAACGTGCTCTATCTTTCTGCGGAACAGTTCATGTACCGCTTTGTTCAGGCGCTGCGCGAACGCAAGATGATGGATTTCAAACATCTGTTCCGTTCTGTAGACGTGCTGATGGTGGATGATGTGCAATTCATCGCAGGCAAAGATTCAACCCAGGAAGAGTTTTTCCACACCTTCAACGCGCTGGTTGACCAGAACAAACAGATCATCATCTCGGCCGATCGCGCTCCGGGTGAAATCAAAGAGCTGGAAGAACGTGTAAAATCGCGCCTTCAGTGTGGCCTGGTCGTTGATCTGCACCCCACAGACTATGAACTGCGCCTCGGCATCCTGCAGACCAAAGTTCAGCAGCATCGCAAAAGCTTCCCGGACCTGAAAATTGCAGATGGCGTACTGGAGTTCCTGGCGCATCGCATTTCAACCAACGTTCGCGTGCTCGAAGGCGCTCTGACACGTCTTTTTGCGTTTGCATCATTGGTTGGCCGTGAAATCGATATGGAACTGACCCAGGATTGTCTGGCCGATGTTTTGCGCGCCTCTGAGCGCAAAATCACCGTCGAAGAGATCCAGCGCAAAGTCTCTGAATATTACAACATCCGCATGTCAGACATCATTGGCCCCAAACGCCTGCGTTCTTATGCACGCCCGCGCCAGGTGGCGATGTATCTGTGCAAACAGCTGACCAGCCGCAGCCTGCCTGAAATCGGGCGCCGTTTTGGCGGCCGCGACCACACAACTGTCATGCATGGTGTAAAGCGGATCGAAGAGCTGAAGCTGGTTGATGGCCAGATTGCAGAAGACGTCGAAATGCTGCGCCGCGCGCTCGAAGCGTAACGCGCAGAGGCAAAACAGCGATTGTAGGCGGCTCCGACCTGTTTCGGGGCCGTTTTGCGTTGCAGAAACTGCCGCAATGCAACGTTTCCGGCGCTTCTACCCATGAGGCCCCTTGACGCTGGTCATCTACAATTGGAGAAATCGAATAAGGTCTTGTCTTAGGGGCGCAAAAGGTTACCGTAGCCTCCCGGCGTCACGGCCGGTTGCTGGTGAAGCCAGACGAAAGGAATGAGGGATATGAAGATCAGTATCGAACGCGGCACGCTTCTGAAGGCTGTAGCCCAGGCACAGTCCGTTGTGGAACGTCGCAACACTATTCCTATCCTGGCCAATGTTTTGATCGAAGCCGAGGGCGACACGGTCCAGTTTCGGGCCACCGATCTCGACATCGAAGTTGTCGATCGGGCAAACGCCCAGGTTGAACGAGCCGGTGCAACAACCGTTGCCGCAACAACGCTGCACGAGATCGTGCGCAAGCTCCCGGATGGCGCGCTGGTATCTTTGACCGCTGACGCGGCCACTGGCCGCCTGACAGTTGAAGCAGGGCGTTCAAACTTCTCGCTGGCAACGCTTCCGCGCGAAGACTTCCCTGTGATGGCTACCGCTGAATATCAGTCAAACTTTGCCGCCAAAGCTGCAGTTCTGCGCCGCCTGTTTGATAAATCAAAGTTCGCGATCTCAACCGAAGAGACCCGTTACTATCTGAACGGCGTCTATATGCACATCACCGATGGCAGCACCGGCGATCGTGTACTGCGCTGTGTTGCAACCGATGGCCACCGTCTGGCCCGGATTGATGCAGATCTTCCCGGCGGTGCCGAGGCGATGCCGGGCGTGATTGTCCCGCGCAAAACCGTGGGCGAGCTGCGCAAGCTCTTGGACGACGACGATATGGATATCGCAGTTTCTGTGTCAGAAACCAAAGTGCGCTTTGCCACCCCCAATATTACCCTGACCTCCAAGGTGATTGATGGCACCTTCCCAGATTACACCCGCGTGATCCCAGTGGGCAACACACGACGCCTCGAAGTGGATGCGACCGAATTTGCCCAGGCTGTTGACCGTGTCGCAACTGTCTCGTCTGAACGTTCACGTGCCGTGAAACTGCAGCTGGAAGAAGACCGCCTGATCCTGTCAGTAAACGCACCAGACAGCGGCGCCGCTGAAGAAGAGCTCGCCGTAGCCTATAGCGACGAACATCTGGATATTGGCTTTAACGCAAAATACCTGTTGGAAATTGCCAATCAGGTTGATCGTGAAAACGCCGTGTTCATGTTCAACTCTTCTGGCGACCCCACTTTGATGCGTGAAGGCAACGATGACAGCGCTGTTTATGTTGTCATGCCAATGCGGGTCTAACGTGGGATCACGCATCTACCTGGCGCAACCACCCTTTATGGAATTTGAACTTCCGTTGTCGCCATGCTTGCACTGACATCTTTGAACCTTTCGCATTTTCGCTCGCATCTGCGGGCGAATTTGCAATTGGATGGTCGCCCGGTAGCCCTTTTTGGCAACAACGGCGCGGGCAAAACCAATATTCTGGAGGCCGTATCGCTGTTCTCGCCGGGCCGTGGTATTCGCCGCGCCTCCGCTTCGGAAATGGCGCGCAGACCGGAAAGCCCCGGCTGGAAGCTCAGCGCGACCCTGCGCGCAAATGAGCAGCTCTATGAGGTGGAAACCTGGTCTGAGTCCGGTCAAGCGCGGCAAGTGCGGATCGACAATAAATCCGCCAATCAAATTGCCCTGGGGCAGATTGCCAGTGTGGTCTGGTTGGTGCCTGCAATGGACCGTCTCTGGATCGAAAATGCTGAGGGGCGGCGGCGGTTTCTTGATCGGGTCGCGCTAAGCTTTGTGCCAGACCATGCAGAGGCCACATTGGCCTACGCAAAAGCCATGCGGGAACGCAACAAACTGCTGAAGCAACAGATCCGCGATGGTGGATGGTATGCGGTGATCGAAAAACAGATGGCCGAAACCGGGCATCTTATTCATCAGGCGCGTCTGGATGCTGTTGATACCCTGCATGAGGCCCAGGCAAAGGCAGAAACCGCTTTTCCCATTGCCGAGCTGGAGCTGCTCCAATCTGAGGCCGCAATGCCAAACACAGCGGCAGATTTTCAGGATGCGCTCGAAGAAAGCCGGTTTCGCGATCTGGCAACAGGCCGCACATCGGTAGGCCCCCACCGTACGGATCTTTTGGGGACTTATCGCACCAAATCTCTACCCGCGCGGGACTGCTCCACCGGGGAACAAAAGGCGCTGCTGGTGTCGCTTGTTCTGGCCAATGCCCGCGCATTAAAAGCACGCGATGATATGCCGCCTATTCTGCTTCTGGATGAGGTAGCAGCGCATCTGGATGCGGATCGCCGGGCCGCCCTGTATGATGAGATCTCGGCCCTTGGCATTCAGGCTTGGATGACCGGAACAGGGCCCGAACTTTTTGCCGAATGCAACGAGCGCGTGCAAAAATTCGAAGTGCTCGAAAAAGATCAAACCTCGGTGGTTGAACCCCGCTAAGCCGCGATTTCAAATGCGGCGGATAACAGCTTGAAATCGGTTTGAATTCGCCAAGAAATATCCCTCCCTGCCCGTGACATCCCACTGGGAAATTCGTATAAAATCACAAGGTAAAATCAGGAAAGCATGCATGTCTGAGAACGAGCAAACTCCAGCAGAATATGGCGCGGATTCCATTAAGGTTCTCAAGGGGTTAGAAGCCGTTCGCAAGCGCCCTGGCATGTATATCGGTGACACCGATGATGGCTCGGGCCTGCACCACATGGTCTATGAGGTGGTCGATAACGGGATCGACGAGGCGCTTGCGGGCCATGCAGACGCGGTAACCGTGAAAATTCACGCGGATTCCAGCGTTTCTGTCGGCGACAATGGTCGCGGCATCCCCGTCGACATTCACCCCGAAGAAGGCGTGTCCGCAGCTGAGGTCATCATGACCCAGCTCCACGCAGGCGGGAAATTTGACAGCAACTCCTACAAGGTGTCCGGCGGTTTGCACGGTGTGGGTGTATCCGTTGTAAACGCGCTCTCCGACTGGCTGGAGCTGCGCATCTGGCGCAACGGGAAAGAACACATCGCACGCTTTGAACGCGGCGACACAGCGAAGCATCTTGAGGTTGTTGGCGAGTGTGGTGATCGCACAGGGACCGAGGTGCGTTTCCTGGCATCCACCGACACATTCTCCAACCTGGAATATATTTACGAGACGCTGGAAAAACGCCTGCGTGAGCTCGCGTTTCTGAATTCCGGCGTCCGCATCATTTTGATCGACGAACGCCCTGCAGAGCGGCTTGAAACCGAGCTCTACTACGAAGGTGGCGTCAATGAGTTCGTTAAATATCTCGACCGCTCCAAATCTCCGGTCATGGACGCGCCGATCTATATCAAAGGCGAAAAAGATGACATCGGTGTGGAAATCGCCATGTGGTGGAACGACAGCTACCATGAAACCGTGCTGCCGTTTACCAACAACATCCCTCAGCGCGATGGCGGCACCCATGTGGCCGGTTTCCGCGGGGCATTGACGCGCACCATCAACAACTATGCACAATCTTCGGGCATTGCGAAAAAAGAAAAGGTCTCCTTTACCGGTGACGATGCGCGCGAAGGCCTGACCTGCGTGCTCTCGGTTAAAGTGCCGGATCCGAAATTCTCCAGCCAGACCAAAGACAAGCTGGTTTCATCAGAAGTTCGTCCGGTTGTTGAAAGCCTGATGAACGAGAAACTGTCCGAATGGTTTGAAGAAAACCCCAATGTGGCCAAACAGGTGGTTGGCAAAATCATTGAGGCTGCGCTGGCCCGCGAAGCTGCCCGTAAGGCGCGCGAACTGACACGCCGTAAAACCGCGATGGATGTGAACTTCCTGGCAGGTAAGCTCAAAGATTGCTCGGAAAAAGACGCAACCAAAACCGAACTCTTCCTTGTGGAGGGTGACTCTGCGGGTGGCTCTGCACAGACCGGCCGCGACCGGCAAACACAGGCGATCCTGCCGCTGAAGGGTAAGATCCTCAACGTTGAGCGGGCCCGGTTTGACAGAATGCTGTCGTCTCAGGAGATCGGCAACCTTGTTATGGCTCTTGGCACCGGCATTGGGCGCGATGAATTCAACATCGAAAAGCTGCGTTACCACAAGATCGTCATCATGACCGATGCGGATGTGGATGGTGCCCACATTCGGACCCTGCTGCTGACCTTCTTCTATCGTCAAATGCCGGAACTGATTGAAGGCGGCTATCTCTATATCGCTCAACCGCCTTTGTATAAAGTGTCGCGCGGCAAATCCGAGGTGTATCTGAAAGATCAGTCCGCCATGGACGATTACTTGATCAATCAGGGCGTCGACGGTGCCGTGCTAAAATTGGGCAATGGTTCCGAAATAGCGGGCGCAGATCTTACCCGGGTCGTGGACGAAGCACGACGGCTGAAACGAGTTCTGGACGCGTTCCCAACCCATTATCCACGCCATATTCTGGAACAAGCCGCGGTTGCTGGTGCCTTTATTCCCGGTGCTGTGGACGCTGACCTTCAGGGTGTTGCTGACAAAGTCGCCCAGCGCCTTGATCTGATTGCGCTGGAATATGAACGTGGCTGGCAAGGTCGTATCACCCAGGATCATGGCATCCGTCTTGCCCGCATTCTGCGCGGCGTTGAGGAGGTTCGCAGCCTGGACGGCCCGATGCTACGCTCTGGTGAGGCACGTAAAACCGGCAGCTTCACGCAATCCCTGCAAGAGGTTTACGGCACCCATGCACTGCTGCAGCGCAAGGATCGCAGCCAAACCATTCACGGGCCGCTTGGCCTGCTTTCAGCGATCCTGGAAGAAGGGGAAAAAGGCCTGTCGCTACAACGCTACAAAGGCCTGGGTGAGATGAACCCGGATCAGCTGTGGGAAACCACTTTGGATCCCGATGCACGCACCCTGCTGCAAGTACGGGTTGATGACATGGTCGAGGCGGATGACCTCTTCACCAAGCTGATGGGCGACGTGGTAGAGCCTCGCCGCGAATTCATCCAGAAAAACGCGCTGAGTGTGGAAAATCTGGACTTTTAAATTGACCCCCCGGCCCAAACGCCGGGGGTTTTTCTTATCCGAATTTGCCGCCGACAAACGCGCGGGTCCTTGGATCTGCGGGATGATCAAAAATCATCTGGGTCGATCCAATCTCCAATAACTGCCCGAGATGGAAGTAAGCCACGCGATCCGCGATGCGTTTCGCCTCCATCATGGAATGGGTGACCACAACAATGGAATGGCTGGATTTCAGCTCAAGCATCAATGCTTCGAGTTTGGCGGTCGCAACTGGGTCAACGGAACCGGTTGGTTCATCCATCAACAACACATCTGGCTGAGTCGCCAAGGCACGGGCCACACACAGCCGTTGTTGCTGCCCTCCTGAAAGGGATGTGCCCTGTTTCGTATGGAGATGATCCTTAACCTCGTCCCACAAAAACGCGCGACGCAGACAGTTTTCGACATGGGCATCCAGATCTGCAGAACTGTTCATCAACCCGTGGATACGCGCGCCGTAGGCCACATTGCGCCAGATGGAAAAGGGAAATGGGTTCGGCTTTTGGGCAACCCAACCAAAGCGGCGGCGCAACAGCGGAGGATCAATGTCTGGGTCATGGATATCGACGCCTTCCATTTCGATGGAGCCCTCAATACGAACCCCACGATTTCCGTCATGCATCCGATTCAGGCATTTCAATGCGGTGGTCTTGCCGCAACCTGAAGGGCCAATAAAGGCCAGGATTTCCTGTGGATAGAGGTCGAACGTGACGCCATCCAGTGCCTGTTTCTGCCCATAGTACAAAGAAAGATCACGCACACGCATCAGCGGCGCGTCATTATGTTGCAAACTCGGGGTGATTGGTGTCGTGTGAAGGTCTTGATCCAGCATCGTGGCCTCCCTAGTGTCCATATCACCCACGTGCCACGAAACAGCTGTGCCGGTATTGATCTGCAACAAGCTTCCACCAGAAACGCCGCTGAAAGCACTTCATGACTTGTGCTGGGTTATTGCACCATCGACAACAGGGCGGGCCCTTGCGAAGGCTGCCCTACGCGCGTGCCCTAGCTGGCGGAAACCGAATAAACATCCAACTCCTGGCTGTCTTTCAATGTTTTCAGCACAAAATCCGATTTCACCTGTGCCACCTGCGGCTGAAACAGCAGCCTTTCATGCAGAAACTCGGAGAATGCCTCTAAATCTCGCATACGCACCATCAGGATATAATCCGCATCCCCTGAGGCTGAAAACGCAGATTGCACCTCTGGCTGGGCGGACACCCAGCTCGAGAACGCATTGTGCGCATCTTTATCGTGCTCTTTGAGGGTAACCCGCACAATCGCCTGCAGGCGTACGCCCAGCTTTTCAGCGCTTAACTTGGCACGATACCCTTCGATCAGACCCGCTTGTTCAAGAGCAACCCGACGTCTCGAACACTGCGAGGCAGAGAGATGAACCTGCTCTGACAATGCTGCATTTGTCAGGGTTCCATCACCCTGAAGCGCCGCCAATATACGCAAATCAAACTGATCCATCCACGCCCCCATTCTGCATATGCAACATATTAACTGCATCAAATGCGCGCCGTCTCATCCAAATACGCGAAATTTGTTCATTGACCCGACGTTTCTTGCTGATCTTCGCAACGCCTGCGCAGCGCTTCACAGCTAACATTCACAAGAGGGAAACTTCTTCCAGCTTGAGGAGGCGCGAAGCAAATGTCAGAAGAAAGCATCTATACCTATCAATCCATCGCCCGAGCGTTGAGGGACCATAAGGTTGATACGCTCTTTGGTTTGATGGGAGATGCCAATCTCTTCTTTGCCGATTCCTTTGTCCGTGACTTTGGCGGAACCTTTGTACCTGCCGCATATGAGGGCAGTTCGGTTCTTATGGCATTTGCCTATGCACATATTTCCGGGAAAGTTGGCGTCGCGACCGTCACCCATGGGCCAGCGCTCACAAACTGTGTCACCGCCCTGACCGAAGGGGTGCGCGGTAACATCCCTATGGTTTTACTGGCCGGTGACACCCCCGCTTCAAACCCGCGTCACCTGCAATCTATTGATCAACGCGAAGTGGTCAAATCCACAGGTGCAGGGTTTGTTCAGGTGCGCCTGCCGGAAACAGCCTCAAAGGATTTTGCCCAAGCGATCTATCGTGCTCAGGTCGAAAAACGCCCAATCGTGCTGAACATGCCAGCAGACTATATGTGGGAAAAAACCACTCATAGCACGGTTGGCTACACCCATTTCGAAACCCCAGCCTACGCGCCAGAGGGCGACGTGCTGGATGAGGCCGTTGGTATGATCGCGTCGGCCAAACGCCCGATGATTTTGGCAGGGGCCGGTGCCTGCGACGCACGTGACAGCATCATCAAGCTGGCCGACCGGCTAGAAGCCCCGCTTGCCACAACACTCAAGGCAAAAGGCTTGTTCAATGACCACCCCTACAATCTGGATATTTTTGGCACCCTCAGCACACCTGCAACCTATGATGCGATCAGCAAAGCCGATTGCATCATCTGTTTTGGCACTGCCCTACATGAATTCACCACCGATCGCGGCAAGCTTATCGAAGGCAAGCGCGTTGTGCAGATCGACAACAAAGGCAAGGCGATTGGCCTGTCTGTGCACCCAGACGCGGCGCTGGTTGCCGATGCGGCGCTTACAGCTGATAATTTTGTCTTTTGGTTGAATGAGGCCGAAATTCAGCCCAGCGGCTTTACCCGTGAGCTCGATTCGGCAGAGCTCACCCAACATGAACCACATAAATCCCGCAGCTTTGCCCCGGGCACAGTAGATTATGTCCCAGCCATCGAATTGTTGGAACAGACACTGCCGGAAAACCGCATTGTGGTGACCGATGGCGGCCGTTTCATGACCGAAGTCTGGTGCCGTATTTCAGTCTCTGACCCGCAGAGTTTTATCCCTACTGCAAATTTCGGTTCTATCGGCCTTGGCCTGCAAGAAGCCATTGGTGCAGGGGTTGCCGACCGCAGCCGCCCGGTGGTTCTGTTTACCGGTGATGGCGGATTTATGATGGGTGGCATCAATGAGTTCAACACAGCCGTGCGCCTAGGCTTGGATCTGATCATCATCGTCTGCAACGATGCAGCCTATGGCGCAGAACACATTCAGTTTCTGGACCGCGAAATGGATCCGGAGCTGACCACGTTTGAATGGCCATCTTTCGCGGCCGTGGCCACGGCCCTTGGAGGTACAGGGATTGAAGTACGCTCTATAGAAGAGCTAGAGGCCGCCACTGCCCAACTCTCGGATCGCAAAGGCCCCGTGCTGATCGAGCTGCACCTCGATCCAAACGACGTGCCTCGCATGCGTATCTAACGAAACACGACCATCAACGAGGCATCAGCACAAGCTTTATACAGCTGGTGCAATCCCCTCTTCCTCGTGAACCATGATCAGGCGGCTACCTCCGTGGTCTCCATCAGGTTCACCGCTGCCCACCGTTTCCCAAAGCGGTGGGCAGTGTATTTATGTGTCACCGATCATTTGCCAGCGCGGCGCAAGATCAGATGCAGCCGGTTAAAGCTATCAGATACAGCTCCCGCCTCTTCGCGACCAAAAAAGGCGTCCAGCTCGGGCCAGACCTTTACCGCCTGATCAAGCGTCAGATCAGTGCCTTCAGAATAAAGCCCGGCGCGGATCATCACTTCGGATTGTTCATAGGCACCAAGGAATTTGCGCACCTGCAAGATCTGGTCGTTTTCATCTTGGCTCGCGGCCGCTGGCAGGCTCCGAGAAACAGAGCGTGACACATCGATAGCCGGGAAACGGCCTCGTTCGGCAATTTCACGGTTCAAGACGACATGCCCATCCAGAACCCCGCGCAAAATATCGGCGATCGGCTCATCCATATCGGAACCTGCAACCAGAACGCTGAATACAGCTGTGATATCGCCCTGATCTTCTTCTCCAGGGCCCGCACGTTCGCAGAGACCGGTGATCAGCGGCGTAACCGATGGCGGATAGCCACGCAGCGCCGGGGCTTCCCCAGACGCAACAGAGATTTCACGATGCGCTTCTGCAAACCGGGTAACAGAGTCCGCAAGAAACAGCACATGTTTGCCCTGATCGCGGAAATGTTCTGCCACACTCATCGCGGCCCAGGCACAACGACGGCGCACCAATGCAGATTGATCTGACGTAGCAGCAACCACTACCGCACGTTTCATCCCTTCTTCGCCCAACACATCCTTGACGAAGTGATTCACCTCCCGGCCCCGCTCACCGATCAGCGCCATCACAACCACATCCGCTTCCATATGTTGTGCAAGCTTGGCCAACAGCGTCGACTTACCAACACCAGAGCCTGCAAACAGGCCGATACGTTGCCCCTTTACCACTGGCAGCATGGTGTTCATGACGGCATAGCCAGTGCCAACGCGCGCGCCCAAACCGCGGCGTGCCGCGGCCTTTGGCGGCGACGCCATCAAATCGCGCGCGTTTTCACCACGCAACATGGGCCGCCCATCCAACGGTTGGCCAAAGGGATCAATAACCCGGCCGATCCAACTGTCAGATGGCGCAAACAACGCGGTGGGTTGCAACAGGATGGGATCATCGATTCGAATTCGATCCGGCGCCGTATCCGGCAGCATCGATACTTCATCCCCTTCGATCTTCATGATCTCGCCATCAAGCTCGTCTCCCGGAGCGCGCCGTAGCGTGGCACGATCCCCGATTCGTGCAACATGGGCAAGACCAGAGACTTTTATCACCCCATCCGATACCGCGGTGACCCGTCCAACAGTTGTGGACAGACGTTTTGATGCCAATTCCTCGGTCAGAGCTTTGAGCGCTGGAATCATGTTTGGGTTCTCCAATGTGTCTCTGAAAACAATTTCTAAAGGAATCGGGGTTAAGCCTTGATTGAAATTGATCGAGGGAGAAGCCCCGGTGTTCACAGAATTGAACGTTTTTAAAATTGCATACTCGATGGCGTCCCATGCTGGGACCCGTCAGGCATTGGTGTCTCAAAACATCGCCAATGCGAATACCCCTAACTACCACACCAAAGATATCCGTCCCTTTAAGGAAGTATATGCGCGCCGCGGCACGCAGTCTGGTGACATGGTATCAACCCGCGCGTCGCATCTGAACGGGCAAGGGCATGGGATGGAATGGGCGATTTCCTCCGATGAAACCGGCGCGGACCCCAACGGCAACTCCGTCTCGCTGGAACAGGAAATCCTGAAAGGTGTGGAAGTTCGCCGTCAGCACAGCCGCGCCATCTCTATCTACAAATCAACCATGAACGTGCTGCGCACCAGCATTCGCGATAACTAAGGGACCCTTTAGCCATGAGCGATTTTGCGAATTCTCTTACGGTTTCGGCCAGTGGTCTCAAGGCGCAAGCCAGCCGCCTGCGCCATGTTGCTGAAAACATCTCAAACGCCGACACCCCGGGCTATCGCCGCAAATCCGTACCTTTTGAGGCGGTGCGCGATTTGAACAACAACACTGAACAGGTTCGGGTTGGTCGTGTCATCCTGGACCGGGGTGAGCTGCAACAGATCTATGACCCCAACCACCCAATGGCCGATGAATCTGGTCACTATGATGGCTCTAACGTTGATCTAATGATCGAAATCGCCGACGCGCGCGAAGCGCAGCGCAGCTATGAAGCCAACCTAAAAATGTTTGATCAGGTGCGGGAAATGTCCACGTCCCTGATGGACCTACTACGCAAATAAACTGAACTAGGAGATCCAGAATGGATATTCGTTCCCTATCCGCCGCCAATGGCTATGTTGCAGCACGCCCTGCCACCCAGGCTGACCCATCCAACACATCAAACGGTTTTCAAGATCGCGTGGAACAAGGCTTTCAGGACTTTGCAACCACGATGCAAAAGTCAGAACAGCTCTCGGTTCAGGCCATGACCGGCTCTGCGGATCCACACGCCTTGGTGCAGGCGCTGGCACAGACCGAACTGGCCGTTGAGACAGCCGTGACCGTCAGAAACAAGGTCGTACAAGCCTACCAAGAAATCATGCGGATGCCGGTCTAACACAATGATGAGCGAAGGTCTTTTCTTTGACACGTTACGGCAAGCCATCTGGACTGCTGTCATCATGTCCACGCCTATCCTCGCCGTCGCGCTTGTTGTTGGTCTGACGATTGGCCTGTTTCAGGCGCTGACTTCTATCCAGGAAATGACACTGACCTTCGTTCCAAAGCTCGTGGCCATTCTGGTCGTATTCTGGGCTGTGATGGGTTTTATGACCCAGACGCTCGTAACCCTTTTTGATGCGCATCTCGTGCCACTCATCGCAGGAGGCTTCTGATGGATTCGGCAAGCTACACAACACTCTCACGCCAGACCGGTTTGATGCGGGAAATGCGTGTTGTTGCAAACAATATCGCCAACTCAGCCACCACCGGCTACCGCCAAGAAGGTCTGATTTTCTCTGAATTTGTTGCCTCTTCTCCTGGTTCAGAGTCTGTTTCGATGTCGCGAGCAAACATTCGCAACACGTCAAACGAACAAGGTGCGCTGACCAAAACCGGTGGTACCTTTGATCTCGCGATTGAAGGCGATTCTTATTTCATGGTGGAAACACCACGCGGTGAGCGGCTGACACGTTCAGGTACATTTGCCACCAATGCCGCAGGTGATCTGGTAACGGCTGATGGCAATCGGGTGCTGGATGCGGGCCGGGCGCCGGTCTTTATTCCGGGCGATGCAAAATCCATCAAGTTTGGCCTCGATGGCACGCTGAGCGCCGATGGTCGTGCACTTGGGCAGATCGGTCTGTTCAAACCCGGCGAAGGAAGCCAGACCATACGCGAAGACGGCGTCATGTTCCGCGTCGACGGTGAGATTGAAGACAGTCTCGATGGGCGCGTTCATCAAGGGTTTCTCGAAGAATCCAACGTCAACTCCATCGACCAGATCACACGCATGATCGAAATCCAGCGCGCCTATGAAATGGGACAAAGCTTTCTGGAAACCGAAGATCAACGTGTCCGCGACGCCATCAACAAACTGATCAGAACCTAGGAGGCATAACAATGCGTGCTCTTAAAATTGCAGCCACCGGGATGAGCGCTCAGCAGCTGCGCGTTGAAACCATTTCGAACAACCTCGCCAATATGAACACGACGGCTTACAATGCCCGTCGTGCAGAATTTGCCGATCTTCACTACCAACAAGTCTCCCGCGCGGGCACCGTGAACGCCTCCGATGGTACCGTTCTGCCAACCGGCGTGCAGGTCGGGCTTGGCGTGCGTCCGGCCGCTGTTTCCATCCATCTGGAACAGGGTGCTTTGACCCAAACAAACAACGATTTGGATGTTGCGATCGATGGCAATGGCTACCTTGAAGTCACGCTGCCTTCTGGCCAATCCGCGTATACCCGCGACGGCTCGCTCAAACGCGATGCTGAAGGGCTGATTGTCACCTCTGATGGTTTCCCGGTCTCTCCCGAAATCACCATTCCTGATGATGCAAAAAGCATCTCCATCAATCCAGAAGGCGAAGTTTACGCCTACTTCGATGAAACCGCTGAAGGCCAGCTTCTTGGGCAGTTCAGCGTTGCTAACTTCACCAACCCCAAAGGGCTGGAAGCAATTGGTGGCAACCTCTTTGTAGAAACCGAAGCCTCCGGTGGCGCCACCGTTTCAACGGCCGGCGAAGATGGGATTGGCACCCTGCGCCAAGGGTATCTCGAAGGCAGCTCTGTTGATGCGGTGCGTGAAGTGACCGAGTTGATCGCAGCTCAGCGCGGCTATGAAATGAACGCCAAAGTGATCTCTGCCGTCGATCAGATGATGGGCGCAACCACCCAGGTACGCTAATGAAACTCGCCCTCGCTCTCTTTGTGTCTTTGATTGCGCAATCAGCCATTGCCGAAATCATCGTGCCGGTGCGCAATATCCGACCCAAAGAAATCATCGCGCCGTCCGACCTGACGCACAAACAGGTCAGCGTCGTGGGCGCCATCGCGGTAGCGGACGAACTGGTTGGCCAAGAAGCGCGTGTCGCACTCTATGCCGGCCGGCCCATACGACCTGGCGATTTTGGCCCGCCTGCGATCATCGAACGCAATGATCTGGTGACACTGCGTTTTCGCAACGGGTCTCTGACAATTGCCACCGAAGGCCGCGCATTGGGGCGAGGAGCTGAGGGTGAATCTATTCGCGTGATGAATCTGTCATCGCGCACCACTGTTTCTGGCCGTGTAAAGGCCGATGGATCGATTGAGGTAAACTGATGCAAACGATCTCTATCTTGTCAAAACTGGCAGCAATCAGCCTTGTCCTGACGGGTGCATGCGCCCGTATGGATCATCTCGGCAAGCCTCCGTCGTTCACCCCTGCAAATGAAACCCCAGAACATGTTGCGATGCTCTGGGAAGGTTTGCCACAAGAACGTCGCCCCCAACGCGCGGTTGACAACTCGTCGCTATGGAGCGGCAGTCGCCAATCCTTGTTGGGCGATCGCCGTGCAATTCAGCGCGGGGATATTTTGACCGTGGTTATTGAAATCGACGAAAAAGCAGAGATCTCCAATGACACGGCTCGATCTCGCAACGGATCTGAAACGCTTGGCGTGCCGCAGCTTCTTGGCCTGCCACAACGGCTGGACCGCAAACTGCCAGAAGGCGCAAGCAGCGCCGAAGCGGTTTCTGTCAATTCCAACTCAGCCTCCGGCGGCTCGGGCTCGGTCAAACGTAAAGAGAAGCTGGAACTGCGCGTTGCGGCAACCATCGTTGATGTGCTCCCCAATGGCGTTCTTGCCATCAACGGCTCCCAGGAGCTTCGCGTAAACTTTGAAATTCGCGAACTGCTGGTATCAGGATATGTGCGGCCTGAAGACATCAGCCGCCAGAACGAAATCACCTACGACAAAATTGCATCCGCACGCGTGTCCTATGGCGGCCGCGGCCAGATTACCGATGTCCAACAACCGCGCTACGGCCAGCAGTTGCTTGACGCTGTGCTCCCATTCTGAGGTTACCCATGCTCTCCAAACTTCTCCCCGTTATTTTGTTGATTGTTGGAACCGCTGGCGGCATCGGTGCAGGAATCATGATGAAACCTGCACCCGAAGAAAAAGCCGAGATGGCCGACGGTGAAATGCACGAAGAAGAAAAAGGCGAAAAGGAACACGCCAAGGAAGAAAAACCAGAACATGATCCCGAAGCGGAGCCCATGTATGAGTATTTCAAAATCCAAAACCAATTTGTGGTTCCAGTGGTGGAACATGAATCTCTGTCTTCACTGGTCGTGGTATCGCTGTCCTTGGAAACCGACATCGGCATGAAGGAACGAGTACACGCGTTTGAACCCAAACTGCGCGACGTGTTTCTGCAGGTACTATTTGATCATGCCAATATGGGTGGGTTTCGTGGCGCGTTCACCCGCTCGGACATGCTGGATCCACTGCGTACAGCATTGCGCGAAGCCGCCCAACGCCAGCTTGGATCAGGCATCAATGACGTCTTGATTGTCGAAATCTCGCGCCAGGATGTCTAAAGCAATATCACCAAAGAAGGCCCCGGGTCAGGAAACTGACCCGGGGCTTTTTGTTGCGTAATACAGCAAAACCTACAGTTTGGTGAGCTGCTCAAGCAGTCGCGCCTGACGATCGGCTTTTTGCTTTTCCTTGGCTTCTTTTGCCATGGTTTCCACAGCGTGTTTGCGGCCAAAAGATTTGCGCAGCCGATCCATTGCCATCAGTTTTTTCGCCGTCGCCTGGGCCAGTTCAACGTTCAATTGTCGCCGGGTCCGCGTATGCCAGCCCTGCCACAACAGATCCGCACCCAGGGATTTCATCGCAATATCCTGGTTGCTGAGACCCCGCGCTTCTTTCACTTGGGCATCCAATTGCGTGAGCTTTGACCGAAGAGCAGCCTCTGCATCAAGCACGGGTTTGATCTTTGCGTGCTCTTGAAGGTACTGCGCTTCGGTCACGCTGGCCATTTGATCAAGCATCTTTTGTTTCATCAGATTTTCCCTTTCGCGCGTTCACGCATGGATTCCGCAAATCGAATCGCCGCCGCAACAGGAGCATAGTGCTCCTCCTCGATCTCTTGCCCAATCTCAACAGAAGCATAGAGCGCCCGCGCAGTTGGTGGATCGCTGTGGATCGGAACCCCATGTTCCTGCGCTTTTTCGCGAATGGCAGCCGCCATTTCATCAACGCCCTTCGCAACACAAGAAGGCGCAGCCCCCTGTTCACGGCTCCATTTCAGCACCACGGCATAATGTGTCGGGTTCACGATCACCACATCCGCATCTGGAACCGCGGCGATCATTTGCCCAAGGGCAATCGCTTGACCGCGCTGGCGACGTTGCCCTTTGAAATGCGGATCACCTTCCGAGTTTTTCTGTTCATCGGTGACTTCTTTGCGAGACATCATATTCCTGCGTCGGAATTCTGCGTGCTGGAAACCTGCATCAACCACACCAATCACGGCCGAAATCACCACTGATATGATGAGACACTGGATAACCATGTCCCCCATCAGCATAATAACAGAAAGGGCCCCGGTTGCGGCTGATGCGATCAGCTCTGGCATCCGCGAGGATAAGTAATATCCCAATCCAAACGTATAGATGAGCAGCTTGAGAAAGCTCTTCAAAAACTCAAACAAGCCAGAGCGGCCGAATTTGTTCTTAGCGTTTGAAATAATGGAAATTTTTGAAAGTTTTGGTTTGATCTTGCTGGGGGCAACGACAAATGCCTTCTGCGCCAGAATAGAGAGCAGCACCAAAGACGCAGGCACAATGAACCACGGCAGAATAGATTTCATCACAGTGGTCAGCAAGGCAGCTCGTGCATCCGAAGATGAGCCATCAAAGAACATGGCGACCATACGATCAGGCTGGTCGATAAAGGATTTTAGCGTAACGCCCAGCTTCTGAATCGCGCCGCTGCCAGAGATGTAAAACGCAATGGCCAGCCCCATATAGGCTGCCGCCAACGACAGATCCGCCGACTTGGCAACATTGCCCTGCTCTCTGGCTTTTTTGATCTTCTCCGGTGTCGGTTCAAATGACTTATCAGAGCTGTCGTCCTGATCACTCATTGCAGCGCCCCAACAGGGTTCTTAAAGAAGCCAAACAGAGCTTCGCCCCAATATGTCAGGATCATCGGGCTTGCGACCATGAGAATAAAGATGCCGCCAAAGGTAATCGCGGGGGCCCCGACAAAAGCAACCATCAACTGTGGCATCGCTTTGTTTATGAAGCCCAATGTAATGTTGTAGACCACGGCGGTGATCACAAAAGGGGCCGCCAATGCAAAGGCCATCGTATAGCTTTGTGAAACGCGCTGCACGATCCATTGCAACAGGCCTGAGGCCTCTGGAAACTCACCCACTGGGAACAGCTGATACGATTGGATCATGTATTCCGCCACACGGATGTGGAGCCCCATGATCACGGCAAAGGTCACCCCCGCCACAACCAGGAAACCACCAATAACAGGCATCGGTTCTTGCCCCGCGGTCCCAAAAGCCTGGCTCAACGAGGTACTGTTCGCCGCAATCGTGCCGGCCGTTTGCAACGTGAACACAAAGATTCTCACCGCAAGCCCCAAGGCCAGTCCAATGATGGCTTCGCTCACAGCAATTCCCGCGTAGTCCAACACACCATCTGGTGGATTTTGCACCGGCGCGGCCGGCGCCACAATCAAGGTGAACGCCATGGCGATGCCCAGTTTGACCGGTGTCGGTACATAAGCCTCACCAACGGCGGGCAACACGCTTACCATCGCTCCAACGCGCAGAAACACAATCGCCGCATGCCAGAAGGCAAACCCAAAGAGCGTAACCACGTCGGCTGAGAGCAAGTCTATGTTCATGCGGGAACAAGCCCAACAAGCGACGGCTGTGCCTCAAGGCCAATTTCTTCAAACGACAGCACCGGGTTTGTTACCCCCCGAGAACGCAGGATCGTTTTAAGATAGCGACGTCTGCGGGTTGATGTCACCACCGCCGCATTGATGCCCTGTTCGGTGATTTCCGTCAGGCGCTCATTCAATCCATCGGCAAGTTTGTTGAACTGATCCGGCGGCAAGGCGATATCCAGCCCCGAACCCTGCGTATCGATTTGATAGGTCGAGAAAATATCTTCCCATTCCGGGGCCAGTTGCACCAATGGAATTGTGCCGTCCGCACGTTTCATCTCAGACACCAGTTGGAAACCAAGGCGCTGGCGCACGTGCTCGCAGATTGGCTCAGGCAGGGTGGTGTGCGCGCGAGCTTCGGCAATTGCTTCCAAAATCAGGGGCATATTTCGAACGGAAACGCGCTCTTCTAGCAACAGCCGCAAGACTGTATGCAGGCTGTCGATCGGAACCTTATCGGGCACCAGCTCATCGAGCAGTTTACGATTGGCTTCAGCGCGGAAATCATCGCTGAGCTGGGTCATCTCATCGAGCAGGCGACGCAATGCCTTAAGCGTCAGCAAGCGCGGGAAGTTCAGTTTGATCACTTCAAGCAAATGGGTGGCGAGGATTTCTGCCGGTGCAACCACTGTTGCGCCCATCAAATTGGCCTTTTCACGATGATGCTCTGAAATCCAACGCGCCGGCGCACCATAGACAGGTTCCGTCACATCTGTCCCCGGGGGCAGCGAATCATGTCTTTCGGGCATCAATGTGAGCACCATATCTGGATGCAACGTACCGCGCGCCTGCTCAACGCCTTGAACCTTGATCACATAGGTGCCGTTTTCCAGCTCGGCGCGATCGCTCAGGCGAATTTCAGGCAGGATGAGCCCAAATGAAGTGGCAACATGGGTCCGCATATTGGCAATCCGCGCATCCAAACCCGTTCCCGCATCCAGCACCATGCCAACAAGGTCAGGCGCAAATTCCAAATGCAGATCATCAAGATCCAAAACATCACCAAGCGGACGGGCCTCGCTGGGTTGAGACGCCTCTTCAATCTGGTTGTCGACCGCAGCTTCGGCCTCAGCTTCGGCCTTCTTATAGAGCGCATAAGCAGCATAGCCGAGCCCACAGGCACCAAGCATGAAGGGCAAGAAAGGCAAGCCCGGGACCAGCGCAAACATCGCCATAAGTACCGCAACTGTTGCAAGGGCTGCGGGGTGGCCGGAAAACTGCGACAGCAATGCGGTATCTGTTGACCCCTGCGCGCCGCCACGCGCCAAAAGCAAAGCCGCCGCGATCGAGATAATCACCGATGGGATCTGCGACACCAGCCCGTCGCCGACGGTCAAAATTGCATAGGTTTCAAAGGCATCCGACAGCGCCATATCGTGGATCAGAAGCCCCATCACCAGGCCAACCACCAGATTGAGCATCGTGATCAACAGACCCGCAACAGCGTCGCCCTTTACAAATTTGGAGGCACCATCAAGAGAGCCGAAGAAAGTCGTTTCTTTCTGTTCCAATTCGCGGCGTTCTTTTGCAGTGGCATGATCGATTGCACCTGCGCTCATATCAGCATCAATCGCCAACTGTTTGCCGGGCATCCCATCAAGTGCGAAGCGCGCGCCCACCTCAGCCATACGCGCCGCACCTTTGGTGATCACCATGAAGTTCACGATCAACAGAACGCCAAAGACAACCAGCCCAAGGAACACGCTGCCTCCCATGACGAATTGCGCAAACCCTTCAATCACATTGCCCGCCGCATCCGTGCCGCTATGTCCCTGACCAATAATCAACTTGGTAGAAGACACATTCAGCGACAGGCGCAGCATCAAAGATGCCAGCAATACGGTGGGGAACGAGGAGAAATCGAGCGGCCGCTCAATAAACAGCGTAATGGTGAAAATCAAAATCGCCAGCGCAAAAGACGCGGCGAGGCCAACATCCAAGACCCAAGCAGGCACCGGCAAGATCATCATGACGATAATCGCCATCAGGGCCATAGCCAGCAGCACGGTGGGGCTAAAAATCTGTTGTAGCGTAAGTTTGGGCACTGTGTGTCTCTCTTAGTTCAGAGGGATTAGAGCTGAATTTGCGGCGGTGTTGCCCTGAAGCGGCACAAGAGAGCCCATCCTGACACTCCCCTGACTGACGAGTGGCGCGGGCTTATGTACAGCAACAAGTGGCAATGGCTGGCCAAAGACAGCGCGTTGCCGCGTGCGCTCAGGCAGGGAAGCTACAACGGTCGCAGGGCCGAGATTGGTGCGAATGCGTTCGAATCTTGCTGCGTATTTGTTTGCGAATGTAGGTGTGCGTGAATGATAAGCACCGGCAGCTTTGGACCAATCGCCAAATTCGCCATATAGCTCTTTGAGAAAACGCGCCGCATATTGAGCATTGGCAATCGGATCAAACATCTGATCAATCGAATCAAACGCTTTGCCATGCCAACGGTAGTTGATCTGAAAACAGCCAACATCAAAGCTGCGCGCCCCACGCTTGAAATGCGCAAACACGTAGCGGCGGGCTTCATCTTCGTTGTCAAACCACTTGCCCGCACCTTCCATATTGACGGTCCAGGGCCAGGGTTGCAGCCCATTTTTGCTGCCACGCCCTGTTTCTGTACGGGTGATTGCACGCAACACATCCAAAGGAACACCTTGGTCGCGGGACGCGTGGCGCGCGGCGATATCACACAGACCTGAAATGGCAGGATCAGAGGCTGCATTTGCAGCACTGCCCAAAGGCAGCAGAACAACCGCACAAAAAAGCGGTCGTATCCGAAGGAGAGCGCCCGAAATGGAGCGCGTGAGAGTCACATGTATTGGCATTCTGCCCATTCCGAAAACAAGGTTTCACCTTGAGTTCAAAATAGGCAGAGGAGCTTTACAAAGGGTTAGCAAAAAGGAAAGCCGCCGTAGTTGCGGCGGCTCCTTATTCGGGCAATGAAAAAGATTAGCTTTCCGGAATTTCAGACACTTGTCGCAAGAGTTCCTCAATCCGGTTCCGTGTCCCGACGCTGGTTTCAACAAGCGCCCGCGCCTCTGCTAATGGTGGCATTCCAACCGGATCCTGCGCAATTTCATCGATCTCGGTTGTGACGGATGCAACTGCGCCATAGCCCTCTTCGACACCGCTGATTGCCTGGTAGTTTTCTGACAACCAGTATCCCCGTGTGGCTTCCTGGGTTTCCTGCTCAGCCATGAAATACTCGCTGGCTTGGTTATAATCTTTGCTGAGCAAATAGGCCTGGGCCCGCAAACGATTCGCCTTTGATCCTTCAAGGTTCTCAAGCTCAGCAATCGCCTCCGCAGGTTCGCCCAAAGCTACAGCCGCCTCCGCAAGCATCATCTGGCGCTGCTCAGTCTTGCTGGTAACATCTTGCCCTACCAAAATTTTCTGCGCATGCGATGCAAAGCCAAGATCCAACAGGCGCCGTGCAATCGAATCGGCGACTGCAGCGGTTTCCTTTTGGGATGCTGAGTTTGCAAACGTCAGAGCATAATGGAGAAAATCAACGTCGCTTGCTCGTTCGGTCAGCAGGGTCATGACTGGGACAATGGACATTGCATGAGCTGTATCCCCATCATGTTTTTTCAAACGCTCCAATTCCCTAAAGGCTTCTTGGAAACGCCCTTCCAGCGCAAGCGCTTTGATTTCGGCAGCCCTGAGATCAGGCCCAAATTCAGCATCACGATTTTCCACCTCATAGGAGGCGACAATTTCCGGCACGTCTGGTGATAGCGCACGGCGTTCTTGGAAATGCAGATCGATCAGATCAATCAATGCCTGAGGCGTGTTTTCCGAGCCCTCAGCAACCTCTTCTTCCAACTCTTGGGCAACTGCTACGGTATCACCTTCAAGCTCTGCCAAAGCCGCTTCCGCGAGGTTGATATCGGGAACATCTTCCACCCCCGTCCGCTCGATCGAGCGCAAGGCTGCCTCTGCCATGTGTTTCTCGCCGAGATGTGAGAAAAACGTCGAGATCTGAGGCCCAAGGTGAACCCGCAAGTGCACAGGCATCATCGCATAAGCCTGCTGAATCGCATCTGTATTTGCGTTTTTCTTGATCTCACGATCGGCAAGCGCAGACCACAGCGCTGCGTGCCCCTCACATTTTTGCTGGCCGGAAAATACATTATTTATGGGCAGCTCATGACCATCAAGGATATCCGCCATGGCAAACAGAACATCGATATTGTCTGTTTTGTCAGTATCCTCGGGCAACAACGACAGCATAGCGCGAGCTTCAGCGCCGAATCCGAAATAAAGATATGTCTTGGCAAGTTTGAGCAGTTTGCCTTCGTCAAACTTATCAAACTCCATCACCAGGCCATTGCGCAAGCGGGAGATCTGGGAGGCAAATGGGTCGTCTGAGCCCCATTTGTGAACCGCCACTTCTGTATTAGCAAAGCAGAGCAAATTATGGGCGCTGTCTTCTTCGTGCTGCGCAACAAGACCCGTCTCACGGTCAATCGCCGTGGTGATGGACAGATGATCAAGCGGGTTCATCGGTCGGTCACTTCGCCCCAATGGATCCAGCATATTCTGGCGCAGGTCACTTTCAACCTCAGATACCATCAACTCAAGCAGACCCTGGTTGCTAGCCCGGCCGATTTGCTGCAACAGGCGACGCTCAGATTCATTCACCGCGGCTGCGCGTGCAGCCTCTTGCATGTCGAGCAAATCAGAATCAGCAATGAGGTCACTTTCAAGCTGTAGCGACATACCTGTTGGTGCGGGTTCATCCGCAGGCTCAGACATCGCTTCGGTCAGCACTTCCCCTGCCTCGGGCATAGTGTCCATCGCATCCGGTTTTTCTTGCGTTTTGGATGGCCGGACAATGGTTTTTTCCGTGGCCAAAGCGGAAGCAAGATCCGTCGCAAATCGGGATGCCGCAACATCTTCGTCACCGAGCGCAAAACGATAGCCATTGTTCGGCGGTGCCGCAGGCAACAGGGGCAACACAGTTGTATCCGGCTGATATACACCTGCTTCTGATGGCTCACCGCGAATATCGACCACGAGGTAACCATTGGACATCACATGTGACGCCAACTGACACTCACAGCCGAGTTCCAATTTAAGCGGCTGGCCTGCAGCTGTCTGCGACAGTTTTTTCAACCGGGTTCGCGGAATAAGGCCAAACACCTGAGATGTGTCAAAAATCACATCAGGTACATCAATTTTCAGATTTGCGCCTGTCCCGTTCTGGGTCAGCGACCAATCCGCTCCTTCAGGCAGGCGCATAACAAGTCGTGAAAACCCGTCATGCTCTCCGGAACGAGCAACAATCGTTTCTGCAGAGGCGGCCGAAGCCAGCCCCGCAGACAGAACGATTGTAAGAGCGCGCCAATTCATGCTGCGTCCTGTTTCACCGATTTCAATGCTTCTTCCAGCTCAGAGAACCCTGGGCGGAAATGAGAGGGGGTATTCTGACGGCCAACTTCGATACAGATGGCAGCCGCGTGATTGTGCAGGTTCGCGATCAAGACTTCGCGGATAAGCTGATAGAAATGCCCATCTTCTTCCACAACGGATTTCACCTTGCCCGCAAAAGGACCAACGAGACCGTATGCCAAGAAAACCCCAAGGAATGTACCCACAAGAGCGCCACCGATCATCTTACCCAGAACTTCTGGTGGCTGGTCAATCGAGGCCATGGTTTTAATCACACCCAGAACCGCCGCAACAATTCCCAAGGCGGGTAGACCATCTGCCATCGTCTGCAACGCATGGCTAGAATGCATGGCGTGGTGCAGGTTTGCTTCGATGCGCTTTTCTAACACCTCTTCCACCTGGTGCGGATCATCATAGTTCATCGATGCCGATCGCATGGTGTCAGAGATTAGATTTACCGCTTCTTTGTCTGCTAAGATTTTAGGGTACTTATTGAAGATCGAAGAGTTTTCCGGATCCTCAATATGTTGTTCCACCTCAACCGGGTTGGCCTTTTGGATCCGGATAAGCGCAAACAGCAAGCACAGAAGATCACGGTAATCATCGGGCTTCCATTTCGGCCCCTTAAAGACCTTCCCGATGTCTTTCATCGTATGTTTGACCCCTCCCATATCGTTGCCGATCAGGAAAGCGCCGACGGCAGCGCCGCCAATCATCATCATTTCAAACGGTAGCGCCTTGATGATGATGCCCATCTTGCCGCCCGCAGCGAGGTAGCCCCCGAACACCATCACAAAAATGGTGGCTATACCTACAATGCCGATCATAGGTTCACTCCAAAAATTCGTGTCTTTAATGAGGGTAGCCCGAGTCGCCTTAACAAAGGCTGAGCAAAGGCACCGAAGTTATTCTTTGGGGACCGATCCGTTGCGTCCCGCCAGTACAACACTGATTGTATACGCGGCCTCGGGGCTCAGCCCTGCCATGATCCCAGCTGCGGCCTCGGGACGCATCCGCGCCAAGAAACCAGCTGCAAATGTCGGGTCCATTTCTTCAAACAGCGCGGCTGAATCTTTGGGTTTCATCTGCTCGTAGACCGTCGTCAGGCGGTCCACATCAGCCTCTGTTGCGCCATCTGCCAAAGCCACGGTCTCGCGCAGCTTTTCTTCTGCCTGCTCCAATGCCGCAAGTTTTTGCTCAATTGCCTTATCCGCAATTTCGAGCGCTTTCATACGGTCTTGGATCTCTGCTTCGCGCTTTGAAAGCATCTTCTCACGCTGTTTAAACGCCGCGAGCATTTCCTGCATTTCAGCGGATGAGGGCATGGCCTGCTTTGCCATTGCACCATGGCTCATATCGTCCTCGGTGCTTTTCTCCATGCCTGCGACTTCACGGGCAATCGCAGGCCCAGCTTCCAGGCCGATTCGCAACACGGCAGAGCCGATCAGCAATACAGCCAGGGCAAAGAGCGCGCTGCTCTTTGCGCGCGATTTGGTTTTTGCTGCCTTGGTCATCACGCCACCTGATTTCGATTGTGGCGAACAAACATAAGCCCTGCGGGTTTTGCTTCCTCGGGCTCTTCGGCTGGCACCTCTTCCACTTGGGTTTCGGCTGCATAAGCTTCCGCAAGCGCATCACTTTCCTCAGCGACAGGCACATCGACCTCGCTATCGGGCAAATCATGCATAGAAGCCATCATCAGCTCCAGGCGCTGCGCAACTGTTTCTGCACGGCCGGTCAGCTGTTCAAGCGCTTGGCTCGAGCTATTTGAAACCGCCTGCGCATCCCGCAGAGATTTGTTGAGATCATCAACCTGCGATGAAAGCACCGCAACCGCGCCACCAACACCTTTTTCCAGGTCATTAAAACGCTTCAACCGACGCGAAAGCACAAAGCAATAAAAGCCTGCTCCTAATGCGCCAGCGGCCAGCAGGATATCTGCAATAAGGTCCATCCTGTCCTCCTAGTTCAATACGAAATCCATAATCAGCAAATCGCGCACCCGGCCCTGGCCAGTTGCGATATTGATTCGCCGCAGCATCTGCGAACGCAGCTTTGGCAGCGCCAGAGGATCGGTAAGATCCTCAACCTCCAAAGCCCTGAGATAGCTGTTGAGGACATCGACAACCCTCGGAAGGACTTTCTCAACCTCAACCTGGTGCTCCAAGCTGACTTCAAGTTGAGCACGGAACCTCAGATGGTTAAGACCACTCGCCTTTCGGAGAGAGATCACAATCGGTTCCATATCGATAAAGGCAAGATTGGCGATTTCTTCCGCCGACTCACCTGTGTCCACGCCTTCTGGCGCCACTTCGGCCATGTGCGCATCTTCTTCTGCATGCGCGTCTGACTGACCAAAGGGAAGAAGGCCTGACTGTGCGGCGAAGAATCCGCCGCCTGCCCCTGCCAGCCCAAGAACTGCTCCGATAATCAGAGGCAGTTTGCTTTTCTTGGCCGGTACTTCGTCTTCTGTATCAACTACAGCGTCTGTCATGGCTATCCCTAAAACGTCGTGTGATCTCTTCATAACCTGCGATGGACTAACCGAATGTTAAGGCAGATCGGAGAAAAGGAGATACGCCGGACAGAAAGCCGGTATGACGGAGGTTATTGTGCAGCAGATCAAGAATGTCTGGGCAGGATTGGAGACGAAACAGCGACTGATAGCCGTGGGTGCCACGGTTTTCATGTTTGTTGCGGTCTTTGCGATGTCGCAAATGGCGAGTCGTCCAACAATGCAACTGCTTTATGCGGGACTCGAAAGTGGGTCCGCTGGAGATGTGGTACGTGCGCTGGATCAGCGCGGCACCCAATATGAAGTACGCGGCGGGTCAATTTATGTTCCGTCGAATCAACGTGATGAGTTGCGCATGACGCTGGCCAGCGAAGGGCTGCCGGCGAATGGTGGGAAAGGCTATGAACTGCTGGATAATCTCAGCGGATTTGGCACCACCTCGCAAATGTTTGATGCCGCCTATTGGCGCGCTAAAGAAGGGGAGCTCGCCCGCACAATTGTGGCAAGTCCCCATGTTTCGCAGGCCCGTGTCCACATAGCAAACACTGGCTCAAATCCCTTTCAGCGGACGATTGAGCCAACTGCATCGGTGTCCATTACCCCTATGGGGGGCGGTGTAACCCCAACGCAGGCCAATGCGATTCGCTTCCTGGTGTCATCCGCTGTAACCGGCCTTGCGGCTGAAAACGTTGCCGTGATTGATGCAAACGGGTCGCTTATCGGCACACCTGAGGCAGCCGCTGCGGCAGGGGCTGGCAATGATGATCGCTCCCAATCTATCAAAGATCGTGTGATGCGACTGGTTGAGGCTCGTGTGGGTCAAGGTAATGCGGTGGTGGAAGCCAGCGTTGAAACCATCACCGACACAGAATCGATCCGCCAAAAACGGATTGATCCCGAAAGCCGGGTCGCTGTGAGCACAGATGTGGAAGAGCGCGCCGATTCGTCTACCAATCAATCTGGAGAGGTGACGGTTGCCTCAAATATTCCAGATGGTGACGCGTCATCCGGTGAGGGCAGCAAAGCCAATACCAGCGCGACTCGGGAAAGAATCAACTATGAGATTTCCGAGACCGAAACCGAAATTCTGCGCGGGCCCGGTGCAATCAAACGCCTGACCGTCGCAGTTTTGGTCAATGGCACATCGGTCACAAGTGATGCGGGTGAAACCGTCTTCCAGGCACGTCCTGCAGAAGAGCTGGAAGCACTGCGTGAGTTGATTGCAGCAGCCGTAGGTTTTGACGCAGAACGCGGTGATGTCATCACGCTCAAGTCGATGGAAATGCCGATGATTGAACCTCAGGGTACAACTGTCAGCGCCTCTATGTTTGACAACATATACATTGATGCCATGGCCCTGATCCAAATCGCTGCACTGGCCATTGTGGCGCTTGTGCTAGGTTTGTTTGTGGTCCGCCCGATCCTGTCATCCAACGGTGCATCGGTTGGTGCCTTGGCCGGCCCGGATGGTATGGGCGCGGATGCGGGTGGGCTGCCTGATCTACCTGCGCTTGGCGGTGGTGATGGCTTTATGGCCAATCCAAATCTTGGCGCGGGAATCGCTCTAGACGGCGAGATTGAGAACTCCGAAACCGGTCAATTTGAACCGATGGGAGAGCTCGGTGGGATGGGCGGTGGCCTTCCTGCACTTGGAGGCGGCGGTGGTGACCCCGTAGATCGCCTGCGTTCCATGATTGGCGACCGCCAAGAAGAAACCGTTCAGATCCTGCGCGGCTGGCTTGAAGAAAAAGAGGAGAGAGCCTGATGACTATTGCACACCTCCTTGAGGATTTTGGCATGAACACCAGCGCACAACTCGCTGGCCCCGCCATCTCAGAAACTGCATTGGAAGAGACGCGGCTCGAATCGTTTGAAACCGGCTATAGCGCCGGTTGGGAAGATGCGGTTTCTGCCAAAGACCAGGAGGCCACCAATATTTCCGCCACTTTGGCCACATCCTTGCAGGACCTGAGCTTCACCTATCACGAAGCGCAAAACCAGCTGATCGAATCGCTCGATCCCATGTTCAAGGTGCTCACCAGTGCGGTGCTACCCGATGCGATGGCTGCGTCTTTTGGCCATCATCTGGTGGAGCATCTTAATGATATGGCCAAAGATCAAACCGACCAGGGCATGAACATCGTTGTGGCCGCGGGTGAAGGGGCTGCAGTGCGCGCACTGCTCGCGGAGAATTTCTCTGTCCCGGTTTCGGTCAAAGAAGAAGAACATCTCGAACCTGGGCAGGCCTATCTGCAAGTGGGCGCTGCTGAACGCGAGCTAAACAGCGGGGCGCTTTTGGAATCAGTCAAAGATTCCATTGATGCCTTCACCTATCAATTCAAAGAGGACAGCCTTTATGGATGACGCAACCGATCTGAACCTCAAATCCACCGACGCTGGGAACCCATTTGTTTCTGTTCCTGTTGAAGTGGTCGTCTCTGTTGGTAAGGCGCGACCTTTGATCAAGGATCTGGTGAATCTTGGGGAAAACGCGATTCTAACACTGGATAAGCGGGTCGAAGATCCCGTTGATCTCTATGTAGGGGATCGCTTGGTTGCGCGTGGTCAACTGGAAGAGATGGAAGGTGATCAGGCTGGGCAACTGGCCGTGCGCCTAACAGAAATCGCAGATCTTCAAAGCGGGCTGGGATGACACGAATTTCTCTATGGCGGCTGGCCATGGCAGGGGTGGTTTTGGCCGCCCTGCCCGGCCATGCTGCGGCTCAAGAATTGAGCCTTTCGCTGGCGGATGGGCAGTCAGTTTCTGCCCGTTCCATCCAGCTCATCTTGCTGATCACAGTGCTTGGCATGGTGCCGGGCATTTTGATGATGATCACCAGTTTCCCATTTATGGTGACCGTGCTGTCGATCCTTCGCCAAGGAATTGGCCTCCAACAAGCGCCGCCCAATATGCTGATCATCAGCCTGGCGTTGTTTTTGACCTATTTTGTTATGGAGCCTGTCTTTCAAGAAGCTTGGACAACGGGAATCAATCCGCTGCTGGAAGAGCAAATTGAAGTTGGTCCAGCACTTTTGCGCTCATTAGAGCCGTTTAAAGTGTTTATGGCAGCAAGGCTGGATCCGGATACCTTCTACGCAATCGCAGATTTGCGGCCGGAAACCGCGGGCATTGATCCAAACTCGGACGCCCCGATTTCGGTGCTCATTCCAAGCTTTTTGTTGTCAGAAATCGCGCGTGCCTTCCAAATCGGCTTTCTGGTTTTCCTACCCTTTTTGATCATCGATATGGTGGTATCCGCTGTGCTGATGTCGATGGGTATGATGATGGTTCCACCGGCCATGGTGGCCCTGCCCTTCAAGCTTGCGTTCTTTGTGGTCGCGGATGGCTGGAGCCTGATCGCCAGCTCGCTTGTGCGCAGCTATTCAGGTTAAAATTCATGCTTTGGCTCTGCGCGGAACACCTTTAGTGCAGAGCCAGATATATGCACCATCCAAGAGCACGAAGTGCTGTGCCTCCAAAACTGTGCGCAAAAAATATCCTGATCTAGGGGCAAAGTTGCTCTGCTCACCCGATAAGAATCAACAGTTGGGTGTCGATCCTGCGCGCTGGTAAAAATATCCGGTTTGATTCGCAGACATATGACTAGAAATTTCGTCAGCATGGTCAGGTCATATTGATTCTGCGCATTCGTAGATTCGCGAAAATCGTACATAAGCAGCACATTCAAAACACGTCTGACGAGGGATTGAAGGAACTATAATTTGGCGACCGGATGAAAATACGTATCCTACCAACCTAGGCGCACATTTAACTCGTTTTCAGGTTTAAATGTCGCGTTCAGCGGCCCCGATGGATACACGCCCATATCAGGATATACATCCCAACTGGCGTAGGAGGAGTGGTGAGCCGTGCAGGATTCGAACCTGCGACCCACTGATTAAAAGTCAGTTGCTCTACCAACTGAGCTAACGGCCCACTCTTCTCTTCAGCAGCTCTTCGCTGCTGTGGCGCTTCATAAGTGTTTTTCCTAGAAGGTACAAGCACTTAATTCGCTTCGGAACCGGTTGACTTGGTCAGTCGCGCTGTCCCGATAGGCGGCGTATCTACGGATAACCACCGAAGTGGTCAACCCCTTTTTTCAACTTTCTTGTCAAAGACTGGATTCATTCAAACAGCGCCGCTATATGCCGCTTATGGACACAGTTACACATCAGCACCTCCCCTTTATGAAGATGCACGGGCTCGGCAACGATTTCGTTGTTGTAGACGCGCGCAAGGCGGACATTGAAATCACCCCCGCCATGGCGCGGGGAATCGGACATCGTCGGTTTGGCATTGGTTTTGATCAGCTGACAGTAATCTCAAACGGTCCGGGTGATGCGCATTTGGTCTTTTACAACTCGGATGGGTCAACATCGGGTGCGTGTGGCAATGCGACCCGCTGTGTCGCGCGCTATCTGATGAATGATCTCAGCACAGAAAAGCTGCACCTCACAACCGAGCGCGGCGACCTCTATGCAATTGATGCCGGAGATGGGCTGACATCGGTCAATATGGGACATCCGCAGCTGCAATGGTCTGACATCCCCCTGGCCGAGGATGCCGACACCCTGGAACTGCCAATCGAAGGCGGGCCGAGCGCCACTGGCATGGGAAATCCGCATTGTACGTTTTTCGTCGAAGATGCTGAACGCATCCCGCTGGAAGAATTTGGCCCACGCTATGAACACCATCCGCTTTATCCCGAGCGCACCAATGTGCAGATCGCCCATCTTGTTGGCCCCGATCACCTCCGTATGCGGGTCTGGGAGCGCGGCGTCGGCGTTACATTGTCGTCTGGGTCATCTTCTTGCGCAACTGCGGTTGCAGCCGCACGACGCGGCCTGACGGGACGCAAGGTGCAGATCGATCTGGACGGGGGCACGCTGTGGATCGACTGGCGCGAGGACGGGGTCTGGATGACCGGTGAGACCATGCATGTTTGCAACGGTGAATTCACCCGTCAATTCCTTGAAAGCCTTGCAGAATGAGCGCGCCCAAATTCACCACGTTGGGTTGCCGTCTGAATGCCTATGAAACCGAAGCGATGAAAGAGCTGTCGCAGCAGGCTGGGCTCGATAACCTTGTGGTGGTCAACACCTGTGCGGTCACTGCTGAAGCTGTGCGCAAATCCCGTCAGGAAATCCGCAGGCTGCGCCGTGAAAACCCAGATGCGCGCATCGTTGTTACCGGCTGCGCCGCCCAGACCGAACCAGAAACTTTTGCTCAGATGGGTGAGGTCGATACAGTCATCGGCAACACCGAGAAGATGCAGGCAGGCACCTGGCAACGGATGGGCAAAGGCCCAGATTTCATCGGAGAGACCGAAAAGGTTCAGGTCGATGACATCATGTCAGTGACTGAAACCGCAGGCCATCTGATCGATGGGTTTGGCAGCCGTTCGCGCGCCTATGTTCAGGTACAAAACGGATGCGATCACCGCTGCACCTTCTGCATCATCCCCTATGGCCGCGGTAATTCCCGCTCGGTGCCGGCAGGTGTTGTGGTGGATCAAATCAAGCGGCTGGTGGACAAGGGATACAATGAGGTGGTGTTGACCGGTGTGGACCTCACCTCATGGGGCGCAGATCAGCCCGGACAGCCGAAACTGGGGGATCTGGTGATGCGAATCCTCAAGCTGGTGCCGGATCTGCCGCGTCTGCGCATTTCCTCCATTGATTCGATTGAGGTGGATGAGAATCTGATGCTGGCCATCGCAACGGAGCAACGCCTGATGCCACATCTGCATCTGTCGCTCCAGCATGGTGACGACCTGATTCTAAAACGCATGGCGCGCCGCCACCTGCGCGATGATGCTATTCGTTTCTGCGAAGAGGCAAGAAAGCTGCGCCCGGAAATGACCTTTGGCGCTGATATCATCGCGGGTTTTCCAACGGAAACGGACGCGCATTTTGAGAACTCTGTAAAACTGGTGGAGCAATGCGACCTGACCTGGTTGCATGTGTTTCCCTATTCAAAACGGGAAGGCACCCCTGCTGCGAAGATCCCACACCAAGTCAACGGTGCTGTGATCAAGGAGCGTGCCGCCCGTCTACGTGCAGTGGGAGAGAAACAGGTGCAGCGCCATCTTGCTGCGCAGATCGGGCGCAGCCATCGCGTACTGATGGAAAATCAGCACATGGGACGCACGGAGCAGTTCACCGAAGTAACCTTTGCCACTGCTCAGACCGAAGGCATCCTGATTGACGCAACCATTGTTGATATCAACGGCTCACAACTGGTCGCTGCCTGAAAAAAACCCCGCATCATCGACGCGGGGTTTTCTGTAACTTAGCTTATGAGAGCTTTTTGCCCTTGTGAGGTGCCCAAAGGCGCTTGTTGGTCAGATAAAGCAGAACCGAAAGCAGCGTCAGGATAAGAACCCCAACAAAACCAGCCTTTTTACGCTCCATCATTTTAGGCTCAGCCGCCCACATCAAGAAGGCTGAGACATCCTCAGACAAGTGATGCAGATCGTTTGAATGACCATCGGTAAACTCTACCAGCTCATCCGACAGCGGCGGAGCCATAGAGATCCAACCGCCTGGGAAGGCCGTGTTTTCATAAAACAGAGTGCCTGCTTCTTCCTTGGTCTCACCTGTATAGCCGGTCATCAAGGAAGCAATATATTCCGCTCCCCCCATGCCTTTGAACAGCTGATTCAGACCAAGGCCCGCAGGACCATGAAAGCCCGCACGCGCTTTGGCCATCAAGCTGAGGTCCGGCGCACCTGCCGCATCATTTACGGGGAAATGATCCGTTGGCTTCGCTGGGCGGTCCTCATCCAACTCAGGGTCGAATACGGAGAAATTCTCCGCTGCATAGGCGCGCACCTGATCCGCTGGGATCCCTGGGCCCGTCTCAGCAGACAATGTGCGGATCGGAACCTGTTTCAGACCATGACAGGCCGAGCAAACCTCAGTGAAGATCTGCAGACCACGCTGAAGCTGATTTTGATCGTAGGATCCAAAAGGCCCTTCAAAGGAGAAGGAATAATCCTCGATATGCTGGTCTCCGCCACCTGCTGCGAAGGACGCAGCAGGTATGAGCGCAAGGGCAAAGGCAGCACCGGTTGCAAGTTTCTTGAACATGTGTAGCTGTCCTTCCTCTTATTCAGCAGGAGTAGCTTCGGATTTCGGCCCGTAGTGGCTGTTGAAATCCTCTTCGATGGTTTCAGGCGGTGTATCCGGTTTCTCGATGACCCCCAGAAGCGGCAGGATCACGAAGAAGTAACCAAACCAGTAAGCAGAGCCGATCAGCGAGAAGCTTGCATAGGGCTCTTCCGCAGGCATCGCACCAAGCCACATCAGGGCAAAGAAATCGACAACCAGAAGCAGGAACCACCATTTGAACTGCGGACGGTATTTGCCTGAGCGCACCAGTGAAGTGTCCAGCCAAGGTGCCAGCGCCATCGCAATGATCGCACCAAACATGGCCAACACACCAAAGAACTTGGCATCCACAATGCCGCCCGTCACGAAGGACGCAATCTGCACCACCCAGACCTCACTGGTGAAGGCACGCAGGATCGCATAGAAGGGCAGGAAGTACCATTCAGGCACAATATGCGCGGGTGTCACCAGCGGATTGGCTTCGATGTAGTTATCCGGGTGACCCAGATAGTTTGGCATAAAGCCAACGATCGCCCAGAAGATCAGCAGCACAACGGCCAGACCCAGGAAATCCTTGATTACAAAATACGGCCAGAACGGCAGTGTATCTTTTTCGGCCTCTTCTTTGGACCCACGACGAACTTCAACACCTGTTGGGTTGTTGTTGCCGGTGGTGTGGAACGCCCAGATATGCACCACGACCAGTGCTGCAATCACAAATGGCAGCAGATAGTGCAGGGAGAAGAAACGGTTCAGCGTCGCGTTATCTACCGCTGGACCACCCAAAAGCAGGGTTTGGATTGGCTCACCCACGAGCGGGATCGCACCAAACAGGCCGGTGATAACAGTCGCGCCCCAGAAGGACATCTGTCCCCACGGCAGAACGTAACCCATAAAGGCGGTGCCCATCATCAAAAGATAGATCAGCATGCCCACGATCCAGGTGATTTCGCGCGGGGCTTTGTATGAGCCATAGAACAGGCCGCGGAAAATGTGGATGTAAACAGCAACAAAGAAAAGCGATGCGCCATTTGCGTGCAGATAGCGGATCATATAGCCGCCATTCACATTGCGCATAATGTGTTCAACGCTTGCAAAGGCGAGATGCTCATTCGGCGTATAATGCATCACCAGCACAATGCCGGTTACAATTTGCAACGCCAAGCAGAAGGCCAGCACAATGCCCCAAATCCACCACCAATTCAGGTTTTTTGGAGTGGGAATCATAATCGTGTCGTAAATCAGCCCAACGATGGGCAGGCGGCTGTGGAGCCACTTTTCGCCACCGGATTTTGGCTCGTAATGGTCATGCGGGATACCAGACATCTAGCGACCTCCTTTAACCGAGCTTGAGAGTGGTTTCATTGGTGAATTCGGCGACTGGCACCGGCAGGTTCTCAGGCGCAGGGCCTTTCCGGATCCGGCCAGATGTGTCGTAGTGGGAGCCGTGGCATGGGCAGAACCAGCCGTGGTAATCCCCCGCATTGCCGAGAGGTACGCAGCCGAGGTGGGTACATACGCCCATCATCACCAGCCACTCGCCCGCCTCATCCATGCTGCGGTTTACATCTGACGCGTCAACATCACCTTTGTTGGCGTTACGGGCAACGCCATCAACAAGCTCAGCCAAATCAACGGCGCGTGCTTCATCAATTTCTTCTTGGGTACGACGGCGAATAAAAACCGGTTTACCTAGAAACATCACTGAAATCTGGGTGCCAACCTCAACATCCCCCACATCAACAAGGATGGAAGACAAGGCTTGAACATCAGCCGAAGGGTTCATCTGATTTACCAGCGGCCAAATAGCGGCGCCAGCGGTTACAACCCCGGCGGTTCCAGTGACGTAATAGAGGAAATCTCTCCGGGTTCCTTCGGTATCTTCTGCGTGGGACACGAGGCTTCTCCAATTTCATCGCTCTTAATTACGAGCAAACATGCAAACGCCACCGGTTAAGGCGGCGCCTTATACGGGTGTTTATATTGGAGAGTTGCATTCGTCTAGCGGTCAAACCATCGCAGGGCTGCATGGTGTAACATTCGAAGTCGGCTGGTACCGAATACACGGCTTATTTGATGAGTCTTTGATGTTTGTTCAAGCCCTAAAACGCTTTTTTTGAGTATTTAACTCGGGCTAGAGGAAATCATGCTCTCGCGTTGCGCGAACTCCGCCAGCCAATTTGCCAGATCATCGTTACCTTGTCGCCAATTTGCATCCGGATGGCGAAAATCAACATAGTCCAAGGCGCAAGCCACGGCAATTTGTCCAATGTCCAAAGGCCCTTGCAGGTGGCTCATCCAACGCGTGTTCAATGCAGAACAGGCGCCATGGATTTTGGCCAGCTGAGATTTCAGCCAGTCATCCCAGACCAACCCCTCTGGGCGCAGGCGCTTTTCGTAGGACATAAGCACAGCTGCATCCGCGATTCCGTCACCTGTTGCTTCAAGAATTTTGCTTTCCCAACCACGCGCATATAACGTTGCGTCCGCCCGGGCATTTAAAAACTCACAGATCACCCGGCTATCGTAAAGCGTGGCCCCATTTGGGCGCTCAAGAGCGGGTATCTTGGCCATCGGATTTGCCGACGACAGCCCCAGATCAGGAGACAAAGGGGTCGTTTGAACCTTCTCCAGCTTCACATCGTCCATTTGTCCCGTCTCTTCGAGCACAATCATGACTTTACGTACAAATGGGGAGGCAGACGCAAAAAACAGACGCATTGGAAATCTCCTGATTCGATAGGATTAACTTAGGGGCTCCGCCAAAAAGAAACAGCAACTGTTACAAGCGATCCCGTTTCAGTGAACCAGATCTATATTGGTGCTTCTCTCTTGCATTCCAACATTCAAATTGGCAGTGTCGCGGCGTTCTCAGGGCGGGGTGAAATTCCCCACCGGCGGTAAATGGGGCACGCCCCCATAAGCCCGCGAGCGGCCCGGCATTGCCGGGCGTCAGCAGATCTGGTGCAACTCCAGAGCCGACGGTTATAGTCCGGATGAAAGAGACCGTGCGATTGGGCCACTGTATCAGTGTGCCTAACGTCGTTCGTTATCGCCTTGGGTGACGTGTCAAACCAAAGGAGATTTCGATGACACACACCCGCTACGCTTTTGTAAAAGCAAACTGGCATTCCGATATTGTTGATCAGGCTCTCAAGGGCTTTTTGGAACTCATCCCTGCTGAGCAGGTGGATGTATTTGACGTTCCGGGCGCTTTTGAAATGCCGTTGATTGCGCAGGATCTGGCAAAAACCGGGCAATATGCGGCCATCGCCTGCGCTGCGCTTGTGGTGGATGGCGGCATCTACCGGCATGATTTTGTCGCTCAAGCCGTTGTGGATGGGTTGATGCGCGCAAGCCAAGATACCGGCGTTCCGGTACTTTCGGTGTCGCTCACCCCGCATCACTTCCAGGAAACAGATCATCACAATGCGATCTACGCCGAACACTTCGTGCTGAAAGGCAAAGAAGCCGCGCGGGCCGCACTGATGATCCAGGAGACACGCGCCAAGATCGCAGCAAACCCTGCAATTGCAGCTGAATAACCGTTTATAGGGGCGCGCGCAGGTCTGGGCGCGCCCTTCCCTCTTGAGACAAGCTGCGCGCAAGGGTAAGCACGTCCCACAAAGGAGACCGCACCCCATGTCGATGAACAGCTTTGGACACCTCTTCCGCGTCACCACCTGGGGTGAAAGCCACGGCCCCGCTTTGGGCGCAACCGTTGATGGCTGCCCGCCCAATGTGCCGATTGAGGCCGAGATGCTGCAGGTCTGGCTCGATAAACGCCGTCCGGGTCAGAACAAAAACACCACTCAGCGCAAAGAGCCTGATGCGGTGAAAATCCTGTCGGGCGTGTTTGAAGGCAAGTCCACCGGTACACCTATTCAGCTGATGATCGAAAACACAGATCAGCGCAGCCGTGACTATGGTGAAATTGCCCAGACCTTCCGTCCGGGCCATGCGGATATCACCTACTTCCAGAAATACGGAAACCGTGACTATCGCGGTGGCGGACGCTCTTCGGCGCGCGAGACCGCGGCGCGGGTTGCTGCTGGCGGTGTTGCGCGCGAAGCGATCAAAGCGCTTGTGCCCGGTCTGGAAATCAAAGGCTACATGACCCAGATGGGCGAAATGGAAATCGACCGCAGCCGTTTTGACTGGGATGCGATTGATACCAATGATTTTTGGATCCCTGATGCGGATGCGGTGCAAGATTGGGAAGACTACCTGCAAGCACTGCGCAAAGATCACGATTCGGTTGGTGCCGTGATTGAGATTGTTGCCAAAGGCGTCCCCGCAGGCATTGGTGCGCCGATCTACAGCAAACTCGACACCGATCTTGCTGCGGCGATGATGTCGATCAATGCGGTCAAGGCAGTGGAGATCGGCGAAGGCATGAATGCCGCGCGTCTCAAAGGTTCTGAAAACGCCGATGAAATCTTCCTCGGCAATGACGGCCAGCCCGTATATTCATCAAACCATGCAGGCGGCATTCTGGGCGGGATCTCCACTGGTCAGGATGTGGTTGTGCGTTTTGCGGTGAAACCAACCTCGTCGATTCTGACCCCGCGCCAGTCGATTCGCAAAGATGGTTCAAGCGTTGAGGTCATCACCAAAGGACGCCACGATCCTTGTGTAGGTATCCGCGCGGTGCCCGTGGCCGAAGCCATGATGGCATGCGTGATTCTGGACCACCTGCTGCTGCATCGCGGCCAGATCGGTGAGAACCAGGGCACAATCGGCCAATAATCCAATCTAGAAAGCGCCCGTTGCGGCGCTTTTTATTTATGATCACCATCGCACTGACTGTGATCACCGAGCGCGGTCAGCACCCGGCATTGGCCACCATGCGCGCCATCACAAAGGGTGCTGATACGCTCAAGCTCCTTGGCGATTTTTTCGAGCCGCGAAATACGGCCGCGCACCTCGATCAGCTGGCGTTTGGCGATTTCATTGGCGAGCGCGCAATCCTCATCCAACCAACCATCCAGGCCGATCAGCTCCTTGATGCTTTCTAGGCTGAATCCCAGCTCGCGCGCGTGTTTGATAAAACCAAGCGTATCCAAGGCGGCCTGATCATAGCGCCGCTGATTGCCTGCATTGCGCTGCGCCTCTGGTAAAATACCAATTTCCTCATAGTAGCGGATCGTTGGCACCTTTACCCCTGTTGCCTTGGACATCGCGCCAATCGAAAAAGCCATAAAACCCCTTGAACCTCCAGTGACTAGAGCAATTACACATTATCCATTGTTGTGTTTCAAGGACAAGACAGATGGCTGGATGTTGCGGACATGGGGCAAAGTTTGATGGGCTCTCCGCGGACTATAAACGCAGATTATGGTTGGTGATCGCCATCAATGCGGTGATGTTCGGCGTTGAACTGACTGCGGGACAAATGGCGGGAAGCCAGGCGCTCAAGGCGGATGCGTTGGATTTCCTGGGCGACGCGCTGACCTATGGGCTTTCGCTTGCTGTGATCGGGTCGAGCCTGATTGTGAGGTCGCGAGCGGCCTTACTGAAAGCCATGAGCCTGCTTGGCATGGGGCTTTGGGTCTTTGGCAGCACCATCTACCACGTGTTTGTTTTGGGCCTTCCACAGGCTGAAGTCATGGGAAGTATCGGATTTCTCGCGCTTGCGGCCAATCTCACCTCTGTCTTCTTACTGGTGCGCTATAAGGATGGCGATGCCAATGTGCGCTCGGTTTGGCTATGCTCGCGTAATGATGCCATTGGCAATGTGGCGGTCATGTTTGCAGCGCTTGGCGTTTGGGGCACCAGCACCGGCTGGCCCGATCTGATTGTAGCGGGCCTTATGGCTACGCTTTTTGTCAATTCGGCAATTCGCATTTTGATACAAGCACTTGCCGAACAACGAGACTGGCACCAAGCAAAGGTGTAATTTACACCTGCCCCATTGCGATGAATGCAAAGGCAGTGCAGGTTTGGCAGATGTCTTCATCCCTCACATCGCACCGACCTGCTCTGGGTATTGCTCTGAAAGTTATCGCAATCGCGTGCTTTACGATCATGTCCGCCATGATCAAGGAAGCCACAGAAAGCGTCCCCATTGGCGAAGCGGTGTTTTTCCGCTCTTTCTGCGCCATTCCGGTGATCGTCTTGTGGTTGAGCATTCGCGGCGAGCTGCGCAAGGGATTGGTGGCAAAGCGACCACTGGGCCATGTCTGGCGCGGCCTGTTTGGCACGGCGTCTATGGCGCTCACCTTTCTGGGCCTTAGTTTGCTGCCCCTACCAGAAGTCACCGCTATTGGTTTTGCCACACCAATATTCACCCTGATTTTTGCAGCGATGTTTCTGGGAGAGACCATTCGATTTATCCGCATTTCAGCCGTGGCAATTGGCCTACTCGGGGTAACGATCATGCTGTGGCCACGTCTGGGTGGTGTTGATGGGCTCACCGGGGCGGCCGCATTGGGTGCAATGTCTGTTTTGATGGCAACAATGCTGCGTGGTTTGGTGCAGATCCACATTCGCAAACTGGTTCAGACGGAACACACGGCTGCGATTGTGTTTTATTTCTCAATCACCGCCTCTGTGCTTGGGCTGATGACCTGGCCGCTGTTTGGCTGGGTGATCCCAAGCACACAGGATCTGTTGCTGCTTGTTGGTGCGGGGCTGATTGGCGGAGTTGCGCAGATCTTCATCACGTCATCCTACCGCTTTGCGCCTGCGTCATTGCTTGCGCCTTATGACTATGTGTCGATGCTGTTTTCGATTGTGCTGGGCTATGTGTGGTTCCACGAACTGCCCACCGCGGTCATGCTGATCGGGGCTGCAATTGTCATCGCAAGCAACGGTCTGGTGCTGTGGCGCGAGCACAAACTGGGCCTCAAACGCGGCAAGTCCCGCCCGATGATTGACATGAAGGGCGGATGACAAAAAAGCGCCGGACCCGACCGGCGCTTTCAAATCATAAAAGCCTTAGCGTTTATGCGCGCACAAGCGCTTCATAGGCTTCGGCAATGTCGCGTGTCAGCGTACCGACCTCAAACTTGTAAGGGCCGATTTCACCAACAGGTGTGACTTCTGCCGCGGTTCCGGTCAGCCAGCACTGTTCAAAGCCTTCCATCTCTTCGGGCATGATGTGACGTTCATGCACGGTAATACCTCGATCTTTAAGCATGCCAATCACGGTCTGGCGGGTGATGCCATTCAAGAAGCAATCTGCCAGCGGGGTATGCACTTCGCCATCTTTGACAAAGAAAATATTCGCCCCAGTCGCCTCAGCAACATAACCGCGGTAGTCCATGAACAACGCATCTGAGCAGCCTTTGGCTTCTGCCTTGTGCTTGGAGATGGTGCAGATCATGTATAGCCCCGCCGCTTTGGCGTGTACCGGAATGGTTTCCGGGCTTGGGCGTTTGTATTCCGCGATGTCGAGCTTGGCACCCTGCATTTTGGCGTCACCGTAATAGGCGCCCCAACCCCAGATCGCGACAGCCATGCGCACAGGGTTTTTGGCAGAGGCCACACCCATGTCCTCGCCAGAGCCACGCCATACCAGAACACGTACATAGGCATCCTGCAGGCCAGAAGCTTTGAGCGTTTCTTCCTTGGCCGCTTCGATCTCATCGATGCTGTAAGGAATTGGCATATCCAGCGCTTCGGCGGATGCAATCAAACGCACCGAATGCTCACGGCTTTTGAAGATCTTACCGTTATAGGCGCGCTCACCTTCAAATACGGAAGAGGCATAATGCATCGCGTGGGTCAGGACATGCACTTTTGCATCCCGCCAGTTGATCAATTCACCATCCAACCAAATCTGACCGTCGCGGTCATCATATGCTGCCATCCCAGACCCTCCCGAGGGCTTATGCCTTACACATTATTGCGCTCAACACATCACATAGTGACATATAATTGCGCGAAATCTGAGATTCGATACATCTTCACCCTTGGAATGTCAACATAGCTGACATAAGCTGCGTGAAACAATACACACGAGGCACACCATGTCAGAGGGGCGGAGCGGGCAATTTATGGGCAGTGAAGGCCTGTTGTTCCTGACTGATGAACAGCTGCGGCAAGGCATTGAAGCGATGTTCTTTGCCTATCGTGGCTTTACTGCTGATCCGGACCGCATCTTGTCAAAGCTCGCCTATGGCCGCGCCCACCACCGTGCGATACACTTTATCAACCGCGCACCAGGCACAACGGTCAACAATCTGCTGTCGCTCTTGGGGGTGACAAAACAGTCCCTCAACCGTGTACTTCGCACATTGATCGCAGACGGTCTGGTCGAAAGCCGTGTGGGCACCGAAGATAAACGTGAACGCCACCTTTACCTGACAGAAGCTGGCAAAACGCTTGAGGCGGAACTGTCCAATGCGCAGCGTGCGCGAATGCGCGCAGCTTACAAAGAAGCAGGACCTGAAGCGGTACAAGGGTTTAGAAAGGTGTTAGAAGCCATGATGGATGCAGATATGCGCCGCGCTTACACCAAACTTCGGGAAACCAGTACATGAATTGCGATGCCCACCTGTTAATTGTGGATGATGATGAGCGGATCCGGGATCTGCTCAAAAAATTCTTGATGCGTTCGGGCTTTCTTGTCACCGCTGCCCGCGATGCACAGCACGCGCGCCGCGTCCTTTCAGGTTTGGATTTTGACCTGATTGTGCTGGATGTGATGATGCCCGGCGAAGATGGTGTCTCGCTGACCAAAGCACTGCGCGAAACCCACACAACACCCATTCTTCTTTTGACCGCACAGGGCGAAACGGAAAACCGCATTGCCGGGCTAGAAGCTGGGGCGGATGACTATCTGGCCAAACCGTTTGAACCCAAAGAGCTGCTGCTGCGCATCAACGCTATTTTGCGCCGCATGCCCGAAGCAAAACCCGAAGACACCGCGCCAAAGGTGCTGCATCTGGGCGACATTCGTTATGACATTGACCGGGGCGAGATGTGGCAAGGCCAGGATCTGGTGCGACTGACCAGCACTGAAAGCCAGTTGATGAAGATCTTTTCGGCGCAGCCCAATGAACCTGTCAGCCGCAGCAAGCTGGTGGAAGAGTTGGGGCGTGATCGCGGACAGGCCCAAGAACGTGCAGTTGATGTTCAAATCACCCGCCTGCGTCGCAAGATTGAGCCCAATCCAAAACAGCCGCAATATCTGCAAACCGTGCGCGGGGCTGGTTATATGCTCGCTCCGGATTAATTGCTCATTTCGCTAAGACCTTACGGCCATTTGGCTTGCCCCTCATGTGGCTGCGCTTTTACGGTTGCGGCACTTGTTTTGGGAGGACGCCACCTTGACCACCGCCTTGATCACCCATGCCGCCTGTTTGGGTCACATAACGCCTGAAGGGCATCCTGAACGCGTCGCCCGGCTTGAACATGTGTTGCATGGATTGGAAGGCAAAGAGCTGAAGCGGGTCACAGCTCCGCTTGCAGCTGAAGACGACCTACTGCGCATTCACCCTAAATCCTACCTGGATGATTTGCGTGATGCGCAGCCAGATGCCGGACTCATTCAACTCGATGCGGATACATTCTTGTCGCCCGGCTCAATTGAGGCAGCCTATCGTGGTGCAGGAGCAATGTTGCGCGCGGTGGATATGGTATTGGCCGGTGAGGTTCAGAACGCTTTTGCTGCCATTCGTCCACCCGGACACCACGCAGAAACCGACACCTCAATGGGGTTCTGCCTCTTTGGCAATGCAGCGCTCGCGGCGAAATACGCGTTGGATCATCACGGGCTGTCGCGGGTCGCCGTGGTTGATTTTGATGTGCACCACGGGAACGGCACCCAAGATATCCTTTGGGCAGAAAAGCGCGCGCTGTTTATCTCATCTCAGCAGCTGCCATTGTGGCCCGAAACAGGCCGCGCCGATGAAGATGGTGCCTATGGGCAGATCGTCAATATCCCACTGAAACCGGAAACGGACGGTGCAGCGATGCGCGCCGCCTACCAAGACAAGGCATTTCCGCGCCTACGGGAGTTCGCGCCAGAACTGATCATCATATCTGCAGGTTTTGATGCGCATCGGGATGACCCGCTTGCGCAGCTGAATTGGACCACCCCAGACTATGCCTGGCTGACCCAGAAACTTTGCACCATCGCCGATGAGATTTGCGACGGCCGTATCGTCTCGACTTTGGAAGGCGGATATGATCTGAACGCGCTAACCGCCGCAACCTCGGCGCATGTGGACGAATTGATAAAGGCAGGATCATGACCCAGACCCCCGTCGAAGAAATGAGCTTTGAGCAGGCGATGCGTGAGCTGGAAACCGTGGTTGACCAGCTTGAGCGCGGAGATGTCGCGCTGGATGCGTCCATCGCACTATATGAACGCGGTGCAGCCCTGAAAAAACGCTGCGAGGATGAACTGAAGCGCGCAGAAGAAAAGGTTGCGGCCATTACTCTGGATTCCAATGGCGCACCAAGCGGCACCCAACCACTGGACGCGGACTAAACTGATGACAGCCTCACCCGTCTTTGCATCAGCGCTGACTGCGGCGCAGGCCAGAGTTTCAGAATTCGCCAAGTTCCGCATCAGCGGGCGTGACGAACTGCACGAGGCTATGCGTTATGCCATTATGGGCGGCAAAATGCTGCGCGGCTTTCTGGTGCTGGAGAGCGCGCGGCTGCACCATGTGCCCTCTGACACTGCGCTGAATGCAGCGCTCGCGATTGAATGCATACATGCTTATTCGCTGGTGCATGACGATCTGCCTTGCATGGATGATGATGATCTGCGCCGTGGCCAGCCCACGCTTCACCGCAAATGGAACGAAGCCACTGCTGTGCTTGCGGGTGACAGTCTGCAGACACTGGCGTTTGAACTGCTGGCAGAACCGATTGTTGGGCAGCATGCGCTCAAGCTGATCCGCAGCCTTGCGCAGGCGTCAGGTAAGGACGGCATGGTGTCCGGCCAAATGCTTGACATTAATGCCGAAACCGCCAAACAACCGCTTGGCCTGCCCCAGATTACCTTGCTGCAACAGCGTAAAACCGGCTGCCTGATCGAATGGTCTGCCACTGCCGGGCCTCAGCTTGCAGGCGCAGATACCACTGCATTGCTGACATACGCACAGGCGCTTGGCCTTGCGTTTCAAATCGCCGACGACATCCTGGATGTGGAGGGGGATGCCGATAAGGTTGGTAAGGCGCTGCGCAAGGATGAAGACGCAGGCAAAGCCACTTTTGTCTCTCTGCTTGGGCTTGATGCGGCCAAAGAACGCGCGGCAACCTTGGTGGAACAGGCCTGTGACGCGCTACATACTTATGGAGCAGAGGCGGAAACCCTGAAACAGGCCGCTCAGTTCGTTATCTCGCGCGATAGCTGATCGCGGCATAAGGATCACAATGTCCGACAGGCCCCATACCCCCCTTCTGGATCGGATCCACCGACCCGCAGATCTAAGAGCTTTGCGGGATGCAGAGCTTCGACAGCTGGTGGATGAATTACGGGCTGAGACCATTTCTGCGGTGTCGGAAACCGGCGGACATCTTGGTGCGGGCCTTGGAGTGGTCGAGCTCACGGTGGCGCTTCATGCGGTATTTGACACACCAAAAGACAAGCTGATCTGGGATGTCTCGCATCAGTGTTATCCCCATAAAATCCTGACAGAACGCCGTGACAGCATTCGCACCTTACGGATGAAAGAGGGTCTTTCGGGTTTCACCAAACGCAGCGAAAGCCCCTATGATCCGTTTGGCACGGCGCATAGTTCCACCTCAATCTCCGCCGCACTAGGGTTCAAAGTTGCGGGTGATCTGGGCGGCGATCTGCCTGAGGGCAGCGGCGATGCAATAGCCGTAATTGGTGACGGCGCAATGTCAGCGGGCATGGCGTTTGAAGCTATGAACAATGCAGGCGACCTCGGGCGGCGATTGTTTGTGATCTTGAATGACAATGGCATGTCAATTGACCCTCCTGTTGGTGCGCTGTCGACCTATCTTGCCAAGGCCTATTCAGATCCATCGCTGCAGAACCTGAAATCGATGGCGGATGGTGCAGCATCATTGCTGCCTGGGCCGCTGCGCGAAGGGGCAAAACGCGCCAAAGAGGTGATCAAGAACCTCGCCGTTGATGGCAGCTTGTTTGAAGCTTTGGGGTTTTCCTATATCGGCCCCATTGATGGGCACGACTTGGGACAGTTGCTGCCCGTTCTGAGATCTGCACAAGAAAACGCACGTGGGCCGGTTTTGATCCATGTGGTCACTCAAAAAGGCAAAGGCTACGCGCCCGCCGAAGGCGCGCCCGACAAGGGCCACGCCACTGGCAAGTTCGATGTGGGCACAGGTGAACAGAAAAAGACGCCAAGCAACGCGCCCTCATATTCATCAGTCTTTGGCGACAGCCTGGTGGAACTTGCGGCAAAAGACGACAAGATCTGCGCCATCACTGCTGCAATGACCGGTGGCACCGGGCTGAACCTGATGGCCGAACGCTACCCGTCGCGCTGCTTTGACGTTGGCATCGCTGAACAACATGCGGTGACCTTCAGTGCGGCGCTTGCTGCTGGTGGAATGAAGCCGTTTTGCACGATCTATTCCACCTTCCTGCAGCGTGGCTATGACCAGCTGGTACATGACGTTGCCATTCAACGCCTGCCAGTGCGCTTTGCGATTGACCGGGCTGGATTGGTGGGTGCCGATGGCGCAACCCATGCGGGCTCGTTTGACATTGCCTTTATGAGCAATCTGCCGGGCATGGTGGTGATGGCTGCGGCAGATGAGGCTGAACTGGTGCATATGGTCAAAACCGCCGCCGCATATAACGACGGACCTATAGCTTTCCGTTATCCTCGCGGCGCAGGGGTTGGTGTCGAATTGCCAGACGCGCCAGACGTGCTTGAGATCGGCAAAGGCCGGATCATCCAGCGCGGCAGCAACATCGCATTGCTCTCATTTGGCACGCGTTTGTCAGAGGTTCAAAAGGCAGCCGCCTCTCTGGAAAATCAGGGCATCACACCAACAATTGCAGACGCGCGATTTGCCAAACCGCTCGACCGGGACATGATTTTATCGCTCGTTGCAGAACATGACGCCATGATAACGATTGAGGAAGGCGCAATTGGCGGCTTTGGCTCTCATGTGGCGCAATTGCTGATGGATGAGGCTGTGTTTGATACTGGCTTCAAACTGCGCACGATGACGTTGCCAGATATTTTCATCGATCAAGCCAGCCCAAAAGACATGTATGATGTTGCGGCAATGAATGCAGAGCACATCACGGCCAAAGTGCTGGATCTGCTGAAGTAAAAATCCCCTGCCTAGCAGGGGATCTTTGAATTAGCTTGCCATCAAGGCTTTGACGTCGGGCAGGCCCAGCGCCTTACCACCTACGCCCCATTGGCCGTCTTTGACTTCTTCGATCACAACCCAAGTCACATCACGCAATTTCTCGCTGGTGACTTCGGTCACCGCATCGGTGATTTTTGCGATAAGCTCTTCGGATTGACCTTCGTTCAATTCGTCTTTGAATACTTTGACTTCGATAAGCGGCATGTTTCCACCTGACAGTTGGCTGCGTTAACTGCCGGTTCCTGCCTCTTGTGCGAGATCAGCGTTTGAACCGACAATATCAAAATATGTCGGCATAAAATTTATGTAACCTACAAAAAGGTATTATATCGGTTACTATATCGTGATTTGACCTGCACCCATCACGAATCACGCGCCAAGGCCTGAAGACCCACACGATAATCCGGGTACAGCAGCTCTACACCGAGTTCAGATTTGATCCGCGCGTTTTGTACTTTCTTGTTTTCAGAGTAAAAACTGCGCGCCATCGGGCTCATATCTGCGGTGTCAAAATCGACTTCTGGCGGCTTTGGCAGACCAAGCAATTCAGCGGCATAGCCAATCACATCCTGCGGCGGGGCCGGAAAATCGTCACACACATTGTAAACCGATCCCGGGTTGGGCTGCGCGATCGAGGCTGCAAGAACCTGCGCAATATCCTCCACGTGGATGCGTGAAAACACCTGTCCGGGCTTTACAATGCGACGTGCCTGCCCGGATTTCACCTTGGAAAACGGCCCGCGTCCAGGACCATAGATCCCTGCCAAACGAAACACATGCACAGGCAGGCCACTGCTGAGCCAGGCTTCTTCCGCTTCTTTGCGCCAATGCCCACGTCGGGTTGCGGGGGTCAGTGGGGTATCCTCATCAACCCAAGCCCCATCGTGATCACCATAGACTGCCGTTGTGGAAAGGTAGCCAACCCAGTCAGGCGCACACGAGCCAAGCTGTTGCAACAAATCCGCCAGCACTGGATCACCCTCGGCTGTTGGCGCGATAGAGCTCAGCACGTGGGTCACGCCGTCTAAGGGCAGATCATTTCCGGGCCATCTGACGGTTTTGAACCCCTCGGCATGTTCACCGGTGCGATTGGTTCCAACAACACGCCAACCATCTGGCACAAGCTTTCGAGCAAGCGCCTGCGCAGAATAGCCAAAACCAAGACAAAGAAGTGTATTTCCCATGCGCCATAGATGCGCATACGCCCCGCCTATGACAAGCGGTGAATAGGTAGGTTTTTGTTATGCTGAGGGTTTACGGTCCAAATGGCCCAAATCTTGATCAGGGTTTATGTGATCGCGCACACGAGATTTGAGCGCCTTCACATCCGGAAAGCCACCATCGCGTTTACGCTCCCACAACACCGCATCGCCAATGCGGATCTCATAGGTGCCGCCAATATCGCTTGGCACCAAAGTCACGCCACCAAGCTGCTCTTGAAAGGTCGACAATAGCTCCTGCGCCATCCAACCCGCGCGCAACATCCAATTGCAGCCAATACAATAGGAAATGGTAACAACGGGTTTGGGAGCTTCTGACATCTGGACCTCATACAATCGGCAGGCGGATCACGCGGTGGAGCAAGCATAGGCCTTCCCCCCAAAAAGATCCAATCGCGGATCCGATAACAAGCCGCATCAAAGAAACTACTCTTTGACGCGGTTCCCATCGGCATCGATCAAAAGATTGCCATCTTCCTTGGCCCATGGCCCTGTTGGCCAATTATCCAAAAGATCCAGCACCGCGCCAGAGGGACGACACAGTTTCACACCGTTTCTACATGCCACAATCGGACGGTTGACCAGCACAGGATGCTCCAACATCTGATCCAGCAACACATCGTCAGAGACTGTTGGGTCCAGTAGGCCAAGCTCTTCTGCGGGGGATTTGGTGGTACGCAAAGCCTGACGAGGGGTCAGCCCGGCCGCAGCAAAAAGCGACTGCAGCTGCGGGCGGCTCCAGCCGGTATCAAGGTATTCAACAACGACGGGCGTATAGCCAGCGTCCTTGATCAGTTGCAGCACATTGCGAGAGGTGCCACAGGCGGGGTTGTGGTGAATAACGATTTCCATGTGACTTTCTTCCTATTTTTGCATGACCTTTTGATGAAACACGGCAGGTTGCGCTTGAAATTGATTGCGCAAACAGACGAACATACACCATGTCAGAGACCCTTTTCCCGAGTTGGCCCGATGTTGCCCCGCAGCTGATTGATGTCGCTGCAGGTCGTTCCCCAGCAGACACGGTCATCCGTGGCGGCACATGGGTGAATGTACACACCCGTGAAATCCTGCCAGATCACGACATCGCAATCAAATGCGGACGTATTGCCTATGTTGGAACAGACGCATCCTATTGCATCGGCCAAGACACCAAGGTGATCGAGGCCAAGGGGCGATTTATGATCCCCGGGCTTTGTGATGCTCATATGCATATCGAAAGCGGTATGCTGACCCCGGCGGAATTTGCGCGCGCGGTTATTCCCCATGGCACCACCACCATGTTCACCGACCCCCATGAAATCGCCAATGTCATGGGGCTCGAAGGCGTGCGCCTGATGCATGATGAGGCGCTGATGCAGCCCGTCAATATCTACACCCAGATGCCAAGCTGTGCGCCATCAGCGCCGGGGCTGGAAACCACCGGGTTTGAAATCACCCCCGATGATGTGACTGAGGCGATGTCATGGCCCGGCATCATCGGCCTTGGCGAGATGATGAATTTCCCTGGCGTTGCCGCTGCAGATCCCAAAATGCTTGCAGAAATTGGCGCTGCCCAACGCGCGGGTAAAACGGTTGGCGGGCATTACGCTTCGCCAGATCTTGGGCCAGACTTCGCCGCCTATGTGGCCGGTGGGCCCGCAGATGACCACGAAGGCACCTCGGAAGCTGATGCCATCACCCGTACCCGTCAGGGCATGCGCGCGATGATGCGGCTGGGTTCTGCCTGGTATGATGTGGAAAGCCAGATCACCGCGATCACTGAAAAGGGCTTGGACAGTCGCTCCTTCATTTTATGTACAGACGATTGCCACTCTGGCACGCTTGTCCATGATGGGCATATGAACCGGGTCGTGCGCCACGCAATTGCCTGTGGCTGTGACCCTGTGGTGGCCCTACAGATGGCAACGATCAACACTGCCACGCATTTTGGGCTTGAACGGGAGATTGGCTCGCTCACCCCTGGACGGCGCGCGGATGTGATATTGACGTCTGATCTTAACGAGCTGCCAATTGAAACCGTGATTGCCCGCGGGCAGATCGTTGCAGAAAATGGCGCTATCACGGTGGAATGTCCGCATCTGCACTGGCCTGACCATGCCCGGGGCACCGTCCATTTAGGCCATGAGCTACGGGAAGATGATTTTGAAATCACAGCTCCCAAGGGCGCAAATATTGCAACGGTGAATGTCATTGGTGTGGTGGAAAATCAGGCCCCGACCAAAGCGCTGAAAGCAGAGCTGCCCGTAGAAGACGGGCGCATTGAAGCAAACGGAGAGATCTGCCAGATCGCGCTGGTGGAACGCCACCGCGGCACTGGTGGCGTATCGAATGCCTTTGTTTCGGGCTTTGGCTATCAGGGCAAGATGGCAATGGCATCAACCGTCGCCCATGACAGCCACCATATGATCGTTGTTGGTACTGATCGCACCCAAATGGCGCTGGCCGCCAATCGCCTCGCCGAAGTTGGCGGCGGCGTGACCCTTTTTCGCGATGGCGAAGAACTTGCCCTCGTAGAGCTCCCGATTGCCGGGCTCATGTCTGACAGCCCCGCCACTGAGGTCGCCGCCAGGGCACAGGCGCTTGGCAAAGCGATGGAAGCCTGCGGTTGCTCGCTCAACAATGCCTATATGCAGCACTCGCTTCTGGCGCTGGTTGTCATACCAGAGCTGCGCATATCTGACCTTGGATTGGTGGATGTCACCCAATTCAAAAAGATTCCCGTCATAGAAAGCACTGAATGACCATTAAGACACCCAAAGCCCCTGCTGCCGAACAATTTACCGACGCCGATGCGGCCGTTGCCCGCCTGATAGAGCTTTATGAACTCGCGACCGACTTCTTAAGCACAGCCTTCAAAGACGTGATCCAAAACGGTCCACAGGATGGGGTACATTATCGCGCTTTCTATCCGGAAATCCGTTTCACCAATCCGTCCTACACGCGTGTCGATAGTCGCCTCAGCTTTGGTCATGTCTCTGCGCCCGGCACCTATGCAAGCACCATTACGCGACCAGATCTGTTTCGACACTATCTCGCACAACAGATCACATTGCTGATCCGCAACCACGGGCAACCGGTCGAAATTGGTGCCTCCAATACACCGATCCCGATCCATTTTGCCGTTGCCAATCGCAGCGATGTCACCGTCCCACAAGAAGGCGCAGCCGGGTTTGTGTTGCGAGACATCTTTGATGTGCCGGACCTTGCCACAACCAATGACGATATCGTCAATGGCACCTATCAGCCCGAGGATGACATTGGCCCGCTGGCGCTGTTTACTGCCCAGCGGGTAGATTATTCACTGGCACGTCTGTCGCATTATACGGCCACAGATCCAGAGCACTTTCAAAACCATGTTCTGTTTACCAACTACCAGTTCTATGTGACCGAGTTTGAAAGCTATGCGCGCGAAATGCTGGCGGATCCAAGCTCTGGCTATTGCAGCTTTGTGAGCACCGGCAATCATGAGATCTTTGACGCCGATGCGGACATAGCCCCAACTGCCAAACTACCACAAATGCCGACCTACCATCTCAAACGTGCGGATGGGAATGGCATCACCCTGGTGAACATCGGTGTTGGCCCCTCAAACGCAAAAACAGCAACGGATCACATCGCGGTCTTGCGCCCCCATGCCTGGATGATGGTGGGCCACTGTGCTGGGCTGCGCAATACGCAATCGCTTGGTGATTTTGTTCTGGCCCATGCCTATCTGCGCGAAGACCATGTGCTTGATGATGATCTGCCGGTGTGGACGCCCATCCCGGCCTTGGCAGAAATTCAGGTTGCGCTGGAGCAGGCCGTCGCTGATGTCACCGCGCTGGAAGGCTATGATCTGAAGCGCATCATGCGCACAGGAACCGTTGCCACCATCGACAACCGAAACTGGGAGCTGCGCGACCAATCCGGCCCCGTACAGCGGTTGAGCCAATCGCGCGCCATTGCCCTCGATATGGAAAGCGCAACAATCGCCGCCAATGGCTACCGGTTCCGGGTTCCATATGGCACGTTGCTGTGTGTATCTGACAAGCCGCTTCATGGTGAGCTGAAACTGCCGGGCATGGCGTCTGATTTTTATCGCACTCAGGTTTCACGCCACTTGCAGATCGGGATCAAAGCTATGGAAGACCTGCGTAGTATGCCACTAGAACGTTTGCATAGTCGAAAACTACGTTCTTTCGATGAAACCGCGTTTTTATAGGCTAATTTCCGCAGAAAATCGCATGAAAAACCGCCTAAATGTTCTTGTTTTGACTGCCTATCCGTTGTGTTCGACCACAACATACCGATAGTATCTTGCGATGAGGCCCTAAACATCGGGCAGTCGTAAGGAGAATTAATAATGTCCAAACCGATGACCAAAACTCAGCTGGTCGCCGCACTGGCAGACGAGATGGGCAGCGACAAGAAAACTGCAGGCACAGCTCTGGAAGCCGTATGCAACCTGATCACCCGCGAAGTCGCAGGTGGCGGTGCCGTTACCCTTCCTGGTGTGGGTAAGATCTACTGCCGTGAACGTCCTGAGCGCGAAGTGCGCAACCCGGCCACCGGTGAGAAGTTCATGAAAGAAGCTGACAAGGTTGTAAAAATGACCATCGCAAAAGCGCTGAAAGACAGCGTGAACGGCGAAGCTTAAGGCTCAACCAGAGCTTTCGTGTAAGGGTCGCCTCACTCGGCGGCCCTTTTGCGTATGTGGATGACACACGGTCAAAGCGCTCAAGAAAAACTGAACGTTTTGCACAAAAATCAACCTTTGAATTTCCCGCGCGGCGCTCCATGTAATAGCCAAGATCCATCCAAGCGTGAGTGCCCATGTCACAATATTTCAAAGATCCAGATGCAATTGCCAAACTCTCGGACGAAGAGTTTCACGTGACACAGAACGCGGGCACAGAACGCCCCGGAACCGGCAAGCTCCTGCAAAACAAAGAACCGGGTATCTACGTCGATATTGTCTCTGGCGAGCCGCTGTTTGCCTCCTCAGACAAATATGAATCCGGCTGCGGCTGGCCCAGTTTCACCAAACCGATTGAACCTGAACACCTGCAAGAGCTGCGCGACACCACGCACGGCATGATCCGCACCGAAGTCCGCTCCACCCACGGGGACAGCCACCTTGGGCATGTGTTTCCGGATGGGCCTCAAGATCGCGGTGGGCTCCGCTATTGCATCAACTCTGCCTCACTGCGTTTCATTCATCTGAACGATATGGAAGTTGAAGGATACGGCGCATATCTCAACCAAGTGGAGGACCGCTGATGACACATTCAGAACGCGCCGTATTGGCCGGGGGCTGTTTTTGGGGAATGCAGGATCTGATCCGCAAGATGCCAGGGGTGATCACGACTCGTGTGGGCTACACCGGCGGGGATGTCGAAAACGCGACCTATCGCAATCATGGCACCCACGCGGAAGGGATCGAAATCATCTATGACCCCAGCCAGATCAGCTATCGTAAATTGCTGGAGTTCTTTTTCCAAATCCACGATCCAACAACGCCAAATCGTCAAGGCAACGACACCGGAATGAGCTACCGCTCAGCGATCTACTACACCAATGATGCGCAAAAGGCTGAGGCCTTCACAACAATAGAAGACGTCAACGCTTCGGGCCTATGGCCTGGTAAAGTCGTGACAGAAGTTGAGCCTGTTGGCGATTTCTGGGAAGCTGAGCCAGAGCATCAAGATTACCTGGAACGCACTCCAAACGGCTATACCTGCCATTTTGCCCGCCCGGATTGGGTGCTGGCGCGCAAAGCGTAAACAACTGCATCAGGACGCAGCGCGCCCCTGCCGCGTCCTGAGCTGCACAACAGCCCAACGCGCCGCATCTGCAACGGTCGCATCAGGATCTTCACACAGCCCCTCAGCCACGGGGCAGAGCGACTGATCATTTGAATTTCCGATCGCATATAAAACATTTCGCACAAATCGATCCCGACCAATGCGTTTAATGGGTGAGCCGGAAAACTTTGTACGAAACGCGGTGTCATCAAGCTGTGCCAGATCCGAAAGTTTCGGACTTATCAGCTCCTCCCGCGCCGCATAGCGCAGATCGCTGGCCTCAACCGCAAATTTGTTCCACGGACAGGCTGCAAGACAGTCATCACAGCCGTAGATCCGATTTCCCATCTTTGAGCGCAGCTCTTCATCAACCGGGCCTTTGTGTTCAATAGTCAGATAGGAAATACAGCGGCGTGCATCCAGCTGATAGGGTGCCGGAAACGCATCCGTTGGGCACGCCGTCAAACAGGCCTTGCATGAGCCACAGTTGTCTTTTGCCACCGTATCAACCGGCAAGTCTAACGTGGTAAAAACAGACCCTAAAAAGACCCAATTGCCCCAATCACGGCTGACAAGATTGGTGTGTTTACCCTGCCAACCAAGGCCTGCCGCCTGCGCCAAAGGCTTCTCTGGAACTGGCGCGGTATCAACAAAAACCTTCACCTCAGTTTCAGAACCCGCCTCGGAAATCAGCCAGCGCGCCAACCGTTTCAAACGCTTTTTCACCAGATCATGGTAGTCTTTATTACGCGCGTAAACAGAAATTGCCCCGCGATCGTGCTGCCCCAACAGCGCCATCGGATCTTCTTTCGGCGTATAGCTTTCAGCCAGCATAATAACGGAGCGCGCTTCGGGCCACAGCTGCGCCGGGTCGCCGCGCCAGTGGCTACGCTCCCCCATCCACGCCATTTGCCCGTGAAACCCTGCATCCAGAAACGCCTGCAGACGCTCTGCAACTTCTGGCACATCCCACGGGCGGCAAATCCGGCAAGAGACAAAACCCTCAGCCTGCGCCTGAGCCACCAACCTGGCTTTCAGATCTGAATTCGCATCCATCGTTTCAAAATACTCTCGGGGGTGAATTGGCCCAGAGGGCCAAGAGAGGGCAGAAGCCCCCTACCCTCATATCAGAAATCAAGGTCCGCGTAATGGGCGGGCGGGCGGAAGCCCGAAATCTGATCCGCCAAGATTGAGCGAAACGCCGGGCGCGATTTGATTTTCGCGTACCAATCCTTGACCACCGCGGATCTGTTCCAATCGACATCGGAGATATAATCCAGCGACGATAGATGCGCAGCAGCGGCAAAATCGGCCAATGTCATATTGTCCCCAGCCAGCCAACGTCGATGATCCAGCAACCAAGCCATGTAATCGAGATGGTATTTAATCGCCTTGGCACCGGCTTTCACATTGCGGCTGTCGGGATAGCCTTCTCCGGTCACCTTCTTGTTCACCCGCTCATAGAGCAGTTTTGAAGTCACCTCGTGATGGAATTTATCATCAAACCAAGATACGAGCCGTCGCACCTCGACCCGCTCTTCGGGGTCAGATGGCATCAAAGAAGGCGTTGGCCGCGTCTCTTCGATATATTCGCAGATTGCAGCGCTTTCCGTGAGGACCTTACCATCCAGACGCACCACCGGTACCTTGCCAGCGGGATTGCGGCGTAAAAAATCAGGATCCTGCTCCCAATAGCGCTCCTCAATCAGCTCAACTTCAATCTTCTTCTCCGCAAGCGACAGCCGCACTTTGCGGCAAAAGGGAGAAAGAGGAACGTGATAGAGACGGGCCACCTAGGAGCCTCCAATATAGACAAGGGAATGAGTGTAGCAGACATGCCTAAAAGCCGCGCGAGATTCAATCCTCGAAACACGCAGAACGACCATCTGCGCGGATCGTAGCCGCGCCATCTCGTATTCTGGCCGCACGCTTTTGCAAAGTGGGCGACGGGCGCGCAGCTGAACGCTGCTTGGGATTAGGAAGGACCGCCGCCAACAACGCCGCTTCGCGGGCGTTCAGCTCATCCGGGCCTTTGCCAAAATAGCGCCGCGCGCCTGCTTCTACACCAAAAACACCTTCATCGGTTTCAGCGACATTCAGATAGACTTCCAGAATGCGGCGCTTGCTCCAGAACAGTTCAACCATCGGCGTCAGCAAGGTTTCCATTGTCTTGCGCAGCCAACTACGGTCCTGCCAGAGGAACACGTTTTTCACCACTTGCTGCGACAGTGACGAACCACCGCGTTTGGCTCCATCCTGGAGCGCGTTCTGAATGGCTGTGAGGTCAAACCCCCAGTGCTGACAATAATTTGCGTCCTCGGCGGCGACGATCGAACGAGCCACAACTGGCGCAATATGCTCCATCGGAACCCATTCACGATCCACGTCGCCAAGACGGCGTTTTTCCATCCAGATGGTATGGGTAATCGGTGGGTTCACCACGGAATACAGCAAGACCAAAGCCAGCAAAAACGCGCTGCCGCCCAAGGCCACACGCAACAGCCAACGCCGCAGCCAGCGGATGGGCTGAAACTTCCGCGCTGCTGACCGCGTCTTTGATTTCTTCTTCTGCGCCTGTGTTGCCATAGTTCTTCTATACGGCAGTCAGATAGCGGTTACCAAGGGGCCAATTTAGACAAAAAATAACCCGCAGGTTCGATACCTGCGGGTCCAGTTGGGGATCTGTGTTTTAAGTTACTCAGCCGGAATGGCTGTATCTTCCTGCGTCAACGGGTATGGGAGCTTGTTTAGCATCTCTTTGGGGCACACTTGGAGGAAGTTGTGTCGCTCATTGTCCCAATTTTGCAAAATTTCTGCGGCCTTTCGGCTACCTGTTTCGCTTATATGCTGCTCAATCAGAGATTTGACTTCGTTTTCCCAATGTTGATTGCCCAGCTGGTTGATCACCAATGATTCCAAGTTCATCAGCTCTGATGCCAGGCCTTCAGGATCATAGAGATAGGCCATGCCGCCGGTCATACCCGCGCCAAAGTTTGCACCAATACTGCCCAGAATCACGGCAATGCCACCGGTCATATATTCACAACCGTTCGAGCCACAGCCTTCGACCACCACTTTGGCACCAGAGTTACGCACAGCAAACCGTTCACCAGCGCGACCCGCCGCAAAAAGATAGCCATCCGTTGCACCATACAGAACTGTGTTACCAATGATGGTGTTCTCGCTGGCTTTCAGCGGGCTGACTTGTGCCGGACGCACGGTAATGGTGCCACCGGACAGACCTTTGCCCACGTAGTCGTTTGCATCCCCTGACACCTCAAGCTTGAGCCCGGGCGCTGCAAAAGCCCCCAAGGATTGGCCCGCAGAGCCCTGCAATTTCACGGTCAAATGGTCAGGCTGCAACGAATTACGCATGCCAAAGTTCTGAACGATATGGCTCGAAGTGCGGGTGCCAACGGTACGGTGGGTGTTTTGCACCGCATAAGACAGTTGCATCTTTTCACCGTCTTTCAGGAACCGTGCTGCATCGCGCACAATTTCCGCATCCAGCGTATCCGGCACCGCATTGCGATCTTTGTCGCGATTGTAAACGATGTTTTGTGCGCCATCGACGGTGATCAGCATCGGGTTAAGATCGAGATCATCCAGATGCGCAGATCCACGTGAAACCTGTGCCAGAAGATCGGCACGGCCGATCACCTCATCCAGCGAACGCGCGCCGATGGATGCCAGGATTTCACGCACTTCCTGCGCATAGAACGTGATCAGATTCACCACTTTGTCTGCATTGCCGGTAAACTTGCCGCGCAGCGCCTCATCCTGGGTACAGACACCCACCGGACAAGTGTTGGACTGACACTGGCGCACCATGATGCAACCCATCGCAATCAGGGCTGCAGTGCCGATGCCGTATTCCTCAGCCCCAAGCATCGCCGCCATGACGATATCACGCCCGGTGCGCAGGCCACCATCGGTGCGCAGGGTCACCCGGTCACGCAGATTGTTCATCGCCAGAACCTGATGCGCCTCGGTGAGGCCCATCTCCCACGGCAAGCCGCAGTATTTGATCGAGGTCGCAGGCGAAGCACCAGTGCCGCCATTATGGCCAGAGATCAGGATCACATCAGCTTCGGCCTTGGCAACGCCCGCCGCAATTGTACCAACACCAGAGGCAGCCACCAGTTTCACGGTCACTTTACAGCGCGGGTTGATCTGCTTCAGGTCGTAGATCAGCTGTGCCAGATCTTCGATCGAATAGATATCGTGGTGCGGCGGCGGCGAAATCAGGGTCACACCTTTGGTAGAGTGACGCAGACGCGCAATCAGATCGGTGACCTTCATGCCCGGCAGCTGGCCACCCTCACCGGGTTTTGCACCCTGGGCCACTTTGATTTCCAGCTCTTCACACTGGTTCAGATATTCGGCGGTAACACCAAAACGACCCGAGGCAACCTGTTTGATTTTCGCAGACGGGTTGTCACCATTGGGCTCAGGCACAAAATGCGCTGGATCTTCACCACCTTCACCCGAGTCGGACTTTGCACCAATGCGGTTCATCGCAACGTTCAACGTCTTATGCGCTTCGGGGCTCAGCGCACCCAAGGACATGCCCGGCGTGACAAAACGTTTCCGAATCGAGGTGATGCTTTCCACCTCTTCGATCGGCACGGCCTCACCCATAGGTTTGATGGCCAGAAGATCACGCAAATGAATCGGTGGGTTCGATTGCATCTTGGCCGAATACTGCTTCCACAGCTCGAAAGAGGCGCGGTTACACGCCATCTGCATCATATGCATCGAGCTTGCTTCCCAGGCGTGGGTCTCGCCGGATTTACGCGCTTTGTAGAAACCGCCAATCGGCAACACACCATCTGCGGCGCTCCAGCCTTTGGCGTGAATTTCTTCGGCTTTTTTCTGAATGCCGTGAATACCGATACCAGAAATGCGCGAGGTCATGCCCGGGAAATACTCGGCCACCATCGCGCGGCTCAGGCCCACAGCTTCAAAGTTCAGACCACCACGGTATGAGGAAATGACAGAAATCCCCATCTTGGCCATGATTTTCAGAAGGCCCTGATCAATCGCTTCGCGGTAGCGGGCGATGTTTTCAGTCAAGCTTCCGTCCAGCAGGCCGCGCTCAATACGATCCGCCAGCGAATCTTCTGCGAGATATGCGTTTACAACGGTAGCACCACAGCCAATCAGCACCGCAAAGTAATGCGGATCAATACATTCAGCCGAGCGCACATTCAGCGAGCAGAAGGTGCGCAGCCCTTTGCGGGTCAGATGCGAATGCACAGCAGAGGTCGCCAAAATCATTGGCATCGCCACGCGGCCTTCGCCGGAGTGCTGATCGGTCAACACAATATGGCCAGCACCCGAACGCACTGCTTCTTCCGCCTCAGAGCGAATACGGGCAAGACCTGCATTCAACGCGCCTTCGCCTGCATCAAAGCTACAGTCGATCTCAACCAGTGGTGCGTTGAACTGTGCAACCAGCTTGGCCCATTGCGCATTGCCAACAAACGGGCTCTCAAGCACGATGATTTCGGTCTGCGAGCTGTCTTCATCCAGAACGTTTTTCAGGTTTCCGAACCGCGTCTTCAGCGACATCACACGGTATTCACGCAGACTGTCGATCGGCGGGTTGGTAACCTGGCTGAAGTTCTGACGGAAGAAGTGGCTCAGCGGGCGGTACATATTGGACAGAACCGCAGATGGGGTATCATCGCCCATCGATGCAAGGCTTTCCTTACCGTCTTCAGCCATCGGCGCCAGGATTTGCTCCAGCTCTTCAATGGTATAGCCAGCTGCAACCTGACGGCGGCGCAGATCTTCACCAGTGAACAGAGGCTCTTCTGTGGCTTCGGCCAACGCAGTATCAACATCGTTGATCTTGGCAACCCAGTCACCAAATGGCAGCGCGCGCGACAGCTTGTCTTTGATTTCGGTGTCGTGGAACAGCTGGCCCTTTTTCATATCCACAGCCAGCATCTGACCAGGACCAAGCGCGCCTTTTTCCACCACATTGGCCTCATCGATCGGGACCATACCTGCTTCAGAGCCTGCAATCACCAGACCATCGCCAGTCACCACATAGCGCATCGGACGCAGACCATTGCGATCCAGACCAGCACAGACCCAGCGGCCGTCGGTCATCGCAAGCGCTGCCGGACCATCCCATGGCTCCATCACAGAGTTGCAATAGGAATACATGTCACGCCAGGCTTTGGGCAGTTCCAGCGCTTGTTTGGACCAGCTTTCAGGCACCAGCATGGTTTTGGCCATCGGCGCAGAACGACCGGCGCGCACCAGGACTTCAAACACGGAATCAAGCGCCGCCGAATCTGACGAACCCGAAGCGATAATCGGCTTGATATCTTCAGCATGATCACCAAAAGACGCCGACGCCATGCGGATTTCATGGCTTTTCATCCAGTTGACGTTGCCCTTCAGCGTGTTGATCTCACCATTGTGGGCCAACATGCGGAACGGCTGGGCCAGCCACCACTGCGGGAAGGTGTTGGTGGAATAACGCTGGTGATAGAGCGCAAAGGCAGATTCAAAACGCTCGTCCATCAGATCGGGGTAGAATACCGCAACCTGCTCCGCCAGCATCATGCCTTTGTAGATGATCGAGCGGCACGACAGTGACGCAATATAAAGTTCACCGACCTGCGCGGCAGCAGCTGCTTTTTCAATCCGGCGACGGATCACATAAAGCTCACGCTCAAAGGTCTCTTCGTCGACACCTTTGGAGTTAGAAATCAGGATCTGTTCGATTTCAGGACGTGTCGCGTTGGCCTTATCACCCAGGCAGGTCACATCCACCGGCACATGGCGCCAGCCGTAGATGTAGTAACCCATACGCAGAACTTCGCTTTCCACGATGGTCCGGCAGGTTTCTTGCGCGCCAAAATCAGTACGTGGCAGGAAGACCTGACCAACAGCAACCAGCTCATCTTTGCGCGGCTCGTGACCGGTGCGTTTGATCTGATCGTAGAAAAACTCAACAGGGATCTGCACATGGATGCCTGCGCCGTCGCCGGTTTTACCATCTGCATCAACCGCACCACGGTGCCAGATCGCCTTCAGCGCTTCGATACCGGCCTCAACCACCTTGCGGCTTTTCTTGCCATCGATGGAAACCACAAGGCCCACACCACAGGAAGAATGCTCTTCTTCCTCGGTGTAGAGACCGTTTTCGGCCATCCATTTACGCTTGGCTTCCTCAGCCCGGACCCAATCTGCGTCATACTTGGTCATGTTAAACTCCGTTTCCTGGGGCCGCGCCTCACCCTTCCGGGGGCGCACTGCCATATCTGGGATGTGTGTTTTATTCTGCTGCGACTGCGGCGGCGGCATCAAAGCGTGCAAGGATCGCATCGGCGCAATCACGACCATCTTTGATGGCCCAAACCACCAAAGAGGCCCCGCGCACGATGTCACCTACAGCGTAGACGCCATCCATCTCGGTCGCGCCGGTCTGGAAAGCCGCTTTTACGGTGCCCCAACGTGTGACCGGCAGCTCCGGCTGGTTCCACAGCGTTGGCAGATCTTCCGGCTCAAAGCCCAGAGCCTTGATCACAAGATCCGCGTCCTCGACGTAGTCCGCGCCCTCGATAACCTCGGGTGCCTGACGGCCAGAGGCATCCGGCTGACCAAGGCGCATACGCTGCACCATCACACCGGACACTTTGCCATCGCTGTCAGCAAAGCCTTTAGGGGCAGAAAGCCATTCAAAGATCACGCCTTCTTCTTCGGCGTTTTGCACTTCGCGCTGCGAACCGGGCATATTCGCCTTATCGCGACGATACAGGCACTTCACCGAGGTCGCGCCCTGACGGATAGATGTGCGCACGCAATCCATCGCGGTGTCACCACCGCCAATAACCACCACGCGCTTACCTTCGGCGTTCAGGCTGCCATCTTCAAAGGCGGCAACGCTGTCACCAAAGTTAGAAGCCTTGTTGGCGGCTGTCAGGAAGTCCAGCGCCTTAACAATACCGCTGGCACCAGAGCCGGGCATTTCCAGATCACGCGATTTATATACACCAGTGGCAATGATTACTGCATCATGGGTGCTGCGGATCTCTTCAAAGGTGATGTCCTGACCAACTGCGCAGTTCATCACAAACCGCACGCCACTGTCTTCGAGCAGTTTATTGCGGCGCATCACCACGTCTTTCTCGAGCTTAAAGCCGGGAATACCATAGGTGAGCAGGCCGCCGGCACGATCATAGCGATCGTAAACTGTCACCTGCACGCCCGCTTTGCGCAGCATATCGGCAGCAGCCAAACCACCAGGGCCCGCACCGATAATACCAACAGATTCAGTGCGCTCCGCCAAAGGAGCAAAAGGCTTTACCCAGCCTTCTTCCCATGCGGTGTCGGTAATGTATTTCTCTACCGCACCAATGGTCACGGTGCCGTGGCCAGACTGTTCGATCACGCAATTGCCTTCACACAGACGATCCTGTGGGCAGATGCGGCCGCAGATTTCCGGGAAAGTGTTGGTTGCCTGGCTGGTTGCATAGGCTTCCTGCAAACGACCCGATGCGGTCAGGCGCAGCCAATCAGGGATATTGTTGTGAAGCGGACAGTGGGACTGGCAATACGGCACGCCACACTGGCTACAACGGCTGGCCTGCTCCTCTGCCTTAGCAGCAGCAAATTCAGCATAGATCTCGTTGAAATCTTCTTTGCGTTCCTTGGCGGTCCGCTTTTCGGGCATATCGCGGTCGAACTGCACGAATTTAAGCATCGGTTGCTTGGCCACGGCTGAACACTCCATCTGGCTGGCTGGGTCGCGATGTGCGACGTAGCATGCGAAAATTAGTAAGCTTTACTGACTTAAATTTCAGAAAGCGCTCTTTGTCATACTATCTCTTGGGGCAATGTACAGAAGTTTTAGGTCCGATTCGGACATTACTGCATGACTTTCTTTTCATCACAACGACTTATAGACAGTGTAGAAAATTCAGCGCCTATCCTCTTACAGGAATTACCATGTCATTGTTTCATCTCTTTATAGTTGCGATTATCCAAGGCGTTACAGAGTTTCTGCCGATTTCCTCATCGGGTCATTTGATTCTCTTGCCTGAACTCACTGGGATGGACGACCAAGGGCAGTTGATCGACGTCGCCGTTCATGTGGGCACCTTGCTGGCGGTCATCATCTATTTTTGGTCCGATGTCCGCGACGGGCTGATCGGTTTGCCACGCGTGTTCACCGGCCGCATCGACACACCTGGCGCGCGTTTGGCCCTTGGTTTGATCATCGCCACAATACCAACTGTCATCTTTGGTGCGTTTTTACACTTCACCGGGCTAAGCGACGCTTTGCGTTCAATGGCAGTGATTGGGTGGACCATGCTCGGATTTGGCGTTGTGCTTTATGTGGCCGATCAATGGGGCGCCGAAACCAAAGAGGCACGCGACTGGGGTGTCAAAGACGCGCTGATAATGGGGCTGTGGCAAATGCTGGCTCTCATTCCAGGCACATCGCGATCGGGCATTACCATCACCGGCGCCCGGCAACTGGGCTATACCCGCGAAGAAGGCGCGCGCATTGCAATGCTGATGTCGATCCCAACCATTATTGCCTCAGGCGTGTTGCTCGGAGCGGAAATGGCGGTAGAGGCCAATGCAGCCATCATGCGCGACGCGGCGATTGCGGCAGGATTGGCGTTTGGGTCAGCGCTGCTGGCGCTTGTGTTGATGATGCGGCTTTTGCGCAGCATCAGCTTCACCCCTTATGTGATCTACAGGGTGATCCTTGGCATCATATTGCTGGTCATTGCCTACAGCTGAACAAACAAAAAAGGCGCTGTAATCAGCGCCTTTTTCTTAAGAGCGTGTAGCCTTTAGCTTTCGTCGCGCAGATTGCGAGCAGACCCAACCATTTCGTCGTACTGGCCAGAGGGTCGGAATTTCCACAGATAGTCTGGCAACACGGCCTCCATGTTGATCGGCGCAATGTCCAGATCCGCAAAGCTCAAAGCATCTTGAGACACAACATTATCCGTGCGCAGGTTCTTAACCTGATCAACGGTCAGCATCTTGTTTTCAATCAGCTGAAACGAAGCCTTTTGCATCAAATCAAAACCACCCGCCATTGCACGCGCGGCAAGGCCAGGCATTGAAAGGATCAAAGACTTACGGTGGATGACCGCAAGCATCCGCTGCATCAGGCCGCGAAATGATACGGCCTCAGGCCCACCCAGCTCATAGATCCCGGGTTTGGCATCACCAAGCACCGCCATAGCAGCCGCCTGCGCCACATCATCCACATACACCGGCTGAAACTTGGTCGCGCCATAGGCGATCGGCAACATCGGCGACAAGCGCGCCATTGCCGCAAAGCGATTGAAGAACTCATCCTCTGGGCCAAAGATCACTGAAGGGCGCAAAATTACCGCATCAGGCTGGTGCTCTAGCACACCCGCTTCGCCTGCGGCTTTGGAACGCGCATATTTACTGGCGCTCTGCGCATCCGCGCCAATCGCCGAAACATGCACAAAATTCTTGAGCCCAGCCTCTGCCGCCAAACGGGCTACGCGCTCTGCTCCCTCAGCCTGAACCGCCTCAAAGGTATTCTTCCCCAGCCCGTTCAGAACACCAACACAGTTCACAGCCGCATCTGCGCCTTCCAGAACCGAGGCAACCGAAGCATCATCACGAATATTGCAAAAAACCGGCTCGACCTGACCCGGCACCCCGTAGGGTTTTACATGCATCGCTTCGTTTGGGCGACGCACGGCAACACGGACCCGCCAGCCCTCTTTGGCCATGCGCCGCGCGATGTAGCGCCCGACAAAGCCAGATCCACCAAAAATCGTAACCAGTTTGGACATATGTTGGCTCCTAAAATTAGCTGTGGAAAGAACTAGCCCTCAACCGAAATGCAAACAAGGCGCAAAACCAAAATTGATTAGCAGCACTCTCTTAGGTGCTATTCTTGCAAGTCAGGGCGAGAAATAAAGCGGCCCATGGCAAAATTTGCAAAAACCTGTTTGACGCCACCTCCGACTCCCCTTATACGCCCGGCTCACGACATCTGTGCCCAGATGGCGGAATTGGTAGACGCGCTAGCTTCAGGTGCTAGTGTCCGTATGGACGTGGAGGTTCGAGTCCTCTTCTGGGCACCATATCCCCCTTAATATTCCCACAGTGAATAATATTACCCTACAGACTTCCCCAAAGGGTTGTTGCCTACGTTATGGCTGGGCATGCTTGAACAATCAGGTGCGCCATGTCGCAATGGATACCAAAAGATCAGCCAATGCATGCCCAGCACAGAAAATGCGCCTTCAATCTGGCAGCATCTAGAAGCTATACCCAACCAACAGGACTGCGCCGTAGTTATTTTTCGATTTCACAATCGGGCTATCCGCGGCATCGCCAAGCAATTGCGAGTATTGCACCATACCTGTCAGTCCCCAATTTCCTCCAAGAGGTTTGATAAAACCAACCTCGGCATTCACCGAGTTGAGCCCGGATTCAGCTGTATATTGCCGAAGACCAGATGATGCTGATTGGGTGGATGAAACCCCAAAGAAGCTCTGATTGTAGTCATCATCGGCCCAATCAACCGAAAGGCCCCCGATTAACATCATCCCGATTTGAGACGGCGAAGACCTTAGTCCACGCCCAGCGCCCAGCGGGATTGCGCTTTGAACACCCAAAGACACGACTGTTCCTTTTGAGCCATCCATAAACTTGTGAACGTCCGCAGTGGCTGCAACTGATGCACCAAGGTCAAGCTCTGCGCCCAATGCGAGAATGGTGCCATCCTCGATGTCTCCCAAACCATTCAGGTAATCACTATCGCTTTCTTCACGTCCACCGCCATATCCGAGGGTCGCAGAAAAGCTGAAGCTGTCTCGCTCATAGACTGTCGCGCTTAGACCCTCGCCTGAAAACGTTATCGCATCGCGCCATGTGATTTCGAAAGTCGGAAACGCAACGGCCTCATATTTGTCTGAGCCCTGATACTCCGGCACATAGCCAACACCGGCTCCCAGCGAAAACTCCCAATCGCTTTGATGTTCCGCTTCAGCAATATACTGCCCCTGATCGGCGACGTACTGCCCGATGTCCTGTGCACTCGCCTGGCTGGCCAGCGTCGCAGCGCTAAGACCAAATGCGGTAGCCGCCCAAAGGCTGTGAGATCTTGGTTTCATGAATTTCCTCAACTCTTATAAATTCTTCTGAGGTGACGGATTGCCACCAGCCCAGCGCCCAGGTCGTCAGCTCAGCAAGAGATTGCGGCTGCTGCCGCACTAAAAACGCGCGTGCAGCGGCCGCTTGATCTGCGTCAAAAGCTCTGACCAATCGCAGTCGCAGCCTAGCTGCCGTCTTGCAAAAAAGGTTCCGCGCCAACCGTCGTGGACAGGTTCTGTTGTTCTCGCCGAAGGGAGAAGACCCCCATCTTCGCGAATCCAGCTACCGCTAGAGACGTCGCGCAAACCGCGATCAACGTCACTTCGAGAAAGGAAGCCTTGATCAGATGGCACACAATCAAAGCAACTGGCTTAGCGGATCCAAACATCAGAAACTGCAGTACTGCCGGGATACCGCAACAACAAAAGCAGTGTCGCTGGTGCTGGCGATTTTGCTGGCATCTGTAATCGCCTCAACCAACCAGGCATCTGCAAGCGAAATCACACCGCGAGACGGTGTTTGGAGCGGCAATGCAAGTATCCGTGATATTCGTGGCTGCACGCCAGAGCTACGTTCAGAGATTAGCTCTGACGCAGAAGACAACACTCTCTACTCCGAAAATGTCACATTCAAGCACCCTTTCGAACTGAAGCAGTTCAACGATGTTTGGGAAGTTGACGTCAATTGGACCAAACACGGCCCCAACCATTGGACGGGCAAATACGTCGAAGTCGAACGGTCATTGTTTGGCAGTGTGACCATCACCACAGAAGTTGAGACACACCTTCTAAGCGATACTCAAATCCAACAAAGCGCGCTGCAAACCCTGGCGTTTTCAAAAGGGCTCGCGCGCAAGTTGGGGACCAAAACCCCATGCGTGATTGAATCGGATATTACCCATCGTCACATGGGCAATAAACGATGACAGCCAGACCCGACACAGATCAACGCATCGATCGCGGACCCGTGGTGCTACAAACCAGGGTACGCGAGGGAGATGAGAATACGCATGATTGTGTCGGCGCTGAGACCCCCAACTTGCGCCGCGCACGCTTGTTTAACGATGATCCGGTGCACCGCTTTGCCCCGTTTTCTGCTATCGTTGCCTGTGTTCTGCTCGCGTTTTGGATGCTGATCGGCATGATCAGCGAGACCCAATCTCGGCCACACGAAGCGGACCACTCCAACACACTACCCTCTGTTGAGGTCTCGACCCTTCCATCCACTGCCGAAGAGGTTTGGCATGTATTTGAGGGTCGAGGCACCACACAACCGCTCCAGACCATCGAACTGACCGCGCCGATTTCCGGGACCATCAACCAATTACTTGTGACCAAAGGCGCCTATGTGGAGGAAGGCGATCTGATCGCTAAATTCGACGCCAGCCAAATCGTTTCGGAACTGGCAAAACTGCGCGCAGAAACCGCACAGGCAAAGCTGGAGCTCAATATCGCCGAAGCTTTGCACCAAAAAGATACCGCCACGGCGCTGCGTGTCAGCAAGGCACGTGCAAACCATATGGCGGCCACAGCAAACCAGAAACAGGCGCTAGAAAATCTGAAACGGCATAGCGTTCGCGCGCCCTTTGGCGGACGGTTAGAAACGATGGATGTGGTGAAAGGCGAAACGCTTCAGCAGGGCACACGGATTTTACAAATCACTGACCTGTCTTCGGTGCTGATCCCGGTACAAGTCCCGCAAGATCTACGTCAGTATCTGCGCAATGGGATGAGTGCGGACATCCACTTTAGCTCAGGCCCTAGCCTTACTGGCGAAATTGTCTTTCTTGCCAACGTCGCTGACCCCGGAACACGCAAATTTCGCGCAGATATTCGCATTGCCAATCAACGCGCCAATATTCCAGTTGGGATCGATGCCAACGTTGTTGTCCCGGCCACTCAATCGCGGGCGCATTTTATCAAGCCAGAATTCTTATCACTCAGCGATGCGGGCGCGATTGGGCTCAAGATCGTCGGCCCAGAAAACCATGTTCGGTTCCACCCCGTCACCATCATCAAAACCGAACAATCAGGCCTATGGCTGAGCGGGCTGCCAGAAGAAATCCAATACCTCACATCAGGACGCGGCATGGTCAGTGATGGTGATCTGATCACCCCGAATACAGATACCATCCTCGCGGGCAGGACCAAGTGATCCCAAAATGAACAAGCTGATAGATGCCGCATTCGCGCGGCCACGTTTGGTGCTGCTTTTCTTTTGCATGATAATACTGCTGGGAACCAACGCCTACCGGCAGATCGCTCGCGAGAGTTCACCAGCCATCCCAATTCCAGCAATATACGTGGTTGCCGAACTGGAGGGAGCATCGGCCGAAGACACCGAGAAACTTCTGCTTAAAAAATTCGAAACAAACCTCAGCAACCTGAAGAACCTGAAAAAGATGGAAGGTATCGCTGCCCGCGGTTCTGCAAGCCTCATCTTAGAGTTTTTATCCGGAACCAATACAGATGTGGCCTTAGACAATGTGCGCAGCCGTTTGGCCACGCTGCAATCGGAGCTACCCAAAGGCACGACATCGCCCGTCGCAGTCGCCATCAACACCGAGCTGTTCCCCATTCTCACGGTTGTGCTATCCGGACCATTGCCCGAACAAACGCTTGGCGCACTTGCAACAGAGCTTAGCGAAGGTGTCACCAAACTACCCGGGGTGCTGGCTGCGGATATCTCCGGCCGGCGCGAAGAGCTGTTTGAGGTGGTCGTCTCACCTGACACATTAAACGCCTATGATTTGAGCTTTGATCACTTGATCAATCAGCTGGATCGACAAAGAGTTCCCCAAATCTCCGGAAGCATTGGTGGTACGCGTACCGAAGTAGAGGTTGGGTTAGACGTCTCGAAAAACCACCTCACAACTCTTATGCAATCGCCAGTTCTTGTGCGCGATCGGCATGTCATAGCCCTTTCGGATATCGCCGCGTTGCGCCGCAGCTTCCTGCGTGCCACGGGATATTCACGGCTAAACCGTCAACCTGCTGTGGCGATTGAAATCAGCAAACGCGGGGGCGCAAACATCCTTTCGACAGTGCGCTCCATAAAAGCGGTTGTCGAGAACGCGCGCGCTGATTGGCCCGCAAACACACGCGTCGATTATCTTTTTGATGAGAGTCAGGAAATCCAAACCGTTGTCAGCGACCTTGAAGCCAACATCATTACGGCGATTGTCCTTGTTTTGATCGCAGCGCTATACGCGCTTGGGCTGCGGTGCAGCCTGTTGGTTTGCCTCTCCATTCCCGGAAGCTTTCTTGGTGGCGTCGGGCTCCTTTGGATGCTTGGCTACACGCTCAATATTGTTGTTCTATTCTCGCTGATACTTGTTGTCGGGCTCCTTGTTGACGGAGCCATTGTCACCACCGAGCAGGCCGACCGGCACATGCAGCAAAACGTGAGACCATATGAGGCCTTCCGCGCGGCTGCAAAAAACATGGCTTGGCCGCTGTTTTCATCTACCGCAACAACGCTCTGTGTTTTTCTCCCCCTATTATTCTGGCGCGGAACGATAGGAGAATTCATGAAGTTCCTGCCAATCACCGTCATTTTGGTACTGGGTGTATCTTTAATGATGGCGCTGATCTTCATACCGGTTCTGGGCAGCATCATTGGACAACGCGCGCCACGCAGTGCGGTTCAGAAATCGGTCTTGTTTGAGGCAGAACATGGAGATCCCAAACAGTGCCGAGGCGCAACTGGTGTCTATGCACGAATGTTGTCCAGCTCCCTAAACTACCCTGGCACAATTGTGCTTCTTTCTGTTTCGGCCTTGTTACTGACGCTCGGCCTCTATGCGCGCTTCAATCAAGGATCCTCCCTGTTTCCGGTCATTGAACCGCAGTTTGCGCAGGTTCAGCTGCGCTCGTCGGATAGCTATTCCCTCGATAGTAGAGACAAAATCATCCACACCGTCGAAAAGCGCCTTCTGAAACGTCCTGAAATCAAAACGGTATACTCAGAATCGCAAATAGACGAGAGCGATGGCAGCGACATTATTGGCTCCATTCAAATTGAACTCGTACCCTGGAACCAAAGACGCCCTGCGGAAATCTTGAAGCAGGAAATTCGCCACCATCTGCGCGATTTGCACGGCATTGAAATTGCAATCGAGACCGACGACGAAAGCCCGGTTTCAGGCAAACCAATCGAAATACATGTGAATGCAAAAAGCCCTGAAACTGCAGACCGGGCGATAGCCATGATACGCCAAACCATGATGGATCTGGGCCGCTTTGAGGATGTTTCCGACACTCGCCACGCCCCCGGTCTGAAATGGCAGCTTGCCGTGGATCACATAAAAGCGGCGCAATCTGGTGCAGATGCCAGATTACTGGGCCAGGCCGTTCAATTTTTGACGCGCGGGATCATGCTTGGCAGCTACACCCCCGAAGACAGCCACCACGCGCTCGATATCCGGCTGCGCGCGCCGCTTGAAGACAGAAACCTCGACACGCTTCAGAACCTGACCCTTCCAACGACTGACGGCAAAACCAGCCTTGCTCATTTTCTAGAGTTTGAGCACGCGCCGCGTCAGGCCCGCATACGACGCCTGAACCAACACCGCACCGAAGTGATTACTGCAAATGTTGGCATTGGCGCGTCGGTTGAAGAACAAACCAAACGATTGCGCGCGGCACTCAACCAGCTTCCTTTACCACAAGGCGTAAGCTGGAATTTTGCTGGCGATGCTGAAGAGCAGGATGAGACCGAGAGCTTTCTTGTCGGTTCTTTTGCTCTGGCGGTTTTTCTCATGTTCCTTGTGCTTCTGGCCCAGTTCAATCGTTTTCGCCAAACTTTCATCGTAATGTCCGCAATTGCCTTTTCCAGCGCTGGTGTCTTGCTGGGGCAGCTTGTGCTGGGGCAGCCGTTTGGCATTGTCATGGGGGGGATTGGGATGATCTCACTTGCTGGCATCATCGTGAACACCAATATCGTCTTGATCGATACTTACAACGCCCAGCGCCGACAGGGGTGCTGTCCAAAAGAAGCCGCGCTCCGATCAGGCGTTCTGCGGCTGCGTGCAATATTGCTCACCACTTTGACAACAATTCTCGGACTGTTGCCAATGGTGTTTGGTGCAAGCTTTGATCTCATCTCGGGCATCATCGAAATAGGCGCCCCATCGACGCAATGGTGGACCGAATTATCCGCCTCCATTGTAGGCGGGCTCATTGTTGCAACACCGCTCACTTTGATTGCCACACCCGCCATGCTCGTTCTGAGTGAACGTGGACTGAGGTTTCCCAAACGCCTCAGACGCAGGAATAGCCATATTTAGAGCCGTATCACTGCGCCTGCCGACGCTGTTCAGCACGTATCTCAGAAGGTGTTGTTCCCATTTCCCGTTTGAACGCCTTGTAGAAGGAAGATCGGGAATTGAAGCCAACATCATAGGTGATCACCAAAATCGTCTCATCCGAGTTGCGCAGCTGCTCAACCGCGTCTCGCACCCGCCAACTGTTGATATAGTCGAAAAAATTCGAGTTTAGCGTCGTATTGAGTGTCTGGGAAACATAGGCCGAGGTCACACCGATATGCTTTGCCAGATCCCAAAGTGATAGATTTGGGTCTCGATAGATCAGATCATTGACCATAGCACGTTCAATTTTGGAGGCGATTTTACGGGCATGCTCTTCGGTCAAAGCGGAGCGCTCGTATTTTGGCCCGGTATCCTGCTCCACAATGACATCAAGGCTCGGCTGTGTTCGTTTTAACCCGGGTTGCTGCCGCAACCCCCACAGGGCGATTACCCAAGTAATTGCGAGACTGATCAGATTGTCGGGATGCTCGCTTTCAAAAATTGGGTGAATGCTTCCGTCAAAGCCAGCAAATGTTGCAATCACTTCAGCCATGCTCAACACGAGATAGACACCAATCACTAGCGCGATCCACCAGACCCATAACAGCTCTCGGTCTTCGGTTGTTGCGAACAGATCCTTCAGCCGATTGGTATATGATTTCAATTGATTGATGATCAGCCAGAGGTAGACAGCAACCACAAATTGGAACGACAAATCGATACTCTGTAAAAACCAAAACGGCAGTAGCTGCATGAAGCTCAGCGTTTCTAAAGCTGCGCCTGGTGCCTCAAAGAATACGCTTGGCAAGGTCGTAATCGAAACCAATGCCAGAACAGATAGGGCTGGCTAAACGCTGCGACCACCGCCACCCCAAGCCACGCAAGCTGCATCCGGGTCTGGTTTTCGGTATCATTGAGCACAAAGAAAACATCCGTGATACTGACAAACGTTTGGGCCACAAAAAACAGTGCAAGCGGCAAAAAGAGGCTTAGCTGATTTCGACTCAACAACAGCAAATTGGCGCAGAACACCGCGACCCCCAGCTGCAAAACCACTACAATTAACCCAAACAAATTCACTGACATAAAAAGCTCTCCGGACGTCCATCGTGTCGTGCACTATATCATCGGAACACATGAAGGCCCTGTAACCGGATGATATTCCTGTCCGCGCCAGCAAGGAAAGACATCTGATTGCGTCCGATCTCATAGCTTGTCCCCGGGCAAGTTCCAGCCAAACCACCGGTCGCCGCGCCAAATCTCTAATTTACCCCCGCAATACATCAGCACGGCGCACATTGAGTTCTTATAAGATCACGCTTATTTCAGGAGCACTGCTCAGCAATCTAAAGGAAACCTCTGATGGCAAACCATCTTTATAGTGGCGATTTGCCGGATGGTCTGGATCTTGGTCACACCGTTGCCATCGACTGCGAGACAATGGGCCTCAACCCGCATCGCGACAGGCTATGCGTGGTGCAACTGTCCAGCGGTGACGGGAATGCTCATATCGTTCAGATTTCAAAAGGTCAGCGCAAAGCGCCGAACCTTCAGGGCCTTCTAGAAGACCGCAATGTGTTGAAACTGTTCCACTACGGGCGTTTTGATATTGCGGCACTGCTAAACGCGTTCGGCAGTTTAGCCGCGCCGGTCTATTGCACAAAAATCGCCAGCCGCATGGTTCGCACCTATACTGATCGCCATGGCCTAAAAAACCTGACGCAAGAGCTGCTTGGGATCGATATCTCCAAACAACAACAGATGAGCTATTGGGGAGCTGACAAACTGACAACGGCTCAGCTCGATTATGCGGCATCCGATGTCTTGCACCTGCACGCATTACGAAACGAACTGAACGAGCGCCTCGAGCGTGAAGATCGGCTGGATCTAGCCCAATCATGTTTTGATTTCCTGCCGACCCGTGCCAGGCTCGATCTGGAAGGCTGGCCAGATGTTGATATATTCTCGCATTCCTAAGGATCAAATACAGTAAACCACATGGATCGTTATTCGCGCATTGTTGCTCTGCTCAAAGTCATCCTGCCGTTGGCGGCTTTGGCACTCTTGTCGATCATCTTCTTGATCTCGCGCGGCAGCGACCAAGAAGCCGCCATCCCCTTTGCGCAAACCGAAATCGAAGAACGCATGCGCGGACAGCAGATCACCGCGCCGTTTTTTGCAGGCAGCACCGAAGCGGGTGACGAAATTCTGGTCAGCGCCCAAAACATTCGACGAGATGCCGCCACCAACGAGGGCACATCCGAAGGGTTATATGCTGTGATGCGCCTGTCCAAAGGTGGGAAAATTTCTCTCAGGTCCGATCTGGGGTCGCTGGAGATAGCAAAACAAATCGCACATTTTTCCGGAGACGTTCTGATCCAGACCTATGATGGCACAAGGGTTGAAACGGAACAGCTTGATGCGCATCTTGACGAAATATTCGCCGTTTCTCCAACTCCCATCACTGCAACGGGAATAATTGGCACGCTGAGCGCCGGAGCCATGCAAATACACACGAAGTCGCAAGGAAAATCGGTCCATATACTATTCAACAAAGGGGTGAAGTTGGTATACGACCCCAAGCAACCGGAAAGATAAGCCACTATGGGAATGCGCGCCTTCACCTTTGCCCTTGCAGCGATTGCAATGATGTCGAGCCTGCCAAGCGCAAGCCTCGCGCAGGGATCCATTGCATTTGGCTCGGTCAAAACTGACCCAAGTGCCCCGGTTGAGGTCAGCGCCGAGAACCTCGAAGTGAACCAGAACGACGGCTCTGCTGAATTCACCGGCGACGTGGTTATCATTCAAGGTGAAATGCGACTGTCTGCGGCACTTGTGCGTGTGGTCTACAAGACAGGCGACGATGCGCAACGCACCGGCATCAAGAGCTTGAATGCCAAAGGCGCCGTTATTTTGGTCAATGGTAATGACGCCGCCGAAGCAGATGAAGCTGAATATGATATCGATAGTGGCACGATTGTCATGCGTGGCAATGTTCTATTGAACCAGGGCGATGCAACACTGACCTCGAACCAATTGATCGTCGACCTGCGCAGCGGCACCGCCAAAATGGCAGGCCGGGTCAAAACAATACTTAGCCCAAGCGGAAATTGATGGCCAAACCCAAGCTTACAGTAACCGAAGGCGGCTCTGGCCTGCGCATTGAAAAACTGCGCAAATCCTACCGCAACCGGGTTGTTATCCGGGATGTGACGCTTTCGCTCAATCGCGGAGAGGTTGTTGCGTTGCTTGGGCCAAATGGCTCGGGCAAGACCACCACGTTTTACTCTATCGCGGGGCTTGTTTTCCCCGAAGCCGGCGCAGTCACCATTGACGGGCAGAATGTAACGGCATTGCCGATGTATCGGCGCGCTCGGATGGGAATCGGCTATCTACCGCAAGAGATGTCGATCTTCCGGGGGCTCTCGGTCGAAGACAATATTATGGCTGTGCTCGATATCTCGGAAAAACACACCCATAAACGGCGTGAACGGCTTGAGGAACTCCTATCAGATTTCTCGATTGAGCACCTGCGCCGCGCCCCTGCTTTGGCGCTTTCGGGCGGTGAACGCCGCCGGGTGGAAATTGCCCGTTGCCTGGCCGCGAACCCTAATTATCTGCTGCTTGATGAACCCTTTGCCGGGGTTGATCCGATCAGCGTCGGCGACATTCGTCACCTGGTATCGGATCTCAAAAACCGCGGCATTGGTGTGCTCATCACCGATCACAACGTCCGCGAAACGCTTGAGATCGTGGATCGCGCATACATCCTGCACGACGGGCAGGTACTGATGTCCGGTACACCAGAAGACGTAGTTGAGAACGAAAATGTGCGCCGCGTCTATCTGGGTGATAATTTCCGCATCTCCTGAGCGCGAAGCAGCCGACAAATCGACGCAGCCATTCAGCAAGAACCACGATTGCTAGATGCAATTTTAGGTTTGCCATTGACTCTCCCTCACATCTGTCATGGAATTGTCTTATGGCAAAGATGCGAACCCAAGCGAGCTCTGATGCAGTCTTTATACAAAGGCTCCCAGATCTGCTGCTATCCATCACGCCATACTTCCCTGTCTGAATACGGCTTTAATACTCGGGTGTATTGCACCCGACCGTTCGGACGCGCAAAGAGCAAGGAGATCCCATGCGTTATAAAATCAGCGGAAAACAGATCGACATTGGCGAAGCTCTGCAATTTCACGTTCAGTCTGAACTGGGCGGCGTCGTCAATAAATATGCTGAACGACCTACCGACGCGACCGTGGTTTTTTCTCGATCGGCTCATGAATATGTTTGTGAGGCGACCGTACACCTCTCCACCGGCCTTACTGCGCAGGCCAAAGCGCATGCCACTGATATTTATGCAGCTTTTGACAGCTGCAATATGAAAATGGAAAAGCAGCTGCGCCGATACAAGCGTCGCTTGAAGGATCACCACCGTGAGCGGAGTGAGCCAGTTGAACTTTCGGGGGCCGCATCCTATATCTTGGCTTCGGAATCAAATGAACAGGACGCAGAGCCAGATACTTTGCAGCCGATCATTGTTGCAGAGATGGAAACAAAAATTCCATCCTTGTCAGTTGGTGAAGCGGTCATGCAAATGGAACTTGCTGGATCTCCTGTTCTTGTATTTCGAAACGAGAACAAAGACGGTCTGAACGTTGTGTACCGCCGCGAAGACGGCAACATCGGTTGGATCGACCCGTAAACACCCCTAACGGGCGTTAGAGGCACCCGAGCGGAGCAAAACGATGCAGATTTCCAAGATCCTCCAGCAGGAAGCAGTGCGTGTCATAAGCTCTGCTTCAAGCAAGAAGCGATTGTTTCAGGAAATCGCGGAGATTGCCCAGTCGGTCTACGATCTACCTGCAGATAAAACAGTTGAGGCCCTCCTTGAACGTGAGGGCCTTGGCCCAACCGGTGTGGGACATGGCGTCGCCCTGCCCCACGCACGCCTGGACGGGCTTGATCAGGTTGTTGGTGTCTTCATGGTTTTGGAAAAACCGCTGGATTTTGGTGCGGTTGACCGGCAGCCTGTGGATATTGTCTTTGCGCTTTTTGCGCCAGAGAACGCGGGCGTGGATCATTTGAAAGCGCTGGCACTGGTTTCGCGCACCCTGCGTGAACAGAATTACTGCACCAAGCTGCGTTCCAACCCAGACCCAAGCACGCTGTTTACCATCCTGACTGAAAACCAGTCTGTTCAAGCAGCCTGAGCAAATCACTCAGCCCAATCTTGAAACCCAAACAACAGATAATCCCGCCGGTAAGCTGCGCGGGCAGCGTCTTCTACCGTCTGATCATAGACCTCAGCCAAATGAGGCTCGGCGCGTTCAGCCGTGATAAAATCAGCGGACGCATCTACCCCTAGTTTTTGCGCCAAATAGGGCAAATCCAGCGCAAGCTCTGACTGGCGGAAAACGAAATCTGGTGGGCAGAGCTCTTTGAAGCCCATCAATATCTGCGACTGCGACGCCCAGCGTGGATCAACGCGCACAACGCTCTGCCCGTTCAACGCACGTTTCACCAAATCGAGAAACGCAACAAACCCGCTGCGATAGGCAGAAGCGCCCGCAGTACCGCGCTCCGGCAGCTCCACTGCGTAGTGGCCGCGCAAAAGCGTGCGTATCTTCTTGTAGCGCGGCTCCTTGCTGTGAAGAACGTCAGAACAGAACACATCAAATGCGCGCTCAACCGGGTGGCTCAGCGCGGTAAAACTGCGATAGCCAGGACGCGCACGCATCCAACCGCGCAGGTCCTTCTGGCCTGTGATCTCGTTCAAGTCATTCAACTGGACACCGTCCAGCGCCGCCATCCAGCGCAAAATCGGTGTATTATGCCCGCCTGCGATGGGCATGAACAAAAGCGGGGTCTCTGCTGCGCCGATATAGTCGCGCACCGCCGGGCCCCGGCGCGGCTCAAAGCAAGGCGTGCGCGACAGGTTAAACACATCAAGTGCGTCAAACGCCGTTTCCAGCGCCTGTGGATTGCTCAGCTTGCTTTGGATAGGATCTGGGTTTTGCGGCTTAAGCTTGTTATCAAGCGCGCTTAGTCGATCTGACACCCCCAGCCACTGCGCCAATCCATTCATCGCCTCAAGGTTCTGAAGATCTTCATATGCAAGATAAAAGGCGGTTTGCCCTCGCTGTTGCAGCCCCTGCATCAGCTCGATTTGAAAGCGCTGTAGCCCTTCCAAATGCGCACTGAACTCATCCGCATTAAAATCCACCAACGCTGATTTATGCCGCTTTACATTGGTGAGTTTCCACTGCCCGGTCTCACGGGCGATTTTCAGCGATACATAGCTTTCGAGAGGGTTTCGCGTCAGCACAATTTTGGCGCAGCGCGGATCATCCAGCACATGTTCCAACACACGCGGATCATGGTCATGGAAATACCGAAATCCATTCAGCCCTTCTGCTGCTTTCATACGATCTAGCAATTCAAAAGGGGCGGCGTCACGCGCTTCAAGCGTCAACCCCAACAGATCCTCATATTTAGGGTAGCCAACAAACACGGGATTAAAAGCTTCGCCATGACAGCTTACCTCCGCTAGCGCGTTGAGATTGCTTTCCAGAAAATTGGAACCCGTGCGCATCTCTGCAAAGATAACAAAATAATCAAATGCTGCCGTCATCGCACCACATATGCCTTCCGTGCCAAAGTGGGCCGCTTCTGTGCGAGCGGTTCGATCGGGAAATCCCCCATCAGATAGGGGTGCATACCCTGATTTTTCAGGTTCTGCAGGAACTGACCAAACCCATCGAGATCTACCATCTTGGGCATATCTCCAAAATCCGCGCGCCCACCAAGGGTGATTTCATCTACAATCACCTGCAATGCCTCAGAGGGCATCTCAATAAATTCTGCCATCGACCAGATTCTGATACGCGCCTTGGCCCCATGCGAACGTAAAATACGCAGATGCTCTGCTTCGATGCTTTGCAGGCGCGCAGCCTCACGGCGCAGCGCGTCAAAATCCCCGCCGGATTTAAACAAAGGCACCGCCCAAGCACCGGAAATCACCGAGATCTGCGCGTTTGTATCGCGCGCCATGATATGTGCAACGCCCTGGGTATCCCGCGGACCAAACTGGAAACATTGCCTCTCACCGCGTGTGTTCCAAATCAGATTGGTGAGAAAGCCTTCGCAGTCATAATCGCGCAAAGCCGCGCTATCACTAAGAGCGCCGGCATAAACACTTTGATGCTCGGCAAATTCAACGCGCTCAGGCGCAAACAGATGCCCGTGCACTTTGGATTTGGTCGCTTGCTCAAGCCAGTGTTCAAACCCATCAAACAGCTCAGAAAACCCCTGGAACACCGAATAATTCGCAGCGCTAATGCCGTTCTCCATCCCTTCGCGAGGTTGACGGCTTTGCATATAAAGACCCGCGCGGCCACGTGTGCGCCGCTCAACCGCCTTTTCAAACACCCGATCTATTTTGCGCGGATTTGGCTCGGTGGGGGGTCGCTCACCCCGCTCAGGGGTTAGAAACGCCTGATAGAGACGCCCGGCCTGTGGCCAGATTTTGCGTGCAACAAAACAATCAGACCGCCGCAGCAGATGCAGGTGATCGTCGTAAAACACATGTGGTTTGCCTTGATAATCAAACTTCGACAGCGTCAAAGACCGGCTTTCGATATTCACCGAATGCAGCCGTGCCAAAGACTGGAAATAGCTTTCATCCGGGATCCACACGCGGCGGAAATAACTTTCATAGATCTCACGATCAGCATCATTGAGAATCGCGCTCAGCGTCTTCCGGGTCAGACACCACCACTGGCTGCCCATATGTGGAACCAATCCAGCCGGGATACGACGGCGAAACCCTATCCGGCGTTGTAGATTGACATAGCCATCAAACAACGCACGTCGCTTCTTCCAAGAGAAGGGAAAGCGCAGTGTAAATCGCTCCGCGCTCAATCCGCCCACAGTCCAGGGTACATCTGCGGTGGTGGCGCTTTCGATAAAGTCCGTTTTTGCACGCGCGCTCAGATAGCTTTGCAGCTCACAGATCGGGCGCAAGGGCAGGCAGGAGCCGGACGTCAGGTAGACGTGTCCAACCTCGGGCCAGGATTTCAGCATTTGTTCTGCCCCGGCCTGTGATGCAGCAACAAGCCCCCAACCGCCCCATTCACAGCGGTGCCGTTTGCAAAAAGACACCAACCGGTCATCCGAGAGGGTTTTTACAAATTGATTGTAGCTGTCGGGCGCCACCTTGCGATCCACATGGATCACCACCGGGCATCCCGCCGCGGTCCAGTGCCGTGCCACCTGTGCAGCCCTCGGCAACGCCGTGTGCACCAGCATCACAATACCCAGCGTGCTCACGCCCAGTTCCCTTTGGACATCAGCCCCAGAATTTCCAGCTGGCGCCAGTTAATATAACGTTCGCTCCATTTGCACCAAAGTTCGGCCTGCTGATCCGAAAGATCCGCATAGGCCGCATATTCACTTGAGTTGGCGTAATGCTGTTTCCGGCTACGCTCTTCTTCGGCTTTCTCAGAGAATGTGTTCAAAAACTTGGTGTGCAGCAGCACGCCGCTGGCCTTTTCACCACCGTTGGTTTCATAGGTTTGGTTTAGCCCCCGCGGCAAGATCGAATGGGTGGAACTAACGTAGCAATATTTCCGGTCCCATTTAACCAAGGGGATTTTATTGAGCGCGGGCGCTTTTTTGGGGGTATCTGCAAACAGGGTGCGTGCCCGTACACCACCCTGAATCCAAAGATTGCCATATTGTGGATTGCGGCTCGCACTATAATTGCCGCTGTCAAACCAATGGGCCACATCCAGCGGGTCTTGCCCGGCCACATAAGCCGGCTGCGTGCGCAGATCGCCCTTGGGATACACATCAAGCAGCATTGCCGCGAAACTGCGGATTTCCGAGTCATCCAGCCAATCCGTCAGTGCACGCAACGGGCGCGTATCACAGAAAGGATAAACAAACAGCTCATCCGGGTCGACCACCAGCACCCAATGCCCGTGGGCATAGCGGCGCTTGAGGTAGTTCATCCAATCCACCCCAAAGGTCGCGCGTTTATAGCTGGCGCTTGTGTGCCAGAACGAAACATCCTCCATGCCCTGAAGGTGCTCACGCGTGCCATCGCTGGAGCCATTGTCCACAAATAGGAAATGATTGACGCCAAGTTTGCGGTAATACTCCAGGAAATACGGCAGACGCACCGCTTCGTTTCGCATGGTTGCAACCAGCAAGATGTCATCAGGGCGAATACGTTTGGTATTGTCTTGCAGCGCGGTCAGTTCACGGGATTTGCGCAGGCAACGCACAAGCCGGCGCTTTCGCCGGATACGCATTTTATAAGAATCCCAAAGACCCACCGGTTTCACCCACTGCTGAACGCATATTCGCGGGCAAGACTGCTCTACACCGCTATTTCTCGCCAATATGTCATGGTTAAACCATGCGTTTCAATGCATTTAGAAAAGCTTAGCAGCCGCGTAAAATCCCGAACTTGCGCGCAGCTGGCTACCAGCGGATTTTGGACATCAGACCTAGCTCAACCAGTTGTGCATCACCCTCATATTGCACGGAGTCTTCACACCAGAGATCAGGTGACGCCATGATGCGTTCATAGTACCCATCAAAATCTGTTGGCGTATGAAAATGTTGCTGTCGTTGTTGTTCCGTTTCGGATTTGGAAACAACCTCGGACAGGAATTTGGTGTGAAGCAAAACACCACATGATTCTTGTGTACCGGGCCCGTGATAGAGCGCATTTAGCCTGCGCGGCAAAACGGAATGGGTCGAGTTCACATAGGCATAAGATCGATCCCATTTCAGCAATGGGATCTTGTTGAGCGTGGGAGACCTGCGGGGAGTATCTGCAAAAAATACCCGTTCACGCATACCCCCCTGCACCCAGAGATTGCCCAAAGGCATCTGGCGCGCGGCACGATAAGGGGCCGCGTCAAACCAATTCAAAATCTCCAGCGGGTCTTGCCCCACCCGGTATTCACGATCTGCCAGCGCCCCTTTGGGATAGAGATCCAGCATCAAGGCACCCAGACCCGCTTGGCCCTTATCGTCTAACTTGCGCGTTAACGCAGGCAAGCCATGCTGATCTGCCCCCTGATAGATCAGCAGCTCATCCACATCGACCAGCAGGCACCAGCGCCCGTGACAATACTGCCGCTGCAACCAAGTCAGCCAATCCAAGCCAAAACGTGACGCGCGATAGCTATGGTGTGTTTGCCAAAGTGAAACGTCGCGCTGGGTGCTAAGATATTCAAAACTGCCGTCATCGCTGCCATTGTCGACCACAAGAAACTGCGCAATTCCAAGCTTGCGATAGTACTCTAGGAAATACGGTAATCGCGATGCTTCGTTGCGCAGCACCACCACAGCCACAATGTCATCGCGGGTCAAAGAAGCGGTTTTGTTTTGAATTTCGGTCAGCTGATGGCGCGCCCTAAATGCGCGCCACAAAAGCTGTTTGCGCTTCAGCCGCAGCCTATATGCAGCGCGCCAAGAGAGTTGCGGCAGTTGTAAATCCGCCGCTGCCATTATTTGATGTAGTGGCCGCTCTGATGCCAACGCCAGGCGTCGGAAATCATTTCTTGCAGACTTGAGCGTTTCGGCTCCCAGCCCAATTCAGAAATCGCGCGCGTCGATCCAGACACCAGTTTGGTGCAATCTCCACCGCGGCGTGGCCCGATATTATAGGGCACTTCGCAATTGGTAACGCCACGCGAATTATCAATCACTTCCATCACCGAGAACCCGGACCCGGTGCCAAGGTTAAACACCCGGCTGCCTTTTCCGTCTTCCAGCCATTTCACCCCAAGCACATGCGCGTCCACCAGGTCGCACACATGCACATAGTCACGAATGCAGGTTCCATCCGGCGTGTCGTAATCGGTGCCAAAGACGGTCAGCGCGTCGCGCTCCCCTTTGATGGCATGAATCATCAATGGAATGAGATGGGTTTCCGGCTGGTGGAATTCACCAACTTCTGCCTCAGGATCCGCACCCGCTACGTTGAAATACCGGAAAATGACCGAGCGCAGACCATAGGCCGCCTCAAAATCTTTCAGTATATCTTCAACCGCGCGTTTGCTGGCACCATAGGCGTTCAGCGGCTGCTGCAGCGTGTTCTCATCCAGTACGACGTTGTCGTGCTCACCATAGGTGGCACAGGTCGACGAAAACACAAAATCGAGGCACCCCGCCGCAACGGCAGCCTCAACCAGGTTCAGAGAACCACCAACATTATTGGCCCAGTATTTACCGGGCTCAGACATCGCTTCGCCCACCTGGCTCAATGCTGCAAAATGCATCACAGCACTGGGTTTGTATTTGGCAAAAACCTCATCCAGGCGCGCGCGATCGGTCAAATCACCCTGTTCAAAGGGACCAAACTTCACCGCATCTTGCCAACCTGTAACCAGATTGTCGTATGTAACAGGTGTATAGCCTGCCGCCTTCAGTGCTTTGCAGGCGTGGGATCCAATGTATCCCGCGCCACCCGTTACAAGTACAGTCTTCAACCTGTCAGTCCTTCACTTCACCGAGTTGTGGTGAACAGGCCGCGCTTATTGCGCAGCCTTATCCATCTGAGCCACTTCCTGGATATAGCCCATCAGCTCATCGCGCAGCTCTTCACGTGCCAGAGCAAAGGCCACAGTTGCCTGCAAGAAGCCTGCTTTGGAGCCACAGTCAAAACGCTGACCACGGAAGCGATAGCCGTAAACCGGCACATCTTTTTTGATGTCGTCCGCAATCGCATCGGTAAGCTGGATTTCTCCGCCAGCGCCTTCTTTCATGTCATTCAGATTGTTCATGACCGAAGGTGCCAAGATATAGCGGCCAATAACAGCAAGATTGGAAGGCGCTTCTTCTTGCTTTGGTTTTTCAACCATACCGCGTGCTTCGACGACGGAACCCATATCGTTTTTCACGTCCAAAACACCGTAAGAAGAGGCTTTTTCAGGTGCCACTTCCATCGCAGCAACCATGTTGCCGCCGGTTTCTTCATAGGCTTCGATCATCTGCTTAAGGCAAGGTGTTTCACCTGCGATAACATCATCGGGCAAGATCACTGCAAACGGTTCATCCGCAATCAGACGACGCGCGCACCATACTGCGTGACCAAGGCCAAGCGCCTGATGCTGACGGATATACGCGATGGCACCAGAATCCATATTGGTCTCGCGCAGCGCAGCCAGCAATTCATCCTTGCCCTTACGCTCAAGCTCTTTTTCAAGGATCGGAGAGTGGTCAAAGTAGTCTTCCAAAGCGCCTTTACCGCGTGAGGTAACAAAGATGAATTCTTTGATGCCAGCCGCGCGCGCTTCATCAATTGCGTATTGAACAAGTGGACGATCCACCAGTGTCATGATTTCTTTTGGAACCGATTTGGTCGCAGGAAGGAAACGGGTGCCCAGTCCAGCAACTGGAAAAATAGCTTTGGTAACCTTTTTGCGCATAACTCGCTCTCTTTTTTCATACCACAAAGACCGTTCCTGACCGAGGCCAAGGAAAAGTCGAATTTCGTTTATATATATCCCCGGCATATTGGGGAGGAACACCGGGTTTAGTTCATCTTGTCCTTAGTACTATAGGTTAAACCTTTGTGTACATTTGCACGAGAAAATGGGTGATTTCTTGGCGAAAATTCACCATTGCACACACTTTATCTGCAAATTCCATCTTCTTAGTAAGAATTGTTCACCACACAAAAACAGGGCACCTATACCAAAGCAAATGACACCGCCTCGCAGCAAGAAACAAGTAAGGGTTTCCAACCCGCGATTCCCCAAAGTCCTCACTCTGCCAGAGATCAGGCTTGTTTCAGTTCAACACCAGGCGCATGGGCGATGAAGAAGGGATTTGCATAACCTTCTTTGCCATACAGAAGGGGCTCGTGATTATCGAACCGCACAACCTGACCACCTGCACCCAGCAACACTGCGTGACCGGCAGCGGTATCCCACTCCATGGTCCGGCCAACGCGCGGGTAAAGGTCTGCTTCGCCCGTAGCAACAAGGCAGAACTTCAAAGATGAGCCTGCGCTTTTACTATCTTTCACCTGGTATTTGTTAATGTAGTCCTCAGTCGCCTGATCACGATGAGACTTTGAGGCCACAATCATCAGCGCATCATTGTTACTGTCTGCTACGCGGATTGGCCGTGTCTCACCAATGGTTTCAGGATCAAAGGCACCTGTTTCTTCGACCGCTGTGCCATCTGCCAGGGTAAAGAACATGCGCTCACGGGCGGGTGCGTAGACCACACCGCGGGTGGGCTCACCTTTTTCAACCAGCGCAATATTGACGGTAAAGTCACCGCGACGGTTGATGAACTCTTTGGTGCCATCCAGCGGATCCACGATGAGGAAGGTGTCACCGCGTTCCTTGTGCGACGCAGATTGTTCCTCGGTCACCAGCATTACATCCGGAAACGCCGCGCGCAGGCCTGCAGAAATCAGCGCATCTGCCGCTTCATCGGCTTCTGTGACCGGGCTGTCGTCGGATTTTACTTTCACCTCAAAATCATCAGAATTGTAAATTTCCATGATTTTGGCGCCCGCTTCGATCGCCAGTTTGCGAATGACTGGGATCAGTTCGTCATATGTCACACTAATTCTCCGCTTCGACGGCATGAAATTGAAAACGATTTTCGCGCCCCTTATGCTGCTCCAGCAACGGAACAGCAAGAATTCCGTGTCATCTTGAGCAGCAATCAGCCAAATTGGTCACATGTTTGAACAGCAGCAACGCAAAGCGTCGGTAATTCACGGCCTCCTCGACATGCTCGAGGTGGTCTTTCACGCGATCGTGCGTAGCGTGCGTTCAAAACATAACAACGCGCTCATCGCTTTGGGCCTAAACATGTTGCAAGCCATCATGTTTGTTGCGATCTTTTACGTTATGTTCTCATTGCTGGGGCTGCGTGGCGCCGCAATCCGGGGCGATTTCCTGCTCTATGTGATGTCGGGCATCTTCCTGTTTCTGACCCACACAAAAGCCGTAAGCGCCGTTGCTGGAGCCGAAGGCCCAAGCAGCCCTATGATGCAACACGCGCCTATGAATACCATTGTGGCGATTCTCTCGGCGGCACTCGGCTCGCTTTATCTACAGACACTTTCAATGCTGCTGATCCTGTTTGGCTACCACGTCGCCTTCACCCCAGTGGTCATTGTTGATCCGATCTCATCTTACGCGATGATGCTTCTGGCTTGGCTAACAGGTTCCTGCGTCGGGCTGGTTCTCTTGGTACTTAAACCGTGGGTTCCCTCGCTTGTTGGCGTGCTTTCAACCATCTACCAACGCGCCAATATGATCGCCTCAGGCAAAATGTTTCTGGCCAATACTTTGCCGAGCAGCATGCTGGTGATGTTTGATTGGAACCCGTTGTTTCACTGCATCGACCAGGCCCGCGGCTATATGTTCAAGAACTACAACCCGCATTTCAGCAGCTGGCAATATGCGCTGACTGTTGCCTTGGTGCTGATCGTGATTGGTCTGATGGGTGAATTTCACACCCGCCGCCATGTTTCCATCAGCTGGAGCGCACGCCGCTAAGTCACCACGCGTAAGGTCAGATTGATACGCCCCCCTTTGGGCAAAAGGCGTGATGATTTAAACCGGATGCGGTCCACCCCGTGATATTTCAGCCGCGCCTCACCACCCATAACCACCACATCTCCAGAATTCAGCCAAAGCGATTCGGATTTGCCGCCGCGTGTTTCGTTGCCCATACGATATAGCCCGTCATCGCCAAGGCTGATCGACAGCACCGGGTAAGAAAAATCCGCTTCATCCCGGTCTTGATGCAGCCCCATACGCGCATTTTCGCCGTAATAATTCACCAGACAACATTCTGGTTCGCGATCTGTTTGTGTGAGCGCACGCCAGATATTTAGTATTTCTGGCGGGATTTCTGGCCAATGCTGACCTTTTGGATGATGCGCCTGATAGCGGTGACCCTGTTCATCGGAATACCAACCATAGCGCCCCGCAGAGGTCATGCGCACAGACATTTTGCCGCCACTGGCTACAGTTGGCGAAAACAGCGGCACCGCCTTCAGCACCGGGCGCAGCACCTCAATCAAGGCCTGCTGCTCCTGCAGGGAGAGGTAGCTTTTGTGGATTTCAAACCCACGAACCCGCAGCATAACCATATGCGTTATTCCATTCTTAACCATATCCCTTGCAAAAACCGTACAGAACGGCGAAATGCGGCGTGCTGAGGCGGTTGCAGGGACCAATTGCGCTCCTTATATACCCTTCGACGCGGCAAGGTTTAGTGCAAACCTGTCGTCATCGGGGTCAGGATGCCAAAACGGGTTCAGGCCTCGGGTAATCGCCTTGAAGGAAAAAAGGGATCGAAGATGAGCAAAGTTATCGGTATCGACCTGGGTACAACAAACTCCTGTGTGGCCATTATGGATGGCTCGCAACCCCGCGTGATTGAAAACGCCGAGGGTGCACGCACTACCCCGTCGATTGTCGCCTTCACCGACGAAGAGCGACTGGTAGGCCAGCCGGCAAAACGCCAGGCTGTGACCAACCCAGACAATACTATTTTTGGCGTAAAGCGCCTGATTGGCCGCCGCGCAGATGACGCGGATCTGGCCAAAGACAAAAAACACCTGCCGTTTTCCGTGATCAACGGTGGCAATGGTGATGCATGGGTCGAAGCAAAGGGTGAAAAGTACTCTCCTTCGCAAATCTCTGCTTTCATCCTCGGCAAGATGAAAGAAACCGCTGAGAGCTATCTCAGCGAAGAAGTGACCCAGGCGGTTATCACCGTTCCGGCCTACTTCAACGACGCGCAGCGTCAGGCAACCAAAGACGCAGGTAAGATCGCTGGCCTTGAAGTTCTGCGAATCATCAACGAACCAACTGCTGCTGCGCTGGCATATGGTCTCGACAAAGAAGACACACAAACCATTGCGGTTTATGACCTTGGCGGTGGTACATTCGACGTGACCATCCTGGAAATCGACGATGGTCTCTTTGAAGTGAAATCCACCAACGGTGACACCTTCCTGGGTGGTGAAGACTTTGACATGCGCATCGTCTCTTACCTGGCCGGTGAGTTCAAAAAAGAGAACGGCGTTGATCTGTCCAAAGACAAGATGGCCCTGCAGCGTCTGAAAGAAGCCGCTGAGAAAGCCAAGATCGAACTGTCTTCGGCAAGCCAGACCGAAATCAACCAGCCGTTCATCTCGATGGATCCTTCCTCGGGCCAGCCGCTGCACATGGTCATCAAACTGACCCGTGCGAAACTGGAAAGCCTGGTTGGCGACCTGATCAAGAACTCCCTGAAGCCTTGCGCCGCAGCACTGAAAGACGCAGGCCTTTCTGCATCTGACGTTGATGAGGTTGTTCTGGTTGGTGGTATGACCCGTATGCCGAAGGTCATCGAAGAAGTGACCAAATTCTTCGGCAAAGAGCCCCACAAAGGTGTGAACCCTGACGAAGTGGTTGCCATGGGTGCGGCCATTCAGGCTGGCGTTCTGCAAGGCGACGTTAAAGACGTTGTTCTTCTGGACGTGACCCCACTGTCGCTGGGTATCGAAACTTTGGGCGGTGTTTTCACCCGTCTGATCGATCGCAACACCACCATCCCAACCAAAAAGTCTCAGGTGTTCTCAACCGCCGAAGACAACCAGAACGCCGTAACCATCCGTGTGTTCCAGGGTGAGCGTGAAATGGCTGCGGACAACAAGATCCTGGGTCAGTTCAACCTCGAAGAGATCCCGCCTGCACCACGTGGCATGCCGCAGATCGAAGTGACCTTTGACATCGACGCCAACGGCATCGTGTCGGTTGGCGCCAAAGACAAAGCCACCAACAAAGAGCAGCAGATCACCATCCAAGCTTCGGGTGGCCTGTCGGATGCGGACATCGAACAGATGGTCAAAGACGCGGAAGACAATGCGGAAGCGGATAAAGATCGCCGCGAGCTGATCGAAGCCAAGAACCAGGCCGAAAGCCTTGTGCACTCGACAGAGAAATCAGTCGAAGAACACGGCGACAAGGTCGATCCTTCAACTGTTGAAGCGATCGAGCTGGCAGTTGCAGCTCTGAAAGATGATCTGGAAAACGAGAAATCGACCGCCGAAAAGATCAAGGCTGGTATCCAGAACGTCACCGAAGTGGCAATGCGTCTCGGCGAAGCGATCTATAAAGCGCAAGCCGAAGAAGGCAGCGACGAAGAGCCCGCAGCAGCTGATGAAGCATCTGGCCCTGGCGCAGATGACATCGTTGACGCCGAGTTCGAAGACCTGGACAACGACAAGCGCTAACATCTTGGCTTTGCCAAGACGGGCCGGTCCGGACCCCGGATCGGCCCGCTTTCGTTGAGGCAGAAGGGGTAACTGATGTCAAAACGTGACTATTACGAAACTCTTGGTGTGGCCAAAGGTGCCAGCGCCGATGAGATCAAAAAAGGCTACCGCAAGAAAGCCAAAGAGCTTCACCCGGACCGCAACGCGGATAATCCGGACGCCGAAGCCATGTTCAAGGACGCGAACGAAGCCTATGAGGTTTTGAAGGATGCCGAGAAAAAGGCAGCCTATGATCGCTATGGCCACGCCGCCTTTGAAAACGGCATGGGTGGTGGCGGCGGTGGACCACGCGGCCCTGGCGGCTTTGGCGGTGGCGGCGGTGATTTCTCCTCTGCCTTCTCGGATGTGTTTGATGATCTCTTCGGAGACTTCATGGGCGGTCGTGGTGGCGGCGGTGGCGGGCGTCAACGTGCGGCGCGTGGCGCAGACCTGCGCTACAACCTGCGTGTAACGCTGGAAGATGCTTTTGCCGGCATCCAGAAAACCATCAAAGTACCAACTGCGGTGTCCTGTACCGAATGCGATGGCACCGGTGCCGAGGGTGGCGCAGAACCCACCACATGTCCAACCTGTAACGGTATGGGCAAGGTGCGCGCGCAGCAGGGCTTCTTTACGGTTGAACGCAGCTGCCCGACCTGTTCGGGGCTGGGGCAAATCATCAAGAACCCATGCAAATCCTGCCACGGTCATGGCCGGGTCGAAAAGGACCGCTCATTGTCGGTCAACATCCCTGCGGGTGTTGAAACTGGCACACGTATTCGCCTCGCTGGCGAAGGCGAAGCAGGCATGCGTGGTGGCCCTCCCGGTGATCTCTACATCTTTGTAGAAGTGGCGGCGCATGAGCTGTTTGAGCGCGAAGCCGATAATCTTTATTGTCGGGTTCCGGTTTCAATGGCCAAAGCTGCTTTGGGTGGTGCCATTGAGGTTCCGACCATTGATGGTGGACGCGGACGGGTACAAATCCCCGAAGGCAGCCAATCTGGTCGCCAGATGCGTCTGCGTGGCAAGGGCATGCCGGCGCTTCGCGGCGGTGGAGTGGGTGACATGTTCATCGAACTTGCTGTGGAAACACCTGTGAATCTCACCACACGGCAAAAAGAGCTACTGCGGGAGTTCGAAGAACTCTCGGAAGAGCGCACCAACCCTGAAAGTGGAAGCTTTTTCTCATCGGTAAAAGGCTTCTGGGACGGGATGAAAGGCTAATAAAACGCTCCCTTCGGGGAGCGTTTTTCTTTGCGCCATAAATCTCCACAAATCCATAGGGGCGCATCCAGCCTCTTAACCTTCTATCAACACATTCAGCCAAACTTGGCCATATGGGCCAGTCTGATCGATTTTCAGAATCATCTTTGCCTTTATTCTCAGAGGCGCAAGAAAGCTGTGTTGAACAACAACGCACGCAACCCTCGTATATTCGCGATCATCGCTCGCGGTTGCGCAGCCGCTTTATGTCCGGTGGCGCGGCAGCCATTCCAGATTATGAACTGCTGGAGCTGATCCTGTTTCGCTCGGTACCGCGCAAAGACGTAAAACCCTTGGCACGGCGGCTGCTCGACACCTTTGGTGATATCAACCGGGTTATCACCGCGCCGCCAAACCGTCTTGCTGAGGTCAGCGAGGTTGGCGCTGCGATCATCACCGATTTCAAGGTGCTTGAGGCCGCTGCACAGCGTCTTGCGCGGGCGCGGGTGATGCAGCGACAGGTGATTTCAAGTTGGGACGCCTTGCTGGATTACTGCCATACCAGCATGTCCCATCTGGAGTTTGAACAATTTCGCATTCTGTTTCTGGATCGCAAAAACACCCTGATCGCCGACGAGGAACAGGCGCGCGGCACTGTGGATCACGTACCGGTCTATCCACGCGAAGTGGCCAAGCGGGCGCTGGAACTGAACGCCAGCGCCATAATCTTGGTCCACAATCATCCCTCGGGTGATCCCAGCCCCTCAGACAGCGATATAGATATGACCGCGCAGATTGCGGCCGCGCTGACCCCTTTGAGCATAACGGTGCATGATCACCTGATTATCGGTAAATCCGATGAGCTGAGTTTCCGTGCAACTGGTCTGCTTTAGCGCACCCAGACCTCTACGCGGCGGTTGACCTTGCGCCCCCAGGAACTGTCATCACAGGCCATCGGCATGGCCTCACCAAAGGCTTCGATTGTAATATCGACCCGCTCAAGATTGGCGGTTTCTCCGGCCTTGAGCACCGCATCACGCACTGCCCCCGCCCGTTTGAGAGAAATCTTCTGATTGCCCTCAGCTGGGCCCTGACCATCGGAAAAGCCAACAAACACCAGCTTGCGCCCATCATAGACACCCGCTTCGAGTTCACGCGCCAGCTGTTGAATATTGCTGCGCGACTGCGCATCTGGCCGGGTAGATCCCGGTTCAAACCGAAAGGTTGTTGTCTGGCGTTCAAGATCTGACAATACCGCGACCATCCGGTGCAGGCTTTCCAATTTCACCTCTGCGCCAGCGGCAGAAATGGCATTGGCCAGGCGATTGCCCTGCGCTTCGATCGAAACAAACTCGGGCGCCTGATCCACAAAACCCGCGCGTCGAATTACGATCTGCGCTGCAGGGCCGCGAACATAGGCAAGAAATTCACGCCCGATCTTGGGCAGACGACGTGCAGGCAGATACAAAAACAAAGGTGCGGTCATAGGGTAGTCTTCGGTCTTGATCGAACGCCGATTGGCCTGCAGATCAAACCCACATTCACCGCTGATCTGCAGCACCCGTGTAGCTGCAGGTGTTGAATACAGCCCAATGCCAAAAGCAAAGGGATCAATTGCCACATGACGCGCAAGCGTATCGACGCGATCATGACGCTCGGCGGTTTTGATCACGGGTGCATCTGGCAGAAACTGATCCGAAATCGCCTGTGCCATACCTGTATCAGCAAAAGGAAGGTGAACCAAAATCGGCGCATCAGGCCCGCCAAGCTGTGACCAGTTGGAAATGTTACCAGACAGAACCTGTGCCACCTGGGGCAAGGTTATGTGCTGAATGGGATTATGAGCCGAGACGATCGGCACCAACCCATCAAGCGCCAGAACCCGGCTGCGGTTGGGCTGGGTCAGATCCCCAAGGCCAAGCGATCGCGCCTGGTCAAGTTCAGCGCGGCGCACCTCGCGCTGCGACATGACAATATCCGCTGCATTGTCAAAAAGGTCGCGAAATCCAGCATCTGTATTGCCGACGTGAAACACAAACCGGGCGATGGTCGCACCGCCTGAAGAACGCAAAAGATATTCGAAATCTTCACCCTGCAGGTGATTGCGGTGGGTCTGATACCCATTGCGCAGCGCATAGCCTTCGATCAGCGCGGGCAGCAGGATTTCTGCCATCGCAGCCGAACCAGACAGGGTAATTTCCGCAATAAAATCTGACAGGCTTGGACAACCCGGCCCGTCACAGCGCACACCGGATCCATCGACGGTCAATTCACCAAACTTCGTGTCCACACGGTAAAACTCCCCGTCAAAACCAAGCAGGTTACCGGTGATTTCCACTGCTCCATCTGGTGAGGACAATGTCACGTCTTGTGCAGACAGGCTCATCGCGCTGCACAACAGAGAAAGTGCCGCGCAGATCGCCGCACGAAAAATTGTCATAAGAGACCCTGACCACTCGCGTTTAGTTTTGCGCGATTGTCAGGTTTTCGACCAGATTATTCAACACCAGAAAGTCACCTGCGGCGTCACAGTCTGGCATATCCAATACAAGGTCTCGAATTGTCAGCGCACCGGCGCGCAGATCAAGCACCTGCGCCGAAATACTGCTGTCACAGTTCAGCGCGGTGATCTCTGCTTCGACCGTCAGTGCAATATCACCCGAGGCTGTCAGCGCATTGTGCGGAAGGGTGTAGATTTCGACCAGCTCGGGCGTATCCATATCACTGTCGCCAAGCTGGTAGATACGGCCCGCACCATCGCTGCTGCCGTGCCAGACATGGCCCTTGGCACCGTAGTCAGCCCCAAATTCACGCGCATGCAGTTCAAAGCCGCTATTGCCGCGCCATTGCAGCGCCACACGTTCCACCAGATCAAGGTCGGTAACCGGCTGCAAAATGACCTCTGCCTGCCCTGCTTCGGTCTCAACAATAAAAATCCCCGAAGCCTTAAGCGCCGGCACCTCCATCGACAATGTGCCAGCATTGTTCAAGCGCGCGGAAAACAACATGCCGCTGTGATGGATGCTCACGCGTGCATGGGGTTCACAAGGCGCGCTTACATCCAGATGCACCATCGCCCCTGCACCCGCGGCTGAGCTGACGGAAAACAAGCAGGAAGGTTCAGCAGAACCCTGCGCATTCTCTGCCTTTGGCAGATCCGGCGATGCCGATGTCAGAGTTATGTTTTCAAGCTCAAGCGGAGCTTCAGGTTCTTCAGGGAGCTGTTGCCCCGCAGTCAAATCATCCGCAGCCTTTTGGCCAAGCTGCAAGGAATAGCCAAACGCCGCACACAGGCAGATGCCTGCCGTTATCAGTACACGTGGATTTACCATTCTGGCCTCCCGCTCACATCAGGTTAAGGAAGCCTTACGCAAAAAGGTGGCCAACACGTGGCCACCTTCTGACAAAATAGTGCAAGCTCTAGATCTGTTGATCAGTGACGGCCATGGCAATGTTTGAATTTCTTGCCAGAGCCACAGGGGCATTGATCATTGCGTGACGGCTGACCCCAGCTTTGCGGATCATCTTCGACAAATCCCTCTGCGGGCTCACCAGCAGGTTCTGCAGCGGCATCAGCTGCCGGCTGCATCGCGGCCTGACGGGCAGCCATTTCCATCATCATCTGACGCTGTTCTTCTTCGGTGATGGGACGCACGTGGCTGATCTGCTTGGTCACATCCTCACGCAGACTGTCGAGCATGCCTTCAAACAGCTGGAAGCTTTCGTTCTTATATTCATTCAGCGGATCACGCTGTGCATAGCCGCGGAAGGCCACAACCGAACGCAGATGTTCAAGGCGCAGCAGGTGTTCACGCCATTTGGCATCGATGGTCTGCAGCAGCACCTGTTTTTCGATGTTGCGCATGCCTTCGTCGCCAAAGGATTGCACCTTTTCTTTCATGTTCGCATCTGCCGCTTCCAGCAGGCGTTCACGGATCTGTTCGTCGTCAACACCCTCTTCGGCGGCCCAGTCTTTTACCGGAAGATCCAGCGCCAGATGTTCACGAACTGCTTCTTGCAGACCTTCGGTATCCCACTGATCGGCATAGGATTTTGGAGGCATGAATTGATCCAACAGATCATCAACCACCTCTTCGCGCATATCTGCCACAACTTCCGACAGATCCTTGGAGGCCATGATTTCGCGACGCTGCTTAAAGATCACCTTACGCTGATCATTCATCACATCGTCAAACTTCAGCACGTTTTTGCGCATGTCAAAGTTGCGGCCCTCGACCTTGGCCTGGGCGCGCTCGAGCGATTTATTGACCCAAGGGTGCACAATCGCTTCGCCTTCTTTCATGCCCAGTGTCGACAGCATTTTATCAAGCCGCTCTGACCCAAAGATACGCATCAGATCATCTTCGAGGCTGAGATAGAAACGTGTCAGACCCGGATCACCCTGACGACCGGAACGGCCGCGCAGCTGGTTGTCGATGCGGCGGCTTTCGTGGCGTTCTGACGCCAGTACGCACAGGCCACCCACAGATAGGACTTTGTCTTTCTCTTCCGCGTGTTTGGCTTCTTCTGATGCGCGCAGTTCAGCCGGATCCGCCTCTGGATTGGCTTCCAGCGCGGTCATCACCTTAATCTCAACGTTACCGCCAAGCTGAATATCGGTGCCACGACCGGCCATGTTGGTTGCGATGGTCACCGCACCCAGACGACCTGCATCCCCAACGATCTGCGCTTCCTGCTCGTGATGGCGGGCGTTCAGAACGTTATGCTCAATGCCTTCCTTCTTCAGCATATGGCTGAGGAGCTCTGATTTCTCAATCGAGGTTGTGCCCAACAGAACCGGCTGACCTTTTTCATGCGCCGCTTTGGCGTCATTGATCATGGCCTGATATTTTTCACCAGCGGTACGGTAAACCTGATCATCTTCGTCTTTACGAGCAATAGGACGGTTGGTTGGAACCTCAACCACACCAAGACCGTAGATCTGGGCAAATTCTTCTGCTTCGGTCATCGCCGTGCCGGTCATGCCAGACAGCGTATCATAAAGGCGGAAATAGTTCTGGAAGGTGACAGACGCCAGCGTGGTGTTTTCCGGCTGGATCGTCACGTTTTCTTTGGCTTCAAGCGCCTGATGCAGACCTTCCGACAGCCGACGACCCGGCATCATACGGCCGGTGAATTCATCGATCAGGATAACGTCACCGCCGCGAACAATGTATTCTTTGTCTTTGGCAAAAAGCTTATGCGCGCGCAAAGCCTGGTTCACGTGGTGCACAATGGACGTGCTTTCGGGATCATAAAGCGATGCATCCGCTTCCAGCAGACCCTGTGCACGCAGGATCTCTTCTAGTGCTTCGTTGCCTTCTTCGGTAAAGGTCACACCGCGTGTTTTTTCGTCGATCTCATAGTGATCTTCGTTCAGTTGCGGGATCAGCGCATCAATCGCCGTGTAAAGCTCAGAACGATCTTCAGCCGGGCCAGAGATGATCAGCGGCGTCCGCGCTTCGTCGATCAGGATCGAGTCGACCTCATCCACGATGGCAAAGTTGTGATATTTCTGGAAAACCTGATCCAGGCTCGGCTTCATATTGTCGCGAAGATAATCAAAGCCCAGCTCATTGTTGGTGGCATAGGTCACATCCGACGCATAGGCGGCTTGTTTTTCCGGGTCAGGCTGGCCCGACCAGATCACGCCGGTGGTCATACCCACGGCGGCAAAAACCTTGCCCATCCACTCGCTGTCGCGTTTGGCCAGATATTCGTTCACCGTCACAACATGCACACCCTTGCCAGTCAGCGCATGCAGATAGGCCGGGAAGGTTGCGACGAGGGTTTTACCCTCACCGGTTTTCATTTCCGAGATGTTGCCCTGGTGCAGGAAGACGCCGCCCATAAGCTGGGTGTCAAAGGCGCGCAGACCCAAGGCCCGTTTTGCGCCTTCACGCACGTTCGCAAAGGCTTCGGGCAGCAGGTTGTCGAGGCTCTCACCGTCGTTTGCACGTTTGCGCAGCTCTTCGGTTTTTTCAATCAAGCCTTGATCGCTGAGTTTTTCGAACTCGGCCTCCAGCCCGTTGATCTTGGCGATCAGTGGCCGCGTCGCCTTGATCTTTCGGTCGTTCGGCGTACCGAAAATCTTTTTGGCGAGTGTTCCGAAACCCAGCATATCTTCTCCAACACGTCTGTAATTGGTCGTCTCAAAAGCCAGACTTGCCCGCGTAGCTTTCAACCCATAAACAAAGGTGAAAAAGACGGTCCCGCCATAGGCCCTTAGGCGATGTAAGGGGCAGCCATTTCAGTGTCAACGCCGCGGCACGCGGTCATAACAGAATAGGAAGATTTCCATGCGCAAAGGCCTCACTTTTCTGCCAGCTCTGGCTGTGGCAGCTATGCTGGCGCTGTCCGCCCCCGCAAAAGCCGCGCCGGACGCCAATTCCGTTGTCGCCACCGTAAACGGCACTGAGATCACCATTGGCCACATGATCATCGCCCATGAAAGCCTGCCCGCGCAGTATAAACAGCTGCCGATTGATGTGTTGTTCAAGGCCATTCTGGACCAGCTGATCCAACAAACGGCCCTGTCCCAAGAGGTCGGTGGCGAAGTTCCGCTGCACGTCCAGCTCACCGTCGACAATGAAATGCGCACGCTTCTGGCACAGGAAGTAATCCAGAAGGTGATGGCGAATGCCGCGACTGAAGATAAAATTCGCGCAGCCTATGATGAAGCCTATTCCACCGGTGATGGCGGCGACGAATTTAATGCGTCACACATTCTGGTAGAGACCGAGGTCGAAGCGCAGGACATTAAAAAAGAGCTCGACGGTGGTGCCGATTTTGCCACCATGGCGAAGGCGCGTTCCACTGGACCTTCTGGCCCCGGCGGCGGTGCGCTTGGTTGGTTTGGTCTTGGCCAGATGGTGCCAGAGTTTGAAACAGCCGTGCTTGCCATGAAGAACGGCGAAGTCTCCGATCCAATCCAAACCCAATTTGGCTGGCACGTGATTTTGCTCACGGAACGCCGCAAGGCGGAAGCGCCCGAATTTGAAACCGTACGCGAACAGCTTGCCAACAACCTGCGTCAGGCCGCAATTGAAGCCCATGTCGACGCGCTGACTGCCGAAGCAGACATCACCCGTCCGGACCTCAAAGACTTTGACCCGGCAATCATCAAAGACCTGAGCCAGATCGGAAATTAACTATGGCTGCACCTCTCCCTGTTTCACCACTCGCCCCTGAAGCCTTTCCAGAGCTGCCAGACATTGCTGGCGTGCGCTTTGCCACTGCTTCTGCGGGGGTTAAATACACCGATCGCACCGATGTGATGTTGGCTGAACTGCAACCCGGCACAGCTATTGCCGGTGTGTTCACGCGCTCCAAAACCCGCTCAGCCCCTGTTCTTGACTGTCAGGCAAAACTGGGTGGAGACAACAGCCAAGGCGCGGCAATTCTGGTAAACTCCGGCAATTCCAACGCCTTTACCGGCCACTACGGCCAGACCTCGGTTGAAGAAATCACCACCGCTGTGGCAGCCCGTGTCAATGTGCCGGTCGAACGCGTGTTCACCGCTTCTACTGGCGTGATTGGCGAACCGCTGCCCCATGAACGGATTATTGCGCAGATCGACAAATTGGCCGCTGCGTTAGAACCCGGTCAGGTCGAAGCAGCCGCACAAGCCATCATGACCACAGATACCTTTGCCAAGGGCGCTGGCGCGACGCTGATGGTTGGTGGCAAAGAGGTGCGGATCGCTGGTATCGCCAAAGGATCCGGCATGGTTGCACCGGACATGGCCACTATGCTGGTCTATATCTTTACCGATGCGGTCTGCGAACAATCAGCGTTGCAGACGCTGCTGTCTTCGCTCAACGATACCAGCTTCAATGCAATTACCGTCGACAGCGACACCTCTACCTCCGACAGCCTGTTGCTCTGTGCAACCGGCGCATCGGGTGTAGATGTGGCTGGAAATGCTGATTTTGCAGCGGCTTTGAATTTGGTGATGCTTGATCTTGCCCATCAGGTTGTACGCGATGGCGAAGGCGCCACCAAATTTGTTGAGATCGCTGTAACCGGAGCCGTATCAGACCAAGAAGCCAAAACCCACGCGATGGCGATTGCTAATTCGCCATTGGTCAAAACCGCGATCGCTGGTGAAGATCCCAATTGGGGCCGTGTTGTCATGGCAATTGGCAAATCGGGTGCCGAAGCGGACCGCGATTTGCTGACCATCTCATTTGGCGAAGTACTGGTGGCTGAAAAAGGCTGGGTATCTTCCAACTACCGCGAAGAGCTGGGCGTGGCAGAAATGAAGAAATCAGAGATCACACTCAGCGTCGATCTTGGCCTTGGTAATGGCGCCGCAACCGTCTGGACCTGTGACCTAACCCACCAATATATTACCATAAATGCGGACTACAGATCATGAAAACTGTACTCGTTTCAGCCGTGGCATTGGTCGACGCAGATGGGCGTGTGTTGATTGCGCAACGCCCGGAAGGCAAATCCATGGCTGGTATGTGGGAGTTTCCCGGCGGAAAAATTGAAGCCGGAGAAACCCCAGAGGCCGCGCTGATCCGCGAATTGCAAGAGGAACTCGGGATCAACACCTGGTCCTCTTGCTTGGCACCTTTGACCTTTGCAAGCCACAGTTACGAGAATTTTCATCTCCTTATGCCGCTTTTCGCCTGTCGAAAATGGGAAGGTATTCCACAAGGCCGCGAAGGTCAGACGCTGAAATGGGTCTATGCCAAGGACCTGCGCGACTATGAAATGCCACCCGCGGACATTCCGTTGATCCCGATATTGCGGGACTGGCTATAATCCGCGGATCGAATGCTGTTTTTGTAGAGGCATCAAAAACGCGTTATTGATGGTATTTTTCACCCTTCGGAAACAAGTTTCTCTGGCTAAGTTTGTGAACCTTTTGTTAAGGTCTTTCATCAAGCATGACTCTGCAAGGTCATACTTCGAAATGATGGATCTTAACGGGAGGGCGTTTGATGATCCGAACTATTACGATGGGTACCTACGTTTCAGTTCAAGGCGTGTACCTGCGCTCACTACCTGGCGGGAAGATCGCAGTCAGAGTCGGCAAAAAAATTTATGAGGGCATGCCGGTCCAATCGGCAGCTTAAGACCACCACTCACACGGAATAGAAAAAGGCGGCTCTTTGGGCTGCCTTTTTTCTTGGCCTCGACGCTTTACACCGTGAACAAAAAACCCGGCCACAAGGACCGGGTTTTTCAATTCAAATATACGATCGCTTTAGTCGAGCGTACGCGTGACCTCTTCACGTTCGAAGATCTCGATCACATCGTTTGCACGGATGTCATCGTAGTTTTCAAACGCCATACCACATTCCTGACCAGACTGAACCTCGGCCACTTCGTCTTTGAAGCGTTTGAGCGTTTTCAGCGTGCCTTCGTGGATCACAACGTTGTCGCGCAGCAGACGTACACCGGCCGAGCGGCGTGCCACACCTTCGGTGACAAGACAGCCCGCAACCTTACCAACGTTGGATACCTTGAAGACATCCTTGATGGTGGCGTAACCGATGAAGTTCTCTTTGATCTCGGCAGACAGCAGACCTGAGGCCGCCGCTTTCACATCGTCCACCAGGTCATAGATCACCGAGTAGTAGCGGATCTCAACGCCTTTTTGGTTGGCGGTGTTACGCGCAGATGCGTTGGCACGGACGTTAAAGCCCATAACCGGCGCGCCAGACGCTTCGGCCAGACCGATGTCAGTTTCAGTAATCGCGCCCACACCGGAGTGCAGCACACGGACACGAACTTCATCGTTGCCGATTTTTTCCATCGCCTGAACGATTGCTTCGGCAGAACCTTGCACGTCAGCTTTGACCAGGATCGGCAGCTCAGAAACGTTTTCGTCGTCCTTCGCCTTTTGCATCAGCTGTTCCAGCGTGGTCGCTGCGCCAGCTGCGGCACGTTTGTCCTTAGCAGCTTGCTCGCGGTATTCCGCGATTTCACGTGCCTGTGCTTCGGTTTCGGTCACGTTCAAAACGTCACCCGCTTCGGGTGTGCCGTTCAGACCCAGAACCTCAACCGGAACCGATGGGCCAGCTTCTTTTACGCGCTCACCCTTGTCGTTGATCAGCGCACGGACCTTACCGTACTGCTCACCCACAACAAAAATGTCGCCTTGGCGCAGAGTGCCTTTTTGAACCAGAACGGTTGCAACAGGGCCGCGACCAACGTCGAGTTGAGCTTCGATCACAGCACCTTGGGCGGCGCGGTCCGGGTTGGCTTTCAGTTCCAGAATTTCCGCCTGCAGCGCGATCGCTTCCAGCAGTTCATCCAGGCCCTGGCCCGTATGCGCGGAAACTTCGACGTCCTGCACTTCACCAGACATGGCTTCGACGATTACCTCGTGCTGCAGAAGTTCTGCGCGCACTTTGTTCGCATCAGCGGCTGGTTTGTCGATTTTGTTGATCGCAACAATCATCGGCACCTCAGCTGCTTTTGCGTGGGCAATCGCTTCAATGGTCTGCGGCATAACAGAATCGTCTGCTGCAACAACCAGAACCACGATGTCAGTCACCTGCGCACCACGTGAGCGCATGGACGTAAAGGCAGCGTGACCCGGAGTATCGAGGAACGACAGTGTTGTACCACCATCGGTTTTCACCTGATACGCACCAATGTGCTGCGTGATGCCACCGGCCTCACCAGAAACAACTTTGGCGTCGCGGATCGCATCCAACAGCGAGGTTTTACCGTGGTCAACGTGGCCCATGATGGTAATCACTGGTGGACGTGATTGAAGATCTTCGTCTTTCTCTTCAATGTCCTGAATAACATCTTCCACGTCGGCGTCAGAAACACGAACGACTTTGTGGCCGAATTCCTCGATGATCAGTTCCGCGGTATCCGCGTCGATCGTCTGGTTTTGCGTAACCATCATGCCCATGTTCATGAGCGACTTAACGATATCGGCAACGCGCTCAGCCATACGGTTGGCAAGCTCTGAGACAACAATAGCCTCAGGCAGCTGCACATCACGTACTACCTTTTCACGCTCAACCGTACCCATGGCTTTCTGACGGGCACGTTCTTGTTTACGGCGCATAGATGCAACCGAGCGCTGACGCCCACCTGCACCACCGGTTGCCTGGCTCAGCGTCAGTTTGCCAGAGCGGCGACCTTCATCACGACCTTTGCCACGACCACGCTCTTCGCGTTCACGATCAGACTTGCGCGGAGTTGCCGCTTGACCCGGCTTCGGCGCAGGACGGCTGGCGCTGCTTTCAACTTTTTTCTTTTCGGTCTTTTCAGCAGCTGCAGCTGCAGCACGTTTTTGTGCTTCTGCTGCTTCAGCGCGTTTACGCTCTTCTTCCGCTGCCTTTTGACGGGCGCGTTCTTCAGCTTCGCGCTGCTCGCGCTCTTTTGCTTCCAGCTCGGCGCGGCGACGCTCACGCTCTTCCGCACGGGCTTTCTCGGCCGCTTCACGTTCAGCCGCTTCTTCGGCTTCGCGCGCTTTTGCTGCTTGCAGGGCTTTCAGGCGACGCGCCATTTCCGCATCAGAAATGCCGCCGGGGCGACGCGATGCATCACCCGAACCACCGACACCGCCACCAGACTTTCCAGCGCCCGGCTTGGGAACCACCACGCGTTTGCGTTTGGTTTCCACCACGACATTCTTGGTCCGCCCGTGGCTGAAACTCTGTTTCACGTTCCCCGGACGGGAACCACGCAAACCCAATGTCTTTTTGCCGTCATTATCGCTCATAAAGCTTTTTATCCTTCCGTGCGGCCGTTGCCGCCCTTCATCTCGCGCAAACCTTGTAGTCGTTGCGCTTCCTCTACAACACGTTTGCTGAGTCCGCCAGAGGCGAGGGCCGCATGTATGACAGTTTCGCGTCCAAATGCCATCCCAAGCTCGTTAGATGTCAAACATCCGATAAATTTTCCCTTATAAGGGGTGCTCAGTTTGGACTTCCCACGCCCAGATCCATCTGACGCTTGTATCAGGATCCGCGCTTCTTCTTTAATCAGCCAGTCTTTGACCTTCTCGTAGCCCGAGACAGCCCGACCGGATTTGCGCGCGAGACTGATCAGCTCAACCAAACGGCGCGCCAGCTGGGTTTCGATCTCTGCAACCAGACCGTCTTGAACAACGGCTTTGGTTTTGAAACCGCGAGCAAAAACTTTTTTCTTCACCGCAGTTTCAAGAGCAGAGCGATTGGCCGCGACATAGACGCCGCGACCGGGCAATTTGCCCATAATGTCGGGAAAAACTAAGGCATCAGGCCCCAATACAAAACGTATCAACCCGTCACGCGGCTGCACCTCACCTGTGGCCAGGCATTTGCGCTCTGAACCTTCAGCCAGGTCTTTTTTTGTTCCACCACGGGTCATGATATGCTTCCCGAGACCTGAAATCAGGCCTCGCCTTCCTCAGTTTCGACTTCTTCTTCCTCGTCGGCGGCTTCCAGCTCAGCCGGATCAACCCAACCCAGCATGACGCGAGCCGTCATCACCAGATCCTGCGCATCTTCGAGGCTGACACCAAAGGATTCGAGAATACCGTCGTCTTTGACGCGCTGACCATCGACAGTGGTCCAGCCACCTGCCAATTCCCAGTCCGCGCATGTGGCAAAATCTTCCAGCGTCTTGATGCCGTCTTTTGCCAGTGCTTCCACCATTTGGGGTGTCAGACCTTCAAATTCAATAAGCCCATCTTCAACACCCAACGCGCGGGCCGCATCCAGCGCCGCTTTTGCCTGGGCTTCCAGATAGTCACGGGCACGCGCCTGCAGCTCTTGCGCGGTGCCTTCGTCAACACCGTCAATCACCAACAGCTCGTCGAGTTCAACATAGGCAACCTCTTCCAGGTTGGTGAACCCTTCAGAAACCAGCAGCTGGGCAAAGAATTCGTCCAGATCCAGCGTCTGCATGAACAGCGCGGTGCGGGCTTCGAACTCTTTCTGACGACGCGCGGATTCTTCCGCTTCGGTCATGATATCGATGTCCAGACCAGTCAGCTGCGATGCCAGACGCACGTTCTGGCCGCGACGACCAATGGCCAGGCTCAGCTGTTCTTCAGGAACCACAACTTCGATTTTGCCTGCTTCTTCATCCAGAACAACTTTTGATACTTCTGCAGGCTGCAGCGCGTTCACAAGGAAGGTTGGCTGATCTTCGTTCCACGGGATGATGTCGATCTTTTCACCCTGCAGTTCATTCACAACCGCCTGCACGCGAGAGCCACGCATACCCACACAGGCCCCAACCGGATCGATGGAACCATCAAAGGAGGTCACAGCGATCTTGGCGCGCGAGCCGGGGTCACGAGCAACGGATTTGATTTCAATCACGCCATCGTAGATTTCCGGCACTTCCATTTTAAAGAGTTCAGCCATGAACTCAGGCGCGGTGCGCGACAGGAAGATCTGCGGGCCACGCTGTTCGCGGCGCACATCTTTGATAAAGCAGCGGATACGGTCATTCGGGCGATAGGCTTCGCGGCCGATTTTTTCATTGCGGCGCAGGATCGCTTCACCGGCTCCCACATCAACAATAACGTTGCCGTATTCTTCGCGCTTCACCAGACCATTGATGATGGTGCCTGCGCGGTCTTTGAATTCGTTGTACTGGCGGTCACGCTCAGCTTCGCGCACCTTCTGCAAGATCACCTGCTTGGCAGATTGTGCCGCGATACGGCCCATCTCAACCGGTGGAATCTCTTCCACAAATGTGTCGCCAATCTCAGGCTCCGACATATATTGCTTGGCCTGCTGAACAGTCATTTCGGACTGGTAGTTTTCCAGCTCTTCCTCTTCGACAACGGTGCGCACGCGGGTAAAGGTTGCGCGACCGGTTTTGCGGTCGATCGACACCCGAATGTCCATTTCAGAGCCGTACCGGCTCTTGGCGGCACGCGCGAGGCTTTCTTCCATGGCTTCGACCACCAGACCGGGGTCGATCATTTTCTCACGCGCCACGGCCTCAGCGGTTTGCAACAGCTCCAGCTGGTTTGCAGAGGTAATCGCCATTACTTCTTCTCCTCTTCGGACCCTTCTTCGGTCTCAATTTCGTCGAATGCGTCTTCGTTAAGTGTTCCAGCCTCTTTGCGCTGGCGCAACATTTCTGCAATCAGATCGTCAGTCAGCACCAGTTTGGCGTCGCTCAGCCAGTCGAAATCCAAACCAATGGTGACGGTCTCACCATGCTCTTCGATATTGATCAGCACGTCATTGCCTTCAATACCGGCAAGCTGCCCCTTAAAGCGGCGGCGGCCATCGATCAGCTCGGTGGTTTCCAGTTTGGCTTCGTAGCCTTCGAACATATCGAAGTCTTTCAACCGGGTCAGAGGCCGGTCAATTCCGGGGCTCGACACTTCCAGGGTGTAAGCATCCAGAATGGGATCTTCCACATCCATTGACGCGCTGATCGCATTGGAAATTTCAGCGCAATCATCCACCTCGATACCGCCTTCGGGCTTGTCGGCCATCACCTGCAGGATGGTGGTTTTGCCAGACATCAAGCGGATGCGTACCAATTCATAGCCGAGATCCTCAATCACCGGTGAGATGATTTCAGCCAGACGGCGATCGATGGCGGCTTTGGCAATCAGGTCGTTTGTCATAAGCGGTCCAAACACAAAAAAACGGGCGCGCGGCCCGTCGAAATTCCCGGTGGAGCCCCGAACCGAAGTTCGACACGCCGCTGTTAAGGGGGTGTATAGAGTGAAGTCCACGAATCTGCAAGGGAAACATCAAAAGGGAAGCGCAAGCCGGATTTGGCGCCCTAAAGCATCCACCAACGTTCAAGCAGGCGCCCGTCATCAATTGCCGTGTTTTGCCCCACTTTTGGTGGTATCGCAATATTGCGATGCGCCGCGATCTGCATGTCATCGGCGGAAGGGTGAAACACCAGATTGCGACGGCTGCGCAGCATGTCGCCCTGCGGAAACAATGCCACATCCACAAAGCCATCACGCAGCGCTTCTGCGCGAATGTCGCGATTGGGGATGACACCAATATCAACTGCATCAAACCAGCCGACCTGCAGATCGCGATAATGCTTCGCAACACGTTTCAGGCGCAGGTTGCGCCCTTCCGTGGCGCGCACCACTTCATAACACCCGCTGCCTGTCAGCTCTGGCAACGCGGTGTCTGCCAGCGTGATCAAATTGCTTTGCTGTGCAAGAACATAGGGCAGATGCGGGTTAGGTTCCGCCAGGGTCAGGGCAATTTTTCTGGCCCCCAGAGGTTCAATCGAACATTGCAACGTCAAACTACGCGTGAGCGAGGCAACCACCTGATCCGCAGTCACAGGCCCGACACCATGAAACTGTGCATCGGGGTGGAGATCAAATTCCCAGCGTTTTGCGTCAGCATCGCTTTGCCAGTGCTGAGCAAGTTCGCCGCGCACCACGCCATCCGGGCCAATTTCCACCAGTGCATCCTGCACCGCCCAGCGCGCCAGTGTATTCAAAACGTCGTTTTCACGTGGAACAGCCAGACGCAAAGTGCCGCCACGCTTGGGCGCGCCAGATGCCGAAGCACCGGTGGCCGCCAGCAAAGCTGCGGCAGCACCTGAGGCAAATAGGGCACGGCGGTCGAGGCGATTCATTCGTCTTCCATCTCTGCAATTCGGTCCATGGCACGCACCAGCTCTTTGCTGATTCCCGGCTCAGACAAAGCATGTCCGGCATCGCGCACCATAACAAGATCTGCGTTTGGCCACAGTTCATTCAAACGCCAGGCGGCCAGTGGCGGACAAATCATATCATATCGCCCCTGCACAATGATGCCGGGAATATGGGAGATCGCCCCGATATTGGCGAGGATCTGCCCATCAAAATCCAAAAAGCCGCGATTGATGAAATAGTGGTTCTCCAGGCGGGCAAAGGCACGAGCGTATTCGCCCGGTGCTTCACCCGAGGCACCGTTTGATGCAATGGAGGCCAGTGCGTTTTCCCAGGCTGACCACGCGCGCCCAAAACGGATCTCATCGCTACGATTGCCGCTGAAAAGACGTTTATTATAGGCTTCAATAAGATTGCCGCGCTCATCTTCGGGGATTGGGTTCACAAAGCGCGCCCATGTGTCGGGCCAAAACCGCGCTGCGCCACCATTGTAAAACCAATCAAGCTCAGCCTGCGTCATCAGGAAAACACCGCGCAGGATAATATTGCGCACATATTCCGGGTGCGATTGCGCATAGACCAAGGCAAGCGTTGCACCCCAGCTGCCGCCAAAGACTATCCATTGCTCGATCCCCAGCAGCACGCGGATCTTCTCCATATCCGCAACCAGATGCCAGGTGGTATTGGATTCGCAGGACGCATAGGGCCGCGATCTGCCACATCCACGCTGATCAAACAGGATCACCCGGTATTTTTCCGGGTCAAAATAGCGCCGCATCGCAGGGCTACTGCCACCACCAGGGCCGCCGTGGCAGACCACAACCGGAATGCCCTTGGGATTGCCGGATTGTTCAACATAAATGCGGTGTCCCTGGCCAACATCCAGCATTCGCTGATCAAAAGGTTCGATCGGCGGGTAAAGATATTGCACTGCGCGCTTTTGGTCCGGGTATTTGTCCATTACAGGCCTATATATCGTCTACAAGGTAAAAGAACATACGGAGACAGGAATGCAAGCGCCTCACACCACCGTTGATCCTTCAGAGATCGCAAAATTTGAGGCCATGGCCGCAGAATGGTGGGATCCTCATGGGAAGTTTAAGCCTCTGCACATGCTGAATCCGTGTCGCCTGGATTACATCACCAATCAGATCGCAGCTGAATTTGGTCGCGATCTCTCGGCTGAGGCCCCTTTTGAAGGGCTACGCGTGCTTGATATCGGCTGCGGTGGCGGCCTGCTGAGCGAGCCGATTGCCCGCCTTGGGGCAACCGTGGTGGGTGCGGATGCTGCGGAAAAGAACCTACCCGTTGCCCGCCTTCATGCGGAACAGTCCGGGCTGCAAATCGATTATCGCCACACCACCGCCGAAGCCATGGCTGAGGCAGGTGAACAATTTGATGTGGTGCTGAATATGGAAGTGGTGGAGCATGTGGCCGATCCGCTTAGCTATCTTACCGCGGCTCAGCAGTTGCTGCGCCCGGGTGGGCTGCAGATCTGTTCCACCATCAACCGCAACGCAAAAAGCTATGCGATGGCAATTGTAGGCGCCGAAGTCATTATGCGATGGCTGCCGCGCGGCACTCATGAATGGTCAAAGTTCATCACCCCCGACGAATTGTTTGATCTGCTGACGCAAGCCGGGCTGAAACCAGTGGATCGAAAGGGGTTTGTCTTCAATCCCATTTCCTGGAACTGGTCGCTTTCAGATCGCGATCTGAGCGTAAATTACACAACCTCCAGCATCAAACCAAACTCATAGGATCTGAAACGCGTGACCTATTCTAAAGGATAAGCATACATCCTTCTGCGTTGTTTAAAATTGGATCCATTTCGCATAAGCTGGTGTTAGGGCTAGATATTGCTGAACCCACCACTCGCGAAGGACCTTTGTCAGGATGGGGCAAAGGTCATCAAAGGGCGCAGATTTCAAAGCCCCTACCCCTAAAAGGATGCCAATTTTGGCATCCTTTTTTCCATCTTAGGTGTCCGATGAATGCATCTGAATCAGTTCGCCTGATCCAGCTTTTCGCGCAATTCGCGCAAAATGGGCAGCGTTGCGCGAACGCGCTCCTCTCCCAACTCATTCACCACTTCGGAAATCACCGGAATGATACTTGCCAATGCGGTATCCCGCGCCTGACGGCCTGCGGGGCTGATTGCCACAAATTTACGGCGCGCATCATCCCAATCGGGGCGAATATGAATGTAGCCTGCCACTTCCAGCTTATTGAGCGTATTGGTCATGGCACCACGGGTAACGTGAAACAGCTTGGCAAGCTGCGCGGGCGTGCGTTCAAGCCCAACACCTGCCAAATGGTTCAGCACCGAGAAATGCGACAGCTCCATTCCCTTGGGCAGAGCTTTGCTCAATCGGGCCCGCGCCAATTGATCAGCCATCAAGATCTCGCTGAACAGCGATACCGCAAGGGGGGATTTATCTTCCATCAGGGTCCGTCGAACTCTCTATCATGGGTCAGGGAGGGCACACGATTGCGTGCCTCTGCCACCTTCTCCATGTCGAGATCTACGAAACTCACGCCGGGATCAACACCTGCATCGAGCAAAATTTCACCCCAGGGCGCAATAACCAGCGAATGACCATAGGTTTTGCGACTAGGTCCACGGGTTGCCGCATGTGTGCCCGTTTGCGCAGGCGCCAAAACAAAGCAGCCGGTTTCAATCGCACGCGCCTGTAACAAGGCATGCCAATGCGCCGCGCCTGTGACGTAGGAAAACGCGGCTGGTGCGGTCAGGATCTGCGCGCCCGCCTTGGCCAAAGCCCGATGCAGATAGGGAAAGCGCACATCATAACAAATCGTCAGGCCAATTTTGCCAAAATCCGTCTGTGCAACGACGGCTTTGCCACCGGGGCGGTACCCATCTGATTCGCGGTAGGTCTCTTCTGCGGACACCTGCACATCAAACATGTGGATCTTGTCATACTGCGCAGCAATCTCACCGCTGGGTGCAATCAGAAACTGGCGATTGGCAAAGCGACCATCCGCATCCCCGGTCTTCAGCCCAAGCGATCCGATGGTCAGCCAGATCTCATGCTCTGCCGCTGCGGCCCGCAGAGCTGCAAGCGTTGGATCATCTTCCTGCTGCTGCAAGACAGATTGCTGATGAGAACGGCTTGATGACAGGCAATTGGTTACTTCGGGCGTTAATACGTAACGCGCGCCACCCGCTGCTGCCGCTGCGATCATATCAACAGCGGTTTTGATATTGTCTTCGGGCTGATCCGAAGAGGTCATCTGCAACAGGGCAACACGCATTTACATCTCTCGATCTTTAGGCTGCCAGAATCGGGTCAAGCTTACCCGCCCGCTCAAGCGCATAGAGATCATCGCAGCCGCCAACATGTTTGTCGCCAATAAAAATCTGCGGCACGGTACGGCCACCATTGGCGCGTTTGATCATTTCCTGTTTGCGTTTGGGCTGGGTCAGCACGTTCACTTCCGAAAACTTGACGCCTTTCTGCTTGAGCAGCTTTTTTGCCTGATGGCAGTAGCCGCACAAAGGGGAAGTATAGATTTCGACTGATTTCATGAAAAGCGCTCCAAATTGGTCATGGTTTAGGTTCGTCAGCCAATTTGGGATGGCCGATGCCTAAATTCCAGATGCAATCTGGTCCGTTCACTGTGGCGTGACCGATTTGCGCGCCCGTGCGAGCACCACAACCCGCACATCCGCAGCCCCTGCGCGCAGGCAGGCTTCGGTGCAGGCAGACAGCGTTGCTCCCGAAGTCATTACATCATCAACAAGCACCACAACCCGACCATGAATCAGCTCGCAATGGCGGGGGTGGGCGGTAATGGCGTTTCGAAGAATGCGGAAACGATCCTCTTTGGATTTGCGATCCAGCGACGGGGTGAGCCGGGTGCGTTTCAGAAGATCAGGCCAGTAATCCAACCGCCCGTGTCTGGCAAAAGATTCCGCCAAAAGCGCCGATTGGTTGTATTTGCGCCGTAACATCCGGCTCCAATGAAGCGGCACCGGGGTCACAATGGGATTGTCCTGCAAGATCGGTTGCGCTGCGCGCAGCATCCAACCTGCCGCCATTGGGGCCAGCTCGGTGCGGTCTCCGTGCTTCAATCCCAACACTAGCTCTCGGGCTTTACCTTCATATTCAAGCGCCGCACGCCCCTGGCTCCACGGTCGTGGATTTGACAAACAGTCATCACATTCCAACCGATAGCCATCACTTTCACCGGGCAAAGCACAGCCGCAGCTTTCGCAAACCGCACCGGAAATGAAATTCATTTCCCGCCAGCACGCACCACAAAGACCCACGTCGCTTTCAACCAGCGCATCACAGCACGAACACTGTGGCGGGTAGACCAGCGAAACAGCCGTTTGAATCTGGGCGTGCAACATCTTAAACATCTCCCATGAGTGAGACACCGCACAGCCAGCCCAATCTTTTTGATCGCCATGCTCTGGATGCCCATCGCGCCCGGAGCAAACCGCAATCAATGTTTCTTCAACAGCTTGCCCGTGACGAAGTAGAAGATCGGCTAACATTGGTTAACAGGACCTTTACAAAGCCGGCGATTGTTAGTGGTTTTGGCAAAATTTGGGAAAATTTTAGCCAAAGCGCCAAAATTGTTACGGACTCTGAGGTACTTGACCTTGAGCCAGGCGCACATGATCTTGTTATTCATGCCATGTCACTGCATTGGGCCAATGATCCCGTAGGCCAGCTGATTCAATGCAGACGCGCACTTCAGGAAGATGGTCTCTTGCTGCTAATGGCCTTGGGAGGGCGCACCCTGCATGAGCTGCGCACCGTACTGGCAGAGGCCGAAAGCCAGCTGAACGGCGGATTGTCACCCCGAGTTTCACCCATGGCTGAAATTCGCGATATGGGCGCACTGTTGCAACGCGCTGGGTTTGCGCTTCCTGTTGCGGATGTCGTGCCACAGAATGCTGAGTATCGCGACATTTTCCATCTGGGGCGTGATCTGCGCCTGATGGGTGAAGGCAATGCCTTGAGTTCACGTGTGAAGAACTTCACCCCACGTCGCCTGTTTGAACATGCTGACACACTGTATCATCAGCATTTTTCAACACCCGCAGGGCGTCTGCATGCGACATTTGAGCTTGTGTGCCTCACCGGCTGGTGCCCTTCAGATAGCCAACCCCAACCGCTGCGCCCCGGATCCGCCAAGGCCCGCCTGGCTGACGCGCTTCGAGTGCCCGAAAAACCGCTACCCAAGGATTAGACCCGCGAGACATGCGCCAATGTGATCCAATTGGTTTTTCGCCTCGTATGGTTTTATTTAAGGCAACCAATATTTGGCCCCCACAGGACTTTGACAATGCTGGACAATATGCAAAACGAATGTAGCACAGCCCACGCCCCAGCTGAGCATCCCAAAATCAAGTCAGGAAAAGTAGGTATCCTGCTGGCCAACCTTGGCACACCGGATGATTACACCTATTGGCCCATGCGCCGCTATCTGAGCGAGTTTCTTTCAGACAAGCGGGTGATCGACTACCCGCGCTGGAAATGGCAACCGCTGCTGCAGCTGATCATCCTGAGCAAACGACCGTTTTCCTCTGGCGAAGCCTATAAATCGATCTGGAATCACGACAAAGGCGAAAGCCCTTTGATGACGATCACCAAAGATCAGACCGCCAAAATGGCTGACGCGCTTCATGCGCGTTACGGCGATCAGGTGATGGTGGATTTTTGCATGCGCTACGGCAACCCGTCGACCGACTCCAAGGTGCGGAAAATGGTTGAAGCGGGCTGCCAGAAAATCTTGTTTGTACCGCTCTACCCGCAATACGCGGGCGCCACATCCGGCACCGCCAATGACCAGTTCTTCCGCGCATTGATGAAGGAAAAATGGCAGCCGGCCGCGCGCACCATTCCGCCATACTTCGATGATCCTGCTTATATTGACGCTTTGGCCAAATCTGTCGAAGACGCCTATGACACCGCCGAGAAAAAGCCCGATCTTCTGGTGGTCTCATATCACGGCATGCCAAAGCGCTATCTGATGGAAGGTGATCCGTACCATTGCCAGTGCCAGAAAACCACGCGCCTGCTAAAGGAACGCCTTGGCTGGGATGACAGCCAGATCACCACAACGTTTCAGTCAGTGTTTGGCCCAGAAGAATGGCTACGCCCCTACACCGTCGAACATGTCGCTGATCTTGCGCGAGAGGGTCAGAAAAACATTGCAGTCATTGCACCTGCTTTTTCCGCCGACTGCATTGAGACGCTCGAAGAGATCAATGAAGAGATCAAAGAAAGCTTTGAAGAAGCGGGCGGTGAGGATTTTCTGTATATCCCCTGCCTCAATGATAACCCGGAGCATATTGCGGCGCTGGCTGGTGTTATCGAGAATAATTTAAAAGGCTGGCTGGAGTAATTCAGCCATGTCCAAATGAAAAAAGGCGGTGGTTTGACCCACCGCCTTTTTTACATAATCACGTCGAACTTAGTTCGATGCAACAGCTGCGCCAACGAGAACCAGCAGCAGCAGTGGCAGCAGGATGCCGGAGGAAGAACCTTCGGCAGCTTCAACGATGACCGGCGGCTCTACGATCGGATCTGCCAGGCCACCAGCAACAGCGGCGGATGCAGCAACGGTCAGAGCAGCAGCAAGAACGAGTTTTTTCATGTTAACCTCCAGTAAATGCACACAGCTTTCGGTGCACGCCAAGAATTACTTCGTGATATTCTAATAATCACCCCAGCCAAGGAATTGCAAACACTTGTTGCGCGCACAGAACCCAGCCTAAAGGGCTTGTCGTCAAATAAGCAACACCTGGGTGCCAACTTTTGCCATCGCAAATAGTTCCGAGATGTGCTCGTTGTACAGGCCGATGCAACCATTAGACGAGCGACGCCCAATTTTGCGCGTATCGTGGGTGCCATGAATGCGATAATACTTCCAACTGAGGTAAAGCGCATGGGTTCCAAGCGGATTATCAGGCCCTGGCGGGATATATGGCGGCCATTCCGGGTTGCGTTTGCGCATATTTGGCGTTGGCGCCCAACTTGGACCTTCAACTTTTCGAATAATCTGCGTGCGTCCGCGGCGGGTCAAATCATCAGAAAGCGGCACAGAGGAGGGAAATAGCTTGTAAGTTTCCCCGTCGCTTGACCAGTAATGCAGCGCCCGGCTGTCGATATCCACCAGAATTGCGCCCTTGCGAAGAGAATCAAAATAGGGACGCCAGTCCTTTGCACGGAACGCAGAAATATTGCGCGCAACAGGCGGCTCGGGCTCGGGGGGCGGGCGCAGCGGATCAAAAGCAGGTTCTACATTTGGCTCAAGAGGTTGCGCCATGGCCGGAGTTGCAGCAAAGGCAGCCGCAGAGGCCAGAAATTGCCGGCGCTTTAGGGAACCTAAAGGTGATTGTGTCATAAGCTTTGCACCCGGGATCATTTACGAAAACATCTGCGTTACATAATATGGCTTCAAAGACGCAGTCGCAAATCAAACAAAACTGTGACTGGCATTATACTGCCAGCCCATTTGCGCATCCGCCACAGGAAGGCTAAAGCCAATGTGTCCAGATTACCCAAGGTGCTACATGTCCCGATTTTTTCTGATCCTCGCGTTGAGCCTGTCCACTTTTGTTGCTGCCTGCGCCACATCCACACCGGTTGAGACCGCCGTGAATGGAGCTTACCGCATCCGGAACGCGGACAAGCTGCAATTCCGCATGTTGGATTCAGTGAACGCGCTACGCGAAGCCGCAGGGCAACCACCTGTACAATTGAACGCGCAGCTCAATGCAGCGGCTGCAACTCACTCCCGAGATATGTCAGTGCAAAACCGCCCTTGGCATTTTGGTTCAGACGGCTCATCGCCGCTCGATCGTGTGGCCCGCACGGGTTACCCCGGTGCCCTGGTCGGCGAAGCCATCTCGGAAACCTATGAAAACGAGCTCCAGACCCTGACAGCATGGATGGAAGATCCAGCAACACGTTCGGTGATTCTGGATCCAACTGCGGCAGACATGGGCTTTTTCTGGTTTCAGGAACCCAATGGCAAACTCTGGTGGACACTGGTGATGGCCGGCTAACCTGAGTTCGGTAAACAATCTCTCAAAACAAAAAACGGGCGTCAGTTGCGCCCGTTTTTTTATTCTGATCTGTCTCTCAAGCGTTCAGAAAGATTGGCGTGCCATTTTTCACCATGGCGTAGATATCTTCCATTTCGCGATTTTTTACTGCGATACAGCCCGCTGTCCAATCGCTGACCCGCTCTGCCCGTTTGCGGGCTTTCAGCAGGTTGGGCTGGCCATGGATAAAGATTTCTCCACCCGGACTTCTCCCCATAGCCCGCGCCCGCGCACGGTCCTGCGCGTTGGGGTAAGAAATACCAATCGACAGGTGGAACGCGCTATCTGGGTTGCGTCGGTTGATGAAATACTGACCCTCAGGGGTTTTCCCGTCCCCTTCGATCCGCTTGTGACCCAATGGCGCAAAGCCCAGGTCCACAGTGTATTTCTTCAGAATGTCATTGCCATTGAGCAAATACATTCTCCGTGCGCCCTTATTGACCACCACCGAGGTGACACGGGGCCCATAGTAGTTCTGAAATTTTCCATTTGGTGCCGATGCGCAGCCCCCAAGAAGGAGGCCCGCCGCTGCACTTGCGGTAAAGGCGCGTCTGTCCATTGTTCTGCTCTGTTATTGCCTCATACTGGAATTAGCTGATTAAAATTGTTTTCCAAAATCACTTCTTCGCGTTTTGCCGGGCGAGTTCGGACAAATGCTGCTCCATCCGATCGAGGCGCGTTAGCACATCGTCGCGATATGCATCGGTTTGCTTGTGTTCCTCTTCGCCGTGGGCGTCCTGCATAGAGTTCACAATCAAGCCTACCAAAAGGTTAACCACAGCAAAAGTTGTGACCATAATAAACGGCACAAAGAACGCCCAGGCGTAGGTGTAGATCTCCATCACCGGTCGAACGATGCCCATGGACCAGCTTTCAAGCGTCATAATCTGAAACAGAGAATAAGCGGAACGCCCAAGCGAGCCGAACCATTCCGGGAATGCGCTGGCAAAGAGCTTGGTCGCAATGACCGAACCAATATAGAAAATAATCGCCATCAGCAGGAAGACAGAGGCCATTCCCGGCAGCGCGCTGATGAAACCTTCGACCACCCGGCGCAAACGGGGTGCCACAGAAATAACCCGCAAGACCCGCAAAATACGCAAGGCACGCAGAACTGACAGCCCCTGCGCTCCGGGGACAATGGCAATACCTACGATAATAAAATCAAAGATGCTCCAGCCATTGGTGAAGAACTTCAATCTCCGCACCAGCAGTTTGGCAGCAATTTCGGCGATAAAAATCGTAAGACAGATTTTATCCAGCAGTTGAATCATACCACCAAACGCCTGCATCAATGTGTTGGATGTCTCCAACCCTAAAGTAATGGCGTTGATGATAATAACGGTGGTGATAAAGCGGCTAAAGGCGAGGCTGTCGAGAATGTTTGACACGCGTTGAAGAGGCATTTGAATTCGTCCGTCTGAAGACACTGTTACAGAGTGAATGAAGCAACCAGTTCCGCATGCGCAGACCAGCGGAACTGATCTACCACCTGAATCCAATTCAGCCGATACCCTGCATCGACCAAAATGCGGGCATCGCGGGCAAAACTAACCGGATTACAGGAGACATAGGCAATAATCGGCACATTTGAACGCGCGAGCTCAGCTGTCTGCGCCTCGGCACCCGCGCGCGGAGGGTCAATCACCACCGCATCAAACTCTGCGCCAAAGGGGTTGAACTCTTCTGGCAGTACCGGACGGCGGAACAGATCGCGTGTTGTCGCGGTAACCTTGTGCAAGCCTTGCGCCCGCCGCCATCCTGTATCCAGCGCGGCGATCATCTCGGGCTCGCCCTCAATCGCATGTACTTCCGCGTGTTTGGCCAAAGGCAGCGAAAACGTGCCACAGCCTGCAAAGAGATCCATGATGCGTTTGGCACCCTGGGTGATTTCCTGAACCGATTTGAGCAGTGCAAGTTCGCCATCTTTGGTGGCCTGCAAAAACGCTCCAGCTGGGATGGTTACCTGTGCCACGCCAAAGCTTTGGCTGGGTGGCTGTTCCATCGCTACCAGATCATCGTCCCAAGTCAGGCGCGCAACCGGGTAACTGCCAAAAAGCTGCGCCAGTTCCATACGCAGTTTCGCATCAAGCGGTTTGCCCTGTTTGACAGAGACGTCCAGCCCGCCGATTGAGCTGGTGACAGTCACCGCCAGTGGTGTCTTGCGACTGGATCCCAGCACCGCAAGCTGTTCAACAAACGGCAGTGCCTCTACCAGATCGGGAACCATCACCTGGCAGTCGACGATCGGCGTAATGATATCTGTTCCAGCCGTATAAAACCCAACCTGCGCGCCCTTTTTGGTACGTCGCGCCGCAAAGGTCGCGCGCCGCCGGGAGCGTTCGGGGGAGGTATAAAGCGGGCGAAATTCTGCCTCGAGCCCTTGCGCAGTCAAAGCGTGACGCACGAACTCCTGCTTCCAGTTTTCCACAAATGCGTCTGACGCGTGTTGCAGATTGCAGCCGCCGCAGGATTTGTAATGGCGGCAGCTTGCCTTGATGCGCGCATCACTTGGGGTTTCTACGCGAATGTCAGTAAGGTTTTGGCCATCGGCGATACCGCTCACCACCTCACCGGGCAAGGTGCGGCGCGCAAACAATGGCCCTTTGGCCACCCCGTCGCCCTGGTGGCCAAGCCGTTCAATCGTTGTAATGATACGCTCTGCTTCCGTCATGTCCGCGGTCATAGCGGAGAGATCTGCAACACAAAAGCCTATTCAGCCGCCAAACTGTCATCGACACTGATAAAGCCACCGGATTGGCGGTTCCAAAACTGCGCATAGCGCCCGTCTGCGGCCAATAGCTCTGCGTGGCTGCCGCTTTCGATAATGCGCCCCGCCTCCATAACAATGATACGATCCATTTCGCTCAGTGTTGAAAGCCTATGCGCGATGGCAAGAACGGTTTTGCCTTCCATCACCCGGCTCAATGCCGATTGGATCGAGGCTTCGACTTCTGAATCCAAGGCGGAGGTGGCTTCATCCAGAACAAGGATCGGTGCGTCTTTCAAAATGGCGCGCGCCAAGGCGATCCGCTGACGTTGGCCGCCAGAGATTTTGACACCGCGATCACCAAGATGGGCGTCATAGCCCGTGCGATCCTGACCATCTTGCAGATCCTGAATGAAATCATGAGCCTCGGCTTTTTGGGCGGCGGCAATCATTTCTTCTTCGCTGGCGTGCGGATTGCCATACAAAATGTTGTCGCGCGCAGAGCGATTGAACATCGCGGTTTCCTGCGTAACCATGCCGATGTGACGCCGCAGGGAATCCTGGGTCACCGCTGACACATCCTGATCATCGATCAAAACATGCCCGGATTCGGTGTCATAGAGCCTGAGCAGCAGCGAGACGAGCGTGGATTTCCCAGCGCCTGATGCCCCCACAATGCCAAGCTTTTCACCCGGCGCGATTTTCAGATCGAGTTCCTGAACCCCACCAACATCACGCCCATAGGCAAAGCTTGCCTTGTCAAAATCAATCGCGCCGCCTGTTACCTCAAGCGGCACATCGCTGTCATCGGGAATGCGTTTGCACACCGCAAGCGTCTTCATCCCGTTTTCGATCTCACCCACGTTTGAATAGATCGCCATCAAGGTGAAGCTGACCCAGCCTGTCATCTGCGCAATCCGAATGGACACGGTGCCCGCGGCCACAATTTTCCCTTCGCTCGCGAGGCCAAGGTGCCACATGTAAAGCGTTGCACCGATCAACAGGACCGGAAGAATACCCGCGAGTGCCATCAGGCAAAACCGAAAGCTTGCGGAGAGATAGCCGAAATGCAGCGCCTTTTCGCGAAAATTCACCATAGCATCCACGGCGCTGCGCTCTTCGTGATCGCCATGAGCAAAGAGTTTTACAGTGCGGATATTGGTCAGCGTATCAACCACCTGCCCCGAAACCGCCGCACGTGCCCCGGCCCGTGCAGAAGAACGTTTGCGAATGCGCGGCATGAACCAACGGATCAGTGCAAAATAGCCCGCAAGCCAGATCACAAACAGAAGCGATATGCGCAGATCAACCGTAGCCAAAAGCGCCATCGCCCCCAAAAGCGACGCCAAGGCAAAGGCCACAACATTGATCATCTCGCTGGTGACAGATGTCACCGCCGTTGCAGTCTGCATCTGTTTCTGGGCAATTCGGCCGGCAAAATCATCATCGAAATAGCCAACCGACTGCCCCAGCGTCCAACGGTTCAGCCGTGACAGGACAAGCGGGTTGATATTGGGCCCGACAATGATCGAATTCGACATCGACGACAGGCCAAACATGATTGGTCGCACCACAAGGAAAAACAGCAGCGCGCCAACGATCAACGACATATTGGCGGCGCTGAAGAACTGATCCGCACCGCTGGTAATTGCTGTGTCGATCACCAGACCCAATATAAAGGCGGTCCCAGCCTCAAGCGCGCCGGCAGTGGCTGAAAACACCGTCGCCACGCCCAGCGCGGGCCAGGCCCCCGACAGGCACCAGCGAATAAATGCACCAAGGGTTTGCGGAGGCGCGCCTTCTGCAGGTTTAAAAGCATCAATAAGTTTGTCGACGATCATTCCGCTGCCTCAAGGTTCAGGAAACCACCGGATTGGCGATCCCAAAATTGTGCATATAGGCCGTGTTTTTCCAAAAGCTCCTCATGGGCGCCTTCTTCAACAATTTTTCCGTCATCCAAAACCAGAATGCGATCCATTTGGGCAATTGTGGACAGACGGTGCGCAATGGCAATCACGGTTTTACCCGCCATCATGCCGTAAAGCGTGCGCTGGATTGAGGCTTCCACCTCGGAATCAAGCGCCGATGTGGCCTCATCAAGCACAAGAATTGGCGCATCTTTCAAGATCACCCGCGCCAATGCTACCCGCTGGCGCTGCCCGCCTGACAGTTTAACGCCGCGTTCTCCCACATGCGCGTCATAGCCGCTGCGCCCTTCTGGGTCTTCCAACGTGAGAATAAACTCATGTGCTTCGGCCTGTTTGGCGGCGGCAAGAACTTCATCCTCCGTTGCATCGGGGCGGCCATATAGAATGTTGTCACGCACCGACCGGTGGAGCAGCGAGGAATCCTGCTGCACCATACCGATCTGGCTGCGCAGACTGTCCTGGGTCACCTGACAGATGTCCTGGCCATCAATGGAAATTACGCCCCGCTCAGCATCATAAAACCGCAACAGCAGTTTGACCAAAGTGGATTTCCCCGCGCCCGAGCGGCCAATGAGCCCAATCTTTTCGCCGGGTTTGATCGTGAGCGAAATCTGATCAAGCCCACCTGTCTCGCGCCCATAGTGATGGCTGAGATTGGAAATCTCGATACCACCCTCACGCAGTTCAAGCGGTTTTGCATTCTCTGCGTCCAGCAGGTCTATCGGTTGGCCGATGGTTTCCAACCCTTCTGAAACCACGCCAAGCTGGCGAAAGAATGTGGTCAGCGCCCACATGATCCAGCCGGTCATCGCGTTCAGCCGCAATGTCAGCGCTGTCGCCGAAGCCACCACCCCAGCAGAGGCACTGCCCTGCATCCACATCGCAACGCCCCAGCCAACAACACCAACAATCAGCAACCCGTTGAGAAACACAAGCGCCGCATCCATCGACGTATAGATGCGCATCTCGGTCTGTACCGTGGTGCGGGTTTGTTCAATTGCTTCGCGGGCATAGGTCAGTTCGCGATTGTGATGGGCAAACATTTTGACGGAATGAATATTGGAATAACTGTCAACAATCCGCCCTGTCACCATCGAACGCGCATCAGACGAAGCCTGACTGGCCGGCCCCACCCGACGCAACATCCACCGCATGAAAATCCCATAAAGCACCAGCCAGATGACAAGCGGCACAAGCAGGCGCACATCTGCCGCCCACAATAGCGTGGCGGCTCCAATCACATAGGCAAGCGCAAAGGTAATAGCGTCAAAGGCTTGAAACACCACTTCGCCTGCAGCAGGCGGTGTGCCCATGATGCGATTGGCAATACGGCCCGCAAAATCATTTTCAAACCAGCCCACGGACTGACGCAGAACATGTTTATGCGCGCGCCAACGGATCAAGGTGGCGAAATTCGGAATGACCGCATTGTTGAGCAACAAAACATCCAGCAACTGCAGCGCTGGCCGTATGAACAGAATGAACAGCGCCACCAAGATCAGCTCAGTTCCATGCGTCTGCCAGACCACGGCCGGGTCACCAACCAGCAGATCAACAATACGACCCATATAATAGATCAGCCCGATCTCAATTGCGGCAACCACAACCGACATAAACGCGGTAAAGGCAAAGATCTTTGCAAAGGGTTTGGAATAGTAGCGGAAGAAATGCGCCAAGGTTTTCGGCGGCACACCATCCTCTGAATAGGGTGTGTAGGGGTCAACCAGACTCTCAAAAATGCGAAACATATCCCTACTCCACAGATGCATGTCGTAAGACCACAGATGGCACGGCGAACCCAACTTTGTTCAGCGCGCCCCATTCGCCCGATAGATGTCGAATGCTGTTAGACCTACGCAAAACGCGCCAAGACGTCACCCCCAACCGTTGAGAAGCTTTTGTAAAACGTCACTTTAAGCTGCGTAACAACGCGTTTTTGTCCAGCGAAAACCCACTTTTGATCCAATCACCCTCTAGCTGGCGCAGCGCCTGCCCCAACTGCGCACCAGAAAGTGCAGGCATTAGATCCTGTGCCGCAATCGGAAACTTAGCTGCAGCACCATGCTGGATATCGTCATTCATATGCGGATCAAACGGGGTTTCGAGCAAGGCGGCACGCAGGATCATCGCCTTGCGCGCATCTTGTGCGCCCAAGCGGTAAGAAAGCTCAGCCGCGCCTGCAGTGCCCAGCGCCGCTGTGCGCAAAATGTGCAGATGTTTATCCTGCGCGTTACTCAGGCGAAGGGGCTTTGACAGATCTTCCCCAAGTGCCGCAAGCCGTAAGATCGGGTCTACCTCATCAGATGATCCTACAGTTTCCAAATGCACCAAAGGCGCCAATGCGCGATCATCGACCCCATTCAGCAAGGTATGCAGCACCCCTGTCTGCCGCATGCAGGCTACCGATGGCGCGGGCTCAGGCGCACGAAGGAGTTTCAAAAACTCGCTACCAACCCGTTCCCGCGACAATTGTGCAAGACCTTCAAGGTTTGTGGCAATCGCGGCAAGCGCATCCTCATCAAACCCTGCAGACTGATCACCATACCAGGCATGGAAACGGAAATAGCGCAGAATACGCAGGTAGTCTTCTTGGATGCGGTGCGCAGCGGTGCCGATGAAACGCACGCGCCGTTTGTTTAAGTCTCCAAATCCGCCAAGCGGATCATACACCACACCCTGGGGATCCGCATAAAGCGCATTCATGGTGAAATCACGCCGCCGCGCATCATCCGCCATATCGGACGAAAAGGCGACAACCGCGCGCCGCCCATCGGTGGCAACATCTTTGCGAAACGTGGTGACCTCATGCGGGATACCACCAGACACCAGCGTAATTGTACCGTGGTCTATGCCCGTGGGGATGGCCTTGATGCCCGCAGCCTTGGCGAGCTGCATCACCTGTTCGGGTGTTGCATCAGTGGAAATATCCAGATCAGACACCGGCGCGCCAATCAACGCGTTGCGCACACAGCCGCCAACAAAAAATGCTTTTGCACCTGTGGAAGTCAACGCCGCGCAGACCTTTTGCGTGTGCTTGTCATGGAGCCAGGGCTGATCAATACGCGGCTGCATCACATGCGCTCCGCCAAGGAATAAAGCATGCGCGCGGATGCCCCCCAGATGTAGTAGGGGCCAAAAGGAACGGTGTAGTAATACCGTCTCTGCCCGCGCCACCGCCGCCCCTGAATGGCAAAGTTCTGGCGTTCAATCACATGGGTCAAGGGCACGGAAAACACCTCGTCCACTTCGCCGGGTTCCGGGCAAAGCTGAAACGGCTGTTCCACCAGGGCAACCACAGGCGTTACCTGAAAACTGGTGACTGTCTCATGTTCTGGCAGCGTACCAAGGGTGCGCGCAGCAGCCTGCGGCAGGCCAATTTCTTCGTTGGCTTCACGCAGCGCCGCGGCAATTGGATCTGCGTCGGCTTCATCCACCTTGCCACCGGGAAAGGCGATCTGGCCGGGATGGTGTTTCAATGCCGAGGACCGTTTGGTCAATATCACCCGCGGCTCAGCACCGGTGACATCAATCGGGATCAATACACCTGCCGGGCGCAGTTTGCGATTTTCCGGCAGCTTCACATCTGGGTTCAGATCAAAATCGGACGACCCTTTGCCGGATCGCCCCAATGCGGCCTGAACCTGTGTGATCAGATCAATCACCTGCCGCCTGCTCCGCCTCAAAACCAACGGTTTTGGGATCAAGGTCAAAATACGCGCCACAGAATTGGCAATCCGCTGTCACCCGACCGTGGTCATTGGTCATCTTTTCAATGTCCTTGGCGGAATAAATCGACAGGCTTTCGCGTACGCGTTCTTCGGAACAGGTGCAGCCAAATTTCACCATCTGCGTTTCATAGACACGCGGTTGTTCCTCGTGAAACAATCTGAGCAAAAGATCGGTTGGCGTAACCGACGGGCCGACCAATTCCAGCTCTTCGACGGTTGAAAGCAGGATATTCACCCGGTTCCAATTTTCCTCTTTGTCACCCGCAATCAAATCGGACGCGCTTAGGATATCTCCAGTGCCCTCGCTTTGCGCTGCAAAAGGCGAAGCCTTGGGCATATGCTGCAACATCACCCCGCCGGCACGCCAGCTTTCAGGCTCACCCGGCGCGGTAGAACGGCCAAACTCCAAGCGGAACTTGGTTGGCAGCTGTTCAGACTGGGCAAAATAGGCTTCGGCGCAGGCCGAAAGCGAACCACCCGTCAGAGAGGTAATGCCCTGATAGGGTTTCATCCCCTGCCCCTGGTCGATCATAATGGCAAAGTAGCCTTCGCCGACCTGATCAAACGGCGCACCCTCTGTCAGACGATCCGCATCAAAACTGGCATAGGCGCGAATACGGGCGGGCTCACCTTCGTTTTCAGGCGCATAGTAATCTGTGGCAATCATCCGCACAGCCCCTTTGGACTGCACCTGCAAGGATAGTTTCCACTGCAGTTTCACCGTCTGACCGATCAAAGCGGTCAACAGCGCCATTTCCGCAACCAACGCCTCTACAACGGCGGGGTATGCGTGTTGTTTCAGGATTCCATCCAACACCCCATCCAAACGCGCCACACGGCCGCGCATATCTGAGGCATCAAGCTGGAAAGGCAGGACCGTATCGTCCCACGCGATTTTAGAGGCGAGTGTCATGGGGTTTCCTTGCGCGCCGGGGTTTGGCATATCGGGCCTATATAGGCTTATCAGCGCTGGTGTGAAGAGGGCAGTCCATGATCCCGCGATTTGGAGAACCACCCCTAAGCGGGGTTAAATACCGTGCGCGTCCCGGCGCCTATGTGATTTTACCCCGAAACGGCCACCTGCTGTTAACCGGGAAAATGCGGCCTATTCGTGATCTGCAACTGCCCGGTGGCGGGGTTGAGCGCGGCGAACATATGGTTCCAGCACTCCACCGTGAAGTTTACGAAGAAACCGGTTGGGCCATCACAACCCCGCGTAAAATCGGCATATTTCGTTTGTTTAGCTATCTACCCGACTACAAGTATTTTGCCGAAAAGATCTGTCATATCTACCTGGCACAGCCGCTGCGCAAGCTGGGACCGCCCGTAGAACCCGATCACGAACCTATTTGGTCACCGATCGAGGTCGCAGCCGAAAGCTTAGGAAACCCTGGCGATCGATATTTTGTCAGACAGCTCATGCGCCGTGGCTAGGACCTACGCCCCGTTATATTCGAACAACGTCGCGGAGACGTCGTCTTCCAGACCGTGCTCTTTGGACATCACCTGGGTGAGGTTCCAATAGAGCTCGTCCAAAAATTCCTGACCGCCCTGCCCGGTATCGCATTTTCTGACAAGGTCCATCAGCCCCTCATCTTCAAGCATTTCACCATTTTCAAGACGCGCCTCGGTGAAACCATCGGAATACAAAAGCAGGCGATCCCCCTGCTCCAGCACCACTTCTTCACGCGTATATTCAATATCGGGCACAAGGCCTACAGGTACACCACCCTGGCCGATATATTCCATGGTGCCGTCTTTGCGCAAAAGCAGTGGATGCGGGTGGCCCGCCTGCACAAGCTTTAGAAGGCCGCTACGCAGATCAACGGTGCAGTAAGCCATGGTGAAATATTCTTCGATTCCGGTATCAGCGATGAGACGCGCGTTCAGAATGCTCGCCACATCCTCAGGCGGCTTCAACGCGTAATATCGGTTGAAACGCTGCTCCATCGCCACGTTCTGATCAAAGTGGGACGATGACAGATATCCACCCAGACGGGCAGTCATCATTGCCGAAGTGATCCCGTGTCCGGACACGTCGATTGAATAGAACCCCAACCGGTTCACCCCGGGAGAGAACATACCCACAAGATCGCCGCCGATATGGCCGCAGGGCTTCAGCAGGAGGCTTACCTTGGATTCCCCGTAGACCCGGCTCAGCTCTGGTACCAGAGATTCCTGGATTTTGCGGGCCTGCATCAGGTCTTTGTCGATCGCGTCATAGACACGCTGCAGTTCATCAAGGGTTTCCGAGACAATCCGGTTTTTCTCGGAAAGTTCACGCTGCATCCGCAGGATACGTTCACCTGCGGAAATCCGCGCGCGCAACTCATCAGAGCTCACCGGTTTGGTGAGAAAATCATCCGCACCAGAATGCAGACCTTCTGCAATTTCATTCTTCTCACTCTTGGAGGTCAGCAGAATAAAATAGCTATAATTGTCTGAATTCATCTTCCGCAAATTGCGACAGAATTCGATCCCGTTCATCCCGGGCATCATCCAATCGCTCAAAATCAGATCCGGGGCTTCCTCGCGACAGATTTCCATCGCGGATTCGCCGCTGTCCGCTTCGACGACCTCAAAACCCCATTTTTTAAGGGAAGCCACGAGAATTCTGCGTTGGAGACGGCTGTCATCAACAACAAGAACGCGCTGAATCGTTCCAGTCATCTCAGAAGACTCCAAATCATCATCAATGTTTCGGTCAGGAAGCACCAAGGATACCTCGTAAAAAGCGGTAATTCTGTTTTGTTCACCTGCTACTATCCCGATAGACCTTTAACAGTTGATGAAATCTAAAACTTGATCAAATGTTGTACTTTCACTGTAATTTTACCGATGTCAATTTATGACCTCCCCAAGAGCAAAGTGTGAACAAGGGAAGATCGGACATGATTGACTGGTTCAGAGTAACAGAACTACGTGACGAAATCGGCGCTGAAGACTTCGAAGAAGTGGTAGAAATCTTTTTGGAAGAAGTCGAGGGTGTTTTAGATAGACTGCGGGCTGATGACCGCAGCGAGCTGGAGCAGGATTTGCATTTTCTCAAAGGCAGCGCCCTGAATCTTGGGTTTCAGGCCTTCTCAGAAAAGTGCCAAGAAGGCGAGCGCCTGTCGTCACAAGGTCAGGCGGATACCGTCAACCTCGTTGAAATCGTTGCACTTTATGAAAGTTCAAAGACCAACTTTCTGCAGGAACTTCCCAATAAGTACTGAGCAATCAGATCAGGAACTGCGACAGCGTTTCATCATTGGTGATGTCAGTATAGGCCAGACCCTGCGCATCGAGGCGTTCGAAAATATGATGAAAATTTTCCGGGCGCTTAGTCTCAATCCCGATCAGAACCGTACCAAAGTTGCGGGCTGATTTTTTGAGATACTCAAAGCGCGCCACATCATCCTCAGGGCCAAGAATCTGCAAAAATTCTTTCAGCGCGCCTGGTCGCTGTGGCAGTCGCAGCATCAGATATTTTTTCAAACCCGCATATCGCTGAGCGCGTTCTTTCACCTCGGGAAGGCGTTCAAAATCAAAATTGCCACCAGATGTCAGGCAGACAACAGTTTTGCCACGGATCCAGCTTTGTACATCGCCCAGCGCTTCCACTGCGAGAGCACCTGCGGGCTCAAGGACTATGCCTTCCACGTTGAGCATTTCCAGAATGGTGGAACAGATACGATCTTCATCAATCGTCAGCGCATCTGGAACCGGCACATGTTTCAACAGCTCAAACGGTTTGGCCCCGATACGACCCACCGCGGCGCCATCAACAAAGGTGTCCACACGCTTCAGGGCAACTGGTTGCTTGGCCTCAAGCGCCGCACGCAGGCAGGCCCCACCAGAGGGTTCCGCAAACAGGCAGTGCACATCATCGTCAAAATAGGTGGATACGCCTGACGACATGCCACCACCGCCAACCGGCAGGATTATGTGATCCGGCGAACGGCCCAATTGCTCCTCGATCTCAACAGCAATGGATGCCTGCCCCTCGATCACATCATCATCGTCAAAGGGCGACAGGAAATGACCACCCTGTTCACGACACCAGTTTTGCGCGGCCGCCAGCGTATCATCAAAGAAATCTCCGATCAGATGGATCTCGACATTGTCGCCACCAAACATACGGGTTTTCTGGATCTTCTGCTGTGGTGTGGTCACGGGCATAAAGATCACACCGCGTTTACCCTGCGCCTTGCACATAAAGGCCACACCCTGCGCGTGATTACCGGCTGAGGCGCACACAAACAGCTCTTGGTCAGTTTGTTTGCGCATGGCGTTCAGGGCACCACGAATTTTATATGAGCGAACCGGGCTCAGATCTTCGCGCTTCAGATAGATGTCTGCGCCATAGCGTTCGGACAGCAGGACGTTGCGTTGGAGTGGCGTTGCGGGAAACACGTCGCGCATGGCTTGGGTTGCAGTGCGGGCTTTGGACTGAAAATCGCTCATATCTCTTGGTGGCGCAAGCCCGCCCCTGTGACAAGGGGCAGGCGCAAAGCAAACATGAAATGCTGGCTAGATTTCGCGCTTTTCCACGTAAACGCCATAGATCGTTGTGGCGACGCTGATCTGAACAAAGAACAATACGACTGTGATAGCCATATTCAAGAATAGATAGCCGTACTCCGGGATCATCAATGCGATACCCACCTCTATCAGACCAAAGATCGCAAAGATGATCGCGAGAAAGAATAAAACCATCGCACCAGGCTGGGTTGCCTTCCAAGCGGCACCAAGCCCATTACCTTCTAGGCCAAGGGCAATACCTGGCAGGACTGGTGTCAGCCGGTAGCTCAGCCATGCAATAATTGATGAAATAGCCAGATCAAAGAAACCATCCAAAGAAAATACCAAACCTGATCCAACCGCCGCGAACGCGTACCGCAGTATTAGCGATGGCACAGTCACCAGGATGAGGATGCCAATATAGTAGAAAAAATACCTGAAAATACCCGAAATTTCGACTCGATTGACCCAGCCGACCGGTATTTCGAGCAAGATGAAGCGATGCCAAACGATAACGGGCCATATGAGGATAAGGCTACACAGGACCACCAAAAAGAACAAAATGAAAATCTTGCCGGTGGCCCGTGCGCCATTTCCCGAATAGATCTGGAATATTGTTTCAAGCTCAAATCGCCAGAAAACCACGACAACCAGAAAAACTGCCAACAAGGCCGGTGCCGCAAAAATCTTCAAGACCTCAGTTCTATTGCGACGCAACATATTGATAGAATGTAGAAAAATATGCCAAGCTGTAACAGATTTTGTCATTTTTGACTTTCAATATCGATAAGTTTCAATAGCACATCCCGTCTACCGTAACGCCATATGATCGCAAAACCTGAAAACCTTGCCCTTAGGTCGAAAAAGCGGTAGTTCGCATTCGTTCTGATCAAGAGGAAAACCCATGTCCGCGCCCAAGAAAGTTGTGCTGGCCTACTCTGGCGGCCTTGATACATCGATCATCCTGAAATGGTTGCAGACCGAATACGGCTGCGAGGTTGTTACCTTTACGGCTGACCTCGGTCAGGGCGAAGAGCTGGAGCCGGCCCGCAAAAAGGCTGAGCTGCTTGGCATCAAGCCAGAAAACATCTTCATCGAAGACATCCGCGAAGAGTTCGTGCGTGACTTCGTCTTCCCGATGTTCCGCGCCAATGCGGTCTACGAAGGGCTCTATCTGCTGGGCACCTCAATTGCGCGCCCGCTGATCTCCAAGCGCCTGGTTGAAATTGCTGCTGAAGTGGGTGCCGATGCGGTGTCTCACGGTGCGACTGGCAAAGGCAACGACCAGGTTCGTTTTGAGCTGTCGGCCTACGCACTGAACCCCGACATCAAAGTGATCGCGCCATGGCGTGAATGGGATCTGTCCTCGCGCACCAAACTGCTTGAGTTTGCCGAAGCGCATCAGATTCCAATCGCAAAAGACAAACGTGGCGAAGCGCCCTTCTCTGTTGACGCGAACCTGCTGCACACCTCGTCCGAGGGTAAGGTTCTGGAAGATCCCGCCGATATGGCACCGGATTACGTGTTCCAACGTACAGTGAACCCAGAAGATGCCCCTGACACCCCTGAATTCATCGAAATCACCTTTGAAAAAGGCGACGCTGTTGCCATCAATGGTGAAGCCATGTCGCCGGCGACCATTCTGACACAGCTGAATGAATATGGCCGCAAGCACGGCATTGGCCGCCTTGATTTTGTGGAAAACCGCTTTGTTGGCATGAAGTCCCGCGGCATCTACGAGACCCCCGGTGGTGAAATCCTGCTCGAAGCGCACAAGGGTATCGAACAGATCACCCTGGATTCCGGTGCAGGCCATCTCAAAGATTCGATCATGCCGCGCTATGCTGAGCTGATCTACAATGGTTTCTGGTACAGCCCAGAGCGCGAAATGCTGCAGGCGCTGATCGACAAATCGCAAGAGCACGTTTCCGGCACCGTGAAGCTGAAGCTCTACAAAGGCTCGGCCAAAACCGTAGGCCGCTGGTCTGATCACTCGCTTTATTCCGAAGCGCATGTGACCTTTGAAGAAGACGCAGGCGCCTACGATCAGACCGACGCGGCCGGCTTTATCCAGCTGAATGCGCTGCGCCTGAAACTGTTGGCAGCTCGTAATAAGCGCGTCAAAAGCTAAATAAGAAACAAACAGTTTAAAGCCGCTCCACCTTTGGGGCGGCTTTTTTTGTTGCAGTTTGCACGAAACGAAGTCAAATCCTTCATAACAACTTATAGTAGTTGCTTTTGATTGTGATATTGACTGGAAAACTCATGCAAACGCCTGAGAATTTTGAATTCCGCGGATCCGCACGAGAATGGTTTGGGATCTGGATCGTAAACCTGCTTCTTTCGATTGTAACGCTCGGCATATATTCTGCCTGGGCAAAAGTGCGCACCAAAAAGTATTTTTATCAAAACACCTGGGTCGCCGGTCGTAACTTTGACTATCACGCCACCGGTATGCAAATCCTGATCGGGCGTGCCCTCGTAGCGGCTGCATTATTGGTGTATTCGATGAGCGTCCTTCTACACCCGGTTTTTCCGCTGTTCATTTTGATCGCCTATGCCCTTGTAATTCCGGTTATTTTACTGCGAGGCATGCGCTTCAACGCCCGCAACAGCAGCTGGTCAAACGTTCGTTTTGACTTTGTTGGCAAAGTGGGAAAACTGTATTTGCTGGTCTTTATCTACCCTATTCTGTCATTGCTGACCGCCTATACAACCCTGCCTTTCCTGCAGCGCGCTGTGCAAAGATATGGCATCAACAATCACCGCCTTGGGAAAACACCGTTCCATTTCGATTCAGGCATTAAACCCTTTTACATGGCATTTTTGGCGGCATTTGCGATTGGCCTCGCGGGCCTTGCCGTTGCTTTCGCCGTGTTCCTGCAACCGCTCCTCATCTCAGGCTTTGACATTGAGCAGATGCCTGTGGGTGCCGCGCTCAATCTGGTAATCGGTTACTTTATTGCGCTGATTTCATTTGCCTTTGCTGGTGTCATGTATCAGGCGTTGATCCGAAATCATATTTTTGCCAGCACGACGCTTGGTGAAAAGCAGCACGGCTTCCAATCCACCGTAAAAGCCTCTGCTTTGCTGTGGATCGCAGTATCCAACCTTGTTGTTGTGTTGTTGACACTTGGCTTTATGCTCCCCTGGGCGCAGGTCCGTATGCATCGCTATCTGGCACAGAACAGCGCTTTGAAACCCAACGGTTCCCTTGACGACTTCAAAGGTGAAATCATCAGTGAAACCAATGCCATTGGCGATGCTTTCTCCGATATGGAAGGCGTGGAGTATGGGCTTCCGGTATAAATGTCTTTTTCGGACATCCCCTTGAAGGGCTGGGCGTTCAAGCCCGGCTCTTCTGAACGGTTCGCGGCACAAATCGATGTGCGCGATGACTGGATCTTTCTTATAGACCCGGTTGAAAAAACCGTTCTGTCAAAATCTGAGCCATCCCAGACCTCATTGGATCAAGCGGCGGGTGGCGGTACTAGAAACTTATACTTCGCAGACGGGTGGCTCTTTCAAACAGAGGATTCACGTGTGTCTTTATTGATGCAGGAGCCTCTCAGCCATCGCCTGTTGCGGCTGTTTGAACAATTTCACCCGCGCCTGATCGCCTTGGCTGTGCTGTGTATGATTGGTTCGATGGCATTATGGAAATGGGCCATCCCAGCTATGGTGACCATCGCGGTTTGGATGACACCGGAACCAATGATACGGCAGGTCGATCGCGCGACGCTTGAAACAATGGATTTCACCATGTTGGAAGCCAGCAGCCTGTCGCAAGAGCAGAAAGATGCTCAAAACGCCATTCTGGACGATCTGCGTCATGCGCTTGGCACCGAAGACAGCTTCAAACTTGTGTTTCGGGATATGCCTGGAATGGGTGCAAACGCCGCCGCGCTACCGGGTGGAACCATCATTATCAGCGATGCGCTCGTATCAGGCTATGGCGCGGATCCCGATGTTATCGCCGGCGTTTTGGCACATGAAATGGGCCATGTGGTGGAAGAACACGGGCTGAGACAGGTCTATCGTTCCTTGTCGCTCTATCTCATCATATCCATGATGGCGGGTGATGTTGGCCCTGTTCTAGAAGACCTCCTGCTTGAAGGGCAGGCGTTTGCATCACTTTCTTATTCGCGCAAACATGAGCTGTCGGCGGATCGTTTTGCCGTACGCCTGCTCAACAAGAGCGAATATGATTCCGAAGGGTTCAAACGTTTCTTCGCGGATCTCTCCGATGGCGAGGAGCCGCCGGCCTGGTTTTCAACCCACCCAACACACAGTGACCGCATTGAACAGATCGATGAATTGAACCGGCATAGACACTAAAGCAACAAATCACAGAGTTTCACATGACCATCACGTCCGAGTTACTCTCAAAAGCATGATTTGATATTTCAAAGCCACCCTGCAAATTTGCGATCAGACGTAGGATTTTGAGGTTCACCATGTCCCTTTTTCGCAAGTGGAAGCCAGTTGCACTGACAATTTTCATCTCGGTCGCGCTGATTGCCAAATCCCATGAGGCATCCGCAGCCAGCCCGGAAACGCTTACTGTGGCGGGTGGATGTTTCTGGTGCGTTGAAAGCGACTTTGAAAGCGTACCTGGGGTTCTTGGTGCGGTGTCGGGGTTCACTGGCGGCACGCTGGAAAACCCAACTTACAAGCAGGTCGGCAAAGGTGGCACCGGGCATTACGAAGCGGTCGTAATCACCTTTGACCCCGCCAAAGTGAGCCGCGCCAAACTGCTGGATCTGTTTTTCCGCTCCATTGATCCAACCGATGCAGGTGGCCAGTTTTGCGACCGCGGTGAAAGCTATCGCAGCGCAGTCTTTGTATCTGGCAACAGCGAAAAAGCACTGGCCGAAGCCGCAATATCCAAAGCACAATCTGACCTCGGCCAAAAGGTAGTGACCCCTGTTTTACCGCTGGGAACCTTTTTCAAGGCCGAAGCCTACCATCAAGATTACTACAAAGGGGACAAAGTCGTATTCACCCGCTTCGGCCCCAAACGCCAGGCTGAGGCCTACAAACGCTATCGTCAGGCCTGTGGCCGAGATACACGCGTTAAACAGCTTTGGGGTAATGCAGCGCCTTTTGCGGATAAGCACTAGCTAAAGCAGCAGCCTTTTTAATCAAAAGAGGCTGCTTTGACCTCAGCCAAAGTTGGGATCACATCAGCGGTTCCGTGGCGCATAACCATCAAAGCGCCGGCGCGGCTGGCCTGCTCCATCGCATCAGCCATACTCAGACCCTGATCGAGCCCTGCCAGCACATAGCCGGTGAATGTGTCGCCGGCCCCGGTGGTATCAACTGCTTCTACCTTATGGGCTGCAACAGTACGCATTTCGCCCGTATCACCCGCGAAATGACGCGCACCATCCGCACCCAAGGTAATGATCACATCACGGATCCCCAGCTGTTGTGGTGCTTTGCCAATGCTTGCTTCGAGCTGCTCTGCCTCAACTTCATTGAGGATTAGAAAATCCAGGTAAGGCAGGATCTGGCGCACGGCTTCCACATCAAACGGTGCTGCCGCATAACACACACGCAGGCCTTTTTCCTTGGCGACCTTTGCGGCCTCAAGCTGCATGTTGGTTTCGTTCTGCGTGATGAACAGATCAGTTTCGCGCGCATTTGCAAATGCCATCCGCACCTGATCTTTTGTGATGGCGCGATTGGCGCCAGCAAAAAGGATGATCTGGTTTTCACCATCCTCTGCAGCCACGGCAATAATCGCATGTCCGCTTGGCCGATCTAGCGTCACAACGTGATCAATCCCAACGCCAAAACTATCTAGTTTTGTCCGGGCATTTTCACCATCGGGGCCGATGGCACCGATATGGTGAACTGTTGCGCCAGCGCGTGCCGCCGCAACAGACATATTTGCACCTTTGCCACCCAGAAACTGCTCGACCCGATCTGCCGCCAATGTTTCACCCGCTAAGGGCAGGCGCGACATGGAATAGACGATGTCCAGATTGATTGAGCCGAGGTTCCAGATGGCCATTGGTGTTATCCCACGTTGCTTGCTGCCAGGATCGCCATGTTCAACACATCATTGGCGGTAGCATTCGTAGAACAGATCTGGATGGGTTTGTTTACACCAGACAGGATTGGACCAATCACAGTTGCCCCACCCATCTCCTGCATCAGCTTGACCGAGATCGAAGCAGAGTGACGCGCAGGCACGATCAGGATATTGGCCGGGCCAGACAGGCGCTGGAACGGATAAGCTTCCTGTGCACGGCTGTTCAATGCCACATCAACGGTCATTTCGCCTTCGTACTCAAAATCCACACCGCGTCTATCCAGCACAGCCGGCGCGAGGTGCATTTTCTCCGCCCGTTCAGAAACCGGGTAACCAAAGGTCGAGAAGCTGACAAATGCGACACGTGGCTCAAGGCCCATGTGGCGTGCAACACCAGCAGCACGTTCTGCGATATTGGCCAGATCCTCTTCATTGGGCCATTCGTGCACCAATGTGTCGCCAATCAAAACAATCCGCCCCTTGTGCAACAACGCGGTCACGCCGGCTGCACCATGATTGGCATCCGCATCAAACACATGGTTGATCCGGTCCAGAATATAGGCCGATTTGCGGGTTGCACCGGTCACCAGCCCGTCACCCTGACCATGCGCCAGCATCAGAGCCGAGAACACATGGCGGTCACGGCCGGCAAGACGGTGAATGTCTTTCTGGTCAAACCCTTTGCGCTGCAGGCGGTTGTAGAGAAACTCTTTATAGGTCTCAAACTGGGTTGTATTGGCCGCGTTGACCACCTCCAACTCGCGCACCGCATCGCCCAGGCCGCTGGCTTCGAGCTTTTGTTTCACATCTTCTGGGCGGCCAACAACCAGAGCCTTACCAAAACCTGAGCGTTGGTAGGTCACCGCTGCGCGCAGCACCCGTGGATCATCACCTTCTGCAAAGATCATGCGGCTTTGCGACGAGCGCGCGCGGGCATTCAGACCGCGCAGGATCGAAGCGGTTGGATCCATGCGGCTTTTGAGGTTCAGCTCATAGGCTTCCATGTCGATGATCGGGCGGCGCGACACCCCGGTCTCCATGCCGGCTTTGGCAACCGCTGGCGGAATACGATGGATCAGGCGCGGATCAAACGGTGTTGGGATGATATAGTCACGGCCAAAGGCCAGCGTTTTGCCATATGCCAATGCAACTTCATCTGGCACATCTTCGCGTGCAAGCCCTGCAAGCGCATGTGCACAGGCAATCTTCATCTCATCATTGATCGCACGCGCATGAATATCAAGCGCACCGCGGAACAGATACGGAAAGCCCAGAACGTTGTTCACCTGGTTCGGGTAATCCGAACGGCCGGTGGCAACAATCGCGTCAACGCGCACTTCATGGGCTTCTTCTGGGGTGATTTCCGGATCCGGGTTTGCCATGGCAAAAATCACCGGATTGTCGGCCATCGATTTGACCATCTCCTGCGTCACCGCACCTTTGACAGATACGCCAAGGAAGACATCTGCACCCTTCATCGCATCTTCAAGCGTGCGCAGATCCGTGGTGATGGCATGGGCCGATTTCCACTGGTTCATACCCTCGGTACGACCCTGATAGATCACGCCTTTGGTGTCACAGACGATACAGTTCTGATGCTGCGCGCCCATTGCCTTGAGGAGCTCGATACAGGCAATGCCCGCGGCCCCTGCACCGTTCAGAACAATTTTGACGTCTTCAATCTTTTTGCCCGAAAGATGCAACGCATTGATCAGACCCGCCGCACAGATAACTGCCGTGCCGTGTTGGTCATCGTGGAAAACCGGAATATCCATTTCTTCTTTGAGCTTCTGCTCAATGATGAAACATTCCGGCGCTTTGATATCTTCAAGATTGATGCCGCCAAAGGTTGGCCCCATCAGTTTTACCGCATTGATGAACTCATCCGGGTTTTCAGTGTCGAGCTCGATATCGATCGAGTTCACATCTGCAAACCGTTTAAAAAGGACTGACTTCCCTTCCATCACCGGCTTGGAACCCAGCGCTCCAAGGTTACCAAGGCCCAAAACCGCTGTGCCGTTTGAAATCACCGCAACCAGGTTGCCCTTGTTGGTGTAATCATACGCCAGCTCAGGGTTTTCAGCGATGTCTTCACACGGAACGGCCACGCCAGGGCTATAGGCCAAAGACAGATCCCGCTGGGTGGTCATAGGCACAGTTGCCTGTACCTCCCATTTGCCGGGAGTGGGCTCGAGGTGGAAGGCAAGCGCTTCTTCGCGCGTTATTTTTGCTTTGGGCATGGCAGGAAGGACGTCCTTTGGTGGTTTGCACAATCCTTACCGCAGGCTTTGACGCTGCTCAATGTACCTGGGTCAAATGTTAGCCCTATCGTGAAATAAAATTTCAAAAACTAAGATCTTGGAGCAATCAAAACGTCACAAATCGATTCATTTGCAGGCAACCCACACAATTTTGCCACAATTTAGACACCGCAAAGCGCCAATTCCAAAGCAATCCTTAATGCGAGTTGTGAAACGTTAACACGCCACTGATGGGCAAAAGCCAAACACGCCAGAGCCAGAAAGGCCTTCTTTGCCGGAAAACCCGGTTGTCTCGTCTTCCGAACAGGAGAAAGCCATGATCCACTTTCAGACCAACACTGGGGCCATGACTGCGCTTCAGATGTTGGGTGGTACCAACCAAAGTCTACAGACCACTCACAATCAAATTTCCACTGGGCAAACGGTAAATGGCCCGCAAGATAATGCTGCTTTATGGGCGATCTCTGAACTGATGAATTCAGACCTGAGCGGATATAGTGGGCTGTCTGACGCCCTGTCATTGGGCGAGGCCACATTGGGGGTGGCATCAGCTGGCGCTGAGTTTGTTACAGACACCCTTAATGAAATGAAACAAATAGCTATTTTGGGCAGCAGCGGTGTTGTCGATTTTTCTAAAGTAGAAGCGCAGCTTGCCCAGAAAACCGATCAGATAAACTCGGTCATTTCGTCGTCGCAGTTTAACGGGGCTAATCTGCTTCGCACTGATGTCGATGGCAATGGCGCAAGCGCAATCACGGTTGCCGCCTCTTTGGACAAAACCGGTGGCGGCACGCCAACCCTTTCCAACATCCAGGTGGACAGTCTTGATCTCGAATCCAGCCCAAACTTTGATATCAATGGTCGCACCGCGGTAACCGATGCTGCCAGCGCGCGGACAGCTCTGGATGAGATCGAAGGCTTCTTGCAATTTGCCGTTGACGGTGCCGCAAGCCTGGGCGCGGCTGCATCACGGATCTCCGAGCAGCAAGACGTCATTGCCAGACAGGCGCTTGAAACCAAGAAAGGTCTAAGCGGGTTAATAGACACAAATATTGAGGAATCCGCGGCGAAACTGAAGGCTCTCGAAGTGCAACAGCAGCTCGGACTTACGTCCCTTTCGATCGCAAACTCCGCTCCTACCACTCTGCTGGCGCTCTACTAACGCCCTCACTCACACACATACGGGTTTCCCTCGGAGTCCTGCCATTGTAGATCTCTGGCATTGGATTTTCGGGGGACAACCATATGACTGTGACGCCAATGATGGCACAATATCTCGACATCAAGGCGCAGTACCCTGATGCCCTGCTCTTCTATCGTATGGGCGATTTCTACGAGATGTTTTTTGACGACGCCGTCAACGCAGCAGAGGCGCTCGACATTGCATTGACCAAACGTGGCAAACACGAAGGTCAAGATATTCCAATGTGTGGCGTGCCGGTTCACGCCGCAGAAGGCTATCTTCTGACATTGATCCGCAAAGGCTTTCGCGTTGCAGTCGGCGAGCAACTGGAAAGCCCAGCAGAAGCGAAAAAGCGTGGCTACAAAGCCGTGGTCAAACGCGGTGTCGTACGGCTTGTCACCCCTGGTACCCTGACAGAAGATTCACTGCTTGAGGCGCGGCGTCACAATTTCCTTGTCGCCTATACAGAACTTCGCGATGCAGCAGCGCTTGCCTGGGCAGATATTTCAACTGGTGCGTTTCACGTGATGCCCATCGCCAAGGTGCGCCTGTCACCTGAACTGGCGCGCCTTGCCCCATCTGAATTGATTGTGGCTGATGGCACTGTGTTTGATCACTGCCGCCCACTTGCAGACGAGTATAAGATCCCGCTTACGCCCATTGGCAAAGCCAGCTTTGACAGCACGGCAGCGGAAAAACGGCTTTGTAGCTTGTTCAACGTGTCCACGCTTTCGGGGTTTGGTACATTTTCACGCGCAGAAATCTCAGCAATGGGCGCGTTGATTGACTATCTAGAGATCACCCAGAAAGGCAAATTGCCGCTGCTGCAGCCGCCGGTTCAGGAATCTGAAGATCGCACCATTCAGATCGACGCAGCCACCCGGCGCAACCTGGAACTCACGCGCTCTCTTTCTGGTGGGCGCGCAGGCTCACTGCTCTCTGTCGTTGATCGTACTGTTACCCCGGGCGGCGCACGCCTGCTCGAACAACGCATGTCCAGCCCCTCGCGCAGTCTCGATGTGATCCACCCCCGTCTCTCCGCGCTGGATTTTGCAGTCGCTGAACACGCCCTCTCTGAAGATCTGCGCGCGGCTTTACGCAAAACCCCAGATCTTGATCGCGCGCTATCTCGCCTCGCATTGGAACGCGGCGGGCCACGTGATCTCGCGGCGATCCGCAATGGTCTCACCCAGGCAGAAGAAATTCGCGCGCTTTGTGATACGGCCGAACTGCCAGCCCTGATTGTCGATGCGTTAAACAATCTGACCGGCTTTGATGATCTCTTGGCGCTGCTGGATGCCGCGCTGGTGGCCGAGCCACCTTTGATGGCCCGCGATGGCGGTTTTATCGCGCCAGGCTATGATCCGGAACTGGACGAAGCCCGCACCCTGCGTGACGAAGGTCGCAGCGTCATTGCACAGCTCCAACAGAAATACGCAGACTACACCGGGGTCAACGCGCTGAAGATCAAACACAACAACGTGCTGGGGTACTTCATCGAAACCACCGCCGTGCATGCGGAAAAAATGATGTCAGCTCCGCTGTCGGAAACTTACATCCACCGGCAGACCACCGCCAATCAGGTACGGTTCACCACTGTTGAACTCTCCGAGCTGGAAACCCGCATTCTAAACGCCGGAAACCTTGCATTAGAGACAGAAAAGAGGCTCTATCAGGCGCTTTCTGCCGCAATTATGGAAAGTGCGGCACAGCTGAACCAGGCGGCACGTGGTTTGGCTGAGCTTGATTTGATCACTGCGCTTTCCGATCTGGCCCGCGCCGAGAACTGGACCAAACCAACCGTCGACAGCAGCCGTGCCTTTGCTATTTCAGGCGGTCGTCACCCGGTTGTGGAACAGGCTTTGCGCCAGCAAGGGGGGGATCCCTTTGTCGCCAATGACTGTGACCTCACCGCCAGTGACGGTGCAGCAGTCTGGCTGCTGACTGGCCCGAATATGGCCGGTAAATCGACCTTCCTGCGCCAAAACGCATTGATCGCGCTACTTGCGCAGATGGGCAGCTATGTCCCAGCGAACAGCGCCCACATCGGGCTTGTCAGCCAGCTCTTCAGCCGGGTTGGGGCCTCTGATGATCTGGCACGGGGCCGCTCTACTTTCATGGTAGAGATGGTGGAAACAGCCGCAATTTTGAACCAGGCGGATGATCGCGCGCTGGTCATCCTCGATGAAATCGGCCGTGGAACCGCCACCTATGACGGGCTCTCCATCGCCTGGGCCACGCTCGAACATCTGCATGAGGTCAACAGATCCCGAGCGCTTTTTGCCACCCATTATCATGAGCTCACCCAACTCGCTGCGAAACTCACCGGTGTCGACAACGCAACGGTTTCCGTCAAAGAATGGGAAGGTGAAGTCATCTTCCTACACGAGGTCCGCAAAGGAGCTGCAGATCGCTCTTACGGGGTTCAGGTTGCACAGCTCGCGGGTCTGCCAGCATCTGTCGTGACACGGGCGCGCGACGTGCTGGATATGCTGGAAAAAAGCAGCCGCGAAGGTGGTGGCGGTTCCGTCCAAATTGATGACCTTCCCTTGTTTGCAGCAGCGCCTGCTCCACAACCAAAGGCCACAGCATCGCCAATTGATGCCATCCTGGCCGAGATCAATCCAGATGATCTGTCGCCACGTGACGCACTTGAAGCGCTTTATCGTCTGAAAGACGCTGTGACCTCAAAATAGTAAAACGGCGGGGAATTCCCCGCCGCATCTTCATCTTTTCACAAATACTCTCGCCGAAGGCACGGCCCCATCGGGGCCGTTTTCCTTATGCTTTCACCCAGTGTACTAGGCCGGAGTTGAAGACACTCCAACCTGCGCCGGGCGCAGCAAACGGTCGTGCAGCATAAACCCTTCAGCAGAAACCTGAATGATATCGCCAGCTTTTGTCCCCGGCACCGGCGCTTCAAACATCGCCTCATGCAGCTGCGGATCAAAGCGGTCACCAACTTCTGGCGTTACAATACGCATGCCATGTTTGCCAAACACATCAAGCAGTGCGCGCAAGGTCAGCTCAACACCTTCGATCAGCGCAGCAGATACTTCTTTCTGCTCGTCACTGGCGGATTCTACCGCGCGTTTCATATTGTCAAATACCGGCAACAGATCACGCGCCAGTTTGGAGCCGCCGTACTGCTCTGCTTCACGGCGGGCTTTGTCGCCACGCTTGCGGGCGTTTTCAGCATCAGCCAACGCGCGCATAAAGCGGTCTTTCAGCTCATCGCGTTCAGCGCGCAGTGTTTCCACTTCCAGCGCTTCCTCATCGATCTCTTCGATCTCACTTGCCAGCTCTTCCGCTTCCGCGGCGTCAATGTCATCCAGAAAATCGTCGTTTTTGGGCTCTGCCATGTTTCACCTCTAACTCCGGTCGGACAAGATTTTGCCGACCAGTTGCGCCGTGTAATCCACGATCGGCACAATTCGTCCGTAGTTCAGGCGCGTGGGTCCAATCACACCAACAGCACCCATTATCTTTCGATCAGCGTTCATATATGGAGAGACCACCAAAGAGGAACCCGAAAGTGAAAAAAGTTTGTTCTCAGAACCGATAAAAATGCGCACACCGTCGCCTTCTTCAGTCAGTTTGAGAAAATCAGCAATATCTCGCTTGCGTTCAAGGTCATCAAATAGAACCTTCATCCGATCAAGCTCTTCTTCGGCGCCGCCTTCGGACAGAAGATTCGAACGCCCACGCACAAGCAAACGTGCGCTGTCTGAATTGTCGCTGTCCCACTGGGCCAAACCGCTCTCGATCAGATCACTCGCCAGGACATCGATTTCCTGACGACGGGCGTCTACCTGGGTTTGAATATCACGTCGGATTTCACTCAGCGTGCGCCCTTCGACCAGCGAATTCAGAAAATTCGCGGCTTCCCGCATCGAACTTGGTGTTTGACCCGGCGGCGGCGTGAACAGTCGGTTCTCCACGTGACCGTCTGAAAACACCAAAACAACCAGACTGCGATCAGGGGCCAGTGAGACAAATTCAATATGGCGCACTTCTGCTTCGTGTTTTGGGGTAAGAACCAGCGAAGCCCCCTGCGTCACCCCAGAAAGCGCTGCACCAACACGATCAAGCAGCCCTTCCACATCACCGGCGCTTTCACCAAGTGTTGCGTCGATCTTTTTGCGATCATCGGATCCCAGATCGCCAACTTCCAGCAGCCCATCCACAAACATTCGCAGCCCAAGCTGGGTGGGAATACGTCCTGCGGAAATATGTGGGCTGTCCAATAGGCCGAGGTGTTCAAGATCCTGCATCACATTGCGCACTGTCGCGGCTGAAACCTTTTCATTCAGCGACCGTGTCAATGTTCGGCTTCCTACAGGATCGCCGCTGTCTAGATAAGACTCCACAACAGCGCGAAACACATCTCTGGAGCGATCGTTCAGATGTTCAAGGATAGGCTGATCTTCAGTCATATGAGCGCTGTCACTATTGCAGTCCAATGGTCCAGAAATAAATAATCCGAATGCAAAGAGATGTCATCCTCCAGTGGCAAGCATTTGATCAATCCGTCTTGCAAATACCGGGGTGCGAAGGCTATCCCAACTACAGTAGATAAAGGATATCACATGCGACCCTCCGGACGACAGCTTGATGAAATGCGCGCCATCTCTTTTGAAACTGGCTTTACCAAACATGCCGAGGGCTCCTGCCTGATCAAGGTTGGTGATACGCATGTGCTTTGCACTGCTACAATCGAAGACCGGGTTCCCCCGTTTATCAAAGGCTCCGGGCTTGGTTGGGTCACCGCTGAATATGGCATGCTGCCCCGCGCCACCAACACCCGCATGCGTCGCGAAGCAGCCAGCGGCAAACAGGGCGGACGCACTGTTGAAATTCAACGCCTGATCGGGCGAGCGCTGCGTGCAGGTGTTGATCGCGTTGCCCTAGGTGAGCGCCAGATCACCGTGGACTGTGATGTATTGCAGGCCGATGGCGGCACCCGCTGTGCCTCGATCACTGGCGGCTGGGTTGCATTGCGCCTTGCAGTGAACAAGCTGATGAAAGCGGGTGATGTGACTATTGACCCCTTGATTGACCCGGTTGCTGCCGTGTCTTGTGGTATCTATGCGGGCCAGCCCGTGCTTGATCTAGACTATCCGGAAGACTCTGAGGCGGGTGTGGATGGCAACTTCATCATGACCGGTTCCGGCAAACTCATTGAGGTTCAGATGTCTGCCGAAGGATCACTGTTCTCACGCGATCAGATGAACGAGCTGATGGATCTGGCCGCAAAGGGCACCTCTGAACTTGCTGAAATGCAGAAGGCAGCCGCGAAATGAGCCGGGAATTTAAAGGCGACAAGCTTCTTGTCGCCACCCACAACAAAGGCAAGCTTACCGAAATCAGCGAAATCCTCGCCCCGTTTGGGGTGAGCGTTGTTGGTGCCGGCGAGATGAACCTACCAGAGCCGGAAGAAACCGAAGATACATTTGTTGGCAACGCGCGCATCAAAGCCCACGCAGCTGCCAAAGCCACGGGTCTGCCTGCACTGTCTGATGACAGCGGCATCACCATTGATGCACTTGACGGCGCACCTGGTGTTTACACCGCCGACTGGGCAGAAACTGAAAACGGTCGCGATTTCATGATGGCCATGACCCGCGCCAATGATGAGATCACTGCCAAGGGCGCCGACGCACCGCGCACAGCACAGTTTCGCTGCACGCTGGTTATTGCCTGGCCGGACGGGCACGATGAGGTGTTCGAAGGTGTTATGCCAGGATCCCTGATCTGGCCTATCCGGGGCGAAGGTGGCTTTGGCTATGATCCCATGTTTGTCCCCGAAGGATATGACATAACCTGCGCCGAAATGGACAAGTCCGAAAAGAATAAAATCAGCCATCGCGGCCGTGCGCTCGCCAAATTTGTTCAGGGCTGTTTTGGTGGATGATTGGCGAAATGGGGGATTTGGTCTCTATGTGCATTGGCCCTTCTGTCAGGCCAAATGCCCCTATTGCGATTTCAACAGCCATGTTGTGCGCCAGGTCGAACAAAAACAATGGCTAGATGCCTATTGCCTAGAACTTGATCGGATCGCGCCTGAGCTCTCCGGTCGGGTTCTGAACTCTATCTTTTTCGGTGGCGGCACCCCCAGTTTGATGCTGCCAGAAACCGTTGCCGGCGTGATCGAAAAAGCTCGCAGCATCTGGCCCTTTGCCAATGACATTGAAATCTCTCTCGAAGCTAATCCGGGATCTGTCGAGGCTGGGCGTTTTGCCGGCTATCGCGATGGCGGTGTAAACCGGATTTCAATGGGTATTCAGGCACTCAACGATCAGGATCTGCGCCGGCTTGGCCGAATACACAGCGCAGCTGAGGCTAAAGCCGCCTTTGATGTGGCGCGTCAGTGTTTTGATCGGGTGAGCTTTGATTTGATTTACGCCCGGCAGGGCCAAAGCCTTGCTGACTGGAAATCAGAACTAAACGAAGCGCTGTCGATGGCGATTGATCACCTGTCCCTTTATCAGTTGACCATCGAAGAAGGCACCGCTTTTGGTGATCGCTACGCGCGCGGCAAACTGCGCAATCTTCCAACAGATGACAATGCCGCCGATATGTATCAAGCCACCCAAGAGATTTGCGCCGCGCATGGCCTGCCAGGATATGAGATTTCCAACCACGCGCGCCCTGATGCTGAATCTCGGCACAACCAGATTTACTGGCGCTATGGCGACTATGTAGGCATTGGGCCCGGAGCACATGGCCGCATCACAAAAGGCGGTCAACGCCACGCAACAGAAAGCCACCGTGCGCCAGGAGCATGGTTGGCAGCTGTAAAAGCTGGAAGTGGCTATTCACACGTAGAAGCCTTGCCCGGAGAGGACGCAGCCGTTGAGTTCCTGATGATGGGAATGCGCTTGAAGGAAGGGTTGGATCCGGCGCGTTTCAAGCAGCTCGCTGGCTACGAATTGCCACAAGATCGTATTGAACATCTTGTGGATCTTGGAATGTTGTCTATCTCTAATGACAGAATATGCGCGACCGATCAGGGGCGAGCGGTTCTGAACGCCGTGCTCCGCGAATTGCTAGTGGATTGATATGCGATTTTTTTATGCTGGATTAGGTGTGCTCTGCGTGGCCTGCGCGGCGGTTGGCGTCATACTCCCCCTCCTCCCTACTGTTCCATTTCTATTGCTGGCTGCGTTCTTCTTTTCTCGATCCTCTTCGCGACTTCACAATTGGCTGCTTGGCCACAACACGTTTGGCCCGATAATCGTTGATTGGCAGCAAAGCGGTGCCATTCGACCCGGCGCAAAAAAAGCGGCAACAGTTTCTGTTGCCGCTGTCTTTTTAATTTCAGCCTTTGCTGGGCTGGCGCAGCATATTCTTCTGATCCAAGCTGCGACGCTGTCCTGCGTGTTGATCTTTATCTGGTCTCGCCCTAACGGCTGAGCAGATTACACAGCTCATCCAGCTGATCCAAATCATTATAGCTGATAGTGATCGAACCCGCTTCGCCGCCAGGTTTGTGATCAATCGATACTTTCATACGAAGTGCCGCTGACAGATCATCTTCCAATGCGCGGGTATCTGCATCCTTTTCACCCGCTGCTTTGGCCTTACGCGGTGCAGCAGGTTTGTCTCCTGCAACCGATTTTTTCACCAAAGCCTCGGTTGCGCGAACAGAGAGACCGCCTTTGACAATCTTTCGCGCAAGATCAGAAGCATTGTCACAAGTAATCAACGCCCGTGCATGCCCAGCCGAAAGCTGGCGCTCATGCACCATAAGCTGCACATCATCAGGAAGATGCAGCAGACGGACCAGGTTGGCGATATAGCTGCGGCTTTTACCAAGCGCGTCTGCCATTTTCTCCTGGGTGTGGCCGAACTTTTCCATCAGCTGTTTATAGCTCAGCGCCTCTTCCATCGCATTGAGATCAGCGCGCTGGATGTTTTCAATGATGGCCACTTCCATCATTTCAAGATCAGAATAATCCCGAATAAGAACCGGAACTTCATGAAGCTGCGCCGCCTGAGCTGCGCGCCAGCGGCGTTCACCCGCTACAATTTCGTAGCTTCCACCATTGCGCGGACGCACAATCAGTGGCTGCAATACGCCTTTTTCTTTGATAGATGCCGTCAGGTCATCGAGGTCATCTTGAACAAACTGACGCCGCGGCTGATCAGGGTTTGCTTGAACTCTCTCGATAGGAACAAGTATTTCCGCGTTACGCGGCGCCTGTGTTTCAGTGCTCACAGGTTCAGGATTTACGTCTGCCATCAGTGCCGATAGTCCGCGACCAAGACCGCGGGGTTTCCCTTTTTCTTTTGCCATATAGTGTGCCTCCGCCCGCGTTAAGCCGCGATATTTTGATGTTTTTCCAATATCTCGACGGCTAACGCGCGATACGCTCTAGCCCCCAGAGAATTGCTATCATAGTTCAAAACCGGCAAAGCAAATGATGGTGCTTCGCTGACCCGAACATTGCGCGGGATTTTTGTCTCAAAGACCAACTCACCAAGGTTGTCGCGCGCGTCTTGTTCGACTTGAAGTGATAGGTTATTGCGCCGATCAAACATTGTGAGCACAACACCTTCAATACGCAAATTCGGATTGGCGGATTGCCGCACATCGCGAATTGTCATCATCAACTGCGAGACCCCCTCCAGCGCAAAGAATTCACTCTGCAGCGGGATGAGAACCGAATGAGACGCAACCATTGCATTTACTGTCAGAAGGTTCAAAGACGGCGGGCAATCGATCAGGACGTAATCCCAGTCATAATCATCCATCGCCACCTGCCGCAATGCGTCGTGCAATAGGAAGCTACGCTTTTCATTGGTGAAGAGTTCAATATCAGCTGAGCTCAAATCCACCGTTGAAGGAATTATGCAAAGATCCTCAATCTCGGTTGATTGGATGACCTCTGGCAGAGGCGCATCTTCGACCAATAGATCGTACGACGTCTTTTCCCGATTTACTGTTTCGATCCCTAGACCTGTAGACGCGTTACCCTGCGGATCAAGATCAACCACAAGCACACGCATTCCGGTTTCCACCAAAGCAGCAGCGAGGTTGATGGTAGTAGTTGTCTTGCCAACGCCCCCTTTTTGGTTTGCTACCGCGATAATACGAGGCCCAACCGGGCGGCTGTAGTCAGACACGGGCAACTCCCTTTATTTTCAAAATAACGGCGCTTGGCTCTGTCTGACTTTTAACCGTTTCCAGATCAAAGCTCCATCGCGCTCGAGAGTTATCCACTTCTTTTTTCCAGGTCTCCCCCTTTGGGAACACGGCGAGCCCTTTTTCAGCAAGATGTCGCTCAGAAAACTCCAAAAGATCCGAAAGATCAGCAAGAGCACGGGCAGACAAAACGTCAGCGTTCTGCGGTTCAACTGCTTCAATACGACCAGTGATCACCTTGATAGGAGCACTACATTCCCGCGCAACATTGCGAAGAAAAGCGCATTTTCGCTGATCACTTTCAATCAAGGTGACATTGGTATCCGGACTTTCGGCCGCGCAAAGAATACCAACTATCGCGCCAGGAAAGCCGCCCCCTGATCCGATGTCAACCCAGTGATCTACTGGATTGGGAACACTTCGAAACACCTGGACGGAATCGACAATATGTCGGCGCCACAAATCTTTTAGGCTATTTTTCGAAACCAGGTTGATCTTCGGGTTCCACTTAAGAATAACCTGCTCAAATTTCTCAAGGCGCTCCATTGTTTCACGTGAAACATCGAATTGCGAAAGTTCAGCCTTATCCATTTTGCACACGTGCCTTCTTCTCCGTATCCTTACGAAGGCGCGCCAACAACAAAGCCAGAGCGGCCGGAGTCATCCCCTCAACTCGCGATGCCTGCGAAAGCGTTGCTGGGCGCGCGCGCTCAAGCTTCAGGGTCAACTCATTGGAAAGCCCTTCAAGCATCGCATAGTCGAAATCAACAGGAATGCGATAACCTTCATCGCGCTTCATAGCTGCGATCTCGCGTTCTTGCCGCGAGATGTAATTGGCATATAACGCGTCTCGTTCGATTTGGCGTCGAACCGGTTCATCGGTTTGATCTAGTTCCGGCAGCAGCGGCAGAATGTCCTCAAACGAAACGTCGGGAAATCCAAGTACGTCTAGGCCAGATCTACGCTTACCGTCCTGGTTCACTTTAATCCCTGCCCCCAGAACTTCTTTGGGCGTAAAACTTGCACCGTCCAAAGCACCACGAACGGTACTAATCTTTTCCATCTTTTGGGTAAAGATCTCAGACCGTTTTTCGCCAACGCAGCCCAGCTCAAGCCCTAAAGGTGTTAAGCGTTGATCGGCATTATCCGCTCTGAGAGATAACCTGAACTCTGCTCGTGATGTGAACATGCGATAGGGTTCGCTCACGCCGCTGGTTGTCAGATCATCAATCATCACGCCAATGTAGCTATTCGAACGCGAGAAATGAATCGGCTCTTTTTGCTGAGCGCGGCGCGCCGCATTTAGGCCGGCAACCAGCCCCTGGGCAGCTGCTTCTTCGTAACCAGTGGTTCCGTTGATCTGCCCGGCCAAATACAAACCTGGGACATCCTTTACCGAGAGGTCCAAAGTAAGGGCGCGCGGGTCAACATAATCATATTCAATCGCATATCCAGGCTGAATAATTTCAGTCTTTTCGAGACCCGCGATTGAGCGCACATAATCCAGCTGCACTTCTTCAGGCAGGCTGGTCGAAATCCCATTTGGATATACCGTGTGATCCGTAACACCCTCAGGTTCAAGAAAAATCTGATGGGATGTTTTATCGGCGAAACGTACGATTTTATCTTCGATCGATGGGCAGTACCGGGGGCCAACCCCCTCGATGTGACCACCATACATCGCAGAGCGGTCCAGGTTGGCGCGGATAATATCATGCGTCTGTTCGTTGGTATGGGTTATCCCGCAAGAGATTTGTTTTGCTTGCGTGGACGTCGACAAAAAGGAGAAGAGCGTTGGGTCTTCATCGCCCGGCTGTTCATCCAGAATGTCCCAATTGATGGTCCGCCCATCCAATCTTGGCGGAGTCCCTGTTTTTAAACGGCCGAGTGGCAGCGCAAAACTGTCCAACCGTTCAGCCAGACGCACCGAAGGCTTATCCCCCATGCGCCCACCCGGACGTGATACATCACCAATATGGATAACCCCGCGCAGAAAGGTCCCCGAGGTTAGGATGACAGAATGAGCCTGAATTTCACTGCCATCTGCAAGTTGAACACCACAGACTGCCTGTCCGCTCATTAGAAAATCTACAGCCTCGCCTTCGACAATATCGAGGTTTTCCTGCGCTTCTGTCAGTGCCAACATTGCGCTGCGATAGATTGCCCGATCAGATTGCGCACGAGGCCCCTGCACTGCCGGCCCTTTACGGCGATTGAGAAGACGAAACTGGATGCCGGCAGCATCCGCAACCGTACCCATGACACCATCTAGCGCATCGATCTCTCGAACAAGGTGGCCTTTTCCCAGACCACCAATAGCGGGGTTGCAGGACATCACGCCAATACCATCACGGCTCAGCGTGATAAGAGCCGTGCGCGCACCCATTCGTGCGGCTGCGTGGGCTGCCTCGGCGCCGGCGTGCCCGCCGCCAACAACTATTACGTCATAGCTCGAATGTTTCACGTGAAACACTCCTCATTTTCCTAAGCAAAAACTGGAGAATATCTCGTCCAAAAGATTTTCCACTCCAATTCGACCAACCAACATTTCCAGATGGCGAATGGCCGAACGCATATCTTCTGCTGCTATATCATAAAACTCGGGGCCGCGCTGCACCACGTCCTGCGCGGAGTGAAGCGATTGCAGCGCCGCTTGTAAAGATAGACGATGCCGTTGGCGCGACGCCAGGCCGGCATGACTGGACTTTTCGACCAATACCGATGAGACATGCTGAACCAACTGTTCAACCCCCTGCCCGGTTTTGCCAGAAATCGCATCTTTTGCGTCTGGGTTGATATCGGCTTTTGGTGAAAACCTGATATCTCCGTCACGCTTCTCGATATCCAGATCATCATCAGATTCAGCGATGAATACCCGCATATCAGCTGCTTCAGCGCGTTGGCGTGCACGTTGAATCCCGATACCTTCGACGTGATCATCAGTCTCACGCAAGCCGGCGGTGTCCAGCAAAGTTACAGGTAGCCCAGCCAGATCCATCCGCACTTCAATCACGTCGCGTGTGGTGCCGGCAAATTCCGAAGTGATAGCAGCCTCACGGCCGGCCAGAGCATTGAGCAAGGTGGATTTCCCAACATTTGGGGCACCGATAATTGCCACTTCAAATCCATCACGGATCCGTTCAGCGATTTGAACGCCGGCGACTTCCTTTTCCAAACCTTCATGGACAGAAGCTAAGAGCGTGATCACCTCGGGCGTTACATCCACCGGTACTTCTTCGTCTGCAAAATCGATTGTTACTTCGATCAAGGACGCTGCGCGAATGAGTTTACTGCGCCATGCCTCTGCAAGCGTTGACAACCCGCCGGCAAGCACCGCCTGCGCTTGTTTGCGCTGTGCTTCAGTTTCAGATTCAATCAAATCGGCCAAGGCTTCCACCTGAGTCAGATCCAATTGCCCATTTTCAAGCGCCCTGCGGGTAAACTCTCCCGGTTCAGCCACCCTCAGCTCAGAATAGGTTTCAAGCTCAGCCATAAGCGCAGATATGACAGCAACACTGCCATGAGTTTGCAGCTCAACCACATCCTCGCCAGTAAAGCTTCCCGGATTGGAAAAGGTTAAAACCAATGCCTGATCCAAAAGCTCGCCGGCCTGTGTTTTGAGATTTCGCAGCCCTTTGCCGCCGGCTGGGAGCGAGCTGCAAATTTTAGCACCCACCACAAACGCGTCAGGGCCAGAGATGCGGATCACCGCAACCCCGGCCTTTCCTTGGGCGGAAGCCAGCGCAAAGATCGTATCCATCTGTCGACCTCTCCTGTTGCCGGCCTGCGGTCTAGGTGTTCATTGAATCGAAGAATTCGCCATTGGATTTGGTCTGCTTCAACTTGGAAAGCAGGAATTCAATCGCGTCTGTGGTCCCCATCGGGTTGAGGATGCGGCGCAGCACAAAGGTCTTCGCCAGGTCGCCCTTATCCACCAGCAGGTCTTCCTTACGGGTACCGGATTTAAGAATATCGATCGCCGGGAATACGCGCTTGTCCGCGATCTTACGATCCAGCACGATTTCAGAGTTACCGGTGCCTTTGAATTCTTCGAAGATAACTTCATCCATCCGCGAACCGGTATCGATCAGCGCGGTTGCGATGATGGTGAGCGAGCCACCCTCTTCGATATTTCGGGCTGCACCAAAGAAACGCTTGGGACGTTGCAGGGCGTTTGCATCAACACCACCGGTCAGAACCTTACCCGAAGATGGCACCACAGTGTTAAACGCTCTACCAAGTCTTGTGATAGAATCGAGAAGAATGACAACATCTCGTTTATGCTCGACCAGACGCTTGGCTTTCTCAATCACCATCTCAGACACTGCAACGTGGCGTGTGGCCGGCTCATCAAAGGTTGAGGACACCACCTCACCTTTTACAGAGCGCTGCATATCGGTCACCTCTTCGGGGCGCTCATCGATCAAGAGAACGATCAGATAACACTCAGGATGGTTCTTTTCGATCGAGTGGGCGATATTTTGCAGCAGAACCGTTTTACCAGTCCGTGGCGGAGCTACGATCAGCGAACGCTGGCCCTTACCAATAGGAGCAACCAGATCGATCACACGGGCCGAACGGTCTTTGACGGTGGGATCTTCGATCTCCATCTTCAGACGTTCATCGGGATACAGCGGCGTCAGGTTATCAAAGGCGATCTTGTGGCGCGCTTTTTCAGGCGTTTCAAAGTTGATCTTGGTGACATTGGTCAGCGCAAAATAACGCTCAGTTTCCAAGGGTGCTTTGATTTGACCTTCAACGGTATCACCAGTGCGCAGCGAATACTGGCGGATCATTTCCGGCGAAACATAGATATCGTCAGGACCCGGCAGATAGTTTGCTTCGGGGGAGCGCAGAAAGCCAAAGCCGTCTTGCATCACTTCCAGAACGCCGTCACCACCGATCTCCCAGCCTTCATCTGCGCGTTCACGCAGGATCTGGAACATCATTTCACCCTTACGCATGGTAGAGGCGTTTTCGATCTCCAGCTCTTCGGCCTGGGCCAAAAGCGCCTTGGGGCTTTGCGCCTTTAGATCTGACAGGTTCAGAGTTTGCACGGTCATGATTACACGGCCTCTATGCCCATGATGAATGGGGCGTTCGTTATATGAATACGGAAAAATCGGAATCCCGGATGGGCCCGCTTAAAGCCCATATAGGCAGTTGCTGCCGGCGAGTCAAATCTTCTGCTAAAATTTGAAGATCACAGAAACCACAATCACAACCATCAACAAGGTCGGCACCTCATTCATCATGCGATACTGACGCCCGTTGAGCCGGTTCTTGCCGGCTTTGAAATCGCGAAAGCGATAGAGCAGCCAGTGATGAAACCAGGTCATCGCAATCACGCTTGCGCCCTTGGTCCAGGGCCAGATCATGCTCCAGTCGACAATCCCGGGTGTAAACACCATCCAGAGCCCTGCAAGCCACGCTACAACGCTTGCTGGGCGCATTATGACCTTCAGGAGCTTCTCTTCCATGATGAGGAACACAGGTTTGCATTCCTGCACCTTCTCTGCCTGCTCCACATGATACACAAACAGACGTGGCAGATAGAAAAGACCAGCCATCCAGCTCAGTACTGCCATGATGTGAAGTGATTTGGCATATGGGTAGATCATGTACATGAGATCAGTGCGATCCATGGCCTCGGTCTTTCCTGGCTCTGATCCCCCTTAAATATAATTATATTTTAAGAGGATGATGTTTTTGTAGTGTGGGTCGAAATCCGTGGATAATCGAGTCCCACACTGCATTATCCCCACATAGGATAAAATGACAGCGTGACAGGTTGTCCATCTGTGAATTCTTTCTTAACGCCATAAAATAAAGGCATTTAAGAAATTGTTTACGATCTTCAGGCTGGGGATAAACCTTGGAGGAATCGCCGGCAACCAACATATCCACTGTTTTTGAGTTATCCTCGTCCACGTGGGGCGAATCTGCCGGCGAAAGCCTGAGATTTTCCACTTTATTCACGACTTGCGGCGCGTAGGGATATCCATACAAAGCATTCTCAGCTGATCTTCATTTTACCCATGGGGTTTTCCACATGTCTGCCCACATCATCTTAGCCTCTGGATCTGAAATTCGGGCCCAACTCCTCCGTAATGCGGGAATTGATATCGATCAAATACCCGCTAAAGTTGATGAAGCGTCGATTAAGGCCAGTTTGCTCGCAGAAGCGGCGTCACCACGGGATATTGCGGATGCGCTGGCAGAGGCCAAAGCCCGCAAGGTAAGTGGCAAGCATCCGGACGCATTGGTTTTAGGCTGTGATCAGGTGCTGGATTTTAACGGCAAGATCCTATCAAAACCAAAATCAGCCGAAGAAGCGCTGACCCAGCTGAGCGAGATGCGCGGCAAGCGTCATATGTTATTGTCAGCCGCAGTGATCTATCGCGCCGGTGAGCCGATCTGGCGCCATGTTGGTCAGGTCAGGTTACAGATGCGGCAGTGCTCAGATGATTACTTGCAGGCTTATGTGGCGCGGAATTGGGACAGTATCCGCCATTGTGTTGGTGCTTATAAGCTAGAAGAAGAAGGTGTAAGGCTTTTCACAAACATCGAGGGCTCATATTTCAATGTCCTTGGTTTGCCGCTATTGGAACTGATTAATTATCTTGGACTGCAGGGAGCGATTGAGCAATGAGCGAAGCAAAAATCCCACTCGCCGGCGTTATCGGAAACCCGATCGCGCACTCAAAATCACCTCTTCTTCATGGCCACTGGCTGAAGACGCTGGGTATAGCTGGCCACTACGTGCCACTTCATGTCGAAGAAGATCAGCTCGAAGCGGTCATTCGCATGATGCCGAAAATGGGGTTTGTTGGTGCCAATGTGACCATCCCCCATAAAGAAGCGGTAATGAAAATCGCCGATCAAGTGACAGATCGCGCCAAACTGATGGGCGCGGCAAATACACTTATTTTCCGTCCCGATGGCAGCATTATGGCCGACAATACAGACGGTTATGGTTTTTTGACCAACCTCGTAGCAGGCGCGCCTGATTGGGATCCAAAGTCTGGACCTGCGGTTGTGCTTGGGGCCGGCGGTGCCTGTCGCGCGGTGATTGCTTCACTGCTGGAAGCCGGCGTGCCCGAGATCATCCTGACCAACCGCACACGCGATCGCGCAGAGCAGCTGAAATCCGATTTTGGTGGAAAAGTCCGTGTTGAAGAGTGGGTCCAGGCCGGCAACCTGCTCGAAGAGGGGAAGCTTGTGGTGAATACAACCTCGCTTGGTATGGTTGGAAAACCACGACTGCGTATCCCTTTGGATGGTATTCGCAAAGATGCTGTTGTGACTGATCTCATCTATACGCCTCTTAAAACCGACCTGCTGACCACAGCAGAAGAACTTGGCTGTACCACAGTTGATGGGCTGGGCATGTTGATCCATCAGGCGGTTCCGGGATTTGAACGTTGGTTTGGTACAAAGCCAGACGTCACCGAAGACACTCGCGCGGCGATCTTGGGATGAGTTTTCACCTTGGCCTGACCGGATCCATCGGCATGGGGAAAAGCACCACAGCACAGATGTTTGTGGCTGAGGGCTGCGCATTGTGGGATGCGGATCAGGCCGTGCATCGCCTGTATGGCCCGCAAGGTGTGGCAGTTGCACCTATTGGTGATTTGTTTTCTGATGCCATCGGCCCAGAAGGCGTGGATCGCACAGTGCTGAGATCTATCATCCAGACGGATCCAACCGCCCTGCCCCAGATCGAGGCCATTGTGCATCCTTTGGTGCAGGCGGATCGGGCTGCGTTTAAGGCGCAGGCCGACGCAGATGTATTGGTGTTTGATATTCCGCTGCTGTTTGAAACGGGCGGTGAGCAGGAAATGGATGCGGTTGCCTGTGTGTTTACCTCCGAAGAGGAACAGCAAAGGCGTGTTCTTGCACGGGGCACCATGACACAAGCCCAGTTCGAGCAGATCCGTGCAAAACAGATGCCGATCGATGAGAAAAAAGCCCGCTCGGATTTTCTGATCGAAACCGATACGGTTGAACATGCCAAAGAACAGGTGGCAGCTATCTTGCGCCAGATAAGAGCGGGTCAGAAACATGCGTGAAATTGTACTTGATACGGAAACCACCGGATTTGACCCAAATTCCGGTGATCGCATTGTCGAGATCGGTGCGGTTGAGCTGTTCAACCACATGCCTACGGGTGAAACCTATCACGTCTATATCAACCCGGAACGTTCAATGCCTGCAGAGGCGTTCTCTGTGCATGGGATTGGCCCGGATCTTTTGGAGCCGCCACAACAACCCGCAGCCGGCCAGGTAACGCTGCGCGACAAGCCGGTGTTTTCGAAGGTCGGACAATCATTTCTGGATTTTGTGCGCGATTCCAAGATGATCATCCACAACGCCAGCTTTGATATGAAGTTTCTCAATGCGGAACTGAAATGGATGGGCTTGCGGCAACTGCCAATGGATCAGGCCGTTGATACATTGACGATGGCGCGGCGCAAATTCCCAGGCTCGCCGGCGACGCTGGATGCATTGTGTCGCCGCTTTGGGATCGACAACTCCAACCGGACGCTGCACGGCGCGTTGCTTGACTCTGAAATTCTGGCGGATGTCTATCTGGAGCTTATCGGTGGGCGGCAGCCAGATTTTGGCTTGGCCACCGTCAAAGAAGAAGGCCCGGCAGCAGTAGCAGATGATTGGCGGCCAATGCCGCGCTCTACACCCCTGCCCGCACGTATTACAGCTGAGGAACAGGCTGCGCATGACGCCTTTGTTGAAAAACTGGGCGATGAGGCGATCTGGAAAACAGCAGGCCAATAAAAAACGCCACTGAAACCAGCGGCGCTTTTTTGAATTAAACTGAAAAGGCGCTTAGGCCTGCGGAGCCTGTGCTTCGCCTGCAGCCTGACGGCGTGCCAGTTCGTTGCGGTAGATTGCAACAAAATCGATGTTGTCCAGGTTCAACGGCGGGAAGCCACCGTCGCGGGTGACGTCCGACACGATGCGGCGCAGGAAGGGGAACAGCATGCGCGGGCATTCGATCAGCAGGAACGGGTGCAGCTGATCTTCCGGGATACCTTCGATGTGGAAAATGCCAACATATTCCAGCTCCAGAACAAACAGAACGCCTTCGCCATTCTTGTTCTTGGATTCAACAGTCAGCTTGGTGATGACTTCGAACTGGTTGTCAACGGAGCGTTTTTTCGCATCCAGAGCAACCTGAACATTTACATCTGGCTGAACCTCACCGCCGGTAACGCCTTTTTGCGCCATGACGTTTTCAAACGACATGTCACGGATGAACTGACCCAAAATCTTCATTTGAACCTGCGGTTGCTGCGGGGCGTCTGCAGCGCCATTCTCGGCCATGTATACTCTCCTAGAAATATTTATTAGGGTGTGCTTAGCAGCTTGATATTGCCAGCTCAACGGGTCCGGCTAAATGTCATTCATTCTTTACTTTTGTGATCAACCCATTTGGAAGGGCCTGTGCGGGGCTGATCTGGCTGAACCTCGTGAAATTCCCCGTCAATTGTATCGCCCTGCTGAAAGCCCTGTGGACCACGCGAATGATGCATTCCGCCCATTTGGCCCCCCATCTGAAAGCTGCTCACTTTGATTTTGCTGCGTAGGTAGTTGAAAACGGCAACCCGCACGCGTGGGATCAAAAGCGCGAAACCAACCGCGTCCGTAAAAAAACCGGGAGTCAAAAGCAAAGCGCCCGAAAAAAGGATCATCGCCCCATGCGCCAAAGGCTCAGTCGGATCAGAGAGATGGTTGAAAGACTGGCGCAGTTGCCCCATCGCCAATTGTCCCTGATTGCGCACAAGCCATGTGCCCAGAACCGCGGTAATCACAACAATCAGCAGTGTTGGACCCAATCCAATTGCACCGCCAACTTGAATAAACAGGGCGATTTCGATGATTGGCACCAGAACAAAGGCCAGAAAGAGATACATCACGGTTTCCTTGTATAGGACACGGGGTGGTAGACTTGATAGTGTTGCTCACCTACATAAGATCTGAGACACAAGGTTTCAAACAAAGCACGAACACCTAGCATGAGGTTTACATGGATTCGCCTGTAATTTCGCTTTTGATCCTGGCCGGTATCGCCATCTTCCTGATCCTGCGCCTAAAAAGCGTTTTGGGCACGCGCGAAGGTTTTGAAAAACCTCGTGTGCCGACCACCGAGACCCATCGCGCCAGCCATGACCTCGAAGTGATCGAAGGCGGGCCAGACAATGATATCATTGATCACGTGGATGCCGAAAGCCCACAAGCTCTGGCACTTGCTGCAATGAAGCGTGTTGAACATAGCTTCAGCGTCAGCGACTTTGTGCAGGGTGCACGGGGTGCCTATGAAATGATCCTCATGGGATTTGAAAATGGCGAACTTGCCGATATCCAACCCTTCCTGGCGGAAGACGTGTATGAGAGCTTTGTTGATGCAGTTGCGGCCCGCGAAGATCAGGGGCTGACAATTGATGCCAACTTCATTGGGGTGCGCGAAACCACATTGGTCAACGCGACCTTTGATGAAAGCAGCCGCACAGCTGAAGTCACCATGCGCTTTGTGGGTGAGCTGACCTCGGTGGTGAAAAACAGCGAAGGTGAAATCGTCGAAGGCGACAGCAAATCCATCAAACGCCAGAAAAATACTTGGGTCTTTGCACGTCAAATGGGTGAAAATGATCCCAACTGGCAACTGGTTGCTACAGACGCATGAAGAAGACGCTCCGCACGGCATTGGGTGTTTCTGCCCTCTGTGGCGCCACATTGGGTGCTGGCGGAGCGAGTTCCGAAACCACCGTCAAACTGATGGAGTTTTCTCAGCTTGACGGGTGGAGCAATGATGATCACGCGCGGGCCTTTAATGCATTTATGGAGACCTGCCCGGATCTAGATGATCCTGATTGGAGCGCGCTTTGTGCAGTTGCACAGACACAGGGCGCGCAGTCGGCCAAATCGTTTTTTGAACTCTTCTTTCGGCCGGTAATGGTGGAAGATGGGAAAAAGGCCCTGTTTACCGGCTATTTTGAGCCTGAGCTATCTGGGGCACGGCGACCATCTGCGCGCTATAAATATCCGGTGTATCGTCTACCAGCTGAGGCGCGCCGTGTCGGCAAATGGCTGTCACGTCGTGATATTTTGACCAGTGGCGTGATGGATGGGCGCGGGCTGGAAATCGCCTGGGTCGATGACCCGGTTGAACTGTTTTTCTTGCAAATTCAGGGATCTGGCCGCATCCGTATGAGTGACGGTTCCGTGGTGCGGGTGGGATACGGTGGCGCAAATGGTCACGAGTACCGTTCCATCGGTCAAGAGCTGGTGCGTCGCGGTGTCTATAATGCCCACCAGGTCAGCGCGCAGGTCATCAAAAACTGGGTCAAACGCAACCCAGCTGCGGGGCGTGAGCTGTTGATGCACAACCCGTCATATGTGTTTTTCCGTGAGGTCAATCAGGTTCGCGCCAGCAAAGGCCCGCTTGGCGCAATGAACCGTTCTGTGACAGCGATGCGCAGCATTGCAGTGGATCCTGCTTATACCCCGCTTGGAGCGCCGGTTTGGGTGGAAAAAGACGGCGCCGAAAGCCTGCGTCGTTTGATGATTGCGCAGGATACCGGCTCCGCGATCAAAGGTGCGCAGCGCGCTGATATCTTTTTTGGCACCGGTGATGCAGCCGGCCTTGCTGCGGGAAAATTGCGTGATCCGGGGCGTATGTATGTGCTTTTGCCCATTCAACGCGCCTATGCGCTATTGGCGGAAGATCTCTAATGACCCGGCGCAAATTAACGGATGAGGAAATCGACCTTTGGAAGAAGGTCGCCAAACAGACTGAGCGGATGCATCCCGAAGTGGCGCCTTCGCCCCATCCAAAATCATTGCCCAAGCCCAAACCCCAAAAGCCGGTTACCTTTCGGGGGGAAACGTTTGAGGTTGGCTCTAAGGCTCAGGCTCCGGCACCGAAACACAATCTGAAACCTTCTATTGCCAGTGCGCTGTCAGATCGCGGTGTGCAAATGGATGAAAAAGCTTTTCGCCGGATGAAGCGCGGCAAATTAAAGCCCGAGGGCAAGCTTGATCTGCACGGGATGCGCATCGATACGGCCCACCCTGCCCTGACACGGTTTATTCTGTCGGCGCAGGCTTCTGGAAAGCGGCTGGTGTTGGTGATCACCGGCAAGGGAAAGCATCGCGATGAGCCTGGGCCCATGCCGATTCCACGTGGGGTTTTGCGCCATAAGGTGCCGCAGTGGCTTTCGCTACCGCCTTTGGCGCAGGCTGTGCTGCAGGTCACACCCGCGCATCTTTCACATGGCGGCGAAGGTGCGTATTACGTCTATCTGCGCCGTTCACGGTGAGGATTGGGGCACTGCCGGCTGCGCGGGGTCTTCAAGCTTCACTCTGACTGCCCCGCCAAGTTTGCTGAAACGTCCGGGCAACAGACGTGCGAGATGTGTTTGCGAACCATCCAATGTGTCTGCTGCTGTTCTTAACCGTCTGAGAAGCGCAATAAGTTCGGGAGAATTGGCAACCGGGAAATGATTGAGATCGCGACTGCGTTTGAGATCTGAGGTATCGATCACCTGTACTGGCAGATCTTTGAGCCGTTCAAGTGATCTGATATTGCCCAGACGTTCCCGCGTATTGGTGCCACGCAGCCGTTGCGAAAGCCCCAAAGCCCGATCGCGGCTATTGGCAAAGATCAAAAATGGCTGAGGAACGCTCTGAAACCGCTTAAGCTGGCTTTTGAACAGGTCGACATCTAGATCCGGCGACATCAATATGATGGCCGACAGATTGCGGCTAGACCAGCCCGGTGATTGAATTTCGATCTGGCGCAGCGTTTCCATGGTGACTTGTGTACCAAGCGAATGAGCCACAATAATCACCGGAACACCAGTTGCCTTGCGCGTTTGACGCAGGAGCCGTTCAAGCCCATCTCGGGCAAACAAGGCGCTGTCTTCATCGTAGGCATAGCCAAGCGGTGCACCGCGGCTGGGCCAGGAATAGAAAATGGTGGCTCCTGGTATTTCGATATCGTGTTTGAGCTGGGCCGTGCGAAATGCGGCTTCTGCATGGGTGTTGTTGAAACCATGCACAAAAATGGTGATTTCGCGCAGCGGAGCAGGTTCCTTTTTGAGCACGTCAGAGATGCGGCGTCTGAAACTTTCATCACTATGAAGCGTCTGGGAAGTAAGCACAAAGTCGGTGGTCGGATCAGGGGTCGCGCCGCCCAATGACAGGGTCCCTTTTTCCCGATCGGGCGGAATGGAGACGTCCAATTCAAGCAGGCTAAGGGCTTCAGCCCGCTCGAACCCAAATTCAGATCCCATCGCCTTGCGGCTGGTTGCGCCAAAGACAATCTCTTGGCTGCCAACTGATGTTGCGGCATGCAATAGCGGTGCCGCGTCTCGATCCTGGGCGCATGATGCCAAAACCATAAGGCAGAGACCAAGAATGACTGAAAAGCTGCGCCGCATGTACCCAATCCGAAAAACAGAATTGACGACAGGCTATCCGCGCTGTCGTCAATGTCCAGTGTTTCACAATCAGGTTTTAAATCAGAGCACGTAGCGGCTCAAATCGCTGGAACGACTGAGTTCAGCCAAGTTGTTGCTGACAAATTTCGCATCAACGGTGATTTCCTCACCGCCGCGATCAGGAGCACTAAAGGACAGCTCCTCAAACACGCGTTCCATTACAGTATAGAGTCGGCGTGCCCCGATGTTTTCAACGCTTTGGTTCACCTCAGCCGCCATTTTAGCAAGCGCGGAAATCCCATCATCGGTAAAGGTCACAGTGACTTCTTCCGTGCCCATCAATGCACTGTACTGACGGGTCAGCGCATTATCGGTTTCGGTGAGGATGCGAACAAAATCAGCCTCGGTCAACGCGCGCAGGTTCACCCGGATTGGCAGACGGCCCTGAAGCTCGGGCAGCAGATCCGAGGGTTTTGCGATGTGAAACGCACCAGAGGCAATAAACAGGATATGGTCGGTTTTGATCGGGCCATGTTTGGTGCTGACGGTGGTGCCTTCAATCAGCGGCAGCAAGTCGCGCTGCACGCCTTCACGGCTGACATCGCCACCGCGGGCATCGGTCCGCGCGCAGACCTTATCGATTTCATCAAGGAACACGATGCCGTTTTGTTCAACTGACTCCAGCGCCGTGCGGGTCACGGTTTCATCATCAAGAATTTTGTCAGCTTCTTCTTCAATCAACACATCATAGCTGTTTGCAACGGTCATTTTTTTGCGCACGGTGCGTGCGCCCATGGCTTTGCCGAACAGATCACCAATGTTCATCATGCCCATATTGGCACCGGGCTGGCCCGGAATTTCAAACATGCCACCCATCGGATTTGAGCTATCCGCGATATCGAGCTCAATCTCTTTGTCATCAAGCTCGCCGGTTAGCAGCTTTTTGCGAAACATTTCCAGCGTGCTCTCACGGGCGTTCTCGCCGGCAATAGCCGCAAGCACACGATCCTCGGCAGCTTTACGCGCTTTGGCACGCACGTCTTCGCGCATCAGCTCGCGGGTTTGCAAAATCGCGGTATCAACCAGATCGCGCACGATCTGTTCCACATCGCGGCCGACATAGCCCACTTCGGTGAATTTGGTTGCTTCGACCTTGATAAAAGGCGCGCGTGCAAGCTTGGCCAAGCGACGTGAAATTTCGGTTTTACCAACGCCGGTGGGGCCAATCATCAGGATGTTTTTGGGATATACTTCATCGCGGATTTCATCGGACAGCTGTTTGCGCCGCCAGCGGTTACGCAATGCAACCGCCACTGCGCGTTTGGCTTCGTTTTGACCGATGATAAACCGGTCCAGTTCCGAGACGATTTCACGAGGCGTAAGATCTGTCATGGTTTTCCTGACTTAGTGAGATGGCGGCAACCGGTGAACCGGTATCGCGCCAGAAACGAGAGAGAGTAGCGCGGCACGGATACGTGTCCAGAACGCACCCAGCACCACAAGAAAAATGCCCAGCAAAAAGATTATCATCGCGGCGCCGTCACCTTCAAACACAGTGGCGGCCAAAGTTACGATATACCCAATTGCGGCAATTAGGAACGAACGACGATCGATCAGGATCGCTACAAAAGCAAATAGGAGCAATATCCCCAGCAACATCAGGTTGGCGACTGATGTGTCGTTTTGCAGCAAGCTAAGCGCAATAGTGTTCACCAGTGCCGGCGCGGCAATCACATGGAGCCAGAACCCCTGTGCCGAGCGGCGTGTAACCCTATGGGGGTCGCTCATGTCAAACCACATAGCGACAGCAAAGACGAATGCACCCACCGCTAGGGTGATAAACGCAAAGGGCCCGGCAGCGGACAATAGAAACAGATCGCTGAAATCGCTTGGTGCGCTGCCGGCCTGAAGCCCACCCACAAGAAATGCAAAGCCAAAGATGCCAAACGCGATCAAGGCCATGGCAAAGGGGACTTTGAACCTCAGCCAATAGATGAAAATCGCACCAGTGCTGAGCGCGATAGGCATCAAAAGGCTCGTATAGTCTTGCTGCGCGATCATAAACGGCTGTGCCAGCCAGGCGTTAAAGCCGACCCCGGCGTTTGCGGCAAACAAAAGCGACAGCGCAATTGCTGGCGCAACCATTCGGCGTTTGCGGATGAAATATTCTGATAATCCCCACAGTACCGCAGCTGCAATCACCACAGACAGGATGATCCGGCCGGTGACATCGCCGGCTGTGGCAACCAAGGCGATGCTGTTGATACCAACCCAACCAGAGGTCAGGATTGCCAGGCCAACAACGATAAATATCTCGTTGAAGCCTTTGAACAGCTCAAACGGTTCATCGCCTTCCGATAGATCCTGACGCGCACCGCGCCGAGAATCCGCCAGCGCCTTGAGCGAGGCTGCCTGGGCCTCATTCAGCAATCCAGATCCTACCGCTGCGCGAAGATCGTCAGAATTGATCATTTTCCAATGCTTTCCACGGTGAGATTGCCATTGGTGTAAACGCAAATATCTGCTGCAATCGCCATCGCATCCCGGGCCACGGCCTCTGCGGATTTATCGCTGTCCATCATGGCCCGTGCAGCCGCCAATGCAAAATTCCCACCGGAACCAATCGCTGCCACATCATGCTCTGGCTCCAGCACATCACCAGCACCGGTAATGACAAACATATCGCTGCCATCGGTCACGATCAGCATGGCTTCCAGTTTTTGCAGGTATTTATCGGTGCGCCAGTCCTTGGCCAGCTCAACACTTGCCCGCGCCAATTGGCCTGGGGTCGCCTCAAGCTTTGCTTCGAGCCGTTCCAGCAGGGTGAATGCATCTGCAGTGGAGCCGGCAAAGCCCGCCACAACATCATATCCCCCTGGTGACAGACGACGAACTTTGCGCGCGCTGCCTTTGATCACGGTCTGGCCAAGCGACACCTGGCCATCGCCGGCCAACACCACTTCGCCGTCTTTTTTCACACCGATGATAGTGGTCCCGTGCCATCCGGGAAAATCCGTGTCTGCCATGTTTATCTCCGCTTTTCTTGCCCTCTATATGGATCGCGACCTGCTATGGCACAAGAGAGCACTGGTTTGAGGGTTGGATATCAGCGATTTAGCGAGGCTTGCAGGGGAGAAACATCAAACTTCTATGGCTGAGGTAATTCATAAACTGTCTATTTGTTATGCAATGAGTGCAGATCAGGCCTGAAAAATCAGCAATTGTGAGACTCAGGAACGACGCATAACTAGCGCTGATACAACCGACACTGGGTCGGCTGTTTCATATAAGGATCAGCGCTGATGGCTACTATTAGCAATACACACGCGCCGCTCGGAGCAGTCTCTATTCTCCGTGTGGTAGATACAGTAATCGCTGCGGAAAAAGCAGTGATCCGCTGGAACCAGAAACGCATTACGCGTAAAGAACTTTCTCGTCTGAGCGACAGACAGCTTGATGACGTTGGACTGTGCCGCGCAGATCTTTACGATCTGTAAGAAAGATTTCAAAAAATCTTCAAGCCGCCCATTTTGAGGCGGCTTTTATTTTGCCTAGCCTTAGGACTGGGCAAAGAAAAAGGGCGCCAAGAGACGCCCTGAATTCCGATCATTGTTGCAAAACTTAGATGGATTCGTCGATCCAGCTTTGCAGAGCAGCTTTGGGTGCTGCGCCGGCGCGGTTGGATACAACCTGGCCGTCTTTGAAGATGAACAGCGCAGGAATGCCACGCACGCCCATTGCGGCGGCAGCGTTCGGGTTGCTGTCTACATCTACTTTGGCAATTTTCACCTTGCCATCGTATTCGGCTGCCAGCTCTTCGAGAGCCGGACCAATTTGTTTACAGGGGCCGCACCATTCGGCCCAGAAATCTACCACTACGGGCACATCAGAGTTTTTAACTTCGGCATCAAAGGTTGCGTCGGTTACGGCAACGGTCGACATAGGATTGTCTCCTGAGAGTTGGCAACTGAAACTGGAACCTAGGTAGCGCGCCCCAGATCGTCAAGGTTCCAGAGGCTGGAACTGGGGTTCTGACACAAGATCGTGTGGAAGTCTCATGAGTTTGGCATCACGCGTCCAGAGGATCGCGGTTTCAATTTTATGATCCGGATAGATTTGCCGCAGCCCATGCGCATAGGCTGCCATCTGCCGCAAAATTCCTTCAGGGCATTGCGATGCTGTCGTTGGAACCACCGCGTTTGATTTGAAATCCACTGCCAGAATGCAGTCATCCTGGATCACAATCCGGTCGATAATCCCGTACATGCGTCGACCAGAAAAATTAGCACTCATCGGAACTTCGGCCAAAGTGTCAGGGGCAAAGATCTGTGCCAATTCTGGCGCCGTGACCACGTTGCGCGCCTCTGCCAACAGCTCGTCCAGGTCATCGCGATCTCCAATCAAGCGATGCGCCAAAGCGTCCCAGTTTTCTGGTGCGGTATCTGGAAGGTGCTCAAGCAAAAGGTGGAGTGCCGAGCCGCGTGCCTTGGCGGCCTCTTCATCCAATCCCTGTTCGCCAAATAGCGCCTTTGCGCCCCCAAGATCCGAGGGGCTGATCGTTGCGGTTGGCGGGTGATAATCTGGGGCAGATTGGGTGAAAACACCTGGCAAGGGCAGGGTGGTTTCTTCGTGCGTGGTTGGGGAAATTAGCTCCAGCCCCTCCCAATCACCATGGCTCAGCCGCAGGCCTTGTTCGCCATTTTCCGTGGCACCACGTGCACGCGCTGCGGCTTCAACAAGCTGGTACCAGCTGTCTCCCTCTTTTGAGAGATCGCCGGCGGCGGCTACGATTAACCATTTTTCCGCCCGAGTTAGAGCCACATATAGCAGGCGGAGCCGTTCATTGGTGAGCTTCTCCTGCGCGGCATCGCGTGCTGAACGCATTGCTTGTGGCATCTGCTCCTTGGGCAGTTTCCACACAGGCGTATTTTGGGCCAGAAGGATTTCATCATCCCGGGGGGCCTGGCGTTTTGCCGTATCTGGTAAGATTACAATCGGGGCTTCCAACCCTTTGGAACCATGCACCGACATCACCCGGACCATATTACCAACTGCGCCCATCTGACGTTTGATTTCCAAATCATCCGCCTGCATCCAGGTGAGAAAACCGGTGAGGCTGGGCACTTCGCTGCGCTCATAGGAAAGCGCCTGTGACAAAAGCGCGTTGATCCCATCTTCTGCCTCGATGCCAAGACGACCAAGCAGGTGTCTGCGTCCATCATGGCGCGTCAGAATGCGCTCAATAAGATCAAAGGGGCGTAAGAAATCGGTCTGATCGCGCAGATCATTTAGGACTGCAAGCGTTTCGGGAAACTCATCTGCGCGCCCGCGCAAAGCCGTCCAAAGATATGGCGTGTCGCGTCGGTGCGCGAGGTCAAAGAGCTGTTGCTCACTCCAGCCAAACAGCGGCGATTTCAAAGCTGCAGCCAACGAGAGCGAGTCTTCAGGTGTCGCCAGAAACGAAAGCAGCGCCGCGATGTCTTTTACCGCCAGTTCCGCACCAACTTTTAACCGGTCGGCGCCGGCAATTGGCAGATCAGCGGCCTTACAGGCACGGATGATTTCGGAAAACAGCTCTGATCGGCGTTGCACCAGGATGAGAAAATCGCCGGGCTCAACCGGACGGCGCGCAAAACTTCCCCGTTCGGTGCCATCACAGGGGATGGTCTCGCGATCATCGATCATCCGTTTGATTTCACGAGCGATATTTTCTGCAAGGATCACCGTATGGTGGCGTTTTCCGGGGCGATCAACCGGATCGGTCCAATCCTGATCTTCGTCGTCTGTGACCTTTTCAACCACGGGCCAAATATCAACCCGCCCCGGCAAGTCAGTTTTGAACGCGCGGTGCAGTGCATCTTTTTGAAAGCCCGCACCGGTGTTGCCCTGAAAAATCTCATCCACCAATCCAAGGATCGCAGCAGAGGAACGGAAGGAATATTCAAGCGATGTGGTTTGCAGCTGCGATCCCACCTCAGACAGGCGGTGGCCAAACTCCTGCTGCATCCGCAAGAACGCGTCCGGATCAGCCCCTTGGAAGGAGTAGATCGACTGTTTCATATCGCCCACAACAAAGATCGTGCGCTCCACTTGTGAGCGCGCGCCTTCACCCGCAGTAAATTCCTGTGCGAGTTTTTCCACCACATCCCATTGTACCGGGCTGGTGTCTTGTGCCTCATCGACAAGGATATGATCGATGCCGCCGTCCAATCGATATAGCACCCATGCGGCCACAGCGGGATCATTGAGCAACTGGCGGGCCTTAAGCACGAGATCGTCAAAATCGAGCCAGCCGCGCAACTGTTTGCGCCGCTCATATTCGGGCAGAAATAGCGCCGCGAATTGATGCAGAAGATGCGTTTTCTGCACCGCTGCGAGGGCCAATCGTTTGCTGCGCGCATCTTCTACCCGCAACATAAACGGCTCCACTCGGCTCATAAGATCTGGATGCTCAACCCGTAGTTTTTTGGTGGGAAAACTGCCGACTTTGGCGCTGAATGGCTCTTTGGCACTGGCTCCGGTTAGGAAAACACTCTCTAACAAGGATAAAACCGATAGTTCGACGGATTTTATCGTGCTTAGCTTTGCCGCAGCCTTTTGGTCATTTGCGCCGCCAGTGTTCAGCACTTCGATCAAACGCTCTAACAGCTCTTCTTCGCCGCCAATGAACACATCCGCCAGAAGCGCCGCGTGATCATAGCCTTCTGGTAGATCAAACAGCGCACATAGATCAGCACGTGACAATGGCGTTTCAAAATGCTGGCGTTTGTGCGCAACGGCGCTGGTGAGCGAGGAAAAATCACCGTCACTTACATGGGGGGCAAGCGCCTCAATCAGCTGCGCTTCAGCCCCATCGGCAAAGCTTTCGACGATTTCCGCCTGCAACAAGGCAATGGCGCGATCTTCCATTTCGGAAAACTGCGGGCTGACCTTTGCTTCGAGTGGGAAACGGCGCAGGAGCGCCGCGCAAAACGAGTGGATTGTTTGAATTTTCAAACCACCCGGCGTTTCAATCGCGCGGGCAAACAAGGTACGTGCCTGCGCCAGTCCTTCCTCGTTGACGGCATCGCCGGCCCCAAGGTCGGTGAGGGCCTCAATCAGTTTGGCATCTGACAACATTGCCCATTCACCGAGCCGTTTGAACAGGCGGTTCTGCATCTCGCTGGCGGCGGCTTTGGTGTAGGTCAGGCAAAGGATATGCTGCGGCTGCACCCCTTTTAGCAAGAGGCGCGCCACGCGATCAGTCAGAACCTTGGTTTTGCCAGAGCCCGCATTGGCGGATAGCCAGGTTGAGGCATCGGGGCGGGCAGCGCGAAACTGTGCCTCAGAGGCTGCATTGCGGGTGTTCATGTCAAAACCTCGGGCACGGTATCTGAGCTGCGATCCCATTCGCCGTATCGGGCGAGGTGGTCGTAATCTCCTGCGATGTCGTCTTTGTGCATCATGCGGCGGCTACTGTAGCCTTGATTAGGGTCGAAATAGGCCTTAATCAGGGTGCGCAATTCCTCCCAGACCTTTGCCGGGGTTTCGCTGTCCAAGGGGGCGGTGACTTCGCTGAGACCTGCGCCCACACCTAGGAAGGTTGCGCTTTTTACCTCGGTTGGTCCTACGCTTTCAAAGGCGCCATTTTCGGCCATGGCGGCCTCTATTAACAGCTGCTTTTCGAATTTCTTCTGCTGTGGCTGGCTGGGTGGTTTTCCGGTTTTGTAATCAAACAGATGGGCAAATCCGTACTGATCCACATCTATCCGGTCAGCCCGACAGGCGATGGAGAAATCAAGCGGATCAAGCCGGATTTCACCCTTGCTTTCAAATGCGATATCAGCGGCGCGCGCTTGGCGACCAGCTTCGGCATTGATGAAATCACCGGCCAGCGCTTCCAGCCGCGCAAGCCAAAGTTTGCGTGCGATGGGCCAAGGCACGTCAGATTCAAGCTGCTGGCGCGCGGTTTCTATCAGCCGTTCCGGGGTGAGCAACGCGGGAATATCCCAGGCTGCTTTGATGAAATCTTCAAACACCTGGTGCACCACAATACCGCGCAGCAAGGCGTCAGGTTCGTGTACCAGACTGTTCAGCGGTTTCAGCCGCAGCACATGTTTCGCGTAAATCGCATAGGGGTCACGGATCAACCTTGGGATTTCGGTGACGGTTAGTCGGCGTGGGCGTGCAGTCACCGGTGGGCGTGGGGCAGGGCGGTGTGCGGGTGGTATAGCGGTTGGCGCTTCAAGCGTTTTGGCCCAGGACAGCCATTTTTGCCCACGTGTGCGCATCGTTGCCAGCGCATCACGCCCCCCTTGATCTGGCAGACCTGTAAGCAAATTTGTCAGCCTGTTCAGCCAGCGTGATGGCACCGTGTCTGCTTCGTCAGAGCGTTCCGAACGGGTAAGCCAGACCTCACGCCCGGCGATGGCCTGCTGAAAATCATGCGCGGCCAGGCCGATGCGTCGCTCTGGTAGTAATAGCCCGGCCTGGCTGCGCATCTGTCGATTGAGCCAGGGATCGGGGCTTGCGGCTTCGGGCCAGCTGCCTTCATTCAGGCCGCCAAGGATGACAAGATCTGCACCTTGAACGCGTGCCTCAAGCGTGCCCCAGATCATGATAGAGCCATAGGGCGCATCACGGTCGCGGACCTCACCCTGCGCAAGGAGTGCGCCAAGAAGATCGGCAAAGTCACGGGCCGACATATCGCCGCCGTATTGGGCGGATGCTTCGAGTTCTTCGAGAATACGGGCGGCTTCTCGGCCGGCTTTTTGATCCCACAGGCCGCCGCTGCCTTCATCATTGCAGCCTTGCGCAATCTTTTCAGCGCAGCTGCGCAGGTGCGCGCACCACTTGGTCAGCGGCAGATCACCCAAGATATGTGTTTCCGCAAAACACGCGCTGAGCCAATCAATCCAGCCTTCCGTCAACGTGCGCCCGTGGGCAAATGCGGCAAAACTATCCGCATCCGGGAAGGGCGGGCCATTGCGGCGGATGTTCAGCTCAAGGTCGCGCGTGTGCAGCAGGTGGGTGCCGCGATCATGGCCACTGTGGGTGAGCGGGTGCTTAAGCAGTGTCAGCAAAGCATCCGGGTTGAGCTGTTTGGTAAACAGCGCAACCACATGACGCAGGAAGCGACCGGGAGGGGAGAGCTGCAGCGGCAAGCCTGCAGAATCATCCGGCAAGATATCCCATCGATCCAGTGCAGAAGCCACCTGTCGCGTCAGCATCCGATCGGGTGTGATCAGCGCTGCGGTTTGTCCATCTTCCGCAGCTTGCCGTAGGCGCAACGCAATTGCCAATGCCTCGGCGCGGGGGCTGTCTGCTTCAACCAGGGTAAGCTGTTCAGTTGCCTTATCCAGATCTGTTAATCTGGGCCCTTCGCGCATCCACGCATCCGTCACAGGTGCAGGGCGCAGGGCGAGCGATACCAGCCGATTGCGCGCTGGAGAACATGGGGCAGCTGCAGTCCAGGGGTGAACATCCGCGGGGGAAAGATCAAGATTCTGGATGAGCTTATAGAACCGGTATTGCGGGTGGTCTTCTGATGTCAGCGGGTTCTGCAGCTCAGCCCAGACGTGATCGGGTTGATCAAAATCATATCCGGGCAGGATCACAGCACCTTGGGGCAGGCGCGCGATGGCCTCCATAAGCAAAAGCGTGGTGCCGCGTGATCCGGTGGACCCCGCCAGGATGATTGGGTGTTGGGGCGGGGTCTGTTCCCAGCGGGCAATCAAATCCAGCACGATCTGGCGCTGACGCGATTCCTTGTCGAGCGCATCATCATGCAGGTTCACAAGGTCATCAGCGATGCCAATGAATGCCTGCGCACGGGCCCAGTGATCAGACATGCTCGACACATCCAGCGCGCGAATGGTATCGGTGCTGACCCCTTCGCCCTGCATTTCATCGATTAACGTGGCGAGGCTGTCTGAGAGATCATAAAGCGATGCACGTGACGCCAGATCGGGCTGGGCATCCAGAAGTTTTGACACCAGTTGCGAAAGTTCAAGCCGCCGGCGCAGCGGGGGCAGGGCGTCCGGCAGATCAGAATGTATATGACGCGCTGCGAGCTCACCAAGCAGTGAAACGCGCGGCAACAGCAAGGCGGGCCCCGTTTCAAACAATTGCCGCACACGACGTGCCATGCGTGAGGTGTTCACAATCACCTCGCATCGCGCCAGATCCTGCGGCGGCAGATGATTGCTGCGCGCGATCAGACCTTCAACAAGAGCCTGCGGGAAATCGACGCCGCAAGGCACTGCAAATATGCGCGGATTTTGAGTGTGTTCAAACATCTGATGCGATCAATTCTTCAGCCAGAGGAATGCAATCCGGACGCCCAACATCACACCACTTTCCATCATATTCGGCACAATAGAGCCTGTTTTCCTGAGCCATCAGATCCCAGACCTTGTTCAATGAAAACGCGGTATCCGGGATTTCTGCAAGCTTTTCGGTTTTGATGATTTGAAGCCCACCATAGACCATATTGCCCCCACGGCTTGGCCGCCCCTGATTATCCAGGGTGAAATCACCTCCGCCGATACGACCCAGGGTGCGTTCAATCGGAACACATAGTAGCAGCGCATCCATGTCGTCCGGGCGCCAGGCATTGATCAGCGCGTGAAACGGATTGGGGCCATGCCAGATCACATCGGGGTTCATGGTGATCGCAGTATCAGAGCCTAACAAAGGCAATGCCTTACGTAACCCACCCCCCGTTTCAAGGATTTCATCCGCCTCGTGGCTGATCAGGACACCTTCCAGATGGTCATGAAGCTGATCTGCCAGATAATGTGTGTTGGCGACTATTGGATTATGAGTGCTGGGCGCGGCTTTGATCAGATCAAGGGCGTGGTCGATCAACGCTTTGCCTGCTACCCTGATCAAGGGTTTTGGCTGGTGTTGGGTCAACTCTCCCATCCGGGTGCCAAAGCCAGCTGCAAATATCATCACTGGGAACGCGTTCATGGCAGCAGAGTCTTTCGCGCTGTTTCTGTTGGGGCGGGGATGAGTTGGTAAAACATCGGAGCAAACTCCGCAAATAGTGGCTGTTTCAGCACCCGCTCGAGATAGCCCCAAACCCGTGGCATAAAGTCTAAATACGCGGGTTTGCCGCGTTCTGCAGACAGGCGGGCGAAACCTCCGATAATGCGGAAATTCCGTTGAAAACCCAGTGTCCAATAAGCGTTTTCAAATGCCTCTGCGTCGATATCCGAGTTTTTGATATAATAGCTGAGCATCTCTTGCTCGAGCGTTTCAGGCACGTCCCGGCGCGCATCTTGCAACAAGGACATCAGATCATAGGCAGGGTGGCCAATCATCGCATCCTGAAAATCCAATAGCCCCACACGGGCGACTCCATCCCGATCTGGCAACCACAGCAGGTTTTCCGCGTGATAGTCGCGTTGTACCAGAACCTTTGGTGAAGCAGCGTGTTGATCCAGCAGATGCGCCAGCGCCTGTTCAAGACGCTGCCTGTCGGCTGGTGCAATCCCCCCACGAGTTTTGGCGCAGTAGATTTCAAATACCGGGGCGCAGACCCCGATCATTTTTGCGGTATCATAGGGTGGAACTTCGGGAACTGGGCACTGGTGCAGATGCAACAAGACATCCACCGCCGCACGATAGAGCCGGTTTTCGTCTTCTGGATGCGCGGCAACATGTTCTTTGAAACGTGCATTGCCAAGATCTTCGATCAAGAGAAACCCATTGGCGCAGTCTTGCGCATAGATCTCAGGCGCGCTGAACCCCTGTTGGCGCAGGTATTCATCGATCGCAATAAAGGGGCGCACATTTTCCCCACGCTCAGGCGCGGCATCCATCAAAATGGCAGTGTCTTGCCCCAGCGTGAGTCGGTCGTAGCGACGGTTTGAGGCATCACCCGTCATCGAGGACGTGCGCGCATAGGCCCATTGTGTTGTGTTCAAAAAGCTCTGTTTGAGAGTGTCACGCGTGGTCATCGGTTATTTTCTTCATAAGTGGTGCCCATTTTGGGTGGCTCCAAGTCAGCGAAAGATGGCGTGCGTCATCTGAAACGGTGCAAAGATCAAATGCTATATTAAGCGCGTGGTCTGGTGTTTCAGTTTCAAGCCGGTCCGGCCATTCCACCAATGTGATGTGATGATCAAACGCATCAACCAGGCCAAGTTCATAGATCTCATCTACGGCGCTGAGGCGATAAAGGTCGCTGTGCCAGATTTCACAAAGGGGGCCGTCGTAGACCTGAACCAAGGTGAACGTCGGAGAGGGCACATCCTCGGGCGTTGGCAATAGTGATTGTATTGCGGCACGGGCAAAATGGCTTTTGCCGACACCAATATCACCGCTCAGCAAAATACAATCGCCAGGGCGGAGCGCGCTGGCGATTGTTTGGGCCAATTTGGTCATGTGATCCGGGCTAGGGATCATGAGCGTTAAGGCAGAAACTGTCATGGAGCCAAAATGACCCTGTCCCGCCCAAGCCGCAAGCGGATCCTGCTATTCCGTGGCTGAGTTAGGCAAAAACTTCTGCTCTTCAGGTGGCAGCGTCACGGGGTCTTGTGGGTGAAAGCGGATCAAAGTGGTGCCATTGGGCAGAGCACAGACGCGGCAGGTCAGCGTTTCACCAGAGCGCAGCTGGATTGTGCTCCACCACGGGTTGCGATCTTCGGTTCCCAGGACAAAATCACGTACTGCACCCCAGGCCGATGTGGCCACTGTCACGTCCTGCCAGATGCGGCAGGCGTCAATGATCGAGGTTTTGGCAAAGCTGGCTTCGGGATCCACATTCCACAGCGCGTGATAGGCCTCATTGGAAAAGGACATGGTGCCATCTTTGTTAAAGACTGCAATGGCTTCTTCCATTTGGTCCATAATTGACTGGCCCACTTCCAATTCGGTTCGAAACTGGCGGGTCAGGGTGATTTCTGCGGTGATATCTTCAAACAGGAAGGCAATGGCCCCATCCGGGTGTGGGCGGCCAGAGACCGAATAGACAGACCCAGAGGGCATTGACCAAGTTTCCTGATAGCGACCCTCTGCAGCGGCTTCCAGAAGATCAGCCATTTGGTGGCGCCAGCTGGTGTAGTTCTTGGGCTCGGGCATCATACGTTGATCACGCAGCCGGTCAAAGAATGTCAGCATATCAGGGCGTGAGCTGAGGAAGCTTGCCGGCAGCGCTGTCAGGTCGATCAATACCGGGTTAAACAGGACAAGCTGTTGATTGCGGTCAAAAATTGCGAGACCAATCGAAAGCTGTGCAAAGGTCTTTGCCAATGTCTGCACAAAGTTGCGCTGAGCAATTTCAGCATCAACCACAGCGTTTACATCGACGGCATGACAAAGCCAGCCTGCCTCGGTTTCTGTGGTTGAAACATTATACCAGAGCTTTTTATCGCTGTCAGGAAGGGTGATCGACGTGCGCTCGGGGCGGCCGCTGGATTTGGGCTCATCGAGTTCGGCAAACATCGGTTCAACCATGTCCACATCGCGCCCGTGAATTTTGTGGCTGAGATCATCATAAGCGAGGTTGGTCCAGGTGACGTCGCCCTCTTCGGATTGCAGCCAAACTGGATAGGGTGCCTGATGAACGGCCGCGCGCAGTGTGGTCAGTTCCTGGTCGAGCGATTTATTCTGTTCTTCCAACGTGCTGCGACGCAGTTGCACGCGGATGACACCATCAATCCATTCACAATGAGCTTCGCGGCTGTCGGCGCCTTCGGTGCCCGAAAGAACCAGCGGTCCCACGTCTTTCAGAAACGAAGGGGATTGTGGCAGGCCGGGATAGCTGCGGGCAAGCTGGTCGCGCAGTTTGGACCAGCTGAACTCTTCAGCGTGTTCACCAATGAACTTGCGTGCGCCTGAGGACCAGCCAATCAGCGTTGTGTCGTCAAAGAGGAACACGGCATCCGTGCGCCCATCCCCGATCAACAGGTCATGTTCCATACGCTTTGGCTGCTGCGTCGGCGAGAGCCACTTTACAGCAAGCGCCGCAGTTGCGGTGCACAGCGCCGCCAAAACCAGCCATTCAACCGAAACGATATCTTGCATGTCTCTGCCTTGATTTGTTCACATATACCGCATCGTTGTTCATAATGGTTAAATGAAGTTTAACTGGTTGATCAAATATGAATAGTTTAAATTTCAATCCTTTTATTACTTCCTTTTAGTTCTGCTTTGTCGCCCAGTGTGGCGTCTACTTTGTTTCTTGGCCAGGATACTTGGACAATGGCACCTTTGCCTTGGGCTTTAATAATGAGCTCTTGGTAGGGATCGCTGCCATTTACAAATTGCATCTTTGCGCCGGTGCGTTCCAGCAGGGTTTTGGCGATAAACAGACCAAGGCCCATTCCTTCATATTCCGGGCGTTGACTGCGTTCGTTTTCGCTGCGGCGACGGCGTACAAAGGGATCGCCAATACGTCCCAGAAGATGCGACGGATACCCCAGACCATCATCGCTGATCGTAACAACAATTTGGTTTTTGTCCCAACGGGCCTGAACCCAGACTTCCTTGCGGGCAAAGTCGACGCCATTTTGCACAAGATTGCGCAATCCATGAATGATTTCGGGTTTGCGCAAGATCTTTGGGTGCAGCAGGTCGCCGCCGTTCAGCGGTGCCGCATCCATATGCAATGTCTTGCCCCGATGCATATGTGGCTCCGCGGCTTCGTGAATTACCGTCGAAAGTGGCGCCTGACGCATATGCACATCTGATTTTCCGGCGCGCCCCATGCCTTGCAGGATATCGCGGCACCGGTTGGCTTGTTCGCGGATCAATTCTGCGTCTTCGCGCAGATCAGGGCGGTCATCCAATTCGTCGATCAGCTCGGCGCTGGTCAGTTTGATCGTTGCCAGCGGTGTCCCAAGTTCATGCGCAGCTGCCGCGACGACCCCGCCAAGATCGGTGAGCTTTTGTTCACGCGAGAGCGCCATCTGCGTGGCCGAGAGCGCGTCAGACATGGAACGGATTTCGGAGCTGATGCGATAGGAATAGGCACCGATAAACATGATCGCGATCACAATCGCCGCCCAGTTGCCAAAGATAAAGATGCCCGGCATTTGGAGTTCGGTGCCAAATTGGGTCACAAGCGGACGATAAAGCTGCGAAATAGCCGTCACCAACAGAATTGCAGTGCTGCCAACAATCATTGTGGAGCGCAGGCGCATCATCGTGGCGGAAATCGTCACAGGGCCTAGCACAAGCAGCGAGAACGGGTTGTTCAAGCCTCCGGTCAAATAGAGCAGAATTCCAAGCTGCAGCAGATCAAACAGAATCAACAGCAGGTTTTCGAATTCCGATAGACGCTTGTTTTCAGGGAATGCGAAGGTCGCGATCAGGTTGCTGATCACCGAAATGCTTACGGCCAGATAGGTGAGTTCAACCTGGAAATCGATCTTGAATATCAGCTGCGCCCCAAAAAGCGCTGCAATCTGGCCAAAAATTGCAACCCAGCGCAAAAGAATCAAAGTGCGCAGGCGAATCCAGTGGCTGCGCTCCTGTCCGCTCATCAAACTGATGTGTATGTCAGCCATGTGACCATGTGCTCCGGTTGAAACTGTCAAAAATACTGATAGGTCTCGCGGGGGAAACGTTCAATCAACCCGCGCAGAAATTATATGAGGATGCCATGTCTCGAATTTTCGCCGTAGTGGCCGCAAGTGTTGCAATTGCGGGCCTTGGGGCCGCTTGGATTGCAACGCAAAATCAGAACACCGATGCGTTTGCAAATTGCCGCACCAGTACGATTGCCGGCGGTGCCGGTGCGATTGGTGGGCCGTTCGAGCTGGTGAATACCAAAGGGCAGATCGTTACAGACACCGACGTGGTGACAGAGCCAACGCTGATCTATTTCGGCTATACCTTCTGTCCTGATGTTTGCCCACTAGACAATGCGCGCAATGCTGAAGCGATTGATATTCTTGCACAAAAAGGCGTATCCGCGACACCTGTCTTTATTTCGATCGATCCTGAACGCGACACGCCCGAAGTTATGGCCGACTTCTCCGAGATCATCCACGACAAGCTGATCGGCCTCACAGGATCTGCCGAACAGGTCAAAGCGGCCAGCAAAGCGTATAAGACGTATTACCAAAAACAAGATGGTGACGATGAATATTATCTGGTCAACCATTCCACTTACACTTATTTGGTCTTACCAGAACTTGGCTTTGTAGACTTCTTCAAGCGGGAAGAAACTGCACAACAGATGGCAGATCGGGTGGGTTGCTTCGTCGAGAATGCTTAATGGTGTGCTTCAGTTTGACCTTTGAAAGCTCTACGTAATATTCTGATCAGCAACCGCTGCTGACCGGTTGGGAGAAAAAGAGCACATGGCCGAAACTGATCCAGACCTCATTGGGCCCGATAAGACACTTCTGCTTGTCGATGATGACGAGCCGTTTTTGCGGCGCTTGGCCAAGGCCATGGAAAAGCGCGGCTTTGAAGTGGAAACAGCGGGATCCGTTGCGGCGGGAACCGCGATCGCCACTGCACGCCCCCCTGCCTATGCAGTTGTGGATCTACGTCTTGAAGATGGCAATGGCCTCGACGTTGTTGAAGTGCTTCGCGAAAAACGCCCTGACAGCCGTGTTGTAGTGCTGACCGGATATGGTGCAATCGCCACTGCGGTTGCTGCGGTGAAAATCGGCGCAACGGATTATCTGTCAAAGCCTGCGGATGCCTCAGATATCATGAGCGCGTTGTTGGCGGGTGATGATGAATTGCCGCCGCCGCCGGAAAACCCAATGAGCGCAGATCGGGTGCGCTGGGAGCATATTCAGCGCGTCTATGAGCTGTGTGACCGAAATGTATCCGAGACTGCGCGCCGCCTGAACATGCACCGCCGCACTTTGCAGCGGATCCTGGCCAAACGTAGCCCGCGCTAGGAATTGAGTGTGGGAGCGTTTTCATCAGGTCAACCGCAGCCAGCAGGCGGTTGGTCTGAGGAAATCGTCACCTTGGCCCAGGCGCATGTGGTTCCCCCTAACACCAGCGGGCTGATACAAGCCGCAGGTGTTCTTTATTCCGATGGAAGTTATTGCCATCACGCAGCGCTGTGGCGGCGGTATCGACCAATCACGGTTAAACCCGAACTCCCTTCCAGATCCAAAACACTAAAAGGACGCTGGCTCTGGGGTGGTGTCCTTTGGGCGCACTTCGGGCATTTTCTGGTCGAAAGCACCGCGCGGCTTTGGGCCTTGGCGCATCTGGGCAAACCCATTGATGGGATTTTGTTTATTCCAAAACGCCCCGCTGCGGATGGCGAACTGCGTGGGTTTCAGCGCGATTTTTTGGCGCATTATGCAGCTGGCACGGATGTGAAAGTTACCCGCACGCCCTTGCAAGTTGAAGAATTGATAGTGCCGGGGCAAGGGTTTGGCATTGGGCCGATTGTTTCGGGAACGCCAAAGTTTCGAGCAGCGCTTCAAAGTAATTTTGCCCAAGCCGTTCAGCCGAATGGCCCTCAACGCATCTACCTCTCGCGTTCTAAACTTGGATTAGGCAAGGGGGGCATGATTGGCGAAGCCATATTGGAACGGCGGCTCAAAAAACAGGGCTATGAGATTTTCCACCCACAAGAGCACAGCCTGGTGGAGCAAATTGCGCGCTATAAGGCCGCGCGCCAGATTATTGCTGCAGATGGGTCGGCAGTGCATCTCTTTGCGATGGTGGGGCGTGCGGATCAGAAGCTTGCGATGATACAGCGCCGGGAGTCCGGTGCCAGCGCCCAGTTGGTGCAAAATGTGCGCGCTTTTTGCCAGAATGATCCGCTGGTCATCAATGCCCTGCGCAGCGAATGGCTGCCAGTGGCGCAGCAGCGTTCCAGCCGGCTAAGCTTTGGTGAGCTTGATCTTGAACGGATTGGCACGGCGCTAGCCCAACACGGCTTTATAGAGGCTGACACCAGATGGTCTTCGTTCAATGGGCAGCGCCGCAAACAGATGCTTTTGAACAAGGGCATTCGGGCAGGTGAAAACTTTGTAGAAGCCCGGAGATTCAAACAACAGCGCCTAGAGGATGCACGCCGCAAGCGCATTGCGGAACAGGATTAAAGCGCCTGCAACAGCTCTTCGTGACGGGCAACAAAATCAGTGCGTGTCTCGACGGGCGGGCGCAGATCAATGCTGAGGCCTGCAATAATTTCCGGTTTGGGGCGGCCAAAAAATTTGTTGGCTTCTTTCTCTGAAAAGCCTGCGATCTGCACCGCTTCCATCCAGGCGCTGATTTTGTCGGCGCGTTTGATCTGCGATTTAACTGTTTTGGGCAGCGCTGCAGGCAGGCCAAAACGGATGTGAATTGCAGATGTCAGCCGTTGATCCAGCTCATCATAGCCAGAACCCACCGCAGCCTTCACCGGGGAAATCATATCGCCAATGACATATTCGGGTGCGTCATGCAGCAGTGCCGCCAGGCGCCATTTCACCGGCGCTTTGGGATAGAGGCGCGCGTAGAGGGTTTCGACCAGCAAGGAATGTTCGGCGACGGAATACGCAAAATCACCGCGCGTTTGCCCGTTCCAGCGGGCGACAAAAGCCAACCCATGGGCGATGTCTTCGATTTCAATATCAACCGGAGTGGGGTCCAGCAGGTCCAGACGGCGACCAGAAAGCATCCGTTGCCACGCGCGCGCTTCGACTGCCATTTATGCTTTCTCCCCAAAACCTTAACGCTCATCAGGTGGGACTCGTACCACCATTGGAACCTGACGTTATACATGAGTGTGACTTGGATGTGATTGAAACCTACACCGAAAGTACACATAATACTTTTATGGAGAGGGGCGGCGTAACCTCTCAGCGAGCCCCGTCTCTAGAGACTGACCTCTAGCGAAAGGAGCTTGTCATGTTCAAGCGATTGTTGAGCCTGTGTATGGTTTTTGGCATGGCCGCAACGGCACCACCTGCCTTGGCCGCAAATTGTGCAGACCGATCTACGGTAATAGAGAGATTGGCTGATAGATATTCAGAACATTTGACGGCAGGTGGGTTACGAAGCGACCAGCAGGGCAGTACGCTGGTTGAAGTTTGGTCCTCCAAAGAAACCGGCACATTTACCCTCCTCGTCACATATCCCAACGGCGTCAGCTGTGTTTTGGCTGCAGGAACGGACTTCTTTGAAGCCTTGCCTGCAAAAATGCCACTGGGCTCTCCGAGCTAAGCACCAGCACGTACTTTCACCGGTCATGTTCGTTGCTTGTAAACCATTGTGATGTTACGCCCTGCCTAAGCTAACCCGTAACCAGAATGGAGCTTACAATGGCCGGGGACTATATCGTCAAGGACATCGCACTGGCTGAATTCGGCCGAAAAGAGCTGGATATTGCTGAAACCGAAATGCCGGGGCTGATGTCTCTGCGCAAAGAATACGGCGACAGTAAGCCACTTAAGGGTGCCCGCATTGTTGGCTCGCTTCACATGACGATCCAGACTGCTGTCTTGATCGAAACTCTTGTGGAGCTGGGCGCTGATGTGCGCTGGGCGTCGTGCAACGTGTTTTCGACACAAGATCACGCAGCAGCTGTAATTGCTGCGGCAGATATCCCGGTGTTTGCAATCAAGGGCCAGTCTCTGGAAGAGCACTGGGACTATCTGGACCGCTCCTTCATGTTCCCGGAAGGTCCAAATCTGATCCTCGATGATGGTGGTGATGCGACCCTTTATGTGCTGCTTGGTGCACGTGCCGAAGCGGGTGAAGACATCATTCCCGTGCCGCAGTCTGAAGAAGAAGAGGTGATCAAGGCCCAGATCGCCAAACGCATGAAACTAAGCCCCGGCTGGTTCACCAAGACCCGTGATGCGATCCTTGGTGTGTCCGAAGAAACCACCACCGGCGTGCACCGTCTGTATGAACTGCAGAAAAACGGCCAGCTGCCGTTCCCTGCGATCAATGTGAACGACTCGGTCACCAAGTCGAAGTTCGACAACAAATACGGCTGCAAGGAATCGCTGGTGGATGGTATCCGCCGCGCGACTGACACCATGCTGGCCGGTAAAGTTGCTGTTGTCTGTGGGTATGGTGACGTGGGCAAAGGCTCTGCTGCGTCTCTGGCGGGTGCAGGTGCGCGGGTAAAAATCACCGAGGCCGATCCAATCTGCGCGCTGCAGGCGTCGATGGATGGCTTTGAGGTTGTCTTGCTGGAAGAGGCGCTGGACGCGGATGTGTTCATCACCACCACCGGCAACAAAGACATCATCCGCATCGAACATATGCGCGAGATGAAAGACATGGCGATTGTGGGCAACATCGGCCACTTCGACAATGAAATCCAGGTTGCCGCGCTCAAGAACCACAAGTGGACCAACATCAAAGAGCAGGTAGATATGATCGAGATGCCATCCGGCAGCCGCATCATCCTGCTTTCAGAAGGCCGTCTGCTGAACCTGGGTAACGCCACTGGTCACCCGTCCTTTGTGATGTCTGCATCCTTTACCAACCAGGTTCTGGCCCAGATCGAGCTGTGGACCAAAGGTGATGACTACAACAACGACGTCTACATCCTGCCCAAGCATCTGGATGAAAAAGTTGCGGCTCTCCACCTGGAGCGTGTTGGCGCCAAGCTGACAAAGCTGACACCTGAGCAGGCCGCATACATCGGCGTCACGCCAGAAGGTCCGTATAAGCCGGAACACTACCGTTACTAATCAGCGCTGAATTGCCTGAGAAAACCGCCCGGTGTGCCACATCGGGCGGTTTTTGATTCTGAATGCAACACCGGGGAAAGTGCGGCCAATCTTTTCCTTTGTATTGCGCAGGTTTGCGCCTAGTCTTTGCCCATTGTTCGCAAAGAGCACCTGGTTTTGTTGGGAGAATGCAATGGGTAAGAGAGACGATCTGATCGCGCAGTATGCAGATGATCTGAAGAACAAATGTGGCATTGATCCAGATATGGATCTGCTGACCAAAGTGACCATTGGATGTGGTCCGGCGATTTACAATGCGGATGCATCCACTGTTGCGGCCACTCAAGAAAGTGAGCTTGAGACCGTCAGAGAAAACTTCCTGATTAAAAAACTGGGCCTGTCCGATGGGCCAGAGCTGAAGGAAGCGATCGATTCCGTGATTGAGACCTATGGCAAATCCGAGCGCAATAAATACCGCGCTGTGGTCTATTACATGCTGACCAAGCATTTCGGAAAAGAAGCTGTATATAGCTGATCCTTTAATCCCACCCGTTGTATGCGGGTGGGATATTCATGGCGCATTTTCTGCTGTCCATATCCCCTGAATTTGAAACGCTTTGTCTGGGCTATTCTTTTGCAGAACGGCCCCTTTCGGGGTAGGTTGAATTATCAGCTAGGATGGCTGAACCGAAATTTCATACGCGTGTGGTGGATACGGAGCACGCGGGGTGGAAGGGAAGGTTCTGTTCGTCCCGGAACCTTCCCTTTTTTATTTTGATTTCTGCACCGCTTTTTGCATGTGTTACAGAAACAGTGTCAGTACCAGCCCAATCGCGCTGCAGGCCAATGTGGCATAGCCCGCATCAATCGCCGTCAGGGTAATTGGACGCATGGCGTACATATTATTCAATGCGATCCACGGGCTGATGAAAAACGCGCCAACACCGGCGCCGGCCAGCAAGCCAGCCCCCAGGGTGTCAATTCCTGACAGTGCAAACACGTGCCGCATCATTCCTGCGACCACCAATTGAATAACAAAACTGATGGCGAAGATTATCGGCGACATCCCACCTTTGGGTTTGCCATCAGGGCCACATTCCACACCGGATGCTTTGACCCATGGGCCTGATAGGGCCCCATACCAAACCGCGCCCAGTATGAAACCTGCGGCGGCGGCAGCAAAAATTCCGATATAGTCCATTACACCTTCCCCTGTGTGTTAGAGCAGCCAGTGTTCCCTAATTGGGGGATTGCCTGACAGATCAGTCGGCGCGGGTCTCACCCATCTGGCAGATAAGGTGCCATTCATCTTCTGAAACAGGTTGAACCGAAAGGCGCGCGCTTTTCACCAATGCCATCTCGGAGAGCGCCTCTTCACTTTTGATCTGCGCCAGTGTCACCGGTTTGGTGAAACCGCGCACCGCTTTGATGTCTACGCATTCCCAGCGCGCATCTTCCGTTGTGCTGTCTTGGTGGGCTTCGGCACAGATTTCTACGATGCCCACCACTGATTTTTCCTTTTGCGAGTGATAGAAAAAGCCGCGATCACCGTGCTTCATCTCTCGCATAAAGTTACGCGCCTGATAGTTGCGTACGCCGTCCCATTCTTCACCTACGTCCCCCTTGGCCTGCTGGTCGTCCCAGCTCCAGGTTGAAGGTTCAGATTTGAACAGCCAGTAACGCATCAGCCGATAACCTTTTTCCAGGTGATCAGCTCAACCGCTTCAAACAAGCCGGCCTTGGCATAGGGGTCGCTGTTGGCCCAGGCTTGGGCTGCAGCCATGTCTTCGACATCGAGAATGATCAGGGAACCAACCATCTTGCCGTCTTGATCCAACAGCGGGCCCGCCTGCGCAACAACGCCGGTCTCTTGAATATAGGCCAGATGCGCTTCGCGGTTGTCCATGCGTGTTTGCAGATGATCTGTCTTGTCACGCGCAATCAAAGCTACGAGCATTTTATTCCTCTTTTAATGGTCTTGTAAGTAGTTGCGCAGCGGCGTCCTCAATCGTCAAGCGTTGATCCAGCAAAGCGACCACTGTTTGCGTCACCGGCATGTCGATGCCCAGTGATTGCGCCTGCATTTCAACGGCGCGCGCGGTGGCTGCGCCCTCAACGGTGATAGAAGGATCAAAATTGTCACGGCTGCCAAGCGCCAGCCCAAGCTGATAATTGCGCGACAGCGCCGATGAGCAGGTCAGCGCCAGATCACCAAACCCAGACAAACCAACAAGGGTTTCTGCCTGCGCGCCCAGTGCCAAGGCCATGCGCTGCATTTCGGCAAAACCCCGTGTCATCAGCGCTGCGCGGGCGCTTTCGCCAAGTTTCGCGCCCATGACAGCCCCACAGGCGATGGCAATGACGTTTTTCAAAGCGCCGCCCAATTCTGCGCCAATGGTATCTGTGGTGCGATACAGCCGCATATTGCGGGTGGTAAGCGCAGCTTGCAGCGTTTTGCCGGTTTCCTCATTGCGGCAGGCCAGGGTCAGTGCAGTGGGAAGGCCCCGCGCAATATCTGCAGCAAAACTTGGCCCGGTCAAAATTGCAGCCTGCGTGTCTGGTACACAGTCTTCGATCACGCCAATCGGGCCCAACCCGCTGGAACGTTCAATCCCTTTGCAGCAGGCGACCAGCTTTTTATGCGTCATCAGGGCCGCGTTTTCGGTCAGAAAGCTGCGCAGCTTCTGCGTCGGCACCGCAAGAAGAATGATATCCGGCTGGCAGGCTTTGCTGAGGTCGGCAGTCACAGTCAGGCCGCTGGGCAAAGGCGCTCCTGGCAGGCGGCGCTGGTTTTCAGCGTGATCAATCATTTCAGCCGCGTGTGTTTCATCGCGACACCAAAGCGTGGCGGATTCCCCAATGGAGATCGCCAAAGCAGTGCCAAATGCGCCAGCACCGATTACCGTGATGCTCATGCTTTGGCTCCTTTTTTACCACTTCCCAGCAGGGCCGGGCTGCTTTGATCCAACGGCCATCGCGGTCTTGCGGTCAGGTTTGTGCCGGGGGCCGCGCCCGAAAGCAGCTGTTCAAGACCAGCATATGCAATCATCGCAGCATTATCGGTGCAAAGGGCCAAAGGTGGGGCCAGAAACGTGGTGCCATGTTCCGCGCATAGCGTTTCAAGCCCGGCACGAATGGCGGTGTTCGCGGCGACGCCACCAGCAACTGCAATTGTTGGTTGGGTGGGGGATTGCGCAAGATAGGTCACCAGCGCCTTGCGGGTTTTTGCCACCATGACATCAACAACAGCCGCCTGAAAACCCGCACAAAGATCCGCGCGATCCTGCCGGGTGAGCCCACCTTTTTCAGAGACGACCTGATCGCGCATCCGCATCAATGCGGTTTTCAGGCCCGAAAAGGACATGTTGCAATCATCGCGATCCAGCAATGGGCGCGGGAAGCGGTATCGTTTGGGATCACCAGTTTCTGCATCTTTTTGCACCGAGGGACCGCCGGGTTGCGGCAGGCCCAGCAGGCGTGCGGTTTTGTCGAAAGCTTCCCCCGGGGCGTCATCGATTGTACCGCCGAGACGGGTGAAATCATCCGGGCTGCGTACCAGAAGAAACTGACAATGCCCGCCAGACACCAATAGCATCAGATAGGGATAAGGCACATTGTCTGTCAGGCGTGGGGTCAGCGCGTGGCCCGCCAGATGGTTGACCCCAATCAAAGGCAAATCAGTGGCTGCGGCTATGCCTTTGGCACACATCACACCTGATATAACGCCGCCGATCAGACCGGGGCCCGAGGTGACCGCGATGGCATCCAGATCTGACAGACCTAGCTGCGCTTCCTTCAATGCGTCTTTCACACAGAGGTCGAGCTTTTCCGCATGGGCGCGCGCGGCAATCTCCGGCACCACGCCGCCATAGGGGCTGTGCAGTTCGGTTTGGCCAAACACAACAGAGGAAAGAATCTGCGTTTTTTCACCTGTGGCTTTGCGCAAAACAGCGGCGGCTGTGTCGTCACAGCTGCTCTCGATCCCTAGTACGGTCAAACTCTCTGTCATTGTGTTACCATTGCATCCAATTGGTCCGGGGGCTACCACCATAAGCGCCTGCAAACAATCCCGGGAGGTGTTGATGGTTTGCCTGCTTCTGACACGCCCCGCCGCCGCATCACAGCGGTTTTGGGAGCAATTGCCTGCGGAGCTACGTTCGCAGGTGAACCCGGTATTCTCTCCGCTTCTCAAGATTGAACCATTGGTGCAGGAACTGGATATCAGCACCTGTGATGCGGTGATATTTACGTCCTCAAACGGGGCGGACATCGCCTCCCGTTCTACAGCTCTGCGCAAAATGGCCTATTGCGTGGGTGAGCGTACGGCTGAACAGGCCCGCGCGCTTGGCTGGCGGGCCACATGTTTGGGACGCACAGCGGATGAGCTGGTTGCATCGCTGAGCAAAGAGGAAGCTCCCAAAGTTCTTTTGCACCTTCATGGGCGGCACACCCGTGGCCATATTGTAGCGCGGCTTCGGGCGGCAGGGCATTCCTGCGCAGGCATGGAAATATACGATCAGCAAGCGCAAGAGCTGACTGCTGAGGCAAAAGACTGCCTAGAGGATGGGCAATTGTGCTTAGTTCCGCTTTTTTCCCCGCGCAGCAGCCAACAATTTGTTTATGAATGCACCGAGACAAAACATGTATATTTTGTCGCACTCAGCACAGCTGTTGCGGAACCTTTGAATAGTTTGGGCTATAGGGGACTGAAAATAGCACAAATGCCGGATGTGATGTCGATGATTAAAAGCGTTTGTGACGTAACAAATGAGTTGCTCCAACTTGAGCGTAGTCAACGGGCACAGTAGTGTCGCCGCAAAATGTTTGACCAACAAGGTTATTGAGATTTGGAAGGGAAGTTCGGCGTGGCAGATCAAAAGAACCGAGACGAAGTGGTAGAGCCAGCGCCAGAGCTAGTTCAAGACGCAGAGAATACTGAGGTTGAGACAAGCGTTGAAGATATAGACGCGCTTGACAGTGAAGAGGTCGAAGTGACGATTTCTTCCGAGACCGAGACCGAGACCGAGACCGAGACCGAGACCGAGACCGAGACCGAGACCGAGACCGAGACCGAGACCGAGACCGAGACCGAGACCGAGACCGAGACCGCAGAATTTGTAGCGTTGGAGCCAGCGACAGAACAACCAGCAACGGTTGAACGCGTCATTGAAAAACGCGGCGGCTTTGTCCCGACCTTCTTGGGTGGTGTTGCAGCGGCGGCTATTGGATTTGGTATCGCCAAAACCGAAATTTTGGATCCGTACCTGCCCGCTGGATTTGGCGCAGGAAACGAACAGGTTGAAGCGCTGGGCGCTGAGCAAGCGAACCTGAAATCCACATTGGACCAACTGGCCCAGCAAGTGTCGGCGCTGCAAATTCCCGATCTTGATCCGCTTGCTGTGCGCATCGATGCGTTGGAAGCAGATGCCGATAGCGCATCTACCGATTTGACCCCGCTTGAAAACAAACTGGCCGGTCTGGAAGCGCAGCTGGTTGAATTGGCGGCGCGTCCGGTTTCTGCAGCGGTCTCCCCCGAAACGTCGGCTGCTTTTGAAGCAGAGATGCAAAGATTGCAGCAAAGTTTTGCTGCGCAGCGCGATGAAGTGGCCGATATGTTTGCCCAGGCCCGTGCCTTGGAAGAGGCAAGCGCCGCTGCTGCCAAGATTGCAAGCGCCCAGACCGTTCTGGCGCGGCTCCGATCAGCTGTGGATGCGGGGCAGCCCTTTGCCTCACAAATTGATGAGCTGAAAGCCGTGGGTGTAGCAGTCCCGGCAGCTTTGTCGGCCAGCGCCAAAAACGGTGTTCTGTCGCTTGCTGCGCTGGGCGATGGGTTTGCGCCTGTTGCACGTGAAGCATTGGCGGCGGATCGTTCTGAAACTGCTGGTCAAAGCGGCTTTGCGGAATATGTAAAACGTCATCTTGGGGCGCGTTCTGTTGCGCCAAAAGAGGGGGCTGACACTGATGCGGTATTGTCGCGTATTGAAGCGGCAGTGAATGCAGGTGATTTGCAAACTGCCCTGTCGGAAGCAGTAGCCCTGCCAGAAACTGCGGCCAAACCGATGGCGGATTGGATCGCTGCAACACAAGCGCGGCTGGATACAATTGTTGCGGCTGATGCGCTCTCCAACAGTCTGAATGCCAAATAAGGAATTTCTGTATGCTCTGGTCTCTTCTTAAAGTCCTTATTTTTGTGGCGATTGTTGGCGCGCTTGGCTTTGGCGTCGTTTTGTTGCTGGACACACCTGGTGGTGTTCAGATCACGGTCGCCGACACCGAATTCACGCTGGGTGCGCTGCAATCTGTATTGGCCATTGCGGTACTGCTTGTTGCGCTCTGGCTGATTTTGAAACTGGCGTCGCTGTCGGTTGCAACGCTGCGCTTTATCAATGGTGATGAAACAGCGTTGACCCGCCTGTTTGACAAAGGCCGCGAGCGCAAAGGTTATAAAGCGTTGACCGAGGGGATGATGGCGCTGTCTGCGGGCGAGGGCCGTCTGGCTATGGCCAAGGCAACGCGAGCTGAAAAATACCTTGAAAACCCGCAGCTTACTGATTTGATTGTGGCACAGGCTGCGGAAATGTCCGGCGATACCCGTAAGGCCTCTGAGGCATACAAACGCTTGCTGTCCAACCAATCCACCCGCTTTGTTGGGGTGCGCGGGATCATGAAGCAGAAGCTGTCAGAAGGCGATAAGGAAACCGCTTTGGCGCTGGCAGAAAAAGCCCTGGCGCTGCGGCCCAAGCATGAAGAAGTGCAAGATACGCTGTTGCAGCTTCAGGCGCAGGCGCAGGATTGGGCGGGCGCGCGCAAGACGCTTTCGACCAAGCTGAAAACCGGCACTTTGCCGCGTGATGTATTCAAACGTCGCGACGCTGTTCTGGCGCTGTCTTCGGCCAAAGCTTTGCTGGACGAAGGCGCAACCGTTGAGCAGCAGGAAAAAGCGATCGAAGCCAACACGCTGTCGCCTGACCTGATCCCCGCTGCAGTGCTTGCGGCTGGTGCATATGTTGAGAAGGGCAAAAAACGTGTTGCGATCCGTTTGCTCAAAAAAGCCTGGGAGGCACAGCCTCATCCGGATCTAGCGCATGCTTTTGCAGCGATTGAGCCCGATGAAACACCGGCCGCACGGATCAAACGGTTTGAGCCGTTCCTGCGTATGAAACCGGGACATGATGAAAATCGTCTGGTCTCAGCTGAGCTTTATGTTGTGGCGGAAGAATTCCCTGCTGCACGTCGCGCCCTGGGTGATTTGCCAGAGCGTGCACCGGATGCGCGTGCGCTGACTTTGATGGCGGCGATTGAACGTGGTGAAGGCTCTGATGACAGCGTTGTGCGTGCCTGGCTGACCCGCGCCCTGAGCGCCCCGCGCGGGCCGCAGTGGGTCTGTGATGTGTGTAATCACATCCATCCGGAATGGGCACCGATCTGCGAAAACTGCGGCAGCTTTGATACGTTGACCTGGAAATCACCAGAGGTGGCAGAGGTCAGCAGCGTAACAGGCGCGCATATGCTGCCATTGATTGTCGGGGCTTTGGAAGACAAGACCGAAGAAGCTCCTGCTGATGAGCCAGCCGAAGAAGCCGTCAGCGACGCAGAGGTTGTCGAGGTTGTTGCCGAAGCGACCCCAGATGACATCTCTGAGCCAGAGAAAAAGGCAAGCTAATCTACCAAGGCCCCGCTCAAACAGCGGGGCTTTTTTCTAGCTGTTGAATGCCGCCAGCCTTTTGCGCCGCAGATCCAAGGTGGCGATACCCATAACATAGCGCCAGAAAACGCTATTGTTGGGTTGCTTAGACCAGCGACAATTACCGATGGCATGCCAAGCCTTTGATCCCCCCGACAGTGGGGAATACACCGTGATGGAACCTGTATGAGGGGATCTATTGTCGACAAGTCGCCCAGTGGCATAATCAGAAATTAAAAAATGGCTCGGCGTCTGGATGCGAAACGTGGCTTATGGCCGAAGCTAATACGAAGTTTTGCGTGATGCTAAAGTAGAGACGCAATCATTACGTGTATTTTTCTATTTGAAAATATGGATCAAACGCGCGGATATGAACATGATACGCGCTTTTATGCGGCTGTTTCATCGCTCCTTAACCGCACTTCTGATCGCCCCATTGTGCTTTTTGTATGGAGTGGGGTAACGTGAAAAAAATAGCAATATAAGGCAGTTTCAGAGTGACGAATGACACCCATCGCCCGCTGACCCTCCGTGATGTATCCGAAGCCACTGGCGTGTCCGAAATGACCGTCAGCCGAGTGCTGCGAAACCGCGGAGATGTATCTGATAAAACACGGGAAAAGGTGCTCGCCGCTGCTAAGGAACTAGGGTACGTGCCCAATAAGATCGCAGGCGCACTTGCATCAAGCCGCGTAAACCTTGTTGGGGTGATTATCCCGTCGCTCTCCAATATGGTGTTTCCCGAAGTTCTGACCGGTATCAACCGTGTCTTGGAAAACACCGATCTACAGCCGGTGGTTGGGGTGACGGATTATCAACCCGAAAAAGAAGAAAAAGTTCTCTATGAGATGCTGTCCTGGCGTCCCTCTGGTGTCATCATTGCCGGGCTTGAACATTCAGATGCCTGCCGTGCGATGTTGTCAGCAGCTGGTATTCCGGTGGTTGAAATCATGGATACCGATGGCAAACCGGTTGATGCGATGGTCGGGATTTCTCACCGTCGCGCCGGGCGTGAGATGGCGAAGGCCATCCTGAAAGCTGGCTATGAGCATATTGGTTTTCTGGGCACCAAAATGCCGCTTGATCACCGGGCGCGCAAACGCTTTGAAGGCTTTACCGAGGCACTGGCAAAAGAGGGCGTAGAGATCGAAGATCGTGCCTTTTATTCCGGCGGCTCAGCGCTGGCGAAAGGGCGTGAGATGACACGCGATATGCTTGATCGCTCGCCAGATCTCGATTTTCTCTATTATTCCAATGATATGATCGGCGCAGGTGGTTTGCTGCATCTGATGGATCAGAAGGTGGACGTGCCCGGCGAAATTGGCCTTGCGGGCTTTAATGGCGTTGAATTGCTGGATGGGCTGCCGCGCAGATTGGCCACGATGGATGCGTGCCGTCAGGAAATCGGGCGCAAGGCTGCGGAGATCATCGCGTTGCGGTTGGACAATCCAGAGGCTGAGATCGAGAAAAACGTTACTCTGGTTCCAACCATTGACTACGGCGATACGCTAAAACGTTGGTAAGAACAGATTGCAAAGGGCCGCTCGGGATAGAGCGGCCCTTTTTGTTATCGGACAACAAACTCTGCGTGAAGTGCGCCGGCGGCTTTCAGGCTTTTGAGGATGTCGATCATATCGCGTGGTGAGACCCCCAAGGCATTGAGGCCCGAAACAACTTCCGACAAGGATGTGGTTTCAGGAACTTCCGCAAGTTGGATGCCTTCTTCTTCCTCGATGCCAACACCAGTACGAGGCACCACAACGGGCTGCGCATCGGTAAAGGGGTTCGGCTGCACCACAAGTGGCGCCTCCTCAATGCGCAGTGTCAGATTGCCCTGGGCAACGGCGACACGGGAAATACGAACATCGCTGCCCATCACAATGGTGCCCGAACGTTGGTCGACAACCACGCGCGCTTTGCGCTGGGGCTCAACCAGGATGTTTTCCATCCGGCCAATTGCATGTGCGGTAGAACGCGTATTGGTGCGTTGAACGTCCACCTCAACAGTTCCCGAGTCCCGCATAAGGGCCACGTTACGCCCAAATTCAGAGTTAATAGCCCGTTCAATCCGGTTTGCAGTGGTGAAATCGGGCTCACGCAGCGCGAGGCGCATGGTCGACAAAGACGCCAGATCAAATTCGATCTCACGCTCGATGCGGCCGCCTGATGGGATCACCCCAGCGGTGGGAACGCCCTGTGTGACGCTGGCCGCTTCGCCTTCGGCAACGGCACCACCTGCGAGAATTGAGCCCTGCGCAACGGCATAAATCTGACCATCGGCCGCATTCAGCGGCGTCATGATCAAAGTACCACCAAGCAAGCTGCTGGAATCCCCAATGGCCGACACGGTCACATCCAGTGTTGCACCAACACGCGCAAACGGTGGCAGCGTCGCGGTGACAAACACAGCGGCAACGTTTTTCGGGCGGAACTGTTCACCAGTCACATTGACGCCGAGCCGTTCCAGAATGTTGGTCATGATTTCTTCGGTGAAGGGAGAGTTTCTCAGCCCATCGCCGGTTCCGTTCAGACCAACAACAAGACCATAGCCCACGAGGTCATTGCCGCGAACTCCATCAAATTCCACCAGGTCTTTCAGCCGGATGGCATTGGCATGCGCCACCATCGGCAAAAACAAAAATAGGCACAGAAGTCTAAGGTATTTCATCATGATATGTATCTCAGGAGTGACAGCTCAAACGATTTCTGGGTTACCACATACAGGCTTTGGAGCTGGTTCTGGGCTTCTTCGAGCTTGGCGTATGTTTCGTAGGGATCGGCTTCCAGCATCTTGTTTTTGGTGATGGACAGCGTGGTAATCTGCGCCTCGTTGCGTGTGCGGGCGTTTTCGATCCGACCTTCCATGAACCCAATATCGGATTGCAGTTCGATAAGAGAGTCGCTGCTTCCGACAAATTCATCCCGTGCGTGGCGTACCAATTCGATCGCAACGCCGTCATCCATAGTGACGCCAGGTTCAGTGGTGATTGCTGCAAAAGCAAAAGCTTTCAGGCTTTGTTTGAACGCGGGATCGGTGGCGAGAACATCCAAAGTGACCTGATCTGTTTCGCCGACATCGATCGGGGCCAGCGCGGTATCTGACCCTTGATATACAACTGAATCAAACCCGGCGGGGTCATCGAACCAATTATCGATTGCTGTGATGATATCAGTGGTGCTGGTCAGACCGCTAATCTCGGTGCTCAGCGCTGACAAAATTGTCTGTCCATCCAGCAGCGAGCTGCTGCTTGTTGCCGTGCCGGAGAACAAATTGCGCCCGCCAACGCTGGAGTTGATCGCATCGATACTGTTGTCGAGCTGCAAACGGGCATCGTCGGCGGCATCCTGAGCGTTGGTGATGGTCAGGCTGGTTGAAAGCGTCAGCAGGCTGTTGCGCGCTTGTTCAACATTGTCGTGCACTTTTTGAATGCTGGATTGCATTGAAACCGCAAGAACGGTGACTTCGCTGACCGCAACCTTGTAGCTGTCGAGCTTGCTCAAGGTGTGTTCGATGCCGGACAGATAAGTGAAATCACCGCCCAAGCGTTCGGTGACATTGGATGTACGCCCTGTGGTCAGCTCTTGACCAAGGGTCTGAACCTGGGATTTCAGATCCGAGTTGCGCATCCGCAGAAAAGTGTACTGGGCGATATCGCCATAAGAAGCAGATAGCATAAGTTAGATCCTCAGAAGTGTGTCCATAAGTTCATTTACAACGGTGATCACGCGCGCGTTTGCATTGTAATTTTGCTCAATGATCAGAAGATTTTGCAGCTCTACGTCGGTATCAACACCTTGAGATTGCTCCGCTTCACTTGCTTCGCGAAAGCCTGCGGCAGTGAATGTCACGCGGTTGGTGCTGGTTTCATTGTCCTGAGCAAACCGAGAGATGAGATCTGCCGCAAGTGTCGAGGCAGAGATATCGATCGTGCCAAGGCTGGGTGTGGAAATCGTACGCGTTTGATTGAGCGCATCACTGTAAGCGCGCAGCAAGCTCGCGTCGCCCGGATCACCGGGGGCAGCAGCGTTGAGCCCATCGCGAAAGCGCCAGGTCTCAGCATCGCCATTGAGTGAAACTTTCTCGTTGAGGCTGATACGGTTGGCGATGCCCAGTTCGTTGGCTGGGTCAAATGCGGCACCAGCGTCTGTAAACAAACCGGCATCCGTTGCAGAAAGGCTTGGATCAACAGCAGGGTCCTGAAAGCGTTCAATCAGGTCGCGGGCCATGGTATCAAGATCTTTTTGGGCGCTTACCGCGTGGTCGTCGCGAATCTGAAATGCAGCAGTCAATGTGCCGCCTCGCAAGCGTCCTTCAGGCCCGGTGCCAATAGGACGACCGTCAATTTCCAAGCCGGACAGCAGACCGTTATCGATTGTCATATGGGGCAGAATGATGCGGTTCTTGACGAAGCTGAATTGAGAGGCCGTTCCCTCCAGTAGGATTTCCCCACCTTCCGAGAAAAGTGCAACTTGACCATTGTCGCGTGTCACAACATTCAGCGGAACAATCTGATTTATTTGGTCAACAACCTGATCACGTTGATCAATCAGGCCAACCGGATCGTGACCTGATGCATTTGCAATGACGATTTTGGCGTTCAGGCGCTCAATATCTTTGAGGCCCTGGTTCAGCTGAGTGATCTGTGTGTCGATCGAATTTTCAGCTATTTGCCGCTGATTTTGGAGCTCGCTGGCCGCAGAATTGATCGAATCTGCCAACTGGTTCGCACGCACCGACAGCTCGTTTAGCCGCGGGCCTGAATCTGGGCGTGAAATTGCCTCAACCAAAGCGGATTCAAGGGCGGATTGGCGTGATGCGAGTGAAAATGGATCGTCAACCGTTCCAACGGCATCGGCCATGCGGCTGAAGAAATTGGCAGTCTGTTCCGCAGCAGCATATTCAGATTCGGACACCCGGCGAGACGCCAGGAGCCCGGGATCTTTTACCAATTGTATATTGCCAACCTTGACCCCGGGAATGCCGGGGCCATTGGATGACAGCGACAACACACGGCGTGAATGGCCTGGTGTAAGCGCATTCGAGAGGTTGTCAGAAACAACAGAGGATGCGCGCGATGCTGCGTAAATGCCTGAAACGGCAGCGGTAATAGCACTGTTCAGAGTCATCGATCAGACCATTTCTTAGTGTGGGGGATCAAGCGCTATTAGCGCTTGATGTTGGTGGTTTCCTGCAGCATTTCATCCACGGTTTGGATGACTTTTGCATTGGAGGAATAGGCCCGTTGGGTCTGGATCATGCTGGTTAGTTCACCGGCGACATCAGTTGTCGATTCTTCCAGCGCGTAAGATGCAATATCACCCACTGGCCCATCGCCCGCATCCCACAAGAAGAAAGAGCCACTTTCGGTTGTTGGGATGAAGGTCTGACGATCCATGGTTTGCAGGCCGTTCATATTGGGCAGATCCACCAGTGGAACCTGATAAACGGTGCGGATGATGCCGGAATCATAGGAAGCACGCACAAACCCGTTTTCATCCACTTCGACACTCACGATGTTACCCGCTGGGGCACCATCACGAGAGATATTGGCAGCGACCCAATCATCACCCAGTTGGGTCAAGCCGTTGGAGCGGCCCAACAATCCGATGTCGACCTCAATTGGACCACCGTCCACGTTGACCACCACAGAACCCGTTGCGGGATCGTAGGCGCCGCCTGAAACAGGCGTTACAGAGGCAAGCGAGCCGCCATCGGTCTGGCTGCTATTGAATGTCAGATCGTATTCACCGATTTGCGCACCACCGCTTGCCGAGTCAAACAGGCGCATCGTCCATTGGTTTGACGTGCCGCTTGCGGGTACTGTTGCTTCAAACTCTACGGTGATCCCTTCGGAACGACCGAGGTTGTCATAGTACGCAATTGTGGTGGTTGTATCGGCCGGATCAGGTGTGCCGCCAGCCTCGGTCGAGGTTGCGGGCAGGTTGATCCCAAGCTTCACTTCGGTGGTTGGTTCACTGGAAAGCTGGCTTCGGTTCAGCCGGATTGGCTCCAACCCATCGGTGGTGTCCCGCGGGAAGTTGGGGATTGATCCATCCGGAAGCGCGGGCCAACCCATGAGAACAAGACCGGAGTCAGTGGTCAAAAACCCATCATCATTGGTGTTGAAAGATCCAGTTGATGTCAAAAGCATTGACGGGCTCAGCGTGCCGTTCTCAACCTCTGCAATGCTTGCCACCGGCAGCATGCCACGGCCACGAATGGCGAGGTCGGTTGCGTTGTTCGTTGGCACAAGGGACCCACGTTGATCAATCATGCGCATCGATGACGCACGTACGCCACCAGCTGTGTAGCCGCCGCCGTTTCTCCCGATCACCAGGGAATTGAAATCGGTCTGGACCCGCTTGTAGCCATAGGTCGACGAATTCGCGATGTTGTCGGAAATGGACGCCAAACGCGTTGCGTTGGAGGTCAGACCCGAAACGCCCGCACTCAACGACGAAGAAATGGTCATGGATACGCCTTTCTGCTGCATCAATTCTCTTCTGCAGTCAGGAGTATCGAATGGGCATTAATACTGGGCTAACAGATAAAATCTGAGATATCCGTTAGCCCAATTGGCCTCTAAACTAGGTGTTTTTCATGCTCAGTCGCGCAGTAGCACGATTTCAACCCGGTTATTTTTCACCGACATCGGGTTGGTTTGAGACAGGGAGCGGTCCGCATGGCCAGTGACACGATGGATTCGTTTTGGGGACATCCCACCTGATTCGAGCAGTTTTCGTGTTGCGTCTGCGCGGTCATGAGAAATTTCCCAAATCGGGTTATTGGCCACCACTACCGGCTGCGAACGGGTATGACCGCTGATCGCTATGTCGTTGCCAACAACACCGGCTACTCTTGCAACCATGCGCACCAGATCCCGGTACAGCGGAGTCGGGGTTGCGCTGTTTGGTTCAAACAGTGGCGCATTCTCAGTATCAAACAATTCAATGATCAGCCCTTCGTCGGAAACGCGGGTGATAATATGGCGCGCCATTTCGATCGACACCATGCTTTCACCGCTGCGACCGGCAAGCGCATCCTGAACCGCCTGAAGCTTTTCATCCTCAGCCTTTTTCGCTTCGTCGTCTTTCTCGACGCCGGAATTGCCCTGCGCCTGTTGCGCATCTTCGGGATGCTCAGCGCTTGCACCGGTACCGGTCTGAGGCTTGATCTCTTCGGTGAACATACTGTCGCCATTAAAGGCGCCATTGCCGCCACCTGAAACGCGGCTCAACGGAATGGACGGCGAAAAATAATCCGCCAGGCCTTTACGTTGTTTTTCTGTTGTTGCGTTAAGGAGCCACATCAACAAGAAGAACGCCATCATGGCTGTCACAAAGTCGGCATAGGCCACTTTCCAAGCGCCCCCGTGGTGACCGTGATCACCGCCGCCTTTTTTCTTCTTGATGATAATGGGCGCCATATTGTCTTGTGCGCTCATAGTCACCACCACTTTTTTTCACCCATAACCGGGATAACAGGTGGGGCGTTAAACAGGTCTTAACAGATAAATTTGCCGGCAGTTAAGATCTCTGGATGGTGATTGCACGGATCATTTGTGCGTAAAACGCGCGAAATGGTGGGTTTTGCAAAATATAGGGGGATATGGTGCCCAGAAGAGGACTCGAACCTCCACGTCCATACGGACACTAGCACCTGAAGCTAGCGCGTCTACCAATTCCGCCATCTGGGCACAGATGTCGTGGAGCGTCATATACGCAGACAATAAAGTGCCTGCAAGCGCTAAATGTGATTTTGTGCCTGTGCAGGCACAATTTAAAAGCTGTGGGACATGGTGCACTTTATGTTGGGCTATCAGCTCAGCTCGGGGATCGCTTCTTCTACGGGTACAGCATAGCTTTCGACGGTACGGCCAACATTATGCAGTGTCAGCGCCCCCAACGGGCGTGCGGTGCATTTCTTGCATAGGCTGTCTTCGCTCACCACAATCTGAGCGCCAATCTTTTTGCCATAGTCGCCAAGCCGTGCCGCGATATTCGCCGCCTGCCCAACCACGGTGAAATCTAGCCGCTCTCTTGAGCCGACGTTGCCGTAAATAACTGATCCAAATGCGATTCCTATGGCGCAATCGAGATCTGCCACATCCGTGTCTTTGCGCATCTTCATCAGCGACATTGTGCTTTTGCGCGCGGATTTCACGGCTTTGGCGCGGGCTAGGTCTGCGTTGTCTCCGGCCGGAAAGACGGCCAAAACCGCATCGCCTATGAATTTCAACACTTCGCCGCCGTTTTCATGCACGATGTCTGAAGTGCTTTCAAAGAACCGATTGAGCAGGGCGATATAGGCAGTTCGCCCAAGTGTTTCCTGCAGCCGTGTGGAACGGCGCAAATCGCAAAACATGATTGCGGCGTCGATTTCGTCGCCTTCCCCGCGACGAATTTCACCACCCAGCACGCGAGAGCCAGAGCGTTTGCCCACATAGGTTTCAAGCAGGGATCGCGCGTTTTCACGTTGGGAGAACACTTCATAGAAACGGGCAACAACCGCAGAGCATTCAAAGATCAGACCCAGATCATCGGTGCTGAACCCATCCGGGTGGTCTGAAGCAACGGTCAGAACATTGATGCGCCCGTCCGAATACGGCAGCGGCATGGCCACATAATCTGTTGCACCATCACGTTGCAGATCTTCGAGAATGGGAAAGGCTGCAATGTCTGATTCTTCTCTTAGGCGATGCCGTACCCCACCCAATCCTTTTGAAACGTGGCGGATGGGGCTGTTGTGATAGGCGGGCTCATCATAGATTTCATACGACGGCGTATAGATCGTTACCTTGTCGGTCTGTTTCGACCAGATGAAGTTCTTTCCAGCAATCATCGGATGTAGCGACCAGGACATGACCGACAGGCGCGACAGGCTGATACCTTGGCTGCGCATTTTATGGGCCAATGCACTGGTGAAATCTTCTGGCGTCTGGATGAAGGCCGCTTCACGCAACAGCCAATCAATCATTGGGCCCGAAATATTATCATAGGAAGGGCTCACGATCTGATTGTCACCAAGATCAATGTCCAGGCCGCAATCCTTGGCAAAACTGACGAAACGGTTGACCTCTTCCACTTCTGGCATCGGGCGCTCATAGCACCAGGCTGCATTGTCGATATTGGTTGTTTCGGTGTTCAGATCATAATACCGCGCGGTGCCTTTGAAGGGGCAGAAGGTGCGCAGATCATCGCGTTTGACCAGCGATGATTTCAAATCACGGATCGGCAGGTAGACAGAGGGCGCTTGCCGTGTCTCATACATGACCTTGGCGCGATTGCACTTCGCAATCAAAATACCATTGTGGCGGACAAAAACCGGATGCGTAAGATCTTCAACAAGAATACCGTAGCCGCTTCGGTTGGGGGGGAGGTGCACATCCATGTCCCGGATCCTTTGCTGCAACCTGGCGCAATCAGCTAAATATGGGATGTCTTATATGGTTTTTCCAGAACATTCGGCGCATTTAGATCATGCGAATGACATCTTTACTGATCGCCAGCACATAACCACGTTTGGCGATGTTTTTCACCAACAGCTCGCTGACCATCTGATTGCCCAATGTATCGCGCAGACGTTTGATCCTTGTGGCGCCCGCGGCCTCTTCGCAATCGGTGCTGTCTCGGCCAGAAATCACCGCCTCAATCTCTACGCCAGATAAGACATCCCCATCGAGGCGGGCCTCGGCCAGCACGGCCAGAGTTTCCATCGCAGCAGGCGTCAGCTTGAAGCCCATATTGTTCAGATAGACCATGTTTTCATCACGGCTGATCAAGAGCTCGCTGACCTGAATGCCGTCGCGCTCAATCTGTGCCATGCGTCGGTTCATGGTGACGAGCAGTGCCAAAACCACCAATGCGGCCATCATCATTGCGGTGGCAAAGATCAAAAGAACAAAAATCACCATACGGTAGCTGCTGAGCGTATCGGCAAAGGCTGTACCGGACTGCGCGAGAATTTCGAGCAGTTTGATTTCGGCCTGGGTGGTGAGATCATTTTCCACAAAGAGCTGTTCAACGCGGGCATTAAACGCATTTGCATCTGGCAGCGTCAGCAGCAAGAAAGTGCCGGCAATGGCCAACAGCCCCACCACCGCAGCAATGCCAAGATAGATGATGCGACTGCCGGTTTTGCGGATCTCAGAAACGGAGATAGTAGGGTCCTGCATTGCCCTTCCTTTGCTGCAAGCCATCAGGGCCAAAAACCGAAAGCACGTTGAGCAATGTCCATCCATCTGCGGAGATGCGCTGTGCGATTTCACCTTTGGCTGCCCCCTTCTTGCAGGGGCCCCTCAATTGAACCACGCCGTAGTGCAGGCGCAAGGGGCTATCTTTTTTTGCCTTATAATCGGCAAAACATTCCTCTGCATGGCTGGGGGCAGCCAGTGCGAGAGTGCAGGTGGTGACAATAAGGAACAGGGTTTTTTGCAACATGACTCCACCATGCGTGTTGTTGCCGCGATATTCAATAACCACAGGGGGTTGATGGCAATGATATTGGATAACAAGGGGGCGATATTGCCTGTCTGAGGGGCAAAACCCCAATCTGTCTTCAGCACCGAGGCGCATGTTTGAGTGACGCGCTTTGCCCAGACAGATTTAGAAGGTTGAGACCCATGAAAACCCCAAATAGCCCCAAGCCCCACCTGAAGTTCATCGCAGTTATTCTGGCCCTTTCCATTGGTGTCACCGGTTTCAGCACCGCACCGGCGCGTGCGGGGGATGATGTTGGAAAATTCATCGCAGGTGCCGTGGTTCTGGGCCTTGTTGGTGCAGCGATCAATGAGGCGCGCAAAGATGAAAAGCGCCGCCATAAACGCCAGACCCATTACCACAACAATCACAATAATGGTCACCGTCCCCGGCCACTGCCCGCGCCGGTCGCACGCTATGACCTGCCCAGCCAATGTGTGAAAATTGTCCCACAGTATAGCCACAGCCGCACCGTGGTCTCGCATCGCTGCCTGAAGCGCAATTATGGCCACGTCCAAAGCCTGCCGTCTAAATGCGGTATCTCTGTTCGGGCAGGTGATAGACATCGCAAGGCGTATAAAACCCGCTGCCTGCAAAATCATGGCTACCGTCTGGTAAGCCGCTAACCAACCACATTGAGGCCCGTTTGCGCACGGATCGTGGGTGGAAAAGGGGAGGCTTAGTCCTCCCCTTTTTGTTGCGCAAAATGCCAGGATCGCGCATCCATTTGGGATGGAACAGCCTGATTACTCTCTTGAACAGGCCGCGATAGAGCGCGGCTATCTTCGAATTGCTGGTGTGGATGAAGTGGGTCGCGGCCCGCTTGCCGGTCCGGTTACTGCGGCCGCGGTGGTGCTAGATCTAGCGGTTTTGCCCGAAGGGTTGAATGACTCCAAAAAGCTGAGCGCAAAAAAACGGGCTTTGGTCGAGCAGGAAATCCTCGCCAAGTCGCAGGTGGCGATTGCCCATGCCAGTGTCGAAGAAATTGATGAATTGAATATCTTGCGTGCATCGCATCTGGCGATGGAGCGCGCGGTTGCAGCCTTGGATCCGGCACCGGATTATTTGCTGATCGATGGCAACCTCATCCCCAAGGATCTGAAATTGCCTGCTGAATTTGTCATCAAAGGGGATGCAAAATCTCTTTCGATCGCAGCAGCGTCGATTGTTGCCAAGGAAGAACGTGACAGAATTATGGTGGACTTGGGGCAACAGTTTCCAGGATTTGGATGGGAGAAGAATGCAGGGTACCCCTCCAAGCAACACCGTGATGCATTAAAGACACTAGGTGTGACACCACATCATCGGCGCAGTTTTAAGCCCGTACACAAGATCTTGTATCAAGAGTAAAGCGTAACCCATCAGAATAAAAAACAAATTGACCTAGTTCGCCCGATCACCCATCCTGTTGATAACCAAAATGAGCGTCAAAAGGCGCCGTGGTTTGAGGCAGAGACAATGAATAACACCATCGAAAAGGGCGCGGCAGCGCTCCCTTTAAACACGATTATTGGTGGCGACTGTATCGAAGTAATGAACAGTCTTCCCGAAAATTCGGTTGATCTGATTTTTGCAGATCCGCCCTATAACTTGCAGCTCAAAGGCCAGCTCCACCGCCCCGACAACAGTAAGGTTGATGCGGTTGATGATCACTGGGACCAGTTCTCCAGTTTTGCGGCCTATGATCAGTTCACCCGCGACTGGCTGGCTGCTGCGCGCCGGGTGCTGAAGCCCAACGGCTCAATCTGGGTGATTGGCTCTTACCACAATATTTACCGTGTCGGCACGGCGATCCAAGATGCAGGCTATTGGATCCTGAACGATGTGGTGTGGCGCAAATCCAACCCGATGCCGAATTTCCGTGGCAAGCGGTACACCAATGCCCATGAGACGATGATCTGGGCCTCCAAGAAAGAAGGTGCAAAATACACCTTCAACTATGAGGCGCTGAAATCTCTGAATGAAGGCATTCAGATGCGCTCTGACTGGGTATTGCCGATCTGCACCGGCCACGAGCGTCTGAAAGACGCCAATGGCGACAAGGCGCATCCGACCCAGAAACCCGAATCCCTGCTGCATCGCATCCTGATCGGTTCCACCAACCCTGGTGATGTTGTGCTGGATCCGTTCTTTGGCACTGGCACCACCGGTGCCGTTGCCAAGATGCTGGGCCGTGAATTCATCGGTATTGAACGCGAAGAATCCTACCGCGAAGTTGCTGAAAAGCGCATCAAAGCGGTGCGTAAGTTCGACCGCGAAGCGCTGCAGGTAACCGCCTCAAAACGCGCAGAACCGCGGGTTCCGTTTGGCCAGCTGGTTGAACGTGGTCTGCTGCGCCCGGGCGAAGAGCTGTTTTCGATGAACCGCCGTCACAAGGCCAAAGTGCGCGCTGATGGCACTTTGGTGGGTGACAATGTCAAAGGATCGATCCACCAGGTTGGTGCGCATCTTGAAAACGCCCCCAGCTGCAATGGCTGGACCTATTGGTGTTTCAAACGCGAAGGCAAAACCGTTCCCATCGATGTTCTGCGTCAGCAGATCCGGGCGGAAATGCAAAACTGATATCTAGCTGAACAACCAGATACCGCCGGTGCGCCTCTGCGTGAGATGCACCACACCTGACCCCGCCTTTTGGCGGGGCCTTTTTCATTTAACGTGGCAGTGGATTCTGGGCGCGATTGTAATCTGTCCAATCCGTTACATCAGGATAGAACTGCTTGCGCCAGGCGCGCACCTTGGGGTTCATGATGCGTCGCCAAACCGGCGGTATCATCGCGGCTAGGGTCATAATCGGATAGCCATAGGGCAGCTGGGGCGCTTCGTCTTCTTTGTAGTTCTGCAACAGCGGAAAGCGGCGATCAGGCTTGGTATGATGGTCGGAATGGCGCTGCAGATTGATCAAGAGCCAATTGGTGGCCTTATGGGCGGCATTCCAGGAATGGCGTGGTTTGACCGGCTCATATTTGCCATCGCCAAGGTGCAGACGCGTCAGACCGTAGTGCTCGACGTAATTGGTTACCTCAAGCTGCCAGATCGCGATGCCTGCCTGCACCAGAAACAGCAGCAGACCTGTCCAGCCCGCGACCATGAGCGCAAGTGCCATCATAGATGCCTGCAGCGCCCAGTACCGTAAAAACGGGTTGCGGCGGTGATACCAGGGTAGACCCTTGCGCGCCAAAAGAGCCCTTTCAGCATGAAACGCGGAATGCCAGCTTTGTCGCAAAACGCGCGGGTAAAACCGGTGAAACCCTTCATTGTAGCGCGCGGTCACCGGATCCTTGGGCGTGCCCACATAGCGATGATGCACCAGCAGATGTTCTGAACGGAAGTGGGAATACATCACCATAGCCAGAAGAATATCCCCGAGCCAACGTTCCAGTTTGTTGCTCTGATGCATGAGCTCATGGCTGTAGTTGATGCCAATTGTCCCGCTCATCACCCCCATGCCAAAGAAGATGCCAAACTTTTCAAGCCCGTCTAGATGGGCGGCCTGGCTGACATATGCAATGAGACCAAAGAGCGTGATAAATTGCGCAGGCATCCAGACCATTGTAAGGCGACGATACCAGATGAGCTGCGTATCCTCGGTTTCGGGGGCTGCGTTTTCTAGGTTCAGCCCCAATACCGCATCAAGTGCGGCAAAGAGATACCACGTGGCCAGTGGTGGCAGCAGGATCCACCATCCACCCAAAATGGCGGCGTTCCAGATCAGCGGGATCAGAAGAAATGACATCCAAAACGGCAAAGCGCTGCGCCAATGGGACAGCGGTCGTTGTGGTTTTGGGTCTGGCATGGCTCACACTCCAGCAGATTGGCGCGCGTTGGAGGCGACCTTAGTCCGTAAGTCTCACAAGCCCAAGCCCTTATCTGTGCGACATATTTTAAAGGCCTTGCGCATAACCGTTGGCATATCCTTGGGATCAAACTGATGCCGCGAAACCATCAGACGCGGCGCGTCTGGATGGTAGTCCTCGGGAAGCTTGGCGGTATGAACACGCAGGATCAGATGGAAATGGGTAAAGGTGTGGCGAACTTCGGCACCAAGCTCCTGCCATTCGGCTGCAAAAGGTGGGGAGTCTGTTGGCGCATCTCCCCATTCGCTGGTGGGCCAGCACAGCATTCCACCAAGCAATCCCTTGTCGGGGCGCCGTTCCAACAACCAATCACCTGCCTCTGATCGTGCAAGATAGATATGGCCATAGCGGGTTGGCTTTGGCGCCTTTGGTGTTTTCTTTGGCAGCTCAGACGCGGTGCCAGATTTTCGCGCCTGACAGGGAGACAGCCAGGGGCAGATACCGCAGGCCGGGGATTTCGGGGTGCAGATCGTTGCGCCAAGGTCCATCACCGCCTGCGCATAATCGCCTGGACGTGTATCTGGTGTCAGGTGGCTGGCATAATCTTTGAGTACGGGTTTTGAGCCGGGCAAGGGCTCATGACAATCATGCAGGCGCGCCATAACCCGCTCCACATTGCCATCCAGCACGGTTTCGGATCTATCAAATGCGATCGATGCAATTGCTGCTGCCGTATAAGGGCCGATGCCCGGTAGCGCGATCAAACCATCGTAGCTGTCTGGGAAAACGCCGCCGTGGTCATCCGCTACAACGCGCGCACATTTCAGTAGGTTGCGCGCCCGCGCGTAATATCCAAGGCCTGCCCATTCGGCCATTACGTCTTCATCTGCGGCAGCCGCGAGATCGGTGACTTTGGGCCAACGTGTGGTGAAGCGCATGAAATAGTCGCGTACTGCTGCGACGGTGGTTTGCTGCAACATCACTTCGCTAAGCCAGATCCGATAGGGATCAGGCGCAACCCCGCGCAGCCGTTCAGACGGAGGCACACGCCAGGGCATTTCACGTGCGTGTTGGTCATACCATTGCAGCAAAGTGCCGCTCATCTCGGTGGGAACAATCCCAAAATCACGCATTCGTTATGCCCTATGCCGCTGAATATCTTGTTCTCGGGTGCTGGCTCTTTACATTAGTGCTCTAGGTCTAGCAAAACCATTGATATGTCATTCAGACGATCATCAACACGCGGTTTTAAACGCACAGGCTCGGTTCTCAACGAGCAGATTCGCAAAGCGGGCGAAACCCGTGGCTTTGCGGTGTCTAAGCTTTTGACCCATTGGGAGGAAACCGTTGGCGCAGATATTGCGGCGGTGGCACGTCCCGTAAACATTGGCTATGGGCGCGGATCCTTTGGTGCAACGCTGACGGTTTTGACGACCGGCGCACAGGCGCCCATGCTCGAGATGCAAAAAGAGCAGCTTAGGTCGCGGGTAAATGCGGTTTACGGCTATAATGCGATCTCAAAGATCCGGATCACCCAAACTGCGCCCACAGGGTTTGCAGAAGGTCAGGCGGTGTTTCAGCACGCGCAGGCTGAGAAAAAGCCAAAGCCTGCGGATCCTGAGGTGCGAAATGAGGCAACCCACGTTGCAGAAGGTGCCCAAGACAGCGAATTGCGCGCAGCACTGGAAAATCTCGCGCGCAGTTTCTTAACCAAACAAAAATCACAAGGGAAAGGGTAACATGACCCGTCTTAAATCTGGATTGTTGGCCGCTGCGGCGTTCACCTTCGCAACAGTTGGTTTTAATGCTGTTTCGGGCCAGGGTGGCTCACCGCTGGCTGGTGCTGCTTATGCGCAGGACGCAGCTGAGGTCGATACATCCACCATTGTTGAAATGGTTCAAGGTGCCGAAGACGCGCCGGTCACATTGGTCGAATATGCGTCCTACACCTGCCCGCATTGCGCGCGTTTCCATGAGGATGGTTATAAGAAGCTGAAAGAAGAATTTATCGACACCGGCAAGGTGAAGTTCATCTACCGCGAGGTCTACTTTGACCGCTATGGCCTGTGGGCATCCATGATTGCGCGTTGTGGTGGCGGTGACAAATTCTTTGGGATCACGGACTTGCTGTTCAAAGAGCAATCCAATTGGGCCCGCGCTGGTGGACCGACTGAGATCGTAGACGAGCTGCGTAAAATTGGCTTGCTGGCAGGTATTGAGAACGAGCAGCTGGACGCCTGCCTGCAAGATAGCACCAAGGCGCAGACGCTGGTGAGCTGGTATCAGGAAAACGCCACGGCCGACAAAGTAGAGGCAACTCCTAGCTTTGTGCTGAACGGCGAACTCATTCGTAACCAGCCCTATGATGCATTCAAGAAGCTGATCGAAGCCGAGCTTGGCAGCTAATGTATTCCTTGCACCGTCCCTAGTTTGGGGGCGGTGCAATTTCTTTCAGCTTTGCGCTGAGGCCCGCCTCTTCAAAAAGGTCCAGGCGCACCGGCAAAGTCAGCACTTTCATGCGAAAACTATCTGGCAAGCGCACCGCGTCTTTTTCCGTGGTGACAAGCTGCGCGCTCAATAGTTTTGCCTCGTTTTCCAATCGGGCCATCAAGGGCGCTGACAGAGGTTGATGGTCGTCCAGCGCCTCTGTTTTCACAACATCCGCACCAAGCGCGCGCAGGGTGGCAAAGAATTTCTCAGGATGGCCGATTCCAGCAAAGGCCAGAAACCGTGTGCCCTGCCACATCATCCCGGTTTGCAACGGGGCAAGCCAGCCTTTGGCGTGGGCGATAGGGATGTGGTGTTGCCAAAGTTCTGAAAACCGATCTTGTGCGGTCGTCCGACCAATGGACAGGACCAGATCTGCGCGCTTCATCCCCTCGGGCACAGGCTCTCGCAGGGGGCCTGCGGGCATGCAGTGCCCGTTGCCAAAGCCCTTTTGCGCATCCACCACAATGATGGAGAAATCTTTGTGAACACTTGGGTTTTGAAACCCGTCATCCATGATCAGCACAGTTGCACCGGATTTCTCAGCCATTTTGGCCCCGGCAGCGCGATCTTTCGACACGCAGACCGTGGTAAAGGCCGCGATCAGCAAGGGTTCATCACCAACATCTGCGGCGTTATGCTGGTTGGGGTCGACCAGAATGGGACCTTCCAGTTTGCCACCATAGCCGCGGCTCAGCACAACGGGCGTATGCCCCATGTTTTGTAGTGTCTGCACCAGCCAGATGACCGTGGGGGTTTTACCAGTGCCACCTGCGTTTAGATTGCCGACGCAAATTACGGGGATATCGAGCTTGTGGGGCGTGCCAGATTGCAGACGTTTTCGGGTTGCACGTGCGTACAGAGCCCCCAGCGGCCGCAGTAGCAGCTTTCGCAGGTCGCTTTCTTGTGGTGGTTTGTTCCAAAACTCAGGTGGTTTCATCGCCCATATCCGGCATATCCAGCAGATCCTGCGTTATTTCCAACAGTTGGTCGGTGGTTTCTGCGCCTTTGGTCACAAATGTCCAGCCCGCCAGTGCCATTTGTGCGGCAAGATCGGGTGCCGACAGGGTGATAACAGCGTCAGAAAGCTCTCCCATAGAGCGCACCTGTTGTGCTGCGCCACAGTTTTTGAGCTGTTCATAAGCCTCGGTATGTTCGCTGATGCCCTTGCCAAAAAGGATCGCAGATCCAAGTGCAGCTGCATCCAGCGGCGATTGGCCACAAAACACCCGTTCCAGTGAGCTTGCGATAAGTGTCACCGGTGCAAGCCGATACCACAGGCCAAGATCTTCGCTATCACACAGCAGCACCTGATTGTGCTCTTCCGGTTCTTCGCCAATTTCCCAATCCGCAAAGCTTAGTCCGGCACCACGGATAATGGCGCGTGCTGCTTCAAGATCAGACCAGTTTTCGAGTGACACCACCAATAGCAGGCGGTGCAAAAGTTTCAGCGCCTTGCGATGCGCATTGAGGATCGTAGTCAGCTCTTGCAGCTTTACATGTGACGCAAGCCAGATTGGGCGTCCTGCAAGAACCTTTTGCATGGTAGAAAGGTCTTCATCTGCACAGCTTGGCGGACAGGCTGAAAGGCTCAGCGGGGCGGTGACCGTGATGCGGTGATCCGGCACACCGGTACGGATAAGATGTTCCGCCACCAGTTTCTGCGGGGTCAGGATTTCAGCGAATCCGTTAAAAACCTTGCCGCGCGAATCTGGCCACAGACGCGAGGTGCGGTTTGGCAGCTCCTCCATCAGCACATCCACGAGCAATGAGGGTATGTCATTTTCCCGCAAAACTCGGTTCAACCCACGGCGCATGTCCCCGCCAGACCAGATGCAAAGGTCCGGCTGCCAGCGGTCCAGAAACTGGCGGTAGGCGGCATAGCTATCCTCTGGCAGCTCGCCATGAATAATTTCATACGCCGGATCATGCGGCGGCGGGTTGAGGTCAGCAGGCCAGGTGGTGAGCAGCGTCAGGTCGGGGAAATGATTGCGCAGCCGCTGTGTCAGATCACGCAGTGCAAGAATGCGTTGGGTCGTGGTTGCATAGACCCAGATCAGCTTCCCTTCGGGGCGGATCTGTTCTGCTACATCTGATGCGTTTACTCGGCGCAAGGCCATCGCACGTCACGTCCTTTAAATTGATCTTGGCAGCAAGGCTCAAACGGGTTTGAGCTGTTGATGCAGGTTTTTATGAAGGGTTGGATTGGCCGCTATAACGCCGTCCAATTGAGGGATAAGATTGTTGAATTTCAATGCTTCGCCGCTGCGTGTGGTGCTGATGCCACCGGCTTCGCGGATCAAAAGATCCCCGGCTGCGATGTCCCATTCCCAGCTGGGGCGCAGGGTGAGCATGGCATCATAGTGGCCCTGCGCCACACGAGCGAGCCGATAGGCAAGGGATGGTCTATGCGCGCGCTCAATCGCAGGAACATCGCCGTTGCGCCAATGCATGGGATCAAGGTTGTTCTTTGTTGCAAGGATCGATGCGCCTGTCAGCCCGTTGCGCTGTGACACCGAGATGGGCTCCCCATTGCAGCGGGCGCCTTCTCCTTTGGCTGCAACAAACATCAATTCGCGCTGGGGCAGATACACCACGGCTGCGGTGACTTCGCCGTCTTGTGCAACCGCAATCGAGTGGGCCCAGGTGCGTGACCCTTCAGCAAAGCTGCGGGTGCCATCGATGGGATCCACGATAAAGACGCAGGACTTCTGGCAGCGCTCAGTGTTGTCTTCGGTCTCTTCTGACAGCCAGCCATAATTCGGGCGCTGTGCCATCAAGGTTTCGAGCAAATATGCATCAACCGCCAGATCGGCCTCTGTCACCGGTCCAGCGCCATCCGGCTTGTCCCAACGTTTGGCGTTTGGACCGCTATATTGGCTTGCGATATCACCGGCTTTTTCTGCCGCTTCGATCAGAAAGGGCAGGTCAGTTGCCGGCAATGGTCATCCCTTCGATCAACAGCGACGGCACCACGCGGGACAGATAGGCCCGGCCATCATTGGCGGCGATCATGTTGCGCAGCATGTCTTTTAGATTGCCAGCGATCGTGCATTCGTTCACCGGGTATTGGATTTCGCCGTTCTCTACCCAGAAACCCGATGCACCGCGTGAGTAATCGCCGGTATTGGCGTTAATGGTGGAGCCAATCATCGATGTCACCAAAAGCCCGGTGCCCATATCGCGGATTAGATCATCACGGTTTTGCGCGCCGGGGGTAAGGGTGATGTTCCAGTTGGCCGGTGAAGGTACCGATCCGATGCCACGGGCCGCATTGCCAGTGCTTTCAAGTTCAAGCTTGCGCGCAGAGGCCAGATCAAGCGTCCAGCCGGTCAGAACCCCATCTTTTACAATCTCTCGTCGTTGGGTGGGCAGGCCTTCGCCATCAAAGGGGCGCGACCCGGCCATGCGTGGGCGAAACGGGTCTTCGATGACAGACAGCGATGCGGGCAGTACCTGTTCACCCAGATGATCTTTGAGCCAAGATGCGCCCCGTGCAATGGCGGCACCATTGGAGGCGGCCAAGAGGTGCCCAATCAGCGAGGATGAAATGCGTTCATCAAACAGAATAGGAAAACTGCCGGTTTCTGGTTTCTTTGCGTTCAGCTGTGCAATAGCGCGTTCCCCTGCGGTGGTGCCGATTTCGGCAGCGCTGCGCAGATCTGCCTGAAATGCACGGGAATCGCCATCATAGTCGCGTTCCATGTCAGTTCCGCTTCCCGCAATCGCGGCACAGGACAGGGATCGGCTGGAGCGCGCGTAGCCGCCAGAAAACCCGTTGCTGGTGGCCAGGTGAACGCGGTGACGCCCGTATCCCGCCGCCGCAGATTGCACCTGTGTCACGCCTGAAACGGCCAGTGCCGCGGCTTCGGCTGCCAATGCATCTGCCTGTAACGCATCTGGTGCAGGTTCGGGGCTGTCATCAAAGAGTTCAAGCGTGGCCCAATCGCGGTTTGATGCCAGCTGATCAGCTGTCGCCAGCCCAGTGTAGGGATCTTCGGGAGATTCCTTGGCCATCGCCACCGCGCGTTCAGCCATGGTTTGGATTGTTTCGGGTCGTGCGTCCGAGGTTGACACCAGCGCCTGCTGTTTTCCGATGAACACCCGCAGGCCCAGATCGACGCCTTCAGACCGTTCTGCATGCTCAAGCTTGCCACCGTGCACCTCTATCGAGAGGGATTGCCCTTCGGCAACAATTGCATCAGCGGCTTCGGCACCTGCAGCTTTGGCGGCATCAATCAACGCGTGGCACAGCGTTTCGGGCGTGTCTGTCATATCAACCTGCTCATCTGTTTCTCCTACAGAGCTAGCCAGCCAGCTTAAGCCCTGCAAGCCCAGTTTTGCAAAACGGGCCGCACAAATGGCGGCCCGTTTGTTTAGAAGTATAGCGCGTTTATTTGATGCGCTGGCCGTTTGCGATGATTTTACCACCGGTCTCGAACTTGATTTCCGAAGTCAGCGTGTCGTCGCCTTCGCCCGGAACGGCCAAGAGCCCCATCATCAGACGTGCCCCGCCAGCATCGCTTTCGCTCATCAGGCCCATCTTGATCAGGTTGTCGATCAGACCATTGGCACCAACGAGCTTCAGTTTTGCCAATCCTGTAGGTGCGGGCATGCCATCGTAGGATTCCAAATCGGCGTTATCGAGTTCGAAATCACCGGTCCCGGTGAGCTCTGCACCCGCTGCACGCAGCAACAGATCGTTGATTTTGACCGAGTTGAACAACGCAGGCACATCATCATCAACCTGCGCGGTTGCAGCGGTGTCCGGATCAAAGACATCGATCAACAGGCGACCCTTACCGGTGAGATCAACCACCAAAGATGCCGGATCATGCGGCAGCGTACCGGTGGGGTCTGCCATCGCCCAGATTGCTTCTGGCACGTTGAAGTCTTTCAGCGTGATGCCCAGACCAAAGTCTTTGTCTTCTTCTGAAACGCCAGTTGGCATCTGCAGTTTCATACCGATCTGATCAGCAGAAAATGCAATTGGCAGGGGAAGGTCGCTTGCAAAAACCGACACATCGCTTTTGTTTTGAATAAGGTCGTAGACCAGAGTGTCTTCGTTCAGCACAAACTTGAACACGCCACCCTGCGACGAGGATGTGGCTTCAAACTCGTCCGACCCATCTTTGCCGGATACTTTGTTCTGGCCGCTGCCAAAGGTGAAAGAGCCATCAAACGCGGCGCCAGAGCGCAGCGATGTAAAGATGTTTGCGGCGTCGAATTTTTCAGGTAGCGCACTGTTCGCAATATAGGCGAGGTCTTTCAGTTCACCCACAAAGGAGCCGAAGTTGTTTTCATTTTCGGGATCTTTGAAGCTGACGTCATAGGACAGCGAGCCAATGGTGCCTTCTTGCGTGATATTGCGCTGCTCGCCAATTTTGGTTTGAGCGTCAAACAGGATTTCCTTGGCAATAAACGCGGTTTTCACCGCATCGGCTGGGATCTCTTCATCTTTAGAGCTGAATTTAACGAGAGAGAATTCGTTAAACTCCGATTCGTAGCGTGTGCTCATGTCATCGGGATCACCGCTGACCACAACCGGCGCACCATCGGTGCGGAAGGCAACAACGCCTTCGATCGTGTCATCATCGGTTGGGATGGTGAACGTTACTTCAAACTCTTCTGGTGTTGTCACATTGACAGAGCCGTCGCCATTGTCGACCAATGCAAGGTCAGGCAGCGACATAGAAACCTTACCATCTAGATCCGGGATCGCGATATCAAAGGAGACATCGGAAACAGTCAGCGTGTCGCCCTTTTGGCTTTCGCTCGCTTGGACCACGTAGCCGCTGCTTTCCATATAGGACTTCCATTCGGACCACACGTCCTGAGGGGAGACATCTGCCCAGGCATTTGGGGCCAGAAAAACGGTGAGAGCAGCAATGCTACAGCCACGCTTAAAATTGACGGACATTTGAATACCTTTCCTTGTGATCTATTGCGCAAGATCTGATTTCGCTGGCGCTGGCCGTGGGGTAAGGCTGGACCAAACCCCATTGGCAAATTACCACGTTTCAATATCAAAGAATTGGAGTAGCGGCCTATGGATTTCAACGACAAAACGGTGATTATCACCGGTGCAAGCCGCGGAATAGGTGCCTCGGCTGCGCGGATCTTTGCCGAAGCGGGTGCAAATGTGGCGCTTTTGGCCCGTGATCAGGCTGCGCTTGCTGCTCTGGCGGCAGAAATCGGCGACGCGGCGTTACCATTGCAGTGTGATGTTGGGGATTATCAGTCCGTATCTGCGGCTGTTTCCAAAGCTGTAGATAAATGGGGCCGGGTGGATGTATTGATCAACAATGCCGGCATGATTGACCCGATCGCCCGTCTGGAAAACGCGGATCCCGCTGACTGGGCGCAACTGATCAACGTTAATATCAACGGTGTTTTCAATGGCATGCACGCGGTGCTGCCGCATATGAAAGCAGTGAACGCGGGCACGATTATCACCGTGTCTTCCGGTGCTGCGCATCGCCCGCTGGAAGGCTGGAGCGCCTATTGTACCTCCAAAGCTGGCGCTGCGATGTTGACCCGTGCGCTGGATTTGGAAGAACGCGCATCGGGCCTGCGCATCATGGGCTTGTCGCCCGGCACCGTGGCCACCCAGATGCAACGCGACATCAAGGCAAGCGGCATCAACCCGGTGAGCGATTTGGATTGGGAAGATCACGTCCCGCCAGAATGGCCCGCGCGCACGTTGCTGTGGATGTGCACTCAAGATGCCGATGAATTCCTGGGAACAGAAATTTCCCTTCGTGAAGAAACTATTCGCCACCGTGTGGGGTTGCTATGATCAACGTTGAAAAATCTGATAACGGTCTCTGGGTTGTGACGCTCGACCGGACCGACAAAGCCAATGCGCTTACATCCGTGATGCTGAGTGAACTTATCGCTATCATGCAGGACGCCCATGCGGCGCGGGGCCTGATCCTGACCGGGCGCGGCAAGGTCTTCAGCGCTGGTGCTGATCTCGAGGAGGCAGCAAAGGGGCTGGCGGTGTCGCCTTTGTGGGAAGAACTCTCTGCCGCTGTTGCAGCGCTGCCGTGCCTGTCAATCGCAGCTCTGAACGGCACTTTGGCCGGTGGGGCGAATGGTATGGCGCTGGCCTGTGATCTGCGGATTGCGGTGCCAACGGCCAAGTTCTTTTATCCGGTGATGAAGCTTGGCTATATGCCTCAGCCTTCAGACGTGGTGCGGATGAAGAACCTTATTGGTTCCTCACGCGCTAAGATGATTTTGGCCGCCGGGCAAAAGGTGCTGGCCGAAGAAGCGCTGTCATGGGGGCTGATTGATCGTATTGTTGCGCCCGACGCCTTGTTAGACACTGCATCCGAACTCTTGCAAGACAGTCTTGCTGCGGATCCTGAAATCGCCAAGGGCATTATCCAAAGCTGCCGCTAGCGGTTTCGTCGTTTTCCGGGCACGCGCGATTGAAAGTCAGCTGGGCGCTTTGACACCCAGTTGATGAATTTCGCAAGCCTTGGGTGGCTGCGCAGGGCAGAAATTGTTGAATAGTCACGCGCGAGCTCAGTTTCAGTCAGGCTCGCGTGAATCTCTTTGTGGCAGATGTGGTGCAGCAAGACCGTTGGTCCGCCCTTGCCGCCCTTCAGCCTGGGGATCAGGTGATGCTGGCTTTGCGGCACATGCGCTGGGATCGGGCGTTCACAGAGCGGGCAGATCGGCTCTTCCATGGCAGGTCTCGTCAAAAACGGTGTCTTCCATTACATGATGGAACAACGCGATATGACAAGAGCAGAAAAACCGATGGAATGGGATGCAGTTGTGATTGGTGCCGGTCCGGCGGGGCTGATGGCCGCAGATGTGATCTCTGCCGCAGGTCGTCGGGTTCTGGTGCTTGAGGCGAAACCATCGATTGCGCGCAAGTTTCTGATGGCCGGAAAGTCTGGGCTCAATCTTACCAAGGATGAACCCCTATGCGATCTGCTTTCGCATTTTGGCACGGCGCAAGACTGGCTTGCGCCCATGTTGCGCGCCTTTGATGCTGATGCTGTTCAAAGCTGGGCACGCGGTCTTGGGCAGGAGCTTTTTACTGGTTCAACCGGCCGAGTGTTTCCAAAGGTCATGAAGGCATCACCGCTGTTGCGCAATTGGGTCGTGCGATTGCAGCGCCAGGGTGTTGAGATCCGCACCCGTTGGTATTGGAACGGGTGGGACGGTGATGCGCTGCGATTTTCGACCCCGGATGGGGAGCAGCTGATTTCTGCGCGCGCAACCGTTCTGGCGCTGGGCGGGGCAAGCTGGGCGCGGCTGGGATCAGATGGCGCATGGGCGGATATTTTGCGCGATCGCGCCGTGGAGTGCACAGAATTTGCCCCGGCAAACGCCGCGCTGTCGCTGCGCTGGAGTGATCACATGCAGCCCCATTTTGGTGCAGCGCTCAAATCGGTGCGATGGCATGCGGGCGATCTTAGCAGCCGGGGTGAGGCGATCCTATCCGCGCGAGGCCTGGAAGGGGGCGGGCTTTATTCGCTGACGCCTGCTTTGCGGCAGGGTGCAACGTTTCACGTGGATCTAATGCCCGATGTGACACTGGACGCGGTGCGCGCACGCTTGCCAAAATCGCTACAAAAAGCGCGCCTGTCGCCGTGGTTGAAAAAGACTCTTCGCCTGCCACCGGCCAAAGTGGCGTTGTTTAATGAAATGAATGCCGGGCAGAAGCTTGCGCCCGAGGATTGGCCTGCCTTGGTGAAACGTCTACCGATCAAAGGCTGGGATATCCGCCCGTTGGATGAGGCGATCTCGACTGCGGGTGGGGTGTGCCAATCTGCGGTGACAGATGATCTGATGCTGGCCGCGCTCCCCGGCACTTTTTGCGCCGGAGAAATGCTCGACTGGGAAGCGCCCACCGGTGGTTATTTGCTCACCGGTTGTTTTGCCACTGGGCGCTGCGCGGGTGCGGGCGTTTTGCGTTACTTGAGCAGCGGTAAAACTCGCTGAAACGCAGGGCGCGCGCGCATTTCTTTGGCGTGTTCCAGCATCTCTTTGTTGCTTATCTCAATATTGGCTGACTTTGCCCATCCCATGCAGTGGGTGAAAATGATGTCTGCGGCGGTGAAGTCTTCGCCACACAGAAACGGGCCGTTCTTTTCCTGAGCGAGACGATCAATGTTTTGGTTCAGTTCCCAGACAATGCTGTTCTTAAGCGCGGGCACCCGGTGCTCTTCGGGCAGGATGATCTTGTGGCGCGCATTGACCCAAAGCAGCGCATCAATTTCATCCATCAGGCGAAAGATCATTGCGTTTTGGAGCGCCCGTTGCTGGCTGCCCGCTGCCGCCAAAAGCCCGCTGTGCTTATCGGCCAGATATTGCATGATGGCCGAGGAGTCAGTCAGCGTGAAATCACCATCACGCAGAATGGGGATTTTGCCGGATGGGCTGATTGCAAGCACCGCGTCACTGCGTGGGGGATGTGGTTCCAGCTGATATTGCTGCTCCAGTTCCTCAAGCGCCCAAAGAACACGGGCAGCGCGGGTCGCTGGCAATCCAATCACAGTATACATTTTAGCCTCATCGCTCTGACGTTTGCATAACGATGGGCATGAGGGCGCCGCCAATCAAGTGCGACCTCGCGTTAACGGGCGCGGCTCAGTATTGAGAGCCGGATCAAAGCGCGTTCCATCAGCGCCAGCGCCGGTGCGGTTTGCCCGGCGGAACGCAGTTGTAGGTCTGCGTCTGTCAGCACAGTAAGCGCGGTTTCAAGCCGGTTTGCGCCCCAGCCCTGCGCCTGACGCAACACCCGGTCGCGGCGTTTGCCATAAAGCGGGGGGCGCAGGCGGTCAATGCCCTGTGCCGGGCCACCGGGATCTGAGGCCACAGTATAAAGCCTGCGGAAATGCCGCGTCGCGCCAATGCACAATGACACGGCCTGTGTGCCCTGCGCCTGCAGCCGCCCCAGAACCGGGCCGATTTCAGTGGTGCGCCCTTCGGCCACGATGTTCAGCAAATCATCCAGCGCAGCCTCGGTCGATTGCGGCGCGACCGCATCAATATCTTCGATCGCCAGCGCGCTATTGTCGCCATGTTTATACAGTGCCAGCTTTTCGATCATGCGGGAGAAATCGCCGGGGCCGATGTCATTGGCGATATCCACAAGTGCCGACATGCTGTCATTGGGGACGTCTTTGATCTGCGCCTCGCCCAGAATACGTTCAATCTCACTGCGGGAGGGGGGATCATCGTAGATCCCTACCGCAAAGGCATTATTGTGAGTTTCAAAGGCTTTGCGCAGCTTGGATGAGGCTTTGAGCTGCCCTGCAGTGATGACAATCTGCGCATCTCCCGGCGCCCATTCTTCCAGCGCGCTGAGGATTGCGGGGGTGGCACTGTCATTGGCCCCCTCGACAAAGACCGCACGTGGGCCGGGGAAAAAACCAACCGCCTTTACCGCATCGAGCAGCTGTGCGGGATCTTTGCGTAAATCTGTTCCCGGCATGCGCGCCAGACGCATTTCTTCTTCGGCGGTTGGGCCAAGAAGAGCGGCAAGCAACTGCTGACGTTTAAGCGCCACCCGCATGGCATCGGCACCATAGATCAGAATGCCGGTTTTGTCGGCATCTGGTCGTGCGAAATAGCCATCTGCCTCGCGGGTGTTGAGCTTCATTGCGCCGCCGCAATATCAGCGTTTGAATAGAGCCGTGTTACGATTTGATTGGCCAAGATCTCCATCAGGCGTTCTTCGGCGTCGCGTTCTCCGGCAAGGGTTTCCACAGTTGAACCTGTGGCTGAGTAGCCAGTGAAGTTTTTGGCGGTGCCGCTGGCCATCACAACCCCATCAGAAAGACGTGTCAGCGTGTATTTTGCGGTGCCTTCCACAGAGAAGCGCGTGATGTCATTGTCTGCGGTAATCGCCTGACCTTCGCTTTTTTGCTCAAGCTCAAGATCAAGCTGATAGGCCTGCAAGGTGCCACGACCGAGTTTTTCCTCCAGTGAGCGCACCAATGCATAGGCAGCGACATCGCTGTTGGATTTCACTTTTTCAGGCGCGGCAACCAGCACCCGATCATACAGTGCATGCCCTGCACCGCCCGGCGCATGCACCGGAGTAAAGCCGCAGGCACCCACAAGGAGCACCAGCGGCAGAAGCAGTATATGTTTAAGCCACGACATTGACGATACGACCCGGAACTACGATCACCTTCTTCGGCGCGTTGCCATTCAGTGTTCTTTGCACAGCTTCATGGGCGAGGGCGATTTTTTCAACCTCGGATTTATCCATATCCTTAGCCACTTCAATTTCACCCCGGCGCTTACCGTTGATCTGAATTGGCATGACCACGGTGTCTTCAACCAGCATCGCCTCATCTGCAATGGGCCATGGAGCTTTTGCAATCAAACCTTCACCCCCAAGCATTTCCCAGATGGCTTCGGACAGGTGCGGGGTCATCGGTGACATCAGCTGCGCGAGAACCTTGGCGGCCTGTTGTTTTGCCGTGCCGCCCGCCTTGGATTTCGCCAATGTGTTGGTGAAACCATAAAGCTTTGCGATTGAGGCGTTAAAGCCAAAGCTCTCGACGCCCAAGGTGACATCCCGGATGGCTTTGTGCATTTCACGTAAGAGCGCATCATCATCTTTGCCTTCACCAGCGTCCAGCGCAGCAGCATCAGCTGCGATACGGTAGACGCGCGACAGGTGTTTATGTGCGGCCTCAGCCCCGGATGCAGTCCATTCCACATCCCGTTCCGGCGGGGAATCAGACAGCACAAACCAACGCGCGGTATCGGCACCATAGGCAGAGATAATCGCCAGCGGATCCACCACGTTGTTTTTGGATTTGGACATCTTTGCCGATGGAATCACTTTGATCTTTTCACCGGTCTCTTTGACAAAGGTGCCACCATCACGCTCTTCGACTTCTGCCGGATAGTGATAAAGGGTGCGGCCGTTTTCATCCTTGCGCTCGGCGTTTTCAAAGATCGCGTGGGTCACCATGCCCTGCGTGAAGAGCGCATCAAACGGTTCAATCGATTTTTCCGGCAGGTGGCCACAGATCTGCATCGCACGGGCAAAGAAGCGTGAATACAGCAGGTGCAGGATCGCGTGTTCGATACCACCGATGTATTGATCCACGTTCATCCAATATTCGGCCTCGGCCATATCGGTGGGCGTGTTTGCGTGTGGCGCGGTGAAACGGGCGAAATACCAGCTCGAATCGACAAATGTGTCCATCGTGTCGGTTTCGCGCAGCGCAGGTTCACCACATGCCGGGCATTTGCACTGGCGCCAGGTCGGATGACGGTCTAGCGGGTTGCCCGGCTGATCAAACGTCACATCATCGGGCAGCTCAATTGGCAGGTTCTCTTTCTTCTCGGGAACCACGCCGCATTTTTCACAATGCACCACCGGAATTGGGCAGCCCCAATAGCGCTGACGCGACAGGCCCCAATCACGCAGGCGGTATTTGGTGACGCCTTCGCCCCAGCCCTCAGCTTCGGCTTTATCGACAGCAGTGTTCACACCTGCTTCGCCTGTTTGCTCAGCCTCGCCTGCGAAACCTTTTACATAGCGAACTTTTTCCGCCTTGGTTGGAACATAAGCTTCGCTCAGCTCACCAGGGTTTGCCGGATCTTCAAACACTGGAATGATTGGCAGATCGTATTTGGTCGCAAATTCAAAATCGCGCTGATCATGCGCCGGGCAGGCAAAAATCGCGCCGGTGCCATAATCCATCAGGATGAAGTTTGCGATCCAGACCGGCAGCTCCCAGTTGGGGTCCAGCGGGTGTTTCACGCGGATGCCGGTATCAAGGCCAAGCTTCTCAGCGGTTTCAATCGCTTCTTCGGTGGTGCCGCCTTTGCGGCATTCGGCGACAAACTCGGCGACTTTTGGGTCCGCAGCCTCCAGTTCTTTGGCAATCGGGTGATCTGGAGAGATGCCAACAAAGGACGCACCCATCAAGGTGTCGGGACGGGTGGTGTAAACGTCGATCGGCGCGCCGCCGTCCAGACGTTCAAACCCAAATTGCAGACCACGGGATTTGCCGATCCAGTTTTCCTGCATCAGACGGACCTTGGCCGGCCAGTTTTCAAGGGTATCCAGCGCGGAGAGCAGTTCTTCGGAGTGGTCCGCGATCTTAAAGAACCATTGAGTCAGCTCGCGACGCTCAACCAGTGCGCCCGAACGCCAGCCCCGGCCATTTTCCACCTGCTCGTTGGCAAGCACGGTCATATCAATCGGATCCCAGTTCACCACCGCGTTTTTGCGGTAGACCAGACCTTTTTCGAGGAAGTCGAGGAACAACGACTGCTGCTGGCCGTAATATTCCACATCACAGGTGGCAAACATGCGCGACCAATCAAGCGAGAGGCCAAGCGGCTTCATCTGCTCAACCATCGTGTCAATATTGTTGTAGGTCCATTCCTTCGGGTGGCCACCAATGGCCATCGCGGCGTTTTCCGCGGGCATGCCAAAGGCATCAAACCCCATCGGGTGCAGCACATTGTGCCCGGTAGACAGCTTATAGCGCGCGATGACATCGCCCATCGTGTAGTTGCGCACGTGTCCCATGTGCAGCTTCCCGGAGGGGTAGGGGAACATCTCTAGCACATAGTACTTCGGCTTATCCGCCGTTGGCTTGGCTTCAAAGATCGAGGCCGCTTCCCAGGCCTCCTGCCATTTCGCTTCGACTTGCGAGGCTTCGTAACGCGACATCTTGAGCGGTCCTTTGCATGAAAACGCCGGGTGCATGACCCGGCGCTGTAATACGTGTGTTTGTTCGGCGAATCCAGTCCGCCACATACTTTGCCGGGATCAGAACTTTTTATCGGCAATGCGCAGCTGACGTGCACGCGACAGAATTGCATCTTCTACCGCACGTGCGGTGCCTGCGCTGACCGCACGGCCATTGCGGGTTTGCAGTGCAACATTCAGCGAGCGCGCATCAAGCGCTGGGTCTTTGATGTGCACAGTTGCACGATAAGCTTGGTTGCCGCCGGGCGGGTTGCCAAATCCGGTGACAATAACGCCGGTGAAAGGATCAACGGATTGAACGGGCAGAAAATCCAGAACTTCCAGCGAGGCCGCCCAGAGATAGCGGTTCACTTGAACGCTCTGTTCACCTTTGCCGCGTTTGAAGGCATCAAACAGGGTGGTGCGGCCTTCAACAGGCAGGCCTTCTTCGATGGCGCGTTCCCGATCGAGGAACTCACCCGAGTTTCCCGTGGCTTTCTTGGCCTCGTCACGCTTTCCCAAGACACCGCAGCCTGCCGTAATGGCCAGAGTTGCGACCAGTGCCAAATTCACAATCCAACGCATTTTTCGGCAGCTTCCGTTCGTCATTTCGATTGCCTTCAAGTCCTAGACAACCCTGAGCAATGCAACAAGCCTATTCTTGCGGCCGATTGGCCTAGCATGTGGTTCTTTAGGCCGTTGATGGGGCTTGCAGCGGTGATTGAGCGCGGAATCGATTCTGGCCATCGCTGTTTTGAGCGGTGGTTGGCGACACATTATATATATACGCTTTCTGCGGTATCGTTTTGGCTGAACTGTATGGGCGCTAACAACTCTCACCTGCTTTGAGCTGTTCGATTCTGCGAAAATCTCCCGCTTTGAGGGGGGCAGATTTCAGTTGGCAAAAACTTGCTTGCCCCGGTTGGGGGATGGCGGCAGTTGCGAAATAGCTGATAAAATCAAATTAAAACAATGCCTTCGTCAAGCGCAGTTGTGTGTCAGGGGTGTGACATCGATGGTAACAACTGTGGCATCGATGCATCATCTTTGTGTGATTGAATTCACTCAAGCCGTCACGCAGTTGTGAAAACTTTTGGAGGTGCGATAACACTCTCGTACTCAGACAAGCGCGGGATGTGCTGTTTGGGATAGGAAATCTACAACCCGAGGGAAAATCATGAAAAAGATTCTCTTCGCTACCACCGCGCTGATCGCCACCGCAGGTGTTGCAGCTGCAGACGTAAGCTTTGGCGGTTACGGCCGTTTTGGTCTGTTCTACGATGAAGGCAATGAAGCAAAAGAAACTCGTCTGGAGCAGCGCTTCCGTCTGAACATCACCGCAACCGCAGAGAGCGATGCTGGTGTTGAATTCGGTGGTCGCATCCGTCTGCAATCTGATGAGAAATCAACCGGTGGTGCAGCGGGCTCAGGTCCTGGCGCAGCTGGCTTCTGGGTATCCACCGGCGGCTTCCGTCTGGACCTGGGTAACACCTCCGACGTTCTGGACTCCGGCGACATCGTCAGCTTCTACGGCAACGGCGTTGGCCTGACCGCGTTTGTAGAGCAGTCCGACGCATTCGGTGGTGACGCGAACGGCTTTGGCTCAGGTAACCCTGACCGTCAGACCGTAAAGGCACGCTACACCGTAGGTGATTTCACTGCAGCGGTCTCTTTCACCGAAGAGTCGGAAGACGCAGCTGTAGATCTGGAAGATCACTGGAGCTACTACCAGATTGGTTTCGCGTATGATTTTGGTGTTGTAAGCGCTGGTATCGTATACGGTGACCGCGACTCCGATCGTGCAGCATTTGATCTTCTTGAAGACACAAGCTACTGGATTATCGGTGTTTCCGGTGAGCTGGGTCAGCTGTCTTACAACTTGACTGTTGGCGAAGACGATCTGGTTGACGAAGTAGCGTATGGTCTGTCCGTTGCTTATGATGTTTCTTCCGCAACTACTCTGACTGCAGTTGTTGCAGACAGCGGTGTTGACTCCCTGGACGAAGTTTACGGCGTTGGCTTCAAGCACAGCCTCGGTGGCGGTGTTTCCCTGCGCGGTGGTGTTGGTCAAGAAACCGACGGCGACACCCTGGCAGATCTGGGTATCCGCTTCGACTTCTAAGTCGATCGAATATTCTTAAATCCTTCGGATTTAACGGTGAAGGCTCCCATATTGGGGGCCTTTGCTGTTTTGGGGGTTCTTAAAATTGCCATATAGCTCACGGGCTTGTGAGATTTTTATTGAACTGAAATGTTGTCTGTGTAATCTATTTCACAAAGGGCCACCTGATTGTTCGAATGGGGTGGCGTTGTTTTAACCAGTGGCCTGATGTTTTGATTCCGCCGTGAAGAAGATTCACAACGGAAAAACGCCAGTTCTAAAGATGGAAGGGTATATTCGCGACGAGGGCAGTGATGAACTTCAACCTCGGATAGTCAGTGTTGTGCAAATACATGGCTATCACACTGTGGTTGGCAGATATGTAACTTAAGTCTCAGTTCTTCTTGAGAATTTATGCTGGTGGCGCTGTGATTTTGGCGTTTTCACCTGTTGCATTGCTGCATCATTTTTTTTCTATCGGTTCGGGTGGTGAGGCCCGAGGTTGCGCACGCGCTCTGAAAAGAGACAAACCGTATGCGTACCTAGACTCATGTCCTCCGCAAGGGTTTAGGCAAGGAAATCTAAACCCGAGGGAAAATCATGAAAAAGATTCTCTTCGCGACTACCGCGCTTATCGCAACTGCTGGCGTTGCAGCTGCTGAATCCAACGTAAAACTCGGCGGTTATGGCCGTTTTGGTCTTGCGTACAACGACGGTGCAACTGGCACACGTAAAGAAACGCGTCTCGAGCAGCGTTTCCGCATCAACATCTCCGCATCTGCTGAAACCGATGCAGGCGTGAAAGTTGAAGGTCGCTTCCAGCTCGAATCCAACGAAGGTTCTTCTGGTGGCGCTGCAGGTGACGGTCCTGGTGCTGCTGGTTTTGCAGTATCCTATGAAGGCTTCCGCCTGGACCTCGGTCACGTATCCGACGTTATCGACTCTGGTGATGTTGTTGACTTCTTTGGTCACGGCATCGGTCTGACCGACCTGATCGAATCCGACAACACTCTGGACGGTGTGATCGACGCAGAAGGCTTTGGCGAAGAAGACATCTTCCGTCAAACTGTAAAAGCACGCTACTCTGTTGGTGATTTCACCGTTGCTGCGTCGTTTACTGAAGAAAACGACAGTGCCGACGCGGTGGCTGAAGAAGAAGACTACTCCTACTACCAGATCGGTGCGGCGTATGACTTCGGTACATTCGCTGTTGGTGCGGCATTCGGTGAGCGCGACGACGCCGCAGAAACCAGCTACTGGGTTGCAAACGTATCTGGCGACTTCGGCAACCTGTCTTACAACGTACTGGTTGGTGATTCCGACGCGCTCGACGCAGGTGACGCAGACGTAGGTTACTCGATCTCCGCAGCGTACAAAGTTTCCAGCGCAACCGAAATCCGCGCATTGGTTGCGGGCGGTGGTCTGGCAGACCTCGACGGTGGTGACGAAGCGTTTGGTCTGGGCTTCCGCCACAAACTGGGCGGCGGCGTATCCCTGCGCGGTGGTGTTGCACAAGACAGCGAAGGCAATGACCTGGCTGACCTGGGTATCCGCTTCGACTTCTAAGTTGAGCCGACATATCTAATTTTGGGGCGGGCCTATTACAGGCTCGCCCTTTTCTTTTGGGTGAAAACCGTGTTTGTCTGCGCCAAGCAAAAGATGAGGTCGCCCATGTCCCTTTCTGAAATCACATCCCGTATTTCTGCAGTAGAAGCTGCGGCTGGCCGCACGGTGGGATCCGTTAAACTGATTGCAGTTTCCAAGGTGCAACCAAATGAGCGGGTTGAGGCGGTGCTTGAAGAAGGCCACCGCTGCTTTGGCGAAAATCGCGTGCAGGAAGCGATTGGCAAGTGGCCAGATTTTTCCGATAAATATCAGGATCTTGACCTGCATCTTATTGGACCGTTGCAGACCAACAAAGCACGACAAGCGATGGAGCTGTTTAACAGCATTCACTCAGTTGATCGCCCAAAACTCGCCAATACAATCGCGCGATTGGCGCAGGAAATTGGGAATTGCCCGGACCTGTTTGTGCAGATCAACACCGGCGAGGAAGAGCAAAAAGCAGGCGTGATGCCCAAAGACGCAGATGCGTTTGTTGCAGAATGCAAAGCGCTGGATCTGCCGGTGAAAGGCCTGATGTGCATCCCCCCGGTTGAGGAAGAGGCGAGCCTTCATTTTGCTCTCCTGGCGAAAATCGCAGCGCGCAACGGGCTTGAAGGGCTCTCCATGGGGATGAGCAGTGATTTTGAAAAGGCTATTGCTTTGGGGGCAACCCATGTGCGGGTTGGATCTGCGATCTTTGGCGCGCGGGTCAAGCCTGAGGAATAATTAACCGGCTACCAGCGCGCAGATTTTTGGCGATCCAATGCAGGTGCTCTCGCCGGAAGGCCACGCAACCCTCAGTTGGGTAGCCCGGCCTGCGCCATTGGTGAATAAAGATAGCTGAACCTCGGCCAGGGGTGGACACTGGCCAATTCCAAGCTGTCACCAGTACCAGATCATAAAGCGGGTCCGCCCTGAAAAGCCTCTCATGGCTATGATTGTACGGCCTGCGCACCATTTGATTGTACAGCGGGTCGTCCGCAGCATCGGACCAAAGATCACCTGGGCCGATCACTTCGGACATTGGCGAAGGCGCTGCCGTGCGATCTGCGCGGTGCAGCATGCCAACGATCTCATGCACACCACTTGGCGTGGCGCCATCACCTTCGCGTTTTGTGTTGGTGATGCCACCTTTGCCGATTGAACAGGGAAACAGGCGCCCCATAAAACGCACACCGCGCGGGGTTAGAACCAGGTCATATGGCGTCACAACATATGACCTGATTTCGCCGCTTTGGTCGCAAGGTAGTTTTCATTGAACGGGTTGAGGCCAACTTTCAATGGAACGTGCTCGGCGACAGCGATGCCGGTGCTTTCCATCATTGCGATCTTATTTGGGTTGTTGGTCAGCAATCGCACCGATGAGAACCCCAGTTCTTTGAGGATTGCAGAGCCAAGTCTGAAGTCGCGTTCATCGTCTTCAAAACCAAGGCGATGGTTTGCCTCAACCGTGTCAAAGCCTTGATCTTGCAGTGAATATGCACGCATCTTATTGGCAAGCCCGATGCCGCGACCTTCTTGGTTGAGGTAGAGCAATACACCCGTACCTTCTTCGCCCATCTGCGCAAGGGCACCCTGAAGCTGCGGTCCGCAATCGCATTTGAGCGAGCCCAGAACGTCCCCGGTAAAACAGGCCGAGTGCAGGCGTGACAGCACCGGCTTGTTGCGATCAGGTTGGCCAATTTCGATGGCATAATGCTCTTCGTTGCCGTCTTCGGGGCGGAAAATATGCAAACGTCCCGCCTGCGATGCCTCTATCGGAAGCCGTGCGGCGGCAACCGGGTGCAAGGGGGAGCTTTCATCTAGCAGCGGTGTCGTTGAGGCATGATCCAGCAGTGTCAGCCCATTGCTGGCCGCAAAGTCAGATGGGTTGTTGATCGTGACCAGCAGAGCAGAGGGTAGCAATCGCGCAGATTTTGTCATCGCGATAGCGAGCTGTGCCAGATTTGGCCGCCCGCTCCGCTGGCTTTGCAGTGGGCCTTTCATGGGGGATCGCAGATCGTCGCTTGGATCGGCCAAAGACTGGATCCAGCCCAGAGGACGTCCATCTGGCACAATCACGCGGCAGATGTCATCATCATAAACATTCGCTTTAAGTGTTTGCGCCCGGCGCGCGGTGAGCGCCAGGATCGGATTTCCCAGGGTGCGCATTTCAATCAACCGTTCCGTCGTCAGGCTTTCGACGGCGATTGCAAGAACAGCTGACGTTTCATCCTGAATCACAACAGGCAACCCCATGCGCAGATCAACGCGGGCACGGGCCAGCAGTTCGATCATGGTGGGCAATAGACTCATCAATTTGTCTCCGCGGTGCAACAATGCAATGATAGCTAGCTGTCCTTACGATGTTTGCAAGGAAAGTGAAATATTTCTACCACCACGGACACGTCGACGTGAGGGGAGTGACAGAAAGCTTGTCGATCACGGGCCGGCCCCGCATGTGTGATGAAAATGGAGGTTCGCCGATGGCACAATTGAAAAAGATCCTGCTGGTCGATGATGATGAAGACCTGCGCGAAGCATTAAGTGAACAGATGATCATGACCGAGGACTTTGATGTCTTCGAAGCTGAATCTGGCCAAACCGCAATGGAGCGCGTCAAAGAGGCGCTGTATGATTTGATCATCCTTGATGTTGGTCTGCCTGATACCGATGGGCGCGAACTGTGTCGCCTGATGCGCAAGCAAGGTGTGAAATCACCGATTCTGATGCTGACCGGTCATGACAGTGATGCTGATACCATTTTGGGGCTGGATGCGGGTGCCAATGATTATGTCACCAAACCGTTCAAATTCCCGGTACTGCTTGCCCGGATCCGGGCGCAGCTGCGCCAGCATGAGCAGTCAGAAGATGCGGTTTTTGTGCTTGGGCCGTATACGTTCAAACCCGCAATGAAACTGCTGGTGACAGAAGATGATCGCAAGATCCGTCTGACCGAAAAAGAAACCAATATTTTGAAGTTTCTCTACCGCTCCACAGATGGTGTGGTGCCGCGTGATGTGCTGCTGCATGAAGTCTGGGGCTACAACGCGGGTGTAACCACCCATACGCTGGAAACCCATATCTATCGTCTGCGTCAGAAGATTGAGCCCGATCCTTCCAACGCGCGCCTGCTGGTCACCGAATCTGGTGGCTACCGTCTGGTGTCCTAAATCGAGCGATATGCAAACCGCATAGAACCGCAGCTGTGTGTGCCATCCAGCTGCGGTTTTATTTTGTCAGGCGATGGCTGGCGAAATCACATCAAAACCGGCAGTATCGCGCAAAAGACAACATCAAGGATTTGGATCGCCCATGGCGTTTACATTGGCTACTTGGAATATCAACTCAGTGCGTCTGCGCTCGCCGATTGTGCAGAAATTGCTTCAGGAGGAAGGGCCGGACGTATTGTGCCTGCAGGAAACCAAATCTCCGGTTGATAAGATCCCGCTCGAAGATTTTGCAGCCCTTGGCTATGGCCACATGGTTGCGCGCGGCCAAAAGGGCTACAATGGCGTGGCAATCCTGTCGCGCCTGCCGATCGAAGAAGTGGCCAGCGAAGATTTTGCCTCATTGGGACATGCGCGCCACATCGCTGGTCGGCTGGAAAACGGCACCACCGTACATAATTTCTATGTGCCAGCGGGTGGGGATGTGCCGGATCGTGAGAAAAACGAGAAATTTGGCCAGAAGCTCGACTATCTTGCAGAGATGCGCGACTGGTTTACGCAGAATGCGCCAGAAAAATCGATTCTGGTGGGGGATCTCAATATCGCTCCGCGTGAGGACGATGTGTGGGATCACAAAAAACTGCTGAAGGTCGTCAGCCACACGCCCATTGAAGTGGAAAAACTGGCAGAAGTGCAGGATTCGGGAAATTGGGTGGATGTGACCCGTCAAGACATCCCCGAAGGAAAGCTCTACAGCTGGTGGAGCTATCGCGCGCGTGACTGGGATGCGGCCGACAAAGGCCGGCGTCTGGATCATGTCTGGGCCAGTAAAGATATTTCTAATGCGGCCCATTCAAGCCGGGTTCTGCGTGATGCGCGCGGTTGGGAAAAGCCAAGCGATCATGCGCCGGTGTTTGCGACGTTTGATCTTTAGGGAGCTCTCCCGCCCGTCGCTCAACAATTGAAATTGTCGAGCTCCCGTTGGGCCAAGCGCCGCGCAGATGCGCGGCGCATCAGTACTCCCACGCAGCGTAAGTGCTATCTGCGGCCTTCATATCCTGAAAGAGCCAGACCATGCGGTCTACGAACCAGAGCTTTGCCCCCATGGAGAGTGTTAACCCAAGCAGGATAAAGCCCGGATCCACTAGCCAAAGCCCGTAGATCCAGGGGATAAGGCCCAGACCTGCCAGCGTGCCAAGCGCCTGTGCCCAGCTCATATGATGGTCGGGTACGGCGATGTTTTTGTGATTGAGCAGCACGCGTTCGCCAAAGGTCGCGCGTGAGGCCCAGTTTTGCGTGCTATGCGGTACGCCAAAGGCGCGTGGGTTCCACCAGACCCAGAGGCAGACCAGCGCCACCAGCAGCACACATCCCCAGCCGAGCCAGATTCGCGACAGCACGGCAAGCGTCATCAGTGGCAGCACCGTCATACGGCTGTAAACGCTGAGCGGGTTGGCATGCCGCCGCCAGCTGGCATCATCCATCGCCATTGCCCGGCTGCTGAGATCAAGGATTTGCGCCCATCTTTTGGCCATTTCCCAACTCCCTCTTGGTTTCTGGACCATCTGCTTTCATATAGGGGGCAAGTTCCAAGTGGAGAGCAAGCAGATGATGGATATTCTGGGCACCCCCGCAGATGCGGTGGAGTTGATCAAGGACGTAAGCGAAGCAACCTTCATGCAGGATGTTGTGGATGCGTCGATGCAGACACCGGTGATCGTGGATTTCTGGGCACCCTGGTGCGGGCCTTGTAAAACCCTCGGCCCCATGCTTGAGGCGGCGGTCACTAAGGCCAAGGGCGCTGTGCTGATGGCCAAGCTCAATGTGGATGAGAACCAGCAGCTTGCTGCCGCACTGGCACAACAGGGCCTGCCGCTGCAGTCGATCCCAACCGTTGTGGCCTTCTATCAGGGGCGTCCGGTGGATATGTTTCAGGGCGCTGTACCACAGTCTGAAATCGAAGCCTTTGTAAAACGTCTGGCGGAATCTGCCGGTGGTTCCGCTGATGGCGGGCTGAGTGATGCGCTGGAAGCGGCTGAACAGATGCTCGAAGAGGGCGCGGTGGATGATGCGGCGCAGACATTTTCCGCAATCATTGGTGAAGATGATAAATCCGCAGGAGCCTACGCAGGTTTGGCGCGTTGCCACATTGCTGGCGGTGATCTCGATCAGGCCGAGGCGGTTTTGAACGGCGCACCTGCTGATATTGCAGAGGCCACTGAAATTGAGGCAGCTCGGGCGCAGATTGAATTGGCGCGTCAGGCTGAAAACGCAGGCCCCTTGGGTGATCTGCGGGCTAAGGTTGATGCGGCACCTGAGGATCATCAGGCGCGATTTGAACTGGCACAGGCGCTGCATGCTGCAGGTGATGCAGAAGAAGCGGTCAATGAGCTGCTGGAGCTGTTCCGCCGTGATCGTGAATGGAACGATGGCGCTGCCAGGGCGCAGCTCTTTACCATTTTCGAGGCGCTCAAGCCGAATGATCCGGTTGTTTTGAACGGCCGTCGCAAGCTGAGTTCAATGATATTTGCCTAATGGCGCAACCGCGCTAGAGTTCTTGGCATCATGATTAAGGCTGCTGATCTTCCTGACACGCTTGCCGTGTTTCCTTTGCCCGGGGCGCTGTTGTTGCCGCGGGCCCGTTTGCCGCTCCATATATTTGAACCGCGCTATCTGCAGATGTTTGAAGATGCGCTTAAAACGCGCGAACGGCTGATTGGTATGATCCAGCCTTGCCCAGGCAAAGAAGGTGCAGATGCGCTCCATCGCATTGGCTGTGCTGGCCGGATCACCCAGTTTTCAGAAACCGAGGACGGGCGTTATATGATCACGCTGTCGGGTGTGTCGCGGTTTCGCATGGATTGCGAGGTCAGCGGGTTTACGCCGTATCGACGCTGTAGCGTGCTCTGGTCGGGTTTTGATCGCGATCTTGGCCGTACCGAGGACGATGCGCGTTTTGATCGTGTGGCATTCATGGACCTTCTGGAGCGGTTTTTGGATGCGCGCAGCCTGTCTGCAGATTGGGACGCCTTGAAAGAAGCCGATGAAGAGCTGCTGATAAACTCCCTGTCGATGATGCTGGATTTTGAACCAGAGGATAAACAGGCGCTGCTCGAAGCGCCGTGCCTCGCAACCCGCCGCGAAACCCTTACAACCCTTATTGAATTCGCCCTGCGCGGCGGTACACACGAAGAGATATTGCAATGAGTGAAACCACAACCCCCGCCTTTGACCGCCGCATGTTAGAGGTGCTGGTCTGTCCGCGTACGCAGGGTCTTTTGGAATATGACGCCGAGGCACAAGAGCTTGTGTCTAAGGCAGCAGGACTTGCGTTTCCCATTCGCAATGGCATCCCGGTGATGTTGGTGGATGAGGCCCGCGCGCTGGAAGATTAACAAAACGCCCGCCAATGGCGGGCGTTGTTTTTAGATCGGTTTGCCTTGCAACAGCCGTGGCAGATCTCCGGTCAGCCCTGCGGCTTCGCGCATGAAATTGCGTCTAAGTGCTGGCACCGAATTCACCAATCCCATGCCAAGGTCGCGCCCTGCGCGCAGTAGCGGGTTATCGTTGGAGAACAGCCGGTTGAACACATCGGTTGCCGAGGCAAGCGTTGCGGTGTCAAACCTGCGCCATTGTTGATAGCGTTCCAGCACCAGCGGGCTAGCGATGTCTTCGCCGCGCCGTTTCGCTTCGGTGAGGACTTCGGCAAGCGCAGCCACATCGCGCAGGCCTGCGTTCAATCCCTGACCTGCAATCGGGTGCATGCCATGGGCCGCATCACCAACAAGCGCCATACGATCAGCAATAAAGCTATTGGCGATCGTGAGATTGAGCGGATAGGTGAAACGCTTGCCAACCAGACGAATATCGCCAAGAAAATCACCAAAGCTTGGACGGAGCGCGGCAAGAAACCCGGCATCATCCATTTGGTGAATTTCTTTGGCCCGCGCGGTGCGCTCGCTCCACACGATTGAGCTTTGATTGCCGGGCAGGGGTAGGATGGCCAAAGGCCCTGCAGGCATGAAATGCTGATGTGCGATGCCGCCGTGGGGCAGGTCATGTTCCAATGCACAAACCAGCGCGGTTTGGCCATAATCCCAGCCGCTGCGCTTGATGCCTGCACGGGCGCAGGTGCCACTGGCGCGCCCATCGGCCCCAACCAGCAGGGTCGCTTCAAAGGTTTCGCCAGTATCAAGGGTGACGGAAATGCAATCGCGGTCTGCCGCCTGCGCAACCACCCGGCAATCATTGTGCACCGTGATTGCTTCATGGGCATCCACCGCCGACATCAGCGCGCGGCGCAGGAAGCGGTCCTCGACCATATAGCCCATTGGGCCTTCTTCGATCTCAGTGTGATCAAAGTGCAGGAAAAACGGAGATGTCACCCGACCGGGGCCGCCGTCGCTCACCTTGATTTCATTCATGGGCTGGCTGTGGTCTGCCACGTCGCGCCAGATCCCTAGCTGTACCAGCAGTTTCTGGGAGGCCAGCGCCAGCGCATATCCGCGCCCGTCGAAACTGTCGTCTTCGCGCGCAGCCACTGGCAACGCGTCAATCACACGCACGCTATGGCCGTTTTGGGCCAGCGCCAGGGCCAATGCAGGACCGTTGAGGCCGCCGCCCACGATGATGATATCACTTCTCTGGGTCATGATGTGCAATATGCGCTTGTGGAGCGGTTTGTCCATGAGCCATGGTGCCTCTGGCGACAGATCTTCCCGAAAAACTATCAAAGGAGCGTGCAATGGAAAGCTGGTTGAAAATGAGCGCGGGGGATCTGGGTCGTGGAATTGCCGCAGGTGACATTTCTCCACGTGCTTTGACCGAGACCTATCTTGACGCCATCGCCGCCCATGACGCGCGCGACCGGATCTACACGGTTGTCACCAAAGAGCGTGCCCGCTCGGAGGCCGATGCAGCAGAAACCCGTGCGAAACTGGGGCAGCGCCGCTCATTGGTGGATGGGGTGCCGATCAGCTGGAAAGATCTGTTTGATAGTGCTGGCACAGCAACCGAAGCGGGCTCAGACCTGCTGAAAGGCCGGGTGCCCACACTGGATGCAACGGTTTTGCAGCGTGCAACAGCGCTTGGCGCGGTGTGTCTTGGTAAAACCCATATGAGCGAGCTGGCCTTTTCCGGCCTTGGCCTGAACCCGGTGAAAGAAACGCCGCCCTGCATCAATTTCCCTGATGCGGTTCCTGGCGGTTCATCCTCGGGTGCGGCGGCCTCAGTTGCGCATGGTTTGGCGGTTTGTGGGATAGGCTCTGATACCGGTGGGTCTGTGCGTATTCCCGCGGGTTGGAACGATCTCGTTGGGTTGAAAACCACATCGCGCCGGATATCGACGGATGGGGTTGTTGCATTGTGTCCTGAATTTGACACCATCGGCCCGCTTGCACGTACTGTGGAAGATGCAGCGCTTTATCTGGGGATGGTCGAGCAGGGGCAGAGCATTGATCTGAAAGGTGCGCGCCTTGATGGGATGCGGTTTGCGGCGCTTCAGACACTGGTTTTGGATGATCTTGAGCCAGAAGTGGCCGACGCCTATGCCCAAACGCTGAAACGCCTCGAGGCCGCAGGTGCACGTATCGAGCCGCTCGAGGTGCCAGAGGTCCACGATTCTGTTGCGTTGGAACGGATCCTATATACCACCGAAGCCTACGGCATGTGGAAAGAGCAGATAGAAGCCGCGCCTGAGCTGATGTTTGCAGAGATTCTTGAACGCTTCCGCGCAGGGGCTGAATATTCGGGCGCTGATTATGTCGCGGCCTGGGTCAAAATGCGTGAGATTCGCGGTGCATGGCAACAGGCCACGGCTGGATATGATGGCGTGCTGCTGCCAACCTCGCCGCTGTTGCCGCCAAACCTGAAACGTTTGATGGAGGATCACGCCTATTTCACCCACGTCAATATTTTGGCGCTGCGCAACACGCGGATCGGCAATATGATGGGGTCTTGTGGCCTTTCACTGCCCACGGGTTTCCCAAGCTGCGGGTTACAGGTTCTTGCCGCTCCGATGACCGAAGAGGCGCTATTGCGTGTTGGTGCCGCGATTGAATCCGCTCTGGCGTGATTACAACATCTCAAATGCACGCGCGTTGGGCGCTGGATTTTTTGATCTAGCGCCTATAACCTGTCAAAAACGGGGCGACATGATCCCGATCCGAGGCCTTTGATATGAATACTCCTGAGCGGTTTGCCAATCTGCCGACCTATGCGTTTCCGCGTTTGCGGGAGCTGCTTGACCATCACGCGCCCGGCGGCGACGTGGTGCATATGACGATTGGCGCGCCGAAACATGATTTTCCGGCCTGGGTCAGCGACGTGATCATGGAGAACGCGGCGCAGTTTCAGGGCTATCCTCCCAATGAAGGATCAGAGGAACTGTTGAGCGCGATTACCGCGTGGATTGATCGCCGCTACGGCGTGTCGCTGGATCCTCAGCAAAACGTAATGGCGCTGAATGGCACGCGTGAAGGCCTATATAACGCTGCGATGGCGCTATGCCCTGAGCAGAAGAACGGCCAGAAACCTGTCGTTTTGATCCCGAACCCGTTCTATCAGGTCTATATGGTGGCCACGCTTTCCATTGCAGGTGAGCCGGTGTTTGTACCAGCCACTGCGGAAACCGGTCATTTGCCGGATTATGCTAGCCTGTCGCCTGAGATTTTGAACCGTACCGTTGCGGCTTATATTTGCTCACCGGCCAATCCGCAGGGGGCTGTGGCCAGCAAAGACTACTGGCGGACGCTTTTTGCTTTGGCAGAAAAATACGATTTCCGCGTCTTTGCGGATGAATGCTATTCTGAAATCTACCGCGACCAAGCCCCCATTGGCGCGCTGACAGTGGCGCAGGAAATGGGCATCGATCCAGAGCGGGTCACCCTGTTCAATTCACTTTCCAAACGTTCCAATCTGGCCGGGCTTCGCGCGGGTTTTATCGCAGGTGGTCCAGACACCATTCACCGGGTGAAAAAACTGCGCTCGTATGCGGGTGCACCGATGCCTGCACCGCTACAGGCAGCCGCGGCGCGGGTTTGGGCGGACGAAGAGCACGTGGTTGAAAACCGCGCGCTTTATCAGGAGAAATTCCAGATCGCAGATGAGATCTTCGCGGACGTCGAAGACTACATATCCCCGAAGGCAGGCTTCTTTCTGTGGCTGCCAGTGCAAGACGGCGAAGCCGCGGCGCTGAAGCTTTGGAAAGAAACCGGCGTGCGGGTGATGCCCGGTGCCTATTTTGCGCAAGGCGAAGGCGCAGACAATCCGGGTACTGGATATATACGTGTCGCTTTGGTTGCGCCTGCGGATGAAACCCGCAAGGCGCTCAACGCGCTCAAAGGCTGTTTATACGGCTGACATACCCCATGGCGCTGCAGGCAATTTGCGCCGTGGGACAGATAAAACAACAAGGTCCACCAAGCTGTATTTAAACAGCAGGACCAGTGAATGAGGAACCGAGGTAGGCATGGCATTTCAAACGCGAGGCCGGGATCCGCTGCTGGATAGTGATATGCAGGCAGCTGTTGAAAAACGAGGCAAGGAGCTTTTTGGCTTCTTGCTTGTGCTTTTGGGTCTGGCAGTTGCCGCAATGATTGTCTCTTACACGCCAGAAGACCCCAATTGGTATGTGTCCACGGATACCCCTGCGCGCAATTGGATGGGTAGCTTTGGCGCGTCGATTGCCCATATTCTGTATCTTGGGCTTGGTTACGGTGCTTGGGCTATTGTGGTGCCGCCGGTGGTCTGGGGCGCGCGTTTCCTGCTTCACCGTGGCGAAGAACGCGCGGTGCCGTGGTTGCTGATCTCGCTGCTGTTGCCGATCGTTCTGGCAATCTACATGTCGACCCTACCGCCCGGCGCGGCCTGGAGCCAGGAACACAACAGTGGGCTTGGTGGGCTGATGGGGGATTTCTTCCTTGCCATGTTGCTGCTGCTTTTGCCCATCGCACCTATCGTTGGGGTGAAACTTCTGTCGCTTACGCTGGCGGTTGCGCTGTTTTTCCTGTCTGCCTTTAGCCTTGGGTTTACCCGCAGTGAGCTGGGCCGTTTTGCGCGTTTCCTCGTGGTTGGGGTTATCATGACCTATGGGACGCTGGCGTCACTGGTGGGGCGCGGAGCGTCGTCCGGTGTGGCCGCTGCAAAAGCTGCAAAAGAACGCCGCCAGGAACGTCTGCTGGAAGAACAGCAGCTGGCCTCTGATGAAATGGCTTCAGCTGATTCATTGATCGATGATGAGCCCTATGTGGATGAAGAGCCCAGCGTGCCAGCCAAAACGGGCCTCTTTGCCCGTGTTCCCAATCTGATCCGCCGCAGCGAGCCTGAAGAAGACGTTTTGGTCGAAACCGATGATGAACTGGAAGAGTTTGATGAGCTGCCCGGCGAAGATCGTATCTCGGCCAAGATCGCCAAAGCGGTGCAGGTCCGCCGCGCGGCAGATGTCCCGCCGGAAGAGGACCCAAATCTGCCGCTGACCAAAGGCCGGGGCAAACGGCCTGAGCCGCTGATTTTCAACCCGGCTGCAGATTTTGATACGGGCCGGGCCGAGCCGCCGGTGACCGCGGGATTGTCTGTGCCAGAAGCCCCCGAAGAGTACACGTTTACCGCAGAAGATCCGGTGGATGAGTATATTCAGGATGCGCCCGTGGCAGAGGCCTACGAAGATGATGAGCCTTTCGAAGACCCGATTTCGGAGCCTGCACCCCGTGTCAGCGCTCCGATTGTTGAGCTGCCCAAAGCAGAAGAGCGCAAGCCTGTGGTGCAGAAAACCATTCACAAGGCCGCCGCACAATCGGTACGCGCCAAGGCCGAAGCTGAACCACGCCTTGCGTTTGATAGCTCCGATAGCGATTTTGAACTGCCACCCCTGAATCTTTTGACCAACCCAACCAATATCGAGCGGCACGTGCTCAGCGATGAAGCGCTGGAAGAAAACGCCCGCATGCTCGAATCGGTGCTGGATGACTATGGCGTCAAAGGTGAGATCGTCTCGGTCCGTCCTGGCCCAGTTGTCACCATGTATGAGCTGGAGCCCGCTCCGGGTCTGAAGGCCAGCCGGGTGATTGGTCTGGCAGATGACATCGCGCGTTCAATGTCTGCGCTCTCTGCACGTGTGTCCACCGTTCCGGGCCGCTCTGTTATCGGGATTGAACTGCCCAATGAGCACCGTGAGATGGTCAGCTTCCGCGAGATCCTGTCGAGCCGTGATTACGGCGATGGCAATCAGGCGCTGCCGCTTGCCTTAGGCAAAGACATCGGCGGTGGTGCGGTTGTGGCAAACCTTGCCAAGATGCCTCACCTGCTGATTGCGGGTACCACGGGTTCGGGTAAGTCGGTCGCGATCAACACCATGATCTTGTCGCTGCTTTATAAACTCAGCCCGGATGATTGCCGCCTGATCATGATCGACCCCAAGATGCTGGAACTCAGCGTCTATGATGGTATCCCGCATCTGCTGTCACCGGTTGTGACCGATCCGAAAAAAGCGGTTGTTGCGCTGAAATGGGTCGTGGGCGAGATGGAAGATCGCTACCGCAAAATGTCCAAAATGGGCGTGCGCAATATCGCGGGCTATAACGGCCGGGTCGAAGATGCTCTCTCCAAAGGGGAACTGTTCAGCCGCACGGTTCAAACCGGTTTTGATGATGACACCGGTGAGCCGGTGTTTGAAACCGAAGAGTTCGAACCCAAGAAACTGCCCTATATCGTTGTGATCGTGGATGAAATGGCAGACCTGATGATGGTTGCAGGTAAAGAGATCGAAGCCTGTATTCAGCGTCTTGCACAGATGGCGCGTGCCTCTGGTATTCACCTTGTGATGGCGACACAGCGCCCGTCGGTGGATGTGATCACCGGCACCATTAAGGCAAACTTCCCCACCCGGATCTCGTTCCAGGTGACTTCCAAAGTCGACAGTCGCACCATTCTGGGTGAGATGGGCGCGGAGCAGCTCCTGGGGATGGGTGACATGCTTTATATGGCAGGTGGCTCCAAAATCACCCGTTGTCATGGCCCGTTCGTTTCAGACGAAGAGGTTGAAGAGGTTGTGAACCACCTCAAACAATTTGGCCCACCCGATTATGTTGGTGGTGTGGTTGAAGGCCCGGATGATGAGAAGGCGGGCAATATCGATGCGGTGCTTGGCCTGAACACTGGCGGCAATACCGGCGGCGAAGACGCGCTGTATGATCAGGCGGTGGCGATTGTGATCAAAGATCGCAAATGTTCCACCTCTTACATCCAGCGCAAGTTGGCGATCGGTTACAACAAAGCGGCGCGCCTTGTTGAACAGATGGAAGACAACGGTCTGGTTACCCCTGCAAACCACGTGGGCAAACGCGAAATTCTTGTACCTGAGCAGGAAGTTTAACCCTGCTCACCACGCCCCATGCGCGAGTTTAAGCCGACAGGCTTTCATTCGCGCCGGGGAGACATATGTTTTGGACTATGAAACAGATTCTTTATGCTCTTGCACTGACAGCCTGCGCCCCTGCGGCCTGGGCGGCTGATAAGCTCAGCCTGACTGAGGTTTCGTCTTATCTGAACGGTCTCAAGACCGCTCAGGCAAGTTTCACCCAGATCAATGATGATGGCAGCCTCTCTACCGGTAAGCTTTTTATGCATCGCCCGGGAAAGATGCGGTTTGAATATGATGGCCCGGATGCGGGTGTTGTTGTGGCAGGCGCCGGTGCGGTTGTGATCTTTGATCCCAAGTCAAACCAGCGTCCGGAAACCTATCCGCTGCGGCGCACGCCACTGTCGGTCATTCTGGCGCGCAATGTAGATCTGGCTCGCGCCAATATGGTGGTCGGACACAGTTTCGACGGCACCGCCACGATTGTGCGCGCACAAGATCCGGAACACCCGGAATATGGCAGTATCGACCTGATGTTCACCGATAGCCCGGTGCAGCTGCGCAAATGGGTGATCAACGATGATGCGGGTGGTCAAACCACCGTGGTGCTTGGTGCGCTGGAAACCGGCGTAAAGCTCAGCTCGCGTTTGTTTGACACCGAGCTAAACAAAAACGAGCGCTAAACTCCTCGTCGAAAAAAAGGCCCGCGATTGTGCGGGCCTTTGTTGACTATCTAATGCGGCGGCAGGTGGCGAGCTGCGCCTGATATTCAAAAGCGCGCGCTTCAACTTTGCTCGCAACACGCAACAACCAGCTTTTTCTGTTGTAGGTACCACGGGCAAAGCCGCTGTGGCCCTCGTGGTAGGCCAGATACTGGTTGCGGGTATCCCACAATGACACGCCGTTTCGCTCTTTGGTCTGGTTCATGTACCAGCCCATAAAATCGGTTGCGTCCTGAATGCGGTCGCGCCGGGCAAAGCGTTTACCGGTTGAGGCGCGGTAGTCATCCCAGGTGCCGTCCAAGGCCTGGCTATAGCCATACGCGCTGGATTGCCGACCGGCCGGAATCACACCCAGAATGAACTGATGTGGAGTGCGCGCTTTGGAATCAAACTTGCTCTCTTGGTGAATGGTGGCCATCTGAACATGGACGGGGACCCCCCATTTACGCTCTGTGGCGCGGAACGCTTTCAGGTATTCTGGCCGTTGTGAGATGATGCTGCACGCGTTGTCCAGATTGCGTGGCGGCGTATTTCCGCCACCACAGGACGCTACAAACAGCACCAGAAATATGGTGCCGATCAGTCTGCTCATTTGCCTGCCTTTTGTTGTTTGATTGGCATTTTACAACAAGTGGGATGGATATAAACTGTTTTCAACAGCCCCGGTGCAGGGTTTCCTCAGGCGCTGATCAGACCTCACTGTCACTCCCTTCGTCACAGATTGTTTCCAACTGCCAATACGGCAAAAGTTGGACAAGTTCTTAATAATTGGTATAGAATATCAACATAAAAAGGCAGATGAGCAATGTTACGAACACGTGCGAAGTACAAACTTGGTCAAGTGGTACGCCATCGAAAACATCCGTTTCGCGGCGTAGTGTTCGATGTTGATCCGCAGTTTTCCAACACTGAAGAGTGGTATCAAGCCATTCCCGAAGATAGCCGCCCGGTCAAGGAACAGCCCTTTTATCACCTGCTCGCCGAAAACGATCAAAGCTTTTATGTGGCCTATGTGTCAGAGCAGAACCTTGTTGCCGACTACTCCGGTGAGCCAGTAGAGCATCCCGATGTTGGTGATATGTTTGACCAGTTTGATGGTGCCGCCTACACGCTGCACTACCAGATGAATTGATCAAACTTTTGCCGCTGAGTTGGTGCAGACTTACCTGCAACTAGTATCCAAGCGCGCAACCATCTTTGCGTGGATCACTTGCCCCCTCCAACACGCCAGAGTCGTGAATTCTGATCGCCTGTGAGCCTCCCAAGGGTGTATCCGGCACAACAACCTTGTGCCCTAAATCTTGCAATTTTTCAGCAACATCGCCGCCATATCCGCGCTCAAGCTTGAGCACATCAGCATCGGCAAAGGCGCGTGGTGCGTCCATTGCGGCCTGCGGATCCAGGCCATAGTCGCAGATGTTTGAGACAAACCGCGCATGGCCAGTGGGCTGGTAAGCACCGCCCATAACACCAAAGGGCATCATTACTTTTCCATTCTGGCGTAAAATGGCGGGGATGATCGTGTGCATCGGCCGTTTGCCACCCGCCAATTCATTGGGGTGCCTTTCTTCCAGGGTGAAGCCGGCCCCACGGTTTTGCAGCAGGATGCCAAATTTATCTGAGGCGATACCAGAGCCAAAACCGTGAAAGATTGAATAGATCAAAGACACTGCCATTTGATCCTTGTCGACAACGGTGATGTAAACCGTGTCCTTATGCACTGCGCTGTTTGCTGGCAGGGGCCAGTTCATCGCGCGCTTTGGATCGATCTGTTGTGCCAGTTGCACAGCTGTTTGTGGCGACAGCATATGTTCAAGCTGCGTGGTGTGATCCGGATCCGCAAGAAAGCGATTGCGCGCATCATAGGCGAGCTTACTGGCTTCAGCCTCTATGTGGATCCGCTCGGCTCCAAAAGGATCCAAGCTGTCCAGGTCAAATTGCTTCAGGATATTCAGCAACAAAATCGCAGTTGCACCCTGGCCATTGGGCGGATGCTCCAGCAGTTCCAGATCTTTGTAGTGGCCGCTGATTGGGATGTCTTTGCTTGCAGACACAGCGGCAAAATCATCTGCGGTGTGCACACCGCCGCGGCTGTTGAGCGCCGCCAACATATCTTCTGCAACCTCGCCGCTATAAAATCCGTCGCGGCCCTTGCTGGCAATACGGCGCAATACCTCGGCCTGACCCGCATGGGCAAATTTCTGGCCGACACTTGGGACTGATCCATTCACCAGATACCAGTCACGCGCCGCGCCTTGTAAGGTTTCAACGTCGTTTTTCCAGTCAAACGCCACGCGCGGTGCAACTGGAACCCCTTCCTCGGCATAGCGGATTGCAGGCTGCAGGATCTGGTCGATCCCCAATTTGCCTTCGTGTTCTGCAAGCTGGCAGAAGGCATCCACTGCGCCGGGCATCGTAACCGCATCTGCGCTGTTGAGTGGAACAGTGCTAAACCCCTTGGCACGGAGCGCTTGGGCATTTGCAGCACCGGGCGCACGGCCAGATCCGTTTAGGGCATGGATTGTATTGCTGCTGGCGCGGTTGAATAGAACAAAACAGTCGCCGCCGATGCCGGTCATCTGTGGCTCGCATATGCCCAAAAGCACTGCGCCAGCGATGGCCGCATCCATGGCGTTGCCGCCTTGCTTCAAAATCTCAATTGCTGTTTGCGCAGCAAGCGGGTGAGACGTTGCGCACATCCCGTTTTGCGCCCAAACCGAAGAACGTTGAGGTTTGTGAAAATCGCGCATCGGAAACTCTCCCACAGTGACGCTTTATAAAAGCGACTTTATGTTGAGATGTCGATCTTTACGCGAGGTCATGCGCCTACGCGAAAACCGCGGAGGTTGCTGTTATAGCACCCGCATCAGGATTTATGCTGGGCGGACTTGAATTTCAAAGCTGAGCACGAGGTTATTTTCTCCCTCGCTGCGTTCATATTGGATGTCACTGGTCAGTTCGCGGATCAAGAACCAGCCAAAGCCACCCTCTGGCAAATCCTCAATCGCGCCATCAAGCGACTGAGGTTTCCCTTCGGGCAGTTTTTCATCGGGAAGCGGTTGACCCGCGTCACGAATGTAAATCGACAGCGTATCAGCATTGAGCTGGCAACGTATATTTACGTCACCAGGCTGATTATCTGCATAGGCGTGTTCAACAACGTTGTTCACAGCCTCAGCTAAGGCAATTTGCACCTCTTCAACGCGTGGTTGGGGTACACCACGGTTGCGCAGCTGATCTACGATCGAGCTGATGCCAGAACGTGCTTCGAGCTCAGTAGCCGAAAAAGAGCAGGCGATGGTTTCTTCCATAGAAAACACTCTTTGAGACAAAACAAAACGCGGCTTTTCAGGTCTCTACCTGCAGGCCGGAGGTCGCTTCCTCTAGGGTGGCGTACAAACTAAAAACTGTATCCATACGTGTCAGGCGAAAAACTTTATCAACCACAGGTGTAAGTCCCGCAAGGTCAAGCTTGCGTGCTCCGCCAAGCTGTTTCATTGCTGCGACGATGGCCCCAAGGCCACTCGAATCAATAAATTTAACTTCGGAAAGGTCTAGAATTACACGCTCATGGTTGTTGTCGGTTTGCGAACGCATGTCTTCTTTGAATTGGATTGCCATCGCTGCGTCAATGCGTTCTGCGTTGACTGTCACAACTTGAGTGCCATCCACGATAGTGCTGGTCAGTGTCATACTGTCCCCCGGAGTAGGTAGAGATGTTTAGCGCAATTTACCCGCTAAAGCTTTCTAATGGGTAAGAGTTTCGCTTAAAATTGGAGGAGTTGGAATGGAAAAAGTAGTTATTTGTGGTGCAGGTCGAACCCCGATGGGTGGGTTTCAGGGCACGTTCTCGGATGTATCGGCAATTGATCTCGGGGCAACCGCGATCCGTGCTGCGCTGGAAGATGCAAAACTGTCCACCGTAGACGAAGTGCTGATGGGCTGCGTGTTGGCGGCAGGCCTGCGTCAGGCCCCGGCGCGCCAAGCTGCAATTGGGGGAGGTCTCGGAGAAGAGGTTCCTGCCACAACCCTGAACAAAATGTGTGGTTCCGGCATGAAAACCACCATGATGGCCTTTGATCAGATTGCGCTTGGTCACACCAAAGCAATGGTTGCGGGCGGTATGGAAAGCATGACCAATGCCCCATATCTGTTGCCGAAAATGCGTGATGGCGCACGAATCGGTCACGGTCAGGTACAGGATCATATGTTCCTGGATGGTCTGGAAGACGCCTACGATCAGGGTCGCCTGATGGGTAGCTTTGCTGAAGATTGCGCCGAGAAATACCAGTTCACCCGCGAAGAGCAGGATGAATACGCACTGAAATCTCTTTCGAATGCTTTGGCAGCGCAGGAAGCCAACGCATTTGATACTGAAATTGCACCGGTGACGGTCAAGACTCGCAAAGGTGAGCTGACGGTTGCGGAAGATGAACAACCTAAAGCCGCGCGTCCCGAAAAGATCCCAACTCTGCGCCCGGCCTTCCGTAAAGAAGGGACCATTACCGCGGCAAATGCTTCATCTATTTCCGATGGTGCTGCAGCGATGGTTCTGGCGTCAGAGAGCGTGGCGAAAGAGCAGGACTTGCCGATTCGCGCCCATATTGTTGGCCATGAAAGCCATGCGCAGGCACCGGGTTGGTTCACAACCGCACCCGTTCCTGCGGCGCAAAAACTGCTGGATAAACTCGGCTGGGGTGTGGATGACGTCGATCTCTGGGAGATCAATGAAGCCTTTGCTGTGGTTCCGATGGCCTTTATGCGTGAGCTGGGTGTTTCCCGCGATAAGGTCAATGTGAATGGTGGTGCTTGTGCGCTTGGTCACCCGATTGGTGCATCCGGTTCGCGCATCATTGTGACCTTGCTGAACGCGCTGGAAAAACGCGGCCTGAAGCGCGGTATTGCTGCGATATGTATTGGCGGCGGCGAAGGCACTGCCATCGCAATTGAACGTCCCTAAGACACAAGGCGCAGCTGCGAGGCTGCGCCTTTTTTCGCCTGTGCATCACAAGAAAAGTCGCAGCCTGTTTGGGTGATATCGGCGCTATGTGATTGCAAAAGCACCTCTTTATATTTCATAAGAGCCATCGCTAAGACTGTTGTGGGCAAGGCTGATTTGCCTGTTCACACCGTCAAGCAACTGCGCAGGCATATTTCACCCGACGCATCCAATTACAATCTATCCATCCTGCCTGTGCATTGATCGCTGCCACAGGTGGTTGTCAAAGGATCCGGTATGAATATTCAGTCTTCTCCCAAAGGCTGGCACTTTGATATTGTTTTGTGCGACGGCTTTGTTTTGACCGAGCTCGCGGCGATCATTGATACGCTGCGGATCAGCAATCGCACTGTTGCGCCTGCGTCTTTTTCCTGGTCGTTTCATTCCGAAGGTGGTGGCATTCGCAAAAACCCCTGCGGCGTGATGGTCGAGACCAGTGATATCCCGCAAAGACCACAGGCGGATTTTCTGTTTGTGTTGGGCAATTCCGATCCGCACCATCCCGATTTGGCAATGCGACCAGTTCTGGGACGCTATGCTTATGCAGGTGCACGGATCTTTTTGCTGTCTGAGGCGGCCACGCGTTACATTCGCGAAGAAGGCGTTGAATCCCATCACACTACCCATTGGGAGAACTCTACCTTACTGCGTGAGCGGCTTGGCTATATCGAGATCGGCAATCAATTGTCGGCACAAGACGGGCAGATTGTAACCTGCGCGGGCCTTGAGGCGACAGTCGACATAGTACTTGTGCTGCTGGGCGAGCTGCTGTCCCTGGCGGCGCAAACCACGGTTGCTAATATATTGCTTCATGACAAAGTGCGCGATCCTTCCACGCTGCAGCCGCCGACCGCGATGGCGACACCCGGTGCTAGTGATCCTGAGATCGACAGCTGTGTGGCATTGATGCAGCAAAACATTGAACACCCGCTGAGCATGTCGCGTATTGCTGAAACCATTGGGGTGTCGCTGCGAACGCTTGAACGGAAGTTTCAATCACAGCTCGGCGTATCGCCAAAGCGGTTTTACCGAGAAATTCGTATGCATCGGGCCAACAATCTTTTGCTCAATACCAATATGTCAGTGCGTGATGTGGGGCTGGCGTGTGGATTTCCCAACGGGTTTTCTGGCCTGTATAAAGCGTTCTTTGGTTTGACCCCAGCCGCACGGCGCCGCAAACGTCTGGCTCCTGCAAAGGCGTTTTGAGGGTCCCATCGGCTGCACACATGTAGATTTTGACAATCGCCCTGGGCCCGATAGATCCCCCACGTCCTATGGCCCCATTCGAGTATGTGACCTTCGCAGTTGACGCAGCTGGTGCCGCGGCTGGTGGATCTACTCCAGGCACGTCTGCAACTTGAGGGGGATTGATGAACGTCTGTGATGGGTCCACCCACAAAGCGTTGATGTCGCTCACGACATGAGTGTTTTACACCTTTCATAGGGAGAGTGCGTAAAATGACGACATCAGAGAACAAAGATACCCCTGCAGGACTGGGATTTGCATTGGCGGCGTACTTCATGTGGGGCTTTTTACCGCTTTATATGAAAATGGTGGCGCATATCCCCCCGGCTGAAGTCGTGGCGCATCGTGTTCTTTGGTCGGTTCCGATTGCAGGGGGGCTGCTGATTGTTCTGCGGCGCACCGGCGATTTGATGGACGCCTTGCGAAATCCGCGCATGTTGCTGATGGCCCTGATTACGGCGGCGCTGGTGTCGTTGAATTGGGGGATTTATGTTTGGGCAATTGGCTCGGGCCATGCGCTTGATGCGGCTTTGGGATATTACATCAACCCCTTGTTCAGCGTTGCAATGGCAGCGGTTTTGCTCGGCGAGCGGCCCCAGGGTGCGCAGTTGCTGGCAATTGCGCTTGCAGCCGCGGCTGTGGTCATTTTGACGATACAGGCAGGATCGTTGCCTTGGGTTGCCGTCGGGCTGACGGTTACCTGGGGGTTTTATGCTTATTGCAAAAAGTCCCTGCCGATCGGCCCAAATCAGGGTTTCTTGCTTGAGGTGTTGATCCTTACAATCCCTGCGCTAGGGTATCTGGTATTTTTAGCCGTGCAAGGTGAAGGGCATTTCTCATTGTCTTGGCGCGATACGTTCTTGTTGATGGGCTGCGGTGTGGTCACAGCTGTACCGCTGATCACCTACGCCAATGGTGCAAAACTTTTGCGCCTCACCACGATTGGCATCCTTCAGTACATCGCGCCTACCATGATCTTTCTGGTTGCAGTGTTTGTCTTTGGCGAAGAATTCGACCGGGCCCGCCAGATTGCCTTTCCGATGATCTGGGCTGCGCTGGTGATCTATTCGGTGTCTCTGGTGCGCCAAATGCGGGCCAAGGCCTGATACGCTGCCTTGCCCTTTGCCACACTGCGGGCTAGGCAGCGCCCATGACAGTCACAAGCGATTATAACCCGCCGCAGGATCCGCTGGATATTTTGCACCACGATGCTGAAATTCTGGTGGTGAACAAACCCGCAGGCCTGCTCTCTGTTCCGGGACGGGGTGAGCATCTGGCGGATTGTTTGATTGCCCGTATCCAGCAGGTGTTCCCCGAAGTGCTGCTGGTGCACCGCCTCGATCGTGACACCTCTGGCGTGATGGTTTTTGCGCTCACACCACATGCGCAGCGCCACCTGTCGATGCAATTTGAAAAGCGCACCACCAAAAAGACCTATGTGGCCCGTCTTAGCGGGCAGCTCGAACCACGTTCTGGCACCGTTGATCTGCCGCTTATCGTGGATTGGCCCAACCGGCCGCGCCAGATGGTCTGCCATGACACCGGCAAACCGGCGGTGACCGATTGGAAAGTGGTGAAATCCAATGACGCGGAAACCCGTGTGCGCCTCACGCCAAAAACCGGGCGCTCGCACCAGCTGAGGGTGCATATGCTGTCACTGGGACATGCAATCCTGGGTGATCCGCTTTATGCCAGTGGCGCGGCGCTCGAACATGATCGCATGATGCTCCATTCCGAAGAGTTGCGCATCAAACACCCCAACAGTGGTGAATCCCTGCGTTTCCGAGCCAAAGCACCGTTTTAGAAAAAAACCGCCCATCAGGGCGGTTTCTGTACGGTTTTCTCTGGATTGGCTTATTCCGGTGACCATCCACCTACGGCTTTGACCTCCAGGAAGTCTTCGATTCCCCAGCTGCCACCTTCACGGCCATTGCCGGATTGTTTCATGCCGCCAAAAGGCGCACCAGCGCTGCGGGATTTGCCGTTGATCTCTACCATGCCAGAGCGCAGCTGCCGTGCCAGACGATTGGCGCGGGCGCTGTCTTGGGTCTGCACATAGTTTGTCAGCCCGTATGGCGTGTCGTTTGCGATCTCCAGCGCTTCTTCTTCGCTGTCAAACGGCAGGATCGACAGCACCGGGCCAAAAATCTCTTCACGTGCGATGGTCATCTGATTGTTTACATCGGCAAAGACAGTCGGGCGTACATAGAAGCCTTTGTTCAATCCATCCGGACGGCCCGGGCCCCCAGCAACCAACCGGGCGCCTTCCTTGATGCCTTCCTCGATCAGAGCCTGGATTTTGCCCCACTGTAGCTCATTGACTACCGGACCAATGTGGCGGCCTTCTTCGGAGGCTGGGCCGACGGTAATGGATTGGGCCACTTGCGCGGCCTCTTCCACAACCTTGTCATAGATGCCGCGGGCAACCAGCATGCGGCTGGGGGCATTACAGCTCTGGCCGGTGTTTTGCATCATATGCAGCACGCCGCGTTTCACCGCTTTTTCATCCGCATCTTCAAAAATCAGATTGGCCCCTTTGCCGCCCAGCTCCAGATGTACCCGCTTCAATGTATCCGCTGCGGCTTTGGAAATGGCGGTGCCTGCGCGGGTTGAACCGGTAAAGGACACCATATCCACGTCTTTATGGGTGGAAAGCTGGGTTCCCACACCAACGCCATCCCCGTTCACAAGGTTGAATACACCCGCCGGGAAGCCTGCTTCATCCATCATCTCGGCAAAGATCATCGCGTTCAGCGGGCTTTCTTCCGAAGGTTTGAGCACCATGGTACAGCCCGCAATAGCAGCCGCACCAACCTTGAGCGTGACCTGGTTCATCGGCCAGTTCCACGGTGTGATCAAGGCCGCGACGCCCACGGCTTCATGGATGATACGGTCATTGGGGCTGGCATCATTCAGCGGATGATCAAAGTTGTATTCCTTCGCCGCGGCGATGAAGTTTTGCAGATGCCAGCTGCCGGCCCCTGCTTGCGATCCGCGCGACAGATCCAGCGGTGCGCCCATTTCCAGCGACATCGCCTGCGCCAGATCTTCGGAACGGCGCTGATAAATCTCAAGCAGGGTTTCCACCTTGGCGATACGCTCGGCTACCGGGGTGTCCATCCAGCCCGGCAGCGCTGCTTTGGCGGCCGCCACAGCCGCATCCGTATCTGCCTGTGATCCCAGTGAAATCACCGCACATGGGGATTCCGTGGAAGGGTCAATAACCAGGTGATCCCGTGTCTCAGAAGGATTAACCCACTGACCATTAATGTAAAAATCACGCTTCTCGATCATCGTTTCACTCCCGGTTGGGTTCATGTTTGCGTCACTGTGGCACCGCAGTTTCATGTGAGCAAGTGCTGCCATAAAAATTTGATCAAAAAACACAAATCACCTGACGTGAAAAATCCATTCCTCTGTGGCTGCCCGGTTCCCTGTGACGTCGCGCGAGCCTATATATGACTCAACCAAAGTAAATTTGCGCTTTGGTTCCGCCATAGGGAGAGACGCAATGGGTTTGCGCATTAACGATACCGTTCCAAATTTCACCGCTGAAACCGATCAGGGCAGCATCACATTCCACGACTGGATTGGTGACAGCTGGGCGATCCTGTTCAGCCACCCCAAAGACTTCACCCCGGTCTGCACAACCGAGTTCGGCGCAGTTGCCCAGCTCAACGATGAATGGGCCGCACGCAACACCAAGGTAATTGGTGTTTCGGTCGACAGCGCCGAAGATCACCGCAAGTGGAAAGGTGACATTGAAAGCTACGCCAAGACCGAAGCGGGCTTTCCGATCATCGCCGATGTAGAGCTTGAGATTTCCAAAGCCTTCGACATGCTGCCCGCCGAAGCCTATCTGCCAGATGGCCGCACGCCGGCAGACAGCGCAACCGTGCGCTCTGTCTTTATTATTGGTCCTGACAAGCAACTGAAGCTGTCGATGACCTATCCGATGACTGTGGGCCGTAACTTTGCTGAAATCCTGCGTGCGCTGGATGGTCTGCAGATGTCATCCAAGGGTGTTGCAACACCTGCGAACTGGGTTCCAGGCGAAGATGTGATCATTCCACCAGCCGTATCTAATGAAGATGCTAAGGCGAAGTTTGGTGAATTCGAAACCATCTTCCCGTACCTGCGCAAAACCAAAGCGCCGGAATAAGCGAGTTCTTGGGGCGCGCCAACTTTTGTCGCGCCTCATCACTTGGGCAGGCCAAATTCTGCAATCATGGCCGCAATCGCCCGGTCATTGCCATTATCAGCCTCAGGCCCATGGTTGATACTGCGCAGGCTGACATCCTGTGTCCCAGCCCATTCCAAAATTCGTGTTTTGGGGCCAACATGGCGGACGTACCGGTCATTCAGCCGTGCCATCCAGTAAAACCAAACATCATCGGCATTTGGGCAAATCTTCTGGAACAGCTCGCTATCAGTGGCGCGTGCATCCAATGCATGAGGTGGGTAAAGGACACCGCCAACACCCGTGGCAAAAACTTCCGGCCCCTCTGCCAGTTGATCAATATTCTTTGTCCAGCGTTCGTATGGGGCACAGCTTCCATCGGCTTTCAAAACCATTCGATGCGCACGATGTGATACAACCGCCTTGGGACTATCCTTGCTGGAATTGACCAAACCCTCCAGCCAATCTGCGCGATAATAGCAATCATCATCTGCAGTTACGAGGTAGCGGTTGGGATCTTCAACCAAGGCTGGCACCAATTTTTTGTATGATCTGGTGTCGTCGCAGGCACGAATGGTCAGCCCTGCATCCTGCAATGACAAAATTTCCTGCGTGAGCTGAGCCATATCCCGATGAGCGATCCATAAAATGGTTTCATCTGCCGCGATGCTCTGTTTCAACAGGCACTGCAAGGTAAGGTGCAGCTGTGGGAACCTTGGCGGAAAGCTGGTGAGGGAAACCACAAGTGGTGCATCCAGCCCATGGGGCTGCGCGGCGACTCCTCGGCCGCTTAGTTCTTGTTTACAGGCCCGAATACGATAGAGCCACTTTAGATGTGCGAACCAGGATTTCTGCGACATCAGTCTGCTCAGTCTTCCCAGAGAGATTTCAACCAGGCCACATCACCAATGCGGCGATACCATTTCCCACCTTTGCCATTCAGCGCGTCATCCATCTTGGGTGAGCCCGCAAATACAACAATGCGCGCGCCCTGCGGCAGGGTTGGATCGCTGAAAAAGCTGCGGAAATTGCGCGGCACACAGTGATTTTTAAAACTCACGCACCATTCCACCGGCCAGTAGTTCAGGTTGCCCTGTTTGGCGAGTTGCGCGCTTTGAAATTGCTGGCTGATCTCATACCCGGCCGTTGCCGCTGCCGGGTCTTTGACAAATTCATCCAAGATATAGCTATGTGCGCCAACCTCATAGCGAAACACTGAACTATTGCCGACTGAATGCAAAAACGCATCCCGCTTTGGGTTAATCTTGCGCAGGGGTTTGGGGCGAAACAGATCATCGTCGCGAATGATATGGAAGTTGCCTTCCAGTTCAAACAGCGGCTCGAGATCATCCACAATGATCAGATCGAGATCAAGAAATAGCGCGGTGCCATTGAGGCCAAACAGATCCTCACGAAACAGGGCGAGCTTACGCCACCGGGTGTCGCTATGCCCTTCTGGCAGTCCGAGCTCGGGCAGAGGGAAAGTTTCGATCCCTGCATCCAACCCCTGAGTGTCATCGGTGAAACAGATAAAGCGATGCGGTCGGTTTAGGTGTTTTTTTACCCCCCGCGCCAGATTGTTCACATAATGTGGCCCATACATGGTGCCCCATTTCATGGTCAGGATGAGCACCGGTGCGCTGTCGTTTTGGGTAGAGGATGGCATTTGGTTGATCTTTCTCGGGTTGCTCCTGAAATGCGCAGAAAAAAGTCGCTTGTGCAAGCTCGCACTCCGAAGATGAAAGCATTATAGACTTGAGCCAGCCCATCGCGTGCGGCGGTGACTGGTTCGGTACTTAATCGAAAAAAGGTTTGGGCATGACACCAGCTCGTAGACGATGCCCAAAACTTCTTGAGGTGCTAAGATATAAGCTCCTCTACCGCATATACGCGTCCAACATGTTGTTGGATGAGAGCCGCTTTGCGGGGAAGTCGGTGCTGCTGGCTGGTCCTGCACGTACGTTGGAGGCGGATCTCAAAGGTCTAAGTGCGACGGACTTTGATATCATTGTGAAAATGAACAATGGTCTGTTTGTACCGCTGCCATTTGAGCGTGGGCACACGTTGCGCTGTGATGTGCTGTTTCACAGTCTCACGGAGGATATCACTCCGGTTACACCGCAGGCACTGGATACAGCTGCCGTACGCCATCTTGTGCATCGCACCACAGGCAAAGGGCGTTTCCCACTGACTTTGGATGCGTCACGCGCATTGGGATCTGAGAGCCGGAGCATCAATCTGATTGCGCCTGAGTGCTATCAAACATTGTCCGCGCGCCTAGGTGGTTTTTCGCCAACCACTGGGCTGACCTGTCTGAACTATCTGCTCAAATGCAACACGGATAGGCTGGTGATCGGAGGGTTTACCTTTTTCCAGACGAAGTATCAGCCCGGTTATGATGATCGCGACAAAAGTGATGCCGACAGTATAGCACGTGTTAAACATCTGGCACACCATGATCCCGACGCAGAACGCAAAATTGCCCAACAGTTGATCGATGACGCGCGTCTAGCTGGCAAATCTGTGGTGCTCGGCCCGGCGGTTGAAGCGGCGCTCCAAGGGCAGTATCTGAACAGGTGAATGCGAGGCTGCGCAGGGTGTTTTGCGACCAAACCATCCAAGGGGCCAAACCACCCAAGGGGGCAGTATGACAACAGCGGTAATACTCAACGATACACGAGCGGATTTCCACCACGGCTGCTCCCGCGTGATGAGCGTGCTGGAACAGGGGCTTGCGGCGCAAGGTCTGACGGTGACTGCACGCAGCCCGTTGCGGCATAAGTGGTGGGAAGATTGCGCGTTCTTACATCACCTTGCACAGGCCGACAGGGTGGTGATCAACGGCGAAGGCACGTTGCATCACGGCCGCCCCGCAGGCCTCGATCTTCTGAAAGTGGTCAGACATGAGGCCTGCCGTGCGCCGGTCTATCTGGTGAATGCGCTGTATCAGGAGAACCCACAAGACTGGCACAGCCATCTGCAAGACTTCGCAGGAATCTGGGTGCGTGACAGCCGCAGCGCAGATGAATTGGCGGCATCCGGGGTGCATTGCAATGGGGTGCTGCCTGATCTTACCCTGTGCGGAGGCGCGCTGCCTGATCTTCCATCCAAGCGCTCGGGGACCATTGTGGGTGACAGCGTCGATCACAATGTTTCAAAAGCATTGCGCGCGTTGGCGCAGCAACTGGATGCAGCTTTTATTCCCAGCCTTAGCCATCTGAAAAAACCCAAAGGGCGCAATTTTTTCAGCCGCTTTCTGCGTGAATACTATATTTCGCGCTACGAACACCGCGCGCAGCGCGAGTTTCCGCCGCTCTATTTATCCAGGACCGCAGAAGATTACGCAGACCGCCTCTCCTATGCTGAATTGCATGTCACCGGGCGTTTCCATGGGGTGTGTTTCTCTCTGCTGACCCAGACACCATTTGTGACGCTGCAATCAAACTCGTGGAAGATTGAAACGCTTTTGGCTGACCTTGGCCTGTCAACGACCCGGCTTGTACCAGCGCAAGACCTTCAAGATGCGCTTGCCACAACAGATTGGGCGTTTTCCCCAGCAGAACTGGACAATATTCGCTCCACTTTGGTGGTTGCGCAGGAAAACGCCGCGCGGATGTTTGAAACCATCGCGCAGGGGCCTGAGGGCCGCGCTTAATCAATCTGGTGGGGGGGGCTGAATACAGCCCTTAAAATGTTGAGAGCCCCGCCAAAGGCGGAGCTCCCGGATGTCAAAAGACTAAATGATTAGTCTTCTTTTTTCTCAGGAGCGACTTCTTCGCCGGTTTCCTGATCAACAACTTTCATCGACAGGCGAACCTTGCCGCGATCGTCAAAGCCCAGAAGCTTCACTTTTACTTCCTGACCTTCTTTCAGAACGTCCGAAGGGTGGTTCAGGCGTTTGTTGAGGATCTGGGACACGTGTACCAGGCCGTCGCGCTTACCAAAGAAGTTCACAAAGGCACCAAAGTCGACGATCTTCACAACCTTACCGGTGTAAACTTTGCCTTCTTCTGGCTCAGCTACGATCGAATAGATCATGTCGTAGGCTTTCTTGATCGCTTCGCCATCGGCAGAAGCAATCTTGATCACGCCGTCGTCGTTGATGTCGACTTTTGCACCCGAGGTTTCAACGATCTCACGGATCACCTTACCACCGGAGCCGATCACTTCACGGATCTTGTCGGTCGGGATGTTCATGGTCTCGATGCGCGGTGCATGCGCTGAGAACTCCGACGCTTCGGTCAGTGCTTTTGCCATCTCACCCAGAATGTGCAGGCGGCCGTCTTTTGCCTGTGCCAGAGCGGATTTCATGATTTCAGGTGTGATACCTGCAACCTTGATGTCCATCTGCAAGCTGGTGATACCTGCTTCGGTACCGGCAACTTTGAAGTCCATATCGCCCAGGTGGTCTTCGTCACCCAAGATGTCGGTCAGGATGCCGTAGGAGCCGTCTTCTTCCAGAACCAGACCCATTGCAACACCAGCAACCGGCGCTTTCAACGGAACGCCTGCGTCCATCATCGACAGTGAGCCACCACAGACAGATGCCATGGAGGACGAACCGTTGGATTCGGTGATCTCGGAAACAACACGCACGGTGTAGGGGAAATCGGTCGGAGCTGGCAGAACCGCCTGCAGCGCGCGCCATGCCAGTTTACCGTGACCGATTTCACGACGACCGGGGGAGCCTACGCGACCCACTTCACCAACCGAATAGGGAGGGAAGTTGTAGTGCAGCAGGAAGTTGGATTTGAAGTTGCCGTGCAGGCTGTCGATGAACTGCTCATCGTCGCCGGTGCCCAAAGTGGTCACAACCAGACCCTGGGTTTCACCACGGGTGAACAGGGCAGAACCATGGGTACGCGGCAGCATGCCGGTTTCACATTCGATCCCACGAACCTGATCCAGTGCACGACCATCGATGCGGCGGCCGTTTTTCACAACGTCACCACGCAGAACACCGGATTCCAGCTTCTTCAGAGCGGAGCCGAGGTTTGCATCTTCTTTCTGCTCGTCAGACAGACCAGCGATGATCTCTTCTTTGACGGCAGAAACGGCTGCAACGCGCTCTTGTTTGTCAGAGATGGCATAAGCGGCACGCATCTTCTCTTCGCCTGCAGCTTTCACCACATCGAACAGTTCAGAATAGTCAGGCGCTTGGAAATCAAACGGCTCTTTTGCCGCATCTTCCGCGAGCGAGATGATCAGATCGATCACCGGCTGGATCTGCTCATGTGCGAAGTTCACCGCACCCAGCATCTCTTCTTCGGTCAGCTCATAGGCTTCCGATTCAACCATCATCACCGCGTCTTTGGTGCCCGCGACAACCAGATCAAGACGCTGCTCAGGGTTCAGGCGCAGGTCCTGCATGTCGTCTACGGTCGGGTTGAGAACGTATTCACCGTCAACGTAGCCCACACGTGCACCCGCGATCGGGCCGCGGAATGGTGCGCCCGACAGGGTCAGCGCAGCAGAAGCCGCGATCATCGCAACAACATCCGGGTCATTGACCAGATCGTGCGACAGAACGGTACACATCACCAGAACTTCGTTTTTGAAGCCAGGGACAAACAGCGGGCGGATCGGACGGTCGATCAGACGCGCGGTCAGGGTTTCTTTTTCGGTCGGGCGCGCTTCGCGCTTAAAGAAACCGCCGGGGATCTTGCCGGCAGCATAGTATTTTTCTTGGTAGTGCACGGTCAGCGGGAAAAAATCCTGACCGGGCTTTTGTTCCTTGGCAAAGGTCACGTTGGCCATGACGGAGGTTTCGCCCAGGGTGGCAATCACAGTGCCGTCAGCCTGGCGCGCAACCTTGCCGGTTTCCAGTGTCAGCGTCTCTTCGCCCCACTGCATCGATTTTTTGGTAACGTCGAACATACGTTTCGTATCCTAATTGGGAGCACTCCCAGGCGTATCCCGGGTCTCCCGTTTGCATGGCGGCCCCATTGCCGCCGACCCAATTTATCTTTCTTTCGCGTGTCCGGGTCTTGGCACGTCGTCTCAGATATTTGGTCCTTAGCTGAAATTCGGCTCTTTGCAAAGAAAGCATTTGTTTGTGTGCGTAACGCGCGCGTAAACGCTCTTTTTGTAGCGCAATTTATCTGCTGGTTAACCGCCGCATCCGCTCATGGAGCCACAGTCGCTGCTGGCCTCGCTGAACGGGCTGTTGGTTTTCTTCAGAGTTGCCTGTTCGATCCGGTTCAAAAGCGCAAGCCGTTCCTCAACCGGCAGCCCGCGAGCACGGGCATTGCGCCAGATCTTCAGGCATGAGCTTGGCGACCAGGGCAAACACGCCCCAGCCATCCATTGGCGTAGATCACCCGGCAAGCGATCATAGATTTCCATGGGGTTGCCCCGGCGCGCGCGGGTGCGCAGGCCGGTGGATCCACGGTTGTTTGCTCGTGCCGGGCTGCTCATGTTCAGGCGGCCTCCTCAGCCAGGCGCCAACGTGGGAAGGGATCTTCCATCCCGGCCAGTTCGTCAAAATCATCGGGGGTTACGGTGGTTATCAGACAGTCATCCAACGCAGCCTTCAGCTTGGGCCAGTCAATGTCTGCACCAATAAACACAAGCTCCTGACGGCGGTCACCAAAGGGCAGCTGCCAGTGCTCGTCGATGTATTCCTGCGCCGCTGCGGGCCAGGTTTCAGGGGCCACAGATGCCCACCACGTGCCAAGCGGTGCAACGCTCGACATGGTGCCAGCAAGGGAGAACTCGGCCACCCATTTCGGGCGTGATGCAATCCAGAAATGCCCTTTGGCGCGCAACACGCCGGGCAGGTCCCCTTGCAGGAAATCATGGATTTTCACCGGATCAAATGGCGCGCGTTCCCGATAAGTATATGAGGTAATACCATATTCTTCGGTTTCGGGCGTGTGATTGGCAAATCCATAAAGCTCTTTGGCCCACATCGGGTGTTCATGGGCTTTGTCAAAATCAAACCGGCCGGTGTTCAGAATGTCTTGGATCGTCACATCCCCAAACGAGGTCTCGATGATCTGGGCGTCGGCATTGAGGCTGCGCACGATCTGGCGCGCTTTTTCGGTTTGTTCAGGGCCTGCATCCGCGACTTTGTTCAGCACCACCACATCCGCAAATTCCAGCTGGTCGGTCAGCAGATGCACCAATGCGCGTTCATCGTCCGGGCCAAGGCTTTCGCCGCGGTCGTTTAGGCTATCTTGGCTGTCGAAATCGCGCGGCAGGTTCACCGCATCCACAACGGTCACCATGGTATCAAGCCGGGTGATGTCGCTGAGGCTTTCGCCCAGTTCATCACGGAATTCAAATGTCGCCGCCACAGGCAGTGGCTCAGCAATGCCTGTGGATTCGATCAGCAGGTAGTCAAATCTCTGCGCTTCGGCGAGGCGGCGCACTTCGTCCAGCAGATCATCGCGCAGGGTGCAGCAGATGCAGCCGTTTGAGATCTCCACCAGGGTCTCATCGGTTCGGCTCAGATCTGCACCACCGTTGCGGATCAGATCCGCATCGATGTTCACCTCTGACATATCATTCACAATCACCGCTACGCGCAGTCCTTCACGGTTGTTCAAGACCCGGTTGAGCAGGGTGGTTTTCCCAGCGCCTAAAAAGCCGGAAAGAACCGTCACGGGGAGTCGGGTGTCTGTCATGGGATGCCTCGAACATGGGGAGAGATGTTATAACGTAACATGCACAGTTGAAAAAAAGGTTCAAGTACCCCGGTGCCCGCTATCAGCAAATCCGCGCGCTATCCTGTCGCCGCGGTGACAGAGCTGCCTGCTTCCAACAGGTCTGGGCAATGGCCATAAAAAAAACCCGCTCCGAAAAGGAGCGGGTTTAAAATCCGATATTCGCAAGAAATTAGCGACGGATGCCCAGACGTTTGATGAGGTCGGTGTAACGCGCCTCTTCTTTGCCTTTCAGGTAGTCCAGCAGCTTACGACGCTGAGCAACCATTTTCAGCAGACCACGGCGGCCGTGGTTGTCTTTCTTGTGGGTCTTGAAGTGCTCGGTCAGCGTGTTGATGCGCGAGGTCAGGATAGCAACCTGGACTTCAGGCGAACCGGTGTCGCCGTCCTTAGTTGCGAATTCTTTCATGACGCGAGCTTTGTCTTCAGCAGTGATCGACATCGGGGTCTCCTTTATGAGTTAAAGTGAATGGCGCAGGCCGGGATGTCGTCCAGCACAGGCCCGTGGAGAAATCCGCAGTGGGTCTTGCGATTCCAAAGCAGATGCGCGCGTATAGTCGCTTTTGGCCAAAATGGCAAAGATAAAGCGCGGGGCACCCGTTAAGACAGGGGGCGCAGAATCGGGTCCTCTGGTGAGACCAGCTGAATATCGTCAACGGATATTGCAATGTCAGAGGGGAGCACGGCGACTACAACCCCGTCAACGCGCACGTAGCTTGTATCTTCGTCTGCGCCGGCTGGGATGATTTCGATGTTGGCAGGGCTGTCTGGCGTGTTTTCCCAGGGCACCAGCAGCTCATCAATTCCGGTTTCAAAATCCATGATCTGGATCGGAGTGACCGTGCTATTTGTGTAGATCTGATCGACCCCTGCGCCGCCGGTTACCACATCCGCATCCCCGGCCAAGATGACATCTGCTCCGTCGCCCCCGTTCAGATAATCTTGCAACGCATCATCATTACCGATGATCAGATCTGCGCCATCACCGCCAAACAGCGTGTCTTCTCCGGCGTCGCCGCTTAGCGTGTCGTTTCCATCATAGCCATGCACCGCATCGTCGCCTGTGCCACCATCTGCCTGATCATCGCCCTGGCCGCCCTGTAGGCTGTCGTCACCGGCACCCCCTGCAAGGGTGTCATCCCCAAAATGGCCAAAGATGAAATCATCCCCATGTCCGCCGAACAGAGAATCATCGCCGTCCTCGCCTTGCAGCCGGTCGTTACCCGCGCCGCCATGCAACAGATCCCCGCCGGCACCGCCATAAAGCTCATCATCATCGCTCCCCCCGCCGAGCGTATCTGCGCCCGCTCCGCCACCGATCTGATCATTGCCGCCAAGGCCCAGGATATGCTCATCCTCATCTCCGCCAACCAGCGTATCTGCGGCATCACTGCCAATGATGTCCGAAAGCGGAGTGATCGTAACCTCGTCCTCATCCAGGTCTTCTGGTGGTGTATCCATCACCTCTTCGTCGCTGGTGTCATCCATCAGCAAAAAGCCGCCCGCAGCAGCCAAGGTTACAACGCTTGCAATCAGAAACATCCGGCTTACCCATCCTCGCGATTGATCGCAGTTCGTGGGTAATGTCTCACGCGGGGCGCGATTGTTCAAAACAAAACGAGAACATCGGTTAATGTGCCCTTACCAAAGCGGCTAACCACCTTGCCAGAGCAGCGGTTTTTGAGCGTATGAGATATAGAGCGGATGTTTGGGATGGCCTGCTTTGCTCAGGCCCAGATGATAAAGCGGCTTGCCGGTCTGGCGCAAAACTTCAGCGACTCGCGGGCCTTGTTTTCGGTGTTCCCCATGGGTGCCCCAGGCGCAGATCACCATGTCTGCCCATTCCATCCCGTCGCGCAGGATATCCATATTATCGGGGCCTTCCGGCTGATCATAGGCGCGCATATCCCGCGGATCCGTTGCACGATAGGCAAAGATATTGGTGGCGCGAAACCCACCAAACCCAAGCGCGCGCGCCCGGCGTTCACAGCGTTCAATGGTGGGGTCGTTTTGAACCTCGGTCGCCTTTGATGGGTTCAGCATGATGAACATCACCCGCTGCCCTTGCGGATCCCAGACCCGTGTCAGGCTATAGCGATAGGTTTCACAGTCAGAATAAACTGCGGATGAGGGCGCATCGCCCTTGGTGTGATGGCGCGTGATCATGTCGCGCGCCATGCCATGTCGGGTTCATCCGTGCAAGCGTGCTTACTGATTGAACACGCGGCTTGGGTGCAATGTGCCAGATTTGTAGATGCCCACAGCCACGGCTTTGCCTTCAATTGATGCCCAGGCCTCATCGCCGTATTCCACGTCATCTGCAGGCAGTACCATGCCCGGATTGCCGTTTTTCAGCCGTACAGCACCTTCAGCTGTGCATTTCAGCTCGGGCAGACCGTCCAGCCCCTGTTCCAGCGGGCGCAGATGTTCATCAAGCTCGGGCGTGCGCTCCATCCGTTCAACCTCTGGCCATTTCAATGCGTCGTCCACCTCAAACGGTCCAGACCAGATCCGGCGGAGCTGTTTGACATGGGCATGGCATCCCAGCGCTTCACCCAGATCACGCGCAATGGAGCGCACGTAGCCACCCTTGCCGCAGGTCATTTCCAGCACCACGTGATCGTCATCAGGGCGGTCGATCAAAAACAGCTCTTCCACCCACAAAGACCGGGCCGCCAGTTCAACATCTTCGCCGTCGCGCGCCAGCTTATAGGCGCGCTGGCCATCGATTTTGACAGCAGAAAATTTCGGTGGAACTTGCTGAATTTCCCCCAGAAACGGCAAGAGCGCTTCTTTGATCTGCTCGTCCGTGGGGCGCGCATCGCTTTCGGCGATGACTTCGCCCTCGGCGTCATCGGTGTTGGTCGCCTGACCAAGCCGCACGGTAAAGGTATAGGCCTTCATCGCGTCGGTAATAAACGGAACGGTCTTGGTAGCCTCACCCAGTGCAATCGCCAGAACGCCGGTTGCTTCGGGGTCCAAAGTACCGGCATGGCCCGCTTTTTTTGCTTCCATGGCCCAGCGGACCTTGTTCACAACCGTGGTTGAGGTCATCCCCGCTGGTTTGTCGATAACCAGCCAGCCGGAAATATCGCGCCCTTTGCGTTTGCGTGCCATTGACTACCCTCGTGCTTTAGATGAGGCGCGCGAGGTAGCCGAAGCTGCGCGCTCTGTCAATTGCTCTGGCAAGTCACCACAGATCCCGCAGGCTTTATTTTGCGGGGATATCTTCAACGACGCCGACAATCGGCCCCATCATGAAACCCGCATCGCTGCGACCAATCTGGGGCGCATGCAGGCGTGAAATATTACCATCAAAATAGAGCGCATTGGGAAGTTTCAGATGATCGCGAAAAAGGCTGCCAAACTGATGAAAGGTCACTGCATTGCGCGAAATGACAAAGACTGCCCGGCTCCCATCTGCCGACGTCCCCACGCCGTTGCGCACATAACGGGATGTTGAATCGGGCAAGAAACGCGGGTGTAGTTTGCCCTCAATCACCAGCATTGGCCCCGACTGGCTCGCATTTCTGCACTGGGTGTCATTGTCGCGAAAAGCAAGCGTTTCAATCACATCAGCGCGGCCATCGCGGATGCAGAACACCCCATTGGGCAGCAGGCCAAAATTGCCGGGCCCTGCATTGGGAACAAGGTGCATATATTCGCGCCCCTCTTCCACATACAGCCCAACAGGCGCGCGATCGGCGTGATACATGCCCGCGTTGGTGGCAAAGGTGAGCTTTTGTCCAGCAGCTTCAAGCGCGGCTTCAAGACGGGAAAAATGGCCGTGAATCGCACCATTCTGGTCCGCGAGAAACAGCTTTAGCTGCTCGCGCGTGGCATCCACTTCGCAGACGGTATAGCGATTGTCATTGTAAGATATGTCGCGGCACTCTGCCGCCGCCGCAGGCGCGCCCACCCAAGCCAACCATAGCAATAGGCAGGCGAAGCGTTTCACTCGTCAATATCGCGGCGCACCGCGTCCTGACCCAGCATCCGGCGGGTTTCATCCATCTGATCAAAGGTCTGATCAAGCTGAAATCGCAGATCAGGGGTGAACTTCAGCCCCAGTTTCTTACCAATGGCCCGGCGCAGCTCAGTTTTGTTGCGCGCCAGAAGCTGCACAACCTGATCCTGGCCCTGTCCACCCAGAGGCAGCACATAGGCGGTCGCGATTTTCAGATCGGGCGAGGTGCGTACCTCACCCACGGTGATCGACATGCGGTTGAGGTCGGGGTCATGCACATCGCCACGCGCCAGCACCTCAGATAGGGTGCGGCGGATCAGCTCTCCCACACGGAGCTGGCGTTGCGAAGGACCGGGACCATCATGAAATTTGTTCTTAGCCATATTTCCGATCTATGCCGAATTGCCCCCTTTGCCAAGCGCCCGCTGCCGCGCTAGGAGGAAAACAGCACGTTTATAAAAGGACCAGAGCGATGACTGACCTGCCCGGAATTGTGATCACCGGCGCCTCGGGGCGTATGGGGCAAATGCTGATCAAAACGATTCAGGAGAGCGATAAGGCGCGCCTGGTCGGTGCGGTTGAACGCGCAGGCCATGATTGGGTCGGCCGCGACGTGGGCGAAGCCATGGGCGGCGCAGCTCTTGGTGTGACCGTGACCGACGATGCGCTTGAGGCGTTTTCAAAGGCACAGGCGGTGATCGATTTCACTGCGCCCGCAGCGACGATAGAGTTCTCGAAAATCGCCGCCCAGGCGCGCTGTGTGCATGTGATTGGCACCACCGGCATGTCCGAAGATGAAATCGCCCAGCTTGAACCCTCTGCGCGTCATGCGGTGATCGTGCGCGCGGGCAATATGAGCCTGGGTGTGAACCTGTTGATGCAGCTCACCAAAAAAGTGGCTGCAGCGCTGGATGAGGATTTCGACATTGAGGTGATCGAGGCCCATCATCATCACAAAGTCGACGCGCCATCAGGCACCGCCCTCATGCTTGGCGAAGCTGCTGCCGAAGGGCGCGGTGTGAAGCTTTCTGATGTTGAAGACCGGGCGCGCGACGGGATCACAGGTGCGCGCAAAAAAGGCGATATCGGTTTTTCCGTGATCCGCGGTGGTGACATCGTGGGTGAACATGACGTTCTGTTTGCAGCGGCAGGAGAGCGAATCGTTCTGCGACACATGGCAACAGATCGGGCTATCTTTGCTCGTGGCGCGGTAAAAGCAGCGCTTTGGGGCCAGGACAAAGCCCCCGGCGAATATGATATGGTGGATGTATTGGGGCTTTAAGCGGCCCGTCTGTTTCCAGAATATGGGAAACTCCCCGAACCTTAAAGGTCCGGGGTTTCCTGAAATCCTTCAAACCCTTTGGTGGTTTCGACCACGCTTGCATCGTAATGTGCGATCAGTGGCATGATAAAGGGTTCAACTTCTGCACACCAGACTGGACCCTCATAAAACGCATCCTTGATCCGTTCGCGCTCCTCAAGGCTCGAGAACGCCCGCATCCAATGCACTTTGTCAGGATCCTCGAGATCACGCATGGGTCCAAAGATCAGCATGCCCGCGTCACGCAAAGCGCCTCGGTTCACGGTTTCAAAGAACCGAATGAACTCTTCGCGTTTTCCGGGATGCAAAGTATAGCGGCGAATCTCGATAATCATGAGCGACCATCCGGTAGATCAAAAATCGATTGCGAGGCCTTTTTTCTCCCAATCGCCATAGCGCACAGGCTCAGGGCCATCGCGTCCGCCCAGTTCTGTGGGCAGCGGCGCGTTCGCCTCAGCGGCCAGTCTGCGTTCCTCTGCCTCGGCCAGCGCGCGCTGGGCGGCGGGGGGCAGATCTTTCCATTCGTCTTTGATATTTACAGTTGCGTCAGCCATTGACGGGTTCCTTTATGCTCACGCCATGATATATGCGCCTCTTCACAAGGGACAAGATACTTCCTCAGCTCAAAGGAGCCCAGGGTGACAGACGCAATTCAGGCGCGCCGCAGCGCGGTTTATTTGTTGGATCAAGTTCTGGGACAGCAGCGGCTCCTGGCAGAATGCTATGCTGCGGGTGTGCTGGAACGGTTGACGCCGGAAGATCGGGCGCGCACCCAGCGCCTTGCAAACGAGACCCTACGCAACCTTGAACGCGTCGACAAGATCCTTGCGAAGTATCTGAAAAAGAATACGCCGCTGCATGTGAGAAACGCTCTGAGATTGGGCGTATATGAGCTTTGTGCAGGTGGGGCTGCTCATGGGGTGGTCAATTCCATGGTCAATATTGTGTCCCGCCACAAACACCACGGCGCTCTAAAAGGGCTGGTGAACGCAGTGTTGCGCAAAGTGGCTGCGAATGGCCCAGATGAATGGCAAAAACTGCGCCAGCCGCGCCTGCCCAAGTGGTTGCGTGGCCCGCTAGTGGAGGCCTGGGGGCGCGATGCGGTTGCAGGTATTGAGGCTGTTCATGCCGCGCCCGCGCCATTGGATATAACGCTGAAGCCGGGAGGCGAATCAGACCTGGATGCAGAGCTGTTGCCAACCGGTTCCCTGCGTCGCGCAGAGGCCGGGCAGGTCTCGGCGTTGCCGGGTTATGATGCGGGGGATTGGTGGGTGCAGGATGCAGCCGCAGCTTTGCCTGCGCGTTTGCTGTCGGCCCAGCCTGGTGAGACTGTACTTGATCTTTGTGCTGCACCGGGTGGGAAAACCATGCAGCTCGCTGCGGCTGGCGCCACAGTCTCTGCGTTGGATGTGTCAGAAACCCGCCTGACTCGTCTGCGGGAAAACTTGGAACGCACCGGCCTCAAGGCGGATGTGATTGTGGGCGACGCCTTGGAGCATCAAGGCCAATATGATGCGGTGCTTTTGGATGCACCTTGCTCTGCCACCGGCACCATTCGCCGCCACCCGGATCTGCCGCATGCAAAAGATGGCAGCGATTTTGGCGCTTTGATCAATCTGCAGGCGCAGATGCTTGCCCATGCCTGGAGCCTGGTGAAACCCGGCGGGCGTCTGGTGTTTTGCACCTGTTCGCTATTGCCCGACGAAGGAGAATGCCAGGTTGAAGACGCGCTTGAGATGTTTGCTGACATGCAGGTGGATCAAAGCACGCTCGCCGATCTTGGTGTTGATTCGGATTGGATCACCGAAGAGGGCGGTCTGCGACTGCGCCCGGATTACTGGGCAGAACGTGGCGGCATGGACGGGTTTTATATGGCACTTTTGCGTAAATCCGCCTGAGCTGGGTGCGACGCATATCAAAGTGCGGTGACTTGCGACGTCTTGCAGGTTAAGCTCGCTGGAAAAGGGCTGCGATTACACGCGCCTAGGCGGACTATTGAGACGATTTGAGCATGTCACACTACAGTCGCATCCCCAGCAATGCCACCCGACTGATGAACCGGTGGTACGCGTTTCGTGCCCGCAAACAGCCTGCGGCCACTGGGTTTGTCTCCAATCCTGAGCCCCGCACCATTGGCAGTTTTGCCCGCGGGCGTCAGCTGGTGGCAGGCAATCTGCTGTTTGCGGGTTATCTTCTTGAATCTCAGACTACGGGATTGTGGGAAGTAGAGGCCCCCGATCAGGCCTTTGATGCGGAACGTCACGGGTTTTCCTGGCTGGATGATCTGGCGGCAGTGGGGGATCTGACTGCGCGGCACAAGGCGCAATCCTGGGTCTGGGGCTGGATTGAGACCCACGGCAAAGGCGGCGGTATCGGCTGGAGCCCGGATCTTACAGGGCGGCGTATCATTCGCTGGATCAACCACGCGCTGTTTCTCATGGCGGGGCAGGACAAGGCCGCCCATGATGCGTTTTACCTGTCGCTCTCGCGTCAGACCTGGTTTCTCGCCCACCGCTGGCAGGGGGCAATGCCGGGCCTTCCCCGGTTTGAAGCGCTCACAGGGTTGATCTACGCAGGTCTTGCATTGGAAGGGCGCGAAGAACTGGCAGAGCCCGCGATCAAAGCGCTGTCGCAGGAGTGTAAGACCCAGATCGATGCGCAAGGTGGCCTGTCCACCCGTAATCCCGAAGAGTTGCTGGAAGTTTTCACCCTGCTCAATTGGTCTGCTGCTGCACTACAGGACATGGGTCGCCGTGTAGCTCCTGAACATATCGCCGCCATTGAACGCATCGCCCCGACTTTGCGCGCGCTGCGCCACACCGATGGAGGTCTTGCGCGGTTTCATGGTGGTGGGCGCGGTCTTGAAGGGCGGCTGGATCATGCGCTGGCGGCAAGCCATGTCAGCCCGCGTCTGGCAGATCGCGTCAGCTCGACAGAGCTGCGCATGGGCTTTTCCCGCCTCTATGCCGGGCGGACGTCTATTGTAATGGATGCCTCTGTGCCGCCCGAAGGGGATGCATCGTTTAATGCTCATGCTTCGACATTGGCGTTTGAACTTACATCCGGGCGCAGGCCGCTCATTGTGAATTGCGGCTCTGGCGAAACCTTCGGTCTTGAGTGGCGCCGCGCTGGCCGGGCCACCCCGTCACATTCCACGCTGTGCCTTGCGGGGCATTCGCTTGCGCGGCTTGAAACGCCACATAAGGTCAGTAAACGCGAAGCCATGGTGGGTGGCCCAACCCGCGTGCCCTTTGATGTGGAGCTCAAGGAAGACAGTACCAAAGTCGACGTCGCCCACGATGCCTATAATGGCAACTACGGACTGACCCATGCGCGCACGCTTGATCTGACAAACGATGGTCGCGTGCTGAATGGTGAAGATCTGCTGCTTGCGCTTGATGATCCTGCCAAACGTCGGTTTGGCCGCGCGAAACAGCAGGCAGGCACCACCGGGCTGGGATTTGACATCCGATTCCACCTGCATCCGGATGTGGATGCGCGGGTGGATATGGGGGGGGCAGCGGTGTCGCTTGCGCTCAAAAGCGGGGAAATCTGGGTGTTTCGTCAGGATGGATCCGCCAATCTACGCCTCGAACCCAGTTATTATCTGGAAAAAGGCCGTCTGAAGCCTCGCGCTTCCAATCAAATTATTCTATCTGGCTACGCGATAGAGTACGCGACGCGCATCCGCTGGGTGCTGAGCAAGGCCCAAGACACCGCTATTGCCGTTCGCGACATCAACCGGGACGAGCCCGACAGTTTTGATTGAGCCTGACGAAGGACTGCCACACCATGACCAATCTGCATCCCGTGCGCCGCGCGTTGCTTTCTGTTTCTGACAAAACCGGCCTGATTGACCTCGGCAAAGCGCTTGCTGCGCGTGGGGTTGAACTCCTGTCCACCGGCGGCTCTGCCAAGACGCTGCGTGATGCGGGCCTCACCGTGAAAGACGTGTCCGATGTGACCGGTTTCCCGGAAATGATGGATGGCCGTGTTAAAACCCTGCACCCCAAGGTGCACGGCGGTCTGCTGGCCCTGCGCGACAACGACAGCCACGTTGCAGCAATGTCTGAACATGGCATTGGTGAAATCGATCTGCTGGTTGTGAACCTTTACCCATTTGAAGCAGCGCTGGAGCGTGGTGCGGATTATGCCGAGATGATCGAAAACATCGACATCGGTGGCCCCGCAATGATCCGTGCAGCCGCCAAAAACCATGGGTTTGTCACCACCGTTGTGGACGTTGAAGATTACGACGCGCTGCTGGCTGAACTGGACGCAAACGACGGTCAGACCTCTTATGCGTTCCGTCAGAAACTGGCACAGATCGCCTATGCCCGCACCGGTGCCTATGATGCAGCCGTGTCCACCTGGATGGCCGGTGCCATTGGCGAAGAAACCCCGCGCCGCCGCGTATTTGCGGGTGAGATCAAACAAACCCTGCGCTATGGCGAAAACAGCCACCAGAAGGCTGCGTTTTACACCGATGGTTCCGCCCGTCCCGGTGTTGCCACCGCCGAGCAGCTGCAAGGCAAAGAGCTGAGCTACAACAATATCAACGACACCGACGCGGCGTTTGAGCTGGTTGCGGAATTCAACCCGGCTGAAACCGCGGCCGTTGCGATCATCAAACACGCCAACCCTTGTGGCGTTGCAACCGGCGCGACCCTGACCGAAGCCTATCAAAAAGCGTTCGACTGTGACCGCACGTCGGCGTTCGGTGGCATTGTAGCGCTGAACCAGCCGCTCGATGCAGCCACCGCCGAAAAGATCGTTGAGATCTTTACCGAAGTGGTCATCGCCCCCGGTGCCTCTGATGAGGCCAAAGAAATCTTTGCCGCCAAGAAAAACCTGCGCCTGTTGCTGACCGATGGGCTGCCTGCACCGCGCGCAGCGATCACCGCCTATAAACAGGTTGCCGGCGGTGTTCTGGTTCAGGACAAAGACGTGGGCTATGTGGGCCTGGACGATCTGAAAGTGGTCACCGAGAAGAAGCCAACAGATGAACAGCTGCAAGACCTGCTGTTTGCCTGGAAAGTGGCCAAACACGTGAAATCCAACGCCATCGTCTATGTCAAAGACAATGCCACCGTTGGTGTTGGCGCGGGCCAGATGTCGCGCCTGGATTCCGCAAACGTTGCCGCCGCCAAGGCCGAGCGTATGGCCAAGGAACTGGGCCTGGATGACAGCCTCGCCAAAGGCTCTGCCGTGGCTTCGGATGCGTTCTTCCCGTTTGCCGATGGCCTGCTCGAAGCGGCAGCCGCTGGCGCGACCTGTGTGATCCAGCCAGGTGGTTCCATGCGCGATCAGGAAGTGATCGACGCGGCCAATGAAAATGGCCTGGCGATGGTCTTCACCGGCATGCGCCACTTCCGTCACTAAACCACAGGGATCGGCGACATGCGTTTGATGGTAGCTGCCACTTCACTGGCTTTTGGTCTCGACCAGATCAGCAAATATCTGGTGATCTACCGGATGGAGCTGGCTGAGCGTTACGCCATCGATGTGCTGCCGCCGATCCTGAACTTTCGCTACGGCGAAAACACCGGCATCAATTTTGGCTTGTTTGATGCTGGTGCAGATATCGGGCGTTGGATTCTGATTGGAATCTCAATCGCCATCTGTATCGCGCTTTCGATCTGGACCGGGCGCCAACCTGCGCACCGCGGTATGCGTTTTGCCGCAGGTCTGGTGATTGGTGGCGCGCTGGGCAATGTCTACGACCGGCTGCTCTATGGCTATGTGCTCGATTTTCTCAATATGTCCTGCTGCGGCATCAATAATCCGTTTGTATTTAACGTAGCGGATGTCTTTATCTTTGGTGGGGCGGCAGGTTTGATCCTGTTTGACAGCCAGCTGAAAAAGCCTGCGTGACCTCGCGCAGAAAATCAGATAAGACCCGAGAAACGGACAGGAGTTTGGGCAGATGCGGATCTCTAAAACAGTGATAGGTCTTGCGCTTGTTGTTGCGGTTTCAGCCTGCGGCAAAGGCGGTCTGCGTGCCTTGGATAATCCAGGATCCGGCCCCGATGAATTCCTGATTCAGCCGGTGAAACCATTGGAAAACCCCGACAGTTTTGCGGCCCTGCCCGAACCCACACCCGGTGGCGCCAACCGCACCGATGTGAACCCAAAAGCTGAGGCGATTGCAGCACTTGGTGGGAACCCGGCGGCTGAATCCGCGCCAGCGGCCACGGCTGATACCGCACTTCTGGCGGCAACAGGGCGTTATGGCGTAGATGGAAATATCCGTCAGGATCTGGCCGAAAAAGACGCAGAATTCCGTCGTCGTGAGAAAATCACCGCAAATATCAAGCTGTTCCCAGTGGATCGTTACGCCGATGCTTACCGTCGTCAGGCGCTGGATCCCTATAAAGTGAACAACGCTTATCGCAATGCGGAAACCGGTACTCCAACAGCACCACCACAACCCTAATAGTTAAAATCTGCTCAAATCCCCGCCATCGGCCTTGTTCTGCGCCGTAAGCCACGTACATTTCTGGGCGATGGTCGTGCTTGTGGATGTGTCCTTGACGTAATAGGCAACCCCCAGCAGATCTGACAGCGGCGCCCCTCGCCGCAGGTCTTTTGACGGAGGACGATATATGATCCGGCGGATCACATGTGCAGCGTTTGTGGCTTTGGGCCTTGCAGCTCCAGCCAGCCAAGCCGAAGAGGCACAGGTCAGCACCTTTACATTGGAAAACGGCATGGACGTTGTTGTGGTCGAAGATCACCGCGCGCCCGTGGTGCAGCAGATGGTTTGGTATCGTACTGGCTCAGCCGATGAGCAGCCAGGCGTTTCTGGCATCGCCCATTTCCTCGAGCACCTGATGTTCAAAGGCACCAAAACGCTTGAACCCGGTGAGCTTTCAGCCACCGTGGCGGCCAATGGCGGGCGCGACAATGCGTTCACCAGCTATGACTACACCGCCTATTTCCAGCGTGTCGCGGCAGATCGCCTTGAGCTGATGATGCAGATGGAAAGTGACCGGATGGTCAATCTGCAGCTCACCGAAGAAGACGTGCTGACTGAGCGTCAGGTGATTCTCGAAGAGCGCAACCAGCGCACTGACAATGACCCCGCCGCGCTGTTTCGCGAACAGATGAGCGCGGCACAGTATCTTAATCATCACTACGGGTTGCCAATCATCGGCTGGCGCCATGAGATGGAAGAGCTGGATCGGCAGGATGCGCTCGCTTTCTATGAGCAATACTACGCGCCCAACAATGCCATTCTGGTGGTCTCCGGTGATGTGAACCCGGATGAGGTGCATGCGCTGGCACAGAAATACTACGGTGTGATCCCGGCCAATCCCGAACTGCCCACTGAGCGTCTGCGCAGCCAGGAGCCGCCACAAACCACAGCTCGCCGTCTGACGTTTAAAGACCCGCGTGTGGCGCAGCCCTATGTGATGCGCACCTATCTTGCGCCTGAACGTGATGCGGGCGCGCAGGAAAAAGCCGCAGCGCTTTATCTGCTCTCGCAGCTTTTGGGCGGTGGCAGCACCTCCTATCTGACCAATGCCTTGCAGTTTGATCAGCAGCTTGCGGTTTATACGGCCGCCTACTACCGGGGCACGGCGCTTGATGACACCACTTTCACGTTCCTTGTCGTTCCCGCACAGGATGTGAGCCTTGAAGACGCAGAAGCCGCGCTGGATGCAACGCTCGCCGCCTTTGTCGAAGATGGTATTGATCCCGAACAGCTTGATCGCATCAAGCTGCAGCTGCGCGCCGATGAAATTTACGCGCGCGATGACGTGGACCGGATCGCCAACCGCTATGGCAGCGCGCTGGCCACTGGCCTTACGGTTGAAGACGTGCGCGCCTGGCCCCAGATCTTGCAGTCTGTTACCGCAGATGAGATCATCGCAGTGGCCCGCGAAGTGCTGCGCCCGGAAACCTCGGTCACCGGCTATCTGATGCGCGATGAGGAGGTAACCCAATGAAACCTTTTGCTCTGATTGCAACTGCTTTGGCGGCTCTGACCCTTGCGTTTCCAGCGGCTGCGATCGAAATCCAGGAAGTAGAAAGCGAAAGCGGCGTCAAAGCCTGGCTGGTCGAAGATCATTCGATCCCCTTTGCCGCGCTTGAGCTGCGCTTTCGCGGTGGTACATCGCTTGACGCCGAAGGCAAACGCGGCGCCATCAACCTGATGACGGGTCTTTTGGAAGAAGGCGCTGGGGAGCTGTCAGCACAGGATTACGCGCGCGCGCTTGAAAGCCTGGCAGCCAGTTTCTCCCATAGCGCAGGCCGCGATTCTGTGTCGATCTCGGCCCGCTTCCTGAGCGAGAACCGCGACGAAGCGGTTGAACTGCTGCGCCAGACCCTGCAGGAGCCGCGTTTTGATCAAGACGCGCTGGATCGGGTTCGGGCGCAGGTGTTGGCCGGGCTGCGTTCAGAAGAAAAAGATCCCAATGACATCGCAGGCAAGACCTTTGCCACCATGACCTTTGGTGATCACCCCTATGGTACGCCCGAAAACGGCACGCAGGAAACGGTGGCCGCGCTGAGCCGCCAGGACATCTTTGACGCCCATGAACGCGTCTTTGCCCGCGACCGCGTTTATGTATCCGCGGTGGGTGACATCACGCCTGAGGCGCTCAGCCAGATCATGGAAGATCTGTTGGCTGATCTGCCGGAAACGGGTGCACCACTGCCTGCCGAGATCGATCCAAGTTTCACCGGCGGTGTTCATATCGTTGATTTTGACACGCCGCAGTCTGTCGCGCTGTTTGGCCAGCCCGGTATGGAACGCGAAGATGAGGATTTCTTTGCGGCTTATGTGCTCAACCATGTTCTGGGAGGCGGATCTTTTGAAAGCCGTCTGATGAATGAGGTGCGGGAAGAGCGCGGCCTTACGTATGGCATCAACTCTTATCTCTTGCCGCGAGATCTTGCTGCGACCTATCTGGGCTCCTTTGCCTCTGCGAATGGTAAAATGGCCGAAGCGGTTGAGGTTGTTACAGAAGAGTGGCGCAAGATCGCAAGCACAGGCGTCACCGCTGAAGAGCTGCAGGACGCCAAAACCTATCTGACTGGCGCATATCCACTGCGCTTTGATGGCAATGCGCGGATTGCTTCGATCCTGGTGGGTATGCAGATTGATGGGCTGCCGATTGACTATGTCGATACCCGCAATGACAAGATCAATGCAGTGAGCCTGGAAGACGTCAACCGCGTTGCAGCCGAACTCTATGATCCCGCACAGCTGCAGTTTGTCATTGTTGGTCGTCCGGAAGGGCTGCAGCCTACTCAGTAAGCGCGGATCAGGCGCACCCAAACGGAAAAAGAGCGCCCAAAGTGGCGCTCTTTTGCTGTATATGTCCCTGTTCTTTGAACAGGGCCCGCTGGTTTACGGGGCGGATGTTATTCGCCGTAGGGCACCCAGATGTTTTTGATCTCTGTTGCTTCCTGCAGAATGCGCTTGCTGTGATCTTCATCCCAGTTCAGCGCAGAATTCACCCATGTGCGTTTCAGGTTGCCCGCACTTTCGCGTTCGACCACCGCCGCCAGCTCGCCTGAGGAATGCGACCAGACCGCATCGACATTCAGATGGCTGGCCAGGGGGGCGGCCAGATCGGTATGGGCGCCTGTTAGGATGTTCACCACACCCGCAGGCACGTCCGAGGTTTCCAGGATCTGATAGAAATCGGTCGCAGCCAGTGGAAACGGCTCTGACGCGGTAAGAACCACGCGGTTGCCCATAGCAATGGCCGGTGCCATCAGTGACACCAATCCCAGAAGTGGCGCATCATCCGGGCAGAGCGCCCCGATCACACCCACAGGTTCCTTCATCGCCAGTGCCACACCCCGGATCGGCACGCCGTGTACCTGACCGTCGTATTTATCGGCCCAGGCCGCTGCAGAGAACAGGCGCTGAATCGCGTGTTCTACCTCCACCGCACCCGTTTTGCCGCCGCGCATCCCATCAAGGCGCGCGGCAAATTCATCGGCACGCGCCGAGAGGTTTTCACCGATGTAATAAAGTATCTGCGCCCGCAGATGGCCCGTGGTCTTGGCCCAGTTCGCGGCATTTGCCGCGGCCTCAACCGCGTTGCGCACATCCTTGCGGCTGCCTTCGCCCACATGACCCAGCAGATCCCCTTTGGGGCCATAGATCGCACGGGAGTAGCCGCTGTCGGGGCGGGCCTGTTTGCCACCGATGTACATTTTGGCCGTACGGTCCAACGCACCGACCGGCGCGCCGCTGCCTTCAAATGCCCGCACGGGTTTGTGTTTCACAGGTGCCTCGGGGCGTTTGCAATAGGCCTCCAGCCCCTCCCAGCCGCCTTCACGACCAAAGCCGCTTTCACGCACGCCGCCAAAGCCAGCCGCCGCATCAAACAGGTTGGTGCCATTGATCCACACCACCCCGGCGGCAAGTTTGGGCGCAATATCCAGCGCGAGGTTTACATTCTCGCTCCAGACCGTTGCTGCCAGACCGTAGCGGGTGTTGTTGGCAAGCTGCACCGCTTCAGATGGGGTGCGGAATGTGGTCGACACCAGCACCGGGCCAAAGATCTCTTCCTGCATCAACGTGTCAGCGGGGTGCAGATCCTCGATCAGGGTGGGGGCAAAGAAACAGCCTTCCTTGGGCAGATCGATCTGGGCCTGATACATTTGGCCGACAGTGTTGGCCTCTATCATTTTCTGGATGGCGCTCAGCTGTACCGGATCCACCACCGCGCCCACATCTATACATTTATCCAGCGGGTTGCCGAGGCGCAGACGATCCATTCGCGCCTTCAGTTTTTGGTGAAACGTTTCCGAGATGCTTTCCTGCACCAAAAGCCGCGATCCTGCGCAACAGACCTGACCCTGATTGAACCAGATCGCATCCACCAGACCTTCAACGGCTGAGTCGAGATCCGCATCGTCAAACACGATGTAAGGGGATTTCCCCCCCAGTTCGAGCGTCAGCGATTTGCCACTGCCCGCCGTGGCCGCCCGGATTTTGCGCCCAACCGAAGTGGAGCCGGTAAAGGCGATCTTGTCGACCTCTGCGCCCACGATCATTTCACCCACCGCACCATCACCGGTCACGATATTCACCACACCTGCGGGCACGCCCGCTTCAGAGCAGATTTCCGCAAACAACAGCGCCGTGAGCGATGTGTATTCCGCAGGTTTCAACACCACGGTGTTGCCCATGGCCAAAGCAGGGGCCACCTTCCATGCAAGCATCAACAGCGGGAAGTTCCACGGGATGATTTGGCCACAAACCCCCAGCGCTTTGGCACCGGGCAATTCGCTGTTCATCAGCTGCGCCATGCCCGCATGGTAATAGAAATGGCGCTGCGCCAGCGGGATGTCGATATCGCGCGCTTCGCGAATGGGTTTGCCATTGTCGAGCGTTTCCAGCACCGAAAACAGGCGGGCATGTTTTTGCAACAGCCGCGCCAGCGCATAAAGAACGCGCGCCCGCCCCGGCCCGCCAAGCGCTTCCCATTTGGGCTGCGCCTTGCGCGCCGCAGCAACGGCGGCCTCCACATCTGCTTGGCTGGCCTGGCTGATCTGCGCAAGCTCTGCACCCGTGGCCGGATTGCATGAAGCAAACGTTTCGGCGGCGTCAGTAAAGGCTCCAGCAATGAAATGGCCAAAGGCGCGATTGTGTTTATCCAACCAGGCCTGCGCGGCGCTGTCGCTTTCAAGGGCGGGGCCATAGTCCATGGTGTCAAAGATCTCTTTTACAGTCATTTCAAATCGTCCTCAGCCCATCGCGTGGCGGTTTGATGCGGAATAGGCGCCGGTGATGTGGTGCTCAAGCTGGCGTTCAATATCGCCCAACAGCGATGATGCGCCAAAACGGAACAGATCTGGTTGCAGCCAGCGATCGCCTAGCTCTTCTTTGATCAGGCTCAGATAGACCAGCGCGTCTTTCGCCTTGGAGATCCCTCCCGCAGGTTTATAGCCCACATAGAAACCGGTGCGCGCGTGGTAGTCGCGAATAGCGCGGATCATCACCAGGGATACGGGCAGGGTGGCGTTGACGCTTTCTTTGCCGGTCGACGTTTTGATGAAATCAGCGCCTGCCATCATGCAGATGCGTGAGGCGCGCGCCACATTGCGCAAAGATCCCAGCTCACCCGTGGCCAAAATGGCCTTCACATGGGCATCGCCACTATGGGCGCGAAAGGCTTTCATCTCATCGTATAGCGCCTGCCAGTCGCCGCCCAGCACATGGCGGCGCGAAATCACAATGTCGATCTCCTGTGCGCCGGCGTCCACGCTTGCGTCAATTTCCGCAAGGCGTAGCGGTAGGGGTGAAAGGCCCGCGGGAAAGCCCGTAGACACAGCCGCCACCGGAATGCCGGTGCCATCAAGCGCCTTGACGGCGGTTTCCACCATATCGTGATAAACACAGACTGCGCCAGTGTGCAGCCCGTCAAAGCCAAGCGCATTCAATAGTTCTGCCCGCACCGGCTGACGCGCCTTGGCACAAAGCCTGCGCACCCGTGCGGCGGTGTCATCACCGGATAGCGTGGTCAGGTCGATCAGGCTGATCGCTTTCAACAGCCACGCGGCCTGATGGTCTTTTTTGACGCTGCGACGGCCGGGCAGCTGGGCGCAGCGCCGTTCAATTGCGGATGTATTGGCCTGAGCAGCAAGCGCCCAATCCAGATCCAGCGCCGTGCCTGCATTGCGCACAAGCTCTTGGTGGGATGCGGTCATGGTTGTCCTCATAGATCTGCGCTGGACCCTGACACGCAGTTCTTGCTGTTTCAACCAAAGCCCATCGCGAACCGCGCTCAGATCGGCAATTTTTTGACCAAATGGAAAAATACACAAGTTTTATTGCGAATGGTTCTCATTTGCGTTGACATAGTTGCAAATCGTTCTCAATATCATTATCAACAAATACATAAGGAATGTGATTCACATGTTTACGCGTCGAGTGTTGATGGCTGTTGCCGCTGCTGCGTTCTTTTTGCCAGCTGCTGCCATGGCCGCACCTTTGAAAATTGTTGCCACCACCGGCATGATTGCCGATGCGGCTCGTCAGGTTGGCGGCGATGAAGTCGACGTCAAAGCATTGATGGGCCCTGGTGTTGATCCACACGCTTATCGTCAGACCCGCTCTGATATTGTGGCAATGACCCGCGCTGATCTGGTGCTTTGGCATGGTCTCTTTCTTGAGGCCCAGATGGAAGAATTCTTCCACGATCTTGCAGGCAAGCGCGCTGTTGTTGCGGTGGCCGAGACGCTGCCAAAAGACGTGCTGCGCGGCCATGATGATTACGCTGACAAATACGACCCCCACGTCTGGATGAGCCCGGCTCTGTGGAAAGACGTTGTGATTGGTGTGCAAAAAACCCTCACCGAGGCCCGCCCCGAAGCCGCCGAAGCGTTCGCCGCCAATGCCGCGGCGCATCTGGCTGAGCTTGATAAGCTCCACGCCTATGGCAGGGACGTTCTGAGCAACGTACCATCTGAGGCCCGCGTGCTGCTGTCGGCGCATGATGCGTTTGGATACTTTGGCCGTGACTTCGGATTTGAGGTTCTGGGCGTGCAAGGCATTTCCACCCAATCTGAGGCCGGGCTCAACCGGATTTCAGAATTGGTAGACCTGCTCGTTGAACGTAAAATCGGTGCGGTCTTTGTCGAAAGCTCGGTGTCGGATCGTTCGATGCGGGCGCTGATCGAAGGGGCGGCGGCACAAGGCCACGAAGTCAAAATCGGCGGCGAGCTGTTCTCTGACGCCATGGGCAATGACGGCACCTACGAAGGCACCTATGTCGGCATGCTTGACCATAACTTCACCATTATCTCCTCCGCACTGGGCGCTGATGCGCCTGCGCGTGGCATGGCTGGCAAACTTTCTGCAGGATACTAAAAATGCTAGATCTGATCAGTGATAACAGCACGACCTTCTCAGAGAAAAGTCTAGCCAACTGCCCTCTCTCCATCCGGGGTCTCACTGTTACATATGGTCAGAAACCCGCTGTCTTCTCGGTCGATATGACCGTAAATGCAGCCGAAATGACTGCGATTATCGGCCCCAATGGGGCCGGTAAATCCACCATGCTCAAGGCCGCGCTTGGGGTGATCCCATCAGTATCTGGCCGGGTGCATGTGTATGGCAAACCGCTGAGCGAACAACGCGCCCGCGTGGCCTATGTACCGCAGCGCGCCAGTGTGGATTGGGATTTCCCCACCCGTGTCATCGATGTGGTGTTGATGGGGCTTTATCGTCAGGTGGGGCTTCTGGGTCGGATCCGGGGGCAGCATCGCAAACAGGCGCTGGAGTGTCTGGAGCGGGTTGGCATGTCCGATTTTGCCGAGCGCCAGATTGGCCAGCTTTCGGGCGGCCAGCAGCAACGTGTATTCTTGGCCCGCGCGCTTGCACAGGCTGCGGACCTGTATCTGCTGGATGAACCTTTTGCAGGCGTTGATGCCGCAACCGAAAAGGCGATCATATCGGTGCTGAAATCTTTGCGCGCAGAAGGAAAAACAGTGGTCGTTGTGCACCATGATCTTGCGACCGTGGCGGAATATTTCGACAATGTCTTTATGATCAACACCCGCAAAGTGGCGGAAGGCTCGGTAGAGACCACCTTCAACACAACCACCCTGCAGGCCGCGTATGGCGGACGTCTGGCAGCGACGCAGGTGGAACAGCTCAACCAGATTTCGGGCTAATATCATGATATTTGACGCGCTTTTGCTGCAGCTTGGCTATAACGCCACGCTGGTCTCTATTGGTGCGGCCCTGTTGGGGGCGGCGGCTGGTATCACCGGAACATTTCTGTTTTTGCGCAAACGCGCGCTGGTGGCCGATGCGGTCAGCCATGCCACATTGCCCGGTGTCTGCATTGCGTTTCTTGTTATGGCGCTCTTGGGCGGTGACGGGCGAAACCTGCCGGGGTTGCTTATTGGGTCTGCGCTGTCGGCCTGGGCCGGGCTGTGGTGCCTGAACTGGCTGACCCTGCGCACACGTCTTGCCGAAGACGCAGCCATTGGCGCGATCCTTTCTACCTTCTTTGGCTTTGGCGTGGTGCTTTTGACCGTGATCCAGACAGCGGGCATTGGCCGGCAGGCCGGGCTTGAAGGCTTCCTGCTGGGGTCTACCGCTGGCATGCTGTTGAGCGATGCACTGCTGATCGCAGGGGGCGGAGCGGCGGCGCTGGTGATCATCGCGATCACGCGGCGTGCGCTGATACTGGTATCCTTTGATCCTGAATATGCGAGCACGCAGGGTATTAACGTGCCGCAGATCGATATGCTGATGATGGGGCTGGTGATGGCCGTAACCGTTATTGGGCTTAAAATCGTCGGGCTCATTCTGATTGTGGCGCTATTGATCATACCCGCTGTGACCGCGCGCTTCTGGTCTGAGCGTTCAGAACATGTGGTGCTGCTTGCGGGGGGCTTTGGCGCGCTGGCCTCTTACGTGGGTGCGGCTGTATCTGCGTCAGCCCCCAATCTGCCCACCGGCCCGTTGATCGTGTTGATGAGCGCGGCGCTCTTTGTCTTTTCGCTCTTTTTTGCGCCAAACCGCGGCGTTCTGGCCGCGGTGATCCGCCAGCGCCATTTTCAGCGCCGGGTGCATCTGCGCCAGGGATTGCTGGCACTGGCACAGGGGCAGCCGATCTATGAGGCTCTAACACTACGTCTTTTGGGGCGCGAAGGGCTGGTGCGCGCAGATGGTGTGGCCACCAGTCTGGGCCGTGGCCGCGCGGCCAAGGCGCTGTTGGATGAAAAACGCTGGGAGATCCTGCGCCGTGATCATGCCCATGAATCCTCGGCGGATCTCTATGATGGGCTGCGCAATATCGAAACCGTGCTGACCCCGGATGAAATTCGCGCGATTGATGCAAAACTTGGCACCCCGCAGGAGGTCACCGCATGAGCTTTTTCTCTGGTGCTGAATTTGTGCCCCTGTCGCTGACCCCGATCCTGATCGGCACCTTTGCCGCCATTGCCTGTGCGCTGCCGGGGAACTTCCTGCTGCTGCGACGTCAGGCATTGATTGGCGATGCTATCAGCCATGTGGTGCTGCCGGGGATTGTGGTTGCCTTTATCATCAGCGGGGTCATTTCCACCTGGCCGATGATGATAGGCGCAGCGGGTGCAGCGCTCGTCTCGGTTCTGCTCATCGAAGCCATTCGACGCCTGGGCCGGATTGAGCCCGGAGCCGCCATGGGCGTGGTCTTTACCACCATGTTTGCGGGGGGTGTGCTGATCCTGGAACAGACCGATACCTCCAGCGTGCATCTGGATGTGGAACATGCGCTTTATGGTAATCTCGAAAGCCTGATCTGGCTGGATGCAACCGGATGGGAGTCATTGCTCGACCCATTGGCGCTTGCTGGGTTGCCACCGGAACTCATGCGCATGGCGCTGGTTCTGGTGCTGACCAGCCTGTTTGTTGCCCTGTTCTGGCGCGCGCTGAAAATCTCTACCTTTGACGAAGGGTTTGCGCAGGCAGTGGGTATCCGCACCACTTATCTGGGCCTTGCGCTGGTGGTGGTGGCAGCCGTTGCAGCGGTTGCAGCTTTTGATGCGGTTGGATCGATCATTGTGATTGCCATGTTCATCTGTCCACCCGCCGCAGCAAGAATGATGACCAACCAGCTTGAACGCCAGATTGCTTGGAGCATTCTGTTTGCGACCCTGTCTGCGGTGCTGGGATATGTGCTGGCAGGTTATGGGCCGCTCTGGCTTGGGCTCTATGATGCGGTCTCAGCGGCCGGTATGATCGCCACGGTCTCGGGCATTATCCTTGCGTTGGCGGCCTGCTTTGGCCCCTGCCGCACACGTGCAGGGGCCCCCTCTGGCGTTTAGGCTTTGCCGCTGGCGGAATCAGGGCTCTCCATGCTAAATTTAGCGGTATGAGCATCCCTGACCCCCACATCAGCCCCCTAACCCAAGACAGCCGTCCGGTCATTCGCCAGCTCGATGACAGTGCCATCAACCGTATTGCGGCGGGTGAAGTGGTTGAACGCCCGGCCTCCGCGGTAAAGGAGCTGGTGGAAAACGCCATTGATGCCGGGGCCACCCGCATCACCATTGAAATCGCCGATGGTGGCAAAACCCTGATCCGGGTCACCGATGATGGCGTTGGCATGACGCCCGAGGATCTGCCGCTGGCGTTGTCGCGTCATGCGACCTCGAAAATCGATGGCTCAGACCTTTTGAACATCCACACCTTTGGGTTTCGCGGCGAAGCGCTGCCAAGCCTTGGCGCGGTTGGACGTCTGACCATCACCAGCCGTGCCAAATCCCATGAGGCGGCACAGATCCGGGTATCCGGCGGCACGATGGAGCCGGTGAAACCAGCCGCCTTGCGTCAAGGCACCATTGTTGAACTGCGCGATCTGTTTTTTGCTACGCCTGCGCGGTTGAAATTCATGCGTTCAGACCGGGCCGAAAGTCAGGCGATTTCTGACACCATCAAACGGCTGGCGATGGCGGAACCTGCAATTGGATTTACCCTGCGTGATGTTTCAGGCGGCGGTGATGGGCGGGTGACGTTTCGCGCCGATCCCATGTCTGGCGATTTGTTTGACGCGCTACACGGGCGGCTGGCGCATGTGATAGGCCGCGACTTTGCCGAAAACGCCCTGCGCATTGATGCCAACCGCGAGGATCTGCGCCTTTATGGGTATGCCGCGCTGCCCACGTACTCACGCGGTGCTGCCGTCAGCCAGTTCCTGTTTGTGAACACGCGCCCTGTAAAGGACAAGATGCTGACAGGGGCGCTGCGCGCTGCCTATATGGATTTTCTCAGCCGTGATCGTCACCCGGCAGCAGCGCTGTTTATCGACTGCGATCCCACGCTGGTGGACGTGAACGTGCACCCGGCCAAATCTGAGGTCCGTTTCCGTGATCCCGGTCTTGCACGCGGGATGATTGTGTCTTCGCTGCGTCACGCATTGGCCGAGGCGGGCCACCGCGCGTCCTCCACCGTGGCGGGGGCAACCCTTGGCGCGATGCGACCAGAAGAGCCCACCGCAACCGGCGCACCGCGTGTCTATCAGATGGAGCGGCCCTCTTACGGCGCGCGCTCCGCGTCTTATGCGGCGCAACGTCCGGATTTCAGCCCCGCACCGGAACACCCCGCCCGCAGTTTCGCAGAGCCGCCCATTGAAACAGGCTTTGCCGAGATGGCGCAGGATTTCAGCGGCCGCGTGGTGGAAACCCCAGAGGTTGGGCCAGAAGCTGAACCAGAGGCCGCGCCCGAACACCTCCCGCTTGGGGCGGCACGCGGGCAGGTGCATGAAAACTACATCATCGCCCAGACCAAGGACGGCATGGTCATTGTGGATCAACACGCGGCCCATGAACGTCTGGTCTATGAAAAGCTCAAAACCCAGATGGCGGAAAATGGTGTCACCGCGCAGGGGCTGCTTATTCCTGAAATCGTGCAGCTCTCTGATGGGGATTGCGCACGCTTGCTTGATGTGGCGGAGGATCTGCGCAAATTTGGCCTTGGTATTGAACCTTTTGGCGGCGGCGCGGTTGCCGTGCGCGAAACGCCTGCCATCTTAGGTGAGGTCAACGCCGAAGCCATGCTGCGCGACATTCTTGATGAACTCGCCGATCAGGGCGAAAGCCAGCTGGTGCAGGCCCGGCTTGAAGCGATCCTCAGCCGGGTGGCCTGTCATGGCTCTATCCGTTCTGGTCGTCGTATGCGCGGCGAAGAGATGAACGCGCTCTTGCGCGAGATGGAAGCAACGCCGCATTCCGGCCAATGCAACCACGGCCGCCCTACTTATGTTGAATTGAAACTGGCAGATATCGAACGTCTGTTTGGCCGCAGCTAAAGGAGCGCGCGCTTTGGAAGAACTGATCCAGACCATCGGCCCGCTGACGCCGTTGCACTATGCAATTGCCGCGCTAGGGGTGCTGGTCTTTGTGCTGCTCATCTCGCTCAGCCGCAGTCGCACTGCGCTGACACATTCAGAGGGACGGGTCAGCGATCTGCGCAGCCATGCCTCGGCGCTTGAGGCCGAAGTGGCCCGCCTGCCGGATCTGGAAGGCGAAACCAAAACCCTGCGCCGCATCCATGAAAATGAACTTGTAGCCCGCCATAAAGCTGAGGCTGAAATCAAGACCATGGCGGCGCAACACGAAGCCCGACTGGAAGAGCTGCGCCAGATGAACCAGCAGATGGAGCATAAGTTTGCGTCGCTTGCATCGGGTGTTCTGAAGCAAAATTCCGAAAGCTTTCTCAACCTGGTGAGCGAGCGTTTCCAGAGCCACAGTAAAACCGCCGAACAGGATCTTGCGAAACGTCATCAGGCGATTGAAAGCCTGGTGAAACCCTTGGACGAAAAACTGGGTCAGTTCGGCGACCGCATCAAAGAAATCGAGCAGGCCCGCAATGAGGCTTATGGCGCGATCAAGGAACAGGTGAAAACGCTCGCCGATGGTCAGGCCGCGCTTGGCGGGGAAACCCGGCGGCTGGTGCAGGCGCTGCGCGCGCCCAAAACCCGTGGTCGCTGGGGCGAGATGCAGATGCGGCAGGTTTTTGAAATGGCCGGCATGAGCGAACATGTGGACTATGAGCTGGAGAAATCCGTCGCAACCGATGCAGGCCAGCGCCGCCCGGATGCGGTGGTGCGTCTGCCCGGTGGGCGCTCTATCATCGTTGATGCCAAAACTCCGCTGGAAGCCTATCTCGATGCGATCGAAGCCGAGACCCCGCAAGATCAGGAAACCCATCTGAAACGCCATGCCCAGCATGTGCGCACCCATGTGAAACAACTTTCCGGCAAGACCTATCAGAGCGCCTTTGCCGAGACCCCGGATTTTGTGGTGATGTTCATCCCCGGCGAAACCTTTGTTTCTGCGGCGGCGGATGTGGATGCGGGGCTGATCGAATACGCCTTTGAGCACAAAGTGCTGATTGCTACGCCAACCACATTGATGGCGCTGGTGAAATCCATTGCCTATGGCTGGCAGCAGGAGAAGATGGCCAAAAATGCCATTGAAGTGCAGAAAACTGCAAAGGAGCTGTATGACCGGCTCAATGTGTTTTCGCGCAATCTGGCGTCGGTCGGTAAATCGCTGTCGGCGTCCGTCAATCACTACAACAAGGCTGTGGGCTCATTGGAATCGCGGGTGCTGCCGTCTGCGCGCCGCTTTGAAGCCATGGGGGTTGTGGCCTCACAAGATGAGCTGGAAGACCCCGGCGCGGTTGAAGTAGAGCCGCGCCAGATGGCGCTGCTCGAAAGCGACAGTTAGATCATGTTCAGAGCGCGTAAATTTATCCCGGCTGGTTTGCTGATCGACAGTGATGTGATCCGCCGGGCGCAATTGGACGCGGAACATCTGGTGGCGCTGTTGCGCATTGGCGTTGCTCTGGGCCTGTTTGTTGCGCTGTTTCTGGCGGTCGGGGATCTGCCGCAAGAGGGGCGCAGCCATGTTATGCGCCAGATTATGCTCGCCTCAACCACATTGGCGGCCTATCTGGTGCTGGGGCTGTTGAGCCTATGGCTGCTGAGACGGGGGTGGTTTCAGACCTGGATGATCTGGGTGGTCGCCACTGCCGATTGTGGATTTATGATCGTCAACAGCTGGCTCAGCCTGATAAACGCGGGCTTTGCGGGCAATCTGGTGTTTGGGCAGCCGTCGGTCTGGCTGGTGCCGATTGTATTGGCGTTTGCGGTGCTGCGGTTCAATCCTGCGGTTCAGATTTATTCTGTGGCCCTGGTGGTGCTTGGCCTTGGTGTTATGCACTTTGTGCCGGGGCGCAGAGACGATCTGCAGGCGCTGGAGCGGCTGGATATGGCGCTGGATCTGCAGCCCAATATGGTGCGGCTGGCGATGATTGCGCTGGCAGGAGCTGTGCTGGTGGTTGCAGCGCTGCGCATGAGAGATCTGTTGCGTCGCTCGATTGAGGAGGCGCAGCAAAAGGCCAATCTGACCCGCTATTTGCCGCAACAGGTGGCGGGAGAGCTGGCGGTGCAGGATCCCGGTGCGCTGCGTAAAGGGCGCAACCAATCGGCTGCGGTTCTGTTTGTTGATATCCGCGCCTTTACCCGTTGGTCCGAGGGGCGCGATCCGCAGGATGTGGGAGATTTCATCACCGATTTCCGCCGCCGGGTTGAAGCGGCTGTGCGGTCTGAGAATGGCATTGTCGACAAATACATTGGTGATGGGGCGATGGTGTTTTTCACCGGGGAAGACGCCGCTGCACGTGGGATCAACTGTGGTTTGGCGATCCATGCATCGGTGAAACAATGGACAGAGGCCCGCGTGACCCAGGGCGAAGAGCCGGTCGCGGTTGGGGTTGGACTGCACTATGGGCAGGTGTTTGTGGGTGTGGTTGGAACGCGGGACCGGCTTGAATACACCGTGATGGGCGACACCGTGAATGTGGCGTCTCGCTTGCAGGAAAAATGCAAGGAGGTGGGTTATGCATTTCTGGTGTCAGACGCAGTGCTGAGCGCCGCCAAGAGCAGTACAGAGGGAACGCCCGCGCGCAACGATTGGATTGCGCTGGACGGTCAGCTCTTGCGCGGGCGGGCGGGGGACATTGCCCTCTTTGCACGCCGCGCGCTGTGAGCGTTTTGAGGCTGTTCAGTCTGGCCCGTTTTGTTGGACCGTTGTTTTAGCCCGCTATTGCGGCATGTGCTGGCGGAAGGTTTCATAAGCCCGCCCCCAGACGCCGCTGTCGAGATTTGCAAGCGTCAGCAGCGAGGGCAGCAGCTGTTCGGCGTAGTCTTCCGAGCTTTCAAGTGGCAGCATGGACGGCAGGTTATCAATTGCCATCACATCCAGCACTGGATCTTCGGCGACGCGCAGCACTGGCACATCCCAGCTGGTGGCGCGATCATAGACCGGCACCGGGTTGTAATCGCTGTCGGGGTCACAGGCCACATCGCCAATGGCGCTGAGCTTGCGGTTCTCAGCCACTGCATCACGCGGCACAAAGATCGGCGTTCCGGGGCGGGCAAAGATACAGTTGAAGAACAGATCATGCTGCAAGATTTCCGGAAACGGCCCCCCATGGGCGGTCTCTTCCATGTCCCACTGGGTGACACGCACGCCCAGTGTTTCGCACAGATCCGCAGCGCCACGGCCAACCCGCCCTTTGGCGCCAATCACAATGGCATTGGGGCGCGAAGATTTGAGCTGGGACAGCTCTTGGGAGAGATCCGCGATCAGCGCATCTTTGTTTGGGGATGCCGCGACGGGGCCGCAGATTGCACCGCGTTGCTGCGCGGCCCAGGCTTTGAGCGTGACCGCAGCACCGGCATATCCCGCCCAATAGCCAAAGGCGGCAACCCGGTGGCCGTCTGCATCAACGAGATATTCCAGATCATAAAGCGTGCCGCCGCCCGCCTTGAACCGATCAAGCAGGGCTTTTCCGGAATGCTGACCTTTGAAGGCATGGCCAAACATAATGTGGCGATGCGGCAGTGGGGTGTCATCTTCGGGCAGTTCCTTAAGGCCAAAGATGATTGCATCACGCGGTGCATCGGGCCAGCTGTTTTCCGGCGCAATGTCGCAGCCCGCATCACGGTAGCCATCAATTCCGATGGCGCGGGTTTTGCTGTCTTCTACGGTGACTTTGACACCCGCATCGAGGAGCGCCTTTGCGCCAGCGGGGGTGATCCCCACGCGGTCTTCGTTTTGGCGTTGTTCGGCGCGAACCCAGAGGTGTGTCATTGGCGTTTCCTTACAGCATGTCTGCATCCATCACGGATTTAACGGATGCACGGTGTTCCATCGTTGTCATTAAGGTCTGGATCTTCGGGAATTGGTTAAGATCGACCCCATCCCCGTCGAGCCAGGTACAGACCACATAGAGATAGATATCCGCAAGCGAGAACTGATCGCCCAAAACATAAGGCCCGGCCAAAACGTCATCGCAGACATAGGCGCATGAGGCGGCCATGGTTTCAGGCACCTTGGCGGTCATGTCCTGATGGGAGCTTGCAAGATCGGCCCAACGGTGGCCGCGCAGTTTGTGGGCGTGGTTCACATGCATGGTGGAGGCAAGATAAAACATCACCTCGCGCATGCGGGCGGCCTGAATGGGACCCTTAGGGCGCAGCCCCGCATCGGGTGCCAGATCCGCCACATGTTCAAGCAGCGCGCCGGTTTCTGTCAGGATCTTTTCCCCGCCGATCACCAAAGCAGGCACCCGACCCTTGGGATTGACCTTGGCATAGGCGGCTTTGGTTTGTTCAGCGCTGGCAAAATCCACTTTGATCGCATCAAAATCGAGGCCAGCCTCATGGAGGGCGATGGCGACGGCGACAGAAATTGTTTTGGGCGCGTAATAGAGCTGCATGAGAGATCCTTTAGAGGTGTGTTTGTGCGAAACGCCGTTCCTTGCAGTCCAGATGCGGGACCGCGTTAAAGAGATCCGGGCTGATCACCCCGTTCATTATGTAAAGCCGGTGAAGCGACGAATTCATGATCGCCAGCACAATGCGCGCTGTGGCCTTTGGGTCTAGGTCCAGACAGTGCTGCATGATCATGCCAATTACACCGCCAGAGGTGACAACCAATGCAGGGCCATCCCCCTGAGCAATGTCTTTGAGCGCGGCTTGGGTGCGGGACTGAAAATTTTCCCAGGTTTCATAGGGATCTTGCAGACGTCCGTTGGCCCAGGCGGAAAAGACTTTGGGAATATGGTCGGCAAATCCCTCACGCTCGGATGGGATGGGTTCACCGAATTGCTCTTCCATAGCGGTGGCGAGGGAAAAATACTCCATCTCATTTAGACGTGCGTCTTGCTGTAGCGGCAGATCCATCGACATTGAGCCCGCTGTTTCCTGGTGGCGGGTCAGCGTGCCACTATAAAACCGAGTGTAAAACTGATCGGTGGCGCGCAGGTGCTCGCCGAGCCAGCGGGCCTGTTGATGACCAAGATCGCTGAGCCGGTCATAGCTTTCTTCATCGCGCGCGCCGGTGTTGGCCTGGCCGTGGCGTACCAGGGTAATCTGGCTCATGGGGGTCTCCTGTGACACTTAGATCTGCAGATAAAACCCTGCACGCGCAGAAAGATAGGGGGAGAATAACATGCTGATTTCACTATGTTTCGCGTGCGAAACAAGCTAACAAAATATGACCGCGCGGCGCATTAATATTTCGCGGGCCTTTGGGCGCGTGGCCAGTGTCAGTGGGTCGGGGCGTCGCGCAAATAGCCACGCTGTAACATGCGGTTACGGTGGACATCGGCGGCCTCAGAGGCCTCACGCAGGTTGCCATAGATGTTAATCACGCTCTGGCCGCTGCCCCCGGACACCCCCCATTCGCGCAACACCGAGACCTCATGAAACAGGTTCATCGCCAGTTCGATGCGATAGTAGCGCGTGCGTTGCTCTGCGCGGTGATTATAGAGCAGACAGGTTGTCATGAGATAATGTTAGCGCGGAAAAAGACGCAATTCAATCCATATGTAGTGTTGGGTGCTGTTTACACAACCATATGTTGTTAATGATTGTTAACACCATCGCCTATTGGGCGTTTATACACAGGCTGTTGCAATAATTACCAGATCACATCATCCAAAAAGATATAGCCCGCGCCATAGATGGTTTTGATCAGCTTGGGATTTTTGGGATCATCGCGCAGCTTGGTGCGTAGGCGGGATATGCGCACATCCATCGCACGATCAAAGCTGTCACCCGCAACGCCTCCAAGGCTTTCTTGCATCTGGGTGCGCGAAATCAGTCGTTTGGGATTTTCCAGAAACAGGCGCAAAACCTCGCCTTCGGCCTGCGAAAAGGTCACATCTTCGCCGCTGTCGGCACGCAGGAGAAAGCGGTCAAAATGGGCCTGCCAGCCGGTGAACCGCGCCACATTGGCCTGGCCCGATTGCGCCGCGCGCGGACCCGAGCGCAGCCGGGCGCGGACACGGGCGACCACCTCGATCGGGTCAAAGGGTTTGGTGATATAATCATCAGCACCAAGTTCGAGCCCGGTGACACGGTCCTGCACCTGTGCGCGGCCTGAAATGATAATGACCGATGCGCCATGTGCCTGCGCCAAACGATGTACCAGCGCCAGCCCATCGGTATCAGGCAGCGACAGATCGATCAGGCAGACGTCTGGAGTGATCCGGTTCAGCGCTGCCTCAAAGGCGCGGGCGCGGCTGAAGGATTGAACCTGAAACCCGGCATCTTCCAGCGTTTCGGTCAACAGCTGACGGATTTCCGGTTCATCATCCAGAATGGTCACAAGCGCGGATGAGGGATCGGGGGTCATGAGTCTGCCTCTGGGCCGATAAGGGCGGCCAATTGATCAGTGGTAAAGGGCTTTTGCAGCACTGGGGCTTTTTTCAGCGCGCTGCGGAAAATCGGGTCTGAAGTCAGTGCCGAGGTCATCAGCACCGCCGGGATATGGCACAGCTCAGGCGTGCGCTGATCGAGCAGGGCCAGACCGGTGTCGCCACCTTTGAGTTTGATGTCCGAGAGCACCAGCACAATATCAGGCAGATCGCGCAGCAGCGCCAGTGCTTCCTGGCTTGAGACGGCTTCAATCACCGAATAGCCCAGATCGGTGAGCATTTCGCGGTAGGTGACGCGCAGGCTGTCATTATCTTCGACCAGAAGCGCCATGCCGCCGCTGGCCCGCGGCGCGCGGCGATAGGGCAGGCGCAGGGTAACGCAGGCACCTGAGATAGTATTGCTGAGAGCTACATTGCCCCCGGTGAGTTTCACCATGTCATAGACCATCGCAAGCCCAAGGCCGGAACCGGCGCTGCCCTTGGTGGTGAAAAACGGGTTGAGCCCCTGTTCCAAGGCCTCAGCGCTGAAGCCTGTGCCGGTGTCGGTCACGGTGATTTCGATCCAGGTCTGGCCGATTTCATGGGCACTGACAGTGATCTGGCCGCCGCTGCCGCCACTGGCGCAGGCGTCACGCGCGTTCAAAATGAGGTTCAAAATCGCGTCTTGTAGTTTGCCCGCATCCAGCAGCAACAATTGCGCCTTGGTGTGATTGACAACCGAAAGCCCAATGCCACGGGGCAATGCGGGCGAGGCGAGGATCTTCATCTCTTCGAGCAGCGCGCCAAGATTGGTGGCCTGGGTGCGCAACGGGCGTACGCCGGTCATCTGCGAGATGCGGTGCAGCAAACGGCCACCGCGTTCAGCCGCGGATTTGGTAGCCCCAACAAGCTGCTGCGCTTCCGCGCCCAGATCCATTTTGGTGAGCTTGCTTTGAATGCCCAAAATTACCGTAAGAAGATTGGAGAAATCATGCGCCAGACCATTGGTCATCTGCGCCGCCATATCGCGGCGGCGGGTCTGTTGTAGGGCAACGCGGGCCTGGGTTTCTTCGGTTATATCCATCGACAAAACATAAACCCCGCCGGTGCCATCCGGGGTAAGCGCCACGCGAATACGGCGGCTGTCATGATCTTCAGTAAATTCAAACACCGGGCGCGCACCTTGATAGGCGGCGATCAGATGGGGTTCGATTTTGGCAAAGGCCGTCTCTCCCAAGGCGGTGGAGATATGCATGCCCAAAATATCGGTGGGTCGACCCGGAAACACCGCGCTGAGGCGGCGGTTGGTGAATGTGTAGCGCCCGTCCCGATCCAGATGCGCAATATGGGCGGGCATCATCTCGGTGGTCATGCGAATGCGGCGTTCGTTCAGCGACAGCGCGCGTTTGGTGGCCTCAAGCGCGATGTTTGAAGCTTCAAGCTCACGGTTGGTGGCAGAAAGCTCTTCGGTGTGGGTGATGAGCTGCTCGGTGAGTTCTTCGGACCGGCTGCGCAGCATCTGTTCCGCGCGTTTGGCACGGGTGATGTCGGTATAGACTGTCACCCAGCCCCCCTGGGGCAGCGGGGAACCTTCAACTGAGATCACGTCACCATTTTTGCGGGTGCGTTCAAAGTAGTGTGGTTCAAACGTCATCGCCTGTGCAATGCGTTGGGCCACAAAGGTTTCGATATCGTCGATGTCGCCATAATCGCCACTTTGAGCGATGAAGCGCACGGTGTTTTCAAAACAGGCACCAGGGGTGACCAGCGCGTCGGGCAGGGAAAACAGATCTTGGAATCGCTGGTTGCAGACCGCGAGCCGCAGCTCAGCGTCATAGATGGAGATAGCCTGGGCAATCAGGTTCAACCCGGCCGCGGTCATCTCGGAATATGTGGGGTCGATCCGGTCCATTTCTGGCTCTTATGGCTAACATCACCCAAACATTTGGCAAGTATTTGATGCAGGAAGTGCCGTAACGTTGTGGGGAGATTATACAGGTTTTTCGAAACCCCACCGCTTTTTCTCCTGTTTTCACTGAGGCTTGCAAGATTCATCGCCTTTGAAACAATTCGTAAGGATTGGGAAAACTTGCTGACAAGATTACAGGCCAATCTACTGATGTGCCGTCGCGAATGGATCAGCTTTGGAGGGGGGTCCAGCGGGTAAGGAACCTGAGACCCTGATGACGAGGGGCCGGCGAGAAGGCGCAAAGGGAGGAAGACAAAGTGGCTGAAGTGCGAGAGCGCGCGGGTGGGGATATGTCTCTGCCTGCCTTGTTGCGGCGCAATGCGGAAAAATATGCCGATGCGCCCGCCTATCGGGAAAAAGAATTTGGCATCTGGCAGAGCTGGACATGGGCTGAGACCGCCGAAGAGGTTGATGGTTTGGCGCTGGGTCTGCTCGATCTGGGTGTGAAAGAAGGCGATTTTATCGCCATCGTCGGGCGTAATCGCCCCTATCTCTATTGGGCGATGGTTGCGGCGCAGCGCGTGGGCGCGGTGCCGGTACCAGTCTATCAGGACAGCGTCGCCGAAGAGATGGCCTATATCCTGGGCAATTGCGGCGCGCGCTTTGCAATCGTCGGAGATCAGGAGCAGGTCGACAAGGTGCTGGAGGTGCAAGATCAGCTGCCCAGCCTTGAGCAGATGATCTATCTCGATCCACGCGGCATGCGCAAATATGAGCATGAACATCTGCATGGCTATGAAGAGATCGTCACCCGTGGGCGTGCCTATCATGCGGAGTTGATGCCAGAGCTTAATCGCCGCACTGACAAGGCCGATTACGACACCACCTGTGTGATGCTTTATACATCGGGCACAACAGGCAAGCCCAAGGGCGTGGTGCTGTCAAACCGCAATGTGGTTGAGACCGCCAAGAATTCTTCCCAGTTTGATCATCTGCAGCAAAGTGACAGCATCCTGTCTTATCTGCCGATGGCCTGGGTGGGGGATTTCATCTTCTCTGTTGGGCAAGCCTATTGGTGTGGGTTTTGTACCAACTGCCCGGAAAGCGCGGATACGATGATGACCGATCTGCGCGAAATCGGGCCGACCTATTTCTTTGCACCGCCACGGGTGTTTGAAGGCCAGCTGACCAATGTGATGATCCGCATGGAAGATGCGGGGGCGCTGAAGCGCAAGATGTTCCACCACTTCCTGAAGCACGCCAAGAAGGTTGGTGGTGATATTCTGGATGGGCGTCCGGTGTCATTCCTGGATCGCGCCAAATATGCGCTGGGCAATGTGCTGGTCTATGGCCCGCTGAAAGATACGCTGGGCTATGGCCGCATTCGCGTGGGCTATACTGCGGGTGAAGCGATCGGGCCGGAGATCTTTGATTTCTATCGCTCGCTCGGCATCAACCTGAAACAGCTTTATGGTCAGACCGAAGCCACTGTTTTCATCACCCAGCAGCCGGATGGCGAAGTGCGCGCCGATACCGTTGGCGTGCCATCCCCCGCGGTTGAGCTGAAAATCGATGATCGCGGTGAGATCTTCTACCGCTCACCGGGGGTGTTTGTGGAATATTTCAACAACCCGGATTCCACCGCAGGCACCAAAGATGCTGAGGGCTGGGTCGCCACGGGGGATGCGGGCTTTATTGAAGAAAAAAGCGGCCATCTGCGCATTATCGACCGTGCCAAGGATGTTGGCAAAATGGCCAGCGGTGCGATGTTTGCTCCCAAATATGTGGAGAACAAGCTGAAGTTCTTCCCGGATATTTTGGAAGTGGTCGTGTTTGGCAATGAGCGTGATTATTGCACCGCTTTTATCAATATCGACCTCACCGCCGTGGGCAATTGGGCAGAGCGCAACAATATCGCCTATGCGTCTTATCAGGAGCTTGCGGGCCATCCGCAGGTGCTGGAAACCATCGGCAACCATGTGGCGGAGGTGAATGAATCGGTGGCGGCAGATGACATGTTGTCGGGTTGCCAGATCCATCGCTTTGTGGTGCTGCACAAAGAGCTTGATGCCGATGACGGCGAGATGACCCGCACCCGTAAGGTGCGCCGTGGCTTTGTGGAAGACAAATACGCCGACATTCTGGGTGCGCTTTATGGCGGCCAGCAGCAGGTCTCTACCGAGACTGAAGTGACCTATGAAGATGGGCGCAAAGGGGCCATTCGCGCCACGCTGAGCGTTCTGGACGCCAAGGTTAAGACGGTTCAGCGGCTGGAGGCGGCAGAATGAGGCACGATGGTACGACGCTTGTCCGGCAAGGCCGGACATCGCCCCGCCCACCGTCCCTTTGGGCAAATGAGCAAAGCCAGATCAATGGAGGCTGACATGTTGGATCAGACAACTGAGACGGGCGGTTATGTGACCGCGGATGGCCGCACCATTGGTGATGTGGTGATGGATCTGCGCAATATCACACTGCGCTTTGGCGGGGTGGAAGCGATCAAGAATATCTCCTTTGATATTCGTGAAGGCGAAATTCGCGCGATCATTGGCCCCAATGGGGCGGGCAAATCTTCGATGCTCAATGTGATTTCCGGCTTTTACGTGCCGCAGGAGGGTGAGGTCTGGTTTCACGGCAAAAAACGTGCGCCGCTGCGCCCCTATGAGGTGGCACGTCAGGGCATCGCACGGACCTTCCAGAACATCGCGCTGTTTGAAGGCATGAGCGTTCTGGACAATGTGATGACCGGGCGGCTGAACTATATGAAGGCCAATCTCTTTCAGCAGGCCCTGTGGCGCGGGCGCGCCGAGGCGGAAGAGACCGAAAACCGCGAGAAAGTCGAACATATCATCGACTTTCTGGAAATTCAGCACATCCGCAAAACCCCGGTGGCTCGCCTGCCTTATGGTTTGAAAAAGCGGGTAGAGCTTGCACGTGCCCTGGCGGCGGAGCCGAAGCTGTTGCTGTTGGATGAGCCGATGGCCGGGATGAACGTTGAAGAAAAAGAGGACATGAGCCGCTTTATCCTCGACGTGAATGATGAATTTGGCACCACCATCGCCTTGATCGAGCACGACATGGGCGTGGTCATGGATCTGAGCGACCGTGTGGTGGTGATGGATTACGGCAAGAAAATCGGGGACGGCACCCCGGATGAAGTGCGCAACAACCAAGAGGTGATCGACGCCTATCTGGGGGTGGCACATGACTAAAATCTTTATGACAGACCAAGGGGGTGCGTGATGCCTGAACAACTTGTTTTTGCAATGGAAGTCACCCTGAACGGGCTGATGGCCGGGGTGCTTTATGCGCTGGTAGCGCTGGGGTTTGTACTGATTTACAAAGCCTCGGGTATCTTTAACTATGCGCAGGGCGTGATGGCGCTGTTTGCGGCAATGACCTTGGTGGGGATCATGCAGGGGCAGGTGCCCTTTGCCCATCTGATCAACGCCATGACCGGCGGACATGTCACCCATTTTGGTTGGACGCTGCCGGGTATTCTGGCCATCGCGCTGTCGGTTGTGGTGATGGTTGTCCTGGCCTGGCTTGTGCAGGTTCTGGTGATGCGCCACCTGGTGGGGCAAGAGCCGATCATCCTGTTTATGGCCACCATCGGGCTTGCCTATTTCCTCGAAGGTGTGGCGGATCTGATGTGGGGGTCCGAGCTTAAGACGCTGGATGTTGGCCTGCCGCAGGGCATCAACACCTTGATCGATGAAAGCACCTACAACATCTTTGGCTACGGCTTCTTTATCGACAATCTCGATCTGGTGGCGACGGTGATTGCGGGGCTCTTGGTGGCAGGGCTGGTGATCTTTAGCCAGTATACCCGCGAAGGCCGGGCGATGCGTGCGGTGGCCGATGATCACCAGGCAGCGCTGTCGGTTGGGATCTCGCTGAACTTTATCTGGGTTCTGGTGTGGTCGCTTGCAGGGTTTGTTGCACTGGTTGCAGGCATTGTCTGGGGCACCAAATCCGGGGTGCAGTTCTCACTGTCGCTGATTGCGCTGAAAGCGCTGCCGGTGCTGATGCTGGGTGGTTTCACCTCAATCCCCGGTGCGATCGTGGGTGGTTTGATCATCGGTGTGGGTGAGAAACTGTTTGAATTCCTGATCGGCCCGATGGTTGGGGGCGCGACCGAGAACTGGTTTGCCTATGTACTGGCGCTGCTGTTCCTGGTGTTCCGTCCGCAAGGCCTGTTTGGGGAGAAGATCATTGAACGGGTGTAATCCACACCTGACCAGTGCGGCCAGCATGACTGGCCGCGCGTGGTCGGACCTTGGTGACCAGGCTGGGGCCTATTGCTCCAACCGTTTGGCCGCCTTGACCAGAACCGCTGCAAAGACAGTGATTACCAAGGTCAATGCAATGGTCATGTCACCAATCAGCTGTCCGAGGACAAAGGTCAAAATGCCTGCGCCGCAAAAGCCGATGACCAAGAGCGACAACAAATTTGAGGTCGGCTCGGTATCATCTGAAACTTTGGTTGCAGCGGCCCGGCGCGCTGTTGGGGTGACGCGCACCTCTTCAACAGTGCCTAACAAGGCTGATTTGGCTGTTTCGAATTCATCAGGGGAAATATCCCCACGCTTCCGCGCGCTTTCTAGCCGGCGGACTTCCTCCAGGATTGCCGTCATTGTTTCCACTCACTTTACCCACGGAAAACCTGGCACGGAGATTGGGGCAGAATGTGGCAAGGCTGGGATTTTTGACAAATTGGTAAACAGCACCTTAACCGCAGGGGAGGCAGATATGATCCGTATTCTTGGTCTTCTCAACGTAGTGGCGTGGTCCGGTTTCTGGGCATTTGGCTACTTGGCGTTGAGCTCGGAAGGGTACAGCGAGCGTGAACTTTCGATCGCTGTCGCATTGGGAGCGCTTGGGCTTTTGGGCGGGATGGTCGGCTATCTCAAGCTGATGCGCATTGCCGAGCACACAGGATTGGCCGCGGCTTCGAACCGGAGCACCCGTGAGGAGCGGGACCGGGCACAGGCCAAATGGGGTGAAACCCACAGCGGCAAAGAGGAACAGCGCCATGAAAAAGCGTGACCGCAGGTGCATGCCGTACTTAGGGCAGCGCATCGCAGACACTGGCGCAAAGACACAGGTCCATAAGGGAGGACATCATGTTTTATCGTGAGGCGGGGGATTTCAAGACGTCCTATGTGGCGGACAGTCAGACCTTCCCGATCCGGTTTGATCGCTATCGCTACTATGCGGTACTGGCCGTGGCTTATGGGATTATTCCATTCATCATCAATGATTACTGGGCCAATGCAATTCTGCTGCCCTTCCTGATCTATTCGATTGCTGCCATCGGCCTGAATATTCTTGTGGGCTACTGTGGTCAGGTATCTTTGGGCACCGGGGGCTTCATGGCGGTGGGCGCTTATGCCTGTTACAAGTTGATGACCAGCTTCCCGGAACTTTCGATGGTTGTGCATGTGTTGCTGGCTGGGGGTATCACGGCCTCGGTCTGTGTTGCCTTTGGCCTGCCATCGCTGCGCATCAAAGGCTTCTATCTGGCGGTGGCCACGCTTGCGGCGCAGTTCTTTCTGGTGTGGCTGTTTAACCGGGTGCCGTGGTTTTACAACTACTCGGCTTCTGGTCAGATCAACGCGCCTGAGCGGGATCTGTTGGGCATTGTCATCACCGGCCCCAATGCACCGGCCTGGGCGACCTATCTGTTCTGCCTGGTGTTCCTGACACTCTGCGCACTGATTGCCCGCAACCTGACCCGCGGCACCATTGGCCGCAGCTGGATGGCGATCCGCGACATGGATATTGCTGCTGAAATCATCGGGGTGAACCCGCTGAAAGCCAAACTGACAGCTTTCGCCGTCTCGGGCTTTTTCATCGGGATTTCCGGCGCTCTGTTCTTTGCGCTGTATCTTGGTGCGGTTGAAGTCGGCGAGGCCTTTGGCATCCAGAAATCATTCCTGGTGCTGTTCATGGTGATCCTGGGCGGGCTTGGTTCGATCTTTGGCTCCTTTGCGGGCGCAGCCTTCCTGGTGCTGCTGCCGGTGGTGCTGAAGGTTCTGGGCGTGGATATTCTGGGCTGGCCCACGGATATTGTGGCGCATTTCCAGCTGGTGATTGTCGGCGCATTGATTGTGTTTTTCCTGATCGTAGAGCCCCACGGGTTGGCGCAGATGTGGCGCGTGATCAAAGAGAAACTGAGATTGTGGCCCTTCCCGCACTAAGGCGGGAACGGCGCAAATCGGCGGGAGGAGGACACGCAAGTGGCCCGCCGAACCAACAACGAAGAGAGTTGAATAGGGAGGATTTCAATATGACACGCAATTTGATCGGAGCCGCAGTGGCGGCGATGGTACTGGCCAGCCCGGCCGCTGCAGATCTGGTGTTTCCTGATTTGAGCTATCGCACAGGGCCTTATGCAGCCGGTGGTGTGCCATTTTCTGACGGCTACAATGACTACTTCACCCTGGTAAATGAGCGCGACGGTGGTATCGGCGGCGTCAAAGCCAACGTGATTGAATGTGAGACCGGCTATAACACCGAAAAAGGTGTGGAATGCTATGAGGCCACCAAAGGCCAGGGCGCGCTGATTTATCAACCGCTGTCCACAGGCATCACCTATCAGCTGATCCCAAAAATGACCGCGGATGGCATCCCACTTCACACGATGGGTTATGGTCGTACTTCGGCTGCAAACGGCAAAGTGTTCAGCCATGTGTTTAACTACCCGGCGAACTACTGGAACGGTGCATCCGGTGTGATCAACCACCTGCTTGAGCAGAACGGTGGCGATCTTAAAGGTAAGAAAATCTCGCTGCTTTATCACAACTCTGCTTATGGCAAAGAGCCGATCCGCACCCTGGAAGAGCTGTCGAAAAAGCATGGTTTCACTCTGAAAACCTTGCCGGTTGATCACCCGGGTCAGGAGCAGAAATCCCAATGGCTGCAAATCCGTCGTGACCGTCCGGATCACGTTGTGATGTGGGGCTGGGGCGTGATGAACCAGGTGGCGATCCAGGAAGCGGCCAACATCCGCTATCCGATGGAAGACTTCATTGGTGTTTGGTGGTCCGGTGCAGAACATGACGTTGCTGCTGCGGGTGCCAAGGCCGATGGCTATAAGTCGGTGACATTCCACAATGTGGGCGATGACTTCCCGGTGTTTGACGATCTGCAGGAATATGTGGTGGATCGTGGTCTTGCGGCGGGCGCAGGCGATAACCTTGGTAAGGTTCTGTATAACCGTGGTCTTTACGCGGCGATGCTGGCTGTTGAGGCCGCCAAAACCGCACAGGAGCTGCATGGCACCGCAGACATCGACGCAGCTATGATGCGCGATGGTATGGAAGCACTGGTGATCGACGAAGCTAAAATGTCAGCCCTTGGCATGCCGAACTTTGGACCAAGCTTTAACGTGTCTTGTGAAAACCACGGCGGTCTTGGTCTGGTGGGTGTGACCCAGTGGGACGCAGACACCAAGAGCTGGTCTCTGATCTCAGGCTTTAAGCCCACCGATGGTGAAGTCATCGGCGCGCTGGTCAATGAAGACTCCAATGCATTTGCCGCTGAAAACGGCATCGAAGAACGCTGCAAGTGATGCAGCACATCCCTGGGCGGCGTGTCCGCCCGGGGGTGACAAAGAGATAGAATAGAGGAGGTTGGGACATGCTGGACAGCGAAACGACACCAGAACTCAGCACCGAGAAATTGTTGGAAGTCAACAATATCGAGGTGATTTACAACCACGTGATCCTGGTCCTCAAAGGGGTAAGCCTGACGGTGCCCAAAGGATCGATCATTGCGCTTTTGGGTGGCAATGGCGCGGGCAAGACCACCACGCTTAAGGCGATTTCGAATTTGCTGCAGTCTGAGCGCGGCGAAGTGACCAAAGGCTCCGTTGCGTATCGTGGTGACAATGTGCACCAGCTGGATCCAGCCGGATTGGTAAAGCGCGGCGTGGTTCAGGTGATGGAAGGACGTCACTGTTTCGAGCACCTGACAGTTGAGGAAAACCTGCTGTCAGGCGCCTATACACGCGGAGATGGCGCAGCGGAGATCAAGAAAGACCTTGAAATGGTCTATTCCTATTTCCCACGCCTGAAAGAACGCCGCAAAAGCCAGGCGGGCTATACCTCGGGCGGGGAGCAGCAAATGGTTGCCATGGGCCGCGCTCTGATGAGCCGCCCCGAGACGATTTTGCTGGATGAGCCGTCTATGGGGCTTGCACCGCAGCTGGTAGAGCAGATCTTTGAGATCGTGAAAGAAGTGAACGAAAAAGAAGGCGTTACCTTCTTGCTGGCGGAGCAGAACACCAGTGTTGCGCTGCGTTATGCGCATTACGGCTACATTCTGGAATCCGGCCGTGTCGTGATGGATGGCCCTGCCAATGAGCTGCGGGAAAACCCGGATGTAAAAGAATTTTACCTCGGCATGTCCGACGAAGGACGCAAGAGTTTCCGTGATGTGCGTTCGTACCGGCGTCGGAAGCGGTGGTTGAGCTAAGGAGGAGCGTGTTTATGCAATACTTCGATACTTTGGAAACACGCTCTCAGGATGCCCGCGATGCGGCCTTGCTGGCAGGTGTAAATGAGCAGATCGCACGTGTCTGTGCGGCGCCCGGATCCTATCTGCAGGATGTTGCGCCGCTCAAGGATCTGTCAGATCTGGCAAAGCTGCCGGTTCTGCGCAAATCTGACATGGTGCGCGCGCAGAATGAGCAGCCACCTTTTGGCAATGTGCCGGTAGGTGACATCTTGCATGTTTTCCAATCACCTGGGCCAATTTACGAACCCGGTGGCGTGAGCCACGACTGGTGGCGCATGGGGCGGTTTTTGCATGCGGCTGGTGTGGGCAAGGGCGATGTGATCCAGAACTGCTTTGGCTATCATTTGACGCCTGCAGGTATGATCTTTGAAAGCGGTGCACGGGCTGTTGGCGCGCGGATTCTTCCTGCGGGCACCGGCCAGACCGAATTACAGGTCACGGCGGCGCGGGACGTCTGTGCCACCGCCTATGCAGGCACGCCGGATTATCTGAAAATCATCCTCGACAAGGCAGACAGCATGGGCGTTGCGCTCAACTTCTCCAAGGCTGTTGTGGGTGGTGGTGCGCTGTTTCCATCGCTGCGCCAGGAATATGCGGATCGCGGCATTGCCTGTCTGCAAAGCTACGCAACCGCTGATCTGGGCAATATCGCTTATGAAACGGCGGCGATGGAAGGCATGATTGTGGATGAGCATGTGGTGCTCGAAATCGTCACTCCCGGAACCGGCACACCTGTTCAACCCGGCGAAGTGGGTGAGGTTGTTGTGACCACGCTCAATGCGGATTACCCGCTTATTCGTTTTGCCACTGGCGATCTGAGCGCGGTGATGCCGGGGCTTTCTCCCTGCGGTCGCACCAATCTGCGCATCAAGGGCTGGATGGGCCGCGCGGATCAGACCACCAAGATCAAAGGCATGTTTGTGCGTCCCGAGCAGGTAGCAGCACTGGTCGACAAACATTCTGAGATCAAACGCGCCCGTGTCATTGCCCAACGCGATGGTGAAATGGACCAGATGACAGTGCAGATCGAAGCGGATGGCGGTGATCAGATGCAATTCGCGCGCTCGGTTGCGGAAGTGTTGAAGCTGAAAGGCCAGATCGAGGTTGTGGCTCCCGGTGTGCTGCCGCGTGACGGTCTGGTGATCGAAGATCAGCGCGTCTACGATTGAGAGGCCAAAAATATTGGTCCAGGGGCGCAGTTTTGCGCCCCTTTTTTGTTGTTTGATCTAAATCGGGGTGACCGGTCAAAACACCCGCCAACGTGTCCGAACAGGGATCAGTCAGTTGACCACAAAAGGGTGGCTGCGTACGAGCTTTCAGCTGATGTCGCTGCGAGCAACGCCAATTGAAGAGCCCTCAGAGGCAAATGTGAGGATGGCAGAGGCAGCGGTTCAGACTTGGGGCCGCTTTCTCATGTTCGTTTGATACTGGTATTCTTGAGTGAAATGGTGGAGAAACGGGCACCATTTCCAAATAGAGCCCCACATGACTGCCGTTGAACCTGAAAAAACATATGCTCCCCATGGTCGCCGTGGCGGACTTAAGGCGAGCAATCGTATTTTCAGACGCATGAGCATGGTCATCGCGGCCGCGTGCCTTTTGCCAATGCTGGCGGTTATTGTGGCCGCGTTGACAGGTGGCATCGACACGGTGAGCCATCTGGCAGAGACGGTTCTGCCCCGCTACGCTGGCACTACGGCCTATCTGGTGGCTTTGGTGGCTGTGGGAACCCTGCTTACCGGGGTGGGGGCCGCCTGGCTGGTAACCATGACGCGGTTTCCCGGTGTGCGCCTGTTTGAAATGCTGCTGGTTCTGCCTTTGGCGTTCCCTGCATACGTGCTGGCCTATGCTTATACCTATATTCTGGATCATCCCGGCATCGTGCAATCCACCCTGCGGGACGTTACCGGCTGGGGGCCGCGCGATTATTGGTTCCCTGAGGTGCGTTCACTGCCCGGTGCGGCGCTAATGCTGGTGTTGGTTCTTTATCCCTATGTCTATCTTCTGGCGCGGGCCGCGTTTTTGCAGCAATCGTCAGGTGCGTTTCAGGCGGCGCGGGCGCTTGGGAATACACCCTTGCAGGCGTTTTGGCGGGTCAGCCTGCCGATGGCGCGCCCGGCGATTGCCACGGGTGTGTTGCTTGCGGTGATGGAAACGGTCGCCGATTTTGGCACCGTGTCCTATTTCGGGGTGCAGACCTTTGCCACCGGAATTTACACCAGCTGGTTTGCGCTTGCCGATCGGGGTGGGGCGGCGCAGTTGGCGTTGTGTCTGTTGGTGTTTTCGCTGTTCCTCTCTGTGAGTGAGCGGATCAGCCGGGGCCGCGCCCGCTATCATCATGCGGGCAAGCAGGCCGGAAAGATGACACCTGTGGAGCTAAAAGGCCGCGCGCGGGTGCTGGCCTGGGTGGCCTGCGGGCTACCGCTGTTTCTGGGGTTCGTGCTGCCGGTCATCGTGCTGTTTGATATGAGCTTTGATTCCGAGCAGAACCTTTTGAGCCGCCGCTATATTGGCTTTATCAAAAACTCGCTGACGCTTGCAGGGGTGGCTGCGGTGATCACGGTAAGCGCCGCGATCTTTCTGGGGCTTTTTCAGCGCCTGCAACCCGGACGGCTGTCGGCGGCGGCGTCTTATATTGCGCGGCTTGGCTATGCGGTGCCGGGTGGGGTGATTGCGGTGGGGCTGTTGGTGCCCTTTGCAGCGTTTGATAATGCGCTGGATGCCTGGATGCGTGAAACCTTTGATATTCGCACCGGGTTGTTGGTGACGGGATCAATATGGTTGCTGGTTGCCGCCTATATGGTGCGGTTTCTGTCAGCGGCTTTGGGCGCCTATGAAGGCGGGATGGCGACGGTACATTCCAATATGGACGCTGCGGCGCGCTCATTGGGCCAGACGCCGATGGGGATGCTGCGCCGGGTACACTTGCCGCTGCTTACCCCTAGTGTGCTGACTGCGCTGCTCATCGTGTTTGTTGATGTGATGAAAGAGCTGCCCGCGACCCTGATCATGCGTCCGTTTAATTTTGACACGCTGGCCGTGCAGGCACACCGGTTGGCCGCGGATGAGCGGCTGGAGGGGGCGGCTGTGCCGTCATTGGTGATTGTTGCGCTTGGGCTTATCCCGGTGATCCTGATCTGTCGTCAGGTGGGGCGACGCTAAACATGAAAAAGGCGCGGAGGTTGCCCGCCACGCCTTAAAATGGGTCCCTAGGGGGAGCGGCTATTTCCAGTCCACCTCATTGAAGATCTTCTGCGCAACCGGGATGTTTTGCGCAACATCCGACAGCAGCACATCGTCTGCTTTGAACTCACCAAGCTCTTTTACGCTGGGCGCGCGCTCAACACCGGCAACAACCGGAAATTCGTCATTGCCCCATGAAAAGTATTTCTGCGCACTGTCAGAGGCGAGATACTCAAGGAACTTGATCGCGTTCTCTTTGTTGGGCGCGTTCACCGCAACACCAGCGCCAGACAGGTTCATGTGGGCACCAACGGTGTCTTGCGAGGGGAAGATCCAGCCGATCTGATCGAGATTGTCAGAGACGCCTTTGACGTTTTTGCGGATGGCGCGGGCAAAGTAATAGCTGTTGGATACCGCCACTTCACATTCACCGGACACCAGACCGCGCAGCTGGTCAATGTCGCCGCCCTTTGGTGGGCGGGCCATGTTGTCAACGATACCTGCAGCCCAGTCTTTGGCTGCGTCTTCACCGTGGTGGGTGACGATGGCTGCAAGCAGTGTCTGGTTGTAGGTGTTGCGCGACGAGCGGATGCAGACCTTGCCTTTGAACTCGGGCTTGGCGAGATCGAGATAGGTCTGTGGAACGTTTTTGGTGTTCTCTTTGCTATAGAAGATGATGCGCGAACGCTGGGAAAACCCAAACCACTGGTTGTCGGCGTCTTGTAGGTTGGTGGGGATACGCTCTTCGAGCACAGCACTGTCGATAGATTGCAGCACGCCTGCGTTTTTGGCACGCGACAGGCGTGAGGTATCAACCGTGATGAACACATCCGCCGGAGAGTTTGCACCTTCTGCCTTCATACGCGCCAGCAGCTCGTCTGAATTGCCTTCGATACGGTTGACGGTGATTCCGGTGGCTTCTTCGAATTCGCCATAAAGGCTTTCGTCGGTGTCATAGTGGCGCGCGGAGTAGATGTTGAGCTCACCTTCTGCGGCGGCAGAAGTGGCGACAACCGCGGTGAGAGCACCGATCACGAGGGGGTTTGCAGTCATTTTGGAATGTCCCGTATCAAAGAAATACCATGCAGGGCAGGGCCCAGTTGGAGAATGAATTAGTTGATTTTGGGACTGATGCAACTAAAATCTGAGTGTATTGGTCGGGATATTGCTCGGCCAATTGTCGCACAATTCTCTGAAACACAAAAAAGCCGCATCAAACGATACGGCTTTTCGTAAATTCTTGCGGATGATCTTAACCCTGGCGCGCTTTGAATTTGCGCTGGGTTTTGTTGATCACATATACGCGGCCCTTGCGACGCACAATGCGGCAATCACGATGCCGGTTCTTGAGCGAGCGGAGCGAGTTCTTGACCTTCATGGCCTGTCTCCTGTTCTGCGGCGCGCGAACCAGCGCCTGGGTTACGGGTGTTCTGATCTGTCCGCCAGATCAAAACAATGAAATCATGGTGGGCGATACAAGGTTCGAACTTGTGACCCCTTCGATGTCAACGAAGTGCTCTACCACTGAGCTAATCGCCCATGATTACCTGCACTTTCTCCTGCCCCTTAAATTAAAGGAGCGCGGAAGTCCGCGCCGGTGAAGGGGTCTATAATAAGAGTCGCAAACAGGTGCAAGAGCTTTTGGCATCTGAATTTCCGGTCTAAGGTGTATCTTGTAACAAATTTTCAGAGTCGTTTTGGGAAACGTCATGGTCGACACCGCTTTTCGATTGCAATTACCGCAGCGCCAGCGCTCTGGCGTGGTATTTGCCTCTCCGCACAGTGGTGATTGCTATTTCGACGATTTTCTTGCGAATTCGGTGCTGAATGATCAGCAGATTCGCAGCTCATCCGATGCTTATGTGGATCGATTGTTTGCTGTTGCGCCCAAATTGGGGGCGCCATTGTTATCAGCGGTGGCGCCGCGCGCCTATGTTGATCTCAACCGGGCCTCGGATGAATTAGATTCGGCTCTGATTCTAGGCGTGCCCAAAAAGGGGCAAAATCCCCGCGTTGCCTCAGGTCTTGGGGTGATTCCGCGCGTGGTGGCCAATGGGCGGGCGATTTATTCAGGAAAAATCAGCCGGCACGAGGCGGATGAGCGGCTGGAAAAATACTGGACGCCTTACCACAACCAGCTGGAACTGCTGATGCAAAGCACCCGGTCGGAATTTGGCATGGCCCTGCTGGTCGACTGTCATTCCATGCCGCATGAGGCAATTGGCGAACCGGTGATGCGCAACCAACGCAAAGCGGAGATTGTGCTGGGGGATCGTTTCGGTGCCTCGGCGTCATCTGAGGTGATGGATGAGGTGGAAGCGGCCTTTACGCGCGCGGGGTTGAGTGTTGCGCGCAATGCGCCCTTTGCGGGTGCCTATATCACCCAGCGCTATGGACGTCCGTCGGATGGGCAGCACGCAATTCAGGTGGAAATCGACCGCTCGCTTTATATGGATGAACAAAAGCTAGAACTGCACCGTGGTTTTGTGGATCTACGCGATGCTTTGGCCGGTGTGGTTGCGGATCTGGTGTCTTTGGGCGAAGAGCAGCTGCCCTTTGCGGCAGAATGATGCTGCGTTTCATGTGAAACGCTCAGCGCAGGGCGCGCCCTTTTACGATGGCATCTTTGCCAAATTTCTTGCGAATCGCATCTGAGGCTTGCTCAGCCTGTGCGCGCTGGCCTGCCTTTGGGTCCAGCAGGTCGCCGGTTTTATCAGCTTCGGACGCAGGAACCAAATCTGACAGGCCGCAGCCAATCAATCGAAACGGACCCTCGGAAAGAGTGTTGTTCAACATGTCGCGTGCGGTCCGGTAGATCTGATCCGCAATCTGGGTAGCGTCCCGCAATGAGGTGCGCCGCGTCAGGGATGAATGATTGGCGCGTTTCAATTTCAGCGTCACCACCCGGCCCGCAAAATCACGGGCCTTGGCGCGTGAGGATACCTTTTCAGCCAGTCGCCACAGATGCCCGTCGAGCAGCTCAAGATGGGAGGTGTCTTCAAAAAACGTAGTTTCATTGGAAATGGACTTCATCGGCGTGCGCGATGACACCCGGCGTTTGTCTTCACCGCGCGCGAGGTGCCACAGACGTTCTCCCATACTGCCAAACCGATTGCTGAGATCCTGTTTCTCCCACCGCAGGAGATCGTCAAAGCTTCGAATCCCGGCCTTGTCGAGCGAGGCTTGCGCCGCGGGGCCAATGCCCCAGATCAAGCGCACCGGCTTGTCGCGCAGGAAATCCTGTGTTTCTGCAAGACCAATCACGGCAAAACCGCGGGGTTTATCCAGGTCAGATGCCACTTTGGCGAGGAACTTATTATGGCTGAGCCCAATGGATCCGGTAATCCCAAGCTCATCTTTCATACGTTTTGTCAGCCGGGCAAGCATTACAGCAGGTGGCGCACCGTGGAGCTTTTCGGTGCCGGTCAGATCCATGAACGCCTCATCGAGTGACAGCGGCTCAACCACTGGCGTCAGTTCATCCATCATGGCGCGCACCTGGCGGCTGACGTCTGAATAGACCTCCATCCGGGGTTTGACGACCACCGCTTCGGGACAGAGTTTAAGCGCCTGAAACATCGGCATTGCCGAGCGTACGCCACGAATACGGGCCAGATAACAGGCCGTAGACACCACACCGCGGTGCCCGCCGCCGACGATAACAGGTTTGTCGGCTATCTCTGGATTGTCGCGTTTTTCCACGCTGGCGTAAAATGCATCACAATCCATATGGGCGATCGTCAGAGAATGAAGCTCTGCATGGGCCAGAATACGCGGGCTGCGGCACTTGGGGCAGCGGCGCGTATCGGGCGCAACAGGGTGCAGGCAGTCGCGGCAAAAGGCGGGCATCTTGGGTCATCGGTTGAAGCGTGGGAGTGGCCATCCTATCTATTGGCGCAGGAATTGTCTTTAGTGATTACGAGGGTGAGTATGTCATTTTACGGTGCGAAGCTGGCCCTGTTTATCGGCGACAAATTGGCAGTGATGTTGCGCGATGACAAACCCGATATCCCGTTTCCAAACCATTGGGATCTGCCCGGTGGCGGACGAGAGGGAGATGAAAGCCCCAAGGCCTGTGCGCTGCGTGAAACCGAAGAAGAGTTGAGTATTCGCCTGGAAGAGATCGACATCGTTTGGGAGCGTTCATATCTGCACGATGGTCATGTGTCGTGGTTCTTTGCGGCCCATCTGCCGGCGTCACGACTGACTGAGGTTGCGCTGGGGGATGAAGGGCAGCGTTGGGAGCTGATGAGCGCAGAAACCTATTGCAGCCATCCGATGGCGGTGCCCAATTTCAAAACACGTTTGCAAGATTATCTGGATGCCAGAAGCGTTGAGCTGTGGGACTAGGCCCTTCACACAAAGTCCCCCGCCAAAGCGGGGGAAGTTGACGGACTACAGGAAGATCAAGTCCGTCAGGGGAGTGTCTTACCTATAGGTTCCCATCCCGCTCTGGTTTGCGCAAAGAAAGCTGTGGCGCGAATCTATCTTTGCGCAACAGGCCGTTGCCATTCTGCCACACGCAATTTTTTTGCTTGCGTCAGTTTCTGTTGGAAAAGGAAAGCAATCCCAGATGCTTGACGTGAATTAAATCTACGTCAAGCATCGTTGAAGGATAATATGGGGGTGTGAAATAAAATATTTCTTCACGCCCTGGGTTTGGGTAATTAAGTTGCGCGCGCAACGGTTTTGCGTCCGACTCACCCAATACCTTAGCGGTTTGGTGCTTGTGCTTGCGGGCTGTTGAGTTCCGATAGAATTGCCTGGGTCGCAGCGCGGGGATTTGCTGCTTTCCAGATCGGGCGTCCCACCACGATGTGATCTGCGCCATCCGCAATTGCATTTGCGGGCGTGGCGACACGTTTTTGATCACCGAGGTCAGCACCAGCAGGGCGCACACCGGGGGTGACGATCAGCTTGCCATTCGCTTCGGGCAGGGCGCGGATCAATGCGGCTTCTTGCGGGCTGGCAATCACACCATCGGCCCCTGCCGCAAAAGCGTTGCCTGCACGTTCCTGCACCAGATCTTTGATTGCGCCTCCTTTGATCAGCGCGCCGTCAAGATCCTGACGGTCCAGTGATGTCAGAATTGTCACTGCGAGGATTTTCATATCCTTGCCACCGGCACCTTCTTTTGCGGCTTTGACCACATAGGGATCGCCGTGCACCGTGAGAAAATCGAGATCAAACTGCGCCAGACCCCGCACCGCGTTTTCTACGGTGGCACCAATGTCAAAGAGCTTCATATCAAGGAAGATGCGTTTGCCGTGTTCCTGTTTCAGCTCATTTGCAAGCGCAAGCCCGCCGCTGGTCAGCATGCCAAGGCCAATCTTATAAAAAGACGCCAGATCACCGATCTGCTCTGCCAGTTTCAGACCAGCAATGGCATTGGGAACATCCATGGCTACAATCAGGCGGTCGTCTGCTGTGGGCTGGCTCATCGTCATACTCTCCGGTCTGGTGGGGATCTTGCGCTTTCCTAATGGTGCAGGGCGCGGCTGAAAAGCCCTGAATTCTGCAGAATTTGCGTCACATCAGGGAAATATCAGTGATTCTGGCGCATAGTCTTGAAGTGGCAGGGAAACTGCCCAAATCTGATATTGAGGCCCGAACCGGGACGTGCTGCCAAGCGGGCGTTCCACCTGATGCGGGCGCTTGTAAAAAGGAGAACGTGATGGACTTGAATAAGTTCACAGAGCGGGCACGGGGATTCGTGCAGGCGGCGCAGACCATTGCGCTGCGTGAGGGGCATCAACGGATGGTGCCGGAACATCTTCTCAAGGCATTGATGGATGACGATCAGGGGCTGGCAAGCAACCTGATTTCGCGCGCGGGGGGCTCTCCGTCGCGGGTGGTCGAATCTGTTGAGGCTGCGGTTGAGAAGCTGCCAAAAGTGTCAGGCGATGCAGGCCAGATCTATCTGGATGGCCAGACCGCCAAGGTGCTGGATGAAGCGGCCAAAATAGCCGACAAAGCGGGTGACAGTTTTGTACCGGTGGAACGCCTGCTGATGGCGCTTGCTTTGGTGAAATCCAAAGCCAAGGACTCGCTGGTTGCGGGTGACGTTTCGGCGCAGAAACTGAACGAAGCAATCAATGACATCCGCAAAGGTCGCACCGCTGACAGTGCCACCGCTGAGGAAGGCTATGATGCGCTCAAGAAATACGCGCTGGATCTTACTGAACGGGCGCGTGAGGGCAAGATTGACCCTATCATTGGCCGCGACGAAGAAATCCGCCGCGCGATGCAGGTGCTGTCGCGGCGCACCAAGAACAACCCGGTTCTGATTGGTGAACCTGGCGTGGGTAAAACTGCCATTGCCGAAGGCATGGCGCTGCGTATCGTGAATGGTGATGTGCCGGAAAGTCTGCGCGACAAACAATTGCTGTCTCTTGATATGGGGGCGTTGATCGCGGGCGCGAAATACCGCGGTGAGTTTGAGGAACGTCTCAAAGCGGTGCTGACCGAAGTAAGCGAAGCCGCCGGTGAGATTGTGCTGTTCATCGATGAGATGCACACGCTGGTTGGGGCCGGGAAGTCTGACGGCGCCATGGACGCGGCGAACCTGATTAAACCTGCGCTTGCCCGTGGAGAGTTGCATTGCATTGGGGCCACCACGCTCGATGAATACCGCAAATATGTGGAAAAAGATGCAGCGCTTGCACGTCGGTTCCAGCCGGTTGTGATTGCAGAGCCCACGGTGGAAGACACCGTGTCGATCCTGCGCGGCATCAAGGAAAAATATGAGCTTCATCACGGGGTGCGCATTGCCGATGCGGCGCTGGTGTCTGCGGCAACACTGTCGAGCCGCTACATCACCGATCGCTTCCTGCCGGATAAGGCCATCGATCTGGTGGATGAGGCTGCAAGCCGTCTGCGGATGCAGGTGGACAGCAAACCCGAAGAGCTGGATGCGCTGGATCGTCAGATCCTGCAATTGCAGATCGAGGAAGAAGCACTGAAGCTGGAAGAGGACGTCGCGTCCAAGGACCGGTTGGAGCGGCTGCAAAAAGAGCTCTCAGACCTGCAGGAGCAATCCGCCGAGATGACCGCCCAATGGCAGGCCGAGCGGGACAAGCTTGCGTCTGCGACCGAGGTGAAAGAGCATCTGGAAAAAGCGCGTTCTGATCTGGAGATCGCAACCCGGAACGGTGATTTCGCCCGCGCGGGTGAGCTGTCTTATGGGGTGATCCCTAAGTTGGAAAAACAGCTCGCCGATGCAGATGAAAAAGAACAGCAGGGGCTGATGGTCGAGGAAGCGGTGCGCCCCGAGCAAATCGCCGCCGTGGTCGAACGCTGGACCGGTATTCCGACCTCACGCATGCTCGAAGGGGAGCGGGAAAAACTGCTGCGCATGGAAGATGAGCTGCACGCGCGGGTCATCGGCCAGAATGCTGCGGTGACGGCGCTTTCAAACGCAGTGCGCCGGGCACGTGCTGGGCTCAATGATGAAAACCGCCCGCTGGGATCGTTCCTGTTTTTGGGGCCAACCGGCGTGGGTAAGACCGAACTGACCAAAGCTGTGGCGAATTTCCTGTTTGACGATGACAGCGCCATGGTTCGGGTGGATATGTCCGAATATATGGAAAAACACGCGGTGGCCCGTCTGATCGGCGCGCCTCCCGGCTATGTTGGCTATGATGAGGGCGGTGTTTTAACTGAGGCCGTGCGGCGCAGACCCTATCAGGTGGTATTGTTTGATGAGGTCGAAAAAGCGCATCCAGATGTGTTCAACGTATTGTTGCAGGTTCTGGATGATGGCCAGCTGACCGATGGTCAGGGCCGCACGGTTGATTTCAAACAGACGCTGATCATTTTGACGTCAAACCTTGGCGCACAGGCGTTGAGCCAGCTGCCCGAAGGCGCGGATGCATCTGATGCCAAACGGGATGTGATGGACGCAGTAAAAGCGCATTTCCGGCCAGAGTTCCTCAACCGGTTGGATGAGACCATCATCTTTGATCGGCTTGCGCGCGATGACATGGATGGGATCGTCTCGATCCAGCTGTCACGGCTGTTCAAACGCCTTGCCGGGCGCAAGATCGCGCTTGAGCTGGATGAAGCGGCCAAAACCTGGCTTGCAGATGAAGGTTATGATCCGGTGTTTGGTGCACGGCCTTTGAAACGTGTCATCCAGCGTGCGCTGCAAAACCCACTGGCTGAGATGCTGTTGGCGGGCGATATTTTGGATGGTGATACGGTCACGGTTACTGCTGGGGCAGAAGGGCTTGTTATTGGTGACCGTGTTGGCAGTACCGATCGCCCGCGCCCGGATGCCGCGGTGGTGCATTAATCAGTCCAAGCCACGACATATATATCAAGCCACGACATATATATAATGTAATAAACGCGCCGGGGATCCGGCGCGTTTTGTGTGTGATGATCACTTCGGCAGGATGACCGCATCAATCACATGGATCACCCCGTTGGAGGCCAGGATGTCAGCCTGAACCACATTGGCGCCATCAACCGTTACCCCATCAGAGGCGCCAATGGTCACTGCGCTGCCTTGAACAGTTGCTGCTTTCATCCCGTCGCTGAGATCAGTCGATTTCACCGCCCCCGGCACCACGTGGTAGGTCAGGATTGAAACCAACTGATCCTTGTTCTCGGGTTTCAGCAGGGTCTCTACTGTGCCTTCGGGCAGGGCCGCAAACGCATCATCGGTTGGCGCAAATACGGTAAAGGGCCCATCCCCTTTGAGCGTGTCGACAAAGCCCGCAGCCTGAACGGCAGCGACCAGAGTGGTGAAACTACCCGCGCCCACTGCGGTATCAACAATATCCTTGGAATGCCCGTCAGCGCAGGCAGGCAGGGCAAACACGGTCAGGGCGCTCAGGGTCATAAAGGTACGGCGTAACATCGAAAGTCTCCTCGTATGGTGGACAGCCCTCATGTCTGAAGGCGATGTCGGGGTTACGGCGGTTTGCGTGGATTGGTTCAGGAAAAAAGCAGATGTTTCAGGTTTGACCTGCAAGAGCATCGCCCCAAGCGCGCGCCATCGCGGATTTCCAGTCACTTTAATGTGAAAAATAGACTTGATTTTGCAGCAGTGCAGATTTGGCGCACGCATCACATTACATAGGGAAGTGGTTGCTTTGCTGCGGGGATCCGCAAAAGGCAGTCAGAGCCAGAATTATCCAGCTGAGGGAGGGTGCCGGTGGGGTTTGCATTTTACGCGATTGAGCTGCTGACATATGTGTTTGTGTTGCTGATGGGGGTGGTGTTGCTGGTCGCAGGGGTGCTGTTTGCCATTGATCGGCGCCAGACCAAGGATGCCATTCGGCGCAACTACCCGGTGATAGGCCGCTTCCGCCATATCTTTTCCGAGCTTGGTGAATTCTTCCGGCAGTATTTCTTTGCAATGGACCGCGAAGAGTTGCCGTTTAACCGTGCCCAGCGGGAATGGGTTGGCCGCGCGTCCGAAGGGGCGGGCAACACCATTGCTTTTGGGTCCACCCGCAATATCACGGTGCCGGGCACTCCGATCTTTGTGAACGCACCTTTTCCCAAGCTTGATGCGGATTTTGCCAAAAGCGCGCCGCTGGAAATTGGGCCCACTGCGCGTGTGCCCTATCATGCGCCTTCGATTTTTAACATTTCCGGCATGAGCTACGGTGCGCTGTCAAAGCCCGCGGTTCAGGCGTTGAGCCGGGGTGCCGCCGAGGCGGGCGTTTGGCTGAATACCGGCGAGGGCGGCGTAAGCCCGTTTCACCTCGAAGGGGGCTGCGATATCGTGTTTCAGATCGGCACCGCAAAATACGGCGTGCGCGCGTCCGAAGGGGGCATCAGTGACGATAAACTGAGTGCTGTGGCCGCCCATGAGCAGGTGCGCATGTTTGAGATCAAACTTTCACAAGGGGCAAAGCCGGGCAAGGGTGGCATCCTTCCCGCTGCCAAAGTGAATGCAGAGATCGCCGCGATCCGAGGCATTCGCGAAGGGGAGGCCAGTATATCGCCCAATCGACATCCTGAAATCGGCAGCTGGGACGAGCTGTTGGATATGATTGCCCATGTGCGCGAGGTGACCGGCAAACCTGTTGGCATCAAAACCGTAGTGGGTGGCGAAGCGGTGATGCGAGAGATGTTCATGAATATTGCTAGCCGCAGCGCGGATGCGCCCGATTTCATCACCATTGATGGTGGCGAAGGTGGCACAGGGGCTGCGCCCATGCCGCTGATGGATCTGGTGGGGATGTCCGTACGTGAAGCCCTGCCCATGGTTTGTGATCTGCGCGATGAATATGGGCTGCGTGATCGTGTGCGCCTGATTGCAAGTGGCAAGCTGGTCAATCCCGGTGATGTGGCCTGGGCCTTGGCTGCGGGGGCGGATTTCATCACTTCCGCGCGTGGTTTTATGTTTTCGCTGGGCTGCATTCAGGCGCTCAAATGTAACAAGAATACCTGCCCCACCGGGATCACCACCCATGACCCTCGTTTTCAAAAAGGGCTGGTGGTCACAGAGAAATACAAACGCGTGGCGCGTTACGCCCGCGAAATCATCCATGAGGTCGAAGTCATTGCCCATTCCGTTGGTGTGGCCGAACCCCGCCAGATCCGCCGCCGCCATGTGCGTATTATGCAGGAAGGGGGGCATTCACGGCCCATGAATGAATTGATGCCAAGTTACAGTGCCGTCGCGCAGTCGTGACGTTAAATGTTTTGAGCCCTGGCAGGGCGCTGACCTACAAAAGAAGTCAAACCAATTCTAAAGGAGATCGGCATGGCGCACCGTTGGAAGAACGACCTGTCCGCTGCGGATGTCACACCTGAAGCGGTGTTCTGGAATCGCCGCAAAATCCTTGCAGGGCTTGCTGGCAGCGGGCTTGCCGCTATGGCTGGGCAATCCGCACAGGCGCAAGCGGCGCTTGAGACCAACAGCTGGGATGATGTGACCAACTACTGCAACTTCTATGAGTTTGGCACCAGCAAGGGGGATCCCGCTGCCAATGCTCATCTGATGACGACTGACCCGTGGAGCGTGGAAATCACCGGGCTGGTGGATCGCCCCGGCTCATATACGCTGGGCGACATCCTCAGCGAGATGACCATCGAGGAACGCATCTACCGCTTCCGCTGTGTTGAGGCCTGGTCGATGGTTGTACCCTGGAACGGGTTTGAACTGGCGGATCTTTTGAACCTTGCTGGCGTGCAGAATGGGGCAAAATATGTTGCCTTTGAAACCCTGCTGCGCCGCGAAGAAATGCCGGGCACCCGCTATCCGGTGCTGGAATGGCCCTACCGCGAAGGCTTGCGCCTCGATGAGGCGATGCACCCGCTGACCCTGATGGCAACGGGTATCTTTGGCAAACCGCTACCCAATCAGAACGGCGCGCCGCTGCGTCTGGTGGTGCCGTGGAAATACGGGTACAAATCGATCAAATCGATTGTCAAAATCACCCTGACGGATGAACAGCCCGAAACCAGCTGGAACATGGCCAATGGCCGCGAGTATGGGTTTTATTCAAACGTGAACCCCAATGTGAGCCATCCGCGCTGGAGCCAGGCGTCTGAACGTCCGCTTGGGGGTGGTCTCTTTGCCAAGCGCAAGCCGACGTTGATGTTTAATGGCTATGAGGATGAGGTTGCGTCTCTCTATGAGGGGATGGATCTCAAGAAGTACCATTGAGCGTGCTTTCCAAAATGAGTGTGGATCAGCTGAATCGGCTGATCCGTCGTCTGCCCACCTGGGTGGTATATCTATTGGGGGCGCTGCCCTTACCCTATCTGTTTTACCAGGGGCTCACCGGTGCTTTGGGCGTGGATCCGGTCAAGGCGATTGAACACCGCTATGGCGCGCTGGCGCTGCAGTTTCTCCTGGCGTCATTGGCCGTCACTCCGCTGCGTCGTCATCTGGGGTTAAACCTGATGAAGTTCCGGCGCGCGCTGGGGCTTTTGTGTTTCTACTATGTCAGTGGTCATCTGCTGGTCTGGCTGGTGCTGGATGTGCAGATCCCCCGTGAGATCATCACCGATATTATCAAGCGCCCCTATATTACCATTGGCATGGCTGGCTTTGCACCGCTGCTGCCTTTGGCGTTGACCTCAAACAGCTATTCCATTCGCAGACTTGGCGCGCGCTGGCGGCTGTTACATCGTGGGTCTTATCTGGCGGTTCTTCTGGGCGGGATACATTATGTGTGGCTTGCCAAAGGGATCCAACTTGAACCGGTTCTTTACCTTCTAGCGGCCTGTTTATTGCTTTTGAGTCGGGTGAAGCGCGCAAAGCTGCGAATACTGTTGTTTTGGACTGCTCAGGCCGAGTGAAAGCGCCCAAAAAACAAGCAGTGTGACGGATGGATGAAAAAAATGCGAAAATAGTGCAAAAAGCGCTTGCGCCCTCCGGCTACTAGCACTAGAACCCCCTTCACCGGCGGCGCTGAGGCGCTACTGAGACACACCGGACGGTGCGGCGGCGACGCTGAGT
>NZ_WIXK01000019.1 GCF_009617595.1 Tritonibacter aquimaris | reverse complement strand
TCTGAGCTGCACAGGGTGTTTACTCCCATATCACCTGAGACTATCCCGAAACCATCACACAGAGATATGACGCACCTCCAGGATGACACCCCCGTTATGCAAGTCAAAATAGACGCGCTTGAGGAAATGCTGGCGAGAGAACGCGAGGCACTGGACGAGATGAGAACCGACCGAGACGCTTGGAAACAGCAAGCAACAGCCTTGCTATCAGCGCCACCCCCGAAGCGCCGCCGTTGGTGGCAATGGAAGTGACATGACGAACAACATCACCCCTTCTCGTGCCGATTTGGACCAAGCACCACGGCTAGAATGCTGGCGGGTGATTTCAGGACTTGAGGCAACGTGGCTACGTGGTGAAGTAACAGGGCATCCGATATTACACGACCAGCGGATCAACACGTCGCCACTGCTAGCCTTAAATAAAGAAAATAAATGGGCACGAACTAGATCTCGCTTTTATGTTCTGGGCGAACCAGCCTTTAAACCACCCACGGAGCTTGAGAGGGCACGATATAAGAAGAGGCTGGCAGAACACAAAAGGCGTCTGGTCGATCTAAGCAAGTGTGATTTCCCCCACGGCCTGTACCAGCTCAGTAACTATCCAACGATAGCCCGTATCGTAGTCCGCCGATCAGTAGCAATGAAATTAGATGGTCGGACTATTTTGGCCGTGGTGAAAGGCGCTCACCCAAGTGACCTAGCCGCGATGACAGAAGACGAACGCGAATTTCTGGACCTACTACGCGTGAGAGAAAACGGCGTTGTTTTCTAAGTGAGCCAGATATCTTAAAGAAGAAAAATACCTTTCCGAGCGCTATTGAAACGCTGTTTCAATAGCGTTTTGATGCCTAAAACTCGAATAAGTATTGGAAACACATGTGTAAGCTATTAGTTGACACATGTAAGCGATTGGGTTACACATATAATGATCAAGAGCTTTGCACACAAGCAGCTGGAGGCGCTCTGGAATACAGGAAGATCTAAGATCAATGCTCAGCAACATAAGCGCATTCAACGCAGACTAGATGCTTTGGATGCGGCTACTGCAGCAGAAGACATGAACCTTCCTGGTTTCAACTTTCATGCACTGCAAGGCTTCAACCCAACGCGCTACACTGTCCATGTGAACGGCGCTTGGTGCATCACATTCGAATTCCGAGATGGCGACGCTCATGTCGTAGATTTCGAGCAATATCACTAGGAGGCAAAAATGAGCCGTAATCCGAACCGCTGCCCTACGCATCCTGGCGAGCTTCTGCGTGAGGACATTCTCCCCGAGATCGACAAGTCCAAGACCGCTCTCGCTGATATGCTCGGCATTTCTCGGCAACATCTGTACGATGTCTTGGCTGAACGGAAACCCGTCAGCCCGCCCATGGCAGTCAGACTCGCAAAGCTTTTCGGAAATGATCCGCTGTTTTGGATTCGCATGCAGGGAGCATATGACGCATGGCACGCAGAGCGAAATGTAGACGTCTCCAAGGTTCAGCCATTAGTCGCGGCAGAGTAAATGCTAAACAAAATACAGGAGCCTTTCAGGCTCCTGTATTTTGTTGATTTTTCCCAAAGTCATGAACTACGAAAATCTGGATGAATGGCCCAGATTTACATGACGTTGGAGTTGAAGATGGCGCCTCAGATCAAATTTTTAGAATTCTGGAAGCTCTGCATTAAAAATGCTTTTCGGGGGTCATACCTAGTAATATGCGGATGGGCCGGCCCCCCGATCAGTATCATTGTTACGATTATTCAATCCTATAATCTTGTACCCAAAGGATTTACTTTTCTAGACACCAACATTGCTGTCGTGGTCCCAGTTTTGGCTACTGTCTTATTCTTCACCATCAGATTGATACGTGAACCAGTACTGCACTACCGCGCCTCGCAAAGAGACGTATCTCGCCTTAGCGCTCGCCTACATCCTTCGTTGAAGTTCTCAATCAAGGATCCTGAAGGAACGGACGAGTGTACATGGGTCACGAACCAGACGATGGGCGGATATAGAACCCATCACCCACACCTAAATTATGCAAATGCTCTTTGTTTGCTGGTTGAAAACACATCAGCAGTCCGGGTTGGCCCGTGTGTGGGTGTTTTGTTTGAGGCATCCCGCCTCGAAGAGGGCCAGTGGGTGAAGATTGGTTTAGATGAACCTGTGAGGTTGGCTTGGAGCACAAATGCTCCTGAGGAACACCTCCAAGCCTTCATTGAGCCAGAAATGACTGCTCGTCTCTGGATCGCATCTATTAACTATAACGGTTATACTTGGCTCATTCGGGACCTCAACAACCTCCATAGTGTGCAGCATACGATCTTCGGCGAAGCAGGAACTTATCGAGCATCAATTCAAGTAAGTGATGGCACATCAGAGCCAACCCGTATTCAAATTGAGCTCACAACGTCCCCAGATCAAAGTAGACATCACATGCACCCTGGTATCGTGGTTGCTCAAAAGGTGCCTTTCAGCGCTGCCTGACCTGATTAGGCTGACGCTTGTTTGGTTATATCTTCGATAATAACAACGCCGCCTGATCATACCTCCGATATTTAAGGTCTCCGGTATGATCAGGCTCCTCGCAAATCTCTGACGACATCGCCCTTCAAAAGGCAGGGGAGGAGGAGATTTGCTTTGTGGAATATATTCCACAAAACGACACGTTTGGCATCTTGGCTTGGGGTTTCAAAAGGGGATGTGCAACGTTCCACTTTGCCAGCGGAGCGCAGGGGGGTTTTGAAAGGGGGGAGAGTGTGCTATCCCCCCTTCACCTACGGTAACTGAAAGTTACCACTAGTAGGTTATATGATACGAGATCATTATGGCGCAGAGCGACAGCAATCCTCGGGCAATATCCGTCCGTCTAAAACACTACAACAGGGACAAAACGCGTTTTCAGATCGGCCATGATAGGCGTATCGGAAACCAACCAGATCATGTTGACTTAGACCGATCTTCACTCAACAGCAGCTCCGGTGAAATGACGGTCCAGGACTACACAGCCCTCATGCTGGAACGTCGCGAAATGACGGCTCCCAAACGGGCGGCCCAAATGAAACGTGTCGCAGTGATGACTGGTGGTATCATCACTTTTGGGCATCTGGCTCAGGTCGGCGTGGATGAACTCACGAAAGAAGATCAGGATGCCATGTTCCAGGCTGTTGCCCAGGCAATAGCTGGACATCTCGAAAACGATTTGACCGGCTGGGATGTTCACCGCGACGAAAATGCGATCCACGCCCATTTTGAAATGCCGTCTCGACGTGGGACAGACGGCAAGCTGATGAGCGAAATTCTTTCTCCCGCGATGACGTCAGAGCTGCAAGACCTTGCAGCCAAAACGGCGCAGACGTGGGTTGCAGAGATTGAGCGTGGCGCGAGAAAAGAGGATACGAAAGCGCGCAACAAATCGGTTAAGGAACTGCATCAAACGCAGGCTATTGATCTAGCCAAGAAGCAGGAAACTCTCGCCAAGCTAGAACGCGACATCGACAAGCTTGCTGAACGGATCGAGAAGCTGAACCGAAAAGAGGCGCTGAACGAGAAAGAACGCAAACGCCTCGAAACATACAGCCGCCGCCTGGCCACCAAGGAACAGGAGCTGTCTGATGCTCTGAGCGCAACCAAAGAAGCGCGCGAACAGTACGAACAACGCATGTTCGACCGGCTCTTGAAACGCGATCCTTCCGCAGCTGAGCAAGTGAAGGCCGCCCAAGCCGCGCAGAGAGCCGCTGAGAGGGCGGCTGAGAGGGCTGAGCGGAGTAAGGCAGAAGATGTGGCAAAAGCTGACGAAAGGGCCTCAGCGGCTCTTTCTGAGCGGCTGGCGGCTATCAAACACCAAGAGCGCCAAGCCCTGAGGGATGCGACCAAGGCTGCTGAGATGCGTTCTGATGCCCAGAAGCAGCTACAGGAAGCGAAACAAGATCGGGAAGATGCCGCGGCTCTTCTCAAGACGAACGAGACCACACTTGAGCAAGCACAAGGCTCAAAGATGCTCTACAGCGTAGAGAAAAAGAAAGTCGCGCAGCTTGAAGCCGAAGTTACAAAGCTGAAAGTGAAGCTAGAACTGATCAGTGAAGCCACGAACAAGGTTTTAGGGCGTCTATTGCCGGACTGGAAACAGGTGAAAGATAAGGTCAATCAACTGATCGCAGATAGGTGGGACAACCACCCTCAGAACCCTGACCGTAAGAAAGCCTCTCAGCAGCAGTCTTTCACCTCTGGACCTTCAGGCCCCTGATCACAAGACGGCTGCTTCTCTCAAAGCTTTATTCATCCGGGTTTAGGCGGTGAAATTTGAGTTCGCCAAGCGCCAAAATCACTCCAAAATTTTGATGAATGGAAACGCAGTTTCCCTATTTCTATATATTTCTTATTTCAGAGCCCTGTAACACTTTGAAATAAATACATTAAACGAATTAAACGTGAGGAATCGGGACTTAAACGTGAGGAATCGGGACTCTAAACGTGAGGAATCGGGACTATCTGTGAGTTATTGACGTGTATTAAACTCACAGTTAGTCTCACAGTATGGGAAACGCTCTTAATATTGCAGAAACTGTCAGCACTCGACCCGATGCCTCCTCGAAGCCAGGGGAGATGCTGGATGCACAATTCACAAAAAATGCCCTACGCAATCCTCCAAGTCTTCAGGCTTTAAAGCTGCAAGACATGTTGATGAAAAATGCCGGTGGAAAGATTGCGGAAGACAAATGGCATGAGATGCCACTGGCCAGCTTCAAGCAGGTGAAGGGCTTTCGGAACCTCACCCATGAAGATGTGGTTCGCCTCTTTGAAGAGCTGCGCAGTGTCACCATGCGCCATGTGAACCACGAAGAAGGTCATACCGCCGTTTATGGCATGATCGCCGTGGGCCGCGTGGACATGGACGAGGGGAGCGGAAAACTCCGCTATCAATTCGACGCTGAGTTTCGGAAGGTGATCGAAAAGTCTGATCTCTATGCTGTTCTCGATTACCGTGCAGGTCTTGCCATGTCGTCACGATATGCACACCGCCTGCATGAGATGATCGCTTTTCGATCCGGTCGAGAAAAGCAGGTTGAGCTGTTCACAATCGAAGAACTGCGTTCGCGGCTTGGTGTTCAGGTCGGCAAGCTTTCCAGATGGCCAGATCTCAAACGATACGCACTCGATCGTGCAATCGAAGAGGTGAACCAATCGAGCCGTTTCATAGTGTCTTATCGGATCACCAAGCGCGTGAAACGCGCGACGGCTGAGCTGGAGCTGACCTGGGAAGTAAAACCCGACCAGAGAGACACGAAGAAGGAGCAGGCCTCACATTCGACCGCAAGGAAGGGTCGACGGGCTGAGGCCAAAGAGCCGATAGCGTTTCCTGACGCTGGATCGATCACTTACAGTCCGCATTGGATCACGCTCAAGCAGGCTGCTGGCTGCAACATGGACAACACTATGATCGCCACAAAGTTTCGATCCTTCTGTGCGGAACGCAGCATCAAGCTCAATGCCCGGAACATTGAAAAACTCTTCTCCGACTTCTGCTCCAAGGTGGGAAAGGTGTAACCATGAACGCAACCACTGATACGGTCCCAATGAAACGGAACGAGACCCCATGAATTACACCCTTGGACAGGCCGCAAAAGCGACAGGGAAAAGCAAGACAACGATCCAGAGGGCAATCGCAAAGGGCCTTATTTCAGCAAAAAAAAACGCTTCAGGCGTATATCAAATAGACCCTTCTGAGCTGCACAGGGTGTTTACTCCCATATCACCTGAGACTATCCCGAAACCATCACACAGAGATATGACGCACCT
>NZ_WIXK01000018.1 GCF_009617595.1 Tritonibacter aquimaris | reverse complement strand
GCCGTCCGCTTTCACACGAACCTTAACGTTGTAATCAATCACGCGCTTTACAGGTACCAAGACCTTCATGGGCGTATACTCCTTCACAATGTAGCCCGCCGCTCGCCGACAGGGCCGCTATGCTCTCGCTGTGTTGATAGCCGCTGAAAAGCACGATCAACAGGGCAAAATCGGCACATCTTGGTCTTAGGACGTCGCGTCTGACGAAAATCCGATAAAAAAGGCCAAGAAAACTGGGGTGTTGCGAAAAATAGGAGGAAAATTCACGAAGCAATAAAATTGCGACTTTATAGTATTCTGTGGCAATTATTTTGCTGGGACGGTTCATTTTTTGCTGCAGCGCAGAATCACTTTGGTGTGACGCTGCGCTAAAACAAGGGGCAATCAGCGATTAGCGCCTGGCACCCAAAGCACGTCTGAAGCGCCATTGTCATTTGCCACACGGGCCGCAACAAAGAACCAGTCAGACAGGCGATTGAGATAGGTCACGGCAACCTGATTGATCTCATCCTGGCTGGCGAGATCGGTGGTCAGACGTTCCGCGCGCCGGGCCACGGTGCGGCAGACATGCAAATGCGCCGCCAGGGCGGATCCGCCGGGCAATACAAAACTGCGCAGTGGCGACAGCGCTTTGTTCATCACGTCGATCTCTGCTTCCAACCGTTCTACCTGCGCTGGCGACATGCGCAATGGTGGGTATTCCGCATCCGCGTCTTTTTCCATTTCCGGGCGGCACAGATCGGCGCCAAGATCAAACAGGTCGTTTTGAATACGTGCAAGCGCGGCGTCCATCTCCCCTTCGGCGTCCAGGCGGGCAACACCAACAAAGGCGTTCAGCTCGTCTGAGGTGCCATAGGCGTTGACCCGGGCGGAGTGTTTGTCCACGCGCGTGCCGTTTCCCAGGGCCGTGCTGCCCTTGTCACCTGTGCGCGTATAGATCTTGTTCAGAACAACCATGTCTTATTGTCCTCCCTGGTTGCGAAAATAGACAAACCCAAGAACGGCCAGAATGGCGATGAACTGAAACAGCAGACGCAGTCGCATCAGGCGGTTGGAATTGTTGCGGTGGAATTTGCCGCCAACGCCAAAACTGCCAATGCCGAGCACCAGCACCAGAACGGTGGCGCCAATTGCGAGAATGCCAAAAATATACAGTGAATTGCTCATAGGTTCAGGTCCTCACCCAGCCGAAGGTTTGATCTTATGTAGAGCGTTGAAATCCACTTGGCGAGCATTGTCAGCGTAGCTGCATGAAAATCGAGTGGCGTCAGCGCAGCGTCATCAAAATCCGGTCGATGGCGCGGGTGCCAAGCATCCGTTTCAGGCGGGCTGCAATATGGGTCGGGGTGGTCACATAGTAACGGGCGCGCGGGCGGCGGGCCTCGCAGGCATGGGCCAATTTGGCGGTGACGGCCGAGGCTGGCAGTTCAAACCGATCCGGGCCATCGCTGTGATACAGCCGTTTGAGCAGCGTTTTTTCATAAAGGCCACGCAGGGCGGAATTTTCCCAATCGATAAAGCGTTCAAAATGCGGGATTGAATTCTGTCGGATTTTGGATGTCACCGGGCCCGGCTCAATCAAAGAGATATGGATCCCGCTTCCGGCAAGCTCTACCCGCATGGTGTCTGTAAGACCTTCGAGGGCAAATTTGGTTGCCACATAGGCCCCGCGCCAGGGAAAGGCGACAAAGCCCAGGATCGATGAATTGTGAATGATGCGCCCGTGGCCTTGTGCCCGCATCACCGGCACAACCATCCGTGTCAGCGCGTGCCAGCCAAAGAAATTGGCCTCAAAAATCTCGCGCAACCCGTCTGTGGGCAGATCTTCCACCGCCCCCGGCAGCCCATGGGCGCCGTTGTTGAATAAGACATCCAGCGTGCCGCCGGTTTCATTCAGAACCAGCTCAAGGCCCGATTTGATGCTGTCTTCGTCAGTGTAGTCGATGCGCGGGCTGATAAAGCCCTCGGCGCGCATCCGGTCACAATCGCGCTGGCTGCGGCAAGAGGCAAACACCGTCCAGCCGCGATCTCGCATGCCGCGCGCCGCATTCAATCCAATGCCGGAGGAGCAGCCGGTAATCAGCAATGTTTTGGCCATGAAACGCCCTTTGCGACCGGATCAACAGGTGGGTTTATGGCGCTTTCTTGGTGAGCAGGGAAGCTGCAATCCAACCGATGCGGCCAGTACTGTCAACTTTTAGACGCAGCCAGCCGGTGCCGCTGTCTTCGAGGACCCGGACTTTGTCATTGGCAAGCAGCCGGGTCAGCACTGAATAATTGGTGCCCGGCCCCTGGCGCATATTGACGCGGGATGCCCGCACATAGCGAATGTCCTGAGCGGGGGCTTCGATCTGTACCGCCGCCGGCTCAGTGGGGGTGATCACCTGGCTGGTGATCCCTGCCAGCCCACCTTCAAGCGATACCAGCTGCAGCTGACTGGTGGCAGTGCGCCCATCAAAAGCGGCCGCGGTTGAATTGATTGCCTGTCCGGCCTGTGCCAGCTGGCGCAACGCAACCTGGTCGCGCAGACGCGGATCAGCCAGGGGGCGGGCCTCTGGCAGTTCGGCGCGCGCCAGGGCATCGGGTTTGGCTAGTGGGTGCTGTGCGGCGCGTTCAGAGGTGGCGGGCGCAGGCTGAGGGCTGGCTTCGGCAGCGGTTGCTACGGTCCTTTCTGCGCGCTCCGGCGGGGCAAAGTCGGCACCGCCGCTCAGCTCATAAAATCCCAACCCAAGACCCAGAAAAGACACAACAACAAAGCGCGTCGACATAACGCTCCCCCCAACACAAATACACATAAAGATAGCAGCAGCGGTCCGTTCCAAAACCGCGTTCCCGGTGGCCCCCACGAATCGTCCACCGTTAATATTCATTAAAACATATTTTTAGTGATTCTCGCAGGGGAGAACTGTCGTAAATGTCCCCATTGGGCGTAAACAAACTATTGCGCGCAAGCAGGGCGATACCAAAGCAATAGGTGCAAAACCTTGGGCGTAAAACCTGTGGACGGTTTTCGTGAACGCTTTACGCTGGCGAACGAGGGCAGTATCACGAATCTATGACCGACCTGGTAGATGATCCCGATATGCCATCCTCTCCTGAAAAGGGAGAGATCTTGGAACCCCTGCGCCGCGCCATTGGTGAGCGCTACCTGACCTATGCGCTCAGCACCATTATGCACCGGGCCCTGCCGGATGCGCGTGATGGTCTGAAACCGGTGCACCGGCGCATTCTGTATGCGATGAACCGGCTGCGGCTGTCGTCTTCTGGGGGGTTTTTGAAATCTGCCAAGATTTCCGGCGATACCATGGGGGATTTCCACCCGCATGGGGATGCGGCGATCTATGATGCGATGGCGCGTCTGGCGCAGGATTTCAACGTGCGCTACCCGCTGGTCGACGGGCAGGGCAACTTTGGCAATATCGACGGCGATAACCCGGCGGCCTCGCGCTACACAGAAGCGCGGATGACCTTTGTTGCTGAGGCCATGCTCGAAGGGCTCAATGAAGACTCGGTTGATTTCCGCGACAACTATGATGGTCGTCTGACGGAACCCGCGGTTTTGCCCGCAACCTTTCCGAATATTCTGGCCAATGGTGCCACCGGGATCGCGGTGGGCATGGCGACAAATATCCCGCCCCATAACATTGCCGAACTGGTTGATGCCTGTATTCACCTGATCAAAACGCCGGGCGCGCAGGATGACACACTGCTGAATTACGTTCCGGGTCCGGATTTCCCCACCGGCGGCGTGATTGTGGAACCGCGGGAAAACATCGCCAAGGCCTATAGCACCGGGCGCGGCTCGTTCCGCCTGCGTTCCACCTATGAGGTTGAAGACCTGGGCCGTGGCCAATGGCAGATCGTTGTCACCGAGATCCCCTATCAGGTGCAAAAATCCAAACTGATCGAAAAAGTGGCTGAGCTGATCCAAACCAAAAAGGTGCCGATCCTCGCCGATATTCGTGACGAATCTGCCGATGACATCCGCATCGTTTTGGAGCCAAAGTCCAAAAACGTGGATCCAGAGGTGCTGATGAACATGATGTTCCGCAACTCTGATTTTGAGACGCGGTTCAGCCTCAATATGAATGTGCTGATCGATGGGGTCACCCCCAAGGTCTGTTCAATGAAAGAGGTGCTGCGCGCCTTCCTTGATCACCGTCGCGATGTCTTGCAACGCCGCGCCCGCCACCGGATGGAAAAGATCGACCACCGGCTGGAAGTTCTGGAAGGCTTTATTATTGCCTTCCTCAATCTGGATCGTGTGATCGACATTATCCGCTATGACGATGATCCCAAAGCCGCGCTGATGCGCGAAGACTGGAACATCGACCACCCGCGTGCCCTTACCGAGGCGGAGTATGTCTCGCCGGGCAAGGGTGTGGGCGAGCTGACCGAGGTTCAGGCCGAGGCGATTCTCAATATGCGCCTGCGCAGCTTGCGCAAGCTTGAGGAAATCGAGCTGACCCGCGAACGCGACGCGCTGCGTGCGGAACGTGCCGAGCTGGTAGAGCTTCTGAGCTCGGATGACATCCAATGGACCCGCATCACCGAACAGCTGCGCGAGACCAAAAAGAAGTTCGGCAAGGATTTTGATGGTGGTGCCCGTCGCACCCGCTTTGCCGAAGCGGCCGAAGTCGAAGACGTGCCGCTTGAAGCCATGATCGAACGTGAACCAATCACCGTGGTCTGCTCCAAGATGGGCTGGATCCGCGCCATGACCGGCCATATTGATCTGAGCCGCGAGCTGAAATTCAAAGACGGCGATGGCCCGCGCTTTGTCTTCCATGCGGAAACCACCGATCGTCTGCTGGTGTTTGGCTCCAACGGGCGGTTTTACACGCTTTCGGCGGCCAACCTTCCCGGTGGGCGTGGCATGGGCGAACCGGTGCGCCTGATGGTCGATCTGCCCAATGAGGTCGAAATCGTCGACCTCTTGATTCACAACCCAGAAGGCAAGCTGCTGGTGGCTTCAGATGCGGGCAATGGCTTTATCTGCTCCGAGGCGGAAATCGTCGCCCAGACCCGCAGCGGCAAACAGGTGCTGAACGTCAAAGATGACGACCGCGCCAAGCTTTGTATCCCGGTTGAGGGCGATCACGTTGCGATCGTCTCTGAAAACGGCAAGTTCCTTGTGTTCTCTGTAGAGGAAATGCCCGAACTCAGCCGAGGCAAGGGTGTGCGCCTGCAGAAATACAATATGGCGCGTGGCAAACAGGGCGCGCTTGAACTGGATGGTGGGCTTTCGGATATCACCACCTTCAACTGGGCTGAAGGCATCAGCTGGGAGATGGGCGGGGGCAAAACCCGCCATGAGCCGGACCTGACAGAATGGCTCGGCAAACGTGCAAGCGTTGGGAAACGCCCGCCATATGGTTTCCCGCGCGACTATAAGTTCAAATCATAATGTGACCCGCGTGCCACCCGGCACGCGGGTTTTTGCTCGCCCCGCTTTGCGCTTTGATGTTTAAGCCGCTATCTCTATGAAAAATGTGATCAATACAGGATTGATTATGGCCCGTTTGCTTTCTGTTTTTGCGGCTCTGGTATTGCTTGGAGCCTGCGGCGCCACGCAAGTGGATGAGGCACCCGAAAATCTGGGGGCGTTCAAAGCCCGCGTGCTGCATGTCTTTACCGACAAGGCGCTGCAATGGCCGCTGTCGCGCGACGCCGAGGCCAATGAGTGGGCCGAGCCGATGGAGCGCGCGATGAATGCGCGCCTTGGCCGCTATCAGGGCAAGCAGGAATATGATGTGGCGGTGACGCTTGAAGGCTTCATGCTGGCGCCTCCCGGCGTGCCGATCCTGTTTTCGCCCAAAAGCGTCGCGGTGGTGAATGTCTTTGTCTATGACGTCTCTGGCAAAACCTTCCTTGCCGAAAAAGTGCAGATGGAGATCTTTGAAGACACCACCGGTGAAAGCGCACTTGTGGGGTCTGGTCACAGTCGCACCAAGGCTGAACAGATCGATGGTCTGGCGCTGAACATTGCCGACAAGGTCGAAGAATATATCGCCGAAAAGCACCTTGAAGAGGGCTGGTTTGCCCCGCGTGAGGCAGAAACCGATATTGATGAGAACGCATCAATCGCGGGCTAGTCGTCGCGCATCTAAGGAAGTATCTTGATTTTTGCGCGTAAACCGAATAAGCCGCGCGCGCAGAGGAAACCGGGTCATGGATGACCCCACTATATTCAAAAAGGCGCCTAGAGAATGGCTAAGGAAAAGTTTGAGCGTAACAAACCGCACGTTAACATCGGCACCATCGGCCACGTTGACCACGGTAAAAC
>NZ_WIXK01000017.1 GCF_009617595.1 Tritonibacter aquimaris | reverse complement strand
CTCGTCAGGCTCATAACCTGAAGGTCGTAGGTTCAAATCCTACTCCCGCAACCAAATAAAATACCCACACAAAAAAAACAAACCCGCTAAGCAAGCGGGCCGTCTTGCGTTCCGCAGGTTGAAAAATACAAAAAACGTATGAACCGCCAAACAGATAGGCGCGCAAAAACTTCAAATTCATAGCGCTGACAAGCTATCAAACAAGCAAAAACTGACGCTGTTGATGTGCTCCTTGACCTGATCCCCTAAAGCTCCTCCAATTTTGTGTAGAGTTCGCCCAAGCAAAGGACGGACAAATGAAGGCACGATTTACGGACGAACAGATCATAGCGATGATCAAGGAACGGGAAGCTAGTGAGAAGACTGCCGATGTATGTCGGCGGCACGGGATCAGCTCTGCGACATTTTACAAATACAAATCAAAGTACGGCGGTATGGAGCCGACTGATGCGAAGCGGTTGCGTGCTTTGGAAGATGAGAACGGAAAGCTGAAGAAGCTGCTGGCAGAGCAGTTGCTCGAATGAGCCCTTGTCCGCCATTGGTCCGAGGACAATGGGCGAATGCGATGTTGCAAGACATCAATTCAAAAAAATGGTGGCGCCCGCCGTGAAGCGAAAAGCTGTGGTGCATTTGATGGAGGCTCATCAGGTCAGCCAACGGCGGGCGTGTAAAGTGCTGCAAATTGATCGGTCTTCGGCGCGATACCTGTCGCTCCGTGTTGATGATACCGAGCTAAGGGATGCCATCAAGCGCGTTTCGAGGGAACGGCGGCGGTTTGGTTGCCACCGTGTCCAAGTGATGGTCACGCGGGAAGGATTGCTGTGAACCATAAGAAGGTGAGGCGGATTTATATCGAAGAGACGCAGCAAGCACGGCGCAGAGGCGGCAGGAAACGCTGGAAGAATGGCAAGAGGACTACAGCTGGTGCGGGCAAACATTCAGCATTAGGCAACCTGACGCCAATGGAATTCTTGCAGAGAAAGATGATGGACAAAATCGCCGTCTAAGGTCGCAGATTTAACCCCAAGGTCTCCGCGCAAAGCTGGAGGGAACTTGGGGCGCAGGTCACCTCTAGAATTGCTTCTTGGTGGTACTACCGCAATTGAGCGCCAATGCGCAGGTAAATCGCGTTGATCACAACACTATTCGTCATACATGAGTGCGAAAAGACATTTGGAGCGTAGGGCTTTCCAACAATTTTGCTTTTTGCCCGGCATCAATACTTCGGGTACATTGCTTTCGGCAACATAGTACTGCACTGGGACCACTTCGAGTCGCCGGTCGATGTCATTTCCAAGAATGGTACCGCCGCAGCCGCAGAGTTTGTCATCCGTGCCCGTGTAGATTTTTTCTTTTGAGATGTGGCGGAAACTCTCGCTTCTGACGCCCTCTTGATTTTGACTTCGAAGTCTTTCGTTTCCCCGAATTTGTCTTAGCTTATCTGACGTTGAACCGTTTTGAGGCGCTGCTGATGCGCCTTTGTTCTGTTCAGATGCCGGTTTAGTATTGCTGGGGTTGTGGTCTGGTCTTTTCGTGAAACAAACACCATTGTATTTAGTTTGGCAATCTGCCCTTTTAGCTCTCGGAATTTAGCCTCTCTGTTTTTGAGCTTCGCTTGAGCCTTCAGCAAATCACGTTTAACGGTTGCCAACTCGTTTTCCATTGCCCGGCATAATCCCTTAGGGCCTTTGGTAGGGCGCATGGCGTCCGTTGTCGCGTGCGTCAAAATGTCAACCAAGAGGTCTTTGAACGAGTTGGTCACGTGTTGCTAAACCTTGTGCGGCAAGTTTTGAGAGCTGTGTTCTCGATCGATGTAAACGAAAACTCAGATGAATCGTAGCGTGTGCTTTGGCATCCCGTTACAATGCAACACTCTCTGGACGGCCTGCCGATGATCCGTAAATGGGATTGCTGCGCTTGCGCTCGTCTTCGGCGATTTCACCCAGTGCGCCACGAGAGGTATTGCGCCCAGGGATGGCAGCATTTGCTGTGGGACCGTTAAGAGTATTGCTGACTTTTTTAATCAGGTGATCATTGTGCGTCTGGGTCCGGGCTACCCGCCGCGCGCATCCTTCGGGAACGGTGAAAGCACCCTTTAGGCAATGCTCTTGATTTCCGACCAGCGTTCGGTCGGCAACGCGCGCACGTCTGAAAATTGCTGGATTGAAGGACGTTATGATTAGCTCTGACCAGGTCAAATCTATGGCCAAGAAGCTGCGCACGGCTCTTGGTGCAGATGAAATTGACGTAACACACGGAAAAGCCCTGGAACTTGTCGCGATGAGTCTTGGGTTTTCTGATTGGAATACCGCAACCGCTGCCCTGGATCGAACAGCGCCGGACGCCATTGAGTTCACCGCTTGCAATCCGATTTTTCGTTTTTTTGACGAGGCCAATGCGCGCGAGTTCTATTGTGGGTTTCTTGGGTTCTCAACCGTATTCGAGCATCGGTTCAAAGAGGGGCTACCTCTTTATATGGCGCTTCAACGTGGGGTGCGTCTTGTGCTTTGATGATCCTCGGGTGTTCAAACGGTGAGAGCCAGCCCAATGGGCTGGCTCTCTGGTGCATTGTGTGAGTGGCTCTAGTTTGAGCCTCATTGTGGATATCAGACGCTTTATGGTGTGGAGGTCAGCGCCTGTTTCATGCTGAGGTATGATGCCTTGGGGGTGCGTACCATACTGTCAAAATCCACATGCACCATGCCGAAACGCTTTTCATAGCCAAGCGCCCATTCGTAATTGTCCAAAAGAGACCAGAGCATATAGCCCTTGAGTGGCACACCTTCGTCCATGGCACGGCGTGCCTGGCTCAGGTGTTGGTTGATGTAGTCGATCCGCGCCTGATCGGTGACTTCCCCTTTTGTCAGCTGGTCGTTGTTGGCCATGCCGTTTTCGGTGACAAAGATCGGCAGGTCGCCGCTGTATTCCTGTGCGGTGCGGGTCAGGAATTTGTAGAGCCCCTCGGGGTATACCTCCCAGCCCATTTGTGTTTTGGGTAGCGGGCCGGGGACTTCTTGGTAACGGGGCCAGGGGCCTGCGTCTGGCGCGACCAGCTTGCGGGTGTAGTAGTTGACGCCACACCAATCGATTGGGGTGGAGATCGTGTCAAAATCATCCTGCCAGCCCTGTGGCAGATGTGGCTCCAGCCCTTCAAGCGCAAGTTCGGGGTAGGATTTTTTGAACACGCCGCTCAGGAAGAAACGATTGTAGCAGGCGTCATAGGTGTCGGCTGCGCGCCGCGCCGCGTCGCTGTCATCTGCGGGATCGGCCCATTCCATATTAAAGACGCCGCCAAGGTTTGACATGCCAAGGCCGCGCATCACTTCAATGGCGCGCCCGTGCGACAGTAGCACGTGGTGCATCGAACGCGCGGTGGCGCGAATATCCCGCAGCCCCGGCGCGTGTTCCCCCAGAAAATGGCTGAGCCAGCTGACGCACCAAGGTTCATTGATGGGCGCAACGGAGTGCATCCGATCGCCAATCCGACCCATGATGATTTCGGTGAAATCGGCAAACCAATTGGCAATATCGCGGTTGCGCCAGCCGCCAAGATCAGCAAGCGGCGCAGGCAGTTCCCAGTGGTACAGGGTGGCGCAGGGTTTGATGCCGCGTTCCAGCATCGCATCGGTCAGCCGGTCGTAGAAATCAAGGCCGTCTTGATTGACGGTGCCGCGCCCTTCGGGCAGCACCCGTGCCCAGCTGGTGGAAAACCGGTAAGAATCAAAGCCGGCATTTGCGACCAGATCCAGATCTTCTTCGTATCTGTGGTAGTGGTCGCAGCCGCGCGCACCGTCTTCGCAGCGCACAACATTGCCGGGGGTGGCGGCGAATGTATCCCAATGGGTTGGGCCTGCACCGCCAAAGGCGTGGCCTTCGATCTGATAAGAGGATGTGGCCACACCAAACTGAAAGTCGTGTGGGAAATCTTGGCGGCTGAATTTCATGGTGATTATCCTTGAGGTGCAGGAGCCGTCGAACGTCCGACGACCAGCTCTGCTTCCAGTAGCTTGGTTTGTGCGCCCATATCGGGAGCATTGATTTGGTCGATCAGCAGGCGCGCGGCGATTTCACCCGCATGGCGAACCGAAGAGCGAATGGCGGTGAAAATCGGCACATCCTGACCGTTTTTCAAATAAGACAGATCATCATCGTGGGTGATGACCGAGACATCGCGCCCCATGCTCAGGCCGGCTTCTTGGATGGCGCGGCGCACCCCGATGGCGGTGATCATGGAAGATGCCAGAATCGCAGTTGGAGGCTGCTCAAGCTTGAGCATGTCGCGGGTTTGCTGGTGGCCGTAGATCTCGGTCATTTCCGCAGCGCGCATCAGTTCCGGATCGGTAGCAATGCCGCGCTCTGACAGGGCGGTAAGATAGCCTTCGCGACGGCGCTGGGCGAAATCCATGTGCTCCAGCCCGTTCACCAGCGCGATGCGTTTGTGTCCGAGGTCGATCAGAAACTCGGTCGCGCGCTGAAATGAGCTTTTGTTGTTCACATCGACCCAGCTGTAGGGGGCGCTCACCCCGGTGGAGCGCCCGTGCACCACAAAGGGCAGCCCAAGCTTGTTGAGCAGGTGAATACGCCCGTCATCGATTGACGGACCCTGCAGAATCACCCCGTCCACGGCGCGCTTTGCCTGAAGTTCACGGTAAGCGCTTTCTTCGGTGTCATCCTGAACGCGGGTGAACATCATATCATAGCCAAATTTGGCATAGGCTTCCGATGCGCCGCCAACAAAATCGCCAAAAACCGGATTCACCATCTCATGCGTGGTGGAGGAGGGGATCACATGCCCGATCATCATGGCGCGCCCGGTGGCGAGCCCCTTGGCGCGGCTGTTGGGGCGGTAGCCAAGGCGATCGGCAGCCTGCTGCACCCGCAGGCGAGTCGCCTCCTTTACCTCAGGGTAGCCATTCAGTGCACGGCTTACGGTCGTCTGGGACAGTCCCAGCTCTTCGGACAGGAGTTTGAGGTTCATAGTCATTCAAAGCGCTTTCAAATTTGATGTAACTTCTGTCTGCAAAGAATCGATTGGTCAATATAATTCTCCCGTGTTTTGTGGTTTTTTCAGGTTTTATGCCAAATTTAGTGCAAAAATTACATTTCAAGTTGACATGGGAAGGGGTGTTAGCGGTAGAAGGCGTTATTTAAACCGCTTTGGAAAGTGGTGTGCTTAAAAGATTTGTGCAGTTTGTGCACATGGGAGGAGAAGAGAGATGAAAACGACGTTTCGGATGGGTGTCGCCGCGCTTGCGCTGACCGCGGGCATGGCACATGCCGATGATCTGACAGTGTTTGGTCCTTGGCTTGGGCCGGATCAGGCAAACGTAGAAGCGGTGCTGGCAGGGTTTGCCGCCGCATCCGGGCACAATGTGTCTTATGTGGGCTCTGACAGCTTTGAGCAGCAGATCCGCATTGATGTCGAAGCGGGCTCCGCTCCCAATGTTGCGATCTTCCCGCAGCCCGGTCTGGCCGCAGATCTGGCGCGTGGCGGTTTTCTGACCCCGCTTGTGGATGGAACCGACGGCTGGGTGCGTGAAAACTATGCCGCGGGCCAATCCTGGGTGGATCTGGGCACATTTGCAGGCCCCGATGGTGCAGGTGATCTTTATGGCTTCTTCTTCAAGGTCGATGTGAAATCACTGGTTTGGTATTCCCCTGAAAACTTTGAGGATGCGGGCTATGACGTGCCCACAACGATGGAAGAGCTGAAGGCGCTGACCGATCAGATCGCTGCAGATGGTGAAACACCCTGGTGCATTGGTCTGGGTTCCGGTGGTGCAACCGGTTGGCCTGCAACCGATTGGGTCGAAGACATGATGCTGCGCACCCAATCGCCCGAAGATTACGATGCCTGGGTGGCCAATAAACTGGCGTTCAACGATCCCAAAGTGGTTGGCGCAATTGAAGAATTTGGTGCCTTTGCCCGCAATGATGCCTATGTGGCAGGCGGCGCAGGTGCTGTTGCAACCACTGATTTCCGCGACAGCCCCAAAGGCATTTTTGCAGCTCCGCCCCAGTGTTACATGCACCGTCAGGCGTCGTTCATTCCAGCGTTCTTCCCAGAAGGCACCGTTGTGGGAGAAGATGCTGATTTCTTCTACTTCCCGGCCTATGCAGGCAAGGATCTGGGTAAACCCGTGCTGGGCGCGGGCACCGTTTGGGCCATCACCAATGACAGCCCTGCCGCGCATGACCTGATCAAATACCTGCAAGATCCGGCCGCGCATGAGATCTGGATGCAGCTGAAAGGCTTCCTGACGCCGCACAAAGGTGTTGATCCCGATAAATTCTCTGATCCAACCCTGCGCAAGATGAACGATATCTTGCTGAATGCGACCACCTTCCGCTTTGATGGTTCTGACCTGATGCCTGGTGGTGTTGGTGCCGGATCGTTCTGGACCGGAATGGTGGACTATGCCGGTGGCAAGCCCGCCGCAGAGGTTGCCGATGAGATTCAATCCTCCTGGGACGCGTTGAAGTAACGCGTCTGCCAGCCGGGCGGTTCTGTTCGCGGAACCGTCCTACTTTTTCCTATCAGTTAGGGGCCTTTCATGCATCCAGCCGTTCAAGGGATGCTGACCATCGTTATCGGTGTGTCTGCTTGTATCGCCTATTTCGCTTTGTCCAATCAGTTCCTGGACAAGGTGCTGTTCCCGGCACGGGGACCAAATGCAGGGCGCAATATCAACCGTGCAAATTTGATCCGCCCCTGGCTGTTTCTGTTCCCGGCGCTTTGTGCGCTTGGCCTGTATCTTGCCTATCCGGTTGTGGAAACTCTGCGCCTGTCGCTTACTGAGCGTATCCCCGGTGGTGGCTATTCCTGGGTTGGCTTGGACAACTACGTGCGGATGATGGGCGAACCCAAATTCTGGGAAGCCATCCGTAACAATCTGCTGTGGCTTTTGGTTGTGCCTGCATTGTCCACCGGGTTTGGCCTTCTGGCGGCGCAGCTGACGGATCGGATCAGCTGGGGCAATATCGCCAAATCCCTGATCTTTATGCCGATGGCGATCTCTTTTGTTGGCGCATCTGTCATCTGGAAGCTGATCTATGACACCCGCCCGGTCGAACAAGACCAGATCGGCGTATTGAATGCGATCTACATGTTTCTGGGCGGCGATGCCCCGCAGACCTGGCTTACCATTCCGCTTTGGAACAATTTCTTTTTGATGCTGGTTCTGGTCTGGATCCAAACTGGCTTTGCCATGGTGATCCTGTCGGCGGCGCTGCGCGGCATTCCCGAAGAAACAGTAGAGGCCGCCATTGTTGATGGCGCCAGCCCGCTGCAGATCTTTTTCAAAATCAAAGTGCCACAGATCAAAAACACCATTCTGGTGGTCTGGACCACAATCACCATCACCGTGCTGAAGGTCTTTGACATCGTTTTTGCCATGACCAACGGCCAGTGGGAGACCCAGGTTCTGGCCAACTACATGTTCGACAAGCTGTTTCGGGCAAACGACTGGGGCATGGGCTCCGCGAGCGCGATCGTGATCATGCTGCTCGTGCTGCCGATCCTGATCTGGAACGTGCGCAATGCGCGCAATGAGATGCGTTAAGGAAAGCGTGATGGACAATATTGCCGGAACCAAATCCACTCTGACCTGGGTGGTGCATATCTCGGTCGCACTTCTGGTGTGCCTGTGGCTGTTTCCCACCGTGGGCCTGCTGGTCTCTTCTTTCCGTTCCGCAGATCAGATCGCAACCAGCGGCTGGTGGAAGGCGCTGACCGCATCTGAGCAAAACCTAACTCTGCGCACCGCCGCGCCTGAGACCCAGCAACAGCAAGACGGGCTTTATGTGATCGAAGGGCAGTTGCTAGCGAGCGATAAACAGGCAAAGATTTCTGCCTGGGGGATTTCTTCGCGCGCGATTGATGCGTTTAAGCCGGGTGAACCCGCTGAGCTGCGCAAAGGCGGCACCATCACGGTGCAAAACGATGGCAGCTACCGGATGGAGCACAGCGAAGCCTTTAGCGGTTCACGCGGGCAGCGGGTGTTTCTGGTGGCGACGCTGCCGCCTGAACTGTCGTTTGAAAACTACCGCGCCATGCTGTTTGACGGCGAAAGCGCAACCGGCATGGCCGCGGCTTTTTTCAATACGTTGACGGTGACAATCCCGGCCACGATCATCCCCATTCTTGTCGCGGCCTTTGCGGCCTATGCGCTGGCATGGATGGAGTTTCCCGGCCGTGCGCTGTTGATCGCGGTGATTGTGGCGCTTTTGGTGGTGCCGCTGCAACTGGCGCTGATCCCGCTGCTCAAACTGCATCTGGGGATTGGCATCGGCAAGGGCTATGTGGGCACCTGGATGGCGCACACCGGGTTTGGTCTGCCTTTGGCGATCTATCTATTGCGCAACTACATGGTGGGGCTGCCGCGCGATATTATCGAAAACGCGCGCGTGGATGGCGCAACCGAGTTTCAGATCTTTGTCAAAATCATCTTGCCGCTCAGCTTCCCGGCGCTGGCCTCCTTTGCGATCTTTCAGTTCCTGTGGACCTGGAATGATCTTCTGGTCGCCAAAGTGTTCCTGATTGATGCCACCGGGCAGACCACCGTCATGACCGCCCAGATCATTGAACTTCTGGGCACCTATGGCGGCAATTGGGAAGTGCTGGCAACAGCCGCCTTTGTGTCGATCTCAGTGCCGCTGTTCGTCTTCTTTACAATGCAACGATATCTGGTGCGTGGCCTGCTGGCCGGCTCCGTCAAATAGGAAAGCCAAATGAACGCTCAAACCTCTAACACTGCAGTTCAGCCGGTTCGCCAGCGCACCGAATGGTGGCAGGGTGGAGTAATCTATCAAATCTACCCGCGCAGCTTTCAAGACAGCAATGGCGACGGTATCGGAGATCTGCGCGGCATCACCCAGCGACTGGATTACGTCGCCTCACTGGGTGTTGATGCGATCTGGATCTCTCCGTTTTTCAAATCGCCGATGAAAGACTTTGGCTATGACGTCAGCGATTATCGCGACGTGGATCCGATGTTTGGCTCATTGGCTGATTTCGACGCGCTCTTGACCCGCGCCCATGCGCTGGGGCTGAAGGTGATGATTGATCTCGTGATGTCGCACACCTCTGATCAGCATCCCTGGTTTGTTGAAAGCCGCGCCAGCAAATCCAATGCCAAATCCAATTGGTACGTCTGGGCCGATCCGCAGCCTGATGGGACGCCGCCCAACAACTGGCTGTCGATCTTTGGCGGGTCCGCCTGGCAGTGGGACACGCGGCGTGAACAGTATTACCTGCACAATTTCCTGACCTCGCAGCCGGATCTGAATTTCCACAGCGCAGAGGTGCAGCAGGAATTGCTTGATATGGCGCGGTTCTGGCTTGAACGTGGTGTGGATGGCTTCCGTCTCGATACCATCAATTTCTACTTCCACGACAAAGAGCTGCGCAGCAACCCGGCGCTGCCGCAGGAGCAACGCAACAGCTCCATCGCTCCTTCGGTGAACCCCTATAATCATCAGGAACATCTCTATTCCAAGAACCAGCCGGAAAATCTGGCGTTTCTGGAGCGTCTGCGGGCGCTGACCGATGAATATGATGGGCGCGCCTGTCTGGGTGAAGTGGGGGACGCACAGCGCGGCCTGCAGATCATGGGGGAATACACCAAAGGCAACAATCGCATGCATATGTGTTACGCCTTTGAATTCCTCGAAGGCCGTCGCGCCACCGCTGCATGGGTCAAGGAAGTGTTTGACCGTCTCACCACCGAGGCGCCGGATGGCTGGCCCTGCTGGGCGTTTTCCAACCACGATGTGGTTCGCCACGCCAGCCGCTGGAGCCTGCCGGATGCGGCGCAGCGCGCCTATGTCGCGCTGATGATGTGCCTGCGCGGCTCTGCCTGTCTTTATCAGGGCGAAGAACTGGGGCTGGCTGAGGCCGATGTGGCCTTTGAAGATCTGCAAGATCCCTATGGCATTGAATTCTGGCCTGAATTCAAGGGTCGCGATGGATGTCGCACCCCGATGGTTTGGGAAACTCAATCCGAACACGCAGGATTTGGAGCCGCAAAACCCTGGCTGCCGGTCAGTGCAGATCAGGCCGCGATGGCGGTGGATCGTCAGGAACAAGACGCAGACACTATCCTGCACCACTATCGCAAAGCGATTGCCCTGCGGCATGCCTTTGATGCGCTGATGGTTGGGGCACAGACCGATCTAAAGGTCACGGGGGATCTGCTGAGTTTCACCCGCAAAACCTGGGATGAAGAAATTTTCTGCGCCTTTAATCTGGGCGGCAGCGAAGTGATGACACAGTTGCCCAAAGGGCGCTGGAAAGATGCGGGTTTCCCGCTTGATGGCGCTGTTGCGCCGGGGGCAAACGGGCTGGTGCTGGCCCCGTGGCACTATTGCATTGCAGTAAAAGAGGCTGAGTAAGACAATGGCAGAACTAAAGCTTCGTGGTGTGCAAAAGAGCTATGGCGGCAGCGTCAATGTTCTCGAAGACATCAACCTTGATATTGACCCAGGTGAACTGATTGTTTTTGTCGGCCCGTCTGGCTGTGGCAAATCCACCTTGCTGCGTATGATTGCGGGCCTTGAAAAGATCTCGGGCGGTGAGCTGACCATTGATGGCCAGCGCATGAACGAAATGCCACCGGCGCAGCGTGGCATTGCCATGGTGTTTCAGTCTTATGCGCTTTATCCGCATATGACCGTGCGCGAGAACATGTCCTTTGCCTTGAAAATCGCCAAAAAACCACAGGCCGAAATCGACAAGGCAGTGGAAGAGGCGGCTAAGGTACTGCAATTAAGGGACTATCTCGATCGTCTGCCCAAGGCGCTTTCGGGGGGGCAACGCCAACGGGTTGCCATTGGCCGCTCGATTGTGCGTGATCCGCAGGTCTACCTCTTTGATGAGCCGCTCTCCAACCTTGATGCGGCGCTGCGTGTGGCCACCCGGATCGAAATTGCCCGTCTCAAAGAAGCAATGCCAGATCGCACCATGATCTATGTGACCCATGATCAAGTTGAGGCAATGACACTGGCGACCCGTATTGTGGTTCTGGCCAATAAAGGCATTGCCCAGGTTGGCTCGCCGCTTGATCTATATGAACGCCCGGAAAACGAGTTTGTGGCTCAGTTCATTGGCTCTCCGGCGATGAACCTGCTGCCCGGCAAGATTGTCGAAACCGGCGCGCAGACCAAGGTCATGCTGGATGAGGGCGGTATTGCGTTTTCCGATATCGCAACAACAGACGCGGATCTGGGCAAACAGGTCAATATCGGTGTGCGTCCAGAAGATCTTGTGATGTCAGACGGGGAGCCGATTTTCAGCGCAACAGTGGATATCACCGAAGCTCTGGGTGAGGTGACGCTGCTCTATTTCGAGACCCAGTCCGAAGGGGCAGAGGGGCTGATCGCCAAATTGCCGGGCATCCACAAAGGGCTGCGCGGCCAGAAAATCGGCATGAGCGCGGATCCATCCAAGATCCACCTGTTCCATCAGGGGCGTTCCATGCGTTAACCTGTGCGCCCACCTCATTGCAGGTGGGCGCAAACCGCTTTTAGCTCTGCGTGCGCGCGGCCAGCAGATATTCCACAATCAGACGGTCCCGTTTTAGCGCGAGCTCCTCTTGGGTTAACCCATCGAGCGCATCAGCGACCCCCTGTTCCAGCTGATCCACCACCTCAGCCGTCAGCCGGGGCTGGCCCAGATCATCCCACCAGCTTTGGAACGGCGCACCAAGATGGTCACAAAAGGCCCGGATGCCGCCTGCGCCCCCGCCAAGATGCAGCAGCGTATTGGGCCCCATCGCCGCCCATCGCAGACCGGGGCCATAGGCGACCGCCTTGTCGATGTCTTCCACGCTTGCGACCCCTTCCATCGCCAGATGGATCGCCTCGCGCCAGATCGCAGCCTGCAGCCGGTTGGCAATATGGCCGGGTACTTCTTTGTGCAGCTCAACACATTGCTTCCCGAGCCTTTCATAAAAGCTGCGCGCCCGCTCAATCACACCTTCATTGGTTTTGTCATTGCCCATCAGCTCCACCAGCGGGATCAGATGCGGCGGGTTGAACGGATGCGCCAGCAGAAACTGGCCGGGATCATCAAACCCGACCTGCAGCTGCGACAGCGGCAGACCCGAAGTGGAACTGCCGATGATTGCCTCTGGCAACAGCGCCGGTTCAATCTGGCGATAGAGCGCATGTTTCAGCTCCAGTCGCTCGGGGATGTTTTCCTGAATGAAATCTGCACCCTGAACGGCTTTGACCGCATCACTGGTAAAGCGCAGCCGCGACAGATCCCCGGCGCTGCTGTAGCCCAGTTTGGTCAGCGCGGGTGCAGCCTGGCTGAGATAGGTTTTGACCCGCGTTTCAGTATCTGGCGCGGGATCAAACACAGTCACGGCGTGCCCGCTGGCTGCAAACAACGCAGCCCAGCTCATCCCGATGGTCCCGGCGCCCAAAACGGCGGTGTTTTCAAACGTCATATCAAGTTCCTGTTTGCTTCCGGGCACAAGGGGAAGCCTTGCCAATCTGGCGCTAACCTAAGTGAGCAGGGGCCGCGCTGGCAAGCGGTGCCCCTGCGGCACAGACCAGATGACGCGCTACCAATCCACCCGTTCATAGGTGTCTGTATCAATCACCGTGATCTCAGCATTGGCATTGCTCAACACAGGCTCAGACATCACATCCCCACCTTGATCGCCGCTGGGCTCTACGTCAGAAAGATCCGCGTCCCACCCCGTATCGGCACCGCTGTCGAGCGCATCCTGCGCGGCTTGGATCTCCAGCACATCAACGCCTTCCTCTGGCGGGACATCCCCCGGTTCACCCACCTGCAAGGTGAATGTGTTGGATGAGGACACTTCAGCGCCGTTGAAGGCAGTGTCTGACACCTGCAGATCACCTTCGATGGTGCCTTCAAAACCGGGCGGCGGCGACAGTTCCAGATGGTCTAAATCCCAGCCGGTCAGATCAATCGGGCTGCCATCAGACAGCGCCGCCTCATCACCACTCACCAATAGCGTATTGGCAGGCAGCCCATCGATCACAATGCTTGCATCCGCGCTTGCACCATCAACCGATATGCCAATATCCAGGGTGCCGTTTTCCGCGACCTGCTCGGGGGCGTCCGCCTGAAGCGTCTCGCGTCCATTGGTGTCTGGTCCATCCCATTCCACCTTTAACCCGGCGCGCCCGTAGTTTTCGAAATAGCGCACCTCAATGTCATAGGTGCCGGGCTCCAGCTCAACCTCACCACTGCGGGTGCGAAAACCGTGCAGCCCGTCGTTATTGATGACCTGTTCACCATCAACAAACAGCGCAACCCCATCATCACCACCGGCAAAGAACGTGTATTCACCACCTTCTTCGATGGTAACCTTGCCTTCCAGCTTGGCGCCAAACGTGTCTTTTGACCCATCTTCCCAGAATGAGTCATATGAGTTCTTATAGTCGATCTCCATGACCATTTCTTCATGGGTGGGATCTGACGACCAGTCGATATCGTCCAATTCGCGCAGGCGGTGATTCACATCGTAATAGCTGGCGTGAAAGCCACCCATTAGCTCGGCGCTGGGCGCTTCAATATGGGCTTCATTGACCTCAAAACTGATGGTCTGCGCACCGTTTTGGATTGAGCCATTCTCAAGCGGGTTGGCCACATGCAGGTCAGCCGCGACTTCACCGGTGAAATCAAGCGGCGGGGTGATCTGCAAACTGTCTCCCTCCCAGCCCGCTAGATCGACGCCGCCGCTGTCATCAACGGTGAGCGTCAGCGATCCCGCTTCCACAATTGACCCAGCTGGCAAACCTTCCAGCGAGATCTCGGTGTCGTCGCTGGGCTCCACAGCGCTCAGATCCACATCCAGCGTCACCGGCATGCCACTGATGGTCTGCGCATCCGCCATATCCGGCGCGCTGACAAGCTCGCGCCCTTCAAGCCCGGGACCATCCCACTCCAGTTTCAACCCCGCGTGGCCGTAGTTTTCGAAATAGCGCACCTCGATATGGTGGGTGCCGGGTTCCAGATCGATCGCACCGGTACCGGTCTTATAGGCGTGCAGCCCGTCATGGTTGATGACCTCTTGACCATCAACAAACAGCACCGCACCATCATCGCCACCCAGGAAAAACTCAAAGCTACCGCCTTCTTCCACCTCGATATTGCCTGATACTTCAACGCCAAAAGTATCGCGCGACCCTCCCTCCCAGAACGAGTTCGCACTGTTTTCATAGTTGATATCGCTTTTGACGTCCTGATGGGTCGGGTCTGCTGACCAATCCACATCCGCCAGTTTTCTCAAACTGTGATCAACATCAAAATACTTGGTCTGAAATCCCGTGTTGACCGGGATCTCCACATCGATGATCTCGGGCTCCGCTACATCAGCAACCTGAACAGAAAAGCTCTCGGATGTTGAGAGCCCGCCCGCATCTGTGACAGTAACCTCGACCTGAATTTCGGCAGCCTCTTCGTGATCAAGGCTCACACCGGGTTTCAGACGCAGGCTGTTATCAACCACCTCGAACCGGTCATCCGAGACACTGAATTCGTGGCTGTCACCTTCGTCTGGATCGACAAAAGACAGCTCTCCAACCACGGCACCTTCGACGTTCTCGGCCACGGTGTTTTCAGAAGCAACCAGGGTGATATTGTCGATCAGCGCCCCCAGGCTGTCGCTTTCTCCTTCGGGTTCGCGCAGCTCCAGCGTGTCTTCACCAGTGCCCACCACCTGCAGTTCAAAGGTTTCCCACTGGGTGGATTGCGGGTCGATCTCGGCCACCAGATCACCGTTCCAGTACACCTCAACCGTATCGGTGCCACCCGAGAAACGTTCGCGAATATCCAGCCCCAGATCATAGACCTGTCCCGCATCGGTCTCGACGGTTTGTGAAATGGAATCAACACCATGTCCGTGGTCCAGCTCCATCAGCTGATCCCCATCCGAGGCTGAAACGCGGCCAAGGTTGTCCCAGACCTCGATACCGTTCTGGTCCTGCCAGGCGCCGGTCTCATCCGACTCAAACCCTTTCCAGCGCCCTTGGTCCAGATCGAAATCTTCAAAGCTGCCATTACGGATCAGGTTCTCTGACGAGGTGCTTAGCTCCAGATCGCTCGGGGCTTCATTCACATCCTCAACCGCGATGGTGAAGCTTTCCGATGTTGAAAGCCCGCCCGCATCTGTAACCGTGACCTCAAGATCGATCTCGGCGGCCTCTTCATGGTTAAGGCTGACACCCTCTTTCAGGTGGATCTCAGTGCCGATGACTTCAAACCGGTCATCTGACAGCGTGATCTCATGGCTGTCGCCCGCGTCGGGATCCACAATCGACAGCGTCCCGATGGCCGCGCCCGCCGCGTTTTCCGCGACTGTATTGCCCTCAAGCGAGACCTCAGCCGGGGCTTCATTCACATCCTCGACGGCAATGGTGAAGCTTTCCGATGTTGAAAGCCCGCCCGCATCTGTAACCGTGACCTCAAGATCGATCTCGGCGGCCTCCTCATGGTTGAGGCTGACACCCTCTTTCAGGTGGATCTCAGTGCCGATGACCTCAAACCGGTCATCTGACAGCGTGATCTCATGGCTGTCGCCCGC
>NZ_WIXK01000016.1 GCF_009617595.1 Tritonibacter aquimaris | reverse complement strand
CTCGTCAGGCTCATAACCTGAAGGTCGTAGGTTCAAATCCTACTCCCGCAACCAAATAAAATACCCACACAAAAAAAACAAACCCATACATAGCGCCCAATAAGGCGGTCTTGCGGTCAAAAGAATGCGCAGAAACGGCCACACAAACAGACGCCGTCCGCGAGACAGCGCTAATTCCATGGATGCGCTGGATGTTGCGCGGCAGGGCACTGCGATCAACTTTTGCAATGCCTCGATCGAAACCAATAGCGACAAAGTAGAGGTTAAGTCAGCCTCATTTACTTGACAAAACAACTCGGTTTTTAATATGCGGCGTTGAGCTGTTGCAGCTTCGCAACTGACATGCCTCGCCAAACCGCGCTTTTCACAGCCATCGGTCCAGCCAATTAGGCCTTGAGATTTATGACGATGATTTTGCTGTGGGTGTTCGCTCTACAGTGAAGCGGACTGGTGAGGAGCCCGATATGTTGAAGCTTTTTGCGGCTGTAGCCGTCACTATGACTGTAGGGGCCAATGTGGTGCTGGCTCAGTCCTCAGTGGAAAGCGCCCCCGATGTCGCATCAAAACCGCAGATTTCGGCCCCTGTTGCCCCCAATCTTGCGGCACCAGTGCTGGCTTCCCCGGCCGCTGCGTCAGATCTTCAGATCACCCCTTTCGCTGAAACGGCAGAGATCGCGCCAGAGGCAAAGGGCGCACAGTCGGCGGAAACTGCCCCAAGTGCGCCCGGAGATCTGAAAGATCGTGCACAAGGTGCATATGGCAAGGCGTTTAAGTTCCTGAAAGACGGTGGCCCTTCGATTTGGGCCATTGCCGCCCTCGCGGTGATCACCTTGGCGTTGATCTTGTGGAAGATCTGGCGCTTGGCGTTGATCGGGGCCTGGTCACGTGGAAAGGCGGGCAAAGCCCTGAGGGCTTATGAACATGGTGACTATGAGCTGGCGCTGAAAACCGTGCGCGGCCGCCGCGGGGTTCGCTCCAAAGTGCTGACTGCGGGTCTGGTTGCAATCGACACATTGCCAGAATCGCGTGCGCGCGAAGAAGTGGCGCGGATCGCCAAAGGCCAGATTGCAACCGCCCGCATTGGTCTGGGCGCGCTCGAACTGATTTCAACCATCGCCCCGCTTCTGGGGCTGCTCGGTACGGTTCTTGGTATGATTGCAGCATTTCAGGCGCTGCAGGCAGCGGGTTCCAAGGCCGATCCTGCCCTGTTGGCAGGCGGTATCTGGGAAGCGCTTCTCACAACTGCGGCAGGTATGGGGGTGGCAATTCCCGCTTCTGCCGCATTGACGTGGTTTGAAGCTGTCATTGATCGCATTCGTCGCGATATCGAAGATGGCGCAACACGTCTGTTTGTTGCAGCGGAACCTGTGGGTGTAGCCCGTCTCGCTGCGGAGTAGCTTAATGCAGTTCGCTCTCCCCGATCGGCCGCGCCGCAAGCCCAGTCTGACACCGATGATTGATGTGGTGTTCCTGCTACTGGTGTTTTTCATGCTCGCCTCGCGCTTTGGCTTGGATGCAGTACTGCCGTTGCCCCTGGCCGCCAGCGGTGGGGCATATACTGGCCCACCTCGGCTGATTGACGTGAGCCCCGAGGCCGTGGCCGTAAATGGCATACCAGCACAGGATTTTGTTGCGGCGATCAGCCCCTTGATGGAGCAACCGAGCGATATGTTGATCTTGCGTGGCAAAGACGGTGCTACGCTTCAACGTATTGTGGCAGTCACCGAAGAGCTGGCCCGCGCCGGTTATACTTCGGTTGTATTGGTGGAGTAGGTTATGGATTTCTCGACCCCGCCCAAGCCAGCCCGCACAGAATCGATTGTTCCCATGATCAATGTGGTGTTCCTGCTGTTGATCTTTTTCCTGATGACTTCGCATCTGGCCCAGCCTGAACCGTTTGAGGTCACACCCCCAGAAGCAGTCTCCGAGCGGGAGACAGAAAGTGATCCGGTTCTTTATGTGGGCAAAGAGGCTGAGCTTGCGTTTGAAGATAGCCAAGGCGACGCAGCTATTGCTGCGCTGCGGGGGGCGGTGGAAGACGGCGCAGTTGTGCAGGTGCGCGCTGATGGGGAGCTTAAGGCTCAGAGCATGGCGAAACTGTTGCGTCAGTTGTCCGAAGCAGGTCTTTCGCGCGTTGAACTGGTGGTGGCGCCGAAATGAGAACCTGGCTTGAAGCAATAGTCTTTACCACAGTTGCAATTGCGATCCTGATTGTTGGATTTGGTCTGCGCCCGCAAGAGGGCGGTGATGCCGGCGGACAGGGCGGGGATGCATTGATTTCGCTCTCATATGTGCCGCCCACCGTGGCCGAGCTTGTAGAAACCTGGGAAGCCCCTCGCGAGACGCCCCAACAGCTGGTGACAGAGATTGAGGCGCCGGATGTGGCACCTGTCAAAGCGCCCCCTTTACCGCAATTTGAATTGGCCCAAGCGCCAGCCGCGGCGGCGCAAATCCAATTGTTTCAGCCCAAAGAACAAGAAGAAGTGGTTGTGGACACCGACGCACCGCCACCACCGCCTGAGCCTGAGCCTGAGCCTGAGCCTGAGCCTGAGCCGCAACCAAGACCCAAACCGAAGCCAAAACCGGTTGCTAAACCCAAACCGAAGCCGCAACCCAAGCCCCAAAAAGCAGCTGTTGCAAAGCGGACATCAGACGGTCGCGCAGAACAAAAAGCTGCGGGTTCTGGCGGACGGAGTGAGGCTGGCGCTGGAGGGAAAGCCGCGGCGACCACCTCCCCAGGTCAAATTCAGAAACTGGAAAGTGTCTGGGGCGCAAAGGTGCGTAGTGCGGTAGCGCGCCGTCAGCGCACCCCTCGCGGTGCAAAAGGTTCAGGTACGGTTGTGATCTATTTCAAAGTCTCGCGAGACGGCGCGTTGCTGGCACATAAAATCCAAAGGTCGTCGGGGAATCCGTTGTTCGACAAGGCTGCGATAAAAGCGGTGACAAGTGTGAAGCGCTTCCCAAGGGCACCAAAAAAGCTCCCGCGAAAAAGTATGGAATTTGTAGTGCCTCTCCAGTTTAAAAATTAGTTGTGAAAAAGGTGCCGTTGCACGAAGCGCCACAAAGATGGCCAAATAAGAAACGAAATCGCCATGACTTCTGACCGTTCAGAACTCTCGCCTGAGCCTTCGTACCGGGAGCCACGCTTCCTTGCTCGCCTGAACCGCAACACGTTGCGCACACGCTGGATTTCGGCGGGGCCATTAGCATTGTTGATGGCGATCCTTTCCATGGCCAGCCTGCCGCATATCTGGCCCCCGGGAGAGGGCGGCGTTGATCATCTGGTGATGCCGGTTGTGTTGTTTCCCTTGATCTGGGCCGTGCTGGTTGTACTGCCGTTGTTGCCCGAACGGCCGGGAAAATTCTTGGTGGTTTATAGCGTTACGATTGTGGTGGAGCTTGCGCTCTTGGTTGCGGGATTGGTGGCTTAGGAGCAAACGATGAGCGGACCCTCAAACCAGGCGATAAAACGTATGATTTCCCTGCACGGCTGGAGCGGCACATTGGTGTCGATCTTTCTTTATGCCGTGATCTTGACGGGGACCGTTTCGGTGCTGTCGGATGAAATCGCCCGCTGGGCAGATCCACGCCCTGCTGCGGTTAACCCTTTCTCGCGCCCGATTGATGACACCATGCTGCGGCTGCGCAATCAGGTGCCTGGGGATTTTCGTGGTCACATAGAGATTGATCATGCGCGTGATGGCTCGTTGCGGATGTTTTTTTATGAAGCGCGCAGGATCCCAAAACGTGGCACCGTTGAATATGGCCGTGACTATCTTTTGGATCCCGAAACCCATCTGCTGATTTCCGCCAAACAGGGCGAGGCGCCCAATCAGGTGGTCAACGCACCCTACCGTGAGCTGCCGCATTTCATCGTGGATCTCCATGCACGTCTTTTGATCCCCGGACGTCTTGGGTTGTATGCAACGGGATTGCTGGGCGTGATGCTGCTGGTTGCGGCGATTACGGGCATTTTGATCCATCGCCACATCCTGAAAGATCTCTTTGTGGCAGAGCGTCCTGGCGGGCGCGTGGTGTCTTTGCGCGACCGTCATGGGCTGGCCTCTGTCTGGGGCCTGCCGTTTTCAATCCTGCTGGCCTTTACCGGCACGTTCCTGAGCTTTGCCGTGAGTCTTGGCTTGCCAATAGTGGCTGTTGCGGCCTTTGGCGGTGATATTGAACGGGCGTTTAATGCGGTAACTCAGCCGCCCAAGACGGTGGATGCGCGCCCGGCTGAGCTTGCAAATATCGATCAGGTTCTAAGCCAGTCTTTTGCCATTGTGGGTAGTTATCCGCGCACGATCGAGATCGAGGATGCGGGGCGCGCGGATGCGCGTATCACGACCTTGCATCGTAATGGTGGCATCAACCAGGTTCGGGCCGCCATGTTAGAATTTGACGGCGTAAGTGGGGCGCTTATCGGTGAGCGGCCTTTGGTTGGGCATAAGGCTTCGGTTGGCTCAAGCACGGTCGCCTTGATGACCCCGCTGCACTATGGCGATTTTGCGGGGCTTGCATCCAAGGCCGTTTGGGTGGCGCTTGGCAGTGCGCTGACCGTTTCGATGGTCAGTGGCATGCAGCTATGGCTGCGCCGCCGCGAGGATGATCCGCTGTGGCGTGGTTGCCAGATCGCTTTTTCTGCTGTGGCCTGGGGTGTGCCGCTTTCGATGGTTGGCGCAGCCTATGGTGCCTTTCTTTATACATTAGACGGAGATACTCATTATGGCACGCATGTGGGTTTTTTCCTGAGCAGTCTGGCAGTCGTCTTTTGGGCGCTCTTTGCCAAAGACGCCAAAGTTCTGTCTGTACAACTGCTGAAGGTGCTCAGCTGGACGATGCTTGCACTGCCTGTGATACGCCTGCAGACTGGTGGGATTTCCTGGGGCGAAGCCATTTTGGATAATATCTGGGAAGTCTTGTTGATGGATCTGGTCTGCGTGACCATTCCGGCGATCCTGCTGACCCGCACGCGGCTGCAACAAAGGGCGGAGATTGCAGCCCAAAATCCTGCGGAGTAGCCCGGAATGTTGACTGTCCTTTCGATTCTGACCTCGGTCATCGCTGTTTTGTATCTGTCAGATCAGGACGCAAAGCGGCGTCGTGTCTTTCGACTGCCACCCATGGAGCCGCGGTATTCGACTGCCTGGCTTTGGGTGATATGCCTTGCGCCGGGTCTGGTGCTTGCTCTGCTGAGCACGTTTTCAAGCTGGTTGATCTGGTTTGGTACTGCAAGTTGTCTGGGCTGGTTGCTGGTCTCGCTGCCGCCGGGGTGTTTCATCGACTGGCTTGCGCGACTGGATGCGGCGGGTCAGCGGCTGGAAGATCGGATATCAGGTAAGGGTTGATCCCTGGTGGCGCAGGATTGTTCACCGCTGCTGGCGACGCGCGGATGAACTATGTTTCCGGTTTCGTGTGATCAAATACAACGTCTCTTTATGCGACTGTGCCATGAAAAGACGGCAACGCTGATACAAGATTTCTTAGTTCAAACGCGCGGCTTGTAACGCCGGTAGGGCCAAAGCTAGCTCTCGCAACCACAATGTAACGGCGCTGCATTCGTTACCTTCACACAAAAGCATCAGCTCAAGATTAGCACGTTCCAGACGGTCACGGCGAATTTCACAAAGCGCGCGCAACAAACGGCGTTCGTGCTCGGTTAAAATCCGAGCGCAGTTGGCGCATGACGGGCTGTTGTACATAAATGTAGACCGGCGCGACCGGCGCACCGCGTGCAGCACTTTAGAAACCAATGAGGCAATCACGGGGCCATTGCTGTAATCAAACTCTTCTTCTGCAAAGGAAAACGCCCGCGACCAGCTTTGGCTTTGTGGATGGCTGAAGTTGCTGAAAAAGTAACGCGCGATGTGAATGCAGGCGATCTCGCATTGCTCAGCCCCGAATTGATCGAGAGTTGTTTCTTTTGGGCTGGGTTTGCGGCTGCAAGTGTCTGGGAAGGAAACAACAGGGCGGCGCTGTGGGATTTGCTGGTGGTCGGGCAAAGCGCTGCCGGTTTTTTTATTGTGTTTCACGAAAAATCCTTCCGATTGGCCTGAACCTGCGGTGGTGTCCCATCTCATACCGGGCTAATCGGAGGGTGATCTTGCTGGGCTGTGCATTTCTTACAAAAACACTTGGTTTTGACAAGCCCTAATTGCGAGCCTGTTTTTACGCGCAAAACCTTGCATCAACTTGTTCTGCACTTGAAGTCTTTTGGGCGCGGTCGGCGTTGTTTGGGTGTGTCGCTCTGATCTTGACAACAGGGGCGCAGTAACACTGCGGATCAGTTTCGAAAAACGTAAAACTAACATCATATATTCAATTTTCACCAAGTGAATGCGGCGAAGTTGATTGCGATCTTTATGTAATGTGGGGTTCTTCAAGGTATTGAAATTTAATGGCTTAATTCATTTGTGATGAGGTGTGATCTGCGGGCACCCTATCGCTTCGGCCCTGGTTGCTTACGTTTTTGCGGTGGCTGGTTTGTGCTTTTTATAATCGATTAGGTCTTTTGCGCTCCAATACGGGTAGCGTAGTGTGAGGACCCAAAGATGTTTATCAAGTTCTGCCAAAGCCTAATTGCGGGTGCGTTTGTTGCGTTCAGCGGGCCCGTTTCTGCCCAGAGCAGCCCGTTTGAGATCTACATTGATGCTGACTATTCGATCAGCTCTGCCGCAGCTCAGTCGATTGAGCTTGGGGTGCGCACAGCGCTTGAAGAGGTGAATTATCAGCTGGCCGGGGTCGACGTGCGCATTCGGCCGATGGATCACCGCGGCAATGTAAAGCGGTCGCGCCGCACGCTGGAGCAATATCTTAAAAACGATGCGGCATTGGCTGTGTTTGGCGGGCTTCATTCACCGCCGTACCTTGCACATAAAGATTTCATCAATGAACACGGTGTTCTGACCTTGCTGCCGTGGTCGGCTGCTGGGCCGATAACACGTGGCAGCGCCGGGATGGAAAATTGGATCTTTCGCTTGTCGGTGGATGACGCCCAGGCGGGGGATTTCTTCATTCAAGAATCCATTGAGCGCAATGGATGTCAGAATATGGCGTTTATTCTGCTTGAAACCGGCTGGGGGCGTGCAAACCAGAAAACGCTGACAGCAGCTTTGGCGCAACACGGCCGCGACCCGGCCTTGGTTGAGTTCTTTTCGGCTGCGATCAGCGATTCAACCGCATTGGGGCTCGCAACGCGTGTCAAACGTGCCGGTGCGGATTGTGCAATCTTGTTGTCCAACTGGGACGATGGAGCACTGGTGTTAAACGCGCTCTTTGAAGTCGAGGCCGAGGTGCGTATTTTCAGCCACTGGGGGGTCATGGGGGGAGAGTTTACTTCACATGTCAGCGCGCAGGTGCGCGACGCGCTTGACCTGCGCGTGTTGCAAACCTGTGGCTTGCGTCGCGAACGCGAAGGTAGCGCTGTTTTGCAAAACGCATTGGCGCGGCTCGAACCTGCAAAGGCTACTCTGTCAGAATTGGCTGCCCCTACGGGTTTTGTACACGGATATGATTTGACCCGTGTTTTGATTGCGGCCGCGGATCAGGTTGCTGAAACCGAGGTTTGGCAGACGGGTTCAATTCAAGAACGGCGCGCTGTCTTGCGGGCAGCTTTGGAAAATTTGCAGGCCCCTGTGGAAGGTATCTTGGATCGGTATAACCCGCCGTTTCAGCCGTTTACCCCAGGTGTGCTCGATGCGCATGAAGCGCTCGGACTAGAGGATCTTTGTGTCGCCCGTTTCCGAACAGATGGATCGCTGGAAGATGCCCATTAACATGCTGTTTTCCCGCGCCGCAAATTCGGCGATCGTCCTCAGGCGTTTCTGGACGCTGCTGCTGTTGGTGCTTGTGCTGGCTGTTGTCTGCTCCGCACTGGCTGTGCGGCTCACGGCGACACCCTTTCTGGCGACAGCGCAACGTGAGGCGATCGTGGCCCAGGCGAGTAAAGATGCCCGCAGCCTAGAGACGACATTGGAGCGTCATCGCCTGTTGCTCGGGTTTATTGGCCATTCCCCGGCGGTTGTAGATGTTGTCATGGGCTATGTGGACAATAGCGATGTGGTTACAGATTTCCTGCGTCGTATGACGCCAAACGATGGTCTGTCGAGCGTTCACCTATACGATGCCTTTGGTGAAGAAATCTCACGCTTTGAGAGCAGTGTTGGCCAGGGCAACCCGGTTGATCCGCAGGCGTTTTCCCGGCTTGTGTCCTCTATTGCTGAGGGTGAAGGCGGGAGCGAAAACCGCGTGGTGTTCAGCAGCGTGGGCGAAGATGCCTATATCGCCATTGCGACCCCCGTGCAGTATCAGGGGCTGACCGAAGGTGTTGTGGCGGCGATTGTGCATTTGGACCTCGCCAAAGTGTTCCCGAGCAACGATGTGGCGCGGCGGACCTACATCGCGGATACCAGCTCATTGCTACAAAGCGGTGCAGTGGACACAGAGCAAGCGACTACTGTTGCTTTGAAAAACAGCAACCTGTCTGTGGTGTTGGTCCCCGATACGGCGGCGGTCGAGGCCGCAGGGCAGCGTTTGCTGACCAATGTTGTCAGTGTGCTGGCGCTGGTTCTGGTTGGAGCATTTGGTGTCTTTGCGGCCCTGGGGCGTGCAGCCCTTGTTGAGCCACACAGACGCCTTGAAGCGCAGAAACAATCTCTGTCCGAACTTGCGGCAGTGGCCAAACGTGCCAATGATGCCTTTGTTGTGACTGGTGATGACGGGCGGGTGGTTTGGACAAACCCGGCGTTTGAAAAACTGACGGGCTACAGCACGGATGAAGTCAAAGGCCGCAGCCCAGCGATGTTACAGGGAGAAGAAACAGACCCTGATACCATTGCCGAGATCCGCGCCGCTATTCAGCAGCGCCGTCCAATAAAGACCGAGATTTTGAATTACACCAAACAGGGTCACGCCTATTGGGTCTCGCTTGGGATTTCGCCTTTGCGCAATGAAAAGGGCAAGTTCTATGGCTTCATGGCGATTTCGCACGATATTACCCAGGAACGTGCGCAGCGAGAGGCTATTTTGGAAGCCAAACGCGAAATTGAACATCAGGCTTTGCATGACTCCCTGACTGAGCTGCCAAACCGCCGGGCCCTGGATATTGCGCTGCAGACCCGCAGCGATAATTCTCAGACCGGTGCGACGGTGGTTCGGATCGATCTCGATCATTTCAAATATGTCAATGATACCCTTGGCCATGCGGCAGGGGATTTTGTTTTGTGCGAAGTGGCCGATATCCTGCGTGAAGAAACCAAATCCGAAGACTTGCCAGCCCGTGTCGGTGGGGATGAGTTTGTTATCCTGCTGGGCGCTGGGAAAACGTCTGACGATGGCAGAATTGTTGCTGAACGTATGCTTGAACGCATTCAGCAGCCGAAACAGTTTGACAAAAAAACCGTTCGGGTTGGAGCAAGCTTTGGGGTTGCCAGCACACTGGATGGGTTGTTGCCGGCGGAACAATTGATCGTTGGCGCCGACGCCGCACTTTATGAGGCCAAAGACAGCGGTCGCAATACGGTTTGTCTTTATACACCTGAGCTGCATCAGGTTGTTCAGGGGCGGCGCTCGCTTGCTTTGGAAATACGGCGCGCGATTCAAAACGAAGAATTTGTGCCCTTCTTCCAGCCCCAGGTTGATGCCCGCAGCCATGAGATTGTAGGCGTGGAGACACTTGTACGCTGGCAGTCGCCCGAACTGGGGTTGATGACGCCCGATGCTTTCCTGCCAATTGCCGAACAATTGTCGGCGATTGATGAAATTGATGCCCTGATTTTGCGCAAGGCCATTGGTCAGATCAGCGCCTTGCGCAACCGTGGGGTCATGATTCCCAAGGTGTCATTCAATGTGACCGCACAACGCATTCAGAATCCCGATATATTTCTGGGACTGCCAGCACCGAAGGATCTGGGATTTGAGATTTCGTTTGAAGTCTTGGAATCTGTTTTGGTCGAAGAGCAAACTGACCTGTTCAATTTCAGTCTCGACCGGTTGCGGGATATGGGGATCTCAATTGAGATCGATGATTTTGGCTCGGGACATGCGTCGATTGTGGGGCTTATGCATCTACGCCCGGACGTGATGAAAATCGACCAAAGACTGGTAATGCCGGTTACCCGCTCTGACACCATTCGTGGCTTGTTGCAGCAGATCATTGGCATGGCTGATCTGATGGGGCTCAAGGTGACGGCTGAAGGGGTGGAAACCTTTGAACATGCCGATATCTTGCGCGACCTGGGCTGCCATACGCTGCAAGGTTATGCATTTGCCAGACCGCAATCGGTTGATGATCTGTATGAATTTGCCCGGAATTGGAGCCAAAACAAGCCAGGAGCGATCAATTCATCACGTGAGCATGGATAAGAACCGCTATCAGCTGCCAAAGCTCTCAAGATGAATATTGTCCACCGGAGTGCCGTGCGCGATCAGCGCCTCTTCCCATTCGGCGGTGAAAACGCCTGGTCCGCATAAGAAAAAATGTGCGTCATCAGGGAAATGAAACTCTGACATGTGATCAGGGGTCAGGCGGCCGGCGGTGTCAAATTCCGTGTGTTGCAGATCTTTTGGATCTGGTTGGCTATAGCGAGTGAAGACTGTGAGCGTCGCGTGGCTGCGGTTTAGCGTCTGGATCATGTCTTTAAACGGGTGATGGGTGCGGTTTCTTGCGCCATGTAAAAACCAGATCGGCCGGTTGGGATCTTCGTTGAGCCCTGCGCGCAGCAGGCCGATCATTGGCGTAATGCCAATACCTGCGCTTACCAAAACCATTGGGGCGCGTTGTGCGGGGAGATCGAAGTCCCCATTTGGGCGAAAGCCCGAGATGAAATCCCCGGGTTGCAACGCATCATGCAGAAAACGGGAGACGAGGCCCCTGTCTTCACGTTTTATCGTGATCTGGTAGCGGTTCTCGCCGGGGGGGATGGTCAAAGAATAGCTGCGGCGGATTTTCTGTGGGGCACCGGGGATTGTGATTTCTAACGGCAAATACTGCCCCGGTTTGAACATGGGTAGTTGGCCGCCATCGCGTGCTGCAAGCATCAGGCTGACAGTATCTTCGCTTTCAACCTTTTTATCGAGCACCCGTAGCTCTCTGATTGCGTCGCCTTGCGTATCCCAGCGCAGCCTCAACGCTTCGGGGCGCTCCACCACGGCGTCGATGTCAAATGTGACAACCTGTAAGGCGCCGGGGAAACGCTGAACCAGTTCTGGATCATCGGAAATTGTGGCGCGCCCGGTGAGGTGCAGCAATCCACCAGTGGCAAAATCAATGAACAAGAGGCCGGTGCGGCTGTCTTGGTGAATATTGCCCAAAGTATTGTAGTAGTTGTTGCCCGGGTAGTCGGGAAACTGCAGGCGCTGGGCGGATAGAACTTCTACAAAACCGGGGGTTCCGCCCCGATGAGAGGCATCCATGCCCGATCGTGCCTGGTTTTCGGTGTCGCGGTGCCCGGACGCGATAAAAAACGTATCCGAGGTGGCGATCCAATCCTGCTGTGTCTTGCTCAGATCCGTGCTGCGCAGGGCGGGTTGCGGTGTTGCGCGATCCAGCCGCGTATAACCACGCGCATGAATATGTTGCGGGCAATTACCAAACGACTGGCCCACTTCAAACTGGATCCCGCTGTTAGTGTGCGCTGTTACCCGCCCATTCACGCGATTGCGCCGACGGGTCGCAAGCTCGATACCAATCAGCCCAAGGTCTGTACCCGCCCTTAGTGCCCCCTCTAGCGGATCACCGGCGCTGGGCACCGCATTGATCTGGAGTGTGGTTTCACTTGGCGTATCGACAAAACCGCTGTCACCTTCCAGCAGGGTGGCCCAGGTCTGTCCAGCAGCGTCGCGTGCCCCCGCCACCAAAAAAGGCAGCGCTGCAAAGAAGGTGCGATGCTGTTCCGGCATAAAGCTGCGGATCACCCTGCGGCCAAGGTCTTCGACCCGGCGCACATCCATTTTTTCCTGGATTGCGATTTCGCCAGCGTGAAACGGGCTGCTGGTTGAAGATGACGAAGACATAGAGACCTATTTGGTTTTGCGCGCGCAACAGAGCTGGCATGAATGCTGTGCCAAGGGCGCCAGCATCTGACGCCCTTGGCGATTTGTGATAGGAGGTTAGGCTGCGAGGCCGACTTTGGTCACAGGCATTGCAACAAAACCGGGCAGGGCCTCGATACGTGCCAACAGTGCGCGCACATTGGGATATTCGTCGAGCGACACGTTCCCTTCTGGGGCATGGGCGGTGTAGCTGTAAAACGCAACATCTGCGATGGTTGGGCGATCGCCAACCAGCCACTCTTTGCCCTCCAGATAGTCTTCCAGATAGGTGAACGCGCGTTTTGAAACCGCGAGGGCGCGCGCGGCATCAAGATCCGCACCAAAGACGGTGATCAGGCGGGCAGCGCAGGGGCCGCTTGCCAGTTCACCGGCGGCAAAAGCCAGAAACTTGTGAACCAGCGCTTCTTGTTCGATGTCAGCTGGGATCCAGTCGGGCGCGTATGTGCGGGCAAGATAGACCAGGATCGCGTTTGAATCAGTAACCACTTTCGCTTCATCTTCGATCACGGGCACAAGCCCTGCAGGGTTCAGTGACAAGAACGGCTCTTCTTTGTGTTTGCCATTGGCGAGATCCACATCAACGGTTTCATAGTTGATGCCGGTCAGCGCTGCAAAAAGTTCAACCCGGTGGCAGTGCCCCGAGAGCGGATGGCGGTGAATGCGGATTGCGTTGGTCATTTCCCAGTTCCTCTTAAAAGATCACGATGAAGCGTCGCTTCGATGAGAAACAGTATGGGCATTGTTCAGTGTGGGGATAATCTCTCGATTTGTTCAATGATTATGTCTAATTTGTTCATAAAGGGGGTGCCTATGGATAAGATCGAAACGATGCGGGCATTTATCGCTGTTGCGCAGGAGCATTCATTTACCAGCGCTGGGCGGCGTTTGGGGATTTCGACCAAATTGGTCAGCAAATACGTTCAGCATCTGGAGGCACAGTTGCAGGCGCGTTTGTTCAACCGCACCACCCGCAGCGTGTCGTTGACTGAGGTTGGTGCGGCATACCTTGGGCGCTGCCGGTCCATCTTGGAGCAAATTGATGATCTGGATGCTTTGGTGCGTGAACATCAGGTGGAGCTTGCAGGGCCCATTCGCATCACCGCACCCACCGGGTTTGGCAGCACCCGCCTGACCGAAGCGCTGGTGCCGTTTCTGCGTGCGCATCCTGATGTGCATCTGGATCTGCAGCTTTCAGACACACGTGTTGCACTGGTGGAAGAGGGGCTGGATCTTGCAATCCGCATTGGGGCCTTGCGCGATTCCACCCTTATCGCGCGGCGCCTTGCGGATATGTCGTTGGTGGTGAGCGCGGCACCGGAATATCTGGAGCACCACGGGCGACCACAAAACCCGCGGGCATTATCAACCCATACCTGTCTTGTGGATGGCAACCAATCCAACCTGAGCGCCTGGCGTTTCTGGGACGACACTGGCCAAGAGCATGTGGCCAAACTGAACGTGACCACGCGCGCCAATGCACCAGCAGCCATTGCGCGCATGGCTATGGGAGGGCTGGGGATCGCGCGTTCACCGCATTATGCGGTCGCGGATGCGTTGAAATCAGGGCAATTGGAAGAGGTTCTGCCCAGCTTTCGCACCGATACCTATGGGGTTTACGCGCTCTATCCGCCAAACCGCCATCTGACGCGCCGCGTGCGCGCGTTGATTGATCATTTGGCCAGCGAACAGGGGCGGGCAGCCATGGGGGCGCAAGGCTGATCGTATTATTTTACGCGCTGTCATAGAGTTGATCCAAATGATGCATATGGGTGCATCACGATTTGCGAACCGGTCAAAAGCAGTGATGCAGAGGCACTAATGAAGTTCATCCATATTTCAGATATCCACCTGACAGCGCCCGGTGCACCTGCGGGTGCGGTTGATCCGCTGGCGCGTTTCAAGCTTGCGCTTGCGGATGTTGCGGAAAATCACGCGGATGCTGCGCGGGTGATCATCACCGGTGATCTGACCCATTGGGGCGAGGTTGCGACCTATCAGTTGCTCAAAGAGGTCCTGGAAGATTTCCCGTTGCCGGTGCGGCTCTTGCTGGGCAATCACGACAACCGGGCCAATTTCTGCAGCGTGTTTCCTGACCATCCGGTAGATGAAAACGGCTATGTAAACCATGCCGAAGATGTGGATGCTGTGCGCTTCATCTATCTGGATACGCTGGGGGAACGTACACATGCCGGCCATTTCGGCGCGGATCGACGCGCCTGGCTTGAGAATGAGCTGACATCCTGCACGCGCGCCCGGATCTTTTTGCACCACAATCCCATGTCGGTTGCGTTGCCAGCAGAAGATCCAATTGCCGTGATTGCAGAGGATCAGATCGAATTGCATGCGCTTTTGCGCCAATATGCTGATCGGATTGACTATTTTCACTTTGGCCATGTGCACACGCCGGTGCATGGCGTGTTTGAAGGCATTCCTTTCGCCGCAGTCCCTTCAACCGGAAACCAAACAATTCCAGACCTGAGTGAGCCCAAGTGGCTCAAAGGGGGGGCGCTGGATCCGGCTTATTTTGTGGTGCTGGCCGAGGGGCGCAACACGCTGATGCATCAGATCCCCTTTGCATTTTCGGGGGAGGTGGGGCTCTTTGGTATTGAGTGGGAAGACGCGCTTGAGGTCAAAGACTAGAGCCCCCAAAAGCGAACCCTTCATTTTGCTGTCTGGTAAATTCATCTGCTTGCCCGTAGCGTGGCGCAGTGATTTTTGACAGTGAACTCAAATGACGGTGAAGCTTCAGATTGTTGGACTGGTGCGGTTTTCCGTGCTGAGCCCAACCTTTTACACCCAGCGTTTTGATACGTTAGAACAAACAGCGGCCTATCTTTATGCGCCCGAGCGGATGGAGCTGCGATTTCGCCTGTTTGAAACCCTGTGTCTGCCGTCTTTGGTTGAGCAGAGCGATAGCGCATTTGATCTTGTGGTGCTGACCTCGCGTGAGATGCCGACACCTTATCTGCACCGTCTGCGCAAACTGTTAGAGCCGCACCCCCATATCCATATGCATCCACTGTTGCCCGCCGCGCATTTTCGTTTGATCCGGCGTGGCTATGGTGCTGTTTCGGACGAGGGCTTCAGCCACCGGGCGCAGTTCCGTTTGGATGATGATGATTGTGTTGATCTGCGGTTTATTGAGCGCCTGCGCAAAACAGCCCTCGGGCTGATCCCGTTGCAGGCAGATGATGCGCCTTTTGCGATCTGTGGCAATCGTGGGTTTTATGCCTGCAAAACTGAAACGGGCGTTGAGGTGTATGACACCTGTGAACACGCGCCCTTGTCGACGGGCACCGCGTTGGTTGGTCCTGTGGGCGCCTCGCTCAATCCACACCGTTACAACCACCGCCGCTTTGCCCAGCATTATAATACCTATTCGGATATTTCGGTGCCGTCCTTTGTGCGCACGATCCATGGGGACAATAAATCCGACACCACCCATATGGGGATGGCGCGGCGCTGGTCTGAGGATCAAATCGAAACTGCACTGCGCCAACATTTTGGCCTGACCCAAACCTATCTGCGCGAGGCATTGCTATGAACACAAACACCAAAGGCGCGCTGCTTATGGTCGCGGGGATGACGGCCTATACGTTGAATGACACTCTAGTGAAACTTCTGGGGGCTGATCTGCCGCTCTCTCAGATACTGGTGTTGCGCGGGACTATAGCGACTGTTGGCCTGTATGCCCTGGCAAGAGCGTTGAGGGAACAATTGGCTGTCGCGGACCGCCGCGCGCGGGTGTTTATGTTGGTGCGCACCGCGTTTGAGGTTGCGGCGACCTATTTTTTCCTGTCCGCGCTTTTGGTGATGCCCATCGCCAATGCAACGGCCGTGATGCAGGCGCTGCCGTTGACCGTTACTTTGGCCGCCGCTGTGATGATTTCTGAGCCGGTTGGTTGGCGACGCAGCCTGGCAATTGCCGCAGGTTTTATCGGTATGTTGTTGATTGTGCGCCCGGGCGCGGATGGTTTTGCAGAAGGTACGTTTTATGTGCTGCTTGCGGTGGCTTTTATTACCGGTCGCGACATGATTACCCGCGTCATGCCCCAAGGCGTGCCCGCGATGTCGCTTGCAATCAGCGCCGGGCTTGGGGTGACGCTTCTGGGGTGCGGTCTTAGCGCAACGGAGCAATGGGTCAGCATCACTATTAACCACGTGCTGCTGCTGTTTGGCGCAGCGTCGCTGATTCTCACGGGCTATGTCTGCTCGGTTGTTGCAATGCGGTTCGGAGACGTGTCGTTCACCGCGCCGTTTCGTTACGCGGGCCTGCTGGTTGCGCTTGTGGCCGGGTTGTTGCTGTTTGATCAATGGCCAGACACCCTAACACTGCTTGGGGCGGCTGTTGTTGTTGGCGCTGGGCTGTTCACCCTGTTTCGGACCAATCAGGCCAAACAAGAACATCAGCCAGGCGAAAACCGCGCCCGCAACTGATCCGCATCAATTGCAAAACAGTGTTTCAGCACGCGTTTCTGCGCGTCGGTGATCGGCTCCATCGGTTCTGGTTTTACCCGGCCCTGGCGGGAATCGTTGAATGCATTATGGGTGCGCACATACATGGCGCGGGTATTCAGTGTCAGCGTCGGCATCCGAGTGTAGATACGGTGGTGGCTGAAATTCATCACCGATTTGCTGCGCCCTGCCGCTATATGCACCGCAAGCCCTGCGGTAAAATAGGGGCGGATCACCTCGGCGATCTTTACACCGTCCGTCTCAGCGCTCAGCAGGAAGCCATTGTTGAAATCAAACGCAAAATAGGGGTGTTGCTCCAACAGCGGGGCACTTGTACGGGCGGTCTTGCGCAGGCTTTCCACAAAATCCAGCGCAATCGCATCGTCATCATCGAGGCGAAACTGCAGGCAGGCATCGCCCATATCGTGACGCGCCTCATTAAATACGCGCCGCACAAGTGGGCGGTGCTGCGTTGGGGCTTCAGCGCGGATGGTGATCTGCGCGATGCCAGCGCAAAGATCGCGCAGCCGGGTTTCATATTCTGCGGGCAGGTTGTCCCCGATCAAAACTACAAATGTGAAATCCGGGTCGCTCTGTGCCCGAAGCGCCGGTAAGGTCACAGTTTCAAACAGATTGAACCGTTCTTCCATTCGGGTGGGGTCATATAAAAAGGCGATACGCTCTTCGATGCTGTCATGTTCCACCTGAAATCCGCCAATAGCCGGATAGGAGAACCGGCACAGTCCAATCACCTGCATCTTGTTTGCCTTCTTTTGGGAAATCGGCCATCTCTTTGCGGGCACTATGCGTGGCTGTGTGGTCAGGGACAAGTCCTGGTTGTGGCGCCGATGCACCGCTTCGGTTGACAAGCACAGCGACTCCCCTTATACGCCCGCTATCCGGCGCTTGAGATCCGTCTCGATTATGCCGAATTCAAAACCTAAGTGGACCAAGGTTCAGGAACTTTTTTCACCTGAACCCTCTGATAACACACCGCGACGTTTACCTCGGAATGGAAACGTTTGCGGTTTTTGCGCTTGTCTGAGGATCTTTTCGGAAGATCAGCGCAAACACAATGAGCCGCACGGCCTTTGGCCGCGCATGACGAAATGTTTGCAAACGGGGAAAGAACCGGAATGCCAACGATCCAACAGCTGATCCGCAAACCGCGGCAGCCGAAAGTAAAACGCTCCAAATCCATGCACCTGGAGCAGTGCCCTCAGAAGCGTGGCGTTTGTACCCGCGTTTACACCACCACTCCTAAGAAACCGAACTCCGCGATGCGGAAAGTTGCGAAGGTTCGCCTGACCAACGGTTTCGAAGTGATCTCCTACATCCCGGGTGAAAGCCACAACCTTCAGGAACACTCTGTGGTTCTGATTCGTGGCGGTCGTGTAAAAGACCTTCCGGGTGTCCGTTACCACATCCTGCGCGGTGTTCTGGATACCCAAGGTGTTAAAGATCGTAAGCAACGTCGTTCGAAGTACGGCGCGAAGCGTCCCAAGTAAGAAGGAGAGGCCGAGATGTCACGTCGTCACGCTGCCGAAAAACGCGAAGTTCTACCCGACGCCAAATATGGCGACCGCGTTCTGACCAAATTCATGAACAACCTGATGATCGACGGTAAGAAGTCGGTTGCAGAAACAATCGTTTACAACGCGCTGGATCGTGTTGAAAACAAAGTAAAGCGTGCTCCTGTGGAAGTGTTCCACGAAGCGCTGGACAACGTAAAACCGTCTGTTGAAGTTCGCTCCCGCCGTGTTGGTGGTGCGACCTATCAGGTTCCGGTTGAAGTACGCCCTGAGCGCCGCGAAGCCCTGGCAATCCGTTGGTTGATCACCGCTGCGCGTGGTCGCAACGAGAACACAATGGAAGAACGCCTCGCCGGTGAGCTGCTTGACGCTGTACAAAGCCGTGGCACTGCCGTTAAAAAGCGCGAAGACACCCACAAAATGGCCGAGGCGAACAAAGCCTTCAGCCATTACCGCTGGTAATCAAGAGGCTTCCGTCCAATGGCACGCGAATATACACTCAACCACTACCGTAACTTCGGGATCATGGCGCACATCGATGCAGGTAAAACTACCTGCTCCGAGCGTATCCTGTACTACACTGGTAAATCCCACAACATTGGTGAGGTGCACGACGGTGCAGCCACCATGGACTGGATGGAGCAGGAGCAGGAACGCGGTATCACCATCACTTCGGCTGCGACCACCACTTTCTGGGAGCGCACCGAGGATGGCAAAACTGCCGATACTCCAAAGCACCGTCTGAACATCATCGACACCCCCGGCCACGTTGACTTCACCATCGAAGTTGAGCGTTCGCTGGCGGTTCTCGACGGTGCAGTCTGTGTTCTCGACGCCAACGCTGGCGTTGAACCGCAAACTGAAACCGTGTGGCGTCAGGCTGACCGCTACAAGGTTCCGCGTATGGTTTTTGTCAACAAGATGGACAAAATCGGCGCTGACTTCTTCAACTGCGTAAGAATGATCGAAGACCGCACCGGCGCACGCGCTGTTCCGGTTGGTATTCCGATCGGCGCCGAGACCGAGCTGGAAGGCCTGGTTGACCTCGTGACCATGCAAGAATGGGTCTACGAAGGCGAAGACCTGGGTGCGTCCTGGGATAAACGCGACATTCGCCCTGAGCTTCAGGACATGGCGAACGAGTGGCGTGAAAAGATGGTTGAAGCTGCGGTTGAGCAAGACGAAGCCGCAATGGAAGCCTATCTGGAAGGCGAAGAGCCTGACGTTGCAACCCTGCGCGCCCTGCTGCGCAAAGGTACCCTGGCGCTGGACTTCGTTCCGGTTCTGGGTGGCTCCGCGTTTAAAAACAAAGGTGTTCAGCCTCTGTTGAACGCTGTGATCGACTATCTGCCGAGCCCGCTCGACGTTGTTGATTACATGGGCTTTAAGCCTGGCGACGAAACTGAAACCCGTGACATTGCCCGCCGTGCGGACGATGACATGGCGTTCTCAGGCCTGGCGTTCAAAATCATGAACGACCCCTTCGTTGGCTCGCTGACCTTTACCCGCATCTACTCTGGTGTGCTCAACAAGGGTGATACCCTGTTGAACTCTACCAAAGGTAAGAAAGAGCGTGTTGGTCGTATGATGATGATGCACTCAAACGACCGTGAAGAGATCACGGAAGCGTTTGCGGGCGACATTATCGCGCTGGCAGGTCTGAAAGACACAACAACTGGTGACACCCTGTGTGCAACCAGCGAACCTGTTGTTCTTGAAACCATGACCTTCCCAACACCGGTTATCGAGATCGCTGTTGAGCCTAAGACCAAAGCTGACCAAGAGAAAATGTCTCAAGGTCTGGCCCGTCTGGCCGCAGAAGACCCCTCCTTCCGCGTGGAAACTGACCTGGAATCCGGTCAGACCATCATGAAGGGCATGGGCGAACTTCACCTTGATATTCTCGTGGATCGTCTGAAGCGTGAATTCAAAGTTGAAGCGAACATCGGTGCGCCTCAGGTTGCTTATCGTGAGACCATTGGTCACGAAGTCGAGCACAGCTACACCCACAAGAAACAGTCGGGTGGTTCTGGTCAGTTCGGTGAAGTGAAAATGATCATCTCGCCGACAGAAGCAGGTGAAGGTTATTCGTTTGAGAGCCGCATCGTTGGTGGTGCTGTTCCAAAAGAATACATCCCTGGCGTTGAAAAAGGTGTTAAATCGGTTATGGACTCCGGTCCTCTGGCTGGTTTCCCTGTGATCGATTTCAAAGTTGCTCTGATCGACGGTAAGTTCCACGATGTGGACTCCAGCGTTCTGGCGTTTGAAATTGCAGCGCGTATGTGTATGCGCGAAGGCATGAAAATGGCCGGCGCGAAACTTCTGGAACCGATCATGAAAGTAGAAGTGATCACCCCAGAAGAATACACCGGTGGCATCATTGGCGACCTCACCTCCCGTCGTGGTCAGGTGTCCGGCCAAGAGCCGCGCGGCAACGCGATTGCTATCGACGCAAACGTTCCGCTGGCGAACATGTTCGGCTACATCAACACTCTGCGTTCGATGTCTTCTGGCCGCGCCCAGTTCACCATGCAGTTCTCGCATTACGATCCGGTTCCGCAGAACATCTCTGACGAGATCCAGGCGAAATACGCATAAGCGTTTTGAAAATTGGAGGGTGGGCAAAGGTGCCTGCCCTTCTCAACGAAAAGGAGGCCTCTCATGGCTAAGGAAAAGTTTGAGCGTAACAAACCGCACGTTAACATCGGCACCATCGGCCACGTTGACCACGGTAAAAC
>NZ_WIXK01000015.1 GCF_009617595.1 Tritonibacter aquimaris | reverse complement strand
GGTGAAAGCCCGTGTTGGCAAGTGGATCGAGTTCTACAACCGCAAACGCCCCCAATCCGCCCTTGGCGGCAGACCTCCGGCCGTGGTCTATTGGCTGAGAAAGACAAAACCCAACCCGATCAGCAGGAGCAGAGAGTAGCTTAAGTTACGCCGAAATCTGTCCAAACATTGGGGAGTAGCCCATCCGGCCAGGGGCGTGAAGGCTCCTAACATGGCTGCGATGACTATCTTGAGATGAAATACATCTGCTTGAGTGTGGATTGAGCGCACTTAAACCACGCGCAGCGCAGCCTGACATCAAATGAATAGTATTACAGGGGGCATCGGGTATACGATGCCCCCTTTTTTATGCCAACCGTGGCTTGCTCGCGGGGCGGATATTGATGTCACGGTTGATGGAAATACTTCAAGTGCTGCAGTTTTGCAGCGCTTTTTGATTCTGATTTCACGGTTGTAATTGCAATTTTCGATACAGTTCATTCCGACAATGCAGCACCTATTTGGTATTTTTTGAAAAAAATACCATCAGACTAAAGCCTTGATTGACTTGTAAACTTTCGACTGGGCGCAGTGGGGAGGGTGGTTGATTGAAACTTCATGATTGACGATGTGATGCATAAATGGCCACATATGATGCATGAAAGAATCACATAAAAACACATCTGCATCTACCATGGATCCTGGTCTCGAGTTGGAGATCTTGCGCGGGGTTGTCGACGCCTCTAGCGATGCATGCTGGTGTATGGAATTTGGCGTGCCGGTCGATCTTGCGGCACCATATGATGAGATTGTTCGGCAGGTTTTTGAAAACAACCCATATTGGAGCATCGCAAACGCAGCGATGTCTCGTCTTTATCTGCTGGAGCCAAACGAGGATTTTCTCAAGCGGCCAACAGCTGAAATTTTTCCGCGCAACAAGCAAAACGAAGATTTTGTGCTGAACCTTCTTGCAAATGGTTTTGAAGTAGATGGGGCGCCGGCGCGGGATACCCGCTACGACGGCGTGCAGATCTACGTGGAAAACGATGTGCGCGCACATATCGCTGATGGCAAATTGCGGCGCTTGTTCGGGATCGTGCGCGATGTCGAAAAACACCATCGGCGCGAAGAAAACCTCAGAAATGAACGCGACGAAGCGTTGGATATTTTGGCTGCGCTGCCGCAGCCGGTTCTCGCGCTGAACAGTGATAGCGTCGTTATCGCTGTGTCGCGTTCTGCCGAGCTTCTTCTACGTGCTGGCGCGGACGATTTGCTAGGCGTTCCGGTTGCGGAGCTCGAAATTGTGGGCCTGTCAGAGGCGGTCACCCAATCAGGTGAACAAATGATGCCGACCGAAGGTGCCAATGGGCAAATCAGCTGGGCGATTGCACCACGCCGTATGGGAGGCGTGGTGGTCACTTTGGAGCTGGTTGCGCAGGAGGGTTCACTATGACGATCTGGCAGGATCACCCATTGTTTGATGTCGAAACCCCATCTGAGGCGTTGCAGCGTTTGGACGGGTTTGATGAAGGCATTATTGCGCTTGGCGTTGAAGGAAACGTCTTGTCCGCCAATGCCGAAGCGAAGCGTATCTTGTCGCCGGATGCGGCTGTGGAGCTGAAAGACCTGGACACAATAGGGCAAGCGCTTGGTGGCTGGCAAAAGGTTGTCGATGCGGTGGATGTTGGGAAGCAAACCGATGTCGCCCTGCAGGGCGCGCGTCACAAACAGTATCTTGCGACGTTGCGAAAAATGCCGGGGCAGGCGCAGATCGGGATCATCCTGATCCGAGATCTCGATGCGCTGGAGTTTCGCAAATCTTATGCAACCGGCGGTGCCCCCAAGAGCAACGTGCACTTCCTGACTTTTGAGCGGACTCGTCCGGATTTTGAGCAGCAGCGCCGACTGTCGCCGGAACTTAATCGTGTGCTGTCCCGCGGGGAGCGGGCCCTGAGACAGGGGGCGCGTGTTTTGATCACCGGTGAATCTGGTGTGGGCAAAGGTGAAATCGCGCGCGCGCTTCATCGATCTGTCAGTGATGCCCAGGATCCCTTTGTGGTGGTGAACTGTGCTTCTGCATCGGGTGATCGGCTGGAACGTCAGCTGTTTGGGGCCGCTGCCAGTGATCGGACCTCAGAGCCAAGCTTGGTTGAGCAGGCGCAGGGCGGCACGTTGTTTCTGGATGAGGTCGCTGACATTCCGATGTCGCTTCAGGCGCGCCTGCTGGGCTTTTTGGAAGACAGCGCAGCCGCAACGCGATTGGGCAATTTTGATCGCCGCAATCAGGTGCGGGTGGTTGCAGCAACCAATAAAGATCTAAAGCAATTGGTCCGCGAAGGCGAATTCCGCGCCGACCTCTTTTTCCGCCTAGCGGTTATCAATCTTCAGGTGCCACCGCTGCGCGATATGCAGCCATTGGTGTTGCATCTGATCGAGCGTTTTACACGCACTTTGAACCGCCGTCGCGAGGCGCCAGTCGAAATTCCGCGTCGGTTGCAGCATGTTTTGATGGATTACAGCTTCCCCGGCAATATTCGAGAGCTGTTGAACATCGTGCAACGCATAGCTGTGCTGCAAGAAGACAGTGAAGAGATTGAGGAGCTCATTTATGAGCTCATCTCCCCCATCGACGTACCAGACAGTGAAGCAATCACAGGCCCGAGTTCGGATACCTATGATTTGCGGGCTGAGGTGCGGCGATATGAGCGCATCTTGATCGATCGCGCGATCCGCACGCACGGATCCAAAAGAAAGGCCGCAAAGGCGCTTGGTGTTGATATCGGCACCATCGTTCGAAAGACGGCCGAACCAACAGTGGAGGTTTCGAGTGGTGAAACCCCCAACAAGGAGATCACCGATGACACGCATCAAACAACTGGCGGCAAACGCTAGCAGTGTTGCGATAATTCTTGCCACAACAACGGCGGCATACGCCGGGGGCGAGCTCAATCTACTCACTTGGGAGGGCTATGCAGACCCAAGTTTTATTGAACCATTTGAAGCCGCAACCGGCTGCAAAGTTTCGGCAACATATGTGGGTGCCAATGATGATTTTGCCCCGAAACTGGCGGCGGGCGGTGGGGTATTTGACCTTGTATCCCCCTCAATTGACAGCACCGCCCCGCTGATTGCTGCCGGTTTTGTGGAAGAGATCGATACCGCAAAGCTCCCCCGGTTTGGCGAGATTTATGATAAGTTTCGCGATGCTGATGGCATCAACGTAGATGGTAAAACCTACGGGGTGCCATATGCCTGGGGTGCGATCAGCTTTATGTATCGCCCGGACAAGTTTGACACGCCGCCAACGTCATTGGCAGAGCTGTGGAACCCTGAACTCAAAGGGCGTGTTTCGCTTTGGGATGACAAAAGCGCGCTTTATGTAGCAGCCCGTCTGAACGGTGATATGGACATCTATAATCTGAGCGATGATCAGATTGGTGCTGCACAGGAAAAGCTGGCTGAACAACGCCCATTGGTGCGCAAATACTGGTCGACTGCGGGTGAACTGGTTGATCTTTTCCTCGCGGATGAGGTTTGGGTGTCCAACACCTGGGCGGGTTACCAATCGGCACTTTTGGCGGCTGAGGGTATGGAGGTCGTTGAATTTATTCCCAAAGAACGTGCCGAAGGCTGGATGGACAGCTTTATGATCGTCTCGGGTTCCCCCAATGAAGACTGCGCCTACAAGTTTTTGAACATGGCCATCAGTGAGCAGGGCCAATGTGGTGTTGCCAATGTCAACGGCTACTCTGTGACCAACCCAGTTGCGGCCCGCGCCTGTATGTCGCCAGAGCAATTCACGGCCCTGCATCAGGATGATTTGTCCTATCTCGACAGCCTGATGCTGTGGGAAAACCTCGGTGCCCGTCTGCAGACCTACACCAACGCGTGGAACGCGGTGAAGGCTCAATAAAGGGTCTGTGGAGAGCGCGCATTGGCCTGCGCTCTCCCGCTCTTCCTCTATTCAAGCTGGGGTAGGACGATGAACGAAATAATTAAAATCGATGCAGTGACCAAAAGCTGGGGCTCTGTGGTTGGGGTGGATGACGTTAGCTTTTCCGTCAAAGAAGGTGAGTTCGTCACCCTTCTGGGCCCGTCGGGATGTGGCAAATCAACCTTGCTGCGAATGATCGGGGGGTTTGAAACCCCTACGGATGGGCGGATTTGGCTGGATGGCGAAGACGTCAGCTTTGACCCGCCAAACAAACGCGCTGTGAATATGGTGTTTCAGGATTATGCGCTGTTTCCGCATATGTCTGTTGGCCGCAATGTGGCCTATGGGCTGCGGGTGGCAGGTGTTTCCGCCAGTGACCGAGAGGCGCGCGCGATTGAAGCGTTGGATCTGGTTGGGCTCGCCGACAAAGCCAACAACATGCCACATGAGCTGTCGGGCGGGCAGCGCCAGCGTGTTGCATTGGCGCGGGCGATTGTGCGCAAGCCCAAGGTGCTGTTGTTGGATGAGCCGCTTTCGGCGCTTGACGCAAACCTTCGCGAAGAAATGCAGGTTGAGCTGCGCCGCCTGCACACCAAGGTTGGCCTGACTTTTATCATGGTGACCCATGATCAGGACGAAGCGCTGGCAATGGCGGACCGGGTAATCGTAATGCGGGCTGGGTCTGTCATTCAGGATGGCACCCCAGATGAGCTTTATGATCAGCCAAACTCGCCCTATGTCGCGGGCTTTATCGGTGCCTCCAATCTGTTTACCTCACAGGTGAGCGGCAATACCGTTGATTGCTTTGGCCAAGTGCTGGAGTTGCCAAGCGCGCTGACCACGCAAAGCGGTGGAACTTTTGGCTTTAGGCCTGAAAAAGTGCGCTTGCTTGCCGCCAATGAACCCGCTGGGCCCAATGTGCTGACCGGCACGGTGCGCGAGGTCCTGTATCATGGGGCGTCAGCCCGGATGGTCGTTGTTTTGGGCGGTGGTGAAATCACCGCAACCTGTCCCATCCAAACCCTGTCAGGCCGCAAACTTCTGCCGTCAGAGGGCAGCACTGTGCGCCTTGAAGTGCCATCAGATCGGTTGATGCATTTCGCGCAGGAGGCAGCCGAATGAGCAGCCTTCGCAAATACTTGGTGCTGTCTCCACCTTTGGTGTGGACGGTGGTCTTTATGTTCGTGCCTTACACGATCTTGCTGGTCTACTCATTCTGGACCGCGCAATTTCCAACCTTTGTGCCGGATTTTCAATTTGGCAACTACCTCGAGCTGGTGCGGGATCCGCAGTATCTCAATGTGTTGCTGCGCACGTTGAAAATCGCTGTGTTAGTGTCGATTTTTGCCCTGCTTCTGGCCTATCCCTACACGTTCTTTCTTGTCTTTAAGGTCAAGAAACCCGGGGTGCGGCTTGCGCTTTATATGGCGGTGGTTGCACCGCTCTGGGTGAGCTACCTGCTGCGGGCCTATACTTGGAAGACCATTCTGGGCACCAATGGTGTTTTGAATTCCTTTCTGATGTCTGCCGGAGTGATTTCCGAACCATCAAGCGTGTTCTTGTACAATCAGGTCGCGATGGTGGTGACGCTGACCTATGTGTTCATTCCGTTTATGGTGATCCCGATCTACGCGGTGCTGGAAAAGATTCCGACATCCCTGTTGGAGGCCTCATCCGACCTCGGTGAAAACGCGCTGACGACCTTCTTTAAGGTGACGCTGCCGCTGTCCATGACCGGTGTGGTGGCTGGGTTCACCATGACCTTCTGCCTGTCCTTTGGCGATTTCATCGCCCCGGTTTTGGTGGGCGGGCCCAACAGCCTGATGATCTCCAACGTGATTGCGTCGCAGTTTGGAGCCTCGCTCAATTGGCCGCTGGGGTCCGCGCTCGCGCTGGTGATGCTGCTGATCGTTTTAGGCATTATTTCTGCATCTGACCGCTTTGAGCGTCTGGGGCAGGGGAGGTTGTCATGAGCCGCTCTTTGACCCAAATGCGCCGCGCCGCAATGGTGGATAAATGCGCTTGGCTTGGATTTGTTGCCGCTGTTCTGGCTTTTCTTTATGTGCCGATCGCCATTCTGGTGATGTACAGCTTCAACGCTTCCAGAGCGCTCTCTTGGCCGATGTCCGGGTTGACCCTGGATTGGTACCGGAAGCTTGCCCAGAATGAGCAACTTTTGGAGGCCATCGGCAACTCGTTTTACGTTGCCACCAGTGCCACAGCGCTGACCCTGATCATTGGGGTTCCCGCAGCCATTGTGCTGGATCAGTTGGATTTCCCCGGTAAGTCGGTGTTTCGCAAACTCATCCTGCTGCCGATTGCCTTGCCCGGGATCATTACGGGTATTTCGATGCTGACGTTGTTTAGGCTGGTTGGGTTCAATCTGAGCCTGGAAACCGTGATCATCGGCCATGCAACAGCGCTCTTGGCGGTTGTTGTGACGCAGGTCTATGCCCGGCTGCAACGGTTGCCCAACACCTATGGCGAAGCCTCGGCTGATCTTGGTGCAAATGGCCTCCAGACCTTTTTTCTGGTGACTTTGCCCAACATCAAATCTGCGGTGATCGGCGCTGGGCTGCTGAGCTTTACCCTCAGCTTTGATGAAATCCCCGTCACTTTCTTCCTGACCGGGCGCGACAACACGCTGCCCATGTACATCTGGTCGACCATGCGCCGGGGCATCACTCCAGAAATCAATGCGGTAGGTGCGCTGATCGTGCTGTTCTCCGCAATCCTTGTCATCACATCGGTCTCGCTGCTGCGAGACAAATCAACCGCTCGATAAGCGGATCTTTAGGGAGCATAAAATGAATAAGATAGCAGACGTGAATCCAAACGTCCTGAAAGCCGCGCTTATTGGCGGGGAGTGGGTCGATGGGAATGGCGGAACACTTGACGTTTACAATCCTCATGATGGATCGGTTCTTCACACCATTGGGGTGTGTTCCCCTGCGGATGCCGAAGCTGCCATTGCCAATGCCAAAGCTGCGCAACCGGCCTGGGCCGCGATGTCCACGATTGAGCGCGCCCAGATCATGCGCCGCATTCATCAGTTGTTTTTGGAGCGCGCTGAACCAATTGCACAGATGATCACCGCTGAGATTGGTAAGGTCATCACGGATGCGCGGGAAGAGGTGTTCGAATACTCGGCACCGTCCTGGGCAAAATCTGCCGAAGAAATTCTGCGTCATCGCGGGCTTAGTTTTCCGTCAACCCAAGAGCGGACTCGCAATAAGCGTCTGGTGATGAACCATCGCCCGCTGGGTGTTGTGGCCGTGGTCACGCCTTATAACTTCCCAACCGATATTTCCTCGATCGCGCTGGCGCATATTGCAGCGGCGGGCAATACGGTGATCTGGAAACCATCCGAACATGCGGCCGTGTCCTGTGCGATGCTTGCGGACATCTTCAAGGATGCTGGCTTGCCGGATGGTGTGATCAATGTGGTTCAGGGCAAAGGCGATGTTGGGGCGGCGCTTGTCGACAGCAGTGATGTGGACGGCGTGTTCTTTACGGGTTCTACCGCGACCGGCAAGAAAATCGCAGAAAAATGCGCCTTGCGGCCGCATCTGTTGGAGTTGGGCGGCGATGGCCCGTTCATCATTATGGATGACGCTGACATCGATGCCGCAGTGGAGGGGGCGATCAACGGTTGCTTCTACTACTCTGGTCAGGTCTGCACATCTGCCGAGCGTGTTCTGGTGCATGAAGCGGTTTATGATGAATTTGTCGCGAAGTTCCGCGCCAAAGCAGCAGAGCTTAAGATCGGTGATCCTTCCAAAGAAGACACTGAAATGGGGCCATTGTGCAACCACGACACGCTGCGCCGTGTGAAGGGCCATGTCGAAAACGCCGTTGCCAAAGGCGCGAAGATCGAACAGTTCGGCAAAGAAGAAGGGCTCTATTACCCGGCGACCATCCTCACGGATGTGACCACGGATATGGACATCATGTGCGAGGAAACCTTTGGTCCTGTTGCGCCGATCTACAAGCTCAAGAATGCAGAAGAGGCAATCGAAATTGCCCATCAGTCTGGCCTTGGTTTGATTGCGTCGCTTTGGACCAAGGATCTGGCGACCGCTTGGCAGATCGGTGAGGCATTGCCTCATGGTACGGTCAACATCAACGAAACTTCGAACTATTGGGATCAGCTTGCCCCCTTCGGTGGCACCGGTCAGTCCGGTGTTGGCCGCGAGCTGAGCCAGTGGTTCCTGGAAACCTTCACCGAGAAGAAACTGTTGGTATTTGATCTGGGCGGCGAGTCTTACAGCCGCCGCGCAGAGGGCGGCTGGTAATCAACTCCCAGTCGTACCGGGTGCCGGAGCGAAGCAATTCGCTCCGGCATTTTTGTTTGTGGGGACAGAGTTTAGGGAGGCGCGAAAGCTTGTGTGATTGGGAGGGTTTTTAAGGAGATAATTTTAGTATTGCTAAATAATTTGAGTTTTTTCACTGGAAGTGGTCATATGTGCAGTAATACTAAAATTACGACCGCTGCTTTGGGCGCGGCTTTGAATTGGGAGTGTGGCCAGTGGAGCGACTAAATTACCTGCAAGACGCGATGAAATCTAACTCTGTCGATCTGGTTGTGCTTGCACCAGGTGGGTATTTGAATTGGCTTGCAGCTTTGTCGCCACATTCGGATGAACGGCCATTTTTGGTGTTCGTGTCTCAGACCAACGTGGGCGTGTTGGTGCCTCAGCTTGAGGCGCAGGGCCTCACCGCAAAGACAAGCTACCCACTGTATGCATGGCATGATGCGACCGGGCCGGATGCTGCGCTTGTACAGCTTTTGCAAGACCTAGGCGGCAGCGATGCCAAGGTGCTTGCCCTTGATGAAGCAATGCGTGCGGATCATGCGGGGTTGGTTCGAAAGCATCTCCCCAACGCAAATCAGCTTTTCATGTGGGAAAGTCTGGGTGCGCTGCGGATGCGTAAAAGCGAGAGCGAATACCAGCTTTTGAAACAGAATGCCTTGGTTGCCGATGCGGCCATGCGCAAGGCCTGGGCACAGATGCATGTTGGCATGGGCGAAAGCGATGTGGCGCAGATCATCGCTGACAGTTTTGCCCATTCCGGCGCAAGGTCGCTGTTCCGGATTGTGGCCTCTGGCGCCAATGGTGCGATGCCACACTATATGGCGGGTGAATCTGTGCTTCGGACCGGGGATCCCGTGGTTATGGACATTGGCGGGCGCATGCACGGCTATTGCTCTGATATGACCCGTATGGCGTCTATTGGGGCCCCCAGCCCCGAGTTGGTCGAAGTGCACGGGATCGTCGAAGAGGCGGTGCAGGCCGCAATGAAAGCTGCTCGGCCAGGCGTGGCGGCGCGCGATGTCGATGCTGCTGCACGGCAAGTCATCGCGTGTGCTGGCTATGGCGCCTATTTCAACCACCGTATTGGTCATGGTCTGGGGCAAGAGGTACACGAGGCCCCCTATTTGACCGGCACGGCAGATACTGTCCTAGAGGAGGGTATGGTGTTCTCGATTGAGCCGGGAATTTACCTGCCGGATCGATTTGGTGTGCGGCTTGAAGAGATTGTGATTCTGCGTGCGGATGGCCCGGAAATCCTGTCGGAACTGCCGCGCGACATTCACGTCGTTGAGAATTAGAAACCACTCTACGCGCAAGCCTTTCAAACATAGGCAGGATTTTTCGCATTTGGTGCCGTCGCGTCGTATTTTTAGTAATGGTAAAATTTTGTTGACCGATTTGAAGTCTGAAGTATAGGATTTCACCAATGCTTAAAAAACCTACCATAAATACACCGTCAAAACCCCCTTTGGGAGAGGCACTACGTGCCCGCCGCAAAGAGCTGAAACTCTCCATGCAGACGGTTGCGGATCGTGCGGGACTTTCTGTCGGCTTTGTGAGCCAGGTTGAGCGCGGCCAGTCTGCGCCCTCTCTTGTGTCGCTCAGCTCAATTGCTGCGATCTTGGAATTGCCGCTGGGATCACTGCTGGATCAGCCGTCTGAAAAACCCAGCAGCACCTCGCAAGGCGCGCGAGATAAGTTTTCGGTGGCAGACAACGAACTGGTCTATGAACGCCTGTCGACCACGTTCAACCATTCACGGCTGCACTCGCTGATCGTGCATGAACCCCCAGGGCACCGTTACGAACCCATCAGCCATCCTGGCGAGGAACTCTTTTACATGTTGTCTGGCACGATCACCATCGAGATCGATGGTGAGGTTTCAGTGCTTGGCCCCGGAGATTCCATCCACTTCGACAGCTACCGCACCCATTCATCCTGGAACCATGGCAGCGAAGTTGCCTCCTTCCTCTGGTGCGGGACCATGGATGTGTTTGGTGAAGGCGGAACCGCGTTTCATCCGCTTCATAAGGAACCCAAAGGGGGCAATTAAGACCCTCTATCAACGATAATCGGCCGTGTTCTAAATCTTGAGAAACAGGGGTGAGCAGGGTCAAAACAAGGAGATCATTGTGAATAAAACTACTGGAATTCTGGCTGCAGTGGCGCTGATGTCGTCCACCGCGCTTGTGAACGCAGAAACCCTGCGTTGGGCCCGCGCAGGTGATGCGCTGACGCTTGACCCCCATGCCCAGAACGAAGGGCCAACCCACACCGTACGTCACCAGATGTATGAGCCGCTTTTGGTGCGTGATGTCACTGGCGCATTTGAGCCTGCACTGGCAACCGAATGGGCACCATCTGAAAGCGACCCGAACGTTTGGGTCTTTAAGCTGCGTGAAGGTGTGAAATTCCACGGTGGCGAAGAGTTCACCGCCGAAGATGTTGTCTTCAGCTTTGAGCGTGCAAAGCAGCCTAACTCCGACATGAAAGAGCTGATCGGCTCCATCGTCGAAGTCCGCGCAGTCGATGACTACACCGTTGAACTGGTCACCGATGGCCCGAACCCGATCCTGCCATCAAACCTCACCAACCTGTTCATGATGGATAAGGGCTGGTCTGAGGCCAATAACACCACCAATGTGCAAGACTTCGAGGGTGGTGAGATCACCTATGCGACCACCCATGCAAATGGCACCGGTCCTTACATCCTGCAAAGCCGTGAGCCTGACGTGAAAACTGTCATGACACGCAATGAAAACTATTGGGGCCGTGATCAGTTCCCGATGCAGGTTTCTGAAATCATCTACACCCCGATCCAAAACCCAGCGACCCGCGTTGCGGCGCTGCTGTCGGGTGAGGTGAACTTCCTGCAGGATCCAACCGTTCAGGACCTTGGCCGGATTGATGCGGCACCGGGTCTGGTTGTGAAACAGGCACCGCAGAACCGTGTGATCTTCTTTGGCATGAACAATGGCGCGGCGGATATTGAAGCCGACAACATTGAAGGCGCAAACCCGCTGTCTGATGTGCGCGTGCGTAAGGCGATGGCCATGGCGATCAACCGTGATGCGATCAAACAGGTTGTAATGCGTGGCCAGTCCAAGCCTGCCGGTATGATCGCACCTCCGTTTGTAAATGGCTGGACCGCGGAAATGGACGCCGAAAGCTCAACCGATCTGAACACCGCCAAAGCACTGATGGCCGAGGCTGGTTATGGTGACGGTTTCTCGCTGCGTCTGGATTGCCCGAATGATCGCTACATCAATGATGAAGCAATCTGTCAGGCCGCAGTTGGCATGCTGGGTCAGATTGGTGTGAAGGTGAACCTGAACGCGCAGCCTAAAGCACAGCATTTCCCGTTGATTACCGACGGCAAAACCGACTTTTACATGCTGGGTTGGGGTGTTCCGACCTATGACTCCGAGTACATCTTCAACTTCCTCGTGCACGGTCGTGAAAGCGATATCGGCACCTGGAACGGTACCGGTTTCGACAATGATGAAGTTGATGCCAAAATCAAATCGCTCGCGTCCAATACCGATCTGGCTGCGCGCAACGCTGACATCGCCTCCATCTGGCGTGTAGTTCAGGATGAGCAGCTCTACATCCCGATCCACCACCAGGTGCTGAACTGGGCTATGGGTGACGGCGTTGGCATCGCAGTTGATGCCGAAGACCAGCCCAAGGTCAAATACTTCACCATGAACTAAGCTGAGTGGCGGCTAGGGGAAATCCTCTAGCCGCTGTCTCTTTATCCACGGATATCGGGGTTCAACACGGTTGCGGCCCCCTTTGGCAAAGGCTCTTTAGCAATGCTTTCCTTCCTTCTCCGACGTGTCGGGCAATCAGCCCTTGTGCTTTTGATTGTTGGTTTCGTCGCCTTCTCAATGTTCAACTTTGTTGGCGATCCCATCGACAACATGCTGGGGCAGGAACGCACGCAGGAAGACATCGACCGTCTGCGCGCGCAGCTTGGCCTCGATCAACCCTTCCCGGTGCAATACTTCAAATTCCTGCAAGAAGCGGTGCAGGGAAATTTTGGTGTCAGCTACCGCCAGGGGCGTGAAGTCTCTGAAATCATTATGGAACGCGCGCCAGCAACGCTGGAACTTGCGGCCGTATCCGCCGTGGTTGCGATCCTTCTGGGTATTGCCTTTGGGGTTTACACCGCAATCCGCCGCGATGGGTTTGTTGCCAATTTCATTATGTCGGCCTCGCTGATCGGTGTTTCGCTTCCGACCTTTTTGATTGGTATCTTGCTGATCTATGTCTTTTCGGTTGAGCTGAATTGGCTCCCGAGCTTTGGGCGCGGGGAGGTCGCCCAATTGGGATGGTGGAGCACCGGATTTCTGACAGAAACCGGGTTGAAATCGCTGATCCTTCCGGCGATCACGCTGGGTCTGTATCAAATGACGCTGATTATGCGTCTGGTGCGTTCCGAGATGCTGGAAGTTTTACGCCAGGACTATATCCGCTTTGCCCGCGCTCGCGGCCTTGGGAGCCGGACCATCAATTATCGCCACGCGCTAAAGAACACCATGATCCCGGTTGTGACCATCATCGGTCTGCAGCTTGGCGCAATCATCGCCTTTGCCATCATCACCGAGACCGTATTCCAGTGGCCGGGTATGGGGCTGTTGTTCATCAACGCGGTGCAATTTGTCGATATTCCGGTAATGGCCGCCTATCTCATGCTAATTTCGGTGATGTTTGTCGTGATCAACCTGATCGTTGATATCACCTATGCCCTGATTGATCCTCGTATGCGGGTGAGTAAATAATGACCGAACAAACCACACCCCCGAGCCGCATGCGCCGTATGCTGGACAGCGATCTGTTCTACGCATTTCGCACCTCGCCAGTTGCTGTTGTTTCTGCTGCTGTTGCGCTGTTGTTGATCCTGGCTGCTGTGTTTGCGCCACTGGTCGCCACCACCAACCCGTTTGATCCGGCGGGGTTGAACCTGATGAATGGGTTTACGCCGCCGATGCAGGACAACGCCTTTACCGGTGAGAACTTCCTGCTTGGCACGGATGATCAGGGCCGCGATGTGTTTTCAACCATCCTCTATGGCATGCGCATCTCGCTCTTTGTTGGCGTGTCTGCGGTGCTGTTTGCCATGGTTTTAGGCATCGTTTTGGGCCTGTTGGCGGGCTACCTTGGTGGCTGGACTGACACTGTGATCATGCGCGCAGCTGACGTGCAGCTGACCTTCCCATCCATCCTTGTTGCAATGCTTATTTTTGGCATCGCCAAGGGCATCACTCCAATTGAATACCGTGATCAGATGGCGATCTGGGTGCTGATCTTGGCGATTGGCCTTTCGGACTGGGTGCAGTTTGCCCGCGTTGTTCGCGGCGCGACTTTGGTCGAGCGGGGCAAAGATTATGTATCTGCAGCCCGTTTGATTGGCCGCCCCTCGATCGTGATTATGCTGCGTCACATCCTGCCAAATGTGATTTCACCGGTTCTGGTGATTGCGACCATTTCGCTTGCATTGGCCATCATTGCTGAGGCGACGCTTTCCTTCCTTGGCGTTGGCGCACCGCCGACCCAACCGTCGCTTGGCACTCTGATCCGCGTGGGTCAGCAGTTCCTGTTCTCTGGCGAATGGTGGATCCTTTTCTTCCCGGCCTGCACCCTTTTGGCGCTGGCCCTGTCGGTAAACCTGCTGGGCGACTGGCTGCGTGACGCGTTGAACCCGAGGCTGAAATAATGTCTGAACCTATTCTATCCATCCGCAACCTGACCGTCGAAATCCCCACCCGGCACGGTATTTTCAAACCGGTGGAAGGGGTCAGCTATGATATCCGTCCCGGTGAAATTCGTGGCGTGGTTGGCGAAAGCGGTGCAGGCAAATCCATGACCGGTAACGCGGTGATTGGTCTGCTTGATGCTCCTGCCCATATCGCTGAAGGGGAAATCTGGTTGAAAGGGCGTCGTATCGACAACCTTGACCCAGAGGAAAAACGTCGTATCCGCGGCAAAGAGATCGCGATGATCTTTCAGGATCCGCTGACCTCGCTGAACCCGTTGTTCACGATTGGCGAGCAGCTGGTTGAAACGATCCAGTTGCATTTGGGCCTGTCGAACGCAGATGCCAAGGCGCGCGCGCTCGAGCTTTTGGAGGCGGTGTCGATCCCGAACCCGCCTGAACGCTTCAACCAGTACCCGCATCAGTTCTCTGGGGGTATGCGTCAACGGGTGGTCATTGCGCTGGCGCTCTGCTCAGAGCCCTCGGTGATTGTTGCGGATGAGCCCACAACCGCACTGGATGTTTCTATTCAGGCGCAGGTGCTGGATCTTATTAAAAAACTCGCCGATGAGCGCCAGATCGGTGTGATCCTTGTGACCCACGATATGGGGGTAATCGCGGATACAACCGAGCAGGTTACCGTGATGTATTCCGGCAAAGTGGTCGAAAGCGGCACCACTGATCAGATCCTCGGTGCGCCAGAACATGAATACACCAAATCGCTGATCTCGGCAGTTCCGCGCCCCCATGTCAAACTGCACCGCTTCCCGCAGGTGAGTTATGGCGGCCGTGAAACCGTGTTCAAGATCGATGATCTCGCCCGCAACTGGGACCGCTCGGTGAAATCTCAATCCGGCACATTGCTGCAGGTGAAAGGCCTGACCAAACGCTTTATCGAGAAGTCTTCGATCTTCCCGTCTCAACGCAAATACTTCACTGCGGTTGATGGTGTCAGCTTTGATATCAAAGATGGCGAGGTCTTTGGCATTGTGGGCGAAAGTGGCTCTGGTAAATCCACCGTCGCACGGATGATCGCCACGCTTTATGACACCGACGGTGGCGAAGTTCTGTTTGACGGCAAGGATGTGACCAACCTTGATGCCGAGGGGCTGGCAGATTATCGTCGTCAGATCCAGATGATCTTCCAGGATCCGTTTTCAAGCCTAAATCCCCGCATGAAAGTTGGTGATATCGTGGCCGAGCCGTTGATCCACCACAAGATCCTCAGCAAGGGGGAAACCGCGCCCCGCGTGCGCGAACTGCTTGATAAGGTTGGCCTTGCAAGCGACGCCTACCGCAAATACCCGCATGAATTTTCTGGCGGCCAGCGTCAGCGGATCTCCATTGCGCGGGCGCTTGCGACCCAGCCGCGTTTCCTGATCTGCGATGAGCCCACCAGTGCGTTGGATGTGTCCATTCAGGCGCAGATCCTCAATATCTTGAAGGATTTGCAAGAACATCTCGGCCTCACCATGCTGTTCATCAGTCACGATCTTGCTGTCGTGCGCCAGATGTGTGATCGCGTTGGTGTTATGCAGCGCGGTAAAATGGTTGAGGTTCAGGAGGCAGAGGGTCTGTTTGAGGATCCGCAAGCCGAATATACTCAGCATCTGCTGAAACTGATGCCACGACTGGCGCAGATCGCCAACTGATTGACGGCTATAGCTAAAAACAAAGGGCCAGCGACATCTTCGCTGGCCTTTTGGGTTCATACTGGCAGTCTTAGAAAGATTTGCCCAGTCTCACACCAACTTCACGGCCAACTCCTGATGGCACGAGGCTGTGATCGACAGATCGCAGAAACCCAGATATGGGCCGCGAAGTCGAGTATGCATGCAAGAATACGCAGGCCTGCTCTAACGATCGTTTATTGAGCACGCAGCAGATTAACTGAGAAATCACCTTGGGCATCAACCAGGTGTTCAGTCAGAGACCAGCCCGCCTGCGTCGCCAGCTTTTGCAAGGTGCTTTGGCGGTATTTATGGCTGTTTTCGGTATGTATGGTCTCGCCCGCTGCGAACTGAACAACTTGTCCCATCAAATGCACGGTCTGCGCCTTGTTACTGATCAGATGCATTTCGATCCGTTCATCTTCAGGGTTCCAAAGCGCCTTATGATGAAAATCCTCAAGCGAAAAGTTAGCTTTGGCCTCACGGTTGAGCCGCGCGAGGAGGTTGAGGTTAAATGCTGCAGTCACCCCTGCACTGTCATCATAGGCATCAACCAGTCGCTTTTCATCCTTGACCAGATCCGCCCCCAGAATGAGCGCATCGATATTTTCAATCGCGCGCACCCGTTTGAGCAGGTCCACAGCAGACTTGGGTTCAAGATTTCCGATGGTGGATCCTGGGAAAAACGCAACTTTTCTGCGGGTTTCGATCTGTGATGGCAGCAAAAACGGCTGCATGAAATCGCCCACAATTGGGATGATATGAAGATGCGGATAAGCCTTGCGCAAAGGGGCTGCGATCTGGTGCAGAAACGGCCCAGAAATATCCAGCGGCGCATAGGCAAAAAGCTGTGGAGCCGCATCCAACAACAAGCGGGTTTTTGTGCTGGAACCGCTGCCCAGTTCAACCAAAACACTGCCAGGCGGGATCAGTGCCGCCAAAGTTGCGGCATTCTGTTGCAAAATCGCGGTTTCCGTGCGGGTTGGATAGTATTCTGGCAGTTTGGTGATCTGTTCAAACAATTCACTGCCGTAATGGTCATAGAACCATTTGCTCTCGAGCGATTTTTGCGGCTGTGACAGGGTGTGCAGCGCCGAATTTGCCAGCGCGATATTGGTCAGGGCTGATTTGCTCATGTCAAAGATCCTTGGCGAGGCGCAGGCCCATCATCTGCCAACGCTGATGCGGGTAAAAGAAGGTGCGGTAGCTTGGGCGCATCTGTTCGCGCACGGTGGCACATGAGCCGCCACGCATCACAAATTGATTGACCATGAACTTGCCGTTGTATTCACCAATTGCTCCTTCAGGGGGGCGAAAGCCGGGGTAGGGAGTGAACGGCGATTGCGTCCATTCCCACACATCGCCCCAGATGCCAGCGCCTGGTTTCGGCTGGAGTATACCTTGATCCATGAAATTTCCGTCAATCGCGCTGCCGCGGAAGGCGATTTCATGTTCAGCCTCAGTAGGTAGCCGTGCCCCTGCCCAACGGGCAAAGGCATCCGCCTCATAATAGCTGACATGCACGACGGGGGCGTCGAGATTGACCAGCTGTGCGCCATTCAAGGTAAACGTCCACCAGGCCCCATCTTGTTGCCACCAATATAGCGGGTGTTGCCAGTCTTCGCGCTGATTGCGCGCAAAGCCATCCATCAGCCATAGGACCGCGTTTTCATAGCCGCCATCTTCCATGAAGGCGATCCAATCACGATTGCTCACTGGCCGATTGGCGATGGCAAAGGGCGCGACATAGGTTTTGTGGCGCGGCGCTTCGCAATCATAGTGAAAGCCCGATCCCTGATAGCCGATGTCGACGAGCCCGGCGTCATGGCTTTGAAATGACAGCTCGGGCGCAGCAACATTCGTTTGATCCGGCACTGTTTGATAGGCCGGTAGCAGCGGGTTGTGTGAAAGCCCATGCAGCAAGTCGGTAACCAAAAGCTCCTGATGTTGCATTTCATGATGGCAGCCAAGTTCTACCAGCGCATGGATTTCGCTTTGATCCGCACGTTCTTCTGCAATCAGCGCAATCAACGCCTCATCCACATAGGCGCGGTATGACAGCACATCTGATACCGATGGTCGTGAGATCAATCCTCGCTGGTTGCGGGCGTGGCGCGGTCCGGCCTGCACATAGTATGAATTGAACAGCCGCGCGAAGCGATCATCGGGCGATTGATAGCCGCTGCGGTATTTGCTGAGAATGAATTCCTCAAAGAACCATGTTGTGTGCGCCAGATGCCATTTCGCCGGACTTGCATCCATCATTGATTGCAGCATCATATCTTCGGGCGAGAGCGGCGCAGTGAGTGTAATGCTGCGCGCACGGGTGCGATCAAACAAAGCACCAATCTGTGGCTGCGGTGCCGGGGACATTAGGTTCATCTTGCGCTCTCCTCAGCGATGGCCATGACGGAATGAGGTGCAACCTGGTCATGCCAGGACAGTGTTGTGTCCAAGTTAAACTTATATGTCGATGTGATGCTCTTCACGGTTTCGTTGGTATGAGAAAAAGCGCGAATCTACCTATGCAACGGCCCTCTTCAGTTTCAGTTCACCGCGCCGGAGAGCGCGGTGGCGCAGTAAAATTATCTGTAGAACATGGGTTTTTAGCGGCCTGGGCGGGTGGGAACAGCTAAATCACTTGCAATTTGAAGCCTAAATCGGCATGGCTGCGTGCCGAAGATGTAAATAATCTATGATTTTATGCGTTGTGCAAATAATCTATGATTATCCAAGGGCGCAATCCTACTTCGCAGGGGCGTGTCAAACGGTCGGTGTAAAGGGGTGCGGTCATGGTTTTGCCAAGCCGGATTGAAGTTGAAGCATTGGGGTTTGCCATTGAAGGCAAAGAAGTGCTGCGCGACATTTCCCTGAATATCACGGAACGCCGCATTGGCGTTGTTGGCCGCAATGGGTCCGGTAAATCCACGTTTGCGCGCCTGCTGGCGGGGCTTGTTGCGCCAAGTTCAGGCAGCATAACAATCAATGGCCATGATCTGGCCAAGGATCGCCGCGCCGCGCTGACCGAAGTGGGCATTCTGTTTCAAAACCCCGAACATCAGATCATTTTCCCCACAGTGGGCGAAGAGATCGCCTTTGGTCTGGAACAGCAGGGCAACAGCAAGGCAGAGGCGTCTGAACAGGTGGATGCCGCGCTGGCGCGTTTTGGACTTAGCCATTGGCGCAACGCCTATATCAACACGCTGTCGCAGGGACAAAAACATCTGGTTTGCATGATGGCGGTCGTGGCCATGGCGCCAAAACTTTTGATTCTGGATGAACCCTTTGCCGGGCTCGATATTCCAACTCGCGCGCAGCTCAATCGTTATCTTGCGCTATATGAAGGCAGCTTGCTTCATATCACCCACGATCCCGCTGACCTTGCTGAGTATGAACAACTGGTCTGGATCGATCAGGGCAGCATTCGCCAAACTGGCCCACATGGAGTGGTGATGGCGGCCTATCAGGCCACAATGTATTCCGAGGGAGAGGCCGATGATCTCGCTCACCTCGCCAGTTAGAACCCGCGCCCATAGTTGGCCAGCCGGGATAAAACTGGCAGTGCTGGGCGTTGGCACGTTTTTCCTGTTTATGCTCCATGATCTGCGGCTGCAGGGTTTGGCTCTGCTGGTCATGTTGGTGCTCTATGCACTGCCGGGGGGGCAGTTCTTTCGCGCGGGTATGCGACGCTTGCAGGTGCTCTGGCCGTTTCTGGCGATTCTTGCGCTCTGGCATGGGGTGACGGCAACCTATCTGGAAGGCGCTGAAATCATCCTGCGTCTGGTGACAGCGGTGGGGCTTGCAAACCTTGTGACCATGACCACCGCGCTGAGCGAGATGATTGCAGTGATCCGCTGGATCGCCACCCCTTTGCGCCGCATCGGGCTGAATACACGGGCGATGGAGCTTGCGATTGCGTTGGTCATTCGCATCCTGCCAACGCTTGTTGAAAACGGGCAGCGTCTAACTGATGCCTGGCGCGCCCGCTCACCACGTCGCGCTGGTTGGCGCGTGGTTGTACCTTTTACTTTGCTAGCTTTAGACGATGCCGACCATCTGGCCGAAGCATTGCGGGCCCGCGGAGGAATTCTGGAAAACAAGGAGACCTAAGATGGAACGCAATGTCGTCCTTATTGCGCTGTTCACAGCGCTGATCGCAGCACTTGGCCTGGTGCCAAAACTGACCCTCGCCAGCGGCATCCCGATTACTGCGCAGACCCTTGGTTTGATGCTGTGTGGCACTGTTTTGGGTGCAAAACGTGGCGCATTGGCTGCGGCACTGTTCATTGTTCTGGTGGCTGCTGGCCTGCCGTTGCTTGCTGGTGGCCGTGGTGGTCTTGGCGTCTTCACCACGCCTTGGGCAGGTTTTTATTACGGCTATCCGCTGGCGGGCTTTGTTGCTGGCTTTGTGATGGAGAAATGGAGAGGTGGCAATGTCACTGTTGTTGCCGGTGTTGCTGCCGTTCTTGGTGGTATTGGCGCGCTCTATCTGGTGGCCGTACCCTATTACATGGTCGCAAAACCCGCCGGTCTTGGCGAAGCACTACTAACTGCGATGGCACCGTTTATGCCGGGTGACCTGATCAAAGCAGTTCTGGCAGGTCTGATCACTGGTGCGCTGTATAAGGCACGCCCGTCCAGCGTTCTGTCGCGCTCTGATGCTGCCTGAGTTCGCTGAACTCATCAAAAACCGACGCTCCACCCGGGCCTATACACAGGACCGGGTGGAGCGCTCTGTTGTGGAACGCATCTGCACCGCAGCACGGATGGCCCCCAGTGGTGCCAACCTGCAACCGGGCGCGTTTCATGTGCTAACGGGCGCAGCTTTGGCGGCGCTCACCGGAGATCTGAAATCGGCCTCGGCAGATGGCACACCGATAGATCTGGAATATTCCTACTTTCCCAGTCCTATGTCTGCCGCGCTCAAGGCGCGCCAACGTGCAGCGGGCTATGCGCTTTATTCTGCGCTGGGCATCGGACGGCGCGATATTGCTGCACGCCGGGCGCAATTTGATCGCAACTATGAATTCTTTGGCGCGCCGGTGGGGATCATTGTCACCATTGATCGCAACATGGGCAAAGGCTGCTTTATGGATCTTGGTATGGCGGTGATGGGGTTTCTGCTTGCTGCTGAAAGCGAAGGTCTGGGGGCAACCGGCATTGGTGCAATCGCCAATTACGGCCCGATCGTTCACCAACACCTTGGCCTGCCTAATGATGAAATGGTGGTTTGCGGCATCGCGCTGGGCCATCCGGATCGTGACGCGGCGGTGAACCAGTTTCGCACAGACCGCGCCGCGCTGGATGAATTCACCAGCTTTCGCGGTTTTGAAGAAGAGGGCACCTTGTGAATATAGCCTCCCCTATTGTTGAGACTGTTTTTGCCAGCCGCGAAGACTGCGACGCGGCGCTGCCGCATATTCTGGCGGCCCCCAAAGATCGCGCTCCGATAGAAAGCCTGTGTTTTCGCGAAGGCTACGGGCAACGCGCATTCCCCGAACAGATCGAGCTGAGCGTTACAGGTGGCATCAAAGGGGAGCGTTGGACCAAAGCGCCGTGGCTTAAGCTTGCGGATGGAAGCCCTGATCCACGCATTCAGGTCTCGATCTTGCCGTTGCGGGTGATGGACCTGTGCTGGCGGGATCGTCAAAACAGCGTGCATCCCGGTGATACGATGGTGGCTGATCTTGATATGAGCGAGGCCAATTTGCCCGTTGGCACCCGGCTTGCGGTTGGGAGTGCGGTGATCGAGGTGAGCGATTATTTCAACACTGCCTGCATCAAGTGGAAAGAACGCTACGGCGCAGAAAGCCTCGCCTGGATCAATCATCAACCCTATCGCGCGTTAAGGCTGCGCGGTGCTCTGTGCCGCATCGTGCAAGATGGTGTGATCCGTGCAAGCGATGAGATCTGCGTGCTGCGATAGCTTTATCCTTGCAGAACTAAGGCGCTGCCAATGCCTCCGGCGGCGGCGATCGCAGCCAATCCGTTGCGCTTGGTGTGTTGCAGCTGATGATAAAGATGCACAGCCAGTATAGCGCCTGATGCCCCAACCGGGTGCCCGCGCGCCAATGCGCCGCCATGGCGGTTGATTTGATCCTCAGCGAACCCTGCGCCGCGCAGACAAGCGATGGCCTGTACCGCGAAGGCTTCCATAATTTCTGCCGTATCCACATCCTGCGGCGTGAGACTGGCTCGTTTCAGGCTGTTCTCAATCGCAGGGAGCGGTGCGAGGCCAGGTTGCAAGGGATCGGCGCCGAGGGTTGCACCAGACAGAACCTCAACTGCACTGTGATTGCGGGCAATGCGCTCAGACACCATGAGCACAAAAGCAGCCCCATCTGCAGCGACAGCCATATTGGCGGCGGTGATGGAGCCACAAACCGTCTTCGCGCGGCTGCAATGACGCGGGGTCAGGTCTCGGGTGAAACTGTCTTGGCTGAGCCCTGCAATCGGGGTAATTTCCTGCATCAGCACATCTTCAGCCGCACGCGCTTTGGCGTGGCTGCCCTGCGCCCAGCGATCTTGTTCTTCATGGCTGATGCCAAGTTTTTGCGCCAGAGTATCCGCAGCTGTGGCCATATCCGGATCGCGGTCTGGCCACGGGGTGAACGGAGCCTGATTATATGGCACCGGCGCGCTGCCATCTGCCGGGGCGTGCATGCGGATCGGGCGGCGTGAATAGCTTTCGACACCGCCCGCGATCACCACGTCATGCAGGCCTGATCTGATCATCACATCGCCTAGCAAAATAGCGTCCAATCCCCCCGCGCATTGGCGATCAATACTAAGCCCGGCGATACGCTCTGGCAGGTTGGCGGCCAGTGCTGCAATCCGGGCGGGGTTTCCACCGGCACCCAGCGCGTTTGATAGGATTAACTCATCAATCTGATCACGTTCGATACCTGCGTGCTGCAACAGATCTGCGATCACTGGTGCTGCCAATTCATGTGGGAGCAGGTTTGAAAGTGCCCCCCCTCTGGGGGCAACTGCGCTGCGGCGGGCCGCGATGATATAGCTGGGGCTCATGCGTTTCGCTCCTGCCATAGCCGCTGCAAAAGCTTTAGGTCGGGTTTGCCAGCCGGGAGCAGCGGGATGTTATCGCGATACCAGAAACTGCGCGGGGCTGCGGCTGCGCCCAAGGTTGCGCGACAGGCCTGTCGCAGCGCCGTTTCATCCGCTACGCCCTGAACAACAGCAACAATATGATGGCCCCGTAGCGGATCCGCGACAGGGATAACAGCTGCAGCACTGACACCAGGCTGAGCCATCAGACAGCTCTCAATTGCTTCTGGGAATACGTTTTGATCTGCAACCGTCACCATCCGGCTGCGGCGACCCCGCAGATAGAGATAACCATCAGCATCCAGCAGTCCCATTTCGCCAATGGCAAGGTAGCCGCCTTTCCAACGGGTCAGCGGGCTGTCACCTTCTTCATAGCCTGCAAACAGATACGGGCTTTTGACCCAGATTTCCCCGACCTCATCCAATGGTGCATCAATGTGAATGTCGACGCCTGGATAGGCTTTGCCCACAGATTTATCCGGGGTTGCCGCATCTGACATGGAAATGAAACTGGTTTCCGAGGCGCCAAAGAATTCAATCACACGGGCTGCAGGGAACTGATCTGGCAGGCGGGCCTGTAGCCCCGCACCCAGCGCGCCCCCACCACAGATCAGCCGCGTGATCTTGGGAAAAACTGCACCATCCGCGGCAATCAACAGCCTGAGCTGGCTTGGAGTGGCATAGAGCAGGCTGGCCTCATGTTCACGTAGCGCACTTGCCTGCTGTGCGGGCGTGTGCCCCGAGAGAATTGCAAGATCGGCACCAATATGCAGCGCTTCTGTCGCGGCATAAAGGCTGATGGAATGGCCGAGATGGCCAAGCACCGCATAGGTGTCATCGGGCGTCACACCCAAAAGCGCTTTGTTGATCTCAAAGCTTGCGCGCCAACTTGAAGGCGTGCGTCGGATCAGTTTGGGTGCCCCTGTAGAGCCGGAGCTTTCGCACATCACCACCTGCACAGCGCTTTGCGTTGCTATTAGGGGTGTCTTTGCTAGCGGGCTTGCGCGCAAAGACAGACCCGAGCCAAGCGCCTTTAGCAATTGATCTGCGCCGTCAGCTTGTGGCGTCAGCAGCTTGGCCTTTGCCGCAATATGGAAAACCTCGCGCTGCGCAGTCATCTTCATACCTTACACCATCGTTCTGATCATAGGTTTACGCGAGTGTGAGGCTGCGGGCCAAGGGCAATCGGGCGTTTCAAAGCCAGCCAGTCTTAGCCATCAGAAGGTATGGCTTTGGCAATCAGCATCTCTGCCACCGTTTTTGCGTCCCGCGCTGCATTAGGCGTGTGTGACATCGCTGCCAGAACAATTGCGCCCTCTTTCAATATCAGCAGGTGTTTCGCGAGCTCCAATGGGTCCGCTGCACCAGCATCCCGGGCCAGAATTTCGAAATGTTCCGCGAGCAGCTTTTTGTGATCAAGCGACTGTTGGTTGATCGCATGGTCCTGAGCCTGATATTCCGCGCTGGCTTTGATGAACATGCAGCCCTGAAACCCGTCCTGCAAAAACCACTCTTCCATCGCATCAAAGATCGCCAACAGCTGGCCTTTGGGAGTGGAGGACAGCTCACCCATGCGACCAAAGAGCCAGCCGCGAAAGTTCTCATCACGCAGTTGCAGCGCTGCGAGGATCAGCTCTTCTTTGGTGCGGAAATGCTTGTAGATAGAGGTTTTAGAGACGCCTGTCTCCTTCGCAACCAGATCCATCCCGGTGGCATGGAAACCATTGCGGTAAAACAGCCAAAGCGACTTTTGTACAAGTTCATCGCGTTTGTTGCGGCTCATTCTTACTCCTCGTCTGGCTTACGCCCTCCATACAGCGGGAGGGGCTTGGCTACAACTTGGTCAATTTCTCACATTTTTCAGACTGTAGCGGAGAATACAATGAGATGCCGTTTATTTTACTTGCGAACATTAACCGATCAGTACACCATCTGAACATTACACAGACCACAAGACCACACAATACGATTCTGGCGCCCCACTCACCGCCAGATTGATACAAGGAAACAGCGTATGACCGATGCTCCACGCCCCCCTCTGCCCCCATTCAATCGGGAAACTGCCCTAAAAAAAGTCCGTGCGGCGGAAGATGCCTGGAATACGCGCGATCCTGATCGCGTAACCTTGGCCTATACCAACGACAGCCAGTGGCGAAATCGCTCAGAATATGTGAACGGACACGAAGAGATTCATGCTCTTTTGACTCGCAAATGGACGCGCGAGATCGAGTATCGCCTGATCAAAGACCTTTGGACCTTTGCAGACAATCGCATTGCTGTGCGTTTTGCCTATGAATGGCGCGACGACAGCGGCCAGTGGTACCGCTCCTTTGGCAATGAAAACTGGGAATTTGCTGAAGATGGCCGCATGCGCCGTCGAATTGCGCAAATCAACGATCTGGCGATCCGCGAAGATGAACGCAAATTCCTTTGGGGCGCGGGCCCACGCCCGGAAGATCACCCCGGCCTGGAAGAGCTCGGCCTTTAAAATACGCACCGGCCCCGGAAGGGGCCGGTTGCATTAGCGCGGGAACCCCTGCGCGTGAACCAGGCTCCAGATGTCGGTATTGAGCCGCTCCAGATTGGCAATGCAGCTGTCTATTGCATCGGCCTCATCCGAGGTGATGGTTTCCATTTTTCCCAGCTTGATATCTTTGCGCCGGTCCTGGATCCGCATCATGATTGTGTGAATTTTCCCCGCGTCTGGTTCAAAGGAATAGATGCAGTGATTGTATTTGTTGCGCAGTTTTGACTGCCGCACGAGCCGGGACGTCAGATCAAGGATCGCGTCCCGCAATGCAGTATCGACTTGCGGCAATTTTGACAGACGTTCCACCAAATCAACCCGGGCACGGGTGGTGTTCAAGGTCAGAAAAATCACCACTGCTACGTCTTTCTCAACCACTGCTAGACCAGCGATCAGATGGATCAACAGGCTTTCCGTATTGGTCCAAGTGTAGTTGAGACGCCCGACGCGCAACAGAATTTCATCCAGTTGCACATCGTGTGGATCCCCGCGCGCGTTCTGTGGCGAAGGGGGTTGTTCGCTCAATGCTGCATACCTTGAACGAATTTCATCGCAGCTGCGGTTCTGTTGCTCACCTTCAATTTGGTGATGACATGGTGAATATGCAGCTTGATGGTGTGCTCTGAGACTTTGAGCTTCTCTGCGATCTGCTTGTTCTGCAGACCTTTGCGAACGTATTCCATCACCGCGATTTCCCGCTGCGTCAATGTCGCGGCTACGGGATCGGGCGTTTCTGCTTCGCAGGCAACATCGGTTTTGCAGCTGTCAGCCCCGTTGAGCTGAATGACATCGGCTGGGAAATACGTGCCTCCGCTCAGCAACAGTCGCATGACCGCAAGCCAGATATCGATACTTTGATTCATAGGCAGAACGCCTTGCAGCCCGTCTATGTTTTTAAAGCTGGCAAATACTTTCTGTACGCAGCTGTCGTGCATATAGGCCAATACGATGCCCGGGGGCTCAAGACTTGTGCCCAGCATGTCGCGCTGTTCCAGCAAACGCTGAAACTTATCTCTCTCTTCCTCCAGGAGAGAGGCGTCTACAACGATCAAACAGGGTGATCCCGAATCGGGAAGATTTACAGCATTGAAGGTAGTGATATTATCGACTCGGACCGGATCGATTTCATCAATTTCTAATTCGACATTCCTCAAAACTGTTTTCGAAAAACTTTTCTTTGGTCCAATGAATATTGCTGTTTCCCCCTCGTTTTCAATATGGTTATGCGCCCCTGATGCCAATGGTTCCATACTCGTAATATTTGGCATTATTAACTCCCACACACACACGATAAAGTTCTCGAAGATATCGAGATGGTAATAAGCTGCTTATTCCATTCCCCTTAACAGTTTAAGCGCTCTTTTCCTCGCTCAAAGGAAGCCTGTGTGAATTGCTGTGCCTCGTAATTCCAGCTTCTGCAATTCGGTCTAGTCACGTTATTATGCTATCCGAAATATCGTCAACTAACCGAAAGGTTAGGTGATCTGGATGGAATTCTTATCCATAGGTTATAACAATTTTATCGAGTCGGTTCAAACTTGAAATATTTATATCCCTATTTGCGTGATTTTAAACTGTTAACCCATTAAATTGAATTTGGGTAAGTGGTTGATTTGAAGCGTGAAGTAATTGGAATTCCTCATATCTATTGAGTGTAAATCCAATCGCTAGCTTACCTCTACTGCTGTTTTTCGTGAACCTGATGAGGCTTGCAGCCCAGCCGCGCAAGTAAGTTTTAAATCTGACGAAGCGAGATTCTTGTCGGATACTCTTGGTCAGATTGCGAAAAAGAAGGAGGTGTAAATACGATTCACCAGGCACTCAGAGTGAAATCCGTTTTGAGTAATTTCACCTGAGACGAAAATGTTCATTAACAATTTAAATGCGTTCGGCAATGACCACGTTGGATATACTGGTGGTCGTTCGAACCCGATTGGGAGAACCGAAAATGTCAGGAAACAGACATAACCATCTATTCGGCCTTCAGGGCCAACTTCAAGGCCAATTGCAAGGCCAAGGCCAAGGGCAACACCAGGGTCAGGGCCAAGGTCAGGGTCAAGGCCAGGGACAGCATCAAGGTCAGAACAGTGAAAACCTGAACCTGAACGGTAATGGTAACCTGAATGGCAACGGCAACCTGAATGGTAATGGAAATGGTAACCTGAATGGTAACGGAAACCTGAATGGTAACCACAATTCCAACACCACCGACAATAACTCAAGCTCAGCGTCTGACAGTTCAGGTCATGGCGCAGGTGCTGGTGTTGGTCTCGGCGCGGGCGTTGGTCTTGGCGCAGGGGCAGGTCATGCAAATTCGGATGCTGACTCCAGCTCACATTCTGGCTCACATGCGGGTTCTCTGGCGTTTGCTGCAAGCAAGAACATCTCTGAGACCACAGTCACAAATACCAGCGATATCGATGTAGACATCGACATCGACATTTCTGACTGGGAACCAACCGATGATGACTTTGCTGACTTTGATCTCGGCGAAGACGCTGAAATCGGTGACATCACTATGGCCAATGGCGACATGAACACTGATATCGGCGGCAACACCGATTTCAACAAGGTCATGAACAATTCGTTGAACGGTCAGGGCAATGACACCGGCACCGTCAACAACATGAACAACGCGCTGCAGGACAACGATGTGTCCGAGTCCGCGGAAGTCTCCAATGATGGCTATTACAAAGCTTATCAGATCGCCAAAGGTGGCTATGCTTCTTCTGATGATGGCATCGACAATGAATCCGATGGTGGCGGAGCAGGTTATGCAAAAGCCAACGGTGCAGATGGTGGTAAAGCCTATGCAGATGGTGGTTCAGCGCTTGGCTTTGGTGGAAAACACGAAGGCAACGAAGGTGGTGAGAGCGAAGGCGACGATGGCGGAGATGGCGGCGACGCAACATCCGTTGGCGTAGGTCTTGGTGGCCTCGGTGTTGGTGTTGGTGTTGGTGCCAACGGGGGTGACTCCGGTGATGCTGGTTCCGGCGGCGGCGGCGGTGGCGGCGGTGGCGGTGGTGGCACCGGTTCCACTGGTGACACTGGCCATGCAGCTGGCTTTGGCAAAGGTGACAGCGGCGACGCAGGCGCAATTGGCGCAGGTCTCGGCGGCGGACTTGGCTTCCTGCCTGCGGGTAAAGGCTTTGGTCTGGGAGACGCGGACAGCGGCAATGCAAATGGCTACGGCAAAGGGTCCTCGGGCGACAGCGGTGACAGCGGCGATGCTGGTGACGGTGGTGCCGGTGGTGCTGGCGGCGCGGGTGGTGCATCGGGCACATCCGATGGCGGCTACGCTGGTGGTAAAGGCTTTGGTGCTGGTGAAGGCAACGGTCTTTCCAAAGCAATCGCTGGTGACGGCGGTGCAGGCGGTGACGGCGGCGACGCAGGTGCATATGGCGGCGTAGCTGGCGGTGCAGTTGTTGGTGGCGGTGACGCACTGGCACAAGGTGGTATCGGCGGCGCAGGCGGCTGGGCATCTGGCACCGGTGGCCAGGGCGGTCAGTCCGGTGGTTACTGGGGGTCCAACAATGGTGACGACGGGTTCGTGACCGGATCTTCCGCAGCTTCTGCTGATGCAGCGCTCGACAACGCAGCCTTTAACCAGAGCATCGTTCAAGGTGCAAACGTTCTGGGCAATACCGTTGACATGACCGTTGTGGGCGGTGGCTACAGCTCCACCCTGATCGGTGATGATGATCTGGGCTAAGTAGCTCAATCTAAAATACTGCGGCGCGCGCGGCTGGTCCGCGCGCGTTGCCAACAAAAAAACAACCGAGCAGTTCGGACCGGTGGGGTCCAAGATTTTACGGAGTTCTGCTCATGCTTGACGACAAGTCAGAGATCATTGCCCATTTTATCGGAATTTTCGAGCTCAACCTCGAAGCGGCCCGGATGAAGATCAAATACCAAGAGCTTCAGGCCCATCTTCATGCAAACCCTGACCTTGGTCCTCTTTTCAACGTTACGATCAATGTTTCAAGCGAATATGGTTTGCAGGACTATGTGCCGGAAGTGTCCTGGCGTATTCCTCCCGCGCTCAGCCCCAATCCGCCGTTTGTTTTAACTCTGCCCCCTGCACCGGTTGAAGTTCTGCCAGTGGATCAGGGATTTGCTTTGGGGTGGTATTTCAATCCCCCGCTGTGGAGCCCAGATGCGGTTGGCGGTGGTGACCCTATTTTCTTTGTTCCTTTGCCATCCTCTGTCGCAACAATAACCGTTCAGAACAACTGGCTGCAGGACTATGATCGGCTGATCAATTACGATGCCGATGTGGCATTTTATGCGCCACAAAGCTTTGAAGCGGTAGTGCAGGACATGGCGAAGTTCGCCCAAGACCTGCAGCCGCTTACCACGCCAGACATGCCTGAAGATGAAACAGCCATTGTTGAAAGCGTCACAGCGGTGCTGGATGAAATCGCTGATTTTACGCTGATCGGTCCGTCTGACGGTCCGGCGGAAATCCATCTGGCCGTGGGCGAAGGGGCGCTGTCGCTGACGGTGAATGGCGCTGATGCAGATGAGATGTTGGAGCTGCAAGATGTAAGCTTGGTCTTTGCCCCGCCAGAAGAGGTGGAAGAGAGCGAGACCGAAGCGACAGGCCCGATTGAAACACCCGCTGACCTGCCCGAAAGCAATGGCCCGCAAGAAGCCACAGGCGAAGAGATTACCAGTGAAGATCCTCCCACAGACGACGATGAGGGCGCACCACATGATCTGTCGACTGGCGGCAATGTCCTGTTGAACGATAGCTATATTGCCAGCGATTGGCTTGATGCATCGGTGATTGCGGTACAAGGCTATGTGATGGACGCCAAAGTGGTGAGCCAGGTCAATGTCTGGAACGATGTTGATATGATCAATGGCACCCAGACCGCCAGCGCCGCGGGATCAACCGAAAGCTTCAACGCGGTTCAATTCCAATCCCTCGCTAATCCAAAGCCACTCACTCCGGAACAAGAGGCCGAAGGTGGATCAGGGCCACAGTTTGTGGCCATCTCCAAAATCGACGGCAATGTGATCAACTACAATTACGTCAAACAGTTCAACTTCGCGATGGACAGTGATGTTGTCAGCGTTCGGTTTGATGCCAATGAGACCATGATTGAATCCGGCGGCAATACTCTGGCCAATGGCTATTCTTTCCTGGGGCTGGGCTTCCACTACGACTTGATTGTTGTGGGTGGAAACATGATCGACATGACCTTTGTCTCCCAGACCAATGTGATGCTCGACAGTGACTATTTGCACCATGGTGCGGGCTTTGGTGGTGAGATTGAGTCTTCGAACAACCTTCTGTTCAACTGGGCCAGCCTGCAGGATGTTGGGGTCGACCAGAATGTTGCAATGAATGACACCTTCCAGACCGCCGCTGATCGGGTGATGGATGGCGACACGGATATTGGTTCTGCGCGCGATGACACGGCCTTTGAGCACAGTGAAATCCTGCGGGTTCTGTACATCTCTGGTGATGTGATTGATGTGCAGGTGATGGAGCAGATCAATGTGCTTGGCGATGCGGATCAGGTGGCCTGGGCCTCCGAAACCGTACAACACCAGGATGGCGCAGATGTCTCGGTCACTACCGGTGAGAATGAGCTGATCAATATGGCCTCAGTGGTGGATGCGGGCATCGATTCCACCATCTACACCGCAGAAGGGGCCTATACCGAAACCTTCCTCTATCAAGCCGATTTTATTTCCGAAGAAGATCCCCTGCTGGCGGCAGATACTGATCTGTTGACCGGCGAAGCCTTCCTGTTCCTGGCCGATGGTTTGTTGGGCCCAGAAGAGGATGGTGAAGACAGCCTGATTGCGGCTGCCCCCGCTGAAGAGACGTCAGTGGACATTATGCAATCTGTACTTGCCTAAATTATTTTAAGGAGCGCACAGGTGAAAGACTATCACAGTCAAGAGGCTACAGGTGCAAATGCCGGGCCGGAAAACAACAAGTCTTCACACAACAGCACAAGGGACAGATTAAAACTTTCACCCGACCAACGCATTGATGACAAAGCGGATGGTCGTATTTCTGACGCTGCAAACCCGGCCATGGGCAGCGCTGGGCGCGCCCAGGCAGTACCGCGTAAAATCACCCCGCCGCCAACCCCCAGCAACGCCGGAGGTGGTGGCAACGGCGGCAACCGCTTTCACAAACGGGTTCGCTCGGGTGGGTTTGCGGATGGGCTGGACCGCGGGCTCAAGGCCATTCGCCAGAACCTCATCTTGGTGGCAATTTTCACCTGCGCAACCAACTTTCTGATCCTCGCAATCCCGGTCTACCTGTTTCAGATCTCGGATCGGGTGCTGACCAGCCGTTCTATGGACACATTGGTGATGCTCACGGCCGTGATTATTGGTGCGGTGCTGTTGCAGGCCATATTGGACGCGGTGCGTCGTTTCATCCTGATGCGAACCGCCGTGGAGGTGGCAGCGCAACTTGGCGCGCCAATTCTGTCGGCGGCGGCGCGGGCCTCGCTCAACAGTAATGGACGTGAATATCAGACCCTGGGCGATTTGCAGCAGCTGCGGGGGTTTTTGGTTTCAGCCACGCTGCTTGCCTTTTTGGATGTGCCCTTTGCACCGTTTTTCATTCTGGCGATCTATCTGGTGCACCCGCATCTGGGCACCATCGTGGTGATCACCGCGATGATCCTTTTTGTTATTGCTATGGTAAACCAGCGGATCACCTCACGCGGGTTTGCACAGGCCAACCAACACCAAAGCCGGGCCAACCTGCATCTGGATTCCATGTCGCGCAACAGCCAGATTATTAATGCGCTGGCGATGATTCCTGAGGCGGTAAACATCTGGGGCCAGGACACCGCGCGCTCGCTCAAGGCGCAAGTCAAGGCGCAGGACCGCAATATCATCACCGCCGCGCTGTCGCGTGCTGTACGACTGCTAACCCAAATTGGCATGTTGGGCTGGGGGGCCTATCTGGCCATTCAGGGCCATATCACCGGTGGTATGGTGATTGCAGCCTCGATCATTGCCGGTCGCGCGCTTGCCCCGGTGGAAGGTGCCATTGAAGGCTGGAACCAGTTCCTGCTGGCGCGGGCCGCCTACGGGCGCATTTCCCATCTTCTGAAAGGCTCACCGCTCAATACTGAACGGCTGATCTTGCCCAACCCCGAAGGGCGGCTTGATGTAGAGCGTCTGCTGTTTGTGCCAGCGGGCACCAAACGGGTTGTGCTGAATGGTCTCAGCTTTGCGCTGGCACCGGGTGAATCCCTTGCGGTGATCGGCAATTCGGGTGCCGGTAAAACCACGCTGGGTAAGATGCTGGTGGGGTCCGTTCTGCCTACATCGGGCTCGGTGCGTTTTGATCTGATGGATCTGCGCAATTGGGATCAGCGCCAGCTTGGCACCAATATCGGCTATCTGCCGCAGGACGTGCAGCTGTTCCCCGGCACCATCAAACAAAACATCGCCCGTATGCGCACCGATGTCAGCGACGAGCAAATCCATAAGGCCGCCGTGCTCGCCGATGTGCATGAAATGATCGCAAGCTTCCCGCAGGGCTATGAAACGATGGTCGCCGCGGATGGCACACCTTTGTCTGGTGGGCAAAAACAACGCATCGCCCTGGCGCGCGCCTTCTTTGGTGAGCCTCGTTTGGTGGTGTTGGATGAGCCCAATTCCAATCTCGATACCGCTGGCGATGCGGCGCTGGCACGGGCGATGCAACACGCCAAAAATCACGGGATGACAGTGGTGGTGATCACCCAGAAACCGTCCCTGTTGAGCGTGGTCGACAAGATCATGCTGATGGCGGATGGCAATATCGCGATGTTTGGTCACCGTCAGAAAGTGCTGCAGGCGCTGGAGCAGCGTCGCAATGGCGGCGCCGTGCCGCCGGGCCAAACCCCACCGCCACAGACACCGCCACAACGGCAAAAACCCAATCTCAACCGCCCTGATGGTCAAAGCTGAATTGGATTTAAAATGACATTTGTATCGCTTGAACATGAACCCGAAGCCGAAAAACCGCAGGAATGGTTTTCCGAATTACCACGGCAAGTCTGGCGTATTGGCATCTTTGGTCTGGTGCTGATGACGGGCGCACTGGGGGGATTTGGCTATTGGGCCACAACGGCACCTCTAGCAGCTGCGGTTGTGTCGCAAGGCAGTTTTGTCGCCACCGGGCGCAATAAAATCGTCCAGCATCTCGAAGGCGGTATCATCAGTGAAATCAAGGTCGGCGAAGGGGATATTGTTCACGCCGGGGATACGTTGGTGGCGCTTGATCGCACCGCTGCGGAAACCGATCTGGCTGAACTGAACCTGCGCCGCTCTCGCCTGAATGCAATGGTTGCACGGCTGACGGCGGAATATGAAAACTTACCCGTGATGCAGTTTTCCAATGCTTTGGTGGCGCAGGCGGATCAGGATTTCAACCTTGCCCAGATCATGAACAGTCAGAAACTCAGCTTTGAGCTGACCCGAGAGAAGATGAACAATGAGCTGGCGCTGATTGATGCCAATATCTCGGCGCAAAAACTGCGGATCTGGGGGTATGAAGAGCAGCGTGGCGCGCTAGAGCAGCAGATCAGCCTGCTGGAAGATGATCACGCGGCCAAGGAATCCCTGTTCAAAAGTGGGCTGACCCGCCGCACTGAGATCAACGCATTGCAGCGGGCACTGGTGGATGCGCGCGGTCAGATTTCACGCCTCACCGCCGAAATTGGCGAAAGCGAAGCGATGATTGGCAAATACCGCAAGCAGGCGCTGCAGACCCGCCATGCCTATAATCAGACCGCGCTGGATGAATTGCACGCCGCGCAGGCTGAGCTCGACAGTATCAATGAACAGATCCTGCAGGCCGAAGATGTGTTGCGTCGTACCGAAATTGTGGCCCCAGTTTCCGGCACCGTGCTGCGGATGCACTACCATACCTCTGGCGGGGTGATCAAAGGCGGCAAAGAAATTGCAGAGATCCTGCCGCTTGATGCGCCGCTCATCATTGAAACCCTAGTGCCCCGCACTGAGATCGACAGCGTGCAACTGGGGCAAAAGGCGTTTATCCGCTTGGTGGCATTGAACCAGCGCACCACACCGGTGCTGGACGGAGAGATATTCTACGTCTCTGCCGACTCCATCCATAACGCCAGCGATGTGCAAAACCCCGAGGTCTATGTGGCGCGCATCAATCTCAGCCCCGAAAGCCTGTCGAGCGTACCGGGCTTTGTGCCAACACCGGGGATGCCTGCGGAAATTCTTATTACAACGCAGGAGCGCACGTTCTTTCAATATCTGACCAAGCCCATCGTGGACTCCATGTCGCGGGCCTTCCGCGAAGACTAATCAAAGCTTGGATCTACAATAGGCGCCCGGGAATCGAGCAGGGAATCGATTGTCGGGCGTCATCTTTTATTTTGTTTGCCTTATTTTGTCTCATCGGCTGCCTCTGCTGCAGTCGAGTTGTAGTTATTGCTTTTGCGAAATTGTGGCGATTTTAGAAACAGACTATTTGATCGCTTGATGTGTAAATTTTTGCTTCATCAATACTGCTAAAATCTGCCTTAATTTCAACACACCTTCGCTCTAATAAACGCGGTTGAATTAAATTTTCGACATCGGTGATCCTCTTAACTGCATGATATTTAAGACTATTAACGGCGGTGATTTTACTGATTTTGTCAAAATTGAATTATCATCTAGGTTTCGAAGATGTGAATTTTGATCAATTAAATATTCCATTTGCTGAATAACAAAAACGTGATTGGTGCATGAAAAATCGCATGTCTAAGCAAGGGTAGGAATTACTAATTTTGCAATTCCAATTTTGCAATTTAATCAAGGAGAGAAGCCTTGGATGCTATTATTTCAAAAGTTGTATCCGATTTGAGCTCTGAATTTTTGAGCCTCGACGCAGCAACCGTATTGCCGGAAGCCACCGTTGAAGCCCAAGCAGACGCAAAAACGTCTAGCCACGAAGATGAAGACCGTCCTGTGGAACTGAACACCTCTGGTGCGGTTCTTGATGCGGATGGTGGAGCCATTTCAATTGATTTCGGATCTGATGATACAGGCGTGGACATTGGCTCGGTCAGCCGCTGGAGCAGCCTGGGTCGTGAGCTGGGTGTCGATCAGCAGACACCAGCCTTTGTCATCAACGCACGTGGCGCCACTGCAGAAATCAACGGTGAGACAATCACAGCGAACCATTTCTCGCTGCAAAACAATACGGCCAGCGCCGTCTCCACTGTGCTTCTGTCTGCAACCGCGCTGGAAACAACACTGCAACTGGCAAGCGTGGCACTGAACACCAATTCGATCACTGCCACCGCAGGTGATGATCGCTACTTTGGCTACGACGAAGACGCTGAGGTCTTTGGCGGTGCTGGCAATGACTACTTCCGCTCGCTGGGTGGTGATAAATCGCTGTATGGCGAAAGCGGTGATGACAGTTTCTACGTGCGCGGTGGCGCAGGTGTTTTGGTTGATGGCGGCACAGGTGCAGATGAGGTCAGCTTTGCGGGTGAACGCAGCGGGTTGGTGATCGAATCTATCGGCCGTTTCGGCGCATTGGGCCGCGAGCTTGACCTTGATCGCGAGACTAGCGCCTATTCCGTCTATGAAAACGGCGCCACAGCTGATTTTAACGGCGAAGACGTACGTGCGCGCTATTCTGTGATCAACAACAATGTTGCTCAGGGATCAGATGAACCCTTGTCAGATACCGCGCTGGAAACTGCGCTTAAGCTTGGGCATGTGGTGCGCGATGTCGAAGAAATCACCGGCAGCCGCCATGATGATGCATTCTTTGGCAGCCGATCTGCGGATGCGTTCAACGCGGGTGATGGCAATGATTGGATCGACAGCCGCGCGGGTGATGATCTGATCGACGCGGGCGCGGGCAATGACCGCATTGTGCTGACCCGAGGCAACAACACCATCGATGGCGGCGAAGGCGTAGATCAGCTGTGGCTGCGCGGCGCGCCAGAAGATTTTCAGATCACCCATGATGGCAGCGGCGAATACACCATTGTCACCGCAAGCGGTGACGTGAGTACGGTCAAAGGTGTTGAAAATGCGCGGTTCTCAGATGGCTCCATTGTGGCGCTGGAAGATCTGGCGCGGGTGATTGATCCAGAACCAACCCCGGATCCAGTCCCAACACCTGACCCCGAACCGACACCTTTGCCAGAGATCGCCGCTGCGGATGACGCGGGTTCTGTTTTGGAAGATGGCGCGGTTGTGTTGGATCTGCTTGGCAATGACACAGGCGACAGCCTGACCATCACCGCTGTTGACGCCGCAGGCAATGGCAGTGTCACGCTCAATGATGATGGCACCGTGACCTATCGCCCGGCGGCCGATTTTGCGGGCAATGATCAGTTCACCTACACAGTACGTGACAGCGCAGGCCAGACCTCTAGCGCCACGGTCGCAGTAGCAGTGCAGCAGGTGAATGATGCGCCGGTTGTTGTTGATGTCACAGCGCCTACCATTCTCGAAAGCGCTGCATCCGGCTCCAGCGTCGCCCAGATCGTGGCACAGGATCTGGAAGGGGATGCGCTCAGCTATGAGATCGTTTCCGGCAACGAAGATGGGCTGTTTGAAATCGACAGCTCAACCGGCGAAGTTCGCCTGGCCGATGAAGCCGAGCTCGATTTTGAAACCGCCACGAGCCACAATCTGGAAGTGCGCGTGTCTGATGGCGATGCAGCTGTTGTCACCGGTGTCACGATTGAAGTTGCGGATGTGGATGAAGGCCGCCCCGAAGCAGATGAGTTGATCGCAAGCACCGACCGCGCGCTTGGTGTCTCCGATGGCTCTGGCTCAATCGGTTTGACTGGCGCGCACGATTGGGATTCCCAGCTGCCCTTCCTTGACATTATGAAGTTCAGCCGCCCGGTCAAAGCGCATGGCTATGACGATGAGGGTAGCCCGGAATTTGGCACCTACGGCCATAAAGATCTGGAAGACCAAGGGTATCTGGATGATCACGGCTGGCCCACATCTATTCCCGAAGATTCCTATGGTATTGGGTTTGTCTTCTCGGAAACCGTAGGGCGCGAAGGCACTTATGTGCTGCGATATGAAGGTGAGGGCGAACTCCGCCTGTTGAATGACGCCAATATTATCAGCCAGTCCGATGGCGAGATCGTGTTTGAACATACCTCTGGAACCTTCGAGGTGCGCATCGATTCAACCGATCCTGAAGGTTCGGGGGATCACATCCGCAATATCAGCATCGTCAAAGAAGAGTATGTCGACATTTATGATGCCGGCGCGGTGTTCAACCCCGAAGCCTTGGAGGTGCTGCAGGATTTCCGCGAGTTCCGCACCATGGCCTGGCAGCGCACGATTGAGTCCCCGATTGAGACATTGGATGATCTGCCCTCATTTGATGATGCAAACTGGGTGACAGAATATGGCGCTCCAATTGAGGTTCTGGTACAGCTGTCCAATGAGGCGGGCACTGACCTGTGGTTCAATATCCCGACCAAGGCTAGTGCAGAGGTGGTGGAATATTACGCGACCTATATTCGCGACAATCTCGACCCAAATCTGAAAGTGACCGTTGAGTTCGGCAATGAGCTTTGGAACTACGGCTATCACGACACCCATGATCTGCGTCGTGAGGCGATCGAAGCTTGGGATCTGGCGCCGGACGATAATGTTGGACGCTTTGCCTATATTGCCAAAAAGGCAACCGGGGTGGCGTTGCAGTTCAATGAAATCTTTGATCAGGTCGAAGATGGCGAAAGACCGGCAATTCACCACACCTTTGGCACCCAGACAGCCTCTACTACGATCACCAATGCCTTCCTGCGTGCAGAAGCTTGGCAGCTCAATGAGCCAGAAACATTTGTCCCCCCGGCAGAGGTCTTTGATTCCATCGCAGTCACCACCTATTTTGGCGGTGCCAGCCTCACGGATGAAGACTATCGCGCGGATTTGATTGCAGCGATCGAAGATCCCGATGTGGATGCACAGGCCTTCTTGTTCGAGCGGTTGAATGATCCGCAATATACCCTGTCGGTGCCTAAGGTTGCCGAATATCTAGAAGCGCAAAAAGAGATCGTTGATCGTTATGGTATTGGCCTGACAGATTATGAAGGCGGCGCGCATATTCTCCATTCCGACAACACCGGCTTGCCCACAGAGACCATCAATGAGCTGCAGGATTTCTTTGTTGAATTTTACCGCAGTGACTACATGCGGGAGCTGTTCCAGAGCATCTGGGACGTCTGGCGCGAAGTTGGCACCGGGGCCTTCACCAACCACGGCAGCGTGGGTGAGCCTTCAAAATTTGGATTCTTCAGCTTCTTGTCGGACCTGAACGATACCAGCCCGCGGGCAGAATTCCTCTGGGAGCAAAACGCCAATGAGGCGGCCTGGTGGGAAGATCGCGGCGGTGAACATTTCCAGCAAGGTGTGACGGAAACGGGCACTGATGGTGATGACCTTCTGATCGGCACCAACCAGGAAGACTACCTCTCTGGTGGCGAAGGCGATGACTATATCGTCGCGGGCGTCGGCAATGATGGTATCAATGGTGGCGAAGGGGCAGATACTGTACTGCTGGCCGGATCGCGTGGTGAATATGACATCTATCGCGATGGTGATGCAGTGATCTTCCGCCACGCCGAAGGCACTGATCGGGTGCTCAATATTGAGTATGCTGAGTTCCAGAGCGGTGAGTTCTTCTCCATTGAAGAGCTGGTCAAATCGGCCGATGCACCAAATGAAGGTCCACTTGCGGTGGATGATGTGCTCGAAGCCAATGAAGATGAGCGTACCACCTTCACCACGCTTCTTCTCAACGATCACGATGCGGATGGTGGCACTTTGGTTGTAGCAGAAGTCGGCGAGGCAGAGCACGGTATCGTGCGCCTAGAAGCGGATGGCAGCGTAACCTACATCCCTGCTGTCAACTTTGTTGGTGAAGACAGTTTCACCTATGTGGTGTCAGATGGTGTGGATCGCAGCACCGCGACCGCTACGGTCACTGTGCACAATCAAGCGGACGCGCCAATCGTTGAAAGCGAGCATCTGAATGTGTTCAACGCGGACGTACAGGCAGGTGATGTCGTTCATCAAGTGGATGCCTTTGACCTGGATGGTGACGCGCTGCGCTATAGTATTGTTGATGGCAATGAAGCTGGCCTCTTTGCGATTGATGCGCAGACCGGTGAAATCACCACTACAGCTGAACTGGAGCCTGACAAAACCAAAGGGATCACAGAATTTGATCTAACGGTTGCGGTGGCAGATCAGGCATTGGTGACAGAGGCCGCAATATCCATCGATGTTCACCACCGCGACAATATCGTTTCAGAAAGCAGTGTTGCAGGGGAAATCCTGGATGGTGGTCTTGGGGATAACGACATCTTTCAGCTCACGGCTTACAATGGCCGCGGGCGTGCATTTGGTGTCATCTCCGGTGGCGATCAGTTCCGCGATCTGGAAGATGCCGGCTACGTCGAAACCTCATCTACATCGGTCTACCGGTCCTATACTGCGCGTTATGAGGCTGAGGTCGATGGCGAAGCAGTCTTGGCGACTGGGAAGAACTTCGACGGGCAGAACTTGGACTTTGTGCTGAACCTTGCCAACTTTGCCGTGAACTTTGAGGCTGTCATCGGGACTGAGTTCTATGACTCCATCTTTGGTTCCAGCGGTGCGGATACCTACTATGGAGCAGGCGGTAGCGATTTTATCACCGGTGGTGGTGGTGATGACCTGCTTGTTGGTGGCGCCGGTAGCGACAATATTTTTGGCGGATCTGGTGCAGACACGTTTGTCTTCGACAGCTTCGACGGGGTTGATCGCTTGCGTGACTTCTCGGTTGAGGAAGGTGACACATTGGACATCGGCGAATTGCTGATTGGCTTTGATGCGGATCTGAGCTCGATTGCTGATTTTGTGTCGCTTGGTGTCGATGCTGATGGCAACCAGACGCTTGCGGTCAGTGCGGCCGGCAATGGTGAGTTCGTTGATGTGGCGCGCTTTACCAATGAAACTGCGCTTACTCTGGCGGAACTCGAAGCTAACAACAGTATCCTGTTTATCTAAAGTATCAGTGATGCAATCTGAAAGGGGCCGGACCACGGCCCCTTTTTCAGTTCTTGGTGCGCTGCTAATGGTGGCGCTGGACCAACATAATCATCAACGGGCTGCGTGTTGTTCGGTGATGAGTTTCAGCTGCTCGATCAGCGCCTGTGTCACCCCCGCATGGTCTTTCCCCATATGATGGCCGCCCGCGAAGCTGACATGCTGTACACTATTGTTTGCCACAATCGGACAGGCGCTGACGGTTTCTTTTTGGCCGCGAATACACAGAATACGATTGGGCGGTAGTTGCTGCGCCAATGTATCGATTGCCGGGGCAACCTCTATTGCGCCGGTTTTCTGCCCAAGCCAGCCCCCGATAACAATTTCAAACCCGGTGTGCTCTTCTGGGGCAATCAACCCAACGCCTGCAATTTGATTGCGAAACCGGTCCGGTAGCTCGGCCACCGCGAAGGGTAATGTGTTGGCACCCAGGGAAAATCCGATCAGCGCGACCCGCTTGGCTTTGAAATGTTCACGGTAATGGGCATCGATCCGGCTGAGATCAGCAGCAATCTGCGCGGGTGTTTTGGCGCGCCACATGTATTTCAGGCTCGAAATCCCCACCACAGGGATGCCCTGAGCCGCAAGCCGATCTGAAATTTCTTCGTCGAAATTGGCCCAGCCACCATCGCCAGACAGAAAGATTGCATAGGTTTCAGTGTTGGTGGCATTTGGGTCCTGATGCAGCGTCAAAGGCAGATCCGCGAGATCAGCGGAAGCAGACGCGGTATCAAGGTCAAAGGCTGAATCGGTGCCCGCAAGTCGCAGATAGCTTTGATAAAATGGAGAGCGTTGGGGATCTTTGGGCTCAACCACGGTGACACCAGCAAGATCTTTCACCGCAGAAGCTGCATCTGTTTCAACAATATCCAGCCAGCGCAGCGGCGCCTTTGGGGGCAGGGCACCTGAGGTTGCAGTCATACCTTCGCAGTCGGGCAGGGCCGTGGGGCTTGCATGGGTTACCAGCCCTTTGAACCGATCTGGCAAGGCCCAGGCCGCGTTTACCGCATAGCGACTGCCATCCCCATGACCTGTAAGGACGGGTGCGCGGGCAAATGCGCCAACATCTGCTTGTACGTGTTTTGCGGTCAGAAGCAGCGCCTCGGCAAACCCGCTACAGTCTTCGCTTTGGGAAAAAACCGCAGGACCATCGATGCCAATAACAAGGGTGTGCATTTCCGCCAGTCGCGCAGCGCGCGCTGCGTACTCGGGCTGCCACCCTTCAGCGCCTACAATAAAGAGCGCGGTGGAGCGCGCGTCTTTGCCTTGGGGTGCAATGACGGCCAGCGGCGGATGATCTGCTGAGGGGCGGCTAAACCAGGCACCCATTGCGAATGCGCCCGCCGCGCCAAGAAACGCAATTGTTTTCATCACACTTGTTCTATGTGCCGCCATGATTCTGCATCCTTTTCTGGATTTCGCCGCCACTACAGCTATCTGAGCATTCCTGACGAAGCGTGAATGAGGCGTGCGCCCTGTTTCTAAATGCTTAAGCGGTTTTCATTTATTCTGTTAAATATCAGATAATTGCGGTTGTTTTACGGTGCGCCGTGGCTGTTGTGTCGGGCAGTTTTTCTAAGTGGAGAGGCGCGATTTAACGGTTTGCGAGGGAATCTGATTTATCCAATTGCAAAGCTGTGCAACATTTTTGAACGGAGTAGTGGCGTGTTTTTTAAATCGAAGAAGAACACCGAAAATGCGACGTTGGATGAAACCAACAAAGCCATTCTCGCAATGATTGATAGAACTCAGGCAACGATTCAGTTTCGGCCTGATGGGACCATCTTGGAGGCCAATCAGAATTTTCTGGATGCGCTGGGCTATACGCTGGAGGAAATCCGGGGTCAGCACCACTCCATGTTCGTGTATAAAGCCTTTGCAACATCCGACCAGTACCGCACGTTCTGGGCCGATCTTGCGGCTGGCAAAGATTTCACCGATCAGTTCCCACGCGTGCGCAAGGATGGCAGCGTGATCTGGATTCAGGCAACCTATGCGCCGATCTTTGATGGTGATGGTAAGGTTGAGCGGGTGGCAAAAATTGCCAGCGACATTACGGATCGCAAAGAAGGGCTTGCAACCATTTCAGAAGGGTTGAAAGCTCTGTCCGAAGGCAATCTCGATCACCGGATCGAGGCGTCGCACATCCGCGATGTTGCGGATCTTGGCAAAGCGTTCAACGACTCTGTTGAGCAGCTGCAGCAGACCATGGGCACCGTATCCACGGTCTCTGAGGCGGTGCAGCGCACTTCAAACGAAATCAGCCAGTCTTCTGGTGATCTTGCGCATCGCACCGAAAGCCAGGCGGCCACGCTGGAAGAAACCGCTGCTGCGATTGAAGAGCTCACCGCAACTGTGCGTTCGTCGGCAGAAGGCGCGCGCCAGGTGGAAGACATCGTGCGTACCGAACAGCAGAAGGCAACCGAAAGTGGTGAGATTGTTACCAATGCGATCTCTGCCATGTCAGAGATTGAGCAGTCTTCCGACAAGATCGCCAATATTATCTCTGTCATTGATGACATCGCGTTCCAGACCAATCTTTTGGCGTTGAACGCGGGCGTCGAAGCGGCGCGCGCCGGTGAAGCTGGCCGTGGGTTTGCGGTTGTGGCCTCCGAAGTTCGTGCGCTGGCGCAGCGGTCCTCTGATGCGGCGGGCGAAATCAAAAAGCTCATCAGCGACAGTAATCGTCAGGTTTCAAATGGCGTGGATCTTGTGGGGCAGGCGGGAACCGCGTTGCACCAGATTATCGAAAGCGTCAGCGCTATCTCCACCCATGTGAGCAATATCGCCCAGGGTGCGGAAGAGCAGGCAACAACGCTGAATGAAGTCAACTCGGGTATGACCGAGCTCGACAAAGTGACCCAACAAAACGCCGCCATGGTTCAGGAAAGCACCGCTGCGGCGCAGACGCTCAATAATGATGCCGCCCGTCTGGGGCAGCAGGTTGCCATGTTCACTGGCAAAGGTGGCGCACAGGTTACCAGCTTCCAGCAACCAGCTGTGGCCGCTGCGCCCGAGCCCGCACCTGCGCCCACTGCGCATGGGGACTTTGACACCGCTGTTGGCTGGGATGATTTCTAAACGCGCTTGCCGCAACGCCCTGTTGGGCGAATGACTTCAAAATATCGTACAGCTTGGGGGGTGATCTTAGATCATCCCCTTTTATATTTTAGCCAGGCCAGTGTTCAGATCCTGCGTTCAGCCTTACATTCTTCAGTCTAGCGTTGACCTTCGGCCAGCGGACCGCAATGTTTGCGCAAGAGAGACATGGAGCGGGAAGGTTACGTGGAGCAGGTCTATCCAAGCATTGATACCGTTGGTTTGACGGGCATGATCGTAACCTTTGCGGCAGAGCTGAGCGAGGCCAGCAATCGCGCAGCGCTTGCCTTATGTGGCGCAGTGAAGCAGCAGAATTGGCCCGGTGTGTTGGAAGTGTCGAGCACGTTGACCTCTGTTTATGTGCGGTTTGATCCTGATGGGCTTGGGCATGACCGGTTGCGGGCATTGCTACAGGATCTGTTGATCAGTCAGGATTGGTCGACTGCTGCGCTGCCCGAAGGGCGTCGACTTTGGCGGGTGCCAACCGTTTATGGTACTGATCTTGCCCCGCAACTGGCCGAGGTTGCTGATCTTGCAGGCCTGTCAGAAGCCGCCGCAATCGAAGAGCTATCGCAGACGCGGGTGCGGGTGCTGACCATTGGCTTTGCACCGGGGCAGCCCTATCTTGGTCCGCTGGATCAGAAATGGAACATCCCGCGCCAAGAGGCCTTAACGGCCCAAGTGCCGCGCGGCGCCTTGGTTTTATCGGTTGCGCAGATGGTGCTGTTTGCCAATCCTTCGCCCACAGGTTGGCGTCATATCGGCCAAACCGGGATCACGTTGTTTCGCCCAGATGATGACCCGGCTTTTCTGTTGCGCCCTGGCGATGAATTGCAGTTTCCAGCGGTGAACCCGGCTGAGCTTTCACAGCTCATGTCCCGTGACCCGCATCTGGGCGGTGCTTCGGCTGAGGGGATCGTTTCATGAGCGCGTTGAAAATCCTCCAAGCGGGTCCGGGCATGTCGCTCCAGGATCGGGGCCGACCCGGCTTGCAGGAGCAGGGTGTCGCGCAAGGAGGCGCGGCTGATCAGCTTGCTTTGGCGGAAGGGGCCGCACTTCTGGGGCAGGACCCAAGCCTCGCCGCGATCGAAATGGTTGGGATTGGCGGCACATTTGAAGCGCAGGCAGAACTGCGCATCGCTCTGACCGGTGCACCAATGCATGCAGAAGTGGACGGGCGGGCGCTGACCTGGAATGCATCGCACCATCTGGAAACGGGCCAGCGTCTGCAGATCCGTGCGGCGACCTCGGGGGTATACGGTTATCTGCACCTTGGTGGCGGCGTTGCTTCGCCGGTGCAGTTGGGCGCGCGTGCCACCCATCTTGCCGCGGGGATCGGTCGAGCGCTTGTAGCCGGAGATGTGCTTCAGGCGGGGGAAGATGCCCGTGCGGGTGATGCGGCAAAGCTGCTGCGGGTGTCACCACGGTTTTCGGGGGGGGCTTTGCGCATTGTCGAGAGCTTTCAATCCAGATTATTCGCGCCCGAAGTCCGGGCACGTTTTGCCCAGACCTGGTTTCGCCGCGGCAATCGTGCCAATCGCATGGGGGTAGAGCTCTGCTCAGAGGGCGCAGGCTTTCAGGCGTGTAATCAGCTGAGCATCCTTTCAGAAGTCATTGTGCCCGGCGATGTCCAGATGACTGGCGATGGCCGCCCCTTTGTTTTGATGCGCGAATGTCAGACCACCGGAGGCTATCCCCGTATTGGCACGGTGTTGCCCTGCGATCTGGCTGTATTGGCGCAGGCCGATCTGGGCGCAGAGTTTCAGTTCAGCTGGATCACCCTGGCCGAGGCGCTGGAAATCGAAGCACGGGCGCAAAAGGATCTTGCGGCCTTGCCGGGGCGGGTGCAGCCATTGGTACGCGATCCCGCCCAAATGCAGGACCTGCTGTCATATCAATTGATCGGTGGCATGGTCTCTGCAAGTGAAAATCCCTTTCAGACCGCAGGAGAGAACGGATGAGCCGCGTTGTTGATTTGAATGCCGACATGGGAGAAGGCTTTGGCGCCTGGAGCATGGGGGAAGATCAACAATTGCTCCAGATCATCAGTAGCGCCAATATCGCCTGTGGCTTTCACGCGGGGGATCCGGATGTGATGGCTGATACAATGCAGCTGGCGCGCTCTGCCCAGGTCGGCATTGGTGCCCATCCGGGTTTTCCGGATCTGCAGGGGTTTGGCCGACGCAAAATGCAGCTTTCTGATAAAACTCTGGCCAATATGATCCGCTATCAGTTGGCGGCCGCTCAGGGCATGGCTCGGGCGCAGGGGGGTGAGGTACGCCACCTGAAACTACATGGGGCGCTGTCCAATATGGCCAGTGCGGATCCGCATATGGCGCGCATCTGCTATGAAGCTGCGCTGGAGCTTGATCCGGATCTTATCATTATGGTTCTGGCTGCCACCGCCATGGAAGAGGTGGTGCGCGATCTTGGCTGCCTTTGGGCCGGTGAGATCTTTGCCGATCGGGCCTACCGCGATGATGCCACTTTGGTGCCACGTGGTGAGGCGGGGGCGGTAATACATGATGCAGCTCTGATCGGCCCAAGGATCATTGAGATGCTCACAGCAGATGCGATCATTGCAAGCAGCGGCCAACGGATCCCTGCGGCGATTGATACGATCTGTTTGCATGGGGACACCCCGGCGGCGGTTGATCT
>NZ_WIXK01000014.1 GCF_009617595.1 Tritonibacter aquimaris | reverse complement strand
CTCGTCAGGCTCATAACCTGAAGGTCGTAGGTTCAAATCCTACTCCCGCAACCAAATAAAATACCCACACAAAAAAAACAAACCCGCTAAGCAAGCGAGCCGTCTTGCATTCCGCAGGTTGAAAAATACAAAAAACGGGCAAAGAACAACTGCGCTAGCCGTCAATGTGACGGTGAATGAGCACTTGTTTGCGAGCCTGCGCCACATCCACAGATTACGCACCACCCCGCCCAAACATCGCCCCGTAGCTCATGGTTGAATGGCGTAAAGCTTCGCTTATGGGTAATTCGATCATAAATATGACGCATTCCAGCTAAACCTAGTGTTTTACTCGGAAAAGCGCTTGACAGAGGCCCCCAAAACGCACGAGGTTCCCTTCGAAAAAAGTTGACAGTTTAACTTGGGAACGGGGGAAGCATAATGCTCAAATCCAAATTGAAATTCACCACCGCTCTGGTTGTTGCATGCATCGCGTCAGGGGCTGCGGTTGCCGAGACCACCTATGGTCCTTTTCCGATCACGGTAAAAGGGTACGAAGGCGACAAAACCAATTCCGTATCCTACTCTGGTCAGGCCGCGCGCCATGTGCTGCACGACAGTCTGAAGAAACTGGCGGGCAAGGGCGACGGTGGGGCCAATGCTGCGGAACTCGAAGCGTTGATGCTGTCTTACTTTGATGGTTCCGACACAGATCTTGAAATCATCGCGCCAACCTCCAAGGACGGCTACCCGGTGAAACAGGCCACTGTGAACGAGATCTCCAAAGGCAAAAACATCTCTGGCAAATTCTACAAAGGCGCAATGCCTGCGTGGCCTGGCAACAAGAACGGTGTTGATGTTGCCCGTGAGTTCATCACCTACGCTGCCGCGTCTACCAAAGGCTATGACGCCGAAAACGGGTATGACTGGGGCCAGTTGATCTCCAAATTCACCCTGGGTGGGATGGCCTACAATCAGGCGGTTGATAACTACCTCGACGAAAAGCTGGAAGCGGACAATAAGCCTAACAACAAGCCTTATAAAGACGGGGCATATTACACCGGGAAAGAGCATTCCTGGGATGAGGCGTTCGGCTACTTCGGTGCGGCTGCACACTCGGTGAACCTCACTGCCGCGCAAAACTACGCAGTGGCAAAAGGCAAAGACCTGGCCGCTGCTGATGCAAATGGTGATGGTGTTGTTGACCTGAAGTCCGAGTATGTATTTGGCCCGGCTTACTACGCTGCTGGCGCCGACAAAGGTGGTTCTAAGTCCACCAACTACATGGAAACCATCTTTACCGCTTTTTACGATGGTCGTGCGCTGATCACCTCTGCCAAAGGTGAAGCGTTGACGAATGCGCAGCGCGCTGAGCTGAAAGCCTATGCCGACGTGATCGAAAGCAACTGGGAGAAGGTGATTGCGGAAGCCACCTTCAAATATGCGGGATCTGTTTACAAAGACATCTCCAAGATCCAGTCCGGCGAAGACAAAGAGAAAGTGCTGCGCAACTACGCCAAGCACTGGGGTGAGCTGAAAGGCTTCTCCATGGCGCTGCAGAGCGGTAAAAATAACCTCGGTGCAACCGCTCTGGATCTGAACTGGCTGATCGGCTTTGGCCCGGCAATGCCCGATGGCAAAATGGTGTCTGACATTGACGCAGACGGCAATTTTGTTCGCGGTCGTGACATGACCCTGACCGAGTATCAGCACAACATGCTGAAAGTTCAGAAGATCCTGATTGATCAGTTCGGCATCAAGGGTCGCGCCAATGACGCAACCGCAGAACTGCAGGCGATTGCTGACAAGCTTGGCATCACCGAGGCCGCCGAAACCGACTAATCGGTTTGAACGGATCTGAATTTATGGTCGGGCGGTGCGTTAGGCATCGCCCGACTATGTTTTAAGCCGGATGTGCACGGGGGGCTGTTTTGGAAATTTTTGAATATATCCCAACGCTGTTTTTGGATTTCGTGAACCCCAAAAAACGGGTGTTCTGGGGCTACCTGCTGCTCACCATTGTGTTGGCGCTTCTTTGGCTTGTCTGTGTGCGTCGGCGCAAATTGGGCGTTGCTTTGTCTGAGATCTTTGATCGCAAGGTGTTTTTTTCAGCCTCGGCCAGGGCAGACTATAAGATTTTTCTTATCAACCGTGTTTTCACGCTGTTTGTGTCGCCGCTTCTGATCAGCCAGCTGGCCGTTGCTACGGCGCTGTTTTACGCGCTGCATTCGGTCGAGTTTCTCCAAAAAGGATTGTTTGCGAGCAGTCCAGTTGCGTTGATTGTGGGGCTGTTTACCCTGACGATTTTTATGGTGGACGATTATACCAAATTTCTGCTGCACCGCTGGATGCATGTCTGGCCGCTTTTATGGTCGATCCACAAAGTGCATCATTCCGCAGAAACCATGACGCCGATCACAGTCTACCGGGTGCATCCGCTTGAAGGTATTCTCTATGCGATGCGCAGCGCTGTGGCACAAGGGGTCACCATGGCGGTGTTTCTCTTCTTCTTTGGGGAGGCCATCGATCTGGTGACGGTTGTGGGCGTCAACGTGCTGTCCTTTGTGTTTCATGTGACGGGCTCTAACCTGCGCCATTCTCACATCAGCATCCGCTATTGGGCCTGGCTGGAACATCTGCTGATTTCACCGGCGCAACATCAGGTGCATCATTCCATCGCGCGCCGCCATCACGATAAGAACTTCGGCGTAGCACTGGCGGTCTGGGATTGGCTGTATGGCTCGCTCCATCTGTCAGAAAAAGACCAAAAGCTCACCTATGGTTTGCAGCCAGATGAAGCCAGCGCATCAAACATCGTTGATATTTACAAACGCCCTTTTATCGATATGGGAAAGGTGATCATGCGTCGGATCAATCGTGCCCGACGTTATTTCAGTCGCACGCCAAGCCCGAGCGGCAAATAGAGACACGCAGCCCCCACAGTGAGCCTCAGAGGGGGGGCATTGCTACCCATTTCTCATGTGCCAGATCTAGCGCGACACGGGTTAAGTTCAAGAATTGACCCAATTTTGCGCGCATGTGACACTTTTTGTCATGGATGGGGATATGTTGAAAACAATCGCCGTGGCTGTGTTTTTAGGACAGGCTGCGAGCGCGGGAGAATTGGTTTTAGGAATCGGTGGGGATGATCTGCTCGACAAGGAGGGCCGTGAAAGTATTGCCTTCTTATTTGAGTATCACACTGAGCCTTTTTACGAAGGGCGCATTCTAAATCTCTCCCTGATGGGGGTGGTTCAGGTGGATAAGGACAACGATACCTTTGCGGGTTTTGGTGTCCACAACCGGACCAACTTCGGCCAACAACAGCGCTATTTCTGGGAGGCAAGCCTGGCCGTCGGTCATTACGATGTGGGTGGAACGTCTACTGACCACCATGATGGCACACTGTTTCGCAGCTCGCTTGGGCTGGGGGTGCATCTGTCAGAGCGTGATCGATTGTCGGTGACGCTGGACCATCTGCTGGATCTGGATATGAAAAATAAGCGCCCCGGCAGCGAGACAATTATGCTGCGCTACGGGGTGGATTTTTAGCGGCTGCGTTGCTTCAAAGTGGGAGCAGACCAAGCCTCGTGATCAGCTCACAACACGCTTATCCACATCCAAACGGTAAGCGCCGAAAGCCCGGTCGCCAGCAGCACAGCAGAGGCCGCAACCCGTTTGGCGCAGCCGTACATATTGGCAAAGATGTAGCCGTTAATACCTGTGGCCATTGCCGCATTCATCACACCCGATCGCAGCAATGTCGCATCCAACCCTTGCAGGCTGCCAAGGCTCATCACGATCAAAGGATGCACCAAAAGGCTCAGCGCGCAGACATAAAGGATCACCCGCATATCACCTTCGGGGCGGTATTGGGTCAACACGCCGCCGAGCGCAAACAGCGCTGCGGGGAGTGCTGCGCGCGTCAGCAGCGATAGCGCTTCATCAAACACCGCAGGGATCACGACGCCTGATAGATTCACCACAAATCCAAGCGCGATCCCAACAATCAGTGCGTTTTTGAACATCGCCGTCAGCACACGTTTAATGGTCTGGAACAATCCCGCGCCCTGATTGCGGACAATTTCCATCACGGTGATGCCGATGCCGTAACAAAACGGCGAATGAAACGCGATGATCATGTAGTTACCCGCCAGGGCATCCACGCCAAAGGCGCGTTCGGTAATGGGCAGGCCGAGCAGGACAGAATTGGAAAACAGGCAACAAAATCCAATTGCTGTGGCATCCGTCCAGGGGCGACCAAACAGGATCTTTGCGCCAAACAACCCGAGCAGAAAACAACTGAACGCGCCGATGTAAAAACTGCTGAGCAGCGGCAGCGAAAACCCTTGCGACAGGTCTAGGTGCGCAATGGCTCCAAACAGCAGGCAAGGGATTGCAAACTTCTGGGTGAAGGCCATCAGCCCATCAATATGGCTTTGCTGAAACATGCCCGCACGGGTGGTTGCATAGCCTGCACCGACCACCAGAAACACCGGCGCAATCACATTGATCAGCGTGCTCAGCATGGCTTACCCTTTTGAATTTCTGCGGTTAGACAGCGTAGCGGATTACCATACCATCATAGGCCGGCGTAATATGATCCGCGGTTTCATCCTGCAGCGTGGCATAGTCGAGATCATTGTGAAGATTGGTCAGAACGGCGCGGCGTGGCTGCATCCGTTCAATCCAGTTCAGCGCATCCTGCAGGCAGAAATGGGTGGGATGGGGATCGCGACGCAGCGCATCAATCACCCAGCAATCCAGCCCCTCAAGTTCCGGCAGTGCCGCATCCGGGATGCTTGAGACATCGGGCAGATAGGCAAGATCATTGATCCGGAACCCCAGCGCATCAATAGAGCCATGTGCGACGCGAAACGGGCGCAGGGTGATTGTGCCGCCGGGGCCATCAATTTCAACCGGTCCATCAATTGCGTGCAGATCCAGAATAGGCGGGTAGGGCGATCCCTCAGGCTGAACAAACGCATAGCCAAAACGTGACAGCAGCGCGTTTTGCGTGTCGCCGTCAGCGTAAACCTTAACCCGGTCACGCATGTTAAAGACAATCATACGCAGATCATCGATGCCATGCACGTGATCGGCATGGGCATGGGTGTAGACAACCCCATCCAGGCGCGCGGTCGACGTGTCGAGCAGCTGGCTACGCATATCGGGTGAAGTATCAATCAGCACGCTGGTGGTGCCATCTTTGCCTTCACGCTCGACCAGCATTGAACAGCGGCGCCGGGTGTTTTTGGGGTTTGCTGGATCACATGCTCCCCAAAGCCCGCCAAGACGCGGAACGCCCCCCGAAGAGCCACAGCCCAATATGGTGAAACGTAACTCTGCCATCAGGCGGCCGCCTTGTTGTAATCGGCGGCCTTCCAGAACAGGCGATCAAAATTTGCTTCGGTCTGGGCGGCAAATTCAGCGTAATCCATGCCAAAGGCCTCAGCTGCGATTTTGGCGGTTAGCGCGGTATAGGCCGGTTCATTGCGTTTGCCGCGATGGGGCGGCGGCGCAAGATAGGGGCTGTCGGTCTCCACCAGAATACGATCACGCGGCGCTGCGGCAAAGATTTCCCGCAGTTCGCGGCTTTTGGGGAAGGCGGCAATGCCCGACATCGACAGATAACAGCCCATTTCCACCGAGGCGCGGGCCAGTTCAGCCGAAGATGAGAAACAATGCATCACGCAGGTATAGGCACCCTTGGCCATTTCATCACCCAGAATGCGCGCCATGTCATCATCGGCGGCACGGGAATGAATGATCAACGGCAGGCCGGTTTCGCGCGCCGCCTCAATATGGATATGGAGCGAGCGTTTCTGCACTTCGGCGCTTTCGCCGGTGTAGTGATAATCAAGCCCGGTTTCACCGATGCCAACAAACTTGGGATGTTTCGCAAGCGCCACCAGTTCTTCGACGGTGGCCATGGGTTCATCTGCAACGCTCATCGGGTGGGTGCCCGCGGCGTAAAACACCGGCGCATGTGCTTCGGCGATGGCGCGGACCGAAGGTTCATTGCGCAGCTTGGTGCAGATTGTCACCATCCGTGCAACGCCCGCATCTTTGGCGTTTTGGATCACCTGATCGAGCTGGCCTTCAAAGTCCGGAAAATCCAGATGGCAGTGGCTATCGGTGATATGCGGGTGCGTCATGGGGGCCTCAGGAATGTTAGGCGTCTGCAGATCTATTGCGACGCGCAGTCTTGCATCTTGAAAACCGTATCTAGGACAAGCGCGGCCGGGTCAAGGTTCACCGCCTGGCCGTGACGTACGCGCGCAGAAGCTGTTGCGGCGAGGTCGGCCCAAGCGCGGGCTTTGTGTGCATTTGGCGACAGGCGTTGCAACACCTCTGCCTCGCCCTGGGCCGCTTCGGGTAGGGGAGGGTGGCCAATGGCCCCAGTGCGCGCAAGACGTGCAAGGCTTGTTTCAATCAGTGTCAGCAGCAGTTCAAACTTTTCACCAGCGCCGGGTTGCGCACAGGCCTCTGCGAGCTTGAGTGCGCGCGGACGATCAAGGCGCGGCAGCGATGCAAGCACCTGCATCCATTCGGCATATATCTCCAGACCACCCAGCGACAACAGTCGCATGGCTTGGCCAACGGAGCCCTGCGCCAGCGCGTTCAGATGATCGGGGTTTTGCGGAAGACTTGCGCCTGCCTGTGCAAGCGCTGCCTGCATATCTTCGCCAGACAGGGGCGACAGCCGCAATGTGCGGCAGCGTGATCGGATCGTGGGCAACAGGCGCGAAGGCTGATGCGACAGCAGCAGCAGCGTGGTGCGCGCAGGCGGCTCTTCCAGCATCTTCAACAATGCGTTTGCTGCGCTGATGTTCATGTCATCTGCGGCATCCACAATCACCACACGACGCCCACCATCGGTGGCTGAAAGACCAAAGAAGCGGTTCAGCGCGCGAATATCATCCACCACGATCTGATCGCGCAATTTCTCGCGATCATTGTAGCTGCGGGTGATGGCTGCAAGGCCCGGTTCTGCAAGTGCCTGAATGCGATGGGCAACCGGGTGCTCGGGGTCAATATCAAGCGTGCTAGGCGGGGGCGGTGCACCAAACAGGCCATCCTCGGCAGGGGGTGTCGCCAGCAAAAAACGGGCAATGCGCCAGGCCAATGTGGCCTTGCCCACACCCTGCGGCCCCATCAACAGCCAGCCGTGATGCAGCCGGTCTGATGTATAGGCTTGCAGGAAATCCCGCTCAGCCACGTCTTGACCAAACAGGCGCGCGGTTTCGCGCGGGTGTGGCGCACCCGGAGCCTGATCAGCACGCGGAAGCGCGTCGTCTTCGTTGATCTCGCGCGATCTCATGCGAGCGCCTTGAGCGTCGCTGCAAGCACTTCTTCGGCAACCTGATCGGCGCTTTGATTGCCGTTGATCACGACAAAACGATCCGAGAATTCGTCAGCCAGCGCCAGAAAGCCCGCGCGCATTTTCTGCTGCAGCTCCAGCCCCATATCTTCAAAACGTTCTTCATGACCCTGCCGTCCCTTAGCGCGGGCGAGGCCGATCTCGGGATCCATATCGAGCAGGATGGTCAGATCCGGCTCACGCCCGATCATCAGCGCATGAAGCTCATCAACCGTGGCACGCAGATCGCCGCGCGACAGGCCCTGATACATGCGGGTGCTGTCTGCAAAACGGTCACAGATCACGATCTTTCCTGCATCAACCGAAGGGGCAATAAGCCGTTCCAGATGATCACGCCGCGCGGCTGTGAACAACAAAAGTTCAGTTTCAGCGGACCAACGATCAGGATCCCCTTCCAGCACCAGCGCGCGGATTTCTTCTGCGCCTTTGGAGCCGCCGGGCTCACGGGTGAGAACAGGCTCCAGCCCACGCGCGCTGAGCGCCTCAGCCAGACGTTTGCATTGGGTGGATTTGCCGGAGCCGTCGATGCCTTCAAAGGTCAGAAACAGGCCTTGATTGGAGGGAGTGGATGTCACTGGGCTGTCTCGGGGCCATTTAAGAACTGTTTGATCAGCACATTGGCAGCAGTGGTGACACGCACCTGAAAGCCGCCAATTGCCACATCATTTTCCGCAACCAGCGGCAGGCGCATTTCTGGCAGGCCTTCGGGTTGGAAAACCAGTTCAGCGAGCTGGTCTCCTTGTTTTACCGGGGCCTGAATGGGGCCGTTATAAACAACTTCTGCGGCGAGCTCGTTGCGGTGAAGCGCGGGCAACAGCACGTCCATATCTTCAGTCGTGACGAGGCCCACGGTTTTGTTGGCCCCCATCCAAACTTCGGCCTCAGCCACCGGCGTGTTGGCTTTCACTATGGTTTTTTGGGAAAATTGGCGAAAGGACCAATTCACAACCGCCTCGCTCTCTTCGGCGCGCTGGGTGGTGGAGTTCAGTCCCGAGAGCACAAAAATCACCCGACGTCCATCCTGCTTGGCCGAGCCCACAAGGCCATATCCTGCTTCCTCAGTATGGCCGGTCTTGAGCCCATCTGCGCCAATATCAAGGCGTAGCAGCGGGTTGCGGTTGCGCGTGTTTGAAGGTGCGCGACCGTCAAAGGCAAAATCACGCTCGGCAAACATCGGATAGAATTGGGGGAAATCTTCGATCAGACGCTCGGCCAGAATAGCCAGATCACGCACCGACATACGGTGGCCTGCGGCGGGCCAGCCGTTTGAGTTGGAAAAAGTAGAATTCTCCATCCCCATATCCTGTGCACGCCGGGTCATATAGCGGGCAAAGCCGGCCTCGGTTCCATCCGGGGACAGTGCTTCGGCGATCACCACGCAGGCGTCATTGCCGGACAGAACGATAACGCCACGCAACAGATCCTCAACCCGGACGCGGTCCTGGGTGTTGAGAAACATGGTTGAGCCCTTGTAGCTCATCGCATGTTGCGAAACGGGCAGGCGTTCATCCAGGGTCAAACGGCCATCGCGCAGTGCTTCAAACGCAATATAAAGCGTCATCAGCTTTGACATAGATGCGGGCGGAAGTGGTGCGTCAGCATCTTTTGACATCAACACTGTGCCGGTGCCCTGATCGAGCACATAGGCCGCGCGCGCCTTGGTATCAAAGGCAGCCACGCTGAGCGCAGAAGTCGACAGCAGCGCGGCAGACAGAACCGTGGCAACAGCAGTCCGCAGGCCATAACGGGCAAAGGGGGTGAAGCAGTCCATGATTTATGGTCTCCCTTTGGGATCAGTTGGTGACAGCATAAGCGTCGGTAAAGCCTGTGTCGCGGACCTGTTTCAGCAATTGGCTGCGCTCGGTTTTGGTGTTGGCAGGGCCAACAACCACGCGCCAGAAAGGTTTGCCGTTGGAAGACCCTTCAAGCGTAGCGGGGATTATGCCCGCATTGCGCATAATATCTGCGGTGCGTTTTGCGTTGGCCTTTACGCTGAAAATACCGATCTGGATGAAGGGTTTTTCCAGTTTAGAACTAACAGCGGCTGGTTTTGGCTTTGGCGCGGGTTTTGCCGCGGGTTTTGGCGTAGCAGGCTTTGGCGCACTTGCCTCAATCGCGGCGGCGGCCCCTGCAATGGGATCGTCACTCAGCGGGGTGGTTTCCAAAGGTGTTGTTTCCAGCGGCGTGGTTTCAAGGGCTGAGGTTTGCAGCGCCTCAAAAGCGGCTTCTTCGCTTTGCTCTTCAACCGCTTCTTTGCGCAGTGCGGTGACGTTTACCTCAACCGGGGCACCGGCGAGCATGCCCAGCGCTTCGGCAGCATTAGAAGAAATCTGCACCCGTGGTCCGGGGATCTCACGTTCGCGGCGAAACAATGCGCCGATGACAAATTTACCGTTGGCGTTGTTGCGAATGATCACGCGCTCTGGGTCACGCGCATCCGGGTGTGCCACCCAAACACCACCAAGCGACGGACGACCATCCCAAAGACCCGCCTCAGTCACCTGAAACACATCGGGGGCTTCAACGTCATGTTCGATCAGCTCAGTACGGGTGCCGCTGCTGAAGCCGCCTGTTTCACCGGCCTCACTGCGCGCTTCTAGGAAGGGCAGATTAAAGCCGCTGCCACCCTGACAGGCGGAAAGTGTCAAGATCGCCGCCAAGGGCAGCAGAGTTCTAATACCACGTCGCATGAAAAAGGGGGCGGTCTGCATGCTGCTGTGTCCTTGCCTGAATATGTGCCTAAACTGCATTGGTCGTTTGTCCGACCGTTTTATTTGCGTTCACCATAGACAGAAGCAACCCACAAGAAAACCCTGTGCACGGGATGCACGCGTTCCTCGGCAATAATCTGTCGATGATTTTGCGGGCGTCACCCTAGTAAAGTGGATTTCAAGGTAATTTCCCGCTTGCATCAGTTTCGCACAGGCCCTAAACCCGCCCCCAGACCGGGGAGGTGGCAGAGTGGTCGAATGCGGCGGTCTTGAAAACCGTTGAACGTGAGAGCGTTCCCAGGGTTCGAATCCCTGTCTCCCCGCCACTTACGAACAAAAGTGGGAACTGTGGAAGCGATCGCTTCGCCGCTCACTATGGCTCGCTCAAATTGTGACCTGCGACCCAAAATCGTAATTTGATCTGCACCTACTTTGATCTCGTCAATGATCGCCCGAAGGAAACCCCGCTTTCCGGCTATTGATGGCTGCGCAAGGGCCTCCTGGATCCCGGAAACAAACGCTGAGACCTTTTGATGGCCGACGCGAGCTTCAGGTGCGAGTTCAGCGGCAACCTGATCCCGTTCTTTTTGGGCGCGTAGGTGATGTTCCTTCGCTGACAGGAATCTTTGCTTGAAGTCTTCTTCGGCAAGGTCCACCAACCCGTGCCGGATCATGTCATACAAGGCGTCGAGGCTCTTCTTGGCCGCTTGCACTTCGGCGTTACGAGCTGCCAGCCGCTCCGCTTGATCCTCTTCGGCTTTCTCTTGGCGTGTGCGCAATGGGTCGAGAAGTGCGTTCGCCTTCTCGGAGGTAAGCAGATCTGCTCGAACATGCTGAAGAACCAGCTCGTCAAGTGCGCCCATGGGTACACGGTGACCTTGGCAACCTGACTTACCCGTACGCATATGATTGGAACAGGAGTAGTAGCGATAGCGACCACCCTTTCCTGTTTGCGTGGTCATCCCATTGCCGCAATGCGGACACGTAACGAGACCCGTTAGGAGGACATCGCCGGTCACGACTCTCGGCGGGGTCTTCTTCGGGTTCCTGGCATCAAGGAAATCGCGCAACTGCAGGAATTCATCTTCAGATACGATTGTCGGCACTTGCAGCGGGATTTCCACACCTCCATTTTCACCGCTGCGGAACGTAAACTCGCCCGTATATGTCCGATCGGTAAGGTGGCGATGAACGCCGCTCACGCCCCATTTGTTGCCTCTTCTCGTGCGATACCCTCTTTCATTTAGCCAGCATACGATTGCCTTGATACCCATGGGCCCGGAAGACCCGTCACCCTTGAGGGCAAGATCGAACATGCGACGCACCACGCTTGCATCGCGTTCATCAATCACCAAACCTTTTTTCCGGGTCTTTCCACGCCGTTCGACTTCTACGACTTTGTACCCGAAGGGGGTGCTGCCGCCGTTCCAGTAACCTTGCAGGGCGTTTTCGTGGAGGCTGCGCCTGACATGTTTTGCTGTCTCCAGTGATTGATATTCATCGAAAATAGCCAGGATGCGTCGCATCAAATTGCCTTCAGGGCTTTCATCGGTTTGCTGAGTCAGGCTGACCACACGAACACCTCGCTTGGCCAACGATCTGATGTAGAGTTCGCCGACGACCTGATCCCGAAAAAAACGGCTGTAGGAGTGGACAGCAATAAGCTCACACTCAAGCCCGCCGTAAAGGATGGCATCGACCATGGCTTGAAAGCCTGGCCGCTTGTCGGTTGTGCCACTCTTGGCGTCTTTGAACTCACCGACGATGCTGTAAGCGCTATGCTTGCAATATGCCTTGAGCTGTTTGCGCTGATCTGGAATTGAAAGATCTTTTTGGGCCTGCTTGCCTGTCGAAACTCTCAGATAAATAACGGCGCGGCTGCCTGGTGAGGCGACAAACTGCTTTTGCACGGCAATACCCTTCCATGGAATCGCGTTCGAGGCGAAAAATGTGTGCTGGATCGGCTCCAACAATAGCCAGTGTACGAATCAAGGTTCAAGCGAATGTTCGCGTTTGTTCCCATTGAGCCCTTAGCGCTGGATACTTTTTCTTGGTGCATTTCAATTTGAACGCACCAAGAAAAAGCCCCAGGCTCACTGCTTCAACGCGCGCGTGCGTTGGCCGAAATCACGAGATCCGAAGAGCAAAAATCTAAAAAAAACAGCTTGTTGTGGGCCTTGAGCGGCTTGTAGCCTGAGGCCACCTAACTGGTGCACAACGGCGATGCCAATGTGTCCATCTCTTGAGCAGGGTTCTTCCTGCACTGGGGCCTGCCGATCGGTCGGTCTCATTAGTCAACTGCGAACCGGCTTCGGCTGGAACGCCAAAGCTATGGAGATGAGACACAATGTCTGAATACACACATGATCTGCCGAAAGACGCGCTTTCGGCGGACGCGAGGACGCAGAAAAGCCGTTTCAGGGAAACGTCCCGGTTTTTTGTCGTGAACGAACTCAAGTCGGTTCGGTTCGTGACAGAAGAGGAGATCCGTGCGCTCGAAACCTTTTACCAAAAGGATATGAGTGATCTGCTGAATGACAAGAAGGGGGGACGTAAATGAGTTATCCCTTCGGCCAAGACTTCCCTGGTACCCAGCTTAACGCGATCCTTTACGCCAGAGTGTCATCAGCCGAGCAGGCTAAATCGGATCTATCCATTCCTGATCAGATGGAGAGCATGCGAAAACACTGTCGACAGGCGGGGATCACTGTCGCGCATGAGTTCTCTGATGCCCGTTCTGGACGTTCATTGGATAGGCGTTCTCTGGGAGAGATATTGGACATAATCAAGTCCGGCACTGTGACAATCAATCAGCTGATCGTGCATTCCTTCAGTCGTTTGGCACGGGAATCCTACGAAGCTGAATGGCTTTGGCGAGAGCTGGAAAAACTCGGTGTGCAGATCGTCAGCATCACGCAGCCCATCGAAGATTCACCTACAGGTGGCCTGCTACGCCAAATGATCAATGTGTTCGATGAGTATACATCGAACGAAATCGCCAAGCATGTCACGAGAACTATGAAGTTCAACGCCGAGCACGGCTTCTGGAACGGGGGTTTGCCGCCCTTTGGCTACGTCGCGGCTGTCGCCGGTATGCGGGGGAAGAAGGTAAAGAAAAAACTGGCGGTAGACCCTAACGAAGCTGAGGACGTGCGGCTGATCTTCACATTATATCTCGACGGTGACGGCAAAACCGGCCCCATGGGCGTCAAGAAAGTAGCGCAATGGATGAACTCTCATGGTCATTCTCGGAGAGGGAGGAACTGGACCACGGGTCAACTTCACCGGCTCCTGACCGATGCAGTATATGTAGGGGATTACCTCTTTGGGAAGAAGAAGCCAAAGGATTCACAGGTCATCGTGAAGGTGCCAGCGATTATAGATGCTCCTACCTTCGACAGGGTCCAAGCGCGACTGCGCGAACACCATCCAATCCTTAAGGCCCCCCGACAAGTCAGTAGCCCGGTTCTGCTCACCGGCACAGCCCGCTGTGGCCACTGCGGTGGCGGCATGGTTTTGGCGACTGGAAAGAGTAACCGGTATCGATACTACACCTGCAGCAATCACAAGCGAAAAGGCAAATCTGTGTGCCAGGGACAAAATGTACCGATGGAGGAACTCGACAACATCGTGACTGATGCGCTGATCCTGGCACTCGATGATACCGAGCGAAGCCAAGCTGTGCTCGAGGCGCTGAATCAGCGGATGGATGCTCGGGACGTTGACGAAAAGTCACGAACAGCCGAGCTTCGGCGCGTTCTGAAAGACAAAGAACAGGCTGTGACTCGCCTTTTTCAGGGTGTCGAGAAGGGGCTGTTCGACCTCGACGACGAACTGTTCCAGGTGCAATACCAAACCGCCCGTTCAGAGCGGGATATTATAAAAGCTAAGATCGAGGCCCTGACCCGAAACCGGAGTATGCGCATGCAGATGTCCCCGGAGAAGGTGGCCCAGTTTGGCCACTTCCTCAGCGAGGTGCTGTTGGCCGGTCCCGTTGGTTTTCGAAAAAGATACATCCAAGCGTTTCTGGACAGTGTTGTGGTAAAAGATCGCGTGATCAACATCATTGCTCGTGAAAACAGCGCGCGGATCAGCATCGACTGCGGCAAAAGCCCGGAAAAGCTGATGTGAGATGATCGAACCTTAAGGGGTTTTGTTGTGAACCCCATGAAGGTTTCGCTCAATCACATCCTTATGGCGCCAGAAAGGAGAGAGACAGCGCTCTTGATAGAAGGCCACCAGCTGTTGGTGTGCCATAGGCACAGGAGAAATTTATGTGCTCAACCATTCCTCGTTCCCTCGTTGAACTCCAGGAGTATGCCCGCTTTCACTATGAGGGTCTTCAGAATGCAGCGCTTTTGCTTGCGGGGCCGTTTGCCCTCAAGCGTGTTCAATCGCTGTTGGACGATATCCTCAGTTCCCGAACAATCACTCGGCGGCTGCAGGTGGGCATCGTCGATATTCACAAGCTGCTGTCGCTTTATCATGCGCACGATCCCGATCGTATTGAAGCCGCGTATTTTGCTGAGATCGATTTTTGCGACCCCTTCATCGAAGATATCTGCCTGTTGACCGAGGCACTTACGGATATTCTCTATCGGCTCGAACTCGATCCCGGTCAGCCTTTGGCTGATTACCTGATGGTTGCCTGACGCAGGCGCGGGCCAGCTGCAATTTCGGCTGGCTTCTTGAGGGCAGGTCTTACGCCTGACCAATTGCGAAAGGAGTATCTATGTTCGAGCAAACTTTGGAAGAATTGGCATTCAATTGCCTGCGTGTCGGTCGGCAACTCGCCAATGCCTGTGAGCAGGCCGACATATCAGTCCCGGACGAAATGGTTCGGGACTTTCATCATCTGATGGAACGTCTCCACGAAGGTGAGATCCTGTGTATCAAGGAGCTTCAGTCACTCGAAGAGCTTTGTGTTCTGATCCGAGATGCTATGAACCGGCTGCGGCCCGGGTTTGGTGACCAGGAGTTCTCCCGCTTTTCGGATGCACATGACATCATGGACCGTGAGCTGAGGCACCTGCATCATGCGATGGTCTGCTATGTAGAGTTGGTCTACCAGCACAGCCTGGTACAGGATCGACTGACAGCCATTCGTTGGATGCGCTTCAAAGAAAGACAGGCGCGTTCGTCTGTCAACTGACTGGCCCATCCTGTCCAATAGGCAGTGATTCAACAAAACCCCCTCTTGAAGCCTGTGGTCCCGGAAACACGGCCACCTGCGTCAAGATGTTTGCAACAGATGAGGTACATATATGTCAGACGAAATTCGTTACGCTGTAATCTACGCACGATCGGCCACCGAAAACCCTGCTGGTATCCAGGCTCAAATTTCGGAGTGTAAAGACAGAGCCGATGGTTCTGGGCTCCAGGTTGAGAGAATTTTTCAAGACATAGGAAGCGGCGTAGAAGGCGACCGACCTGGCCTCCAGAGCATGATGGATTTCCTGAAGTCACGGCAAGACCAGAAGATGGTCGTAGTCACTGCTGGGCTCAGCAGAATTGCACGATGCGATGATCTGAGCCGGAAAATACGAGCTGAATTCGCCAACAGGAACGCAGTGTGTTGGTATGTTAATGCTCACATCGATCAGCAGAATCTGATCGATTAGTTTCAGGGCTTTTTCGATCACTTCAATTCAGAGCCGACTGCCTTCAGGCGACCCAGGAAACCGCAAGGTAAAAACAGTCTAAGTGACCTGCCCAGGGCCCAACCTGGGCTGGCCCTCCAGGTCTGCACAGTCCCTGATTGCGAATGGCTGCCCCTGCCAATAGCTTGGGCGCCAACAAGAAATAGAGAAAACGTGATTCCATGCTGACAGGCGCCATCCGCACTCAAATCGACCAAATCTGGAACGCCTTCTGGTCCGGAGGCGTGTCCAACCCGCTCTCTGTGATCGAACAGCTGACCTTCCTGTTGTTCATCAAACGCTTGGACGAGCTTCATACCCGCGAGGAAAGCAAGGCAGAGACACTTGGTGTCGAGATGGAGCGCAGGATTTTTCCGGAAGGGACATTCAAGTACAAACTGACGGATGATCCGGATCTGGATGACTACGAAGACCGACCGTACGACCATCTGCGTTGGTCCCGGTTCAAGAACTTCGAGTCCCGCGAGATGTTCCGGATCGTGGACAAACATGTTTTTCCCTTCATGGGCTCGCTTGGCCAAAAGGGGTCTTCTTTTGCCGCCCACATGGAAGGGGCGCGCCTGGGTATTCCCAGTCCGAACCTCCTCGACAAGGTGGTCCGGATGCTCGACGAGATCGACATGGACGACCGCGACACCAAGGGTGACGTCTATGAATACATGCTCGGCAAGATCGCCAGTGCCGGGCAGAATGGACAGTTCCGTACGCCGCGCCACATCATCCAGCTGATGGTTCACCTGATGGCGCCAAAGCCTGAGGATGTCATTTGTGACCCGGCGGCGGGTACTTGCGGATTCCTGGTGGCGGCGGGTGAATACCTGCGGGATACCTATCCTCAGATGCTGCGAAACAAGGAACAGCGCGCGCATTTCCACAACGGCATGTTCCATGGTTTCGACTTTGACACCACAATGCTGCGGATTGGGGCGATGAACATGACCCTGCACGGGGTCGACAATCCGGATGTGTCTTACCGGGACAGCCTGGCCGAGGAGCAGGGCAGCGACAAGGAAGCCTATTCGCTGATCCTGGCAAACCCGCCATTCGCGGGCTCGCTGGACTACGACACCACCGCCAAGGATCTTTTGAAGGTGGTGAAGACCAAGAAGACCGAATTGCTGTTTGTGGCGCTCTTCCTGCGGCTACTACGCACCGGTGGCCGGGCCGCGGTGGTTGTGCCGGATGGCGTGCTGTTCGGCTCCTCCAAGGCTCACAAAGACATCCGCAAAATGCTGGTCGAGGATCACAAGCTCGAAGCCATCATCAAGCTACCCTCGGGCGTGTTCCGCCCCTATGCCGGGGTATCCTGTGCGATTGTGATCTTCACCAAGACCACCGTCGGCGGTACGGAAAACGTCTGGTTCTACGACATGGCGGCAGATGGATTCAGCTTGGACGACAAGCGCATACCGCTGTTGGATGACGACAAGCTGGGCGTTCAGGCGCAGCTGTCAGAAGATGAGCACACCAAGAACAACCTGCCGGACATTCTGGCACGATGGGAAAACTTGGATGGCGAGGCAGAGCGTCCCCGTACGGCACAGAGTTTCCTGGTGCCCAAAGAGGATATCATTGCCACCGGCAGCTGGGATCTGAGCCTCAACCGCTACAAAGAGATCGAGCACGAAGAGGTCGAACATGAGGCTCCTGCCGAGATCATCGCCGAACTGCGGAAAATCGAAAAAGAAATTGAAGAGGGGTTGGACGCGCTTGAGGGGATGCTTGGATGAGTGTTCCCAATGTTTCATTAGGCGAAATCAGCACGATAAATCCCAAAGGTCCTGCTCGCGGTGAAATTGGCAGAGACGAAGTACTGGACTTCGTCCCCATGGCCGCTGTTTCCGAGAAGGGACATATGGATGTCACTGAAAGCCGCGCATACTCCGATGTCAGCAAAGGGTTCACAGCTTTCAAAAGGGGTGATGTGCTCGTCGCTAAAATCACGCCCTGTTATGAAAACAACAAAATTGCCAAGTCGACGATTGAAACGAGCTATGGCTTCGGCTCCACAGAATTCCACGTTATTAGAACGAACACTGAAGCCCTTGATCCCGACTATCTGACACATTTTTTGCGCCAGGATTACATTCGTACAGCCGGCGAACGGCGAATGACTGGAAGCGGAGGGCAAAGAAGGGTTCCCAAGAGTTTTCTTGAAGAACTCAAAATCCCCCTCCCGCCATTGGGGGAGCAGAAGCGGATTGCGGGGCTTCTGGATCAGGCGGACGTCCTGCGCCGCCTTCGTACCCGCGCCCTCGACAAACTCAACACCCTCGGCCACGCGATCTTTCATGAGATGAAAGAAGAGTTCAGTGAAGGCGACGAGGTAGGTTTCGAAGCCATTGCCAACATTCAAGTTGGCCACCCATTCAAAAGCAAGCTTTATGTCGAAGAGGAAGACGGTGTTCGCCTCTGCCGCGGAGCGAATGTCTTGCCCGGATATGTTGACTGGTCAAACACAGTGAAATATCGAACTAATCAGCTTTCCGGACTCGATCAATTTCAACTGTTCGAAGGTGACATTGTGTTGGCGATGGATCGCCCATGGATTTCAACCGGATTCAAAGTAGCTGTGATCGGTGAACAAGATGTTCCGAGCTATTTGGTCCAAAGGGTTGCCAGATTTCGAGCAAAGAAAACCGAGGATCGGGCCTTTTTACATACCCTTGTAAGCAGTGTTGAGTTCCAGAAACATTGCCGCCCCACGGAAACAACCGTGCCTCATATTTCCCCGGTTGAGATTAAGAATTTTCGCTTCAAGCTGCCACCACCTGAAGTCCGGAGCCAGTTCAATTCAGCATATAGAACGGCTTCGGAACAGGAGCAGCGCGGTCGTTTGCAGCTCAAGGAATTAGATTGCCTTTTTGCATCTCTGCAAAGCCGCGCATTCCGGGGAGAGCTCTGACATGAGAGGAGAATTCTGTGGTGTTCGTTCCGAAATCATCGAGGGTGTCTTTCTCCCCCTGGAAGACTCCGACGAAGTTGATGGCTCACTATTCTTGGACTTGTTTAGGGATACTGTTCCAAGGCCTTCTGCGCCGCAGGAGCCGCAACCTTCAGAACTCAATGAAGAGGGAGAGATTTTTCTGCCGGGCGATGTAGAGGCGCGCGAAGCCTATGACATGGCATTTGCAGTTTTCCAGGAAAAGCTTGAAGCCTACAATGATGCCTCATCTCGTGAGGATCTTGCTTGGGATTATCTGCAATCCTTCTATGCGGACGAGCAGACCACCGAGCTTCAGATTGTGCAGGCCTTGGAGGCTTCATTTGATGTAGTGGAAGATTTTGGTGGGGATCCTCTTGCCAATGAATACTTCAATACTCTTGAGAGTTTCCTTGATAAGTTCAGTTTGAGGTATGACCTGCGTCGTCCAGCCAATGGGAATGGCTTGACCCTGCATCCAACATTGCCAGGTGTATTTGCTAAACTTGTTCGAGACCTGCGGACGGCAACGAGCCAAGATGAGGCCCTGGCTTTGCTCATAACCGACTTCGAAGATTCCATCAGGGATTTGAAGGATGATCGTTCCTCTCGGCGCATTCGGCAATGTATCGAAGCCGAGTTCAAACTTCTCGAGGAACTGGCGGCAAAAGTTCCTGGAGTAGAGCGGGATTCATTGGGGCAAATGACACATCACATTGATAGTTGGCCCCATGCCACCGTTCGCGCGGCAATCAGCAACCTGTATGGTTTTGCGTCGAACTATCCTGGTATCCGCCATGCCGGCAATCCTGAAAGCCGCCTTCGTGAAATCGATATGCGAGACATGGTGGCGATGACCGTTGTCCTGGCCGGTTTCACACCATACCTGACCGATCTTTTGAACGCGGATGCCATCTTTGCGGAATGATTGATGCTGGAACCAGAACCGCATTCCCTTTCGCTCCCTGGAACCATGTTGGAACGCGGTTTCTGGCTATACATGTGACGGCAGCGGGTCGGCTCAGCGACTTTGCTCAACGTTGGGCGGACTGGGGATGAGAGTAGAGGAAGGATGAGCGATGGATGATAGAGCGCGGATTTACGAAATTAACAAAATTCTGAAGATGCACGGTATTGATCACGGCAAGCGAGAGGCAGCCTTTGGCCTCCTCTGGATCGTATTGCATCCTGAATCAAAATCGACATTAACCAAGACCATATGTGACGATGGAAGCATCCTCAGATTTCAGCGCTGGACACTATCTAACAATGGACGGGACAGCGAAATGAAGGTCGAACTCTCATGACCTGTCCACCCGCGAAATCCCTCACCATGATGTAGAGTCTGCCACCCCTGGAAACCTGATATGCTTATTCTGCAAAGTGGTGTGCTGGTGCCTGGTTTCAGAGAGCGATGTGAAAGGTGACACTTTTTCAGAATGCGAGCTACGTGGATTTGGCAATCATCGTCGCAATGGTGGTTGTGACCCTGGTCAGCCTCAGGATCCTGTGCCATTTTCTGAACACAGCAGGAAGGGGTTTCGACGACGAACCGGCGCTGATCGACCATTGGGATTTCTCCTTCTATGGATCAACTTTTCCGAGGTGGATGACTTTGAGGCGCACTGACCGAGACGGGATGTCGTCGTCGCCCTGGAAAAGAAACTCGCCGATACGTTGAAAAGTGTCGATTATGATGTTCTGAATAAAGTGCATTGCAGGAGGCCGATCGATGAGTCGTCATGGAAAAAGTGAAAGAGCATTTCTGCCAGGTTTTTCCTGATCTTAAGAACGGTATTTGAGACATTATTCATGAAAGCAACTGACGCAAACCTCTTAGCCTTTATTAACGCGGCCCCGCAGATTGTGATTCCGATCTTCCAGCGCACATATTCTTGGACCGAGAAAGAATGCCGACAGCTCTGGGATGATATCCTGCGTGCGGGGCAAACGGAAACACAGAGGTCAAAATGACAGACCTTGAGCAACTGCCATACGTGATTGGCTTGGTTCGCCAATCACTCAATCGGCCACTTGGAGAGGGTTTGGCGATATGAGCCAGTTTCGTTTTCTCGAAGCAGAATTTTCCCAGTTGTTTGAGCTGTCGGGCAAGGCTGAATCTGCAGCTCTCTCGGATCCTCGTGGGGCATGTTTCTGGGCGCGGCTGACACTTGAAACAGCCATGAAATGGCTCTACCGCCGCGACCCCGCGTTGAGGAGGCCCTACAATGCTACTCTTGCAGCATTGATTGCCGAACCAAGCCTTGCAGCTCTGACTGGGCCAGGAATTGTCGCCAAAGCGCGGTACATCAAAGATCAGGGCAACCGAGCGGCCCACGACAGCGGAAAAAAGATCAGCTCCCAGGATGCGGCTTCGACTGTCAGAGAGTTGTTCCATATCTGCTACTGGATAGCCCGGACTTACGCGAAAGGTGCAAAGCCTGACCCGGCGTTGAAGTTTGACACAGGCAAGCTCGAAAAGACGCTGACGATCACAGCGAGCACTGTTCAGCAGATCAAGGAACTTGGTGACAAGCACACAGCGGCCCAGAAAGCTCTGGAGGATGCCGAAGAAGCCCGTAAGGCCTCGGAGGAAGGGCGGAAGGCTCTTGAGGAGGAGCTGGCCTCTCTGAGGGCTGAGGTCGCTGCTGCACGTGCAGCCAATCAGGCAATTCCTGATCCTCATGATTATGACGAAGCCGCAACAAGGGATTCTTTCATCGACCTTCTTCTCTCGGAAGCAGGCTGGCCTCTCGACCAGGAACGTGACCGTGAGTTTCCAGTTCTTGGCATGCCAAACCAATCAGGCAAAGGATTTGTTGACTACGTGCTATGGGGCGATGATGGAAAGCCCCTGGCAGTTGTTGAAGCGAAGAGGACCAGGAAAGACAGCCGAATTGGGCAACAGCAGGCAAAACTTTATGCGGATTGCCTTGAGAAGATGTACGGTCAGCGTCCGGCCATTTTTACGACGAACGGGTATGAGCACTGGTTCTGGGATGACAAAATGTACCCGCCTCGACAGGTGTCGGGTTTCCTGAAGAAAGACGAGCTGGTCCTTCTTCAGCAACGGCGTGCGACCAGGAAAAACCTCGGGAAGATTGCTGTAGACGAAGATATCGCAGGTCGCTTCTATCAGCAGCGGGCCATACGTCGCGTCGGGGAGGCATTCGAAAAAGACCGGCAACGCAAGGCCCTTCTGGTCATGGCAACCGGCAGCGGAAAGACCCGGACAGTCATCGCCTTGATTGACCAGCTTATGCGCGCGAACTGGGTGCGTCGGGTGTTGTTCCTCGCGGATCGGGTGGCTCTGGTCAAACAAGCTCATGGCGCTTTCAAAACCCATTTGCCTTCTGCTCCAAGCGCGAACCTCTTGGAGCGCCATGATCCTTCAAAAAACGATCACGCCGGAGCGCGCGTGATGCTTTCAACCTATCCGACTATGATGGGATTGATCGATGAGGTGAAAGGGGGCGAAAAACACTTCGGACCAGGGCATTTCGATCTGATCGTCATCGATGAAGCCCACCGCTCAGTTTACCGGAAGTACCGAGCAATTTTTGAGTACTTCGATAGTCTGTTGGTTGGGCTTACTGCTACCCCAAGGGACGAGATCGATCGGGATACATACTCACTCTTCCAGCTTGAGCGGGGAGTTCCTACGGATGCATATGATCTGGATGATGCGGTATCCGACGGTTACCTTGTCCCACCTAAATCAATTTCTGTTCCCTTGAAGTTCCAGAGAAGCGGCATTTCTTACGACGAACTTTCCGAAGAAGAAAAAGACGAGTGGGACAACCTTGAGTGGGACGAGGAAGGGAATGTTCCTGACCACGTTGATGCCGGAGATTTGAACGAATGGCTGTTCAACAAAGATACCGTGGACAAGGTTCTGGAACACCTGATGGTCAATGGTATCAAAGTCTCCGGTGGGGATCGGCTCGGAAAAACTATTGTCTTTGCCAAGAGCAGCAAGCATGCCCAGTTTCTCGTCGAAAGGTTCAATGCCAACTACCCGCACTACCAGGGAAAATTTGCCCAGCTAATAGACTATAGCGTTCCCTATGCTCAGTCTTTGATTGACGATTTTTCCGAGGCTGAGAAAAACCCAAGCATCGCCGTTTCAGTCGACATGATGGACACCGGTATCGATGTTCCTGAAGTGTTAAACCTCGTATTCTTCAAGATTGTTCGCTCCAAGACGAAGTTCTGGCAGATGGTTGGCCGAGGCACACGCTTGTGTCCGGACTTGTTCGGGCCGGGGGAGGACAAGCAGGAATTTCTGATTTTTGACTTTTGCCAGAACCTGGAATTTTTCCGCGAAAACCCGAAGGCGATGGACGCAGCGGTGGCAAGACCAATAGGAGAACGTTTGTTCACAGCAAGGGTCGATCTGATAGGCGAAATTCAGGACCAGGACGAACCGCACGAAGAACTAATTTCCGGATTGAAATCCCGGTTGTCTGATGAAGTGCGGGGCATGAACACGGAAAATTTCCTGGTTCGCGCCAAACGGCGTGCCGTTGAGGAATTCCAGAATTCGGAGAATTGGGAGCACCTCAGTTTGGACGATCGGATGACGCTCTGCGATGATGTCGCTGGGCTGCCAAGTTCTTTTAAGGATGATGGGCTGCCGGCTAAACAGTTCGATTTGTTGCTTCTCAGTGCCCAACTTATGCTTCTGCGTGCGGACACAGGGTTTGCCCGCCTCCAGGACCGGATTGTCAAGTTTGCGACATCCTTGGCGACGCTGACCAATGTACCTGCGGTTTCTCGGGAAATGGAGCTCATCCTGGAAATTCAAACGGATGAATTTTGGGTCGATGTAACCGTTGAGATGCTGGAAGACATCAGGAGACGACTTCGCCTGCTTGCAGATCTTATCAAACCCCAGGAACGCAAAATCGTCATCACTGACTTTGAGGACGAAATTGGGCGCGGTGATCAGATCGATTTGCCTGATGTCGGCAGCGGTTTCGACAAGGCGCGCTTCAAGATGAAGGTGCGGCGGTTTATCGAAGAACACTCCGATCATGTAGCTCTTCAACGGATCAGGAGAGCGATCCCAGTGACGGAACAGGATCTCAGCGAGCTTGAGGGAATGCTTGTTGAGTTGGGCGTAGCCGAAGAAGTCAATTTGGAACAGATCAAGGCTGAAAGCGGCTTGGCAAGCTTTTTGAGATCGTTGACTGGTCTTGATCGCTCAGCTGCCAAGTCCGCGTTCTCTGACTTCGCCTCTCACCACCAACTCAGCGGGGATCAGAACGAGTTCATCGATTTGCTGATTGATTTCCTTTGCGAGAACGGTTCGATTGACCCAAGGCTGTTTTATGACAGCCCATTCACAGACCTGGATGATATGGGAATCGCAGGAGTTTTTTCCGCTTCTCAAGCTCAGGAGATCATCAAAATTGTGCAATCGATCAACCGCGCAGAGGCGGCTTGAGCTACGCAATACCCGCAATAGAAAGGCGATCGCATGAGCCCGAGGAAAGGTCGGTCCATTGAATTATTCTTCCACGATGGTGATCCAGATGGCATGGTGACAGCTACCATTCCCTTTCAATGGACCGGGCACGTGCTCCGTGTCCCACGCGGAAAAATTGATGAAGGGCTGAAGGAACCTGAAGCCAACCAGCCGGGAATTTACATCCTAAGCGGAAATTCCACTGAAGGCCCCAACCTCTATGTTGGGGAGACCGACGAAATCCGAAAGCGGATCAAACAACATATTCAGGAAGGAAAAAAAGATTGGTGGGATGACGCAATTTTCGTAACGGCGATCGGTGAACCCTTGAACAAGGCACATGCTCGCTATCTCGAGTATCAGGTCCACACAAAGGCTCTGAACGTTGGGGTGGCCAATGTCGATAACGCGAAGACCACGACCGAAAGCCCGCTCAGCAAAGCAGCGCAAGCGCATATGGACGGCTTCCTGGATAACCTTGAAATGATCCTAAAGGCGTTGGGGTACCATTTCTTGGATGATCGAACCAATCGCTCGGAGCTCCTAAAAGTCTCTGAAGCTGAAAGAACCGATCGGGTTGAGTTCGTTTTCGCGGTAAAGAAATCAGGTGTCGCTGCAAGAGCCGTGCGAGAAGGCGGGCATTTCATTGTATTGCAGGAATCTACTGCGAAAAAAGAGTGGCAGAGCCCAGAAAGCCATCTGAGTTACTCGGCTCTCCACGAAAGCCTTATAAAGCAAGGGGTATTGGTACCGGACGGGGATGTACTTCGCTTTGCTGCTGACTACAGATTCTCAAGTCCAAGTGCGGCGGGCGCGGTCATTGCGGGACGAACTGTGCGCGGGACGACAGACTGGAAGGTTGCCGATACAGGTCAGAGCTACCAACAATGGGAGCAAGCTCAATTTCCGAAAGAGGAAGATGCCTAAATGATATTTAGATCCTGAAAATACAAAGGTGTGGAATTTCGACGAAACGCCGCTGGGTGACGTGGGTCACACGTAATTTTTTTGAATTTAACTTGCTGCGCGAAGAAGAGCTATCAAAATGGGTTCCCAAGAGCTTTCTGCTACTAATGAAAACCTTTTCCAGCATGCGCTCGCGCCAACTATGCGTTGGTTGATTGCGACGGCGCTTGATGGTTCGACCATGACCTATGGCGCGGTCAAAGCAAGACTCGAGGCTGAAGAAGGTTTTTCGACAGTGTTTGCGACACGAATTGGCCTTGTAGCTGGCACGCTGATGGAGCGAATTCAGCAAGTGGATGCCAATGCGCCGCTTATCAACGTTCTGGTGGTGAACCAAGAAGATCGAATGCCGAGCGAAGGTGCCGGTTCTTTCATGGCTGCGCGGTTCAAGAAACCAAAACTCAGAATCTCAAACTACAAACAGTGCTCACCTGAAAAGTGGCGGAGCTACTTTGAACGTGCCGCTGCGGAGGTGTACGCCACGTCGGGCGAAGAGTGGGCGCAGCTATATGAGAGGGTTTTCGACGAGGAGTTGTCCAAAGGTGAGATTGCGATCGAACGGAGGAAACGCCAAAACGGCAAAGAGGATGACTTCGGGGCAGGAGACAGAAAATATGGATCTTGTGGCGAAAGCAAATTCCATAAGGAGCTTCGCCTTTGGGTGACCAGGAACCCGCAAAAAATTCGGGGATCATTTTCTGGTGCTCGAACCGACACCGAAGTCGCACTGGATTCTGGCGATCGCATCGATGTCGTTTACCATCTCAAGGATCGAACAATCGTACTTGAAGTCAAGTCGCGGATCTCGAATGACGTGGACCTCCGGCGCGGAGTGTTCCAGTGCGTCAAGTATCGTGCTGTTAAGGCCGCAATGGATGTGCGTGAGAATGTACCCGTTGAAGCGATACTGGTTACAGAAACTGATCCGCCTGGCGAAATAAAAGCCCTTCTGAAACAGCACCAGATCAGTCACCGAAAAGTTCCTTTCGAGCGCAGGTAAATCTGGGTTAGCAGTTAAGCTGAACTATCTGGCTTCCAACAGAGTTGTACTGAGCTTTTGGGCACCCATGAGCAAGCACGCCTTCACTTGACGTTCGGAATTTTCAGCCCGTGGCATTCCTGATGGCCTTGTCCACCGCGTTCCTCGCCTGCGTTCTACTCACACCTGTGGCTCTTTGAACTTCTGTTACTACTTCCTTTCTGGCGGCCAGGGCTTTTTCGACACCCAGTTTTCTAACCAGCCTCTCGGCCTCTGTTCTTTGCAGGCTCAATTTGGGTGAACGGACATTCTCCCACGGGAAAGGCTTTTTAATTTCAACGGCATAGTAGTTCTCACTTTTATCCCATTCGGCCCGCCACTCAGATTTGCCAATACTTCTAATCCCGGCTTTTCGAATATCCTCATGTTCTCCTGACAAATACACGCGCGCGCCTGGCCTCTGGAGGTTCTTTGGCTTTTGTCCTGCCCGCTTGAATGCTACAGCGGGGCGGGATCAGGAGGAGAGGGCGCGCGACATGACACAAGATCATCAAGAAATGGATGAGACGCGGCGAGCCGCGCTGGCGCAGTTGGAAGAGCACCTGTCCTTTCGTCTGTCACGGTTGAACAAGCTGCTGGATATGCATGCCACACGCAATTTGACGCAATCCGATCTCAATCTGACCGATTACCGTATCCTTTTGGTGCTTAGCTTGTTTGGTGAAACCAGTGCGGCGGATCTTTCGCGTCTGATGGTGATTGATCGGGCGCAGATCAGCCGATCAGTTGGGGCCTTGATCCGCGCTGGGCATTTGTTAGAGCGTGGCGATCCGCGCAGCCGTCGCCGCAAGCTTTTGAGCCTCAGTAAAATGGGGCAGGCGGCGCTGGCGCGGGAAAAGCCGTTTTTTGAGACCCGTCAGAAGATGTTCGAAGACATTTTGAGCCCGCAGGAGCTGGAAGGTTTGATGGCGGCAATCGATAAATTGTCACGCCACATGGCTGGGGCGCTGGATCACCCGGAAGCCATCCCATTGACCGCAGCGCGATAGCGACATCTTCGAGCACAAAAGCGATATATATCCGAGCCTTACAGTCGAGAAAATGCCAATTGGTGTTAAAACCTGCCTGCTTGCTCTAGTCGTGCGGGGCGAATCCTGATTTATCATGTCCAATGTTGGAACTTTGAGGTTTGGTGCCGGTTATGCTGCAGTTTACTCCCAATGCGGAAAACGCCCGATTGCTGCGGGATGCCTTTGGGCGTTTCGCCACCGGTGTCACCATCATTACAGCCTCTCATGAAGGCAAGGCGATCGGGATCACCGCCAATAGTTTTTCATCCGTGTCGATGGATCCGGCATTGGTACTGTGGTCCGGAAGCCGGGAGGCGGGCCGGTTTGGCTATTTTGAAGCTGCAGACCATTTTGCGATCCATATCCTTGGCGCTGATCAATGTGATCTCTGCTGGCAGGTGGCCAAAGACGCCAAGGCGCTGCAGGGCATGGATCTTGCGCAAAATAGCGAGGGGGTGCCGTTGATTGATGGCGCGCTCGCCCGGTTTGAGTGCAGCAGCTATGCCACCTATGATGGCGGTGATCATGCGATCTTTGTCGGTAAGGTGCTGCGCGCGAGCCTGCGTGACGATGGCGAAGCGCTTGCGTTCTTTAAGGGCCAGCAGGGGCGGTTTGTGCAGGAAGGCTGATCGGGGCCGATGGGGTGGAAAGCGAAGGCTTTAATCCCGGTGACGCGGATCTGAAAATGTTGACTGATCAGGACCATTACACGCCTCGCTGACGTGCTGGCGCGCCGAAATTTCGGTCATGCGCGCCGGGGGCTGAACTGCGGCGCCAGCGCGGTGCTGGCATATGCCGCCTGTTAGTCGCTGATGTTGCAGCTAGATAGCTGTTGACTCCCCCATACTTTCCGATAAAAGCGCCACTTCATTGGTGTTGGTGGCCCTCGCAAGGGGATGCCTGTCATGGGATGGGGTCTTTCAGATCTGCCCAAGAGGACAACGCCCTTCATAGTGGCCTTTCTGGCCTCGTTTTATCGAAGGAGATCAGCGTATGACTAAACGTACCGCTGCCAAGTACAAAATTGACCGCCGTATGGGCGAAAACATCTGGGGCCGTCCGAAGTCCCCGCTGAACCGTCGTGAATATGGCCCCGGCCAGCACGGTCAGCGCCGCAAGGGCAAACTGTCCGACTTCGGTATCCAGCTGCGCGCCAAGCAGAAGCTGAAAGGCTACTACGGCGACCTGACCGAGAAGCAATTCCGCCGCATCTACTCCGAAGCTGAGCGTGTAAAAGGCGACACCGGTGAAAACCTCATTGGTCTGCTGGAGCGCCGCCTGGACGCAGTTGTTTACCGAGCGAAATTCGTGCCGACCGTATTTGCGGCGCGCCAGTTCGTGAACCACGGCCACGTGGAAGTAAACGGCAAGAAAGTGAACATCCCGTCTTACCGCGTTAAAGAAGGTGACGTGATCTCTGTTCGCGACAAATCCAAGCAGCTGGCTGTTGTTCTGGAAGCTGTTCAGCTGGCAGAGCGTGATGTGCCTGACTACGTTGAGGTAGACCACTCCAAGCTGACCGCGACTTTTGTTCGCGCGCCTGGCCTGGCGGATGTACCTTACCCGGTCATCATGGAGCCAAACCTGGTTGTTGAATTCTACGCGAAGAACTAATCTTCGCCGACGTTCAAAAGATTTCGAAAGGGTCGCCTTGGTGCGGCCCTTTTTCTTTTGGGTAACCTGTGCGCGCCCCGTGCACGGCGGCCTGTCCACACCCTGTGCCTTGACGGTTGCACCTATACGCGGTTTTTCGCGCCGCAACCCTTGGCGTTTGCCAAAATCGAATAGGCTTTCTAATCTCGAACGGGATGTACAGAGAGACGGTGGGGCCGGTTGGCCTGAAACACGTCCAAGGGGAGATGATATGACCAAGAAAATGATAGCCCTTGTGCTGGGGGCGCTGGGCTGTGCACAGATGGCATTGGCCGCGCCTTTGAAGCTTGAGCCTGCGGATCCACAACCCAGCAATCTGAAACCGGGTCTTGCGGTGCAATATGCCTATCCGTCGGATGTGAAGAGCCTGAAATCTGCTGCCAATGCACTGCGGTATCAGGTCGAGGCGGGGGCTCCGATCGCGGGGCTTGATCATTCTGACACCGCCATCGGTGAAAAGGTGATGACCTCGAAACGTTCAGAGCGCGTGGTTGCTGACATTAAAGGCTATATGCATTTTGAGGCGGCCGGGACCTATACCATTGATTTCCTGACCAATGATGGGCTGCTGGCCAAAGTTGGCGGCCAGGTTGTGGGTGAATTTGATGGTCGCCAGTCCTGTGACACCACGTTTGCAGTGGATGTCGAAGTGCCAAAGGCGGGCTGGTATCCGCTGGAAGCACTTTATTTTCAGCGCCTCAATACCGCCTGTCTGCATATGCGAATGGGAGGAGCCGGCAAGCGGGTGACTTGGGTGCCAAATTCAGTCTTTGGTCACTAACTTGCGCAACAGGCGCGGCTAAATTTCACAAGATTGCGGGGAAGCGTGCTCTTGCTGCTTTCCCATTTGCGGCGGTGTCGATATGAGTGGGGCGATTAAAGGAGCCCAAGCTATGACGCAGATCACACCGCAGCCCGGAATCATGGAGATTGCCCTCTATCAGGCAGGCAAATCCCATGTGGCCGGACAGGAGCGGGTTATCAAGCTCAGTGCAAATGAGAACCCGCTTGGCCCAAGCCCAAAGGCAATTGCCGCAGCACAGGCGGCGGCCCCGGATCTGCATCGATACCCAACCACGGATCACGCATCCCTGCGCGCAGCCATTGGTGACGTGCACGGGCTTGATGCCGATCGGGTGATCTGCGGTGTTGGTAGTGATGAGGTGCTGCAGTTTATAGCGCAGTCCTACACAGGGCCCGGTGATGAGGTGATCTATACCGAACACGGGTTTTCCATGTATCCGATCCTGGCCCGTCAGGCGGGGGCAACGCCTGTGTGCGTGCCGGAAACGGAACGCCGTGTGGATGTGGATTATATCCTGAACGCGGTGACAGAGCGCACGCGGCTGGTGTTTCTGACCAATCCGGGCAATCCCACCAGCACCATGATTTCAGATGCAGAAGTGGCGCGGCTGATCGAGGGGCTACCGCAGCATGTGCTGTTGGTGATTGATGGTGCTTATGCGGAATTTGTACGGGGTGATGTGCCATTTAATGGGGGTGCGGCCTTTGTCGATGCGCATCCCAATGTGATCATGACGCGTACCTTCTCCAAGGTTTACGGGCTGGGTGGTCTGCGTGTTGGCTGGGGCTATGCCCAGCGAGAAATCATTGATGTGCTCAACCGGGTGCGCCAGCCCTTCAACCTGTCGAACCTGTCTCTGGCCACGGCTGAGGCAGCACTGTTGGACCGCGACTACCTTGCGCATTGCCAGCAGGAAAACGCCAAATGGCGCGACTGGCTTGCGGCAGAGCTGGCCGCGGTTGGCGTGGCATCAGATGAGAGCCAAACCAATTTTATTCTGGCGCGGTTTGCGGATCAGGCTGAGGCTGATGCCTGCGATGCAGTGCTGCAATCGCGTGGGGTGATTGTGCGCAAGGTGGCAGGGTACGGCATACCCGAAGCGCTGCGCATCACTGTCGGCGACGAAGAAGGCTGCCGCGCGGTGGCGGCTGCAATCAAAGCATTCAAGGAAGGTGCGCGCGCATGAGCGAGGTTTACGGGCGCGTTGCGCTGATTGGTCTGGGGCTCATTGCTTCGTCAATGTTTTGGGCGATGAAACGTGCAGGGCTTGCTGGCGAAGTGACAGGTTATGCCCGCAGCGCAGAAACACGTGAGACCGCGCGCCGGATTGGCCTGTGTGACCGGATCTGTGACAGCGCGATTGAGGCTGTGAAAGATGCAGATCTTGTGGTGCTCTGTGTTCCCGTTGGTGCCATGGGCCCCGTTGCGGCAGAGATCGCACCACACCTGAAGGCGGGCGCAACCATCAGCGATGTGGGATCCGTAAAGCGCCATGTCATTGATGCAGTTGCCCCACATCTGCCCGAGGGGTTGCATTTTGTACCCGCGCACCCGCTGGCAGGAACCGAGCATTCCGGACCTGAATCCGGTTTTGCAGAGCTTTACGACAACCGCTGGTGCATTCTCGTTCCTGTTGAAGGCACAGACCCGGCAGCCACCGCAAAGCTGCGTGCATTGTGGGAGGGGATGGGTGCCAATGTGGATGAGATGGACGCCGATCACCATGATCTGGTGCTGGCGGTCACATCACATGCGCCGCACCTGATCGCCTATACGATGGTAGGCGTGGCCGATGATCTGCGCCGGGTGACTGACAGCGAAGTGATCAAATACTCAGCCGCGGGCTTTCGCGATTTCACCCGGATCGCCGCGTCGGACCCAACCATGTGGCGCGACGTGTTTTTGACCAACAAAGAAGCCACGCTGGAGATACTTGGCCGTTTTACCGAAGAGCTTTTTGCATTGCAGCGCGCCATTCGCACCGGCGACGGGGAGCATCTTCACGACTATTTCACCCGCACCCGTGCCATTCGCCGTGGCATTATTGAAGCGGGGCAGGATACGGCCGAGCCAAACTTTGGCCGGGAAAGCACCTGATGAAAGCGCGTTTGATTGCTGCATTGGTGTTGATGGCGGGTCCGCTTTTTGCGGAGGAGAGCCTGCCGTTGTTTGATGTGGCCGCGATTGCGCCGCCTGCCGCGACAGGCATTTTGCCATATCAAGGTTCAGAACCCGCATTATTTGGTCGCCGCAAACGCAAGCGCAATGCGATCTGTGGCGATCCCGATTTGACCGGTGAAGTGGTTGGATCTGTGCCTGGAAAACTAAAGGGCTGCGGAGCGCAGGATGCCGTGCGCATCAGCGCGGTGTCTGGTGTCAGCCTCAGCCAGCATTCGGTTATGACCTGCGAGACCGCACAAGCGCTGAAGACCTGGGTCGAAAAAGGGGTGCAGCCCGCGTTTCGCAAGAAAGTGGTTGGGCTGCGTGTGGCAGCACATTATTCCTGCCGAACCCGCAACAATCGTCCGGGCGCGAAGATCTCAGAACATGGGCGCGGGAAGGCAATCGACATTTCCGGCTTCATTCTGAAAAACGGCGAGACCATTACAGTTCTGAAGGGCTGGAAGAAGCGCAAAACCCGCAAGCAATTGGAAAAGGTGTGGAAAGCAGCCTGTGGCCCGTTTGGCACTGTTTTGGGACCACGTGCAGACCGGTATCATCAAGATCACTTCCATTTCGATACGGCCAGTCATCGCAGCGGGCCCTATTGCCGCTAAGGGCGGGCTCCCGCGCCTCAAGGGGGCTTGCGCCCCATTCGAGCCTTGGGCCGAGCACCACGCTTTTCGCGTGGTGCGGTTGCGCTCCGGCCGGGCGTTTATGATTTGTGCGCAGGTGTTGGCAAGGTACGGCCAAGTTCATGGGCACGTGTGAGCAATCCTTCGCGGCGCTTGGCTGAGCCTTCAGCGCCGCACAGCAGTTCCAGCCGACGCGGCGCAAAGCCGAAATAGCCAAAGGTGCCATCGAGCCATATGCGATCAAGCGCGGCGCGGTAGCCGTTTTGAACAACCTCATCTTCGCGCGCACCCGCAGGCACAAGCAGGAGGCCCGAACGTGGTCTTTGCAATGATTTTTCCGCATCATCGAGTTGATCATAGGCCCATTTCCAGGCCCAGACCCGTTCAAGCCAGCCTTTGCTCATAGCGGGCATGCCCCACCAGAACAGCGGAAAAAGAAAGCAGATCGCATCGGCGCGCGCGATCCGATCCTGCTCTGCGATGATATCGGCTTGCGGCGTGCCTTTGGCGTCGGCCAGGGTCCAGCGTGGGTCAAATCCTTCCGCATGAAGGTCGGCGCATTCAGTGCTGTGACCTGCGATTTTGCAGCCTTCGACAAATGATTGTGCCAGTGCTGCGCTAAAGGAGTTGGGATCCGGGTGATCCAGAACGGTTAAGACATGCATGATTGAGATCCTATAAAACAAATCGCACCAATGTGAGTGCGATCTGTTTGTGGAAGCTCAACCATGGTTTAGGTCAAGCGTGATTTTAGCGCAGGATGAACCGCGGGGCAGGGCCCAAAGGGAGCGGCCCCAAAAGCATCTGACCACGACTGAAGCCGAGTTTTGCCTCAAGCTTGTCCGGATGGCCGCTGCGTCCGGCCAGAATGGCAATCAACCGTTCCAGATTGCTGCGGGTTTTGGCGGCGAGCACGCCGCTTTCTTCCAGAAGCGTCAGCATCTCGCGCCAATGATCGGCCTGCAGCGTGATGGCGCCTTCCGCACGCCCTGTTTCATCAATCGTGAGCGCACCAGTGGCCCGAATGCGCATCGGTCCCCATTTGCCTTCTGCTTCGTGTAATGAGATCTGGCGCGGTTGCGGGCGACGTAGTTCCAGCGCACGGCGATCCCATTCCGTGTCAAATTCCACGGTGGCGGACAGGGCGAGGCGGTCAACCTGTGCAGGCAGGGCAGGCAAAAGCTGTTCGCGCAAAAGACCCTGCGGCGCGAAGCCGGTAATTTCGCCTGAGATATCGTAGGTTGCCGTCGCATCGCTTTCGACCATCGAAAACGCAAGCGCTTCGGCGGAAATCGTGGAGTTTGTTGCATCCGTCAGAGCGATAGCATCTGAGGCGAGGCGGAGCTCTTGCAGGCTAAGCGCGGTGCCCGGAGCCAGATCCAGACTGGCGACAAGACCCTGCGCCAGAAGCGTCAGTGTTTGGTCAAAATAGGACAGGCGCTGGGCTGTCTCGGCAAAACGCAGGTTTTGATGCGTCGGGGAAAGAGCTGCGCTGTCAAAGCTGATCCAATCAGCCGACCAGGCGGTGCCGGTGCCGGGATCTGCCAGTGCGGGATTAGCGATCGTTGTGATGTGACGATTGGGGAAACCAGCGGTATCAAGCTGTTCAAATTCCGCATGCCAGCCTTCACGGACACGTTCCTGAAACCAGGTTTCAAACCCTTGGCGCAGTGCCCAGGCCGCCAGACCCCAATAGCCCCCCCACAGCACGGACGCCACAATAAGACATTTGATTAGCCTGCGCATGCCACACCCCTTTTCGCGCTTGTGAAATGCTGTTTATAAGCTGGTCGCAAAAAGGACCAGCAAGATGACAATGTGGGTGTTTGGATATGGATCGCTGCTGTGGAACCCCGGGTTCCCAGTTGCGCGGCGTGAGGCAGCGACGCTAGCGGGCTATCACCGTTCGTTTTGCATGTGGTCGATCCACCATCGGGGCAGCGAGGAAAAACCGGGTCTGGTTTTGGCACTGGACGCGGCCGATGACGCGGAATGCACCGGTATGGCACTTTCGGTTGAGGCTGGCCACGAAGAGGCAACGCTCGCAGCTTTGCGTGAGCGCGAGCTGATTTCATCTGCCTATGTGGAACGTGATCTTGAAGTGACACTCGCCAGCGGTGAACGTGTGACTGCGGTGACCTATGTGATTGATCCCCAGCACGAACAATATTGCGGTGGGCTCAGCCTTGAGCGGCAGGCCAATGTGATCGCCCATGCGGTGGGCGGACGGGGGCCAAATCCCGAGTATCTGTACAATACTGCCGAGCATCTGGCTGAGATCGGTTTGGAAGATCACGATTTGAACTGGCTGGCCCAACGGGTGCGTGAATTGAGCGTATAAACGCTTGGCAGTTCTGGCACTTTCCTTATAGGCTACCCGTTGAGCGCGAGCAGAAATTAGGTGTCAGGAGCCGACCAAGATGGCGCAAACAGGGCGCGAGGCCAGACCGCAGTTTTCCCAACCCGTCCGACAGGTGATCATGATGTTGATCGCGCTTGGGCTTTCCGGATTTGGCGCCTTTGTGGCGTTGCCGCGGGTGTTGCCGGTGTTTCAGGCCAATCCTTGGCTGAACGGGTTTATCCTGTTTGTCTTTGTTATCGGGGTGCTTGCGTGTTTCTGGCAGGTGGGACAGCTGATTGGGTCTGTGCGTTGGATTGAACGTTTTGCCAGCGGCGAGACATATGATGATGATCGCACGCCGTCGATGTTGGCCCCCTTGGCATCTTTGTTGCGCTCACGTGGAGCGCGAATGCAGCTGGGGTCTTCCTCAACACGCTCCATTCTGGACTCAGTGGCAACTCGGATCGACGAAGAGCGTGATGTTACACGCTATATCGTCAACCTGCTGATTTTCCTGGGGCTTTTGGGAACCTTCTATGGGTTGGCCACCACAGTTCCTGCTGTTGTGGACACCATTCGCAGCCTTGCGCCGCAGGAAGGCGAAGAAGGGCTCGCCGTCTTTAATCGTTTGATGAGCGGGCTTGAAAGCCAGCTTGGCGGTATGGGCGTGGCCTTCGCTTCATCGCTTCTGGGCTTGGCGGGATCTTTGATTGTTGGGTTGCTTGAGCTTTTTGCAGGGCACGGCCAGAACCGGTTTTACCGCGAACTGGAAGAGTGGTTATCGTCGTTTACCCGCGTGAGCCTGTCGTCGGAAGATTCGACCGGCGAAGGTGGCGCGGTCAGTCAGGTTCTAGATACCATGGCTGAGCAAATGGACGCGCTACAGGCGATGTTCATGGATACGGCCCAGTCGCGCGCTGAGGTGGATCGCAAGATGGATGCGCTTATCGAAGTGATTTCCCAGATGAATGCGCGCCAAGACCGCACCGAATCTTTGTCTGCCTCGATCGAACGGATCGCCGTGGGGCAAGAGGCACTGGTCGAAATCATGCGCGCACAGGGCGATGTGGGCATTGACGCCGAAAGCCGGATGCGGCTGCGCTCGATTGATGTGCAGATGCTGCGCATCCTCGAGGAGATTTCGGCAGGGCGCCAAGAGAGCCTTGCTGAACTGCGCAAAGATATCGACCTGATGATCAAGGCCTTTGCCCACCCACCTCGGGTGAACACAACACGGCCACCGCAGGAAGGGGCCTGATCCATGGCTCTGTCTCGGCGCACGGGTCAGCGATTTCAGGCTTCGATCTGGCCGGGGTTTGTGGATGCAATGACTGGCTTGTTGCTGGTTTTGATGTTTGTTCTGACCATTTTTATGATGGTGCAATTTGTGTTGCGCGAAACTATTTCCGGTCAAGAAAGCGAACTGGATGACCTTGCAGGCGAAGTTGGGGCACTGGCTGCCGCGCTTGGACTGGAAGAGCGTAAAAGCACCGGTTTAGAAACGCGTCTTGGTGCGCTGAACACAACATTGTCCTCCACCCGGTCTGAGCTGAATGCGCGTAATCGGGCGTTGGCGGAACTGACAGCGCAGCAGGATCTGACCGCGTCTGAATTGGAAATTGCCCAAAGCCGGATCTCGGGCTTTGAGGCGCAGGTGGCGGCGTTGATCAGTAGCCGTGATGATGCGGAACGCCAGGTTTCGACCTTAACTGCGGAGCGCGCCGATCAAGACGCCCGAGAAGTGGAACTGCTGAGCCAGCAAGAGCGGCTCAACCTTGCACTGGCAACAGCACGTGGTGAAATAGACGCCCAAACAGAGGCTGCGCGACTGGATGCGGCCAAACGCGAAGCGCTGCAGGCTTTGGTAGCGGATCTGGAGCGCGAAGGATCTGAACGCACAAAGGATCTGGCTGCGCGTGACAGCGAGATTGCTGAGCTGAACACCCAGCTGAGCGACGAAGAAGCGGCGCGCCTAGAAGAGCAGGCCGCGCGTTTGGCTGAGGCTGCGGCGGCAAAAGCGTTGCAGGAGCGTTTACAGAATGCCGATGCGGAACTGACCGCAATGACATTGTCGCTTGAGGCGGAGCGCAAGGCTGCTGAGGACACTCTGACATTGCTGGCGGCGGCGCAGGCTGCTGAAAAAACATTGTCAGGTGATCTTTCCGAGGCATTGGAGCGATTGCGCTCGGCTGAGGCAGCAGCCTTGGATGCCACGGATGTGCAGGCTGCATTGCTGGCGCAAGCCAATGCTGCGCTTGCAAATGAAGAAGCTGTTTCCGCTGAGGCACAACGCGAAGCAGCGTTGCTCAATCAACAGGTTGCAGCCCTGCGTGGGCAGCTTGGTGGTCTGCAAGCGCTGCTTGATGATTTCAAGGATCGGGATGCGGCGCAATCCATTCAGTTGCAAAGCCTTGGCCAGGATCTGAACACTGCACTGGCGCGGGCGGCCTCGGAAGAGCGCAAGCGCCGTCTGTTGGAAGAAGAAGAGCGCAAGCGCGCCGAGGACGAAGCCGAGGCACTGGCGTTAAAGGCGGAGGCACTGGAGGCCGAAAGCGAAGATCTGGCGCGCTATCGCTCCGAGTTTTTTGGACGGCTGCGTGATCTGTTGGGCAATCAAGACGGGGTGCGCATTCAGGGCGACCGTTTTGTGTTTGCCTCCGAAGTATTGTTTGATCCAGGCAGCGCGGATCTGTCTGAGGCGGGCCGGGCCGAAGTGGCAAAGGTGGCAGGGATTTTGCAAAGCGTTGCAGCTGCGATCCCATCTGAGCTGAACTGGGTGATCCGCGTCGATGGGCATACTGACAATGATCCGCTGATCAACCACCCGAAGTTTGAAGATAACTGGGAGCTGAGCCAGGGGCGGGCGTTGTCGGTTGTACGGTATATGGTTGAAAACCTGGGCCTGCCGCCCGAGCGGCTTTCAGCCAATGGGTTCGGCGAATTCCAACCGGTGGACCCACGTGACACCGCTGAGGCGCGCGCGCAGAACCGCCGTATCGAGCTGAAATTTACCGAGCGTTGAGTGTTGGGTGCTGACTAGTGGGGCGCAAGGTCTAGGGGGAGAACTCCCGCCCAGTGCGCTGTGCCCCTTTGGGGCAGTGCACCGGTTGGGCGTGGCCTTGCTGCGCAAGGCGGTTTCACCTTAGTTCAAGGTGAGCTCTATCGTTTTGCTGTCGACCAGGACCCCGTCGCGGATGAGGCGGGCGGTGCCGTGGTAGATGCCCTGCGGCCAGTTTGGGGCCCGCAGACGTTTTCCTGCCGCGCGAAAGAGCTGGGCCTGATCTTTGTCTAAGATATCAGAATGGGCGATCACTTCCCCTTTGGGGCCGTGTATCTGTAGCTGCACCACATCATTTTTTTGTGCGCCATAGAGATAGCCCCAAACCACCATCGCAGGTGAGGTGGTGGTGAGATCTGCGCGGGTGGTGCCTGCACGAATTGCGTCATAGCTGGGGACGGCTTGGCTGAAACCAACGGAGATTAAGCCACCTGGCTCGTAGGGTAGAGAGGTGCTCCAAAGGCTCTGTTGTGCTGCGTCGCATGTGTTGAAAGTCGCTGCAAACGGATCCACCACTGCACCGTTGTGGCGGACGGACAGGTGAAGATGTGGAAACTGTGTTTTGCCGGACAGGCCGATTTCACCAAGGGCGGTGCCTGCCGCAATGGACTGGCCAACCGTAACCTGAACAGAGCCTTGTTTCAGGTGGCAATATTGGGTTTCCCAACCGTCAGAGTGTTGCAGCACCACGCCGTTGCCACAGTCACGCCCTTGTAGGTCAGTGCCGTTTTCGTATCGTAGATCGGCCATGTCATTGCGTAGCCCTGCGACGATGCCATCTGCGGCTGCGCGAACACTGACGCCCGCCATCATTGCAGCAAGCGAGGGCAGAGCGATATCAGTGCCCTTATGGCCATCATAGCTGAGAGCGTCGCAGCGGAAGTCTTTTGCGCCGGGGCCGGGGTCGTGATCCACATATTGCTGCAGATGGCAGGAGTGGTTGAGGACGCAATCCACCGGCCAATCCAACAAGGGCGCAGAAAAATCGCTCGCCCCCAGAGGGGAGGCGAGCGTTATGGCCAGAGCCAATGCGTATTTCATTGCGTTAGTCCGCAGTGAGCAGTGGGGGTTTTTTGCCAGAGATCCGAGGCTTTGCTGGGCCTTCAATGCGTAGGTCCAGTTTGCCATCCTTGACGCCAACCTTCACAAGGCCACCCTTGGTGAGCTTGCCAAAGAGCAATTCCTCGGCGAGGGGCTTTTTGATGTATTCCTGGATCACACGGCCCAGAGGACGCGCACCCATTTTCTCATCATAGCCTTTGTCAGCGAGCCATTCTGCAGCAGGGCGGGTAAGCTCAATCGAGACATTGCGATCCAGCAGCTGTGCTTCGAGCTGGAGCACGAATTTCTCAACAACCTGCAGGATCACCTCTTTTGGCAGCGCGCCAAAGGAAATCACCGCATCAAGACGGTTGCGGAATTCCGGTGTGAATGTGCGTTCGATTGCGGCGGTGTCTTCGCCTTCGCGACGGTCACGGCCAAAGCCCACTGCGGATTTGGCCATGTCGGACGCACCAGCATTGGACGTCATGATCAGCACAACATTGCGGAAGTTCACAGTGCGGCCGTTGTGATCGGTGAGCTGGCCATTATCCATGACCTGCAGCAGGATATTAAAGACGTCGGGGTGGGCCTTCTCGATCTCATCCAGCAACAACACACAGTGTGGGTGCTGATCAACGCCATCAGTCAGTAGGCCGCCCTGATCAAAGCCGACATAGCCAGGAGGCGCACCGATCAAGCGTGATACGGCGTGTTTTTCCATGTATTCGGACATGTCAAAGCGCAGCAGTTCAACACCAAGCTGATCAGCCAACTGTTTGGCGACCTCGGTTTTACCAACACCAGTGGGGCCCGCAAACAGGTAGTTCCCAATGGGTTTTTCCGGCTCTCGCAGGCCCGCACGTGCCAGTTTGATCGCACTTGAGAGCGCGTCAATCGCGTCGTTCTGGCCAAAGACAACCCGTTTCAGGGTTTTCTCCAGATCTTTCAGAACCTCGGCGTCGTCTTTGGAAACGCTTTTGGGTGGGATGCGGGCGATCTTGGCAACAACGGCCTCAACCTCTTTGACGCCGATGGTCTTGCGACGTTTGCTTTCCGCAACCAGATGCTGGGCAGCACCGGCTTCGTCGATCACATCAATGGCCTTGTCGGGCAGTTTGCGATCATTGATATAACGCGCGGCAAGCTCCACCGCGGATTTGATCGCATCTGCGGTGAATTTGATGCCGTGGTGGTCTTCGAAATAAGGTTTCAGCCCCTTTAGGATCGCAATCGAATCCTCGACCGAAGGCTCATTCACATCGATCTTCTGGAACCGGCGGCTGAGCGCGCGGTCTTTTTCGAAGTGCTGGCGGAACTCTTTGTACGTGGTGGAGCCCATGGTGCGCAGCTTGCCGCCCTGCAGAGCGGGTTTCAGCAGGTTTGAAGCATCCATTGCGCCGCCAGACGTCGCACCCGCACCAATAACGGTGTGGATTTCATCGATGAACAGAACCGCGTCAGGGTGATCTTCCAGCTCGGTGACCACTGCTTTGAGACGTTCTTCAAAATCACCACGGTAGCGTGTGCCCGCCAAAAGCGCGCCCATATCGAGCGAGTAGATGGTGGTTTCAGAGAGTACTTCAGGCACTTCGCCCTGTACGACCTTGCGCGCCAGGCCTTCGGCGATGGCGGTTTTACCAACGCCAGGATCACCCACCAAGAGCGGATTGTTCTTGCGACGGCGGCAGAGCACCTGAATGCAACGCTCAACCTCTTGGGAACGACCGATCAGGGGGTCAATATCACCATCGCGGGACTTGGCATTGAGATCGACGCAATATTTGGCAAGCGCGCTCTCTTTTTTCTCGCCGCCCTCTGCTTGTGGCTGCTGTTGTGAGGTCTCTTCATATTCTTCGGAGCCGCTTACAGTGCGGCTCTCGCCGAAGGCTGGATCTTTGGCCACGCCATGGGCGATGAAATTCACCGCGTCATAGCGGGTCATTTCCTGATCCTGCAGGAAATAGGCCGCGTCGCTTTCACGTTCGGCAAAGATCGCCACCAGCACATTGGCACCGGTGACCTCAGTGCGGCCAGAAGATTGCACATGAATCGCTGCACGCTGGATCACCCGTTGGAAAGCAGCCGTGGGCACGGCCTCAGAGCCTTCGACGCTGGTGACGAGATTTGACAATTCTTCATCGACAAACTCAAGCAGGGCGCTGCGCAATTCGCCAAGGTCGACGCTACAGGCCTGCATGACGCGGGCGGCGTCGGGCTCATCGGTCAGAGCCAGAAGCAGGTGTTCCAGCGTGGCAAATTCGTGACGTCGCTCATTCGCAAGCGCTAGCGCTGCGTGAATGGCCTGTTCAAGCGTGTTCGAGAATGAAGGCACGGGCGTGCTCCTCTGTCTTGGGTTGCTGAGCATACTGACAGGTATTTACCAATATGCCCTCATTCAACCTTGTCTCCATATTGTTAGAGTTTGGTTGATCCAGCGGCGGCTTCAAGAGGTTTCTCACTTTTTACGGTCACAAAACCTTTTGATTGCGTTTCACGCCCCCGAAAACGGGTCAAAAGTTATCCTTTCGTTGCCGAATCTCGGTAAACACGGCAAGCGCATCCTGGTCTTCCAAACCCAAGGCAATTTTGATCCCTGGCTGATCGGCTCTCAGAAACGGGTTGGTCGCGCGCTCCAATACCAGAGAAGATGGCACCGTTGGGCGACCAGATTCACGCGCGGCGTTGATATCTGCAACGCGTTCAATAAGAGCCGGATTGTCTGCTTCGATCGTCAGGGCGAATTTTGCATTTGCTTGGGTGTATTCATGCCCTGAATATACAATAGTGTCTTCTGGCAGACTGGCAAGAGCACAAAGACTGTCAAAAGCCTGTTTGGGCGTGCCTTCAAAAAGCCGCCCACAGCCAAGCGCCATGAGGCTATCAGCCGTAAAAACCGCTTTTGAGTGCGGGAAGTGGAATGCGATGTGGCCGATCGTGTGCCCCGAGACATCCATTACCCGGAGCTCTTCACCGAGAAGGCTGAGTGTTTCTCCATCATTAAGTGTCTGATCGAGCGGGGGCAGGCGATGCGCATCGTTTGCTGCGCCGTAGACCTGCGCGTTGTCGCGGTTTCGCAATGGCTCGACGGCATCAACGTGATCGTAGTGGTGATGGGTGATCAATATATAGTCGAGGGTCCAGCCGCGCGCAGAAAGCGCGGCTTCTATCGGGGCCGCTTCTGGAGCATCGACGAGCGCGGTTTCCCCGGTTTCGTCATTGTGCAACAAAAATGCGTAATTATCTGTGCGACAGGGAACGGTTAGGATTTCCAGGGGCATGGTCATTCGTCTCAAGATGGCTAAACTAGGGTCAGTTTGGCCAAAGGAGCGCGCGGCTGCAATGTATCTCGACGTTCAAGATCTGAGAAACTTCTACTATCGTAGCAAGCTCGGGCGTTTGGTGCAGGCGTCGATCCGTTCGCGCCTGCTGGAGCTATGGCCAGACGCGCACGGAGAAACCGTTGCCGGGTTTGGGTTTGCGGCTCCGCTGCTCAGACCTTACCTGGACCAGGCACGCCGGGTGGTGGCTTTGATGCCGGGACCGCAGGGAGTGATGCAATGGCCGGCGGGCCAGCCCAATGTATCGGTTTTGTGCGAAGAGGCGATGTGGCCGTTGGAAACAGGCCATGTGGACCGGCTGGTTGTGATGCATGCGCTGGAAACCTCGGAGCGCCCGCGTAAATTGTTGGAGGAATGCTGGCGTGTGCTTGGCCCTGGAGGGCGCGCGATGTTCATCGTGCCCAACCGCGCGGGGCTTTGGGTGCGTTCTGATCGCACGCCGTTTGGATTTGGCCGTCCTTATACGCTTGGGCAGCTCGAACATCAGCTGCGCAGTCATCAGTTTGAAGTTGAGACCCATGTATCTGCGCTGCATTTGCCGCCAAGCGAAAAGAGGTTCTGGCTGCGATCTGCGCAGATGATCGAGCGTTTCGGACAAAAATTGCCGACCGTGCTCGCAGGGGGGGTGTTTTTGGTCGAAGTGCGCAAGCAAGCCTATCCGCAGTCGGGAAGCCGGGTCAAATCGAGCAAGCCCAGTCGGATCCGGGTTTTGGAGGGGTTGTCGAATCCCTTGCCGGAACCAGCATGGACATGTGGGCGTTAGGACGCCGCTTCGCTGCAATCAGAAGGTGGTGCAGCAGCAAAAACTGATTCCCGGAATGCGAGAGAGGCGCAAATTCAGTGGTCTTCCATGCAAGAAAGACACATGTTAGCGACTGCAGTTCACGAAAAATGACGCTACGAAATGAGCTTTTTCACGAAACTAATTTGACGAAAACCTACAGATATCGCCTAACTCCTTGAAATTGCGTGAACGACCTCTCGGAAATAAGATGTTAAGGCAGTTGCTAGGTTGGTAACGCTCTGCTACATCCACGCTGATTTCGATGCCTCGCCGACCTCTGGAGGGGCTACCTCACGCCCCCGGACGCTGGTTTGCACCTGCCAACCGGGGCCTAAATATCGGAAGGGTGGACGTGTCCGAACCAGCTTCGATTTCCGCAGGTATTGCTGCGCGCTATGCCACTGCGATCTTTGAGATTGCAGAAGAGAGTAAGTCTCTCGACAGCCTTGAAACAAGCATCAACGATCTGGCCGACGCATTGGCCAGCAGCCCCGAGCTGTCTGAGCTGATCACATCCCCGGTCGTTTCCCGCGCCGAGCAGGGGGCAGCGATCATCGCTGTAGCAGACAAGATGGGTATTGAACCCACTGTTCGCAACACCCTGGCGCTGATGGCAGAAAAACGCCGTCTTTTTGTGCTGCCTGCGTTGATCGAAGCGCTGCGCGCGCGCCTCGCTGAGGCCCGCGGTGAAGTGACCGCAGAAGTGATCTCAGCCAAGGCGCTGACCAAGACCCAAAGCGAAAAGCTGGCCAAGACTTTGGCTGAGCGCGTGGGCAAAAAAGTTACCATTAACGCAAGCGTCGATGCAGGTATCATCGGCGGTCTCGTTGTCAAAGTGGGCTCGAAGATGGTCGATAGCTCGATCCGCTCCAAGCTCAACTCCCTACAGAATGCAATGAAAGAGGTCGGATAAATGGGTATCCAAGCTGCAGAGATTTCTGCGATCCTGAAAGACCAAATCAAGAATTTTGGTCAAGAAGCAGAGGTGGCCGAAATCGGTCGCGTGCTGTCCGTCGGTGACGGTATCGCACGTGTTCACGGTCTGGATAACGTCCAAGCCGGCGAAATGGTCGAATTCCCCGGTGGCATCATGGGCATGGCGCTGAACCTGGAAGCTGACAACGTTGGTGTTGTTATCTTCGGTTCTGACCGTGACATTAAAGAAGGTGACACCGTAAAGCGCACCAACTCCATCGTGGACGTTCCCTCGGGCGACGCCCTGCTGGGCCGCGTTGTTGACGCTCTGGGTAACCCGCTGGACGGCAAAGGCCCGATTGAGGGTGCCGAGCGTAAAGTTGCGGACGTTAAAGCGCCGGGCATCATCCCGCGTAAATCGGTTCACGAACCAATGGCAACCGGCCTGAAATCGGTTGACGCGATGATCCCGATCGGCCGTGGCCAGCGTGAGCTGATCATTGGTGACCGTCAGACCGGTAAAACTGCCGTTGCTCTGGACGCGATCCTGAACCAGAAAGTTTACAACGAAGCCGCTGGCGACGACGAGTACAAGAAACTGTACTGCGTATATGTTGCGGTTGGCCAGAAGCGCTCTACTGTTGCGCAGCTGGTGAAGAAGCTGGAAGAAACCGGCGCGATGGAATACTCCATCGTTGTTGCTGCAACCGCGTCCGACCCGGCGCCGATGCAGTTCCTGGCACCTTATGCCGCGACCGCAATGGCCGAAGCATTCCGCGACAACGGCCGTCACGCGCTGATCATCTATGATGATCTCTCCAAGCAAGCGGTTGCTTATCGTCAGATGTCCCTGCTGCTGCGTCGTCCGCCCGGACGTGAAGCTTATCCTGGTGACGTTTTCTATCTTCACTCCCGCCTGCTGGAGCGTTCGGCAAAGCTGAACGAAGATTTCGGTGCTGGCTCGCTGACCGCGCTGCCGATCATTGAAACCCAAGGTGGCGACGTTTCCGCGTTTATTCCGACCAACGTGATCTCGATCACCGACGGTCAGATCTTCCTGGAAACCGAACTGTTCTACCAAGGTATCCGTCCTGCTGTGAACACCGGTCTGTCGGTTTCACGTGTTGGCTCCTCGGCGCAGACCGATGCGATGTCTTCGGTTGCGGGTCCGGTTAAACTGTCGCTGGCTCAGTACCGTGAGATGGCTGCGTTTGCTCAGTTTGGTTCCGACCTTGACGCGGCAACCCAACAGCTGCTGAACCGTGGTGCCCGTCTGACCGAGCTGATGAAACAGCCGCAGTACGCACCGCTGACCAACGCTGAAATCGTCTGCGTGATCTTTGCTGGTACCAATGGCTACCTCGACAAGATCGACCTCAAAGAGGTTGGCCGTTTCGAAGCTGAATTGCTCACCTTCCTGCGCACCAAGAAGGCTGACTTCCTGAACTGGATCCAGACTGAGGATCCGAAGTTCAAGAAGGGTGAGCCCGTTGAAAAAATGAAGGCTGTTCTCGACGAATTCGCAGCTGACTTCGCATAAGGAGAGAGTAGGACATGCCTTCTCTCAAGGACCTTAAAAACCGGATCCAGAGTGTGAAAAACACTCGGAAGATCACAAAAGCCATGCAAATGGTGGCCGCGGCGAAACTTCGCCGCGCCCAGGAAGCTGCTGAAGACGCACGCCCCTATGCCAAGCGGTTCAATGCCGTAATGGCGGGGCTGGCGGCTTCGGTCGGCGGCAGCGATACCGCGCCCAAATTGATTGCGGGCACCGGCAGCGATCAGGTTCATCTCCTGGTCGTTCTGACGGCGGAACGCGGCCTCTGTGGCGGCTTCAACTCCAATATCGCGAAACTTGCCCGTCAAAAGGCAACTGAGCTTCAGGCTGCAGGCAAAACTGTGAAGGTTCTCACAGTTGGCAAAAAAGGCCGCGACGCTCTGAAACGCGAGTTTGAAGACCTGTTCGTTGGTCATGTGGACCTAGCTGGCCTTAAGTCGGTTGGGTACTCCAATGCGCAGGACATCGCCAAAGACGTGCTGACACGGTTTGACGAGGGTGAATTCGACGTTGCAACGGTCTTCTATGCGGAGTTCGTGAACGTTGTGACCCAGATCCCAACCGCGCAGCAGATCATCCCGGCTTCTTACGAAGCAAGCGGTGACGACGAAGGTCTGGCGGCCGAATATGACTACGAGCCCAGCGAAGAAGCCATTCTGGCTGACCTGCTGCCCCGTGGTGTGGCCACTCAGATTTTCTCTGCTCTGCTGGAGAACGGCGCCTCTGAACAGGGTGCCCGGATGAGTGCGATGGACAACGCAACCCGCAACGCGGGTGAAATGATCGATAAGCTGACCATCGAGTATAACCGCTCGCGTCAGGCTGTGATCACCAGCGAACTGATTGAAATCATTTCGGGCGCTGAGGCGCTCTAAGAGACAACCGGAGACCATAAAATGGCAAATGCAAAAGGTAAGGTGACCCAGATCATCGGCGCCGTTGTAGACGTCCAGTTCGACGACCAACTGCCCGCGATCCTGAACGCCATCACCACCGAAAACAACGGTAAGAAACTGGTTCTGGAAGTTGCCCAGCACCTTGGTGAAAACACCGTTCGTACCATCGCGATGGACGCGACCGAAGGTTTGGTTCGCGGTCAGGAAGTTGTAGACACCGGCGCGGCGATCACCATCCCCGTTGGTAACGCAACCCTGGGCCGTATCCTGAACGTTGTGGGTGAGCCCGTGGATGAAGGTGAACCGCTGAAGGTTACCGAGACCCGCGAAATTCACCAAGAAGCGCCTGAGTTTGCAGAACAGTCGACCGCGTCGGAAGTTCTGGTAACTGGCATCAAAGTGATCGACCTGCTGGCACCTTACTCTAAGGGTGGTAAAATTGGTCTGTTCGGCGGTGCGGGCGTTGGTAAAACCGTTCTGATCATGGAACTGATCAACAACATCGCAAAAGTGCACTCGGGTTACTCCGTGTTCGCGGGTGTTGGTGAGCGGACCCGTGAAGGGAACGACCTTTACCACGAGATGATCGAATCCAACGTTATCAAACCTGATAACCTGGAAGAATCTCAGGTTGCTCTGGTTTACGGCCAGATGAACGAGCCTCCCGGTGCGCGTGCACGTGTTGCTCTGACAGGTCTGACCCTGGCGGAACAGTTCCGTGACCAATCTGGTTCCGACGTTCTGTTCTTCGTCGACAACATCTTCCGCTTTACCCAGGCGGGTTCCGAGGTTTCGGCTCTGTTGGGTCGTATTCCTTCCGCGGTTGGCTACCAGCCAACACTCGCAACCGACATGGGTGCGATGCAGGAACGTATTACTTCAACCAAAAACGGCTCGATCACCTCGATCCAGGCTGTTTACGTTCCAGCGGATGACCTTACCGACCCTGCGCCTGCAACCACCTTTGCTCACTTGGACGCGACAACCGTTCTGAACCGTGCGATCTCTGAGCTGGGCATCTACCCGGCTGTTGACCCGCTCGATTCTTCGTCGCGCCTGATGGATCCGCAAATCGTTGGTGAAGAGCACTACAAAGTTGCGTCTGACGTTCAGCAGATCCTTCAGCGCTACAAGTCGCTGCAAGACATCATCGCGATCCTCGGCATGGACGAACTGTCAGAAGAAGACAAACTGACCGTTGCCCGCGCCCGTAAGATCCAGCGTTTCCTGTCGCAGCCGTTTGACGTTGCGAAAGTGTTCACCGGCTCTGACGGTGTTCAGGTTCAGCTGGAAGACACCATCTCGTCGTTCAAAGCGGTTGTTGCTGGCGAATACGACCACCTCCCCGAAGGCGCCTTCTACATGGTTGGCGGCATCGATGAAGTGCTCGCAAAAGCCGAAAAAATGGCTGCTGAAGCGGCCTAAGGAGTATCCCGATGGCTGACACCATGCAATTTAACCTCGTAAGCCCCGAGCGAAGCCTTGCTTCGCTCCCGGCGAGCGCGGTTGTGATCCCAGGCGCGGACGGTGACATGACGGCAATGCCGATGCATGCGCCGACCATCACCACACTGCGCCCGGGTCTCCTGAAGGTCGAAAGCCCGGAAGGAAACTCGGAATATGTGGTCACCGGCGGTTTTGCGGAAATCGGTGTAGAGGGCCTTTCGGTTCTCGCCGAGAAAGCCGTACCCACCAGTGAACTGACCCGCGAACAGCTGGACGCTTTCATTGAAGAAGCGCGTGCAGCCCACCAAGCAGCTGTTGATAATGAACAGCACGACCTGGTTAGCGATGCGGCCAAGCTCTTGGCGGATATGGAAGCCCTGGGCACCCATATTGGTCTGTAAGGGTTAGATCCCGATCAAGATTGAAACCGGCGCTCATTTGAGGGCCGGTTTTTTTGTGCGCTGCTGGGTTTTCCTCTGATTGGGGCAGGGGACACGCAAAAGATGTGCTTAATTTCGCCGCTGTTTTGATTTGGCACATTTGCGCGGCTTGCCGCTTGGCCGTGCATGGGCTATTCCGCCAGCCGTAACCTAATGACACCTGCGAGGAGGCCACTATGGCCAAAGCCAAGAAACAGCCCCGCCCCAAGGCGCAAACGCCCAAAGGGTTCCGTGACTATTTTGGTGAAGAGGTGAGCCAGCGCACAGAGATGTTGCAGGCCATCGCTGGTGTTTACCATCATTACGGATTTGACGCGCTTGAAAGCTCAGCTGTGGAAACAGTTGAAGCTTTGGGAAAATTTCTGCCGGATGTGGATCGCCCGAACGCGGGTGTCTTTGCCTGGCAGGAGGCGGATGAAGGCGACAAGGGCGATTGGATGGCCCTGCGTTATGATCTCACCGCCCCATTGGCGCGCGTCTATGCCCAATACCGCAATGATTTGCCATCGCCTTATCGCCGCTATGCCATGGGGCCGGTTTGGCGCAATGAAAAGCCTGGTCCGGGACGTTATCGCCAGTTCTACCAATGTGATGCGGACACCGTTGGCACCGCGTCGATGGCTGCGGACGCCGAGATCTGCATGATGCTGTCTGATACATTGGAAACCGTGGGGATCCCGCGCGGTGACTATCTGGTGCGCGTCAACAACCGCAAGGTTTTGAACGGTGTGCTAGAAGCCATGGGGCTGGCAGAAGATGACCCCAAACGTGACGATGTTTTGCGCACAATCGACAAATTCGACAAAGTGGGCGAGGCAGGCGTACGCGAGTTGCTGACCAAAGGACGTTTGGACGCGTCCGGCGCGTTCATTGATGGCGTTGGTCTTGGCGACACGCAGGCTGATCCTGTGATTGCCTTCCTCACATCCAAGGCGGATGATGTTGCAGGCACAATGTCAAATCTGCGCGCTGCGGTTGGTGACAGCAAAGTGGGCCAAGATGGCATCGCCGAGCTGGAACAAATCGGTGAGCTGCTCGCCGCATCTAAATACGGCGCGGATCGGGTGCTGATTGACCCCTCCATCGTCCGTGGCCTGGGCTATTACACCGGACCGGTTTTTGAAGCAGAACTCACCTTTGAGATCCTGGACGAAAAAGGGCGCAAGCGTCAGTTTGGCTCTGTGTCTGGAGGTGGGCGCTATGACGGGCTGGTGAAGCGCTTCACTGGTCAAGAAGTTCCTGCAGTTGGGGTGTCTATCGGGGTGGATCGTCTGCTTGCGGCGCTGCGCGAGAAGGGGCGTCTGTCGGCAACGCCAACAGGACCGGTTGTTGTGACAGTTATGGATCGTGACCGGATGGCGGATTATCAGGCCATGGTTTCGGAGCTGCGCAATGCGGGCATCCGTGCAGAGGTTTATCTGGGCAATCCCAAGAACTTTGGCAATCAGTTGAAATACGCCGATAAGCGCAATTCTCCCATTGCAGTGATCGAAGGTGGTGATGAGAAAGCGCAGGGGATCATCCAGATCAAGGATCTGATCCTGGGTGCTAAGATCGCTGAAAACGCCACTTTGGAAGAGTGGAAAGAACGCCCCAGCCAGTTCACCGTTGCCCGTGGTGATTTGGTCACGAAGGTGCGTGAAATTCTTGACAGTCAGGATCAGTAACCATGGCCAATCCTTCTGATATTCAGGCCCGCGCTCAGCGGTTGCGGATGAATTTTGAAGCCGCCGGTGCCCGTTTGGTCGAACCGCCGATCCTGCAATCTGCGGAAACGCTGCTGGATCTTTATGGCGAAGACATTCGGGCCCGTGCCTATGTAACTTCGGATGCTTTGCGCGGCGAACAGATGCTGCGCCCGGATTTCACCGTACCGGTGGTGGAAATGCATATGCGTCAGGGGGCGGAGCCCGCGCGCTATACCTACGCGGGTGAGGTTTTTCGCCGTCAGGAACATGACCCCGACCGTGCCAATGAATATATGCAGGTCGGCTATGAAGTGTTTGATCGCACAAACCCGGCTGCCGCTGATGCCGAGGTCTTTGCGCTGATTGCGATGCAGTTGCGCGATCTGCCTGTGCGGGCTGCCTGTGGTGACATTGGTATCCTGATGGCGGCAGTGCAGGGGTTGAAGACGTCTGATCTGCGCAAAGCCGCGTTGCTGCGCCACATTTGGCGGCCGCGCCGGTTCAAATCACTGCTTGACCAATTTGCTGGTCGCGCGGAGCTGAGCGAACATCGCCGGTCATTGCTCACCACCCAGGGGTCGTTGTCTGCATCGGCTCCAGAAATTGGTAAACGCCGCGCAGTGGATGTGGATCAACGGGTAGATGCGCTGCGCGCGGATGCGGATGTTGCGCCGATTTCGGAAAACGAAATCCTCGCGCTGGAAACCCTTCTGTCTGTACGTGAAACCATCCCGTTTGCGGTGGAGCAGCTGCGCGATGTTGCTGTGGATCTGCCACAGATTTTACCGGCTCTGGATTTGCTTGATCAGCGGGTCTCGGCACTACGCGCCCGGGGCATTGATGTGGATATGCTGGATTTTGAGGCCTCCTACGGGCGTACCTCTATGGAATATTATGATGGCTTTGTCTTTGGCTTTTACGCAAGCCAGCGTCCTGATCTTCCGGCCGTAGCCACGGGTGGGCGTTATGATGCATTGACCCGTCATCTGGGGCAGGGGACAGAAATCCCCGCCGTGGGGGGCGTGCTGCGCCCTGATCTGATCCTCACTCTGGAAGCGGAGGCCCAATCATGAGCTTGAAACTGGGTGTGCCCTCCAAAGGGCGGTTGATGGATAAGACCTTTGACTGGTTCGCAAAACGTGGGTTGACCCTGTCTCGTACTGGATCTGATCGCGAATATGCGGGTCGGGTTGATGGTATCGACGGTGTTGAACTTGTGCTGCTATCCGCTGGTGAAATTCCGCGCGAGTTGGCCGAAGGCCGCATTCACCTTGGGGTGACCGGTACTGATCTTATTCAGGAAAAACTTCCGCGTTGGGAGCAACAGCTCGAAGAGCTGGAGCCGCTGGGCTTTGGACATGCGGATCTTATTCTGGCGGTGCCGCTGTTTTGGATCGATGTGGAAACACTGGATGATCTGGATGCGGTGGCGGCGGGGTTCCGGGCCAAACATGGCCACCGTCTGCGCATTGCCACCAAATATCACCGGCTTGTGCGTGAGTTCCTGACAGACGCGGGCGTTGCGGATTACCAGCTGGTCGACAGCCAGGGGGCAACCGAAGGCACGGTGAAAAATGAAACCGCCGAGATGATTGCCGATATCACCTCAACCGGTGAAACTCTGCGGGCCAATCACCTGAAGATTCTTGGCGATGGTCTGGTGCTGAAATCTCAGGCTACCCTTTGGCGCAGCCGTGTTGCCAAATACTCAGCTGAGGAAAAAGCAACACTGAACCAGCTGCGAGATTTGCTGCAAGGCTGATCTCAATCTGCCAAAGTATTGGGCGTATCTTAATATGTGATCAGGGGCGGAAGCGTTTGCGTTCAAGCTCTTGCGCTGCGACCGTGCTCCCCCCTATCGTATGTTTCTAATTCAAAAGGAGAGCGTTGATGGCCGATACATCTGATAAAGGGTCTGCAATGATGGGTTCAAGCCTGGCCAGCGGTGCTTTGCTACACAAGCGGGGCCAGAGCCTCGAAAAAGGCGCGCCTATTGCGCCGCCTATTACCTCGGCTTCGATGTTTCATCTGCCCGGTGATCCTGATGGTTCTTATCACTATGGCCGCGCGGGCAACCCCAGCTGGAGTTGTACTGAGGCGATGATCGGCGCCTTGGAAGATGCGCCTGCGCTGCTGTTTCCGTCGGGCATGGCCGCGATTTCTGCGGCGCTGTTTGCAACGCTACGGGCCGGTGCGCGTCTGCTGTTGCCTTCAGATGGCTATTACACCACCCGGTTGTTGGCTGAACGGTTCCTTGAACCACTTGGGGTGACTTTTGTGGAACGGCCCACCGCGCAGTTCTGCGAAGGGGGATTTGAAGGATTTGATGTGGTGTTTGTAGAGACGCCGTCAAACCCCGGCCTCGACATGACGGATCTGCGCGCGGTTGCAACGCAGGTGCGCGCAGCTGGCGGCATCACTATTGCCGACAACACCACGCTCACTCCGCTGGGCCAGCGGCCGCTGGATCTTGGCATTGATATTGTGGTTTCGTCTGACACCAAAGCGCTTGGTGGGCATTCGGATCTTCTGGCAGGCCATGTCGCCAGCCGCAATTCGGACCTGATGCAGCGGGTGGAAGACTGGCGCAAGCTGTCTGGCTCTATCGCCGGGGCGCATACCGCTTGGTTGCTGCACCGCGGGATGGAAACGCTGGAAGTGCGCTATGACCGCATGTGCAACAATGCAGAGGTGATTGCAGCGCGCCTGGCTGAGCATTCAGCGGTAAACCAGGTGCGTTTTCCGGGGCTCGCAACTGATCCAGCGCATGAGATCGCCCGCACGCAATGCGCGCGTTTTGGTTTTTTGATCGGGGTAACACTGTCTGATGCGGAACGCGCTGAGCAGTTCATCAACAGCTGTACCTTGCTGCGTCCGGCCACCTCATTTGGTGGTGTGCACAGCTCGGCCGAACGCCGCGCCCGTTGGGGCGACGCGGTTGAGCCGGGTTTTGTACGTATTGCGGTTGGTGTGGAGCCCGTTGAAGAGCTCTGGGCGGCCTTTGACACCGCCCTTAACGAGACACTGACATCCTGAGCCGCACGGCCTAGATGACACCAATTTCTGCCAGGGCCTGCGACAGCTCTGGCGGCAGTGCCTCTTCTTCGCGCCGCGCACCGCTGAGATCGGCAGGCGTGTCCTCAACCTTAAGATAGCGCCAGCCCTGAAACGGTCGTTTCTGCGCAGTCTGGGTTAAGTGAATTTCCGGCTCCAGCACAATAGCGCAGCGGCGGATCTCATCTTCGCCCATCACTTCTTCGAGCCGCAAGATGCGTTGACGGCATTGAATTTGGCCTTTGATGACCCAATAGATTGAACCACCATTCAGCAGCTCTTTTTCACGTTTGGGCCACATGCGGGTAATATGGCGGGGAAGACCATCAGGCCAACGCGCAGCATGTTGCGCCTGCCACACGGTTAAAGTCTCCACGCTTTCGCTGCCCACCGACAGTTTCACCAGATTGACGGTCTTATCCACAGCTTCCCCACAGAGTCGTCCCAAATAAAGCCCTTATATTGTAGGTCGCGATTTGGTGGGGGCAAGGTCTTGTGGTATGCTTGTCGGTAAAATCCTGCTGACCATTTTTTTCCCGTTGAGATCCTGACGTACACTGTAGTATCGACCCTGTCTCTTCTTGGCACCCGATTCATAGGAACCTCTGCATGACCCGCTTTGCTGCCCCCATCGCTGAACAGATCTGGGATATGAAATATCGCTTCAAAGAGGCGGATGGCACGCCGATTGATTTGACGGTGGAAGACAGCTGGCGTCGCATCGCCCGTGATCTGGCACGGGTTGAAAGCAACTCCGAAGCCTGGGAAAAGACGTTTTATACTGCCTTGGAAGATTTCAAATACCTTCCCGCAGGTCGGATCACCGCAGGGGCAGGTACCGCGCGTCAGGTGACGCTGTTTAACTGTTTTGTCATGGGCACGGTGCCAGACAGCATGGGCGGAATTTTCGACATGTTGAAAGAAGCTGCTCTGACCATGCAGCAGGGCGGTGGCATCGGTTATGATTTTTCGACCATTCGCCCACGTGGTGCCGATGTCAAAGGCGTGGCTGCGGATGCGTCGGGCCCCTTGTCGTTTATGGATGTCTGGGACGCGATGTGCCGCACCATTATGTCGGCAGGCTCGCGCCGGGGCGCTATGATGGCGACCATGCGCTGCGATCACCCGGACATTGAGGCCTTTATCACCGCAAAATCTGATCCGGCCCGTTTGCGGATGTTCAATATGTCGGTGCTGGTCACCGATCCGTTTATGGAAGCGGTCAAGGCCGACGGCCCCTGGGAGCTGGTGTTTGGCGACAAGGTCTATCACACGGTGCAGGCGCGTGATCTTTGGAACAAGATCATGCAGGCCACCTATGATTATGCGGAACCCGGCGTGATTTTTATCGACCGGATCAACAAAGCCAATAACCTGAACTACATTGAGGATATCTGCGCAACCAACCCCTGCGGTGAACAGCCTTTGCCGCCCTACGGCGCATGTCTTCTAGGCTCTATCAATCTGGCGCGGTTGGTTGCACGCCCGTTTGAGGCAGATGCAGAGCTCGATCCAGAGGCGATGCAGAAGCTGGTCGCCACCGCAGTTCGCATGATGGACAATGTGGTTGATGTCTCAAAATTCCCGCTTGAGGCACAGGCGCAGGAAGCGCAGGCAAAACGCCGCATCGGGCTTGGAGTTACCGGGCTTGCGGATGCTTTGCTGATGCTTGGGTTGAAATATGGAACGGACGAAGCAGCGCGTCAGACCGAGCGCTGGTTGCATGCTATCGCGCGCGCCGCCTATCTGGCGTCGGTGGATTTGGCGAAGGAAAAAGGCGTGTTCCCTTTGTTTGACGCCGAGAAATTCCTAGCGTCCGGTAATATGATGAACATGGACGATGACGTGCGTGATGCGATCCGTGAACACGGTATTCGCAACGCGTTGCTTACCTCGATTGCGCCCACCGGCACCATCAGCCTTTATGCAGGAAATGTTTCATCCGGGATCGAACCAGTCTTCGCCTATGCCTATACGCGCAAGGTGCTGCAAAAGGATGGCAGCCGGACTGAGGAAGAAGTGGCGGATTACGCGGTCAAAATGTATCGTGAGAAATTCGGTGAAGATGCAGAATTGCCAGAGTATTTTGTCAACGCGCAGACGCTGTCTCCAGCGGCGCATGTCAAAATGCAGGCCGCAGCGCAGAAATGGATCGACAGCTCGATTTCCAAAACCATCAACTGCCCCGAAGACATTTCCTTTGATGATTTCAAAGGCGTTTACATGCAGGCGTGGGATCAGGGCTGTAAGGGCTGCACTACATACCGTCCCAATGATGTGACCGGATCGGTTCTGTCGGTTTCGGAAAGCTCGGAAAAGGCACCAGGCGAGGGGGCAGAGGCACCCCAATCTGATGAGAGCGCAGAAGTGGTTTACATGTCTGAACCGCTGGATCGTCCGCAGTCGCTGGAGGGGTCGACCTACAAGCTGAAGTGGCCAGATTCCGAACATGCGATCTATCTGACCATCAACGACATCATCATTGGCGGTCATCGGCGCCCGTTTGAAGTGTTCATCAACTCCAAAAACATGGAGCATTACGCCTGGACGCTGGCGCTGACGCGGATGATTTCGGCGGTGTTCCGTCGTGGCGGCGATGTGTCGTTTGTTGTTGAAGAGCTGAAAGCGGTGTTTGACCCGCGCGGCGGAGCCTGGGTGAAGGGCAAGTATATTCCTTCTATCCTGGCGGCTATTGGCGGTGTGATTGAAACCCATATGGTCAAAATCGGCTTTATCGAAGGTGAGGGCATGGGGTTGAAAACGGATCCGCAGGCACAGGTCGTGAACCTAGACGCGCCACGCGGTAAAGCCTGCCCAGCTTGTGGTGAATTTACCTTGCAGATGGTCGAAGGCTGTATGACCTGCACCAGTTGCGGTCATTCCAAATGTGGCTGATGTAGCGGCGGGGTGTTGTTCTTACAGCATAACAGTGCCCGTTTTGGGCATAAGCGTGCCAATTGACTGTCAAGGCGTTTCTTGAGTTTAGGGCTGGGTTGGATTTGCCCGGCCCTGTTCTTTTGTGCTTTGAGAAAGCTGGATACTTCGCCGTGATCGACAAAAAGCGCCGCGTATCCAGTATGTTGCGCTGAATAACCCAGGTGCGCAAACCTGCCCGTCTGTATGGCACGAATGATCGGTGCGGGGCTGATTTTCAGCCTTTGTGCTGATTTGGAGATGTGCACCCAGGGCGCATCTACGTGCTTGAGGCTGCGCGCATGCTCAAAGACAGATGCTAAGAACGTCGCGCCGTTTTCTGGATCCCAGATGGTTTTGGCGTCGGCGTTGGGCAAACATGGGCGTAAGCGAAAAGCTGTGGTGCATTTGATGGAGGCTCATCAGGTCAGCCAACGGCGGGCGTGTAAAGTGCTGCAAATCGATCGGTCTTCGGCGCGATACCTGTCGCTCCGTGGTGATGATGCCGAGCTAAGGGATGCCATCAAGCGCGTTTCGAGGGAACGGCGGCGGTTTGGTTGCCGCCGTGTCCAAGTGATGGTCACGCGGGAAGGTTTTGCTGTGAACCATAAGAAGGTGAGGCGGATTTATATCGAAGAGACGCTGCAAGTACCGCACAGGGGCGGCAGGAAACGCGCCTTAGGCACGAGAAAGCCGATGGTGGTCCCGGATGGCCCAAACCAACGCTGGAGCTTAAATTTTGTGTCAGACGCACTGGCAGACGCACGTCGTTTCCGCATCTTGGCGGTTGTCGATGACTTCAACCGCGAGGACCTTGTACTGGTTGCGGATACATCATTGTCGGGCCAACCGGTTGCGCGTGAGCTGGACCGCAGCATCTCTGAGCGTGGCATGCCGAAGACGATTGTCTCGGATAATTGTACCGAGTTCGCGAGCATGGCAATTCTGAAGTGGGTGCAGGATACATGCATCGATTGGCACTACTGAGCTACTCCCCAATGTTTGGACAAGATCCGGCGTAACTTAAGCTACTCTCTGCTCCTGCTGATCGGGTTGGGTTTTGTCTTTCTCAGCCAATAGACCACGGCCCGAGGTCTGCCGCCAAGGGCGGATTGGGGGCGTTTGCGGTTGTAGAACTCGATCCACTTGCCAACACGGGCTTTCACC
>NZ_WIXK01000013.1 GCF_009617595.1 Tritonibacter aquimaris | reverse complement strand
TCTGTCCCATAGTCAGTCTCCTTTGTTGCAGTAAGTGCTATCAAAGGAGCGGCATCAAACCGCGACAGGTCCAAACAACCACCAGCGCTACCACGAGCGCCTAAACAACGACACACTCGTCGACGTCTACTTCGGACGCGACAAAGCCATTCTACAACAGCGAGAAAGGCTCAAACGAAATACATTCGACACGCGCCGCTTGCTTCACAGCCAACGCGCCGCATAACCAAACCAAACAGATGAGCCGAACTCTCTTAGTTCAAGCCGCCACTGGTGCCAAAAACTGTGATGACGGACAATCTTACAAAGACTGCGCGTCAGCGTTTTTGAGAATACCGCGTTAGCTCGGTGTAAATATGCAGTCTACTGGCGCGCTGCGAAACGGCTTGCTGACGCTGATCTACGAGATCGATTGGAAGCGCTATCATCTGAACGGCGGCGCTTTGGATATCGTCGGCTGCACCTCTTGCTCAAACATGAGAGCGGCGGGTCAGAAGATCAAAATCTGAACAGAACTAGCCCAGATTAGCGGACTCTCAGGGGAGCAAGACAACAGCGATGACAATTCTCTGTTCGAGACGATAACGGCCTTTTCAGGCCGAGGTCATTCACCGCCGGGGCCCCTGGCCCGACTGCGAGGCGGGGGAATACGCAACACTCGAATGGGTGTATTAGTCTAACAACCGCCGTCTGCTTGTGCCTATCGGAAGCAGACGGCGGAGAAAGCAGAAGCCAATTCCTACAGAGACCCGAAAACTAAAGACATTTCCGAGCAACCGAATGGAATCAACCTCCGGCAAACCCGGCGCGACTCACTTCGCCTTCAGGATTTCCTATTCCATCTTCGCGAAAACTTTACTTCGAATCACTCCTGGCCTTCGAGGGGATTGCCTGCCATTAACGAAACGAAATTGAGAATCATCGGTTGGTTACGCGTCTTTAATGCCCGAGATGTTTCGGAAAATGATTGCACTGGACCACCATCTTTGACCATCGGCGCTGGCAGGTAGGGAAGCTGGCTCTCCCATTCCGCAGCTTGATAGATCTCATCGAGGGTTGTCCCAGAGCAGGCCAAAACAAATGTTTCCGGTTTGGGAAGCGCATCATCGAATTCCCAGTGAAAGGGTGCGGGGTCTTGGCCTTCCGAAGAGATCAAACCATCATCCCCAACACGCCCACCATTTACTTCAATAAGCTCAGCCACAGAAAAGGTATGGCTCCCATCGAGTATAAAACGCGTACCAATACGAATGCGCCCACTCTCCCGCACCTCAACGCTGCCGTCTGAATGTCGTACACCGGTGACTGCTTTCACAAATCGATCATGCGGGTGGCCTACCGGAATATTGGTTGCGGCTCGGATGAGGGTGCCGTCTTGGCGCTGAATGATCCCATCACTTCTCAATATGTCGATAAGCGTCTCATACTTGCCGCCGGCAGGGCTATCTGCACGGTAGTAAACATGCCCAGGTGTAACATGTGTGCCAAAGAAGTTCAGAACAATCTTAGAATCCTGCTGGAAGACGCGCGGCACATGCCCTGGCACCATATTCCCATCTGTATCAAACGCTACAACGGCGTCTCCAACCTCAATCTGCTCAATTGATTTCTGCCATATAGCCGAGCGCACCATAGCCTGATCGTATTGCCCCTCCGAATTCGGACGAATGCGAGCGTCAAGAGGCCACATATTGATACTCGTGCCTGCAGCAAAACATTCGTTTGGAAACAATCGCGCATATTCGGCAAACTTCTTATCCTTAAACAAGCTCTCGCCTAGAGCAAATTTAATTTTACCTTCGAGCGTATCAATACCTTCTGCGCGCGGATCGAAGTCACCCAAATCTACATTATCTAGCAGTATTATTACACCTGTCAAACTAGTTGCCTGGAAGGGCTCGTCTTTGTCATCTCCAACGAGACCATTCAATAGAGAGTTCAGCTCTGCTACAACGGCTGCGGCGAATTCTTCATCCGTATCTTCAATAAGATTTGCGATTTTACGAACATCTCTGGCGGCCCCCAATTCTTTAACGCTGGCAACCAGGTTCCCCAATTTTTTGACCAGAGAACCATTAGGCGCTTTCGAGGCTGCATAGGTCAAAGCATCATCAAACCCTTCTGCACTCTGAAGAATTTGAACTCCATTCCACAACAAACCGACACCCAAAGCAGTTGCTGCACCACTGATCACAACATCGAGCGTCGCATTCGCCAAAATATCGTCTACGCTACCAGCAATCAGATCCACAATATTAGAATTTTTAATCAAATTCAGAACACCGCGGAGGCTCGCATCTTCGAGAATCCCATCGTGGTAGAGCCCATACCCGACCAACCCTAAAGCCCCAACATCTAGCGCAGCTGAACCATGAGCATCCACAGCATTTGTCGACGCTGTAAGAAGAACGAATCCTACTGAGGCCGGTCCAACTGAAAAATAAGTAAATTCACCAATCTTAATAACCCCATCTGCCAATTTATCAATAAATCTATCGACATGCTCATATTCGTAAAGATTTCTCGGCAAATGTTTGATGAGCTGACCGTTGGCTGTTTTCAGATCAGCCTTGTCTCGAGCGCTAAGTTCTCCTTCTTCCTTCGATAGAATCTCATCCGCACGTTTATCCCCAAAAAGTGTTCTGAAGCGCTCAGCGACTGCTGGATCTCTATGGCTTAAGTTAAACAAAATGTCGGCTGGGTCGGTGCTTACCAGACCTGTGCGAAGAGCGTTGACTAGGCGATCGAACCCTTTCTCCACATCAAAGTTGGGATCCATATTCGCTCTGGCAATTAATGCATCAAGATTTTCAGCAACATATTGATTATAGTCCCGGTGCAGGCCAGAACCATTAGCATGCAAGGTCGCATAATAATTTTTCTTCACTCCCTGCTCAATTGCTTCTGCATCGCTTGGCAGAACTTGTAAATACTGACCATCATTTATATTAAAATCTGGAAAATGGGTATTAATAAAGTCTAATCTGGCTTGTAGGATACCTTCATCAAGCCGCGTGTCATTAAATATCTCGACGGGCAAAATGTGGTGGGTTTGCGTGTTACCAAAAACATCTGATGTGGCACCGGTGCCGCTTTGACGCAAATATTCATCCGCGTCACGTCTCAACTTTTCCGAGTTACCCTGACGTGTAAAAACTGGCTTCATTCGATATGCCCTATGCTTTCATAAATCTTTCGATCGGCTGGAAAATTTTCCTCGGTATTTTCAACCAAACCACTCAAATAAGAAGTTTTTAACTTCTCAAAAGTGAGAGTTTCAAAACAAGCACGCTGAAAATTACCTACAGCTCCCCAATACGGTATTCTTTTCAAATAATTCTTCACCGCAACATTATTCACCATCTCATATACCATACGAGAATCGCTAAAGGGGCCAGGAAATGGCACACCAAGAACAGGAAGCTTCACGTCAAATCCCAGGTAAGCAATCCTATCCCGAACAACCCACCAGTAGTACTCCCCGTCGATCTCGGATCCATTTTGAGAATAAATTGTCAAAGGGATAAAATAACTTCCGCCTGCATAAATATCACCCAAGATATCCTTAGCACGCGCACTAATAATCAAAAATGGAAACCATCCGCTAATATCGGGAATATGCGGAATGAGGTCATCGTTATTGATCGTCAGATCAGCCGTGAAGGCTTCGATCATACTTGGGTCAACATCAAGCCGTTTATGCACCCATCGCTCTTTCATCTCATCTGGTAGATCAACTGATGGAAAGCGATCTTCGTTCGCTAAGGACCAAGATCGATCCTTAAAAGGTGGGAAATTCCGCAGTTCTCTCTTGGGCGTATACGACAGATGGCCAGTCAAAGTTGATCCCATCATCGGGTAGAATGATGCTTTTCGTTTTACAATCCCATCGGGTTTTTCAAGAACAAGCGCGTACCGATTGTCGTTATTTTCTTCTCGTTCCATGGTGTCATCCCAGTCCATTGATTTTCCAGGTATCTACTCTACCTTCGCAGGTTAAGACTTCAAAGAAGTCTCTTTCTCTCCCAGCATATATGCGTATCCGCAAACACATACTGTCACTCCCTGTTATCCCCCAAATGGCGACCACATGCTCACACAAAGATGAAGTCATCAGAAGTTAGAGAAGATACACTCACATCCTCCAGACGGATAGTATTTCCTTTCCCATCGCTAATTACGGCATCACTACCAGACCGCGTCAGGTGATTGGCTCTAAGGTCGGAGAAGCTTGTAATCGACGACACATCTGACAGATCGATTTTCTCGCCCGATTGGGAGGCGCTAAAGTCTTCGATTACATCATCGCCAAAGGTGCTATTGAAAACAAATACGTCCGCACCACTGCCGCCTTTAAGGACATCATTGCCGCCAGCCCCATCCAGACGGTCATTTCCACTATCACCCCGTATAGTATCGTTGCCGCTTCCTCCAAAAAGATGATCATTCCCTCCACGACCATAGAGCTGGTCGTTGCCGCTATTGCCCCAAATCGTATTGCTACTGTCACTACCGAATAGGCGATCGCTATGCCGGGAGCCGGACAGGCGTTCGATGCTCACATAAACATCCCCCGCCGCTTCGCCTGTATTGATGTGCGGGTTTCGCAGGCTGGCGGTCAGCCCGGATGTTGCATGCCAATAGGCTACCTCATCCGTGCCGGAACCACCGTCCAGTGTGTCTGCTCCAGTTCCACCAATCAGGCGGTCATTGCCATCTTCGCCGCGTAGATGGTCATTTCCTTCACGGCCATAAATGTCGTCGTTGCCTTTATTGCCCCAGAACCAGTTATTGGACGCGTTGCCGATAAGGATATCCCGATGGACAGAACCCGCCAGGTTCTCGATGCTCGAGTAGGTATCACCCGCAGCTTCACCGGTATTGCTGGACGCGTCATAGAGCGAAGCACGCACACCAGATCCCGCATGCCAATAGGCGGCTTCATCCGTACCGGAACCACCATTCAGGTAATCCGCACCGCTGCCCCCGATCAGCCGGTCATTACCGCCATCACCATAAAGGCGATCGTTGCCGCTATTACCGTAAAGATCATCCCGGCCATCGCGCCCATATAGACGGTTATTGCTGCCATTGCCGCGGATTGTATCGTTATACGCAGATCCATAGGCCTGTTCGACACCAATAATCGTATCGCCCTGCGCGTGGCCACCCGATTGGGAACTACTGGACGCAAGATTAACCTTCACCGCAGCATTGGAGTTCTCATAGTTGACCCGATCCGTACCAGACCCACCATCAATATAGTCCGCTCCAGAGCCACCACGCAGATAGTCATTGCCCGAACCGCCAAACAACCTATCCGTGTGGCGACCTGCATCTAGCGTGTCATCACCAGATCCACCCTCTAAGGTGTCATTACCGTTGCTGCCGTAAAGCTTGTCGTTGTGGTTACCCCCAACCAGAGAGTCACGGCCAAGACCACCCTGCAACGTGTCATGCCCATCATCGCCATACAGCTTGTCAACAATATGGGCATGATCTTCTCTGACCTCTTCGACCTGACCAGATATCAGCGAGTCATTGCCAGATCCACCACGGAGAACATCCGCATCCGCAGTTACCCAATCGTCGCCGCCATTGAGGGTATCATTCCCTGAACCGCCCTCAAGGAGATTCCGCCCATTGACGCCTTGCAGATAATCGTTTCCGTTGCCACCACGCAAAGTGTCGGCGCCAGGCGGACTATTGTTGATCGAACCCGCATAGAGCTTGTCATCACCATCACCGCCCTCCAACAAGTCAGTACCTGCGTTACCATGCAATGTGTCATTGCCATGGCCGCCAGACAATGTGTCATTGCCAGCAAAACCATAGAGCTTGTCGTTACCGTTGTTGCCGATCAGATAGTTGTGCGCCCCATTGCCGCTCAATGTATCATTGTAGGCAGACCCAGATAGGTTCTCGATGCCCACATAAGTGTCACCTGCAGCCTCGCCGGTATTGGTGGAGGCATCAGCCAGATCAACTTTCACGGCTGAGGTTGCATGCCAATAGGCAGCAAGATCGGTGCCACCCGCGCCATCCAAGATGTCGGCGCCAAGCCCCCCAATCAGCGTGTCATTTCCACTTTCGCCATAGAGCCGGTCATTGCCAACTCCACCGTAGAGCCGGTCGTTGCCATCTCCGCCACGCAGGAAATCATTCCCATCACGCCCGTCCAGCGTGTCATGGCCATTGCGGCCAAAGATCGCGTTGGCTCCACCATTACCGTACAATGTGTCGTTGTGGTCTGAACCGGAGACGTGCTCTATGCCCGTATAACGATCACCGTCGGCCTCTCCACGATTGGCTGACGCATCTTGGAAGTCCACGCGCACAGCCGATGTTGCATACCAATAGGCCACCTCATCCGAACCAGACCCACCATCTAGGCGATCCGCCCCAACTCCACCCAGAAGCGTGTCGTTGCCGCTCCCTCCGTAAAGAGAATCATTGCCTGACGCCCCCAAGAGACGGTCATGTCCATTGTCTCCGTAGACCGTATCATTGCCGTTGCGACCATCTATCTGGTCATCGCCATCGCGACCCCAGATAGCGTTCGCCCCCGCATCTCCCCATAGAGAGTCATTGTGTTGCGATCCTGCCAGGTTTTCGATGCGGATATAGCGATCACCCACTGCGTCACCAGTGTTGATGGACGCATTCTCCAACGACACTTTCAGGCCATTCGCAGCGTCTCGATAATCCGCCACATCCGTGCCGCTATCGCCGTCCAGAACATCAGCACCACTGCCGCCAATCAATGTATCATTGCCGTCACCGCCGTCCAACGTGTCATTGCCGCCACGCCCATAAAGGCTGTCATTACCATTGCGGCCCCAGAGACGATTGACGTCATGATCGCCATACAGCGAGTCATTGTAGTTCGATCCCGAGAGATTCTCGATATCAATATAAACATCACCTGCGGCTTCTCCGGTGTTGCGCTCCGGAACCCGGAGACTGGCCTGCAAGCCCGAGGTTGCATGCCAATAGGCAGCCTCATCCGTGCCAGAACCACCGTCCAATCTATCTGCGCCAATCCCACCAATCAGCGTGTCATTGTTTTCATCCCCCAAGAGGATGTCATTGCCTTCGCGACCATACAGCCGATCATTGCCCTTACCGCCCCAGAGACGGTTATTCCCCGCCGCACCATAAAGCGTATCACGGTGCTCCGAGCCCGCCAGATGTTCAATGCTGATGTATATATCTCCAGCCGCATTGCCGGTATTGACCGAGCTGTTCGCAAGCGAAGCTCGGATTCCTGATGTAGCGTGCCAATACGCCGCCTCATCACCACCAGCGCCACCATCAAGCGTGTCAGCGTCAGCTCCCCCCAACAAGGTATCATTGCCACCGTCGCCTAACAGCTTGTCTCGACCTTTGTAGCCCAACAGCCGGTCGTTGCCGTCTTTACCAACCAAAACATTCGTCGCATCGGTGCCAGACAGCGTATCATTATACGCAGATCCATAGGCCTGTTCGACACCAATAATCGTATCGCCCTGCGCGTGGCCACCCGATTGGGAACTACTGGACGCAAGATTAACCTTCACCGCAGCATTGGAGTTCTCATAGTTGACCCGATCCGTACCAGACCCACCATCAATATAGTCCGCTCCAGAGCCACCACGCAGATAGTCATTGCCCGAACCGCCAAACAAAGTATCACGTCCAACACGGCCAAACAGGCTATCGTTACCAGCCAGACCATTAATCAGATTGTCTATGCCATTCCCAAAAATGCGATCAACTTCAAAAGAGCCAGTTACATTCTCGATATCAACAATAACATCTCCAGCGGCGGCACCGGCGTTATTGCTTTGATCTGCCAGATCAACGATCGCACCTTCTTCTTCACTATCAATATAGCTGACGATATCTCGACCCGACCCACCGTCTATTAGATCCGAACCTACACCGCCCAGAAGTTGATCTACACCTGCCCCACCACGCAACGTATCATTGCCATCGCCACCAATGAGATAGTCATGGTCTTCGCCGCCTATAAGGCTGTCGTCGCCGTCGTATCCATTAAGGGTATCGTTACCATCATGACCGGCAATAGTATCATCAAGCTCCGTAGCCAAAAGGCTATCCGCGCTCTGGTCACCATGTATTGTTCTATTAAAACGACCATGGTTATCGAATTCGAACTTCGAGATCGCACCGCCATCAGAGAATGAAAAATACTCGATATGATTGCCTTCGTTAGCCACGAGCAGCTCTCCACCCTTCCAGGCAAAACGAAGCATTCGTCCATTGTTACCAAGGACATCTGAGCGTGATGAGTAGTCAACCAGCTCAATGGTTACCTCATCTAATTTAAGATCTCTAAAACTGATGCTGTCACTTTGATGCGTGTTCTCTTGCTCTGCATCACTATTGATGACCACGGAACCCTGATCATTTTTCGAAACCTCGTAGGTATCATTACCTTCTTCACCAAAGAGATATTCAAATCCATCATTCAACGCATTCCCACCGGCCGAAAGTGTATCATTGCCCCCGCCCCCATAGACCGAGTCCTGACCAGCTCCACCGGAAAGATAGTCATTTCCATCCCCTCCAAGAATGCTGAAAATGCCAAAGTCAGGCGATGCGATCTCGTCATCTTCGTTCTCGCCGACCAACTGGAACGAGCCATCTGGTGTAGGGGTGGCGCCCCCCAAAATGAACCCGAGCTGAATAGCATCGTAAGAAACGCCATCAGCGAATTCAAACTTCCCTACATTCACAAAAGGTCGGTGGATTTCGTACAATCCCGAAACCTCACCTACAGTCCATCTAATGCTCAATCTGCCTTCCCAAGTCTGGTTTAGCACATTGCCATTGTAACCAATTTCAAATTCGACATCTGAGCTGTTAATGCCCTCAAACCTAATCGTGTCCCCTATGACGAGGTCTGGATTCAGCCCTGGGTAATCAAAATAATCACCATTTTGAACAAACAACGGAACCGTCTCATACACAGTTCTGACATGATGACTATCCACCTCAATTACAAAGGTATCCTGTCCAGCGCTACTTTCGATGACCTGAACACCACCTGCCTCGCCCGCACCTACAAACAGGATGTCGTTGCCCGCACCCCCATTCAGCGTGTCATTACCCTGGCGCCCCCAAATCACATTGTCCTGTCGATCACCGACAAGGCGGTCATCATGAGCTGACCCTTCAAGGTGCTCCACATCTATGAGCGCCTCACCGGAAGCATTACCCGCATTTTGGCTAGCGTCGTCCAAGTTCACGACTACGGCCTGCTCTGCATCGCTATAAGACGCAACATCGAGCCCTCTACCGCCGTAGATAGTGTCGATCCCAGCACCACCCCTTAGAGTGTCGTTACCATCCCCGCCATGTAGCTCATCATCACCGTCGCCACCGAAAATACTGTCCTGGCCTGCATCACCGCGCAGTGTATCATCTCCTCCTCCAGCGACGATGGTATCATCCCCATCACCGCCATCGACGGAATCTCTGCCACGCTCTCCGCTTTGCCCATGCCCCTCAAAGAGATCATCTCCATCGCCAAGATAGACTGTATCTTGGCCTGCGCCGGCATCAACAGTATCGTTTCCAGAACCAGCCTTCACAAGATCTGCGTGGTTACCGGACAGAACGGAATCGTTCCCTGAACCAGCATCAATGTCATCCACACCATCTCTAGAAATGATGGTATCGCTGCCGCCATTTGAAACAATTTCGTTTCGTGAAGCATTGGCAACTATGTAATCGTGTCCACGTCCTGAATAAATGCCCCCGCCATCTGCAGGAACTAAAGGCGTAAAGTCAGCAGCCAAGAATTGCTCATAAGTCGTGAAATTGCTCTGATTCAGGATAGTCTTTAGTATCTTCGACTGAGTGAGAAGTTCCACAACTTCACGCGCCTTAGAGCTAATGTCTTGAGGGCGCACTATCCATTGGCTTCGTTTAAAGTCCCCATGGTCGACACGTCCCCAATGAGCTAAACTAAGTGGGCTCGCGACTACAGCAGGACGTCCTCGCTCATCGCTATGAATCGCCTCATGTTCCGGTGTCAGCGTAATATCACCACCGTCATTAGCGAAATACTCTAACTTTTCACGGAAAGTATCAGCGTAATCGACTTCTCGGACTATCTCACGCTCACTACTTTCACCCGTCCCTGTTGTCACAGTGTAAGTGCGGGAAGAAACCAACACTTCAAATTCATTCAAAGTATCAAAAAGCAAATTCAGCTGAGGATCAGCGATCAGAAGCTCATCCCCTGATCTAGCATTAAGCGCGTCTTCGTCTGTTATACCAAAGTGCGTTTCGTTGAGAATTTGGCCGTCAGAGAATTGAATTTGCTCGAGATGCGATCCAAAATCCGCAATCAATATGCTTCCGCTCTCTTCATCATCTTGCCATGTCAGCTGAAGATATCTTTGGCCACCATCGAAAATAGTGGAGATCTCCACATCATCAAACGACACATCGCGCAACACCAAACGGTCATTATCCCCAGACGACACCGTCTCGCCCTGGATGATTACATCTCCCATCTCTTTCCGATAGATGTAGAGATCAGATCCCCCATTTCCAGAATAAATCCGCGCTGTTTCCAAGCCTCCAGCAGCCCCAAACTCAAGGAGATCAGAACGATTGGACCCATTCAGCTGGGAAGTATCACTGGAATTCTGCTGAATATCATCCAACTCAACTTCATAAACCACCTCATTACCCGCCCCATCCCGAGCAAAGCGAAATGCGATTTTCTCAATCCCTTGAGCGTTAACGCTGCCATTGCTCCAATCTGCAACAAAGCCATCGAGGTTTTCATCAAAAGTGACATCGATATTATTGAAACGAACATCGAACAGAAGTTGATCTTCGCCTTCCCCATCTGCATCGATGACTTGCGTTTCACCAAAAGTGGAGCTTACCCTGAAGACGTCATTCCCTGAACCACCACGGACAATATTTTTCCCTACACCGGCGTCTAGAGTATCGTCCCCTGATCCACCGTGAATGGTATCATTACCCGCATAAGTCCGAATGTCATCATCACCAGCATTGCCGCGGATATTGTCATCTCCGCCCGCAGCAAAAAAGTTATTTCCAACACTATCGCCATTCTCGCGAAAATCACCCGTCAAACCAAGTTGGTTGGCGTAGCTAATAGTAGCGACCCATCCACCCGCGAACGCACTATTCGGGCTCTGTGCAATCAGCGCATCAATTTCCTCCTGGTTTTCCAAATAATTATGATAATCATCAGCGATTTGCAGCGTGGAGGTTACCTGCGAATAGATCCCTTCATCGCTGAGAACATTCTGTGGGACACCGCCAAGTGCCAATAACTCATCATAGGTTATAAAGTCATATTGATTTAGAAGATCCTTGAGTACTCCCGAACCAACCAGCTGCTTAATCGCAAGTGTCGTTTGTGCGTCAAACCTTTTCGTTGTTGCAACCCATTCTTCAACACTATCTTGCCCACCCCCAACATGTCTGCGCGCAACTGTGGAGAATACCGAAATACGGCCCTCATCCTGGATGGCAATAGAAAGTCCATTCTCCAAAAGATATTCAAGCTTCTCCCGTAGATTGTCCGCATAATCTACAGCATAGGCAGTACCTTTAGTATATTCATATGTCGCATCAGGGTCGACCCGGCCACCAACGTACGTTACGACTCGCGTATCTTCTACAGCATCCAGCAACAACTTCAGGCGATAGTCCTGTCGCAGTTGCGCTACATCCAGATCTTCAAACGCTTTTACAGCTGTAAGCTGTCCATCATTGATCTTTGCATCAATCAGATCATCCACATAGGCGTTAAGGAATGTTTCCCGGAAATCAGAAAAAGTCTGCCCATTGCGCCCTGCATTTTTAAGCGCTTCTTCATAATGGCCAAACGAACGCTCGAACTCGTTAAAATTGTTAGAGTTCGACATAATCGAATCCAAGAACGCGTTCATTGCATCCACATAGCTCTGAGCCAGATCCTTCGACAGTTGACGATTTCCACCGTCATCTGAGTAGGTATCGAGCAGTACGAACCGACCTATTTCTTCATCAAGCCCAACATGTGTAAATGCCTGCGGATCTTTATCGAAAAGACTATCAAATATCTTCCCCACAAAGAATGACACTATGGCTCCCACACCAAGCGACGCAGCCCCAAACAGGTTAGAGAATGCTTTCCAGGCCCCTAGAACAGCGCCAGTAATGGCAGAGGCAATAGCACCCTCTGTTGTTTCTAGTGGCGGTAAGATTTCATTAATCACTGTCGAAATAATCAAACTGACAGGATCAATACCAATACCATTTGCGATTCCCTCGGTTCCGGGAATAACCGTAGTCACACCTTCTGCTCCGGCAGCGATTTCAGCAGCACTAACAAAATTAGTAGGGACGAATGCAGTTTGAATTTGCTTCACTTGATCAGGCCTAAAGCCTAAACTTTGAAATAGGTCGCCAAAAAACTCTTTTCCAAGTAGCTTTCCAACGCCTGTGGTAACAAAATCATCGAGTGCCGCGCTTGAGAAACTTCGAACGAGAGACTCTCCGAAACTATCATCTTGCGCACTGCCAAATACTTCTGCCAAGATTAACTGGTTTACCGCGCCAATAGTCGCATTCAAGCCATTTACAACTAGTTCCTGGCCAAAATCCTCAAATACTCCTGTTGAAATATCCTCCAACTGTTCAGCTATATCAAGGTCACCGACATTCTTGGCAGTCCTATCAACAAATGCACCAAGAGTTCCACCCAGATTTTCGAGTATCGTTCCAAGGAAGGTATCTGTGGCAATTTCCGCAAATAGATTAGCGTCATCTCCAATCAGAGCACGTGACAAAAATGGGGTTAATGCGCGCCCTGCGGCCTCCCCCTGAAATTGCCCGTATAAAGGCTGACGTTCAACAACGGTTTCAAAACTGTTGTCTGGATTGCGCACCTGTCGCGAATAATAAACATTACCGAGACCGTCTGACTCAGTAGTTTCGACTATTGCATCAAAACCACCGGCCGGATCGGCACGGTAAATTTTCTCAACTTCTAAATTCCCCGAGGTAGTTTCTGTATCCAGGTCAACGACAGCGAAATCCACTCTACCATCTTTCCCTCGATCCAAATTTACTACATTTGCACGCTCGTCATCACTCAAGAAAGATAGAATTGAATCGTTATGAACGCGAACATTATCTGCAACATAGTTATGATATTTAGAAACCTCAAAATTATAGGTTCTCCAGCTCGACTTCCGAATTAAATCTGGAACATTTCCACTGTCGTCAATTAATATGGCTGGATTATCCGTGCTATGCCCGGGCCCACCGAGAGTATTGGCCACAAATCCATGAGGTGGAACGATGATGGCGGTCTCAAAACACTCATCGTTTCCATCTGCAACTTTCCGTTCACCTAGGCTATCAACAACCTCGGATAGAGCTGAAATACTACCACTAAAAACCTTCGTACGGACAGGTCCCGAGTGATTAACAGCCTCCTCAACAGAAGAAAGAGATACTCCGGGCGTTACGCAATCGATAATTTTCACGTCAAAATTCCAGACTAATTTCAGACCAACCAAAGTCGGGGAATATCTTAAAAACACTCAACTCGGGAAAAACTATCTACTGTGATATAGAACCAAAAAATCAGACTCTAACAAATTAAAGCAAACCAATACAAGGCAGCGACACCTACGCAAGTCACTCTTGCGATGATTTTACACCTTGCCAGAACTTTTCTTCGATAACATTCCTAGGATTAAATGGACTCACGACATCCACAACTACGATATTCTGCCCAGAACGCCATTCATCCAACGAAAGCCCTTGGCCGCCCGCCTCAATCCTATCTCTCACATAATCGGAAACACTCGCCCAGGTAAGAAAAGCGACAGGCTGCCCCTCTTTCGAATACAACTTAAAGTGTCGAAGTAAAATAGGTGTGGAGACGCGCGCCTCCAAACAGCTCAGAGGCAGATCTCGAAAGGCGTTATCCAGAGACATTAGCCAAACAGCATTACCAAGAGTTGAACCAAATGTCCTAGCGTCCGGTACATCCACCGGCACATCGTCTTCGCGGGCTTTCATTGTCAAATTAAACTCTTGGATAGATGGACATGACCCCTTCACATACATTCACTTTTATGCAAATTACAAGTGTAGATTGCTCTAAGTGTGCAAGACTTCAACCTAACATCATTGTGAACTCCACCCAGGAGTGCATTACTGCAGACGGGCAGCTCCGCAAGAAAGACCCACAATATATGCAAGTAAAGAACGAAACGAACAACACGTATACGCGACTAATCATGATCTCGGGTGGGATTGATAGCACACATGCACTGGCCCACGCTCTTCGCGAGACAAACGACACGATCGTCGCTCACCATGTTCATATGATCAATGCCGAGGGTCGCCACGAGGCTGAAGCGGTAGCCTGCAACAATGTCGTTAACTTTTGTCGCCGGAATTTTAGGGATTTTCACTACACTGAGAGCAGCATCGATCGCGGCAACCTAAGAGCCTTTGGGTTTGACGTACTAACCATAGCAGCAGAAGCAGGTATAGCTTCATCAAACCACTATCTAATACATGGAAAAATGCCCGACTACTGGTCGCTAGGCATCAACCAGGAAGAATTCGACCTTCAGAACGACCTAAATTCCCGCCCCCCTCAAGCCCACGAGACTTCTCTAAGCAGGTTGCACTACATTCTAGCAGCAGTTTCTGCTTCGTGTTACCCTAATCTCCCACCGAAATACTTGAGACCTAAAATAAGACCAAAAGCAGAATTGATAGATTACTTAGGTAAATCACTAAGTGGACTTTGCTGGACTTGCAGACGCCCGGTCACGACAATCGGTGGACCGAAACCCTGCGGAGAATGCGATACATGCAAGCTAATGGCGCAGATTTAAAATCTCGTGACCTGAGCCCCAAAAACTCCTCCAGATTTGCACAGAGTCCGCCCAACAAAAGGACGGACAAATGCAGGCACAATTCACAGACGAACAGATCATAATAGTGGACAGGAAGCTGGAGAGATGACCGTAGACGTATGTCGACGGCATGGGATCATGCTAAGCGACATTCTACAAATACTAATCAAAGTATGGTGGGATGTAGCCCTCTGACGCGAAGCGATTGCGAGCTTTGAAGGACGAGAACGGCAAGCTAGAGAAGCCGTAGGCCGAACAGATACTCGACCACGCCATACTCCGAGACATTAATTCAAAAAAGTGAGGTGCATCCTTCTATGAAGAGAAGCTGCAGGTCCGCCGCAGAAGCGGCAGGAAGCGCGATTTGGGCACAAGGAAGCCAATAGTTGGCCCTAATCAGCGGCGGAGCTTAAATTTTGTATCGGATGCGCTGCCAGACGGTCGTCGCTCCCGCGTTCTGGCCGTCGTGGATGATTACAGCCATGATGTATCGACCCAGCGGGGTCTGCTCAGGTTAAGCTGCTAATTTAATTGCCTGGACAGGCGTGCGCATGGCAAGGGCCTGATGAGGTCGGCGGTTGTCGTAAAACCGTATCCAGTCTCCCATCGCACGGCTGGCGTGTGCAAGGCTCTCAAATCGCTGTCGATGTACACATTGCTCTTTCAGCGACCGGATCAATCGTTCCATCATGCCGTTCTGCTGTGGGCGGTGTTGGGTAATGAACTCCTGCTGGAGACCATAATTTTTGACCAGAGCCGCGTACTTGCGAGATGTAAAACCAACCCGTCGCCAATGGTGCTCGAACCAGTGGCGCATCCATTGGCAAATCATTGCGCAGAAGAAATGGCACCTCTACTTTTCCTAACGTCCAAAGCGCGCGATGAGAGCATGCTCAAGGGCCGATGCGGCAGTGATCGCCTTTCCGGATCGAGATAGATGCCATCCAAGCAGTTCGCGGGTGTGACAGTCCATAACCAAGGCAATTGTACACCAGCCGTCCTTGCCACCCCATACACGTACAAGGTCAGTGGCCCAACGTTCATTGGGTCCCTGCGCGACTGATTGTAGGGCTTGGATGCGAGAGCGAGCACCCGTCGTCCACTTCCGAACCCGCCAGCCTGTCAATTGGAATATCCGCTGCACCGTATTTTTGTTGAAGCCAGAAGGCATGCGACGGTCCGGTAGCCGAAGCGCCAAATCACTGAGGTTGAGAAACAGATTGAATCACCCTTGGCTCGGATCATGTCTGCAACCAAAGACACTGTTTTAGGAGCATATGAAGACAAGATCGCGAACTTGGAAAAATCCAAGATCAGATTGCAGGATAAGCTCAATTTCCAACGCCCTCCACAAGTGAGGCTGGAAGAGGCACTAGAACTCTCCCTGAGCTTCCTGTCAAACCCTTGGAAACTATGGGAAAGCGGCAAAATCACATCGCGTAGATTGTTGTTGAGATTGGCGTTTACATCGCCCTTTTCCAATCACCGAAACGAAGGCGCCAGAACTCCCGAAATATCGTTGCCTTTCAAGTCCTTAGGCATGGATTCACAGGGTAATTTTAGAGATGGTGCGGGTGGGGAGACTCGAACTCCCACACCTTGCGGCGCCAGAACCTAAATCTGGTGCGTCTACCAATTCCGCCACACCCGCACATTTGGCACTGCAAATGCGTGCCGTTTGCGCTCTCTAGCAAACGGCCACGGCAGATGCGAGCGAAAAATGCAGCTCAGGCATTATTCTGCTGGGAGCGGCAAAACCTGTTTGGGCTGCGACGCTGGCACGGGCGGATCCTTGCGTTGCAACAACGCGCTGAGCTCTGCTTCAAACACCGATTTTTGCTGCATGATCTGCGCGCGGTAGCGATCAAGATCATCCGTAAACCGCTCTGGAGCTTCCAATACGGCTTTGATTCGGGTCAAAAGCATCTCTTCCTGGAAAAACACCTCGGTTGGCAAAAGCAGCGCCTTTGGCAACGGCACATCCTGCGTATAGCGCGCGGCCCCCACATGGCGCACAAGCGGAATCGCACCACAGAGCGCAGCTTCGCGCGGCACCCGATCTTTGCCGGGGTGATGACCAAAATCGATAAAGGTTTTGCTACGGCTGAGCGTATCAAGCACCTGATCACGCGACATATTCTCAATCGCGACCACCTTATAGATTTCGCTCAGTCGGGCAACCTGTGGCTCGGCACCACGCGCTTTGGCTGGAAGGTAGGTGATATCAATATCGCGCGCCGCAAAAGGCAGCTCCGGCTCTTTTGGTTTCAGATCGATGTAATCCGACAGCATAGAAACCTGTGTCGCCCCATTTTGGCGCAGAAAATCAGCGGCATAGGCGGATTGGCACAGGTTGTGGCATTGCCGGATCAGCTGCTGATTGGCGAGCTGATTAAAAAACGTCAGCGGGAAATTATCGACGCTGAGCCACCAAAGATAGACATTCGGACAGCCGTGATTGATCAATGCAGCCGCCATATCTGGCCAAAGTTCAGGCAGGATAAAATGGCTGTCATATGGCGCTGAATTGCGCCGCGGCACATCAAACATCTTGAGCGCGCTTTCAGGTCGAGACTGGCGCAAGCCCGCGCGCATATAGATCTGGTCGCCATAACGGGAAAACGCCTGCCGCCCCGCCCCGATCTCTCGGTCGGTGATATACATCACGCTGGCCTCGCCCCCCAGCACGTTGAGATCCGCAGCCGCCTGATGCAGTGCCATGGGTCCCCCCGTAAAGGTGCCCGGAGATAAGAAACAAAATGCCATAAAATAGACCTATCACTAAACTGTCGTGCCGGATCGCACTCAAAAGGTTAGTCCACAGTGATCATAATATCATGACACATCAATCAAACGCTACAACCGCCCATTATTTTTGGTCAATCAATTGGCTGAACACTATGGGCAACTGCTCTGACAGATCTTCGGCAATTAGGCCAGGGCCAAATGTGCGAGCACATTCCACATGCAGCCAGGCCGCAGTTTCCGCCGCCGATTGCGGCGACATCCCACGCGCCAACAGGCCGGTGATAAACCCAGCCAGCACATCGCCCGACCCAGCCGTCGCCAGCCAGGGCGCAGCGCGTTCATAGAGCGCGGCATTGATGGCGCAGCTTCCATCAGGCGTTGCTATTACGGTGTCGGGGCCTTTGAACAGCACGGTGCACCCTGCCCGTTTGGCGGCGGCGCGGGTGGCATCCACCTTGGAAAAGGCAGGCCCGGATGCAGGCAGCGCGTTCAGTTTTTCGGCAATATCGGGAAAAAGGCGGGCAAATTCGCCGCCATGCGGCGTCAGCACGCAGTTTTCATGTAGCAGTGCAAACAGGGCGTCCGGGTTTTCGGCAAAACCCGAAAGCGCATCCGCATCCAGCACCACATGGCGATCCGGGTCTGTCAGCGCCAGCGGCACCAGGGCACGCGCACGGTCCATCCCGAGCCCCGGCCCCAGACAAAGCGCGTTAATGCGCGTATCCATCAAAACGTCAGAGAGATCCTGTTCTGTTTCCACATCACACATCATCAGCGCGGTAATCTGGCTCGCCACTTCCAGCCTGGCATCCTGCGGCACACCAAGCGTCACCAGCCCTGCCCCAATACGCAACGCCCCCCGCGCCGCCAGCCGCGCCGCCCCGGTTTTGCCAGCGCCGCCGGTGAGGATCAGCGCATGGCCGTGGGAAAATTTGTGGTCATCACTTCCCTTTGACAGCCAATTAGGATGAGTCGCTTCGACCCTTCGAACCATAATAGTCTTTGCCAGTCGCCACGTAGGCAGGTGTTCATTTTCATCGTCTGAAACGGCCGACAAAAGAGAAACCCAATCCAGCGCCTTTTGGGCCTCTTCCAAACCAATATCCGCAATACGCAACCTACCTGCTTGCGCTGCCCTGTCGCTCAGATAGTGACCAACCTTGGGGCGATGAAAGGTAACGGTTAAATGAGCAGACGCGGCAAATCGATTCCAGTGATCCCCGTGCATCAGCTCCTTTCCACTATCGGAACAGAGACCGCTGGGCAAATCGATGGAAACAATTGCTGGACGACCTATTGGATGGCCAGGAGACACGGTGAAACAATCCACCATGTCTTCCATGTTCCAAAACAACTCACCAAGTTCTGGAACCGGTCTTCTAAATCCCGTTCCAAACAGCCCGTCGATCAACAGATCACACCCCCAACCCTCTCGAAGCAGGAACGTCTTAAGCGATGAGACACGCCCAATCTCACACCACCGCTCATAGTTTGTCCGCGCATCCGGTGGCAGCTTATCAGGGTCACCATAGAGAAACACCTCAACCACCCAGCCATCCCGGTGCAGCAGCCGTGCCACCACAAAGCCATCACCGCCATTATTGCCCGGCCCGCATAAAACCACCGCCCGGCGCGGTGCCTCTTCACCTTTTTTCAAATACTCCGGGGGCGCGGGGGCTGGCCCCCGCTTGATATTAGAACTAGGGGCTGCCCCCCGCTCAGCGGGCGCAAACTCGGGCCATTCTTCATAGATTGCCTCAACCACGCCACCGCCTGCGCGTTCCATCAGCTCAAGGCCTGTGACCTCACCGCTGTCAATTGCCGCTTTTTCGATCATCCGCATCTGTGCGGCGGTCAGAAGTTCCACCATTTCAGCACCCAGAGTTCACAAACTGCACTATTTTTAATCATAGTGTTCAATTTTTAATCACTTAAACACCGCACCACCGCGGAAAATTCAATATTGCAGTAACTGCGCATTGTCGTCTCCTACTAGAAATGATCTGAGAAACATCAACAAGGTTTAGAGGAGCGCCGACCCATGAAAAAAATCGAAGCCATCATCAAACCGTTCAAATTGGATGAGGTCAAAGAGGCCCTTCAAGACGTAGGTGTTCAGGGGCTTTCGGTGATTGAGGTCAAAGGCTTTGGACGCCAAAAAGGTCACACCGAACTCTATCGTGGTGCCGAATATGTGGTGGATTTCCTGCCCAAGGTCAAAGTTGAGGTTGTGCTCGACGATGATCAGGCAGATGCCGCCGTCGAGGCCATCGTAGACGCTGCAAAAACCAACAAGATCGGGGATGGCAAAATCTTTGTCAGCTCGGTTGAACAAGCCATTCGCATCCGTACCGGTGAGACCGGTTCGGACGCACTGTAATCACATCCAGATACACTATTGGAAGGGAATGAGGGAATGAGCGCAGAAGCAGTTCTGAAGCTGATCAAGGAGGAAGAAGCGGCCTATGTGGATATCCGTTTTACGGACGTTCGCGGCAAGCTTCAGCACGTCACCGTTGACGTGGACATGGTTGACGAAGACTTCCTCGACGAGGGCTTCATGTTTGATGGGTCTTCCATCGAAGGTTGGAAATCCATCGAAGATTCAGACATGAAACTGATCCCAGATCTGGATTCTGTCTACGTTGATCCCTTCTATGCGGAAAAAACACTCTGCATTCACTGCTCCATCGTTGAGCCCGACACTGGCGAAGCCTATGCACGTGATCCGCGCGGCACCGCCCAGAAAGCAGAAGCCTACCTGAAATCTTCAGGCGTGGGTGACGCAGCATACATGGGCCCGGAAGCAGAATTCTTCCTGTTTGACGATGTGCGTTACTCCAACTCCATCAACAAAGTGTCCTACGAAGTTGACGCGACTGATGCGTCCTGGAACACCGACACTGAATACGAGATGGGCAACAAAGGTCACCGTCCTGGCATTAAAGGCGGCTACTTCCCGGTGAACCCCATCGACGAAGCGCAAGACCTGCGCTCCGAGATGCTCTCCACCATGAAGCGCATCGGCATGAAAGTTGACAAGCACCACCACGAGGTTGCGTCCTGTCAGCACGAGCTGGGCCTGATCTTTGACAGCCTGACCAAACAGGCCGACGAGCTGCAGAAATACAAATACATCATCCACAATGTGGCAGATGCATACGGTAAATCCGCAACCTTCATGCCCAAGCCGATCTACGGCGACAACGGCACCGGCATGCACGTGAACATGTCGATCTGGAAAGAGGGCAAGCCGCTCTTTGCTGGTGACAAATACGCGGATCTGTCGCAGGAAGCACTGTATTTCATCGGTGGTATCCTCAAGCACGCGAAGACCTTGAACGCCTTCACCAACCCGTCGACCAACTCTTACAAGCGTCTGATCCCGGGTTTCGAAGCACCTGTTCTGCGTGCCTACTCTGCTCGTAACCGTTCTGGCTGTGTTCGTATCCCATGGACCGAAAGCCCGAAAGCAAAGCGCGTAGAAGCACGTTTCCCCGATCCGTCTGCAAACCCCTACCTGTGCTTTGCAGCGCTGCTGATGGCCGGTATCGACGGCATCAAGAACAAGATCGATCCGGGCGAAGCCATGGACAAGAACCTCTATGACCTGCCCGCAGAAGAGCTGGCTGGCATCCCAACTGTTTGTGGTTCCTTGCGCGAAGCACTGGATTGCCTGGCGGCAGACCACGACTTCCTGCTGCAGGGCGACGTGTTCACCAAAGACCAGATCGAGGGCTACATTGAGCTCAAGATGGAAGAAGTTGAACTGTTCGAGCACACACCGCACCCGGTTGAGTTCGGCATGTACTACAGCTGCTAATCCATCACTGGATTACACTTACGAGACAGGCGCCCATGTGGCGCCTGTTTTGCATTCAGATCGTGAATTCGAACCCACTGGGGTAAAGTGTTCCGCTTTTAGGATCAAAGCTGGCCAATCTCCCGTGATCGTCGATCCCAACCAAATAGACCCGTCCCTTGGTAAGGATCTCTTGGATGCTGAATGTAAACGCATGCTCGGCATCGTTGGCGTTGAACGCAGCTATATCTTCACAGTACCGCAAGACTTCATAAGCCCTACGTCGTGCATTTACAGAAGTTCCAAACGAGCTACCACCACGGCCAACCTGGGTATAAAACTTTCCATTACTTTCAATAATATAACCAATTGGAACCTGATATAGAGAGGCCTTCAGATCAGATTCTCTCGGCGCACAGGACACAATGTGATTGCCCCTTACCTCTTCATATCCGGCGATCCGCGGGCAATCCCTAAGAACTATATCCAAGTATCTTTGTGGCGAAAAATCGTGCCGCGTGACATCAATGAAGAAGGCAGCCTCTCGCGCGAAGCATGCAAAAAGCAGATCATTGCTTCTCTTTCGGCGAAGGTGCAGATGGTGAATGCCGTGTTGCACAAGCAATTGATCGCTCACCTTATTCAACTGGTCTTCGGCGCGATCTGCTCTGAGTTTGGGCAAATCGTTGAGCAGAGGATTGAGGCTTTTCCCTGCTTCACAGTCATCAATGATCTTTTTTAGTTGATCACTAGTTTCTGCGTTTAGCTGCCGTGCAGTTAGCTCCTGAGAGAGAAAAACCCTTCTTGGGTGCACATGGATGGATCGGTCATCGAGCACACAGGCTGCAAAAACCAATTCGTCCAATGTCATATCATCAAGCGTTCGGTGATCCGCCTTCGACATGTAAAATGCCTTTAGATGCCTCCTAAATTCATCTGCAGCCCCTTGTAGTGTCTTTTCCAATTCACGCTTCCTTTTGACCACAAATTCTTTTCGGACAAAGCTGGAATAAAAACGTCACCAATTACAAAGCTAGCATATCACCAAAACACAATGATAGTTTTGTAAAACTCCACTGTTTCCCCTTGCGCATGGCCTCTGCACCCTTTAGCCAGCGCGCTTCCCTATTTTGATTGGAGGTTGCACAGATGGCGCAGGCTACGCTTGGTATTGATTTTGGAACCTCCAATACGGCGGCCGGTATTGCCGCCGCAGATCGCCCCTGGCTGATTGAGCTGGAACCTGGAGAGACCACCCTGCCGACCGCTGTGTTTTTTGAAGTCTCGCCCGCGCGCATGCGCATTGGCCGCAGCGCAACACGTGGCCTGATCCAGGGCGATGAAGGCCGGTTTATGCGTGCTCTCAAAAGCCTGCTGGGCACACCGCTTTTGCATGAGCAGCGCCGCCTGGGTGGAGAACGGCTGGCTTTTTCAACCATTATCGCGCGGTTTCTTGCAGAGCTGAAAACACGCGCCGAAGCGCAGACCCGGATGACGTTCACCCATGCGCTGTCGGGGCGTCCCGTGCATTTTCACAGCGCGGACCCCGCGCGGGATGCACAGGCCGAAAAAGATCTGCGCGCCTGCTATCTGGAAGCAGGCTTTGAAGATGTGACCTTTATGTATGAGCCAGAGGCCGCGCTTCGGGCGTCACCGCCGAAAGCCGGCGTTGGTCTGGTGGTGGATATTGGCGGTGGTACATCTGACTTTACTGCCTTTGTGCAAGAAGACGGATGCGCGCCGCGTATCCTTGCCAGCCACGGTGTGCGTTTGGGCGGCACCGATTTTGATCGCCAGATCAGTCTTGATCACGTGATGCCCTTGCTTGGACGTGGCAGCGAGATCCGCAACAGCATGGGTGGCGGCACCCTGCCCGCGCCGCAGCGGCTGTTCAATGATCTGGCGACCTGGCAGATGATCCCTTTTCTTTACACCCGCGAGACCCGCCGCAAGGCGGAAGATCTGCTGCAACATGCGGTGGAGCCCGACAAACTGGCGCGCCTTGTAGCCACGCTTGAAGATGAAACGGGCCATGAGCTCGCCTTTGCAACCGAAGCCGGGAAAATTCAGGCCAACAGCCAACAGGACGCGCGCATCGATCTGAAGGTGCTGGAGCGCGGATTGTCCGCCCCGCTTGAGGATATGCAGCACTGTCTGGCACCGCCGGTTGCCAGCATTCAGGCCTGCGCCCGCGAAACCCTTGCGCAGGCGGAAATCGACCCGGCTGCTGTGAACCGGCTGGTGCTGGTGGGGGGCTCGTCGCTTTTGGGGGCTGTGCAGCAGAGCCTTCAGGCGCTTTGCCCCGACGCAGAGGTCGAAACCCAAAACGCAATGACCGCTGTGGCGGATGGTTTGGCGCTTTCGGCACAGGCGGCCTTTGGCTGAAGGGGTTTGAGATTTTCAAAAATTGCGTCACACTGGAATTAAACCAGCTGGAGGGGACGCAATGGGGTGGAAGATCTTAAGAGCGGTCGCAATTGTTGGTGCCTTGGCAACCACCCCCGCCTATGGGGCAAGCTGCGGCAACACGGCCGCGGGGTTTGATGCCTGGAAGCGCGAGTTCGCACAAAGCGCCCGGCGCGCAGGTGTTGGCGCGCGTGGCCTTGATGCGCTGGCTCAGGCCAGATACGCGACGCGCACGATCGCAGCAGACCGCAATCAGAAAAGTTTTCGCTATTCATTGCAGCGTTTCATGGAGCTGCGCGGGGCAAACACAATCATCGCCCAGGGGCGCAAACAAAAAGCGCGCCATCTGAGTTTTTATCAAAACCTAGAGCGCCAATACGGCGTGCCTGCTGGTATCTTGATTGCCATTCACGGAATGGAAACCGCATTTGGCAACTTTATGGGCGACAGCGAAGTTGTTTCCGCCATTGTCACGCTGACCTATGATTGCCGCCGTTCTGCGTTTTTTGAACCCCACGCGCTTGGCGCGCTGAAGCTGGTGGACCAAGGTGCGATTTCTGGTCGGACCAAAGGTGCAAAACACGGAGAGCTTGGCCATACCCAATTCCTGCCGGGCAATGCGCTGCGCTATGGGGTGGATGGCGATGGCGACGGTCGGGTTGATTTCTACAATTTTTACGACGCACTTGCCTCTACCGCGCATTACTTGCGCAAAAAAGGTTGGCGCCCCGGCAAAGGCTATCAACCAGGTGAGCCAAATTACAAAATCTTACAATCCTGGAACGCAGCCACCGTCTATCAGCAAGCACTCTCGGTAATGGGGCCGAAAATTGACCGATAAACTCGGCTTTTGCGCGCAGTAACAAACAAGCTTGGGCGGAAATGTGTTGAGCTGCGGCCAAGCTTTGGCCACATTCCCTACATCAAACTGCAACAAAACATCGTAAGTATTTGAATAAAAATAACTTTAATAATGCCTCATTTCAGGACTTGTATATAAAATCATAATCAAAAAACCTAATTTACCGCCGTAATTTCCGCTTTTTCAAATTTTATCTTTCTTCCATCGGCACCGCCAACAGGGAGAAAGCTGATCATGGGAACGTCTGAACTTTACAAAGGAAAGCTGGGCTTTGAGGGCACGGCAAAAGACGCACTTGCTTTCGCGGCATCTGCAGTGATCAAAACCTTTGAAGAGCACGGGCATGAGGTCTTTTCCTTTGGTGCTCGCTGTAGCGCTGGATTTGCACTGGATCTTGATCATTTCTCCGTTGAAATACGATTGCGCCCACAGATGAAGCGCGGCTGGAAAGCGCAACAATTGCAGGGCGATACCCTGGATGTGCGTATTACTTCACTGTATCCGGATGTTTTTGATCACCACCTTTGCGAGATGCTGTTGGCTGCCGTTTTGCGCGATTTGGTGATCGATCTGGATGCGATTTCGGTTCAGTGGCTGGATACCCCCCATATTCTGACCCGTGACCAATTTCTGAGCGTGTTTGATCCGCTTGATGTTGATGCCTTCGAAACCTCCTCCGAGGCCGAAGTCCCGCAGATTTACGTAGAGATTCCTTTTATTCAAACCGAGGAAGATGCAGATCTACCCGCGCTTGAAATTCTTCATGCCGAAGAGGTTGAGCAACCAAACCCGATGCCCGCGCGCACTGTTGCACATGATGAAACCAATCAGAGCAGCGACATTCTGCGCCCGCGAGGCCGCGATGTCTTTGCTCCGGTGGATGCAACCATAGAAATGCTGGAACATCACTGCGATGAAATTCTGATGGCTGATCAAGTCGTTGATGTGGAAATCAAATCTGAATGGAGTTTTGCAGAAAAAACATCGCTGAAACAGCGTGCAAACACCTGGGCTTCTGTTCCGCTCAAAGCTGCAACAGGAGCCATGCGTTTTCTGCGTACCAATGATTTGCGCTATGGAGCACATTTGCTGCTGATGATGGCAACTGTGCTCTATCTTGATAGTGCCGGTATGGTGCGCGCAGCGATTGCCTTGCTGGATCTGCCGAACTGAAATCAGGCGGCGCTGTTCATATAGGCTGCAAGCTTGTCGCGCACGACCAACACCGAGGCAGCATCGGTATACTCTTCCAGCTGCGTTAAAGGCACCCATGCAAGATCATGGGATTCGTCACTGACTTTAAACTCCCCCTCAGCTGCGCGATAAAGATAGCGCACATCATAGTGCAGATGCGTCTGCTCTGCGCCATGGGCGGGGATCTCGTGAATATCCACATCAAAGATGCGATCGCGCAAGGGTTCGATCCGGCTGAGGCCGCTTTCTTCATAGGCTTCCTTGAGCGCGACAAACGGCACATCCGCAATCCCGTCGCAATGCCCGCCCAGTTGCAACCATCGATCAAGCTTGCGGTGATGGGTCAGCAGGACGTTGTTGAAATCCGGCGATAGGATAAAAGCCGAGGCCGTAATATGTCCGGTTCGGGAATCGCGACCAAATGCCAAAGGCTCCTCAGCGTGAAAATGGCAAAGCTTATTCCAGGTGTCCACCTCGCGCGCCGTGACAGGCTTGTAATAACCCACGCCCGTTAGTTGCAATTGGCTCATCTTCCTTCACCTCTGTGTGACCTTGGCATCGCCGCTCTTGTCGTAGCGTTTCGCAGGCCCCACGATATTATCCAACAGCCACAAAAGCCATGATATATGCCCACTGAACGCATCACCTTTGCCGGCCATGCCGGAACCCAACTTGCCGCGCGTCTGGATTTGCCGGACGGGCCTGTTTTGGCAACAGCTCTGTTTGCCCATTGCTTCACCTGCTCCAAGGATATCCCCGCCGCCCGCCGCATCGCTGCGCGCCTGGCGGGGATGGGAATTGCTGTGCTGCGGTTTGATTTCACCGGTCTTGGCCACTCTGAGGGAGAGTTTGAAAACACAGACTTTTCCTCAAACGTGCAGGATCTGATTGCCGCCGCGCAGTATCTTTCTGGCCGCGATCTTGCGCCGCAAATCCTGATCGGTCACTCGCTTGGCGGTGCTGCGGTTTTGCGCGCGCGGGCCGGTATTCCCTCGGTCAAAGGTGTGGTCACGCTGGGGGCGCCATCGGACCCGGCACATGTGACCCATCATTTTGAAACGGCGCTGCCAAAGATTGAAGCTGAGGGCGCGGCTGAGGTCTGCCTTGGGGGGCGTCCCTTTGTCATCGGAAAGGGCTTTGTCGATGATATCAAATCGGCGGAACTGGAGCTGGCGATTTCTGATCTACGCGCCGCATTGCTGGTGATGCATGCGCCCACAGATGCAACCGTGGGCATTGAAAACGCCTCTGCAATCTTTGGCGCGGCAAAACACCCCAAAAGCTTTGTCACGCTTGATCAGGCGGACCATTTGATTTCACGCGCCCGCGATGCGGAATATGCCGCCGAGGTTATCGCAGCCTGGGCTGGGCGATATGTGGATCTGGCCCCACCTGCCCCGCCGCCCGGCGCGCCCGAAGGTGTGTTACGCGTGAGCGAGGCCGACCCCGAAGGGTTTTTGCAAGACATCCAGTCTGGTCCGCATCATCATATGCTTGCCGATGAACCCAAAGCCTATGGCGGCACCAATCGCGGCATGTCGCCTTATGGCTTCATTGCCGCGGGGCTTGGCGCCTGCACGTCGATGACCATCCGCATGTATGCCCGCCGCAAAGAATGGCCATTGGACAGTATCAGCGTCGATGTTTGCCACGACAAGGTGCACGCCCAGGACGCAGCCCCCGGCGCGCCTGCAAAGATCGACCAGTTCACCCGGGTGATTCAGCTGTGTGGCGATCTTAGTGACGAGCAGCGCCAGCGCCTGCTGGAAATCGCGGATAAATGCCCAGTGCACCGCACATTGGAAAGCGGTGCAAAGGTTGTCACCCGACTTGAGGTACAACACGCGCCCATGTAGCGCTTAAAGATGTGTTTGAAACTCTTTTGTGGTGTTTTTGACAGTAAGAGCGGCCCCAGAGCGGGCCGCTCTTGCTGTTTTGGCCCAGCTCGACTAAACCGCGCGCATCTGCTGCCACATTCTTATAGAGGTGCCTTCGCTCATGATCCCCCGCTATGCCCGCAAAGAGATGACCGACATCTGGGAACCAGCCACCAAGTTCAAAATCTGGTATGAAATCGAGGCGCATGCCTGCGATGCTCAGGCCGAACTGGGTGTGATCCCACAGGAAAACGCGGACGCGGTCTGGAAAGCCAAGGACGTTGAATTTGATGTCGCGCGCATCGATGAAATCGAAGCCGTGACCAAACATGACGTCATCGCATTCTTGACCCATCTGGCGGAGCACGTCGGATCAGAAGAAGCGCGCTTTGTACACCAGGGCATGACCTCGTCAGATGTTCTCGACACCTGCCTGAACGTACAGCTGGCCCGCGCCGCTGACATTTTGCTGGCGGATATGGACAAGGTTCTGGCCGCACTGAAAAAACGCGCGTTGGAGCATAAAAACACTGTCCGTGTTGGCCGCTCCCACGGTATCCACGCGGAACCCACCACCATGGGTCTGACATTTGCGCGTTTTTACGCGGAAATGGATCGCAACAAAGCCCGCCTGGCTCAAGCACGTGAAGAGATCGCAACCGGCGCAATCTCTGGCGCGGTTGGCACCTTTGCAAACATTGATCCGCGCGTCGAAGAGCATGTGTGTGAAAAGCTGGGCCTGAAGCCTGAGCCGATCTCAACCCAGGTGATCCCCCGCGACCGTCACGCAATGTTCTTTGCGGTTCTGGGTGTGATTGCATCCTCAATCGAAAACATCGCAATCGAAATCCGCCACATGCAGCGCACCGAAGTGCTGGAAGGTGCGGAATTCTTCTCGATGGGGCAAAAAGGCTCCTCGGCGATGCCGCACAAGAAAAACCCGGTTCTGACCGAAAACCTCACCGGTCTTGCGCGTCTTGTACGTATGACCGTGGTGCCCGCGATGGAAAACGTTGCTCTCTGGCATGAGCGTGACATTTCCCACTCCTCCGTTGAGCGCGGCATTGGCCCGGACGCAACTGTAACGCTGAACTTTGCGCTGAACCGTCTGGCCGGTGTGGTCGACAAGATGCTGATCTTCCCGGAAAACATGTTGGACAACATGAACAAATTCCCGGGTCTGGTGATGTCGCAGCGGGTTCTGCTGGCGCTGACCCAAGCGGGCGTAAGCCGCGAAGACGCCTATGCGATGGTGCAGCGCAACGCGCTGAAAGTCTGGGAAGAGCGCGTTGACTTCCAAGAGCTGCTTCTGGGCGATGCCGAAGTGGTTGCTGCCCTAGGCGAAGACGGCATCCGGGCAAAATTCGACATGGAATATCACACCAAACACGTAGACACGATTTTCAAACGTGTCTTTGGTGACTGATCCCACGCCATGTAAACAAACGAAGCCCCGTTCATCCGGACGGGGCTTTTTTATTGCGCCCCTGTGCCACGCGCGCGCCCTGCATATTCTCCGCAAGATCACATATGCGCGAGTGCAGGGAATAATTGCCAAGATTGTTTCGTATCATATTTAATGTGCACCAACGGCAGCCCTGCCAAGGAGATTTAATATGCGCCCTCTTTTTGTTCTAGCAATGATGATTATTCCAGGTCTTGCCTTTGCGGCTGGCGGCGATGATTTCAACCCACCCAAACCCACCGACACGGTGAAAAAATGTTGGGGCAAGCGGGTTTATGACCCTGAGACCAAACGCTGCGTAAAACCCAAACAATCTTCGCTGAATGACGATCAGCTGTTTGATGACGCCCGCGCGCTGGCCTATGCCGGGCGCAATGCGGATGCACAGGCTGTGCTGTCGGCCATGCAAGATCAAAACGAAGGCCGGGTGTTGACCTATTGGGGTTTCACCCACCGCAAGCTTGGCAATGATGCGATTGCTCATGCGTATTATGAAAAAGCGCTAAAGCTTGATCCCAATAACCTTTTGGCCCGCTCCTACTATGGTCAGGCTCTGATAAAACAGGGGCGTCTGGGCGAAGCTTTTGCAGAATGGAAAGAAATTCGCGCCCGCGGTGGGGCGGAAACCTGGGCGGAAACTTCGTTGCGGCAGGCACTTGAGACAGGGCAGAGCTTTACCTATTGAAGCTAAGGCTTTTTTTACTGATCGTGGTCTATCTTGAGCCTGCAACCGAAGAAGAATCTTTTTGGTTTGAGGCTCAAGAATGGAACAAGACACAGCATTGGCGCTTCCTGCGATTGGGATGGGGGATGATTTTGGTGATTTCCCCGCCCTCGCCCCGGCAGCCGACCCTGCACCACTGGCATTTGATGCCCCCGCTGCCAGCCAAAGTATCGAGCTGAGCGGCAAGGCAAAAGCTGCCATCGTCGTGCGGTTATTGCTCAATGAGGGGGCTGACATCCCCATTGAAGACCTGCCGGAGGGCCTGCAGGCGGAACTAACCCAACAGATGGGGCGCATGCGCCTTGTGGATCGCGATACCTTAAACGCGGTTGCAGGTGAATTTGCCGATATGCTGGACAATGTGGGGCTTTCGTTCCCCAATGGTCTGGCTGGCGCGCTCAGCGCGATGGAGGGCAAAATCAGCCGTCACACCTACAGCCGCCTGCGCAAAGAGGCAGGGGTGCGCCAGTTTGGCAACCCGTGGGAGCGTTTGAAAACCCTGCCCGCCGAAGACCTCGCCGAGCTTGCACAGGCCGAAAGTATCGAAGTGGCCGCGGTCATGCTGTCAATGCTCGACACTGGCAAGGCGGCTGAAATGCTCGCCTGCCTGCCTGGCCCGCTTGCACGGCGGATCACCTATGCGGTGCGCCAGACCGGCGAAGTCACCCCGGAAACGGTTGATCGCATTGGTCTTGCGCTGGCTGCGCAGGTGGATGCCCGTCCGGAGCTTGCGTTTGATGAAACACCTGGGCAACGCGTGGGCGCGATCCTGACCCAGTCTCCTGCCGCCAAACGCGATGAGGTGATGGATGCGCTGGATGAGGAAGATCAAGAATTTGCAACTGATGTACGCAAATCGCTCTATACTTTTGCTCTGATCGGCGAACGCCTGAGCCCAACCGATATTCCCAAGATTACCCGTGTGGTACCGCAACAAGACTTGGTCACCGCGATTGCCTTTGCCAGCGCGGAAGAAGACGTCGCTTCAAGCGACTTTATGCTGTCCAATATGTCGTCGCGTATGGCCGCAAATATCCGGGAAGAAGTGGCCGAAAAAGGCAAAGTACGCCGCAAAGTTGGCGAGGCCTCGATGGCAAACATCGTCAACGCTCTGCGTGATATGGTGGTCAACGGCGAGATTGAGCTGAAGTCAAACGACGAAGAAGACGAAGACTAAGCCCAAACAGGTCGACCCGTATGTCCCCTTTTGATACGGGTTGCTTGTACCTGCGGCGGCTGGGATATAGAGTGCTGTTCCGAGCAGCCCCCAGCCCCGCAGGCCCCAAACACCTATGCCACGCCCTATTTCTGATCTGAGCTTCCGCGAAAAAGCCAGCTACTTCGTGAGCAATCTAATATTGCGCGGCGTAATTCGCGTGATGGGAATGCTGCCCTATAAGATGCGGTTGCGTATGATGGGTGGTCTGTTGCGCCGGATCGCACCTGTGGTTGGCATTGAACGGCGCATTCGCCAAAATCTCAACTATGTGATGCCCGATCTGCCCGCCGCAGAGGTAAAAAAAATCTGCGCCGATGTGGCCGACAATGCGGGCCGCACCATTGCCGAACTTTACGCCGGTGCCCCATTTCGCAAGTTGGCGGAGCAGTCGCGGATTTCCGGGCCCGGCCTTGACGCGCTGCGTCAAGCCAAGGCAGAAAACCGCCCGGTCATATTGGTCACCGCGCATTTTGCAAACTATGATGCCGCGCGCGCCAAACTGATCAGCCTTGGGTTTAAGATGGGTTCGCTGTACCGGCGGATGGCCAACCCATATTTCAACGAGCACTACGTTGCCGCCATCAAAACAACTGGCACACCGATGTTTGAACAAGGCAAACGCGGCATGGTGGAAATGGTGCGCTATCTTAAACAGGGTGGCACCTTGGCCGTTGTTGCTGACTTGCACGCCTATGGTGGCAGCCAGATTGACTTTTTTGGCAAGCCCGCAAAAACGTCATTGGTGGTTGCTGAACTTGCATTGAAATACAATGCGGTGATGATCCCGGTTTATGCCGTGCGCCAGGACAATGGGTTTGAATTTGAGGTCATCATGAAAGCGCCGCTGGAACATAGCGACGCGCTCACCATGACCACAGAAGTTACCCAAGATCTGGAAGACATGGTGCGCCAACACATGGGCCAATGGTTCTGGATCCATCGCCGCTGGAAACCCTTTATCAAGGGCTGAAACGATCAAGGGATTTAGTCGAGCTTTAACGCGCCCAAAATGCGGCCATAGCTGCCTTGCTGTACAAGAAACGCGGTTTTACCCTCGGACTGGCGCGGCACTGCGACCTTGAATTCACCAGTTCCGTCCCAGGTGCCAATGACCGATAGCTCTTCTACCACATTGGCGTAATCGATTGTATGGCCGCGCAATTCACCACGGGTGATGTTGACGGTCTGCATCGGTTCATAGGTCACCATATGCACCAGAATTGGCACCGCCTGTTCCACGTCCTGCACTGCTGTTACTGTCAGCCTGACCTCAGCTTCGCTTGTCTCTGCCTGAAGCTGAACGGGTGGCGGGGTCTTGCGATACTCAGACACAACATCCATTACGGCTGCTGCATTGGCGCCCACCACATCCTCATAGCCCATAATCACCATCTGCGGCGTATAGATCATGCGGCGAGATCCAACATGGGCATAGCCCTTTTGGCGTCGGGTAAAGGCAGGCGAGGCAAATTCATCCTTCCAGCCGATGTAGTCCCAATAATCCACGTGCAGCGCCAGGGCGAGAATGTCTTCTTTCTGCGCGAGCCGTGTCAGCAGCTCATCAGCGGGCGGACAAGAGGAGCAACCTTGCGAGGTAAACAGCTCAACCACCACCGGTACATTCTGTGCCGCCGTTTGAGTGTTTTCATGCTGTGTTTGGGCGCTCAAAGGCGCGGCCGCAAGCCCAACAAGACACGCGACAACAGATAGAATTCGCATTAACAGTTACCCCAAGAGTTCATAGTCCACCTCTATCGCCCGCACCTTAGACAAACCAATCAATCATTCTTGAATGTATCTCTGGTCACGCTCACATTGCTGTGTCAGCGCTATCATAATTTAATCTCTCTACAGCAGCATGTAACCCCACTTTGCGTGAGATCCCTTTGACTAGATTAAATTTTTCAAAGATTACGAGACCACACGCATTGAACGGTTAAAATCTCTGACTGGAAATTCAATTGATTATCTCATTGAAATACATGAGGTCTAATAACAAAAAGGTGAAGCGATACCCGCAAAATCGACAAAATTCTCCTTCCAATCGAATATTTAGAATATAAAATTTTCAGAAAGTTACCAATAAAGCGAAGACTAATGAACGAAGCAATTGTTGTCACCCTTACCCCAGAGCAAGATCATTTCGACGATCTTTTACTAATGCTGGGGACCCTCATACCTGGCACGCGCAGCTTTGATGGTTGCGAAATGGCGCAGGTTTTTCACTGCAAAGATAAAAATGAGGTTGTGTTGCTTCAGGTCTGGCAAAGCAGCGCAGCGCATGATGCCTATCTCGACTGGCGGGCAACAAACGGGCATTTTGATCAGGTCGCGGATCTGCTGGCAAAAGAGCAGATCCACAAGTCTTATCATCTTCTCTAGTGCTCAACGGCGCGGCACAATCAGCTGCTGTGCCCTGTTTCAAGCATCGGTTTGAGCGTCTCTTCGATGACGCGTTGCGTCAAAGGCCCCGCAATACGACCGAGAATTTTCCCATCGCCATCGATGACAAAGGTCTCTGGCAGGCCGTAAACGCCCCAGTCAATCGACTGACGTTTCCTGGGATCATACAGCAAGCCGCTGTAGGGGTTTCCCAGCTCAAGAATAAATCCACGCGCTTCTTTGGGACCATAATCCTGATTGATGCCATAGATCGGATAGTCCTTGGCAAGCTCCATCAGGTTTGGATGCTCAGCGCGGCACGGCGCACACCAACTGGCCCAGAAGTTCACCAGTTTGATGTCCCCTTTGGTGAGATCCTCGCTTTTGAATTCCGGATAGTCCAACAAAGGCGCAGATTGCACCTCAGGCGCTGCGCGCCCAACCAAAACCGATGGCAGGCTTTCTGGATCATCGCGGTTCAGGCCAATGGCGGCGAGCCCACCAAAGGCTGCAAACACCAGCAAAGGCACCGCCATCAATGGAGAGATTTTAGCCATTCTTCTGCCTCCGCGCTTCCAGTTCTCCCAATTCAAGCCGCACTTTGCGACCACGGCGAACAGACATCCATACAAGCGCAATCAGCAGCAGCAACGACACGCCATAAGACGACAGCACCGTGGTGGTGTATTTGCCAAGCTCAACCATTAGCGCGCCTCCATACGTTCGCGGGCAAGCAGCGCCTGAATACGGCGGCTGCGGATTTCGGTGCCGGTGCGATACAGCACAAGCGCGAGAAACAATAAGGCAAAGCCGCCCATGCTGACAAACAGCGGCAGAGCAAAGACATTGCTGACACGTTCTTCGCTGTCTCCGGCAACGGCCCCTGCCCGCATAACCGACGCGCCCTGATGCAGCCCCTGGTTCCAAAACAGCACCGCATAGCGGCTGAGCACGGCAAACACGGATCCCACCAGACACAGGATTGCGGTCAGATCAGCAGCGGTATCAGGATCCTCGATCGCTTCCCACAGGGCAATATAGCCAAGGTAGAACAGAAACAGCACCAAAAATGACGTGAGGCGCGGATCCCATTCCCACCAGGTGCCCCACATAGGCTGGCCCCAGATGGCCCCGGTGATTAATGCAATCACCGTCATCACAATGCCCACGGGAGCTGCGGCCTTGGCGGCGAGCGCGCTTACGTGGTGGCGGCGGATCACCCAGATGAGCGAGGCCACCAGCATCATGAACCACGCGTTAATCGCCATCAGTGCTGCGGGCACATGGATAAAGATGATCTTTACCGTTGCGCCCTGACGGTAGTCTTCAGGCGTAAAGAAAAAGCCCCAGACCAGCCCCGCCACGGTCAGCGCAGCCGCCGCCCCCCATATGAAAGGCATGACCTTTTCGGAGGTTTCCAGAAACTTCTTTGGATTTGCATATCGCCAGATCGACATCAGGCTCTCCGTCTTTCTTGGTCATGGACCTTATCGCAAGTTGATACGTAAAACCGCTGCACTGGCAAAGGGCAGAAGCGCAATCGACGCGGCGGAAATCCCCGCAAGCAGCAAGAGCGGCGTTTCAACCGAAAACCCATCGCTGCCCCGGCGCGCGGCTTCGGCGCCAAAGATAAGCGTTGGCATATAAAGCGGCAGCACCAGCAATGACATCAGCAGCCCACCTCGTTTTAGTCCAACAGTCAGCGCAGCGCCAAAGGTTCCAATCACCGACAGCGCAGGCGTGCCAAGCAGAAGCGACACAAACAGCCAAAGATAGCCCTGCGTAGGCAGATGCAACAACACACCAAGCACCGGCGCAATCAAAACCAGCGGCAGCCCGGTGGTGATCCAATGGGCCAGCGCTTTGACGGTGACAATCGCCTCCATCGGCAGTGGCGCGGTTGCCAAAAGATCGAGCGACCCATCCTCCCAATCCAGCGCCAGAATACGATCAAGCGACAGCAGACAGGCCAAAAGCGCCCCGATCCACAACACGCCAGGTGCAATCGTGGCAAGAAGCTCGCTTTCAGGGCCAACCGCAAAGGGCACAAGCACGGTGACAATCAGGAAAAACGCAAGCCCCAGCCCAAAGCCTCCACCCGCGCGCATCGCCAATTTCAGATCCCGCATCAGGAGTGAGATCACAGGAAGCCTCCATCAAAATCATCCAGTGCTTTGGGCGCGGCTTTAAACGGTGTCACATCCAGCACCTCTCCATCAAGTCCCAGATCGATATGGGTGGCAATCAAAGCGCTGCCGCCCTGTGCAAGATGCGCTCGCACCACATTGGCAAAAAGCTGCACATAATTGGTATCAAGACTGACAGTGGGTTCATCCATGATCCAGATCGGGCGATCAGTGACCAGCAGCCGCGCAAGACCGAGGCGACGTTTCTGCCCCGCCGAAAGCGCACCAGCGGATCGTTTGCGCAATCCCTCAAGTTCAAAGCTTTCAATCGCGGGCTCAATATCACGGCGATCAAACACGCTGGCCCAGAATTGCAGGTTCTCTTCGACGCTTAACGTGGGTTTCAACCCATCCGCATGGGCGGCATAGGCAATCTGATCCTCGGCCCCGTCAATTACACCTTTCAGCGGCGGTTGCAGACCAGCCAGCGTGCGCAGCAAAGTGGTTTTGCCGCAGCCGTTGGGACCACGCAGGATCACCGCGGTGCCCGGTTCAATGGTGAAACTCAGCCCCTCAAGAACCGGCACGCCCCCACGGGTCACGGATAGATCTTTTACCGATAAGGTCATGCTCTGCCTTTGTTTCTTTTCTTGCACAAAACAGACCTAGGCGCGCGTCACCTTGCGGCAGATCAAATCTTTTACGCAATTCACACCGGGGGTGGTTGGCGGAAAGTTTATGCAAGTTGCATCATCATACCGGCAAAGCGGCCATGGCAATACGGCGACCTTCGGACAAGAGCACATTATAGGTGCGGCAGGCGGCGGGTGATGTCATGGCCTCAACGCCGATGCCCGCATCTTCGAGCTGGGTGCGCAGATCCGCTGGAATATGGGCAACCTCAGCACCGGTTCCCACAAACAGCACGTCGATATGGTCTTTGAGCGCAAGCAAAGCCGCGGCATCCTCATAGCCGCCCCAGCTTTGGGTGCCCTGGCTTGAGGTAAGGACCGCGCCCATATGGGCTTTGCCGCCGATGCGAAAGAAGTCATCGCCATAGCCATCGATAGGCTCTGCGTCTGAATAGGTCACCTCGTTGAGCCGCATGAACGTTCCTTTCTCGCGCTGTATCAGTCAAACACTGGAAGGCTGGTTAGCACAGCCAAACCAATCACGGAATAGGCCGCCACACGGTAGATCCGTTCCAGATGTGGCGCAAAGGCGGTCTTGCCCAGAAATATCCCCGCCAGATAGGGCAGCGACAGAAAGGCCGCGAGCCAGAGCGTCTGCGCCGCAATAGGCCCGTCCAGCGCAAGATTGGCAAGGATCACCACATCCAGTGCGGCCAGAAACAAAATCGTGTTGGCGCGTACTTTTATAATGTCGCGCGCATTGGCGAGATAAAACACAATCACCACAGGCCCCGTCAGGCCGGTCATTCCACCAAAGATGCCCGAAGCACCGCCAATGGCCAGCCGTCCCCTCACCCCAAGCCGCCCATGATAGCGCCAGCCCGAAACCACAGCCACAAGCGTCACCGCAACAACAACGGCCACGATCCAACGTAAAATGAGCCCGTCTATTTGCCCCAGAAGATAAATACCAAATGGCGTTGTGATTGCCGCCGCCAGCGCAAGCAGACCCACTTCGCTGCGATCTGCCTGATGCCAGGCCTGTGGCACCAGAGAGATCATTGAGCCAATCCCGATAAGAGAGATCACCAGAATGATCTGTGCCAGTGGCAGAAACTGCGCCGCCACCGGAACAAAGATCAGCGCAGTGCCAAAACCAGTGAAGCCGCGGATCAAACCCGCGGCTCCAATAGTGGCCATAAGCCAATAAAACCCTGATGTCTGCACAACGTCGTAAAACGCCTGAGGCATGAAATCAGGCATCGATGTTGGCAAACTGGTTGCCGGTTGGGGTCGATGGTTTGTTCCAGTCACGCTTTACCCCAAGGTTCAGCAGGATGGTCGACGCCACAAAGATTGACGAATAGGTACCCACAATCACGCCCCAGATCATCGCAAAGACAAAGCCACGGATCACATCACCGCCCAGCACAAACAGCGAGATCAGCGCAATCAATGTGGTAACCGAGGTCATCACAGTCCGGCTCAGGGTCTCGTTGATCGAGAGGTTCAGCACCTCCGCCAGGTCTTTGCTTTTATAACGGCGCAGGTTTTCACGCACACGGTCAAACACAACCACTGTATCGTTGAGCGAATAGCCCACGATGGTCAGAAGTGCAGCGATAATCGCAAGGTCGAACTTAACCTGAAGCGCTGAGAATACACCAATCGTGAGCACCACGTCATGCACCAATGCGGCAACCGCACCAAGGGCAAACTGCCATTCAAATCGCAGCCAGATGTAGACAAGCACCGCAGCAATCGCCAGCGCAACCGCCAGGACAGCGGTCCAGATCAGCTCACCGGAAACCTTTGGGCCAACACTTTCGACCGAGACAAATTTAATGTCCGGTGCAACAGTGCCAAGCGCCGCCCGCAGTGTTTCGATCTGCTCACCGCTGATGGCTTCGCCACCTTCTTGGGATTGGATGCGGATCATCGCCACATGCTGATCTTCGGCAAAGGATGGATCAAACACCTCGGTGATGGAGACATCCCCCAGACCAAGCGGCGCAATCGCATCACGATAGGATTTCACATCAACAGCGGTGGATGCTTCGGTACGCACGGTTGTGCCGCCACGAAAGTCGATACCAAAGTTCAGCCCCTGAAGGCCAAAGGACACAAGGCCCAGCACAATCATCAGCGCGGACACGCCAAGCCAGAGCTTCCAGCGTTTGAAGAAATCAAAAGAGGTTTCTTTTGGGACAAGTCTAAGCCGCATGATTACACCTCAATTGTTCTAGGACGACGGCGTTCGAACCAGATCACCACCAACAGGCGGGTGACGAAGATCGCGGTGAACACCGATGTGAGAATGCCAAGCCCCAAGGTGATGGCAAAGCCACGCACCGGACCCGATCCCATAACAAACAGGATCACGGCGGTGATAAAGGTGGTCACATTGGCATCCACAATCGCGGAGAGCGCCTTGGAATAGCCGGTATCAATCGAGCGCGCCGGGCCGTGGCCCGCTTTTAGCTCTTCGCGGATCCGTTCAAAGATCAGCACGTTTGCATCAACCGCCATACCCACGGTCAAAACAATACCCGCAATACCCGGCAGTGTCAGCGTGCCACCAATCAGGCTCAGCGCGCCAAAGATCAGGCCCACATTGATGAGCAGTGCGATATTGGCAAAAATACCAAACAGACCATAGCTCAGCGCCATAAAGACCAGCACCGCAACAAAGGCCACAACGGTTGCAACCTTACCCGCGTCGATGCTGTCCTGACCAAGCTCTGGGCCAATTGTGCGTTCTTCGAGGAACACCAGTTCAGCGGGCAATGCGCCTGCGCGCAGCAGAACCGCCAGATTGGTGCTTTCTTCAATGGTGAAATTGCCAGTGATAATGCCAGAGCCACCGGGAATGTGGGATTGAATGACCGGGGCCGAAACCACCTCATCATCCAGAACGATTGCAAAGGGCGTGCCGATGTTTTCGGCGGTGTAGTCGCCAAATTTACGCGCACCCGCCGGGTTAAAGCGGAAGTTCACCGCGGGACGGCCGTTTTGATCAAACGCGGGCTGCGCATCGACCAGCTCTTCACCGGTGACAACCGGTGCGGTTTCCACTGTATAGTAGATCCCTTCTTCATCCAGTGATGGGATCACTTTGTTGCCAACACCGGGTGCGGAATTTGCATCAGAGCTTTGGCCCACAACCGGGTTAAAGGTTAGTTGCGCAGTCGTGCCAATAATAATTTTCAGCTCAGACGCAGAGCCAATACCCGGCACCTGGATCAGGATCCGATCCGCACCCTGGCGCTGGATAGTGGGCTCACGGGTGCCAACCGCGTCAATACGACGACGCACGATTTCCAACGCCTGACGCACGGTGCGATCATCGCTTGCGGCTTTTTCCGCCTCAGACAGAGTAATGGTGATGATGTCACCGCTACCTGAAATTTCAATGTCGTTGGCACCAGCACCTGTCAGGCTGACCACGGGGGTTGCAAGCGCACGCAGGCTTTGCAGCGCTACGGCCATGCCTTCGGGCTTGGAGAGTTTGACGCGGATTTCATCGTCTGGCCCCGGCTGACGGCGGAAAGTGCCCACCTCAGCACGTTGATCACGCAGCACGGTGCGCACTTCAGGCCAAAGCGCGGTCATGCGCGCTTCATAAACGTCTTCCACCTTCACTTCAGCGAGCAGATGTGCCCCGCCGCGCAGGTCAAGACCCAGATTTACCAGTCCAGACGGCAGCAAGGCGGGCCATTGGCCCGCCTGCTCTAGCCGTTCTGGTGTTTCACCAGCAGCGGTAATCGCCGCTTGCGCATCATTGGCCTGCTCAACTCGCGTGTAAAACGCGTTTGGCAGTGCCAGCAAAAGGCCAACCGCACATGTCAGTGCGATCAGGACCCTTTTCCAAAGATCGATTTGCAGCATTACCCTGCCTTTATCGTGTTAGTGAACGGGCGCCGATCAGGCTGCAGGTTCGGTTTTGTTCAGAACCTGGGCGATGGTGGATTTCACCACGCGCACTTTGACGCCCTCGGCGATTTCAACTTCCAGCTCGCCGTCTTCTTTGACCTTGGAGACTTTGGCAATCACACCGCCTTGGGTGACAACCTGATCACCACGACGCAGGTTTTCGACCATCTGCTGATGCTCTTTCATTTTTTTCTGCTGCGGACGGATCAGCAAGAAATACATAATGAGAAAGATCAGTACGAGTGGAGCGAACTGTGCGAACGCTGAACTGTCCATGGGGTTTTCCTTCTGTAGAGGTGCCGTTTTCGCACCATTAAGTCGCGGGGAACCTATGCGCTGAAAGATGGCTTTGCAAGGCGCATCACAGCTAAGAATTTCCGTTAACGCTTCGATTTCCACCTGCTTTCTGCCCGGCTCTGCTTTGGCGCAATTGCAGCAGCTTGTGCGAATGCGCGCGCGGGCTCTTTTCCTTTGGCCAGAGCTGCGGCATAGGTTGTGTCATCGATTCAAAAAGTCAGGAGCAAGACCCATGCACGACATTCGCGCAATCCGCGAAAATCCAACCGCCTTTGACGCCGCTTTGGCGCGGCGTGGGGATGCGTCGATTTCTTCTGAGATCCTGGCTTTGGATGGGGAACGCCGCGCCAAAATCCAGGCCGCCGAAGAAGCCCAGGCTGAACAAAACAAAGCCGCCAAAGCCATTGGTGCCGCTAAGGCCAAAGGCGACGAAGCAGAGTTTCAGCGCCTGCGCGAGGCCGTCTCGGAGAAAAAAGCCGAAGTTGCCGCGATGCAAAATGAGGCAAAAGAGCTGGATGCCAAGCTCACCGATATGCTGGCACGCATTCCAAACGCGCCTGCAGATGATGTGCCCAATGGTGCGGATGAAGACGACAATGTTGAGGTGAACCGCTGGGGCACCCCGGCCGAGTTTTCTTTTGCAGCCAAAGAACATTTTGAAATCGCAGGCGTTGCAGCGGCGATGGATTTTGAAACGGCTGCCAAAATTTCAGGCGCACGCTTTGTGCTGCTGAAAGGTTCGGTTGCACGGATTCACCGCGCATTGGCGCAATTCATGATCGACACCCATGTGGATGAAAACGAGCTCACCGAGATGAACTCGCCGGTGCTGGTGCGTGATGAGGCCATGTATGGCACCGACAAGCTGCCGAAATTTGGCGAAGACAGCTATCAGACCACCAATGGCTGGTGGCTAGTGCCCACATCCGAGGTGCCGCTGACCTATTCGGTTGCCGATGAGATGCTCGAAGAAAGCACCCTGCCCCTGCGTTATACCGCGCATACGCTGTGTTTCCGCTCGGAAGCGGGCAGCGCCGGTCGTGATACCTCGGGCATGCTGCGTCAGCACCAGTTTGAAAAGGTTGAGATGGTTTCGATCGTCCACCCGGACACCTCTGATGATGAGCAAAAGCGGATGCTGCGTTGCGCCGAGGGGCTGCTCGAGAAACTGGGCGTCCCCTATCGTACCGTGGTTCTGTGCACCGGTGACATGGGCTTTGGCGCGCGCCGCACCTTTGACATCGAAGCCTGGCTGCCGGGCCAAAACACCTATCGCGAGATTTCGTCGGTCTCCACCACCGGTGATTTCCAGGCCCGCCGTATGAACGCGCGTTTCAAACCTGCAGAAGGTGGCAAGCCAGAGTTTGTACATACGCTCAACGGGTCTGGCCTTGCGGTTGGGCGCTGTCTGATTGCAGTTCTGGAGAACGGCCAGCAAGAAGACGGATCGGTCAAACTTCCAGAGGTGCTCGCCCCCTATCTTGGCGGCAAGCTGACCCTGACCGCCGAGGGCACGCTGGTCTGATCATCAGCAGTTACGCGATCAAACCGGTGCCTTCGGGTGCCGGTTTATTTTTTGCTTTTCTTGCTGGATTTCTTATTCAGCTTGGCGGCTTTTTTATCAGCGCCCTTGCCCGATTTTGCCGCAAGGATCGCTTTGGCCTTTGCCTTTTCTTTGGCAATTGCCTTTTGGGCCTCAGGCTTTTTCTTTTTGGCTTTTTTCTTGGCCTTTTCCTTGGCCAATGCAAATTCCGCGACCAGTGCCATGGCTTTTTTCTGAGCTTTGCGCGCTTTGGCTTCTGCGCGCTCAGCCTTTTCTTCTGCAGCTTTACGCGCCGCTTCGGCAACAGCAAGTGCCTTGCTCAGTGAATTGTTGGTCTGCGCTGTTGTCTTACGCGCAGCGGGTTTACGGGGTGCAACCTTGGCGGCTGGTTTTGCGCTCGCTGGTTTTGCGGGCGTTTTGACAGCCACCTGTGTGGCAACACCGTTTTTCACCACAACCTGAGCGGCGGCGCGTAATTTCGGAGCACGGCGTGCACCAATGCCCGCGACTGTGGCCAATTGCGCTTCGGTCATTGCAGCAATTTGTTCTGCAGAGGTAATTTTTTGCACCTCAAGCGATCTTGCCAAAGCTGGACCCACGCCTGCAATTTTCAACACCGGTGTCATACCCCTGCTCCTTCTGCTTGTATTCCATCAATTGACACTATGACGTCATTATATCACCGATCTTTGTCGTTTTGGAAAGGGGATCAGGCGTTTTTTCTCTTCGTCCCAGAGTTTCAGCCGCAATGCACGCAGCGCTTCACCCGGTTTGATCCGCCGCGGCGCCAGCTCTTTTGGCAGGCTGTAGTGGCATTGCCGCAACCGATAAGAAGGGATCCGCGCATTAAAATGGTGAATGTCATGCAGGGTGATATTGGCAACCGCACAGTCAAACGCCCAGCCAAAATCGAGGCAAGACGATCCCGAAAGCGCCGCATCCACCGGATTGAGATCAGGACGACGGTCCCAATAGGTGTCTTCAAAATTATGCTGCAGATAGACAAGAAACACACCTAACATCCCGCCAAGAAAAGAAAATCCAAGCCAGACATATAGGCCCGTTGTCCCCGCGACACGGTACAGAAAGTAGAGCAGCACCACGATGGCAAGGTTGTGTGCAACCACCCCAACGGGATCAAAAACCGCGGCGTTCTTGGGCCAGCGATAACGAATGAAATAGGTAAACACCGCCCCAACCGGCACAAGGATCAGCGGATTGCGATAGAGCCGATAAAGCACGCGCTGCCAGCGCCCTGCGGCACGCCATTCCTTCAGCGTCATCGTGTGGATTTCGCCGGTTTCGCGATGTTCTAAATTGCCGACATTGGCGTGATGCAGATTGTGATTTTGCCGCATCACTTCAAACGGGGCAAAAGTAAACGGCGACAAGACATGCCCGGCCAGGATGTTTTGCCTGCGCGTTTCAAACAGCGAAAAATGGCCCGTGTCATGTTGCAGCACATAAAGCCGAACCGCCGCCACAGAAAACACCGTTCCAGCTGGCAGTAAGATGTACCACTGTGAAGACCAGAAAATCGCTGCGTAAAGCGCTGCGAAATACACCGCAAACGTGCCGAAATAACTGGCCGCTGCCAGCCGGTTGTCTTTTGCGCAATATTTCCGTGTATGTGCGCGCAAATCCATTTGCCACCCACTGTTTCAAAGGCCCGGAATTTCAGCCTTTATCCCTCTCCTGTCTCTATTGTTGATCACGCAGCACCCTGCTGACAAGATTTTAATCTTGTGCTCAAAACATTGAAAACCCAGCAGATCGCACTAAAAGGGGCGCCCCCGCAGGAACGCCCCTAAATTATTGCAGTACTCTACCCCTTAGCGATCACGCCGCCCTTCGAGGTGTTTACGCAGCTTGGACGGTGGTGCTTTTTTGCGGTTCTTATACGGGTTTTTATCGCCCTGTCCGCGCAGGGTCAGCCGGATCGGCGTGCCTGGCATATCAAAATCCTGGCGCAAACCATTGACAAGGTAGCGTGAATAGGCTGCAGGCACCTTATCGGGGTGCGAACACATCACCACAAAGCCCGGCGGACGGGTTTTCACCTGGGTCATATAGCGCATTTTGATCCGCTTGCCCTGCGGCGCGGGCGGCGGGTGCTGCTCCAGCATACCAGTCAGCCAGCGGTTCAACGCGGCTGTGGCAATGCGGCGGTTCCAGACCTGATAGGCGCGAATAATCGCATCGTTCAAGCGATCCAACCCACGCCCGGTTTTAGCAGATACCGTAATCAGCGGCGCGCCCCGCAACTGCGGCAACAGGCGGGCAAAGCTTTCTTTCAGCTCTTTGAGCTTTTCTTGACGGTTGTCTTCCACGTCCCATTTATTGACGGCAACCACAACCGCGCGACCTTCACGTTCGGCCAGATCGGCAATGCGCAGATCCTGCTGTTCAAACGGAATAGCGGCATCCAGCAGCACCACCACAACTTCGGCAAATTTCACCGCGCGCAGGCCATCAGAGACCGAAAGCTTTTCAAGCTTTTCCTGCACTTTGGCTTTTTTGCGCATACCGGCAGTGTCAAAGATGCGCATCGGCACTTCATTCCACTCGGTACGTAGCGAAATCGCATCGCGGGTGATGCCTGCCTCGGGCCCGGTGAGCAAACGGTCTTCGCCCAAGATCTTGTTGATCAGGGTAGATTTACCCGCATTGGGTCGACCGATGACCGCCACCTGCAAAGGTTTATCCGCGGTGGGCATGGGCACTTCATACTCGCCCTCTTCATCCCAGTCGTCATCTTCATAGATGTCGACATCAACCACGGGCGACGTGTCCTCGGCTTCGGCTTCAAATTTCTCGGCCAGTGGCATCAGCACCGAATAAAGATCCGGCATGCCTTCGCCATGTTCGCCAGACAGGCGCAGCGGCTCACCCAGGCCAAGACCATACGCTTCAAGCACACCACCTTCGGCTGCGTTGCCTTCGGCCTTATTGGCAGCAAGAATCACATGCGCGGATTTGCGGCGCAAAATCTCGGCAAACATTTCGTCGGTTGGGGTAATCCCGGTGCGCGCATCCACCATAAACAGGCAGATATCCGCCATATCCACCGCACGTTCCGTCAGACGGCGCATCCGCCCTTCGAGACTGTTGTCGGTGGCATCTTCGAGACCCGCGGTATCAATCACCGTAAAACGCAGATCGCCAAGCCTGGCCTCACCTTCGCGCAAGTCACGCGTCACCCCGGGCTGGTCATCAACCAGCGCCAGTTTTTTCCCAACCAAACGGTTGAACAGGGTTGATTTGCCCACATTGGGACGGCCCACAATGGCCAAGGTAAAGGACATGTCTCACACTTTCAGCGAATTGAGATGCGCCCCATAGCGCATCTTTGCGTCAACGGAAAGCGAGTAGTTCGCCTTTTGTCGACACGACGTAGAGCGTTTTGCCTGCAACAACCGGCGGAGTGGTGGCACCACCGGGCACTTCAACGCTGCGGTTAAGGATGCCATCGGTGGGATCAAAGAAGCGCAAAAGCCCATCGTTAGATGCAACGATGATCTGGCCACCTGCCAGAATCGGGCCGTAATGCGCAACGATCTCGGAACGTTTACGTGGCTTGTCTTTGACAAACCCCGGCAGCGGTTGCGACCAGATCACCTCACCCGTGTCAGCATCAAGACGCAGCAGGCGGTTGGTGTCACTGACCTGGAACAGGCTGTCCCCAGCGGGCCAAACCGGACCCAGCGCGCCTTCACGTGCGGTCCAGAGGCGCAGACCACTGTCTGCTTCAAAGGCAGCGGTACGACCACCGTGGTTGCCCACATAGATGCGCTGCCCCACCACAACCGGCGCGCCGGTTACGTCATTGATGGTTGAAACCGTGCGGCCTGTGCGCTCACCGGCGATGGACGCGTTCCAACGGCGAAAGCCGCCTTTGCGGAACGTCGCGGCAAGGTCACCAGAACCAAATGCAAAGACCGCAAGATCTTTGGTAAGCGCAGGCGCAGGTGCACCCAGAACGTTTGCGGCACTTGGGGTCGCTTCAATCTGCCAGGCGATGCGGCCGTCTTTGGTTTTCACAGCCCAGCCGGTGTCATCACCTGCCACAACATATACAAGACCATCGCGCACCAAAGGCTGGCCCGAACCCGGCGCATCCAGCTCCTGACGCCAGATCAGATCCCCTGAGGCTGCATCCAGCGCTGTCAGCACGCCAAAGCCAGAGGAGATATAAACCGCGCCCTTATGGTAGGCGATGCCGCCACCGGTGGCCTGGCCTTCGGAATCGGTGGCTGGGATAATATCGCTCTGCCACAGAATACTGCCATCTGGAGAAACCGCAGACACCTGCCCGGCACTGTCGAGCGTATAGATACGCCCTGCCCCAACCGCAGGCTGCGCGGTGATGCGCTGTCGGCGTTCATCACCCGAGCCGATGTTGGTCGACCAGATCAGATTGGGTGCGACTGACAAGGCTGCGTTTGCAACCCGATAGGCCGCGGTGCCATGGGGCTGCGCCCAGTCTTTGTTGACGGTTTGTTTTGCCAGCGAAATCGCGCGGGATTGGTTTTCGACCTTACCAGCCAATTCAGGACGGATTGGTTCACGAACCCCCTGCAGCACCGGTTCTTTTTCGGTACAGGCAACAACCGCAAGGGCAAGAGCGGAGGTGCACAAAATCCGGCTCATACGGAAAACAGAAACGGCTTTTGTCATTCTTTGCCCTTTGCACTCAAACTTCAGCGATGTTGTGTCATGAAAACGCGGCTGTAATCAACCGCCATGCGCAGGTTGCGGTGCAACCTCGCCGCCAAGCGCCACAATCAATTGGTTGGCGCGATCGCGCATCTCATGGCGGCTGGTTGCATCTGCAACCAGAGCCTGCAGACGTGCAATCGCGGCAGATGTATCACCAGCTTCAATATCCAGAAGCGCAAGTTGCTCTTGTGCCAGATGGCGCAGCGGCGCGTTCGGTGCGGCCAGCGCGTCAAACTGCAGGCGGCGCTCTTCAATACCAAGGCTCTCGCTCTGCAAGATCAGGGATTTGAAACTTGCAATGTGGCGGTAGATTTCCGGCAGATCGCCATTGGAACCAATGGATTGCAACAGCACAACCGCTTCATCCGTGTTGCCTGCATCCACCAAGGCACCCGCGCGCGCCATATCCAGCACCATCTGACGATCGAGCGTCTCGGTCTCAACCGCGGCGAGCGCTGCAGCGCGGGCATCCGCGTTTTCGGCATCAACCGCTGCGATCATGGAATCCCCCAGCGCCTGCGATGCGGTTTCCACCTTGGAACGGTTGATCTCGCGCAGCGCGGTGCCGCCAACAATGGCAACAACCACAACCGCACCAATCCAGCCATAACGGCGCAGCATCAGAAACAGGCGGTCGCGGCGCACCTCTTCGGTGACTTCGTCGATGAAACTATCGGTATCGCTCATGCGGCGCTCCCTGGTCGTCACCCGGCGAGGCCGGAGATTGTATTGGCTTTTGCTCCTCTTACCCTGATGCGTCACTCCTGCCAAGTGGTGCTGTCATCGTGATCGCTACGACAAAACAGCCCAAAGATGTGGTTACGGTTCAAATAAAATATATCAATTGGCTTCAAATGTGATCTGAACCACTTAGTTTAGATGCAACAGTACTTATACAGTCTGTGGCGATTCCACTTTGAGACATGGGAACATGTGTTCGAATTTGGAGGTGCCGCACCACTTGTGCCGTCAGTAACTATTTTCAGGGCCCGACCAAAATGCGTATCATACCTATCCTGACAGCCGGAGCTGTAAGCGTTTTTCTTTACGCGCTTGTGATTGAGAGAGAGGCTCTTTTGGCCTTTGCCAGCGGCACGGACACTGGGGACGCCGGGACAGCCACAAAGACGTCTGAAGCTGCGCCCGAGGCCGCAGATAAAGACGAAGATCGCGTACGCGTCGTTGCGTTGCGTAGCACCGCACGCAATATCAACAGCGCGGTTGTTTTGCGGGGACGCACTGCTGCAAAGCGTCAGGTTGAGGTACGCGCAGAAACCACGGCGCGTGTGATTTCCGCACCGTTGCGCAAGGGCAAACATGTCCACGAAGGGGAAGCGCTGTGCAAACTGGATACGGGCACTCGCCCGGCTGAATTGTCAGAAGCCAAGGCGCGGCTTATCGAAGCAAAAGCCCGCCACCCCGAAGCCGAGGCCCGCTTGCAAGAGGCCCATGCACTTTTGCGTGAAGCTCAAATCAATCTGACTGCGGCGGAAAAACTGTCCAAAGATGGCTACGCCTCTGAAACACGTCTGGCCGCCGCTGAGGCTGCTGAACGCACCGCGCTTGCATCCATTGCCAGCGCAGAATCGGGCCTCTCCGCCACAGCCGCAGGGATCGAAGCCGCCGCCGCCGGTGTGAGCGCAGCCGAAAAAGAGCTGGAGCACGTGACCATTCTTGCGCCTTTTGATGGGCTGTTGGAAAGCGACAGTGCTGAACTGGGCAGCTTGCTACAGCCCGGCAGTCTTTGCGCCACAGTCATCCAGCTTGATGAAATCAAACTGGTTGGTTTTGTGCCAGAGGCCGAAGTTGACCGCGTAACCACCGGCGCCATTGCCAGAGCCAAGCTGGCCTCTGGCGCCGAGGTCGAGGGGCGGGTGACATTTGTCAGCCGCTCCGCCGACTCGGAAACCCGCACCTTTGAGGTGGAAATCACTGTCCCCAACGCAGATCTGAGCATTCGGGATGGGCAAACCGCAGACATTTCCATCGAGGCCCCCGGCACCAAGGCACATCTGCTGCCGCAATCATCGCTGACGCTCAACAATATCGGACAGTTGGGTGTGCGCCTTGTGGGGCAAGATGAACGTGTTGATTTCATGCCCGTTACCCTGATCGGCGACACCACAGAAGGTGTCTGGCTCTCAGGGCTTCCCGAAACAGTGAGCGTTATCATTGTGGGACAAGAGTTCGTGACCAAAGGGGTCGCGGTCCACACCACCTTTAAAGAGGCTTTCTGAACATGACGGGGATCGTACGCTGGGCAGCTGACCGCGCCCGAATGGTCATTGCCTTTATTATCATTTCGCTGCTGGTTGGTGGCTTTGCTTATTCGGCCCTCCCCAAAGAGGGTGAGCCGGACATTGAAATTCCCGCTGTATTCATTTCGGTGGAATTTCCCGGCATTTCTGCCGAAGACGCAGAAACGCTGCTGGTCAAGGTCATGGAGACCGAGCTAGCCGATCTGGACGGGCTCGACGAAATGGAGGCGACCGCGGCCGAAGGCTATGCCGGTGTTGGGCTTTTGTTCGAATTTGGTTGGGACAAAAGCGCCACTTTGGCCGATATCCGCGATGCGATGGACACCGCAGAAGCAGAGTTTCCGGAAGGTGCGGAAAAATATCACCTGACGGAAATCAACTTCTCTGAGTTTCCCATTGTTATTGTGAACCTTTCAGGCGCGGTGCCCGAACGCACCATGACCCGTCTGGCCAATAACCTGCAAGACGATCTCGAAGCACTGGATGCGGTGCTGGAAGCAGGGATTGCAGGCAAGCGCGACGAGATGGTTGAGGTGTTGATCGACCCGCTGCGTCTTGAGGCCTATAATGTCACCGCACTTGAACTTATCGAGGTGGTTCAAAACAACAACCAGCTGATTGCAGCCGGTGAAGTGGACAGTGCTCAGGGCGCGTTTGCGGTCAAGATCCCCTCCACCTTTGAGAATGTGCAAGACATCTATGAGCTGCCGATCAAAACCAATGGCGACCGGGTCATCACATTGGGTGAGCTGGCAGAGATCAACTTTACCTTTGAAGACCGCACTGGCACCGCCCGTTTTGATGGTGAAAAAACCGTGGCTCTGCAGGTGGTCAAACGCAAAGGCTACAACCTGATCGACACCGTCAACGAGGTCAAAGCAGCCGTGGCCAAAGCGCAGGCCAAATGGCCCGAAGAGCTTCAGGCGGCGGTGAAAGTGGGTACCTCAAACGACCAAAGCAACAAAGTCAGCGCCATGGTCAGCCAACTGGAAGGCTCGGTTCTGACCGCGATTGCGCTGGTGATGATTGTGGTATTGTCGGCGCTTGGCAGCCGCGCAGCTTTGCTGGTGGGCTTTGCCATTCCAACATCTTTCCTGCTGTGTTTTGCCTTCCTGGCGATGATGGGGATTTCGATTTCAAACATCGTCATGTTTGGTCTGATCCTGGCAGTGGGCATGTTGGTGGATGGCGCCATTGTTGTGGTGGAATACGCGGACAAACGCATCAAAGAGGGCGTTGGCCCGATGCACGCCTATGTAGAGGCCGCGCAGCGCATGTTCTGGCCAATCGTGTCGTCAACGGCAACCACGCTTTGTGCATTCCTACCAATGCTGTTCTGGCCCGGTGTGCCCGGTGAATTCATGGGCATGCTGCCGGTGACATTGATCTTTGTTCTGTCCGCGTCGCTTGTGGTGGCGTTGATCTATCTGCCTGTTATGGGCGGCGTTTCGGGCCGGATGAGCCGCAGCTTTGGTATTATGGCGGATGCATTGCGCACGCGCCTGCCGTGGGTTGTGCGGGCCGCGTTGGTGGTGCTGACGCTTCTCGGAATGTTTACCGGTGCGATGCAGATGCTGAACCCGACCTATATCATGCCCGAAGGAGCCAGCACCGCAGCGGCACTGATCGCGGGTGGATTGCTGTTTATGCTGTCGGCTTTTGGCGCATCAGTTGCGCTGTCTTCTGTGGAACGCCAATCAGCCGAGGAAAACCCACAAGCCGGGTTCAAGCTCAACCTGTTTGGCCATTTTATCAAACTGATCGCGGGCAATCCGGTCATGCCTGTGGTGACACTTCTTGTGGTTGGCCTTGGTATTTCCACCGTGTTTGGCTTGTTTCAGGAAAACAACCACGGCGTTGATTTCTTTGTGAAAACCGAACCAGAACAGGCAACTGGTTATGTTCTGGGACGCGGCAACCTGTCCTTGGCCGAAAAAGACGAAATGGTGAAAATCACCGAAGAAATCATTGCGTCCCATCCGGCAGTGATCAACGTGTTCTCCTTCGCGGGCCAAGGCGGGCTGAACACCGACAGCTCTGGTGCATCTACCCCTCCCGATACGGTGGGTCAGGTACAATTCGAAATCATCCCGTGGGATGAGCGCCCCAAGCAGAAGGAAAAAATCCTGTGGGGCCTGTTCAACCGCGAAGTCACAGCCACCGAGTTTGATGGCGACTATGTGATGGCAGAGCTCAATCGTATGGTGGCTGATATCGCTGGCTTTGATGTGGAACTGCGCCCATTGGTCGACGGTCCGGCGGCTGGCAAACCTGTACATCTGCGCATCAAAGGGGATGATTGGGGGCCTTTGCGCGAAGCAGCTATGCTCGCACGGGCCAAGTTTGAAGAGACCCCTGCCCTTATCCAAATTGAAGACAGCCTGCCGCTGCCCGGCATCGACTGGGTGATCGACGTGGATGTGGCCATGGCTGGCCGTTATGGTGCCGATGTGGCCACTGTGGGGGCGATGGTGCAGCTTGTCACCCGCGGCATCCTGCTGGGGGAAATGCGTGTGGATGGTGCCGATGATGAGATCGAAATCCGCACCCGACTGCCGGAACAGGATCGGGTTCTGTCGACGCTTGATTCCTTAAAAGTGCCAACCGCCAATGGACCGGTGCCGCTGTCAAACTTCATCACCCGACGCCCGGTGCCAAAGCTTGCGCAGATCGACCGGATCGACCAGCAACGCTTTTATGACGTTAAGGCCGATTTCAAACCGGGGCTGAGCAAGGTGGTAACAGGCCTTGATGACGATGAGGTCGAGCTGGCCCTGATCGAAGTGGTCGCTGACGAAAGCTTGCCAGCGCAACACAGCACCAACAATGGCGAACGCTTTAACCTGTTCACCCTGAGCGGGGCCGCAGACGTGTCCGAGGTGATTGACGCGCTTGATGGTGACGGTCGCATGGTGCCAATCAACGCCAATGAACGTATCGTTGAGCTGACCAAATGGCTGGAAACCAACCCGTTTGATGCATCGCTCAGCTGGGAATGGACTGGCGATCAGGAAGAGCAGGCAGAATCCGGCGCGTTCCTGTCCAAAGCCTTTGCGGGTGCCCTGGCTTTGATGTTTGTAATCCTGCTGGCCCAGTTCAACAGTTTCTACAACTCTATCCTCGTATTGCTGGCTGTGGTTCTGTCGACCACCGGGGTGCTGATTGGTATGATGGTGATGGCACAGCCTTTCTCCATCATTATGACCGGCACCGGTATTGTGGCGCTGGCAGGGATTGTGGTGAACAACAATATCGTTCTGATCGACACCTATCAGGAATACTGTCAGAGCATGCCGCGCATTGAAGCGATCATCCGCACCGCTCAGGCGCGGATCCGTCCGGTGCTACTGACCACAATCACCACAATGGCGGGCCTTGCGCCGATGATGTTTGGGGTGAGCCTCGATTTCATCAACGGCGGCTACACCATCGACAGCCCAACCGCGCTGTGGTGGAAACAGCTGGCAACTGCGGTGGTCTTTGGCCTGGGCATTGCCACCTTCCTGACGCTTCTTGTCACCCCGTCGCTGCTGGCAATCCGGGTCTGGGTCACCACCTATGCGGCGGTTCTGGCGCGGGTGATTGGCAACCTGAGTGGCGGCAGCAAAGATGTTGCCGCACAGGATCGCAAACTAGAGCGCGACGCCGACCAAATCACCGACACGGAGATTTTCTGGGAAGGAAGCCCCAAAGGCAAACGCGCCCTAAAGGCCGCTGAATAAAAGACAAAACCCCGCCACACTGGCGGGGTTTTCTTTGCAAGCTTTAGAAGAACACACTTGCGCTACGGTGCCTGCCCCCAAACCCAGTTAGTTTCGAGCCGCTCAAAAAGAGCTTTCCCATTGGTCAAGAAACAGGTCGCGTTCATGATCGGTTCGACATCGCCACTTCTGCACGCTGTCGGATTGCTCGAAAAAAACTGAGATCGCGCTGCGAAAACTTGCGCCCTTTCTCAGGCTTCGAAAAGCAAACCTATATTGTTGTATCGGCCAATCAACGTTGCCACCTGGAAGCTCTGGTCTTGTTTGGCTTAGGTGTTTCCAGGGTCTCTGCGCCAATCGCCAGGCCCTTACATACTCGGGCGGATCGAGCCATATAAGCGCATCATATTTCCCCGCCACCTGAGGTATAAGACTTGGGCCTCCCTCAAGGATCCAAGTCGGCTGCGTGATCGCAGACGCAAGAGCGGCTTCGATTTGAGCGCTCTTTTTTTGCTCCCACCGCGTTTTTAGTTTCAGGGCATCGTAAGAAATAACCGGAACATCGGGCCGAACAGATGCGAGCTTCGCTGCAAAGTGGCTCTTCCCGGCTCCATTTGCACCGGTGACAACGATCCGCTTCATGTCATTCCCTATACTCGAACCATCACGTTTCTCACGCATTGGCAGCGATATCCCACCAGACTACATGGCGACAGTCGCGCTGCCTCTGTGATCTGTGGTTCCAGCGTTCACTACCTGAGATTTGCGCAAGTTGCGTGATGTGCCCAGAGGTCGGTCCTGTTTTATCGGAGCGGTTTTCCTGTTTCACCCTCGAGCAAAGACAGCATGAAAAAATGGGCGGCACTGCCGCCCATCCAGGATCATTTATGCTTTGGTGTCATCCTTTTTGGCAGGCACATAAAGCTCCCCGCCAATGCGGAACTTGGCGGCCATGGCCTCCATCCCCTCTTTTTGTGCTTCGGCCCGAATGTCGTGGCTGATGCGCATGGAGCAGAATTTTGGCCCGCACATGGAACAGAAATGCGCAACCTTATGCGCTTCTTTTGGCAGGGTCTGATCGTGGAATTCACGTGCGGTGTCAGGATCCAGCGACAGGTTAAACTGGTCCTCCCAGCGGAATTCAAACCGCGCCCGCGACAGTGCATCATCACGGCGCTGCGCCCCGGGCAGACCTTTGGCAAGATCCGCAGCATGGGCCGCGATCTTATAGGTGATCACCCCGGTTTTGACGTCATCGCGATCCGGCAGGCCCAGATGTTCCTTTGGCGTCACGTAACACAGCATGGCGCAACCAAACCAGCCGATCATCGCCGCACCAATACCGGATGTGATATGGTCATAACCCGGCGCAATATCCGTGGTAAGCGGGCCAAGCGTGTAAAACGGGGCCTCATGACAGCATTCCAGCTGCTTATCCATGTTTTCCTTGATCTTATGCATGGCCACATGGCCCGGACCTTCGATCATCACCTGGCAGTCTTTGGCCCAGGCGATCTTGGTCAGCTCACCCAGGGTTTCAAGCTCGGCAAACTGTGCCTCATCATTGGCATCGGCAATCGAGCCCGGACGCAGGCCATCGCCCAGCGAGAACGCCACATCATAGCGGCGGCAGATGTCACAGATCTCGTCGAAATGCTCATAGAGGAAGCTTTCGCGGTGATGGTGCAGGCACCATTGCGCAATGATCGAGCCGCCGCGCGACACGATACCGGTGACACGTTCAATCGTCATCGGCACCATATGCAGACGCACGCCCGCGTGGATGGTGAAATAATCCACCCCCTGCTCTGCCTGTTCAATCAGCGTATCCCGGAACACTTCCCAGGTCAGGTCTTCGGCAATTCCGTTCACCTTTTCCAGCGCCTGATAGAGCGGCACAGTACCAATTGGCACCGGAGAGTTGCGCACGATCCACTCGCGTGTGTTGTGAATGTTGCGCCCCGTCGAGAGATCCATCACCGTATCCGCGCCCCAGCGGATCGACCACACCAGTTTGTCGACTTCTTCTTCCATCGATGATGTGACCGCCGAGGTTCCCATATTGGCGTTGATCTTCACGAGGAAATTGCGCCCAATAATCATCGGCTCGGATTCAGGGTGGTTGATATTGGCCGGAATAATCGCGCGACCCGCTGCAATTTCAGACCGCACAAATTCCGGTGTCACGTAATCAGGGATGTTTGCCCCCCAATCGTGGCCATCGCGGTGACAGGGTGACAGCTCGCGCATTTGGTTTTCGCGGATTGCCACATACTCCATCTCAGGGGTCACAATGCCTGCACGCGCATAGGCCAACTGGGTCGGCGCTGCATCATCCTTGCCGCGCAACGGATTGATCACATTGGGAAATTCCGCGACCAAGCGCTCACCTTCGGCAAAGCCGTTGTCTTCGGGTTTGACATCACGGCCCTGATATTCTTCGACATCGCCGCGCGCACGGATCCATTCGGCGCGCATAGGTTTCAGCCCCTCGCGAATATCGGTCAAAACATCGGGATCTGTGTAGGGGCCCGAGCTGTCATAAACCGGCAGCGGCGGCTCTCCCGAGGTGGGATGCACCGAGATTTCGCGCATCGGCACGCGGATATCCGGGTGAATTTCGCCCGGCACATAGATTTTGCGCGATGCGGGTAAGGCACCTGTTGTGATCTTTGGATTGGGGACGTTCATTTGGTGCTCCTATAGCAATCACCGCATTGCGGCGTGATAAGGACACCAGTGGATTCGGGTGGGAAACATGCACATGGACAGGCCCGATGTGACACATAAAGACATGCTGCCAGCACACAGCTGGTGGCGATCCCTTTTAGCTTCCTACGCCAGTATCAACTGGGTCAGGTTCAAAGGGTCGCGTCACCTGTGCTACGCACATTTCTGCCTCTCAGTCCCTTGGGCGGGACTCCCCTGCGTGCGGATTGGGTAGCAACATGTAAAAGCTGCGGTCAACAGTGATTTTATAGATTTTTGTTTGTCGCATGGGGTGAAGACACAGCTCAAATCGAAAAAATTCATTTATTAACAAGTGATTAAGGAGATATGTAAAAGTATCAAAAAACCAGCATCACAACATCAAAGCGCCTCCCAGATCGGAAGGCGCTTTTATCAGACTGAAGTTGATTTTATTCTGGTATTGTAAAGACTTGCCCTGGGTAGATAAGGTCAGGATTGCGAATGGCTGTGCGATTGGCTTCAAACACACGCACGAATAGAAACCCTGTTCCATAGCGCTGTTGTGAGATCGCCCAAAGCGTATCGCCCTCTTGTACCGTCACAACCCGCACGCTGGGGCGGCTTGGGTCCACATCATCGGTGGACAGTGCAAGCTGTTCTGGTTCAGCTCGGGAAAATGGCGTTTCAAGTCGGCTGATGACTTTCCCCTCCAGCGGATCAAGCTCATCCAGACGCAGGGTGTAGACGCCCGGCTTCAACCCTTCCAGCTCCCCTTGCCAACTGCCCGACGGCGCGGCCGTAATGTCTGCCCAGGGCGTATTATCAACGTAGACCCGTACCAGGCTGTCGGGCTGCGCCCGCCCGGCCAGCACCACTTCACCCGCCGCGCTGTAGCTGATGGTATCCAAAGCAATCTTGTTCAAAGGCGCAGGTTGGCCTGCCCCGGCCGGTTGCACCAGCTCAATCCCGTCAGGCCCCGCCTTCAGCACTGCCACTGCTGCAGGTTTGGGCGGATCCGCTGTTTCAACCTCTGGCGCGGGATCTGCCTCCGCTGCTGTGCGCGGCGTATCAGCCTGCCCTTCCAGCGCAATGGCCGGGGCCTGCGCAGGAACCGTTTCTGATGAGCGTACCACCGCGATATTGGCGGCAGCATGTTTTGGAGTGTCAGACGCGACCTGACCAAGGGTCTGTGTGAGGTTGAGGTCAGCCTCAACTGGCGCGGCCTGCTCGGCCGCATTCTGCTGCTGTGCCAGCGCGATATTTTCATCAACCAAATCATCAGCCTGAGACTGCGCCAATGCAGCTTCGGCCGCGTCAGTTGCCGTGGCCTCTGCAGTGCGTTCAGCCACTTCAGCGGTATCTGCTTCAATCGTGTCACGCTGTGTTTCAACAGCGGGCGTCTCCGCGATTTGCACTTCAGTTGTATCAACCAGTTCGGTGGCCGGTGCAGGCGCACTTACTGGCGCACTCGCTGGTGCAGACTCTGGCTCACTGTCTGGCGTGGCTGCGGCGACCTGTTGTTGCGCTGCGGGTTCATCTGCCGCAACTGGCGCTGTTTCAGCGGCATCCCCTTCTGGCGCGCTTGCGACCTCTTCAACTGGGGTATCCGCCGTAGCATTCGCAACCGGTGTCGCCGGAGCCAGGATAAAGCTCACATCCGACACTGCCCGCGCGTCCCCTTTTGCAAGTTCAAACGTTAGCACACGTGGTGTTTCGCTTGGGCTGATGATTGGAAAAGCCACGAACTCACCACTGTCGCCAACGGTGTGCTCCTGTATGAGTTCACCGTCCAACAGGATCAAAACCTGTGCACCGGGCTCAGCGCTGCCTGCAATCAGCCCTGCCCCTTCCGGATCAAATCGGATCACATCAATCTCTGGCGCGGCGAGGCTTGCGCTTTCACCGGCCTCAATCTGATCGGTAGGTTGGTCTTTTTCAGATACCGCCGCCTCTGGTGTGTCAGCTAACGGCGCAGGTGCTGGCACCTCGGCGCTTTGTTCAACGCTGGCAGGTGCCGCCTCTTGCGGATCGAAGACCCCAAACTGATTGAGCACAACGCCACCAATAATCACAACAACCGTTGCAACCCCGCCAATGGTGAGCGCCCCCACGCCCCCTGAACCAGATGTTCCTGACATGGTATTCCTTCCTTAAAACGGGAGGTTCCCCCGCTTGTAGTTGAGCCGCAGACCGTGACCCGCTATCAGGGAACCTGCGACATCGTATTTCCATTGAAACACAACAGCAAAGTTCCGCCGAATGATCATTAATTCTGTATGTGTGTATTGCGGCTCCCGTTTTGGGGCAAGCAAAAGCTACGAATCATCTGCTGTCTCTCTTGGTCAGGGGCTCGCCAAACGCGGGCTGCGCTTGGTCTATGGGGCTGGCGATGTGGGGCTGATGGGCACCGTTGCCCGCGCCTGTATGGAGGCTGGCGGCGAGGTGTTTGGCGTTATCCCAGAACATCTGGTGAAACGCGAAGTCGGCAAATCTGACCTGACCACCTATGTGGTCACCGAAACCATGCATGAGCGCAAAAAGGTCATGCTTTATAACGCTGATGCGGTGGTTGTGCTGCCCGGTGGCATGGGATCACTGGATGAGCTGTTTGAAGCAATCACCTGGCGCCAGCTGGGATTGCATCAAAAACCGATCCTGATCCTCAATATTGATGGCTATTGGGATCCGCTGAAAGTGCTGATTGACCACATGATCAAGGAAGAGTTCGCAGGCGAAGACGTACATGCCGCGCTTACTTGGGTTGAGAGCGTGGATGCGGCGCTTGCAGTATTGTCTAATTGAAGCCAGACACTGCCAATACAAAAAGCCCCACTCAGACGAGCGGGGCTTTTACAATCAGCGTGTTACAAACCGCAGGGCTTAGCCCAGACGGGATGCCACGTTTTCCCAGTTTACCAGGTTGTCCAGGAAGTTGGTCAGGTAAACAGGACGCTTGTTGCGGAAGTCGATGTAGTAGGAGTGCTCCCATACGTCGCAACCCAGCAGTGCGGTTTGACCAAAGCACAGCGGGTTCACGCCGTTTTCGGTTTTGGTCACTTTCAGGCCGCCGTCGGTGTCTTTGACGAGCCATGCCCAGCCAGAGCCGAACTGACCAGCGCCTGCTGCTGCGAACTGGGATTTGAACTCATCAACGGAGCCAAAGGATTCAACCAGTGCTTTTTCCAGCTCACCCGGCATTGCGGTGTCGTTCGGGCCCATCATTTCCCAGAACTGGTTGTGGTTCCACAGCTGGGAGATGTTGTTGAAGATGCCGTTTTGCGCAACTGCGTTTTTGTCGTAGGTGCCAACGATGATCTCTTCCAGGGTCTTGCCGTCCCATTCGGTGCCAGCGATCAGCTTGTTGCCATTGTCCACATAGGCTTTGTGGTGCAGATCGTGGTGGTATTCCAGCGTCTCAGCCGACATGCCTTTGGCCGCAAGTGCGTCATGTGCATAGGGAAGATCGGGAAGTTCAAAAGCCATATTAGCCCCCTGATTCAAAGATGAATTATAACCGTCCCTTTCATGTCTCTTGGGGGGTATGAAGGTCAAGCCCCAAGCAGATCTGGAACAGCAAGTCTCGCACTTTTATAGTTACGATTGACACCCTTCGCACGAAGAAGCACCGCGTTTGTTAAATCTGCGCCGTCGGGGTCTGAAAATCACACGACCCCGAACAGCACCGCCAGTCCTCTCTAACAGCAATCGCCATCTTGGTAGCGGGCTGCGTTGCGAGGCATTCAGCGTGAAACGCGGCCGTAGCCGCGCTTTTGCGGTGATGATCAAGGCTGCAGCTTGCAGCGCCCGGTGCCTCTGTCGGTGTTATCTGCGCCAACAATGAGCAGGTTCAAATGCGCTTTGCCTTTTGCTTTGCGGTGTACAAGCGAGAATTTCATATCGCGCTGACCACCGCCCGAGAATTTCATGTCGTCGACAGTCCAGCGCACCCGCAACAGATCGCTGGTGTTTTTCACAAAGCTCGCCTTTTTGGGAGCCTGCTGCACGTAGGCAAGGATCGGGTCCGAGACCAGCGCTTCTGACGCGCTTTTCACGTCAACAACAACAATTTTGGGAATTGTATTGTTACGACCAGCATCAGCAAACTCACAGGCATATACTTCGGCCTGTGCCGTGGATGCGGAAAACGCAGCAACCGCGAACGCGGCGGAAAATAGAAATTGAATGGACTTTCGATTGAATCTCACGTCTTTACTTCCCTTATGGTTGCAAAGCGTAGCTAAATGCGAAAACGGCCCCGAACAAGGGGCCGCTTCACAGTTTTTCAACAAAATGTGTAGTTTACGCACAGAGGTTTCACTCTGTTGCGTATACTCCAACTGAAGAGTCCGGATCAGCCGCGACTTTCAGCAGGTTGAACATATAGTCCCCAACCGAACGGAAGCAGACAATGTGAAAGCTCTCACTTTGATCCAGCCAAAATGCGCCAGCCGCCTGTGCAAGCCGCGTGCGGCGGAAATCCCCCGGCAGAAACTTTGCTGGAGACAGATCGATCGGCGCAAGTTTCGCCAGCACCTCACGTGCAGCTGCACCAGTCACCGTGAAGTAGGCCCGCGCATCAGACACGTTGACGACCAAGGCATGTTCGCCTTTGAGTTCGCCATTCAGCGCTTCAACTTTCGCTTCGACGCCTTCATAGCCGGTCACAACAAGCAGCTCATCCGGGGCCATCCAGGTCACGGTGGTGTCGCCTTCGGTTGTGGCCTTCAGCACCTCTGGCACCGCGCAGCCGGTCACGGTTTTCACCGCTTCGGCCAGCTTTGCTGATGTGATGTCACCGCGCAGGGTGATCATCCCCTTCAAGCCCGCATCTTTCACTTCGGCCAGACCAGAGTAAGAGGCCCCATTCAATACGCTAACTGCATTAGACATTCTGCTTCTCCCCGTCTTTGTCATAGACAACCGGATCAACAATTCGAGCTTTGTAGACCTTGCCATCGGTGCCTGGGAACGAAATCACCTCTCCCATCCGTTGCGGGCCATGTTTCACCAACCCCATGGCAATGCCACGGTCGAGGTTGGATGAATAGTAGGTGGAGGTGACGCGACCAATGGTGTTTTTCTGACCATTGCCATTCACGCCATCGCCCAACGCATAAGCCCCATCCGGCAGAACCGATCCATCCACGGTTTCAAGCCCAACCAGCTGCCAGCGTTCCGGATCCGCCATGTGAGAGCGCGAATGCGCCCGCTTGCCCAAATAGTCTTCTTTTTTCTTGGAGAGCGCCCAATGAAGACCCAGATCCTGCGGGATCACGGTACCATCGGTTTCGTCGCCAATCATGATGAAGCCTTTTTCAGCACGCAGGATATGCAGACATTCGGTGCCATAAGGCATCACGCCGAATTCCTTACCCGCATCCATCAGCGCATCCCAGAAGGCCTGACCTTCAGAAGCCGCAACCGCGATTTCATAGGACAGTTCGCCTGAGAAGGAGATGCGATAGGCACGTGCTTTGAAGCCGCCGATTTCCCCATCACGCCATTCCATGAACGGCAGCGCCTCTTTGGAAACATCCATGCCACCAAGCTTTTCCAGAACCTTGCGGGCATTGGGTCCAACCACCGCAACCTGGGCATACTGCTCGGTTACATTGGCCACAAAGACCTTCATGTCCCACCATTCGGTCTGCAGCCACTCTTCCATATGGCCGTGGATGCGCTCGGCACCGCCGGTGGTGGTGTGGCAAAGCCAGGTGTCCTCATCGATACGGGCGACAACGCCGTCATCAATCAGGAAGCCATTTTCCGAACACATCAAACCATAGCGGCATTTGCCGATTTTCAGGTTCGACATCATGTTGGTGTACATCATGTCGAGGAACTTGCCCGCATCGGGGCCGCGCACAACCAGCTTACCAAGGGTTGATGCATCAAGCAGGCCGAGGTTTTCGCGGGTGTTTCTTACCTCACGGTTCACTGCATCATGCTTGCTCTCGCCCGGACGCATAAAGGTGAACGGACGCCGCCAGTGGCCCACAGGTTCCCAATCAGCACCGTTTTTATCGTGCCAATCATGCATGGGGGTTTTGCGCAGTGGCTGGAACACCTCACCGCGTGCTTCACCACCAATCGCACCCATGGAAATGGGATGATACGGCGGACGGAACGTGGTGGTGCCAACCTGCGGGATTTCCGAGCCGAGACTATCAGCAAGGATCGCCAGACCGTTGATGTTGCTGAGCTTACCCTGATCGGTTGCCATACCAAGTGTGGTGTAACGCTTGGTGTGTTCAACACTTTCAAAGCCTTCACGCGCAGCCAGCTGAACATCCGAGACTTTGACATCGTTTTGATAGTCAAGCCAGGTCTTCATCCGGTGTTTGATGTCAGCGTTTTCAGGCATCAGCCAAACCGGTTCCATCGCGGTTTCAACCTGCGTATCCGCCTCAGGCGCAACGGCGTTTTGCGCCGGATAACCCGCAGCTTCAGCCGCACCCGCGCCTGCGTTGGCCGCATCTGTCAGCACCGCCTGCAGCCCCATTGGACCAGAAGCAGCACCCGCAGAAGCCACAAAGGCGTTGCCATCATGCGAGGTCGGCGCGCGGCTTGGATCAGGGCGGAAATGAGCCTGCTCGTTATCCCAGTTCAGCTTACCGCCACAATGGGACCACAGGTGCACCACCGGAGACCAGCCGCCGGACATTGCCACAGCGTCCACATCCAGCTCTTCAATCGACTGACCGTCGCCGTTTTGCAGACAGATCGCAACGCGGGTGACGCGTTTTCCATCTGTTACCTTGGCAATGGCGCGGCCATCTTCGACACGGATGCCAGCATCCCGAGCAGCCTGCGCCAGTGCACCGCCACCCAGACGACGGGCATCCACCACACAGGCAACTTCAACACCCGCCTTATGCAGGGTCAAAGCCGTGCGATAGGCATCATCATTGTTGGTGGCAATCACCACACGTTTGCCAGGTGTCACGCCCCAGTTGACCAGATAGTCACGCATGGCCGAAGCCAGCATAACCCCCGGAACATCATTGCCCGCAAAAGACAGCGGACGTTCGATCGCACCGGTTGCGGTGATGATCTGCTTGGTGCGGATACGCCACAGACGATGACGCGGGCCATCAAGGCTCGGGTCATGATCAGTCAGGCGTTCATAGCCCAAAAGATAGCCGTGATCATAAACGCCAGAGCCCATCATGCGGTTGCGCAGGGTGACGTTTTCCATCTCCCCCAGCTCCGCCAGGGTCTTTTCGATCCAGGCGTCAGTGTCCAGACCATCGATGGTGCCGCCATCAACAGGCGCGCGCCCACCCCAATGGGCGTTTTGTTCAATCAGCAGAACCTTGGCACCAGACTGGGCCGCGGTTTTTGCCGCCTGAAGGCCAGCCACACCGCCACCAACAACCACGACATCTGCAAAGAAGTAGAAGTGTTCATAGGTGTCTGCATCCACCAGCTCGCGATCTGGCGCTTTGCCAAGACCGGCAGACTGACGAATAAACGGCTCGTAGACGTGCTTCCAGAACGGTTTGGGGTGGATGAACATCTTGTAATAAAACCCGGCGGTCAGAACCCGCGACAGGAATTTATTGTTCAAGATGCCCAGATCGGTTTCCAGGCTGGGCCAGTGGTTTTGCGACTGGGACGCCAGACCTTCAAACAGCTCGGTTGTGGTGGCGCGCTGGTTCGGCTCAAAGCGATTGCCGGACCCAAGCCCGACCAGCGCGTTTGGCTCTTCGGCGCCTGAGGCAACCAGGCCACGGGGCCGGTGGTACTTAAAGGACCGCCCCACCAGCATCTGGTCATTGGCCAGAAGGGCTGAGGCAAGCGTATCACCCGGATGACCCAGCATACTGCGGCCATTGAAGGTGAAGACAATCTGTTTGCTGCGATCGATCAGACGACCGTATTTTGCTAGGCGCATGCTCATGTCATTGAACCTCTCAAAAGCGGAGAGCGTGGAATGCCTCCGGCGGGAGTATTTTGAAAAAGGTGAAGCATCAGGACGCGGCTTCAACGCTGTCATTTGCAAATTCGCGCCAGCTCCAGCCGGGGCGTTTTGCAGAGATCTTGTCCAAGATGTGTTGCGGCGGTTTCACCGTTTGTGCGCTGTAGGTTCCAAACACCTCAAGCGTGACGGTGCAGCGTGCGGCATGGAACCATTTGCCAGTGCCATAGATATGGCGCCAGCGTTCAAAATGCACACCTTTGGGGTTTTCGCGAGTGAAAAGATAGTCGTGGAACTCTTCGTCAGAAGAGCCCGGACCATAACGTTTCAGATGCGCTTCGCCACCGGCCTGCAGTTCGGTTTCGTCGATCATGACACCGGTATAAGGACATTCAAGGATCAGCATTGGCTCTGCTCCGTGTAGACGTGGAATGCGAAGGTTTTCATCAGTGCGCCACCCCGGCGGCCACACTTTCGTCGATGAATTTGCCTTCCTTGAAACGGTTCATGTTGAACTCTTCGGAGAGGTTGGAATGCCCGGTTGCCATCAGCTCAGCCATGGCCCAGCCAGATCCCGGAATGGCCTTAAAGCCCCCGGTGCCCCAACCGCAGTTCACAAAGCAGTTCTTAACCGGTGTCGAAGAGATGATCGGTGAGCGATCACCGGTAACATCAACAATACCGCCCCATTGGCGCAGCATCTTCAGGCGCGACACCATCGGGAAGGTCTCAATAAGGGCGCGTACGGTTTCCTCGATATGGTGGAACGAGCCGCGCTGGGTGTAGTTGTTAAACCCGTCGGTGCCACCACCAATGACCATTTCGCCCTTGTCGGATTGCGACATATAGCCGTGGACCGTGTTGGCCATGACCACCACATCCATACAGGGTTTGATCGGTTCAGAAACCAGCGCCTGTAGCGCCACGCTTTCTACTGGCAGGCGGAAGCCAGCCATCTGAGAAAGATCCGAGCAGTTACCGGCCACAACCATGCCAAGCTTGTCACAGTTGATCGCGCCTTTATTGGTATCAACCCCAACAACACGGCCACCTTCGGTGCGTACACCGGTGACTTCGCATTTTTGGATGATATCCATGCCCATTGCAGAACAAGCACGTGCATAGCCCCAGGCGACCGCATCGTGACGGGCAGACCCGCCGCGCGCCTGCCAAAGACCACCCAGAACCGGATAGCGTGGTCCTTCCAGGTTGATGATCGGCACGAGTTCTTTGACCCGTTCAGGGCTGATCCACTCGGTTGTGACCCCTTGCAGCGCATTTGCGTGTGCCGTGCGCTTATAACCGCGCACTTCGTGCTCGGTCTGCGCCAGCATGATCACACCACGCGGCGAGAACATAACGTTGTAGTTCAGATCCTGGCTCATATCCTCATAGAGCGAGCGCGCTTTCTCGTAGATAGCGGCAGAGGGATCTTGCAGGTAATTCGAGCGAATGATAGTTGTGTTTCGCCCGGTATTGCCACCACCCAGCCAGCCTTTTTCCAAGACAGCCACGTTGGTGATACCGAAATTTTTACCCAGATAGTAGGCTGTGGCGAGACCATGCCCACCAGCACCGATGATAATCACGTCATAGTGACGTTTTGGCTCAGGCGAGTTCCAAGCGCGCTCCCATCCGGAGTGATAGCGCAAGGCCTCCCGTACCACCGCAAAGGCAGAATAGCGTTTCATTAGCGAATCCAATGGCTCAAGACTGTTTTATGTATGCAATTTGCGCGCAAATAAGCCGCGTTCTTAATCGTCATATTGATGTAACTTTGCGACATTCGGTGATTATGCGCAAATTTAACAGGACAGCGCGCCGCAGGTAACAGGGGTTTTGTCGCGGCACAGCTCCCTATAATAGGGGGGAGAAATATCGGAGTGCCCATGTTCTTTTGGATCGTAACCGGGGCGATTACGCTCGCCGCCAGCTCATTGCTCGCTATGGTCATCCTGCGTGGCCGCAGTGCAGGAGAACCTGCCGCTGCCTATGATCTGCGCCTCTATAGACAGCAGCTTAAGGACGTGGATCGCGATCTCGCTCGAGGGGTCATTCAAGAGAATGACGCCGCGCGCATTCGCACCGAAGTCTCACGCCGCATCCTTGCGGCGGATGCCGCGCTCAAGAAACATCAGTCCGGTGACGCGCAGCCAAAGACACTTTCTTTAGCTGTCGGCGGTGGTGCGGCCCTCGCAATGCTTGTGGGTGCATTTGCGCTTTATTGGACCCTTGGTGCGCCGGGCTATGATGATCAGGGACTGCATATGCGGCTTGCACGGTCAGTAGAGGCCGCGCGCAATCGCCCGAGCCAGGCGCTCATGGAACAGGACACCCGCCCATTTGAGCGCCCCAACAGTTCAGAAGACTATAAAAACCTGATCGCAGAGCTCAGAGCAGCGGTGGCGCAACGTCCGGATGACGCACGCGGACAAGCGCTTTTGGCGCATCACGAAGCCGAACTGGGCAATTTCAGCGAAGCACATCAAGCCAAAGCCAACTATATCCGCCTCAAATCTGGCGCGGTGCGCGCGGCAGATTACGCAGAACTCGCCGAACTGATGGTGCTGGCAGCTGGTGGTCTGGTCTCCCCCGAAGCAGAAGACGCGTTGAAGCAGGCACTGGAGCGTGATCCCAACAATGGCACCGCGCGCTATTTCTGGGGTCTGATGATGGCGCAGCTGGGGCGGCCGGATGTGACATTTGGCGTCTGGCGCGAAACCTTGATTGCAGGCCCTGCAGGCGCGCCCTGGGTCGAAAGCATCCGCGCCCAGATCGAAGATATCGCCTATCTTGCGGGGCAGCAGATTGATCCTGACCTTCTGGCACCACCCAGCCAAACTGGCCCAACCGCGCAGCAGCTGCGCGATGGGCAAAGCTTGCCCGCGGACGAGCAGCAGGAGATGATCCGTGGCATGATTGAAGGTTTGGCCGAACGGCTTTCGACCGAAGGTGGCAGTGCCGCAGATTGGGCGCGTTTGATCACCTCATTGACGGTTTTGGGGGATGTGGAGCGCGCACAATCCATCTATGATGAGGCGCAAAAGCGGTTTGCAGGGGCGCCGGAACAGGCCGCCCTAATCGAAGCCGCTGCACGTCAAGCAGGACTTTCACCCGAATGATTTACGATGAGTTTTCCGAGTTTTACGCAGCCTTGCCCCCAATGAGCGCGCTCGTGGGCCTTGATCTGGGTGAAAAGACAATTGGCGTTGCAGTGTCAGATCGAATTGGCACGGTGGCGACACCGCTGGAAACCATCCGGCGCAAGAAATTCGGCATCGATAGCGCGCGCCTGCTTGAGATCATTAAAGAGCGTGATCTAGGCGGCATCTTACTTGGTCTGCCGCGCAATATGGACGGCACCGAGGGGCCGCGTTGCCAATCAACACGTGCCTTTGCCCGCAATCTTGCCCGCATCACCGAGCTGCCGATTGGTTTTTGGGATGAACGTCTGTCTACCGTCGCCGCGGAAAAAGCACTGCTGGAAGCAGACACCAGCCGCCGTCGGCGCGCAGAAGTGATCGATCACGTGGCCGCATCGTATATCTTGCAGGGCGCGCTCGATCGTATGCGTCATCTGAGCAGCCAGTAGGTGCCAAAATGAACGACGCGATCTGGAAACGCGATGAGATCCAATCTCCCTGCGTAAAACTTTGTGCGATCCATCCCGACACCGGACTGTGCACCGGCTGCGCCCGAAGCCTAGATGAAATCACCAGCTGGTCAAAAATGTCGGATACAGAGCGCAATCACATCATTGCGGCGCTCCCCACCCGCGAAGCCGCGCCGCAAAAACGACGTGGTGGACGGGCTGCACGGGTGCAACGCGCCCTTTAAGCCTCGCCTTTAATAGCCCAACGCCTTGCGCAGCATGTTCAGCGCAACCAAAAACAGAAAACCGGCAAAGACACGTTTTAGTGGCTTTGGATCCAGCGCATGCGCCAGCTTTACCCCAAGCGGTGCGGTCAGCGTGGTCATTGAAATGATCACAAGAAACGCCGCGATATTCACCGCCCCGAGCGTAAAGGGCGGACGATTTTCCGGCGCAATTTCCACAAACAGGAACCCAATCGCAGACGGCAGCGCAATGATCAGGCCGAACCCCGCCGCCGTCGCCACAGCGCGGTGAATAGCGACGCCATGCAGGCTCATCAGTGGCACGCCAAAACTGCCGCCACCAATCCCCATCAGAACCGAAAGAAACCCGATCATCGGCGAAATGGCGGCCCGCACACCACCCTTTGGCATGGTTTCTCCCAGCCGCCAGTCATTGCGGCCAAAGGCCATATACAGGCCAATCAAAAGCCCCAACACACCAAACAGAAGCTGCAGCGTGGTTGACCGAAGCGCCGAGGCCACCAGCACACCAATGATAGCACCAATAATGATACCTGGCCCCCAGCCACGCAGGATAGACCATTCCACCGCGCCTTTTTTGTTGTGGCTCATGACCGACCGGTAGGAGGTTACGATAATGGTCGACAGCGAGGTCGCGAGGCAGATCTGCATCAGCTGATCACTGCCATAACCAAGGGCTTGGAACGCATAGAAAAAACCTGGCACCAGAACGATTCCGCCGCCAACGCCAAGCAGCCCGGCCAAAACACCCGCAACGGCACCAAGTGCCATCAATACCACCAGCATCTGGAGTAAAATTTCGGTTTCTGGCATCTGCATTCCCCTCAAATCTGCGGCACCCGCACGCATAAGTCACATCGGGCCTAAGTAACATTTGAAGGGAATGCAATTGGCGCTGTTGGGTTATGCCGCGCGCTCTGTCACCTGTTGCAGCGCTGCCAGAACCAATTCGGGCCCTGTCCCATCTTTATGCGCCCCTTCCGAAAGGGTGCGCCGCCATTGCCGCGCACCGGGACGCCCCGCAAAAGCACCAAGCATATGACGGGTGATTTGATGCAATCGCGCGCCTTGCGCCATCTCAGCCTCAATGAAAGGAAGCATCGCCATCACGGCCTCTTCCATACTCAGGCCGCTTTCAACGCCAAAGACAGCGTGATCGGCCCCCATCAGCACATCTGCGGGCTGATGATAGGCTGCGCGCCCAACCATCACCCCATCTAACCCAGCATCAAGCAGGTCCTTGGTCATCGCCAGATCCGCAACCCCGCCATTGATTGAGACATGCAGATCGGGAAATTCCCGTTTCATCGCATGAACAAGGTCATAATCCAGCGGTGGGATATCGCGGTTTTCCTTGGGGCTCAGCCCCTGCAGCCAGGCTTTGCGCGCATGGATCGTCACCCGATTGCACCCTGCTGCCTGAATTTTTTCCAAAAACCGAGGCAAAATTTCCTGCGGTTCCTGATCATCCACTCCGATACGGCATTTGACTGTCACATCTACAGACACTTTGGCCCGCATCGCAGCAACACATTCCGCCACCAGATCCGGCGATTGCATCAAAATCGCACCAAAGGCCCCAGATTGCACCCGATCACTTGGGCAGCCGCAATTGAGATTGATCTCATCATAGCCGACATCCGCCCCCAATACCGCCGCTTCGGCAAGTTCTGCAGGGTCTGAGCCACCAAGTTGCAGCGCAACCGGATGTTCGGAGACGTCATAGTCCAGCAAATGCAACGCACCGCCACGCACCAATGCCGGAGCCGTCACCATTTCAGTATAGAGCAAGGCTTCGCGGCTCAGCAGCCGGTGAAAATAGCGGCAAAACCGGTCTGTCCAATCCATCATGGGTGCCACGCTTAAACGCGCCGCTTTTTGTGCGTTATTTTTCAAAGCGTTAACTCCATTCAATTCCAAGCCTCGCGTAGCACGATTTCCCCTGATTTCACAGTTTTTCCGGGGATTTTCGGAGGTTCTCGATTCGAGCGTGCTACGGTGTAGCACATCCGAAGCCTACAAACAGTGGCCCAAATACAGCTGGTTCCTGACCCGGGCACCGCCGGTTCCATCTTCCGTGCTTCTCTCGGAATTTGGCTATCAAACCCCGGAATCTTTTTTCGTGCGGACGAACCGAATTCCCTATCATCGAAATCAAGATGGGACGAATTCCATGATCACTATCAACAATAGCACAACGAATGTGCTCGCAGCGATTACTGCCCAGAACCTCTTCCATCGCTCCCCTTCTCAAGCAACCGCCGTGGCTGCTGCCGGGGTTCGAGAAAGCACTATGCCGGTCTCGTCGGCAGAGCAGAAAGAAAAGAGACCTCGCAAGGAGATCCCAGAGAGAAAATTCGAGGAACCGAACATCACCCGGTTTGAAGGAAAGAATGGAAAGTTCTCCTACCGGGTACAATTCCGAAAGCGTGTGGATGGCAAACAGCACAGTCTCACGAAAACCTTCAAGCACCTGCCAAACGCAAAAAATGACGAAACAACCAACTCCGCGACATCGAGCTAGACGGGTTTCCAATTCAAATCGTGACGGAAACTACAATCTCAGATGTCATCGACGATCGTTTGAAGCGTGGGAAAACCCTTGGCCGATCTGCCCTTCAAGTGCTGACGTTCATCAAGGCCGACGAGTTCGGGAAGACCAAGGTATCAACTCTGACCCAGCAACAGCTATACGACTATGCAGATCTATTGTCGGCTGGTGAAAGAATACCGCAGACTGTCGCGGGATACATGACTCACCTGGCGAGGACACTCTCCTGGGCCAAGGACCGAGGTGCCTTGCTTCCGATCGAAGTAGTCAGTCTGGCCATGCGAACTTTTTGGGAGGATGAGTTTCTGGCTCGATCCGAAGAGCGAGATCGCCGACCAGAACTCTATGAGCTAAACAAAATCCTGACTGCTGTCTCGAAAAATCCTCGGCAGAAGATCCCCGCCGACATCCTGGCGGTCTTTGCAATCTATTCGGCGCGTCGTCTGAGCGAAATCTGCAGACTGAGGTGGGATGATCTGCGCGTGAACAGTGGCACGATCCTCGTGCGCGATATGAAACATCCCAGGCAAAAAAAGGGAAACAACGTTTGGTGCACTCTTCCGAGCGAAGCATTGGAGATTATCCTGGCAATGCCCAAGACGTCTGAGTTCATCTTCCCTTACAATCCGCGCTCGGTTGGGACGGCATACCGCCGCCACCGTGACAAGGTCGGAGTCGTCGATCTGCGCTTCCATGACTTTCGGCACGAAGCCATCAGTCGGCTTTTCGAGATGGGAAAGTCTGCTTCATTCGTCAGAAAAATCTCAGGTCACAAGAATGGTGGATACCTTTACCTCTTCGAACACGTCGAAGAAGAAGGCGACAAATTCGCCAACTGAGACTGGCATCAACTAATCCTGGAGAAATGCAAGTCACTTCACTGATAACCCCAATGGCCGGATTCCATGCATCGGCCATCAAACTCCTATCAAACCAGTTTTCCGCCTTTTGAAGCAGAAACGCATTTCCTCTCCACAAGCAAAGGAGACCAAGATGAAAACCATCGACATGCTGCTCGCCCATTTTGGCGGAAATCCGATTATCCCGCTGGAACACGTAGCGCAGTACTTGAACTACCGGCCAGATACGCTGAAGCAAAAAATCGACGTCGGCGACATCCGCTTGCCATACATCGGAGTTGAGAACAACAGCCAGAAGGCTCAAAAATTCATACAGCTCTCCATAGCCACCCCATCTTTCCAGGAGACTTTGCACGCTGGTCGTTCGTCAGGTTCTTCAATGACCCGAGAAATCGTTGTCTTCCCGGCGCCGTTTGAACCAAATATGAAATTTACGTCCTTGAGGTCCGAAAGTTCAGCTCCGTCACTGTCATAGGATCCTTCATTGGCCAGAAAAATGTTTTCGATCATGAAACAATACTTTCGAAGACATTCCCTCCTGAAGGATCTTCAAAGAAGCGAGGATATTCAACCACTGATTGTCGATAAAACGCCAACCACACCTATGCCCCCTGAACAGCTGCCATCAATTCGGAGAAATCGGTCACCGCATCGTACTTGACCGGTCTTTCATTCGCCTCCGCTGGATCTCGGAGAAGAATTTGCGCACACATTTGATCTTTTCCTTTTCCAGCTCCCTGAATTTCAGAGAGGGCTGAGACCCTTTTGTTTCGGCAACAAACCGGCTGATCTCTTCGCGCGAGGAGAACCGCTCTACAACCAACCGGAGCAGGTGAGAGGTGTTCTTGGTCAGCACTTCCACCACCGCGTCAAAGCGACCGCTGATCATCCAACCTGCGCGCACTTCGGGAATTTTCAGGATCTCTCTGAGAATGCGGTCCAGGTCGGTTTTTTTATGTTCCGACATCTGGATGAACAAGAGCGCCGTCAGGGACAGGCCCAGCCGCTCCAGTCTAATGTCGGTATTGAGCGTCACCAGCAAGTCGGCGCGGCTAACCCGAGAGGCCGCCATCGGCTTTACGCAGGAATTTGACCCGCAACCGATGCATGTTAACGAATATGCCGCGCAGGGCGGTTTTTTGGCAGTTAGTGGCCAGTGGCTGGCATGCCCTCGCATTGACCATGCGTCTTGCGGTCGAGACCCGCCCCCTCGGCGATGCCCCGCTGATTGGTACCGAGCTTGGCCAGATCCGGTTCACCCAACCAATCCTGCCGGAAACCGACCAGTGCGTGCGCATCACCTTTGAAGCCCTCGAAGAGGGGCATGGGCAGCGCAGCTACAATATGCTCAAGGTCGAAACACTCGACGCGGTGCCTGGTGACACCCTGATCCGTCAGCGATGGCGGATGCTGCGCACCTGCCAGAAGAGCGGAAATGATGGACGTGCTGTGCAGGGCATAATGGTCTGCAATTACAGGCTGCGTTGCGGCATTCTGGATGTTGGTCCAACGGCGAGTTTGGGCCGGTCGTGACATGCTGGAGCCAGAACAAAAGACGCAATTCATGATGCCGTGGATTAGCTCCGGGGGTCCCCTGGCGCTAAGAGCGGCGGGCTGAAAAAGGCTTCGGCAAAGGCGGTAAAAGCCTGGGTGATTGGCCGCTTGAGCGCCGCGCCGCGATGGGCAAGAGCGATCTGATGCTGCGGCGGGCGCCCGGCGAGAGGTACCCGGATCACCGGACTGCCATCATAGCACGGGCGGTCTGGCAGGTCGGTCGCCAGCAGGCCAACACCAAACCCGTTGGCCACCATTGTTCGCAGCATTTCGATCGAACCGGTTTCGTGAGCCACCCGCACCGGAACACTTGCATTCTGCAACAGAGTCAGGAAATAGCCGCGGCTACGGGGCAAGTTCATCAGGATGAGCGGCTCCCGCGCCAGGTCTTCGGCGCGAACGCTGGGCTGCTGAGCCAGCCTGTGCCCCTGAGGCAGCAGGGCGTAGGGCTTCGCCGTCATCAAAGGCGTGATGACAAAGTCCGACGGAATGCCAAAATCGTACAGAAGCGCCATGTCAATCCGACCTTCGCTGAGCCAGTCGAACAGCGCTTGCAGGTCGCCTTCAAGGATGCGGACTTCGGCGTTGGGGCTGGTATCAAGAAAGCCGCGCACCAACTGCGGCGCATAGCGCGGGCCGAGGGTTGAAAACACCCCCAGGGTCAGGAACTCCGGCGTGCCCTCACCGCCGCTCAGCACCCAGCGCGCTTGTTTCTCCAGTTCGCGCAGCTGGGCGACCTTGTGCTGCCCGAATGGGGTCAGCTCCATCCCGCGCCCGGGGATGCGGATAAATAGCTTTTGCCCGAACACTTCCTCACAGCGAGCAATGGCCAGCGAAACCGAAGGCTGAGAAGTGTTAAGCGCGCGGCTCGCCGCGGCGGTGCTGCCGGTGTCCGCAACCGCCAGCAGGATTTCGACCTGGCGGAAGTTCAATGGTATATTCATTTGGGTATACCCTCCATACTTATCCCGAATTTCTAGATATATCCGATCTGAGGCTATCCTTCAGCAAGCAATTGATGGTGGGTACATGTTCGAAGACGATAAAACGGCAGGCCGCAGGCCGCTAGAGCGGGTACGGGTTTTGGACTTTTCCCGGGTTCTGGCCGGGCCCTACTGCACGGCACTGATGGCCGATCTGGGGGCGGAGGTGATCAAGGTGGAGCCACCCGCAGGCGATGACTACCGCCACATCGGCCCGTTCAGGGACGGCGAAAGCCTGCTGTTCCAATCGGTAAACCGCGGCAAGAAATCCATCGTTCTGGATCTGAAAACCGAGGACGGCATGGCGGCCGCACGGGCGCTGGCCGCGGAGTGCGACGTGCTGGTCGAAAACTTCCGCCCCGGCGTGATGGAGCGGTTCGGGCTGGGTGCGGACAAACTGTGCGCTGCCTGTCCCCGGCTGGTCTATGTTTCTGTGTCCGGGTTCGGCCAGACGGGCCCGAATCGGATGCTGCCGGCCTATGACATCATCATCCAGGCGATGAGCGGGCTGATGGATATGACCGGCGCCGAAGACGGCGCGCCGATGATGGCCGGAGATGCCTTTGCCGACGTCGCAGGCGGCATGTTCGCGGCCTTCGGAGCGATGGTGGCGCTGTTCGACCGGGAACGCAGCGGCAGGGGGCGGCATGTTGATCTAGCGCTTTATGACTCGCTGATATCGATGATGCCGGTAGCGGCCTGCCGGGCACTGATTGCGGGCGAGACGCCAAAGCGGACAGGCAGCAAACACGCGCTGTCGGCCCCCTTTGGCACCTATCCGGCCAGGGATGGTAGTTTCACCGTCGCGGTGCTGAACGACCGGCTGTTTGCGCGCTTCGCAGCAGCCATCGGCGCGCCGGAGCTGGCGGACGATCCGCGTTTTGCCAGCGATGCCTTGCGGCGGCAGAACGAACCTGCGCTGGCGCAGCATATCGAAAGCTGGGCCGCGGACCGCAACGCACAGGACGCAGTGGCGATTCTATCCGGGGCAAGCATTCCGGCCGCGGCGCTGTGTTCGGTGCGCGAGGCCTGGAGCTCACCGCAAGCGCAGGCGCGCGGGCTGGCTTCGGCGGTAGAGCACCCTGCCCTTGGCACGCTCACGGTGCCGGAGCAGCCGGTGCATTTCAGCGGTGCGCTACGGGGCCGACGCCAGTCAGCGCCCGCCCTGGGCGCCCACACTCAGGACATTCTACAACAACTACGGCAAAACAGGGAGAGCCCCAATGAACGTTGATCTGAACAGCGAAGAACAGGCCGTCATCGGCCAGATCGAACGGTTTTCCAGCGAGGTTCTGATGCCTGCCGCCGGCGCAATCGATGCAAAGTCCCAATTTGCAACCCTGCACCTTCCGGCTCTGGCGGAGATGGGCATCATGGGGATGAACCTGCCCGAAGCCCATGGCGGCATCGGCCTGTCCGGGCCTGCGCTCTATTGCGCGGTGGAAGCTGTCGCCGGGGCCTGCGGCTCTACCGCCTCGATGCTGACGGCGCATTTCCTGGCCACGGATTCGCTGCTTCTGGGTGCGGATGAGGCGCTGAAACAGCGCATTCTGCCCGCCGCGGCGGCGGGCCAGGCGCTGGGGGCCTTCGCCTTGACAGAGCCGATGGCTGGCTCCAACCCTGCGGACATGCGCAGCACCGCCACTTGGGACGGCGAAGGCTACCGGCTGAAGGGCTCCAAATGCTTCATCTCCAACGCGGGCGAGGCCGATTTCATCGTGGTCTATGCCAAGACTGACAATACAGTCGGCGCCCGCGGGGTCAGCGCCTTTGTGGTGGAACCGGGCAAGACTGATGGTGTCGAAATCGGCAAGCACGAGGAAACCATGGGCCTGCGCGGCGGCCATGTGTTCCCGATCTCGTTTGACTGTCACGTGCCCGCTGAAAACCGGCTGGGCGACGAAGGCACCGGGTTCCGCACCGCGATGAAGGTGCTGGACAACGGCCGTATCGAAGTGGCCGCGCAGGCCACCGGCATTGCGCGCGCCGCGCTGGATGCGGCTGTGTCCTATGCCAAGGAACGCGAGGTTGACGGACGGCCGATCAGCAGCTTCCAAGGGCTGCAGTGGATGCTGGCCGACAGTGCCACCGAACTGGCCGCGGCGCGGGCCCTGGGCCTGCAAGCCGCCCGCAAGCGCGGCACCGGCGAGCGGTATTCCTCAGACTCGGCCTTTGCCAAGCTATACGCCAGCGAGGCGGCCTGGCGCATCGCAGACCGGGCGCTGCAGATCCACGGTGGGTACGGCTACACCCGCGATTTTCCGCTGGAACGCTACCTGCGCGACTTGCGGATTTTCAGGATTTACGAAGGATCCTCGGAGATCCAGCGAACCATCATTGCTCGGGATATGCTGAGTTAGCTTTTGGGGAGCCTCATGTCTGTGCGTGCCTCTTTTGAAAGTTGCTTCGGCACAGTGAAACGAAAGAGGCATTTTGAAGCCCTGCTGTGCCGACCGCGCCGAGGATTCTGTTTGCGCAATTGCAGCGAATGTCTTCTTCAACGGACAGCAGTGCAGCATTTCGGATAGATGGCAGAGATCCGGCTAGGGCCGGAATTCCCTTGGCCTACTCCCTTGCCATTTCAGTTCATGGTAAGGAACGATCGTGATGAGCTTACAAGGACTATGGAAGATCCCAGCCCTGCTCGTGAACTCCAAATGCGATTCAAAAGATATCGAACGCGCCCGCGGCCTCGCGGTTTTCTCCGGGATTTCATCATGAACCCGAAGAAAACCCGAGGCCGCAATGAGCCGAAAGTAACCGGCCTTCGGACAGTCAACCAGAAGGTTGCACAAAAGTACTCTTTTCTCTGAGTTCACGACAAAGGGGAAGCCAGGCATTCTCCCGCACATTCGCTTGTCGAAGAACCAAGAATGCGGCATCATCAAACTTGTGAAGCACGGCTTCACCAACAGGTAGGGACGATTGCTACATATGTGCTACGCGCCGAAACCAACTCCCTAAAACACCTATAAAACAATAACCTATCGCCAATCGTACAAATCCATCATGGGTGCCACAGAAAGGCGTGCTGCATGTTGTGCTGTCATTGGATTGCTCCGCTGCGGCAGGACCGGGTTTGATTCGAGTGGCGCGGGTGTATCATATTCCGCGCGGTTTCACGGGCATGGGCTCTTGTCTGCGCATCCTTGTGACAAGGCGAAATAGGCTTTTTATCGCATTTCAGCTCTTGCCAAACTCAGAGCTTCTCTCATAGGGTCGCAGCACTTCCGTTGGGGTGCCTTTTTTGAAGGCTGAGAGAGTAAAATCAACCCATCGAACCTGATCCGGGCAGTGCCGGCGTAGGAAACGGAGACCGCGTGATATGTTGCCAAGTCGCATGTTCAGCGGTGCGGGCGATCTGTCCATTTTCGTCTCCTCAGTGTCGGCGCCCACATGAGAGAGACATAGGCATGACCACCGGCATCCCCCAAAGCCATCCTCAGGCGGTTGCGGCCCTGACCATTGCAGGTTCTGACAGTGGCGGTGGCGCAGGTATTCAGGCGGATCTCAAAACATTTTCCGCGCTTGGCGTGTATGGATGTAGTGCCATCACCGCCATCACCGCACAAAACACCCAAGGGGTGACGCGAGTTGAAACGCTTGCGCCCGGCATGGTTGCCGCACAGATTGACGCCGTGCTCAGCGATATTGCGATCGGTGCAATCAAAATTGGCATGCTTGCAAATGCCGAATTGATCGAAGAGGTCGCAGACGCGTTAAAAGCCTATGACGGGCTCGTGGTGCTAGATCCGGTCATGGTAGCCAAATCCGGCGATGCATTGCTGGCCGAAGACGCGATTGGCGCATTAAAAACACAGCTGCTGCCGCGCGCGGATGTGCTGACCCCCAACCTTCCCGAGGCGGCATGCCTGCTTGAGACCGAAGAGGCCGGTGATGAACAAGTCGCCCTGATGCAGGGGCGTGCGCTGTGTGACCTTGGGGCGAAAGCCGTGCTGATGAAGGGCGGTCACGCCGCCGGGGCAACCTGTCTTGATCGACTGATTACCGCAAACAGCGTAGAAGATTTTCGCGCCCCTCGCATGAATACGCATAACACTCATGGTACCGGCTGCACCCTGTCCTCCGCTTTGGCGGCAGAGCTTGCAAAGGGCGCAACGCTGTCAGACGCGATGAAACATGCGCATGGCTGGTTGCATGAAGCCATCGTAGCGGCTGACAAGATCAACATCGGACACGGACATGGGCCTGTGCATCACTTTCATGAGGTCTGGTCGTGACTGCACCGATTACAATATTTGGCGGCGGTATCGTTGGCCTGTGCGTCGCAACTGAGCTGACGGCGCGTGGTGTGCCGGTTCAAATCTGTGAAAAAGGCGACGCGCCAGGCCCGCAGGCCTGTTCGTGGTGGGCTGCAGGGATGCTTGCGCCGTTTTGCGAAGGCGAAAGCGCCGAAGAGCCGGTTGTGCGTCTGGGTCAAGAAGCCGCCGATTGGTGGGAACGTCAGGGTGTGCGCGTCATTCGCAATGGATCATTGGTGGTCACGCTAGGCCGCGACCGGCGCGAGCTGGCGCGTTTTTCCCGCCGCACCAAAGGGCACACACATCTGAACGCCACAGACATCGGCACCATTGAGCCTGACCTCGCAGGCCGGTTTTCTGAGGCGTTGATGTTTGAAAGCGAAGCCCATATCACCCCGCGTTCTGCGCTTGCAGAACTATGGGATGGGCTGGTTGCGCGCGACGTCACCTTCACAAAGGACGAACCAACCAGCGGCCGCATCATTGATTGCCGGGGGCTCGCAGCGCAGGACACGTTAACAGACCTGCGCGGCGTCAAAGGCGAAATGGTGATTTTGCGCAGCAACGAAGTAAAACTGCACCGCCCTGTGCGCCTGCTGCATCCGCGTTTCCCGCTTTATGTGGTGCCGCGCGGTGATGGGGTGTTTATGCTGGGTGCGACCCAGATCGAAAGTGGCGAGCGTACCCGCCCCACTGTGCGCTCCACGCTTGAGCTGCTAACCGCGGCTTTTGCGCTGCACCCGGCCTTTGGCGAAGCAGAGATCTTGGAAATTGGCGTTGATGCCCGCCCCGCTTTTGCTGACAACCAGCCGCGCATTCGACGCCGCGGGCAACGGATCTATGTCAATGGCATGTTCCGCCACGGATATCTTCTGGCCCCAGCCATGGCGCGCCAGGTTGCAGAACTGATCTGCGATGACATTAAACCGGAGATGATGGATGAAGATCACGGTGAATGGTGAGGCCCAGACCCTGGCCGCAACCCTGCTGAGTGACGCACTGATTGAACTTGGCTATGGCGACGCCAAAGTTGCAACAGCCGTGAACGAAGAATTTGTACCGGCCACATTGCGCGCCAGTTCCGCGCTGCGCGACGGTGACCGGATCGAAATCGTAGCCCCACGCCAAGGTGGCTGAACACCAAGCGGCTGAGAAAGACAGACATATGGCCATTTTTTATGGAACCGAAGTGCAATCGCGCCTGATGCTCGGGACGGCACAATACCCCTCGCCTGCCATTCTGGCGGATGCGTTTAAACGTTCAGGCGCGGGCATTGCCACCGTTTCGGTGCGTCGTGAGGCCGGTGATGACAGGGCCGGAAACGCCTTTTGGGATCTGATCAAGGATCTGGGCGTTGCGGTGCTGCCCAACACCGCAGGCTGCCACTCGGTACGCGAAGCCGTCACCACCGCTCATATGGCGCGTGAGCTGTTTGACACCGATTGGATCAAGCTCGAAGTCATCGGCCATATGGACACGCTTCAACCAGATCCATTTGCACTGGTAGAAGCTGCAAAAATCCTTTCAGAAGATGGGTTTAAAGTCTTTCCTTACACCACGGAAGATTTGATCCTTGGGGAAAGGCTTTTGCACGCAGGCTGCGAAGTTTTGATGCCCTGGGGGGCGCCAATCGGCTCTGGCCTTGGGCTTTCAAATATCTACGGGCTGCGCACAATTCGCGCACAATTCCCAGACGTGCCGATGGTGGTTGATGCGGGCCTTGGCCTGCCCAGCCAGGCCGCCGCCGCGATGGAGCTTGGCTTTGATGCGGTACTGCTGAACACGGCCGTTGCCAAGGCGGGTGATCCCGCACAGATGGCGGTTGGATTTGCGCAGGCAGTAGAGGCCGGTCGCATGGCCTATGAGGCCGACCCGATGGAGCCACGCGATATGGCCGCCCCTTCTACCCCCGTTATTGGAAAGGCGTTCCTGTGATGAACCTGCCGCGTTTTTATCCGATCTTTGATCATGTCAACTGGGTTGAACGGCTGGTTCCGCTTGGGGTCAAGCTGGTGCAGCTGCGCATCAAAAACCAGCCTGAGGCGGAACTGCGGGCACAGATCAAAGCTGCGCAGGCCATCTGCCGTGAGCACGACTGCCTTATGGTGGTTAACGACTATTGGCAGCTTGCAATTGAACTGGACTGCGACTGGCTGCACCTGGGGCAAGAAGACCTGAGTACCGCAGATATGGCAGCCATTCGTGCATCTGGTCTGAAACTGGGCCTGTCAACGCATGACATCCCCGAGCTGCAGCGTGCGATGCTGTGTCAGCCAGACTATGTTGCGCTGGGACCGATCTATCCAACCATCCTGAAAAAGATGAAGTGGCACCAACAAGGTGTTGAAAAACTTACGGATTGGAAAGAGCGCATCGGTGACATGCCCCTAATTGCGATTGGCGGCATGAACGTTGAACGCGCCCCCGGTGCCTATGCGGCCGGTGCGGATGTTGTAGCTGCGGTAACCGATATTACGCTCAACCAAGATCCCGAAGGGCGCGTGCGCGAATGGTTGGAACTCTGCAAATGAGCCGATACGCGCGCCAGATTGCTGTACCCGAATTTGGCCCTGAAGGTCAGGCCAAGCTTGCGCGTGCGCGTCTTCTGGTAATTGGTGCAGGTGGCCTTGCTGCACCGCTTTTGCCCTATCTTGCGGGTGCGGGTGTTGGCGAAATCCACATTATCGATCCCGACACGGTAGAGCTCTCTAATCTGCATCGCCAGACGCTGTTTCGTGAGAGCGACGTCGGCGCGCCAAAGGCAGAGGCCGCAGCAAAACATCTGCGCACCTTGAATGCAGACTGCACTATTGTGGCCCATGTCGGTGCCTTTGATCCCGCCTCTGCGGAAAACCTCTGCGAGGGTATGGATCTTGTGCTCGACTGCGCTGACAGTTTCGCCGCCAGCTATATCTCCTCTGACATGTGTCAAAAGATGCATCTGCCGCTCATCAGTGCGTCTGTGGTGGGGATGGATGGCTATGTCGGCGGCTTCTGTGCTGGTGCACCTTCGCTGCGCGCGCTGTTTCCTGACCTCCCCCGCGCAGCTGGAACCTGTGCAACCCTTGGCGTCTTGGGGCCTGTGGTGGGCGTGATTGCAACGCTTCAGGCGCAGATGGCAATTGCCATTCTTCAGGGGCAGGCACCCAGCCCTTTGGGCCAGCTTGTGACCTTTGATGCGCGGGATTTCCGTTTTGGTGGCTTTCGCTTTGATGGCGCGCCCGAACCTGAACATCGCCCTGCTTTTATCGACGCCTCACAGATCCGCACAAACGATCTGGTAATTGACCTGCGCACGCCCGACGAAGGCCCCCTGCCGCGTGAAGATGCGCTACGTCTCAGCGTCGATGATTTGAACCAAACCCAACCGCCAGCCCAACCCGGCCAGCGCATTTTGCTGTGCTGTCGCTCTGGCCTTCGCGCCTGGGCTGCGGCCGAGCTCCTTGCCCCGCATCACGCAGGGCCCATCGCCATGATTGCTTTGGGAGACCAAAGCCAGACTTCGGAGACTTAACGATGAAAAAGACACTTACCGCCGTATTGGCACTGACCGTTGCCAGCCCGGCTGTTGCCGCTGACAAGATGACGCTGCTGCTTGATTGGTTCCTTAACCCCGACCACGGCCCGATCATCATTGCGCAGGAAAACGGCTACTTCGCCGATCAAAACCTCGAAGTTGAGATCATCCCCCCGGCAGATCCGGCAGACCCACCAAAGCTTGCTGCTGCTGGCAAAGCGGATCTCGCGATTTCCTATCAACCACAATTGCACCTGCAGGTGGCCGAAGGTCTGCCGCTGAAACGTGTTGGCACGCTGGTTGCGACGCCATTGAACTGTCTTCTGGTGCTGGAAGACGGTCCAATCAAAGAGATCGCCGACCTTGAAGGCAAGAAAATCGGCTTCTCCGTTGCAGGCGTCGAAGAGGCACTGCTGGGCACCGTTCTTGGCACACATGGCGTGGACTATGAGAGCATTGAACTGGTGAATGTGAACTGGTCGCTGTCGCCATCGCTGATGTCTGGTCAGGTTGATGCCGTAATCGGCGCGTACCGCAACTTTGAACTGAACCAGATGGAAATCGAAGGGGTCGAAGGCCGCTGCTTCTACATCGAAGAAGAAGGCATCCCCTCTTACGACGAGCTGATCTACGTCGCCAATCCTGAGCTGATGGACGAAGACAAGCTGCGTCGTTTCATGGCCGCAACTGAAAAGGCGACGCAGTATATCGTCAACCACCCAGAGGAAAGCTGGGAAATCTTCTCTGCCACCTCGCCCGAGCTGCAAGACGAGCTGAATGCCAAAGCCTGGGTCGACACCCTGCCCCGTTTTGCCCTGCGCCCCGAAGCGCTGGACGAAGGCCGCTACACCCGGTTTGAAACCTTCCTGCACGAGGCTGGCCTGATCGAAGAGATCAAAGCGGTTGGTGATCTGGCTGTGGATCTGGGCGAATAAGCATGCCTGACTACGGATCCATTTTTGGCAAATGGCGCGCGGCGGCCGGGGAAACCTGGCCCGCCTACACCCGCCACGCATTTGTCGAGGGCATGCGCGACGGCAGCCTGCCGCGCGCCGCTTTCCTGCACTATCTGGTGCAGGATTATATCTTCCTGATCCATTTCTCACGTGCCTGGGCCCTGGCTGTAACCAAGGCAGATACGATCGATGAAATGCGCCTCTGCGCTGCGACGGTAAATGCGCTGATCGATGAAGAGATGAAACTCCACATCGGGATCTGTGCTGAGGCCGGGATTTCTGAGTCCGATCTGGCAAAGGCCGAAGAGCGCACGGAAAACCTTGCCTATACGCGCTATGTGCTGGATGCAGGTCACTCCGGTGATTTCCTGGATCTTCTGGCTGCGCTTGCACCTTGTGTGATGGGATATGGTGAAATTGGTGCCCGGCTAAAAGCCGAAGCAAGCGATACCCCCTATCAGGACTGGATCGACACCTATGCAGGTGAAGAGTATCAAAGCGTCTGTCACGCGGTTGGCGCACTGCTTGATGGTGCGGTCACACGTCGGCTGGGGGCAAACCCGGAAACCAGCCCACGTTGGTCGGCGCTTTCGGATCGTTTTACCGTGGCCACGCGGCTCGAAGTTGGCTTTTGGGACATGGGGCTGAAGCCTTGAACCCAGCGCCGGACCTGTATCTGCGCGGCAGCGCGTCTTTTGGTCAGGCCCGGCTGTTTGGCCCGGTGGACATTACCCTGCCCGCCGGGCGCTGGAGCTGTTTGCTTGGGCCTTCTGGCGTTGGCAAAAGCACCATTTTGAACCTGCTTGCAGGGATCGCCACTGACGTGCGCTTTGACGGCAGCTTTGGCGCATCTGACAATCACAGATTGGGCGGTCGCATCGCACTTATGGCGCAGGAAGATCTGCTGCTGCCCTGGCTTGATCTTGCCCATAATGTGACCATTGGGGCGCGCCTGCGGGGCGACAAAGCCGATCTCAAACGCGCCCAGGATCTGCTGCAAGAGGTGGGCCTAGGCGCACATCTGCATAAGCGTCCGTCTGAGCTTTCGGGAGGGCAGCGTCAGCGCGTTGCCCTGGCCCGCACATTGATGGAGGATCGCCCGGTGGTTTTGCTGGATGAGCCCTTCTCTGCCCTTGATGCCCGCACCCGGGCGGATATGCAGGATCTGGCAGCAACCATGCTGAAGGGGCGCACAGTTTTGCATGTGACCCATGATCCGGCAGAGGCCGCGCGACTGGGGCATCAGATCCTTGTGCTATCGCAGGCAGAACTCACGTCGATTGAGCCCCCTGCCTCCCCAACTCCACGACCTGTGGATGACAGCAAAGTGTTGTCGCTACAGGCCGATCTTTTGAATTTTCTGCGACAGGATCCATCATGCGCGCAACCGAACAGCTAAAAGAGCTGAACCTTGAAAACTGGACCGCAGCCACCGGGCACGCTTTCACCAACGCCCTTGGCGCAGGCACGCTCGACCTGGATAAAATGCGCGGCTATCTGCAACAGGACTACCTGTTTGTAGAAGAATTTGTGCGCCTGCTGGCGGCGGCGATTTCCAATGCGCCCACACTTGCAGACGCAGTGCCTGCGGCGCAGTTTCTGGCGGTGATCACCGGCCCGGAAAACACCTATTTCCAACGCAGCCTCAAAGCGTTGAATGTGCCTGAAGCATCCAATCACGCCCCAGAAACCACCGCCTTCTTGGATCTGATGCGCAGTGCGCGCCTATCGGGCAATTACGCAGAAATGCTTGCGGTTCTGGTAGTTGCAGAGTGGAGCTATCTCAGCTGGGCAAGCCCGATGGAAGACAACGCCAAGGATCTGCCATTCTGGTTTGGCGAATGGATCACGCTGCATGCGGGCGCGGGTTTTCAGGGTGTGGTGGACTATCTGCGCGCCCAACTCGATGCGGTGTGGCCCACGCTTTCAGACGCGGCACAAGACAAGGTGCGCCGCAATTTCTCCGATGCTGTCGAACTGGAGCGCGCGTTTTTTGATGCTGCCTGGGCAGGCTTTGCAGTAGAACAGCACATTTGATGACAAACAGCCTGCGCGTCTCCCTTTCCATTCTGTTGGGCCTTGCGCTCTGGCAAGCGGTGGTCAGCCTGTTTGGCTTGCCCAAATTCATTCTGCCCGCCCCGGCGCTGGTGGCTGAAACCCTCTGGAAAAGCCGCGCATTGCTGTTTGAACACGCGCTGATCACCATCATGGAAGTGATGATCGGCCTCATTTTGGGCGCACTGATTGGTGGGCTGACCGCGATCTGGCTTGCGAGCTCGCCAATCGCGCAGGCTTTGGTGCGCCCGCTTTTGGTGTTTTCGCAAACCATCCCGGTGTTTGCACTGGCACCGCTTTTGACACTCTGGCTTGGCTACGGGCTGCTCTCCAAAATCGCCATGGCGCTGCTGATTATCTTTTTCCCGGTGACATCCGCATTTTTTGACGCACTGATGCGCACACCGCAGGGCTGGCTTGGGCTTTCGCATGTGATGGGCGCGAACAAATGGCAGGTAATGCGCCAGATCCGTATTCCCGCCGCCCTGCCCGGCTTTGCATCCGGCCTGCGACTGGCTGCGGTTTACGCACCAATTGGTGCTATCATTGGTGAATGGGTTGGTGCCTCCAAGGGGCTTGGCTATCTGATGCTTCTGGCCAATGGGCGCGCAAAGATCGATCTGATGTTTGCCGCCCTTCTGGTGCTGGCACTGTTTACGATGGTGCTTCATGCCTGTGTCGATCGGCTTTGCACCCATATGGTGCGCCGCCATCAATAAGGCGCTTGGCGCGTTTGGTTATTTCCAGCTGCCTTTTACGACTTTAATTGTAGTTTCTTCCCACAGTTCCCGACATTATGTTGCCTAACAAACTCATACAGCACGGTGCACGCTCTGGGAAACCGGTGTTTCGCCCCATTTCTGTATAAGCCAAAGTCAGGGAGGACATTGAGTTATGACAATCGCCCCGGGAACCAAATTTGCCCCGTCTGAAAACACAATAAAAAACGCCCATGTGGACGGCGCTAAATACACCGCGCTTTATGAGGCTTCCGTTTCAGATCCCGAAGCGTTCTGGGGTGAGCAGGCGCAGCGGATTGATTGGATCAAACCGTTCACCCAGGTCAAAGA
>NZ_WIXK01000012.1 GCF_009617595.1 Tritonibacter aquimaris | reverse complement strand
GGCGCGCGCGGATTGGGATATTATCGCAGAGGTTGGCCGCCGCATGGGCTGGCAGGATGCGTTTGACTACGCAAATGAAGCAGATGTGTTTCGCGAATATGCCGCGCTTTCGGGGCAGGCGGCAGAGTTTGGCCGCGATTTTGATATCTCGGGTCTCGCAGCGATTTCTGATGCGGATTATGATGATTTTGCACCGCAGGTCTGGCCGGTGCCCGCAAAAGGCAAAGGCAAGACGCGGTTTTTTGCAGATGGTGGGTTTTTCCATCCCGGTGGCCGCGCCAAGATGCTGGCAATCACCCCGCCGGTTCTGGATGCTCAGGCTGACACCGGGCTGCGGTTTAACACCGGACGGGTGCGTGATCACTGGCACACGATGACCCGCACGGGCCGTGCGCCGCAGCTCGCAAGCCATATGGCGGAACCTTACCTTGAGGTTCACCCGCTGGATGCGGCGCGTCTTGGCCTAGAGGTGGCGGGCCTTGCCAAAGTGAAAAGCGCGCATGGTGAGGTGATTTTGCGGGTGCTGATCACCGATCGGGTGCAGCTGGGGCAGTGTTTTGCGCCGATGCATTGGACCGGTGAAACCGCCAGCGCCGGGCGCATCAATGCGCTGGTGACGGGGGATGTGGATCCGGTTTCGGGCCAGCCCGCGCTAAAGGGGATGACGGTTGCGGTGACGCCCTATGCGGTGGGGTGGTACGGGTTTGCTGCCAGCGTGGTGGACATGGTTCCGGCACGCCCCTATGCGGCGGTTGCACGCAGCAAAACCGGTTGGCGTGCCGAGGTTGCGGGCCATAAGATTCCGCAAGACTGGCAGCAGGAGGCGCGCCAGATCCTGAACCTGCCTGAAGGTGAGTTGAGCATTGTGGAAGACCACGCACGCACCACGGTGCGGGTGGCGATCTATCAGCACGGCAAGCTGGCCGGGGTGTTTTTTGCAGCGCCTGAGCCGGTTGAACTGATGCGCAGCCAGGTGGTGGAGCAGATCGGCAGTGATATTCCGGCCCTCAGGGTGCTGGCGGGGCTTGCGCCCAGCGATCAACCCGCCAAAGGGGCGATTGTCTGCGCCTGTATGGATGTGGGCCGCGACGAGCTGCGCCGGGCCATTGGTGCCGGGGCGGATAGTGTGCCGCGTCTGGTGGAGTGCACCGGGGCGGGCAGCAACTGCGGCTCTTGCCGGCCGGAGCTTGCGGCGCTGGTGGCGGAATTTACAACACAAAAGGTAGCGGCGCAGTGACGGTGATTTCAGATATCAACTTCGGCCCCGAGGGTGGCGCTGAAACCGGGCGGATTTCGCTGGTGGGGGCAGGGCCAGGGGCCGCGGATCTGTTGACCATCCGGGCGTTGCGGGCGCTGCAGTCGGCTGATGTGGTGCTTTATGATCGGCTGATTTCGCCTGAAGTTCTTGAGCTGATCGACCCGCGCGCGGAGCGGCTGTTTGTCGGTAAAGAAGTCGGCGCCTGTGCCTGGCCGCAGCAGGCGATCAACCAGCTGATGGTGGCGCTGGCCCAAAGCGGCAAATATGTGGTGCGGCTGAAAAGCGGTGATCCCAATGTGTTTGGCCGCGCCGATGAAGAACGCGTTGCCGCAGATCATGCCGGGATCCCGATTGAGGTAATTCCCGGCATCACGGCGGCCAGTGCTGCGGCGGCCTCACTTGGGCAGTCGCTGACCAGCCGCGGGGTGAGCGATCGGGTGATTTTTGCCACCGGCACCTGCCGCGAAGGCGATGCGCCGCCCGATATTGCCACGCTGTTGCAGCCGGGCAGCAGTGTTGCGCTTTATATGGCGACAAAGATGGCCGGGGCGCTGCGCGAACAGCTGTTGGCGGCGGGGTTTCCGGCGCAGATGGCGGTTGAGGTTGTGGCCAGTGCGAGCACACCATCCGAGCGGCAGCTGCGCACCACTGTTGGGTGCCTGCCCGAGGCTATGAAAGATGCAGGCATCAGCCATCCGGCGATTATTTTTCTGCGCGCCGCCAAAGAGGTTTCGGGCGCAGAGCTGACAACTGAGACGCGCGGGCTTGCACCCGTTTAAGCGGGGGCAGGATGTTGGTTTGGGCCGCATCACCATAGTTTGAACGATGCGCGATCCTGCCCGGTTGGAGGTTTTGAAGCCAAATATAGCCCCGTGTTAGAGACGAGATAGCCGATTGAGCGACAGCGACATCAACCGGGTGCGTGGGCTGAGCCCCGGCTGTGGTGTGGCGTTGCAATTGACAGGATTTGCTCCCCTTTATAGCCTGCGCGGCATTTATTCCTGCAGATGCATTTGGAGACGACATGGCACAGCCGATCGATTTTTTTGGTTCTTTCTCAGAGATCACATCGGGGCTGGCAGGCCTGGCCATGATGGGGGGCTCTTCGCCGTTCTCGCTGGTGTTTTTTGGCCTGAATTTGGCGGCTTGAATTGGTAAGCTGAAGCTCGCGCGTGATCCAGAGAGAGTGCCGCGATGCCGGTGCCTTTGGCAGGATGTGAACCTAAGGGGTGTTTGCGGTGATGTTTCTGAATGATCCGCAAACCGCTGCGCAAGTGGTGCGCCGCTAAGGCGGACCATAAGGGGGGCAGCTAGAGATCCTGTGCCTCCGGCACTGTTTAGGGCGGCCGCGGTTTTGCCTTGTGGGCGCACATCAAGATCCGTGCTGAGAGGCGCAAAGCGCCTGAGGGCTCCCTGCTGCGGAAGCTGATCCGCAGCAGAGAGTGTCATCCGGTTTAGGCGACAGCGTCGAAGCTGTTGGGATCATGCGCCATATATTGCATGCTGTTGTCTGATGTGGCGAGTTTGAATTCCGAGACAATCGTGCCCAGTTTCACCGCGTCATTGTTCAAGAGCTGACAGGCGGCGGAGACCTCTTCGACCATGGCGGCGTTTTGTTGGGTGACGCGGTCAAGCTGCACCACGCCGGTGTTGATTTCACCAAGACCGATGGATTGTTCCTTGGCCCCTTTGGCAATCTCGGACACCAGCTGCGAGACATGGCTGACCCGTTCCAAGATATTGCGCAGCGCGTCGCCCGCATTGCCGACCAGATCAACGCCGCGGTCAACCTGAACCGAGCTGTTGCCGATCAGGGTTTTGATTTCCATCGCCGCATCTGAAGAGCGCTGCGCCAGGGCGCGCACTTCGGAGGCAACAACCGCAAAGCCCCGGCCTGCTTCGCCTGCGCGCGCCGCCTCAACACCGGCGTTCAGCGCCAGCAGGTTGGTCTGGAACGAGATATCATCAATCACCGAGATGATCTGCGAAATCTGTTTCGAGGAGTTTTCAATCTCGGTCATGGCGGCTACGGCGTTTTGCACCACTTCTTCGCTGGTTTCGGCTTCTTGTTTGGCCTGGGCAGTGATGCGTTCTACGTTGTCGGCACCTTCTGCTGCGGCGCGCACGCTGCTTGTCAGCTCTTCGAGGGCGGCGGCGGTTTCTTCCAGGGTGGCTGCCTGGCTTTCGGTGCGGTGAGACAGATCATCGGAGGATTGGTTGATTTCCGAGGCACCGCCGCGGATGCTTGCGGTGGTGTCGACCACGCGGGCCACGGTTTCGTTCAGGGTTTCAACCGTTTTGTTGAAATCAGACCGCAGCTTTTCGTGTTCGCCGGTAAAGGGCGTGTCGATCTGCTGTGAGAAATCGCCGTTGGACAGGCGCAAGAGGCCCGCGCTGAGGCTTTCCACCACGCGCTGTTGTTCTTGCTGCTGGCCTGCGCGTTCGTTTTCGGCTTTCTGGGCTTTGCGCAGATCGCCCTGCATGGAGACAAGCGTTTTACCGATCATGCCGATTTCATCGCCGCGCTCCGCTTCGGCAACTGTGGTGTCAAGCTTGCCTGAGGAGACCGCCTGCATCACTTCGCAGATGTGGTTGATGGGTTTGGTGATCGAGCGGGCAAAGAGCCAGCCAAGGAACGACATCACCGCGCAGCACAGCAGCGACAGGGCCGCCATGATTTTGGCCTTGCGCAGCACCGGCTGCATCACTTCGCTGGCATCTTGTTCCACAACCAGCGCCCAATTGGCATTCGGGATGTCGAGCGGTTTGGAATAGCTCATCACGCGGGTGTTGCTGGCGCCATCAACATTGCTACTGAAAAGCTCTTTGCCTGCAAGCCCTGCGGTGACCGCTGCCAGTTGGGGCAGCTCGTCGAGCACCTGAAAACGGCCTTCAAAACGGGAGGAAGTGCGGGTTTTCTGATCGTCGCCCACAATATAAAGTTCGACGGTCTTGGCCAGACCTTCGGCGTTATTGGTGATCTTGGTCAGCATGCTCACCGGGATCTGGAAGGCAGCAACCCCGACGCGGGCCCCATCTGCGGTAAAGACCGGCGTGGCAACAAATGCGGCGGCGCTGCTGTTGCTGGAGGAAAAGGGCTCCATATCGGACAGCACGACCTCACCGGTTTTGGCACTGTTGGCGGCCTTGAAGGCACGGGCCAGGCCGGTGTCTTTGTATTTTCCGGTGTTGAGATTGGTGGCGTAGTCGGTTTCTTTGAAGACCGAATAGACAATGTCACCTGCCGGGTTGACCAGGAACGCGTCATAATAGCCTTTGGTTTCGATCACGGTGCGCAACCCGTGGTGATAGCGCGCATGTTCACGATGATACCGCTCTGCTCCCGGGGCGCGTTGCAACAGGTGTTTTTCTCCGGCGGCATTGTTGTTGTTGGTGACATAGGCGCGGGTAAGTGTTGTTGCGGCAGAGCTGCCCAATTCGCGCCATGAGGCATCAAAATCCTGCAGTGCAGCGCCGGTTGAATGCTGGGCCGCGAGGGTGCGCAGGTCGCCTTTGACTGAAAGCATCAGATGTTGGATCGACGTTTTACGGTCTGCTGCCAGCGTTTCCATTTTGCTGTTGAGTGAACTCATCGCAAAACCGTGAAAATTGACGATTGCGATATAGGCCAGCACCAGACTGGTTGCCCCGCAAAAAACGGCAATGAACAACGGGAGTTTCTTGGAGAGCTTGAGCGACCCTTGGCTTAACATGAGCAGACCTTTTCAATCGTATTCGATGAGACTGAACCGCAGGTATTGGTACGGCTGATGGAGCCATAAGCATTTGAGCAAGAGCTTAAAAAATAGGAAATATGAGTATGTTGCAACCAGGAGGGGATTATTCTGAAAATATATATGCCAAAAAGGTGTTTTATGTTCACTTAAGGTGGTGCGATGCACAAAAATACATCGTTTATCGTGAATTCTAGTGATTCGAATATGTTTTTCCCAAGGCCGAGAAAACAGCACTGATCCACCGTTTTATGATGGGTAAAACTTTTTACGATCACGGCCCGCTGAACACTATGCGCGGGGCGTTTCTTCGGGTCTGGCGCTGTGGTGCAGTCCTGCAAATGCTGGGCGAAAAATGCTGGCCTGGAAATCTGAATATTGCTGACTTCAACATGCGCGAATGCTGCGCCGCCGCGATCGATGCAACCGCGGGGGCTGAAAACCCCGGCAGCTGTATCTAGGCCGCTTTGATATTGGGCAGCAGGATCCGCATGCCAAACCTATCCTTGGTTTGGAACGGAAAGACATCACCGCCATGTCTGCGGATGATATTGCGGGCAATGGAAAGGCCAAGCCCAACGCTACCGTCACTCACATCGCGTGAGCTGTCCAGACGGGTGAACGGCGTGAAGACCTCTTCGTACATATCAGGGGGAATGCCGGGCCCGTCATCGCAGATCTCAACTGTGATCTGTTCCGGGGTTGTGGTCAGAGTGATCTGAACCTTGGTGCCATATTTAAGCCCGTTGCCAATGAGATTGCAAAACACACGTTTGATCGACACCGGGTGGCACAGGGCGATCGCCTGTTCCGTGTAGTCGAATGTGACATCTTCGTCTTCTGCGGCGAGTTCTTGCAGCTGATGGGTGAGATCGACGGGGCGCGCGGTTTCTTCCGACGCCTCCTGCGAGGAAAAGGTCAGATAGCTGTCGACCATCACCCGCATTTCTTCGGTGGTTTCGATGATTTCTTCGCGCAGCTTGTCGTTTTCTATGAATTCCGCCCTAAGCCGCAATGAGGTTATGGGCGTGCGCAGATCGTGGTTGATGGCTGCAAGCATTGTGGTGCGGTCGCGGACAAAACGGGTCAGGCGTTCCTGCATGCTGTTGAAGGCATTTGCGGTTCTGGCCACCTCGGCGGGCCCAGAAACCGCAATTGGTCTTGCGGTCTCACCACGACCAAGTTGATCCGCCGCGCTTGAGAGGTCGCGCAAGGGGCGGGTGGTCCTGCGCGCCAGGATGGTGACGCTGCCACCAATGCCCAGCAAAGAGGTCAGAACCGATAGGGCAAAGGGGGCAAGGTAGATACTGACATCAGCATTGGCAAAGGTGCGCACATTCAGCCAACTGCCATCTTCAAGCTTAACCGAGACCGTCCAGATCGGGCATTCTAGCGCCTCAGCGTTTTCAAATTCGGACACGTTGCAGACGTCTGCCGCATCCCCGAACAAGATCCACATGAGGTCGGTGATATTGACTTCGCGCTCTTGTGTGAACACGTTTGGCTGCCCGAAATAGTCCCGTAGGACGTGTGTGTAAGGCGCGTCGGTGAGGGGAAGTACACCCTGCGGCTCGGCTGCGATGCGATAGGTTGTTTCGTCATCGTTTGCCATTTCCAGAATGCGATTGTGCTCAGCGGGGTCGGCGCTGTTTACATAGTCAGCGATGCTCACGATTTTCTGGAAGAAATACCGATCTTCATATTCATCGAATTTCACATCCTCATAGATCATCAAGGCGCCGGTGATCAGGGTCTGGGTCAGAACGGTTGCAATCACTGTTGCAACGATCAGATTGCCCGCAAGGCTGCGCGGCAGCAGTCTCATAGTTTCACCACGTCGCAGGCAAAGGTGTAGCCACCACCCCAGACGGTTTTGATGAACTCTGGCTTTTTCGGATCCTGTTCGATCTTTTTGCGCAGGCGGCTGACCTGATTGTCGATGCTTCGGTCAAAGACAGTGCCACTGCGGCCGCGTACCTGATCAAGCAGCTGATCCCGTGAGAGCACGATGCGGGGATGTTGCAGAAACGTGGCCAGCAGTTTGAATTCAACGCTGCTGAGATCAACCGGCGTTTCGTTTTCGGGGGATCTGGTCAGCTGTCGTTGGCTCATATTCAACTGCCAGGGACCAAATTGCATAAAGCCGACCTCAAGGTCGGAGTATTGCTTTGGCAGGCTGTTCACCCGGCGCAGCACCCCGCGAATGCGCGCCAGCAGCTCGCGCGGGTTGAAAGGTTTGGTGACATAGTCATCCGCGCCCAGCTCCAGCCCGACGATACGGTCGGTTTCATCGGTGACAGCCGTGAGCAGGATCACCGGAATGTCGCGGGTTTCGCGAATGCGGCGGCAGATATCCAACCCGCTTTCACCGGGCATCAAAATATCCAGCACCACCAGATCGATCTGCGCGGTTTTCAGCGCCGCATAGGCCTGGCTGCCATTGCCAGCCGTGCTTGTACGAAAGCCGTTGCGTTTCAGGTAGTCGGCCAGTGGCTCACGGATGTTCTTGTGGTCATCTACAACCAGAATATGCGGTTCCTGCACGGCCAATCGCCTTACTTCTATCTGTTGGATTGCGTCAGAGCCTAGCGCAAAGACAGGGCAAACAGAATTGATGAATTGTCACCAGCTGTGCCAGCCTGCTGTGTTGATATACTTTTTTACAATTTCGTTAATGCTTGGCACAAAGCCGCGACATCAGCTGCCTACCTGCCTGTCTATGGTGGCGCATTGCGCCCTGGCAGATAAAGGACAGAGCATGGGCGGCAGCCCCAAGACCATCAATCCCCGTTTCATAGGTGCCGTTCTGGTTGCGAGCTGCCTGACGGCCTGTAGCGCGCTGGAGCCGGTTGCGCTCCCGTCTGCGCCCGAGGTGCTGAAGGCACCAGAGCAATTTTCCACCCCGGCGCAGGATGACGGGCAGATCACACGCGGTTTGCTGGATCTGTTTGATGACCCAGTGCTGAGGGCGACGGTTATTCAGGCGCAAAGCGACAATCTTGACCTGAAACAATCGGCCAAACGGCTTGAGCTGGCCGGGATCGATCTTGCCACAACAGCGGCCGATGCCTGGCCCCGGCTGTCGGGGGCGGTCAATGCCAATCGCGGCAGTGCGGCGGGGGAAAGCCTTGCGCCAACGCTTGATGTGCAATGGGAGGTCGATCTGTGGGGCCGTCAGGCCGATCGCCGCCGGGTTTCATTTGCCAGCCGTGCAGCAGAGGTGGCGCGTCATCAGGCTTTGCAGGATTCGATTGCAGGGCAATTGATGCAGGCCTGGTTTGATGCGGTGGCCGCCAAACAGCAGCAGCGGCTGGAAGCGCGGCGGGTGAAATTGCTGCGTTCCAGCGCCGAAAACACCCGTGCAAATTACCGTGCGGGTATTGGCACTTTGGATGATCTTTCCGCCATTGAACGTGACGTTGCCCTGTCCCAAGCGGCGTTGGCCCTGCGCGAGGGGCAAACCCATGATGCGGTGCGCCGGGTTGAGCTGTTGTTGGGGCAATATCCAGACAATAGCCTGGAGATCCCCGCCCGTCTGCCGCGTTTGAAATCATCACCCAAGCCCGGACTGCCGCTTGCGGTGATGGTGGCGCGCCCCGATATGAAGGCGGCGTGGCAAGAGGCCGTGGCTGCCAATCGCCGTATTTCTGTCAGCCAAAAAGATCTGTTGCCGCAGATTTCATTGACCGGGCAGTTTGGCAGCGTCAGCAATGATTTCAGCACCTTGAGCCATGGGGCAACGGTCTGGTCGCTGGCTTCTTCGCTGACGGCTCCTATTTTTGAAGCAGGTCGGCGTCGCGCCAATATCGAGGCGTCCAAAAGACGCGCGGATCAGGCCTTGATCACCTATCTGCAAACGGCGCTCATTGCGTTTTCTGAGGTTGAGCGCGCGCTTGATCAGGAACGGATACTGGCCCGGCGCGAAGCCCGGTTGCGCGCGGCGGTAACCCATGCCCGCGCCACAGAGGCGACGTTTGAAACCCGATACCGTGCAGGTCTTTCAACCATTCTTGATCTGTTGAGCGCCCGAAATGCCGTTTTCGACATTCAAAGCCAGCTGTTGGAGGTGCGCAATGCGCGGCTGAAAAACCGCGTCGCCCTTGGCCTGGCATTGGGCAAAGGAGTGTAATCAGATGTTTAAGAACTGGATTGGTGCCGCGGCGCTTCTGGCTGCTGGTGCTTTTGTGCTCTATCGCGCCGATGAAATGCCGCCTGAAACCAAAGTTCAGACTCAGAGTCTATTGAAGGCGGATATCCATATCCTGACGCCCAAATCCCGCCAAGTCACAGTGTCCACATATGGCAAGCTGCGCCCACGATGGCACAGCCGCCTCTCGGCTGAAGTGGGTGGCCGGGTGGTTATGGTCAGCGAGCGTTTGTTGACCGGAGCGCGTTTTCAGCAAGGCGATCTTTTGGCCCAGATCGAAGACAGCAGCTATCGCAGCGCTGCAGCTGCGGCCCGATCAGAGCTGGCAACAGCAGAGCGGACCCTGCTTGAGGAAGAACAGCGCGGCAAGCTGGCGTTGGAAAACTGGCGGGCCTCTGGCCTTGGGGGGGCGGCTTCGGCGTTGACCCTGCGCCAGCCGCAACTGGTAGAAGCGCGCGCAGCGGTTGAGGCCTCGCGCGCGTCGCTGCGGCAGGCAGAGTATGAGCTGGAGCAAACCCGTATAACCGCGCCTTTTGATGGGGTTGTGGCCAGTCGCAGCTTAAACCCGGGCGAGGTGGTGCAGGTTGGATCACAGATCGCCGAGGTGTTTGACACCAGCGTGTTTGAAGTGACCGCGTCTTTAAGCGTGCGCCAATTTGCGCAATTAGGGGCGTCGGTTGGGGCTGAGGCCATTTTGACCAGCGCCGCGGGTGAGGTCTGGCAAGGAGAGGTTGTGCGGGTGGATCCATCGGTGGACAGTAAAAACCGGTGGATCAAGCTGCTGGTCCAGCTGGCTCCGGGGACGCCTGCAATGCCCGGTCAATTCCTGACAATTGAGCTGCAAGGCCGTTGGTATGACGCGCTATATGCGGTGCCGGATGCATTGATCACGCGTCAGGGCAGCATGTGGTATCTGGATGCGAGCGATCAGCTGCAGATGTTCACGGCCGATCCGGTGTTTGCTGAAGATGGTGTTTCGTATTTTGTGGCTGAGGAAGGTTTGCCGCAGCCATTGCGGCTTGCGGTGCCGCGCAGCGCATATTTGAAGGGGGTCAAGGCGCAGGCCAACGTTGTTTCAGGGCCCGCGCTGAATGCGGGTCACGTTGCGGGCAAGCACATGGATCGTGTTGCGGAAGGTGTGTTCCAATGAGCGGGCCTGTTCGCTCTGAGGGATGGATTGGCTGGTTTGCGCGCAACAGCGTGGCGGCCAATCTGTTGATGCTGACCATTCTGGCCATGGGTCTGATCACCGGCATTGGCATGCGCACCGAGACCTTCCCCGCGGATCCGCCGCGCAATGTCACGGTTTCGGTCAGCTTTAATGGCGCATCCCCAGAAGATGCCGAAGAAGGGGCCGCTGTCAAAGTGGAGCAGGCCCTGAACGGTCTGCAGGGGGTCGAAAAGATCATCTCGGCTATCACATCATTATCGGCGGAAATCATCGTGAGAGGCCTGCCAGATTACCCAATGGAACAGCTGAAATCCGACGTCAAAGACCGGGTGGATGCGATTACCAGTTTTCCGGCCCAGATGGAGAGCACCACCATTTCATTGGAGCAGGAAGAGCGGCACGTTCTTTATGTACAACTGTTGGGTGGGCAGGATCATGCGACCTTAAAAGAGGCGGCGTACCGGGTGCGTCAGGCACTGCTCGATCTCCCAACTGTGAGCAAAGTGACCACTGAGGGTAGCCATGCATCCGAGATCACAGTGCAACTTGATGAGGCGCAATTGCGCGCTTTTGGGCTCAGCTTTGAAGAGGTTGCGCAGGCGGTGCAGGGGCAGTCTATCAGCCTGTCGGGCGGCACGTTAGAGGCAGAAAATGGCAGCCTCAGCCTGCAGAGCCGAAACCAAGCCTATTTTGGCCGGGATCTGCTGCAGACCCGCATCCGGGTCGATCCAGATGGAGGGGCGGTGCGGCTGTTGGATGTGGCGCATGTGACGGACGGCTATGCCGAAGGACAGTTGCTGTCGATCTATAACGGTGTGCCTTCGATCCGGCTTGGGGTGCAGTTGCTGGGCAAAGATTCCATCACCCAGACCGCGGATGCGGTGCTGCAAAAACTGGAGGAGCTGCAGGCGGCACCCTGGTTGCCGCAGGATGTGACCTTGCACAGCTGGCAGAACGAGGCCGAGCTGATCCGGGATCGCCTGACGTTGATGTCGCGCAATGCGCTGACGGGGATGGTGCTGGTGTTTGTCATGCTGGCGCTGTTTCTGGATGTACGCGTGGCGTTCTGGGTGGCGGTCGGGATACCGGTGTCGTTTGCCGGAGCGCTGTATGTGATGGGGCCAACTGCGTTTGATTATTCGCTTAACGGGCTGACGACGTTTGGGTTTATCATCACGCTGGGCATTGTGGTGGATGATGCGATTGTGACCGGCGAAAACATCTACGCCCGCAAGCGCGCTGATGGTGGCGGGGTTGAAACCGCAATACGTGGGGCGCTGGAGGTGGCGACGCCTGCGACCTTTGGGGTGCTGACCACTGTTGCGGCCTTTTACCCGCTTGCAACGATATCGGGTGATTTTAGCGGGGCTTTTAAAATGATTGCGGTGGTGGTGATCTGCTGCCTGCTGTTTTCCCTGGTGGAATCGAGATTCATTCTGCCGGCGCATCTGGCGCATCTGGATGTTTCACCACGGCCAAAATCAACGATGTTGGCGCGCCAGTGGCAGTACCTTCAGAGCCAGATTGAATGCGCGATGCAATGGGTTATTCAGCGGCTTTATCTGCCGGTGCTGCGCATCGCTTTGGCGCATCAGCTTCAAGCGGTGATGGTCTTTGTTGCCTGCTTTCTGTTTGCCTTGGGATTGATGGCGCAGGGCATTGTGCGGACAGATTTCTTTCCTGATCAGGATTCGACGCAGGTTCATATGGATGTGACCTTTGACAGCGGTTCATCGCCTGCACGCACCCGCGAGACGGCCACATTTTTTGAAGCCAGCCTGTTGAAGGTGGTTCAAGAACTTGAGGCAGAGCACAGTCTGCAAGAGCCCTTGGTGACAAACTATTATGTGTCGTCAACCCAGGCGGAAAAGCTGATGATCTCAGTTAATATGATTGCCCGTGTGAAACGCCCGTTTGGGTCGCGCGAATTGGTGGAGCGCTGGCGTGCGGCTGCAGGAATGCCAGCTGGCGTGCGCCAGCTACAAGTGTTTTCAGACGATGAAAGTGTTGAGGATCTGCGATTTGGCCTCAGCTCGGCTGATCCGGGTGAAACGACTGCTGCGATGAAAAGCCTGCAGCGCGCGTTGCGCGAAACGGCTGGGATCTATGATATTTTGACCGATCTCGACAATGAAACGCTGGAACTGTCTTTTGAACTCTTGCCAGAAGGCGCCGCGCTTGGCCTGACCAACCGAGAGGTGATTTCCCAGGTGCGCAATGCTGTTTTTGGCTATGAGATACAACGTGTTCAAAGGGGCAGCGAAGAGGTTCAAATCCGCATCCAGTATCCGAAACATCAGCGCGACAGTCTTAGCGATCTGCGCCGAATGCATTTGCGCACGCCCGCCGGGGGCACGGTACCGCTGGATACGGTTGTACGGCTAAAGCAGCGCGAAACATTGCAGGAGTTGAAGCGGATCAACGGCAGCCGCACGCTGGAGATCTCTGCCAAGGTCGATAAGGAGCAGATTTCTGTAAATGATGTGGTTGCGCAGCTGCAATCTAAGGTGTTTGCGCAGCTCAAGCAAAAATACAGTGGTTTGAACGTTTCTGTGTCAGGTGAGGCCGCCCAGGAAGAAGAAGCCACCAGCCAGCTTAGCAACGGGTTTGTTTTGGGACTGCTGCTGATCTACGCGCTTTTGGCGATACCGCTGAAATCTTACAGCCAGCCTTTCATCATTATGCTGGCCATTCCCTTTGGCATCGTGGGCGCGGTCTTGGGCCATCTCATAACCGGGCATGCCGTTTCGCTTTTGTCGTTCTTTGGCATTTTGGCGCTGAGCGGGGTGGTGGTGAATGACTCATTGGTTCTGGTCAGCCGTTACCGGGCTGCGCGCGACGAAGGGCTGGCGCTAAAGGAGGCGTTGCTGGATGCGGGCAGCTCGCGGTTTCGCGCGGTTATGCTGACGTCGGTTACAACATTTGCCGGGTTGCTGCCGCTGGTGACGGAAACCTCAGAGCAGGCACAGATGCTGATCCCGATGGCGGTGTCTTTGGCCTTTGGCGTGTTGTTTGCCACGTTGATCACGCTGATCTTCGTTCCGGTTCTGTTGTGTCTGAGCGCGGGCCTGTTCGGGAACGGGCAGGGCGCGCGGCGTGGCGAGGCGTGACATTTTTATACACTTTGGCCGCATCCAGGGATCTTTGTGGCAAACCCTGTGCGTAAACCTTTGCTCGAAACACCCTGAAGAGGATCGTTCAGAGAGATGAAACCTGTTTATTTACAAATGATTGGGGCCGGTGTCGCGGCGATGTCAATGATAGCCGCACCTCAGGTGCATGCCGAAGGCGACTGGGAAGGCACTGTCGGCCTTGGTGCTGTCTGGGGGCCCGAGTACCTTGGATCGAGCAAAAATGAGGCGGGCGCTTTCCCGGTGCTGGATCTGACCTGGCGCGACCGGCTGTTTATTGGCGATAGCGGTATTGGTGGCTATATCTTCAACACCGAAGATTTTACGCTTTCGGCGTCCATTGGGTATGATGGTGGTCGTGAAGAGGATGACAGTGATTTTCTGCGCGGCTTGGGCGATATCAAAGGCGGTGCCGTCTATAATATCGGCTTTGAATACGACATCGGGCCGGTGACACCTTATCTTGATGTGACCAAATACAGCAAAGGTTCTGAAGGGCTGAGCGCGACCGTTGGTGTTGAAACGATGGTGCCGTTACGGGTGCTGACGGGCCGGGCCTCGATTTCCAGCCTGGAACATGCGGAATCGCCGCTCGATTTCGGCCCTTTGCTGACGGCTGGTATTTCTGCTGACTGGGGCAATGACGATTACAACAGTGCCTACTACGGTGTCACTGCGGCGCAATCTGCCAGCTCTGGTCTGAGCCAGTATACAGCCACCAGCGGCTTTCATGCGGTCAATCTAGAACTGGGCATTCAAGTGCCTGTCACTGAGCGTTTCAGTGTTGGTGGCGCAGTTGTTTATTCGCAGCTAACCGGTGACGCAAAAGACAGCCCGATCGCGCGCGAAACCAGCGGAACCTCTGTTGGTCTGTTTGGGATGTACAGCTTCTGATCTCAGTTTCACCCGCAGAAATGGAGAGCGGACAATGATACGCCTTTTGCTGCTTTCTGTATCAATTACTGCCGGGCTGGCCGTGAAAAATGCGTCACTGTCATGGGAGACAGCGCAGCCTTTTTGCAACGCGGCACAAGAGACAGTGGTATCTGATACCAGATTTGGGCCTATTCCCCATACGGCCCAGATTGATCTGTAGCCCGTCCAGTAAACACCTGTTCCTTCGTGATATTGAACCGGTACCCACATGAGAAATTGCGACACCCGCATTGGGTGTCGCAAGCGTTTTAACCGGACGCGTGCCTACATCACCGCACCGATTTGCCAGGGGACAAATTCCACCCCGCCAAATCCGAGGCGTTCGCTTTTGGTGGCTTCGCCCGAAGCAGTGCGGATGATCATTTCAAAGATCTCGTGCCCGACTTCTGCAATGGATGCGCCGTTGCTGACAATGGTGCCGCAGTTCAGATCCATATCCTCGGAAAGGCGCTGATACATCTCTGAGTTGGTGGCCAGTTTGATGCAGGGTGTGGGTTTATAGCCCGAGACCGAGCCGCGCCCGGTGGTAAAGACGATCAAATTGGCCCCTGAGGCCACCTGCCCGGTGACCGAGCAGGGGTCATAGCCGGGGCTGTCCATAAAGACGAAGCCCTTTTTGTCGATCTTTTCGCCGAACAGATAGACATCGCGCAGCGGGGCACTGCCACTTTTGGCGACGGCCCCGAGCGATTTTTCAAGGATTGTGGTCAACCCGCCGCGTTTGTTGCCGGGGCTGGGGTTGTTGTCCATCTCGCCGCCGTTGCGGGCGGTGTAGTCTTCCCACCAGCTGACCCGCTCCAGCAGCTTTTCCCCTATGGGTTGGGTCTCGGCGCGGCAGGTCAGCAGATGCTCGGCACCGTAGATTTCAGAGGTTTCCGACAGGATGGTGGTGCCGCCGTGGCGCACCAGCAGATCGGAGGCATAGCCCAGGGCCGGGTTGGCAGTGATGCCAGAATAACCATCAGAGCCGCCGCATTGCATGCCAACGGTGATATGGCGGATTGGTGCAGGGGTGCGGGTGGCGAGATTGGCCTGCGCCAGAACACCCTCCAGCTCTTGCAACCCGCGTTCAACCGTGCGCCGGGTGCCGCCTTCGTGCTGGATGGTCATATAACGAAACGCGCCATCGGCGCGAATGCGGCCGTCACCCACCAGATCAGAGAGCTGCATGATTTCACAGCCAAGCCCGATCAGCAGGATCCCCCCAAAGTTAGGGTGCTGGGCGTAGCCCGACAGGGTGCGATAGAGCGCCTCATAGCCGTCGCCCGAATTGGCCATGCCGCAGCCGGTGCCATGCACAATCGGTACAATGCCATCCACATTGGGGTAGGCGTCGAGCATCCCGGTTTTTTCGGCCTGTTCCGCAATGAAACGGGCAACCGAGCCAGAGCAGTTCACCGAGGTCAGAATGCCAACATAGTTGCGGGTGCCAACCGTTCCATCCTGCCGGTGATAGCCCAAAAAGCTGCGCTCGGTTTCGCTATTGGGCAGCGGGGTGTTCTGGCTGGCAAAGCTGTGGTCCTGTGAGTGGGCAGCCATGCCGAGATTGTGGACATGCACATGATCACCGGGTTCAATCGCGGCGGTGGCCTGGCCGATGATCTGGCCATATTTGGTGACGTTTTCCGCAGCAGCGATGGCTTGGACGGCGATTTTATGCCCTTGCGGCACCGCAACCGCAAGCGTGACGTTTAGATCATCAAGCGTTGTGCCGGCGGCAAGATCGCTGAGAGCAATAACAACGTTGTCTTTCGGGCTGAGGCGAATGAACTTGGCTGACACGCGGGCGCTCCTGATTGTGGTGTTTCGTGTGTGCTGGCGTTTGGGCGCGCCTTAGGCGCGCAGGTGGTATGCGCGTGTTGCGTTGCCGCCCAGAACGTCGGCGCGCTCATTTGGGGTGAGGCCTGCAAGCAGCGTATCGGTGGTGTCCACCCAACGGGCATAATCGCCAGCCAGCTCCAGCACCGGCCAGTCGCTGCCCCAGATCAGACGATCCGGGCCAAAATGGGTGAGCAGGTGATCCACATAGGGGCGCAGATCTTCAACGCCCCAATCTGGTTTTGCTTCGGTGACAAGGCCCGACAGTTTGCAAAACGCAGAGGTGTCACGCGCCAGCGCGGCCATGTCTTCGGCCCAGCCCTGCAGGATGCCATCGCGGATCAGTGGTTTAGAGCCGTGATCGATCACCACCCGCATATCGGGGTAGCGGGCCAGCAGCTGGCGCAGATTGGGCAGGTGCTGCGGCAGGGTCAGCGCATCAAAGGTGAGATCGCGGGCGATCAGCGCATCAAAGATTGGCGCAAGATCAGGGCGCAGCATCCAATCGTCGTCTTCGATGTCCTGAATGAGCGGGCGCAGGCCAACAAAGGCCGGGTGCTGCATATAACGGTCAATCATGGCGACAGACTGGGGATCTTCGAAATCGACCCAACCAACCACGCCTTTGATAAACGGGTTCTGATCCGCGAGCGAAAACATAAACTCGGTCTCGGCGGTGGTGGGGGCGGCCTGCACCAGGACGGTGCCATCAATCCCAGCCGTTTTCAGCTGCGGCGCCAGATCTTCGGGCAGGAAGTCACGATAGATCGCAGAAAGCGCGGGGCTGAGCCAGCCATAGTCGCCACGGGCAAGGGCCCAGAAATGTTGGTGAGCGTCGATGCGCATGTGGTTTCCACTCTGCTGAGGGGGCTTCAATAGGGTCACTGCAGCTGGTTTGCGCCAGTGCGAGATTGGGTGGCAAGTTCGGGTGTTAGCCGTTAAAACAGTTTTTTATAATTATGTGCAATTTGTCAAGAGAGGAGGTTGTTGAAATGACGTTGCACGCTAACTGCCTGATCTATCGCATGAACATCCGCTAGAGCCTGTTGATCAGGTCGGATTTGGCGGAATCGAGGTGCCGCTCCATTTCCTGCGACGCCAGGGTGAGATCGCGTGCCTTAAGCGCATCAATGATCCGGATGTGATCGCGCACCGCGCGGGTGTTGCGTTCGGCCACCAGGTCGCTCTCCAATGTCAGATGGTAGTGGCAATAAAACAGCAGCGAAATGGCATCATCATTGCCCCAGAAAAACCGGTTGCCTGCGGTGCGGCTGAGGCAGCCGTGAAACTCGGTTTCGAGCTCCTTGATCTGGCTTGATTCCTTGATGCCGGTCTCTAGCACCTGCTCATGTTTCAGACGCAGCCGATCCAAGTTTCCCCAAAACGGATGGTCATCCTCCAGCGCATGAATGCGCCGCAGCGTGCGCTGTTCAAAAAATTTGCGAAATTCATAGATCTCATCCACGTAATCCACGGTCATGCCCTGAAACACCCACTGCCGATTGGGCTCTTTGCGCACGAATCCATAGCTGCTCAACCGGATCAGAAACTCGCGAATCGAGGAGTGAGACAGCTCAAACTCCCGCACAAACTGCGCTTCGCTGAAGGGGCGGCCGTCCCAGATGTTCTTATCAATCACCCAGTGCATCAGCTTTTGCTGGATCAGGGCTTCGGTGCTCATCGTGTCTTCTTTTGGGAAAAAATCCGCGTCATCCACCGGCCGCGCGAGGGTGATCTCTACCCGCTCTGCATCATCGGTTTTCTCCGACTCTTCAGCCGTTAGACCTTTGTCTGACAGCAATTTTAACACTTTACGGCTGGTGGTCCTGCTGACGCCAAGCTGATTTGCCATATCGGTTGGATTGGCAAAGCTCTGCCCCAGTTGCAGGCGTTCAAGCGTGTCGTTGAAGGTTTTATAAAAGTGACGGCTGGATCGGGCCATATCGATGCTTCCCTGTCTGCGTGGTTTTTATATTTGTTTATTATTATTAAAATCACTTGCCTCAATCGCGCAACAGTATTTAATCGATTAAATACACATTCGTCACCAAAATATTCTGGGAGGATAGGATATGATGAAGCTGACACGTCGCACTGCAATTGGGGCCATGGCGGCCGCAACAATGGCTTTTGGCACTGCCGCATCTGCGGGTGAAGTGCTGAAATTCGGGCATGTCTATGAGACCGCGACCCCCTATCATGAGGCCGCGCTGAAAGTGGCTGAGAACTTTGCAAAAGCCACCGAAGGTCGTTACACGATTGAGGTATTCCCGGCATCGCAGCTTGGCAAAGAAGCAGCCATGAACGAAGCGCTGACGCTTGGTACGATCGATATGATCTACACCGGTGTTGCCTTCCTGGGTCAAAGCTACCCGCCGATCGCGATTTCGGATTTCCCGTTCACCATGCGCGATTATGACCATTGGAAAGCCTATGCGAAATCCGATCTGTTTGCGGATCTGTCGCAGGACTACACCAATATCACCGGCAATGAAGTTGCGGCGCTGACCTATTATGGTGCGCGTCAGGTGACGTCGAACAAACCGATCCTGTCACCCGATGATATGTCTGGTTTGAAAATCCGCACCCCGAACGCGCCAGCCTATCAGCTGTTCCCAAAAGTGACCGGTGCAAACCCAACGCCTATGGCCTTCTCTGAGGTGTATCTGGCGCTGCAGCAAGGTGTGGTGGATGCGCAGGAAAACCCACTGCCAACCATCAAGTTCAAGAAGTTCTATGAAGTTCAGAGCAACATCAACCTGACCTCGCATATCACCAACTCGCTGGTGACGCTGATTTCACCCGCAACCAAAGCCAAGCTGAGCGACGAAGATTTTGCAGCGCTGAAAGCGGCGATTGCAGAGTCGGCGCAATGGGCCTCAAATGAGATCGTCGACTCGGAAGCCAACCTGGCGGATTGGTTCCGTGAGCAGGGTGTGACCGTGAATGAAGTGGATCGCTCCAAGTTCATCGCAGCGGTTGCGCCCGCGCTGAGCGGTGCGGATATGCCCTGGGATGCGTCGGTGTTCGAGCGTCTTCAGGCGATCAAATAAGCAATCCTGAAACAATGCTGCGCGCGGGTTTTGCCTGCGCGCGCTTTTTTCACGGCTCTTGTTGAGGAGATGACATGACCCGTCAGACCGACGATCTGAACGCTTTGTTCACCGATGAGGAAATGGGCAGCGAAACCAAATCCTTGCGGCAGTTTTTTTCGCTGTGGGACATTCCGGCGCTGATTGTGTTCACGCTGTTGTTTGTCACCGTACTGCTCCAGTTTCTGACGCGTTACGTGCTCAATGACTCACTGTCGTGGACCGAAGAGGCGGCGCGCTACCTGTTGATTTTGCTGGCCTTTACCGGGGGTCTGCGCTGTCAGATACGTGACACCCATATCCGGCTTGAATTTATTGACGGCTTTGTTGGACGCATGTTGTACCCGATCAAAGTGTTTGCGCTGCTGGTTTCAACTGGAATGTTCGCCTTCCTGACCTATTCGCTCTATGTGCTGGCGCGCCAGACCAGTTTCCAGAAAATGGTCTCGCTGCCTTATCCGAAATACTATCTCTACACCTTGGTGTTGATCGCGCTGGTGGCCTTTGTTGTGCTGCAGCTGAAAGCGTTGCTCCACCTTTTGAAAGGGTCTGACACATGACCGTTTTATTGCTGTTTGCTGCGCTGTTTACCTTGATGGCGCTGCGGGTTCCGATTGCTGTGGCCCTGGGGATGTCCTCGCTGGGGTATATCCTGATCGAAGGCATGCCGCCGGTTCTGCTGGCGCATAATATGATCAATGGGATGAACTCCTTCCCCCTGCTGGCCATCCCATTTTTTATTCTTGCGGGCGGGTTGATGAATTCCGCTGGCATCACCGAACGCATCTTTACCTTTGCGCGTTCCATCGTTGGCTGGATGCATGGCGGGCTGGGGCACGTAAACATCGGTGCAAGCATCATTTTTGCAGGCATGTCTGGCGCCGCGGTTGCCGATGCTGGCGGTCTGGGTGCAATTGAAATCAAGGCGATGCGCGATTCAGGCTTTGATGATGACTTTTCGGTTGGGGTGACGGCTGCGTCTTCCACTATCGGGCCGATTATTCCACCTTCGTTGCCTTTGGTGATCTTTGGGGTGATGGCGTCGGCCTCTATCGGTGAGCTGTTTGTGGCTGGCATCGTGCCGGGCCTGCTGATGGCGGGCGCGTTGATGATCATGGTGTGGTACATGTCGCGCAAGCGCAATTACCCGCGCGATCTGTCCTTTTCTGTTGTGACCGTTGGCAAAACCTTCAAACGCGCGTTTCTGCCGCTGATGACACCTGTGATCATTGTTGGCGGTATTGTAACCGGGGCCTTTACCCCAACTGAGGCCGCAGTATGCGCCGCGACCTATGCGCTGTTTCTGGGGCTGTTTGTCTACAAAAGCCTGAACCTTTCACGCCTGATGGAAGTCTCGCTTGAGACCATTGAAACCACCGCATCGATCCTTTTGATCGTGGGCAGCGCCACGGTGTTTGCCTGGATCCTGACCGCAAATCAGGCGGCGGCGCTGTTTGCTGAAACCATTCTGGGGCTGAGCAGCAATAAACATGTGGTGCTGCTGCTGATTATGCTGGTGGTTCTGGTGGTTGGTCTGTTCATGGAGACCATTGCCGCGATTTCGATCCTGGTGCCGGTGCTGTTGCCGATCACGGCGCAAATCGGGGTGGATCCGATCCATCTGGGTGTGATTGTCATTCTCAACCTGATGATCGGCCTGCTGACACCACCGGTTGGCATGGTGCTGTTTGTGTTGTCCAAAGTCTCGGATGTGCCGTTTGAACGCTGCGTGCGCGCCACCATGCCGTTTGTGGTGCCGCTGGTTCTGGTGCTGCTGCTGCTGACCTTTGTACCGCAGCTGACATTGTTCCTGCCGGAATTGCTCTATCGCAACTAAGGCGTAACAAGCCCACAAAAACCCCGCCCGGAGCGTTCCGGGCGGGGTTTTTTATGTTTGCAGATCGCTGAGGATCAGTCCATGTGGAAGACTTCTTCCATTGATGCCCACCATTCACCCTCGGCGCGGCTTTCCAGCGGGGATTGCATTGGGTCGCAGATTTTCCACCAGTCCTGAGTGACCGGATCGGCAGCAATGGCGGCATTGTCGGCTGCAAAATCGCTACCGGTGTATTCCCAGTAGCCAAACATCAGGTTTTCCGGCTCACGCAGGAAAATCGAATAGTTTGTGATGTTTGACGCTTTGAGGCGGGCCAGAACTTCGGGCCAGACATCCGCGTGCAGGCGTTTGTATTCCACCATATGCTCCGGCCGCAGCCGGATGACCATTCCCATACGTTGTGACATATCAGCTGTCCTTTTGCTGTGCGATAATGGCACCGGGGTGGCCCACAACTGTGCGCGCCATCATATGCCCTGCCATCATGCAATCCTGGAGCGGGCGCCCCTGAAGATGGGCGGCAAGAAAGCCACCGTTAAAGCTGTCGCCGGCCGCGGTTGTATCGACCACCTGTTCAGCGGCTGGATAATCCGCGCTATCCTCAAAGCCTTCGCTCAGGGCTTTGGGCCCTTTGTCCGCACGTTTCAGCGCGCCAAAATCCACTCCGTAGCTCCGCAAACGGTGCAGAACGGCGGCTTCGTCGGCGTCTTCAAACAGCGCCATCTCATCATCGACCGAAGGCAGCGCAATATCGGTAAGCATCCAGGCCCGGCGCATGGTGTCGCGCGCGGTTTCAACATCTTCCCACAGGCTGGGGCGGTAATTGCTGTCAAACGCAAAGCGCAGCCCGTTGGTTTGGCGCAGCTCTTCAATGCGATCCAGCAAAGCGGTGCGCTGCGCGGGCGACAGAATGGCAAGGGAAATACCCGAAAGGCACAGGATATCGGCCTGGGTCAGAACCGAAAGTTCCTGCAGTTCGCTGAACAGGGCGCGCGCTGCGGATTGATTGCGCCAATAAGAAAAGCTGCGCTCTCCTTCGTCATTGGTCTGCACCGCATAAAGGCCAAGATTGCGGGTCTCATCGCGGGTGATCAGATCGGTTTTCAGGCCTTCTTGCGCGGCAAGATCCAGGGCACCTTGCGACAGCGGGTCTTGTCCAATCCGGGTGAGATAGGACACCTGAGCCACGTCAGCATCCCCCTGTGCAAGGGAGCGCTGGCAATAGACAGCGGCATTAAAACTGTCTCCTGCAAATCCCACAGCAAAGCCTGCGCCATTGCTACGCAATTCGCCCATGACTTCACCGGCAAAAACAATTCGCTTTGTCATCTTCTGGTCTGTTCCATTTCGGGACCGAAGCAGCTTCGGTCGCTGATTGCACGGCCAAGCCTTCAATCTAACCTCATGATTAGATTTGCATTTCTTCGTGGCTTGACAAAGTGTATGTAATAATTAAGAACTAATCTACCGACCGGAGGCCCCTATGTCAATCACACCCATCATCCAATTTGGCACCAGCCGCTTTCTGCAGGCGCATGCGGATTTGTTCATCTCAGAAGCGTTGAAAACCGGCCAGGCGCCGGGGCAGATCTGCGTGGTGCAATCCTCAGGTGATGCAGCACGGGCGCGCCGATTGGCGGCGCTTGCAGCCCCCGAAGGTTATCCCGTTCGGATCCAAGGACTGGCCAATGGAGTTGAGCTGAAAGCCAATGTGCAGGTCACATCTGTTGCGCGCACTTTGTCAACGGCCACGGATTTTCCGGCGCTCAGCAGATTGTTTGAAGCAGAAGCGGAAATTGTGATTTCCAACACAGGCGACAGCGGCTGGACCCCACAGCCCGAAGACAGCGCCGCCGAGTTTTTGCAAGCCATGTCCTTTCCCGCCAAGCTGACGCATCTGTTGCGGGCACGGTTTGTTGCGGGTGGGCGTCCGATCCAGATTATGCCTACCGAGCTGGTTGCGCGAAATGGTGATGTATTAAAGGCGCGGGTGCTGGAGTTGGCAACGCCGCTGGACGCGGAATTCGCCGCCTGGGTTGAACGCGACGTGCGGTTTGTGAATTCACTGGTGGACCGGATTGTATCAGAGCCGCTGGAGCCTGCGGGTGCGGTGGCAGAGCCCTATGCGCTTTGGGCGATTGAAGACTGCGCGGGATTGATTTCACCAGCGCACTATGAGGCGGTGCAAATTGTGCCCGACCTTGAGCCAATCGAAAAGCAGAAGCTGTTTATCCTGAACCTTGGTCATAGCTACCTGGTGGATGGCTGGCTGAAACGCGACCGGGCCGGGGCCGAATATGTGCGCGACCTGATGGAAGATACGCGGGTGCGTGCAGATCTCGAGGATCTTTATGATCAGGAGGTTCTGCCCGGCTTTGCGGCTGCGGGGCTAGAAGCCGAGGCACGCGCCTATATGCGCACCACATTGGACCGGTTTTCAAACCCTTATCTGGACCATAAGCTGGCAGATATCGCGGGCAACCACGCGGAAAAATGCGAACGACGCATTGGCGCGTTTCTGGATTGGGCAGCGGATGCTGGCCATGCAACACCTCGGCTGGCAGCTGCTGCCGGACGGTCCTGATCGCATACTGCGCAACATCTAACGCAAGAGGTGCCGCTATGAAGACGCATCAAATAGGCAAGACCAATGTTCATGTTACCGATCTGTCCTTTGGCTGTTCGGGCATTGGCAACCTGTATCGTGACATCCCCGAAGCCGAGGCCGCAGAGGTGCTGGCCTGCGCCTGGCAGGCGGGCATCCGCTATTTTGACACCGCACCCCACTATGGGCGCGGGCTGGCGGAACAACGTCTTGGTTCCTTCCTGAAAGGACATGCGCGCGACAGCTATGTGATTTCGACCAAAGTGGGGCGTTTGTTGTCGCCGGGTCAGCCGATAGCGGGGGCGGATGGGTTCATCAACCCGCTGCCCAATGATGTGCGCTATGACTATTCCGGTGATGGGATCGAGGCCGCGTTTGAACAAAGCTGTGAGCGGCTTGGCACCTCATATATTGATATCATCTATGTGCATGACATCGGCACCTACGCACATGGTGCCGCGAATGAGCGCCATTTCAATGATTTGATGGCCACCGGCCTGGACCGGCTGCAGAAGTTGAAAGACGCAGGCCGGATCGGAGCATTTGGGCTTGGCGTTAATGAAACCCAGGTGTGCCTGGATGTGATGGCAGCCTGCGATATCGACGTGATCTTGCTGGCCGGGCGGCTGACCCTGCTGGACCGTCAGGGTGAAGACGAGCTGGTCCCGCTGTGTGAAGCGCGCCAGACAAGCCTGGTGCTGGGTGGGATTTTCAACTCTGGAATTTTGGCAACTGGCCCGGTTGAAGGGGCGCATTTTGATTATGCGCCTGCATCCGCCGAGATCCTGTCCAAGGTGACAGCTCTGCAGGCGCGCGCCGATGAGATCAAGATGCCGCTGGCGACTGTTGCGATGCAATATGCGCTTTATCATCCTGCGGCAGCGTCCGTTTTGTTGGGCACTGGCAAGGTCTCGTCGCTAAAGCGCAACCTTGATGCGTTGGATGCGCCCTGGCCAGAAGATGCGAACTGGGTGTTTGACGCAATTTGACGCTAGGCCAGATCGTGAATGCTGAGCGAGGCCAGCAGCGTCTGTTTCGAAGTGTTTAAATGATCACGGGCTGCGGCGAGGGCTTTGTCCTCATCGCGGTCCAAAAGCGCATCAATCAGGCGCAGGTGCTCAACGATCGCCGCAGCATTGCGGCACCGCTCGTCCTTTTTGTCCCACTGATAGTGGTAGTGGAAAATCAACGAAATCACCCGTTGAAATTCCGCCGTAAAGCGGTTTTTGACCACGCTTCCCAGCGCGTTGTGAAAGCGCTCGTCCAGCAATGAGAAATCATGAAAACGGGTGCTGAGCTGTTCTTGCAGCTCCAGGTGGTCTTGTTTCAATTCGGCCAGTTTCGCCCAGATCGGGGCATCATCCGGCAGGGTCAGAAGTTCGCAGATGGCGTTGAGCTCAAGCATCTTGCGGAAATCCGACAGCTCAACCGCGTAGTTGGTGGTGAAACCCAACAGCTCCCAGCCGCCGCGTTTGCGCCGCTGTACCAGACCAAACCGGCTGAGCGAGGCTAAAAATTCCTGCAACGCATGCGGCTGCACGTTCCAGGTGCGGGCCAGTTCTGTCACGTTGAGCGGGGTGCCGGGGGGCACGTCAAAGCGCAAAATCCAGTCGAGGAATCGCTGTTCAAGCTCTTCGGGCGACAGGGTTTCCTCCCGCGTCGCCAGCCAGTCGTTTGTTTCGGGCGGGCGCAGCAGGGTCTTTCGACGGCCTTCCCAGCTTATGATGCCTTCGCTATCAAGACGTGTCAGCGCAGAGCGAACAACCGTTCTGCTCACGTCCAAAGTGGTTGCTAAGCTGGTCTCGGATGGCAGTGCATCACCCGTTTTTAGGGATTTGCAGACCTCTAGGAGGTTGTTGAAAGCCTCTCGAAACCGGTCGTCTGTACGCGCCATTCGCTATTTGCTCCCATCTAAGGTATTAATATTGCTAATCATCTCAATAATTGTAGTCAATTATAAAAAACATTTGACAGTTTGTGAATCCTCTGGTGAAATGATTTAAATAATTAAATACAGAAATGCCAGTCGGACAACGATGTCCCCAGCGCACGCAACCGGAGCCAGGAATGAACCTTTCACTCGCCGCCGTCAGAGCAAAGGGAAAACAGCTGAACCTCTCAGCCGAGATGTTCCATAAACTATCAGCGTTTCTCACGCTTATGATCCTGATCATAGTGTTTGCCTTTGGAAATCAGGCCTTTCTCTCCGTCAATAACGGTTTGACCGTTCTGCTGCAAACCTCGGTCATCGGGCTGTTGGGCATTGGCATGACACTGGTGATCATCACCGGTGGTATCGACCTTAGCGTTGGTTCGGTGTTGGCATTGTCTGGCACTGTTACGGGCATGTTGGTGAAAGCCGGGATGCCGGTGGTGCCCGCCATGCTGATCGGGGTACTGATTGGTGCGGTATGTGGCCTGTTCAACGGCTTTGTTATCACCAAGATGAAAATCACACCCTTTGTGGCAACCCTGGGCATGATGCTTATTGCCCGTGGTGTTGCGCTTCAGCTGACCGGTGCGGCGCCAATTTCCCGTCTGGGCGAAGCCTTTGGTGTCTTGGGCAATGGTGCGCTGTTTCGGATTGTGGAGCAGGGGGCAAACGGGTTCCCACGGGTGGTGTTTCCCGGCATCCCCTATCCGGCGATCCTGTTGGTAGTTGTGGCACTGGCCGGGGGCTACCTGCTGCGCCGCCGCCGTCTGGGTCGTCACATCTATGCCACTGGCTCCAACGAAGAAGCAGCGCGCCTTGCAGGTGTTGAAGTCGACCGCACCAAGATCACCGCCTATGCACTGTCTGGTGCGCTGGCAGGCCTCGCAGGTGTCGTGCTGATGTCGCGACTGGTTACAGCCCAGCCCAACGAAGGCGTCATGTATGAGCTGGATGCGATTGCCGCAGCGGTGATTGGTGGGGCGTCCTTGATGGGCGGCGTGGGCAATATCTCGGGCACAATGCTGGGCGCATTCATCATTGGTGTGCTGCGCAACGGGCTCAACATGGCAGGGGTATCTGCCTTTATCCAACAGATCATCATCGGGTTTGTCGTCATCCTGGCGGTTTATATCGACCAGCTGCGCAACCGGAAGTAACTCAAGTCACTTCAGTTTTTACAAGTCATATCAGTTTTTTAAGGGAGGAAACCATGAAACTGACTTTGAAAGCGGCACTTGCCGCAAGCACCCTAGCCCTATTGCCTGCAGCCAGCATGGCAGGTGAAATCGCGGTCATCGTGAAAACCACCAACTCAAACTTCTGGCAGAACGTAAACAAAGGTGCTTCTGCTGCGATGGAAGGTGTGTCTGAGCACAGCTTCTCTTTCAACGGCCCAGCCTCTGAAAGCGCGATTGCCGATCAGGTGAACCTGGTGGAAAACGCGATCAACCGCGGTGTTGCTGGTATTGTTCTGGCCCCGTCTGATCCGGATGCGCTGACCCCAGTGGTAAAACGCGCCTTTGAAAACGGCATCCCCGTTGTGGTGATCGACAGCGGCCTGTCCGAAGACGCGGCCGGCACGTTCCAGACCTTCCTGTCCACCGACAACTGCGCGGCCGGCAAGATGATTGCCAACAGCATGATCGAAAAAGTCGGCACCGACGGCAAAATTGCTGTGATGTCTTATGTGGCGGGTGTGGGTTCCGAAGTGGGCCGCGTTGGCTGCTTTGTTGAAGAGCTGAACGCCAAATCCAGCCTCGAGGTTGTTGGTCCGTTCTATTCGCAGTCGCAAATGGCAACCGCTCTGAACCAGACCACCGATATCCTGGCTGCAAACAGCGATCTGGTGGGCATCTTTGGTGCCAATGAACCAACTGCAATTGGCATGGGCCGCGCGCTGGAACAGGCGGGCAAAGCAGGCCAGGTCACCGCATTTGGCTTTGATGGCAATGGCGATCTGCAAGACTTCGTGCGCAATGGCACGCTGGAAGGTACCGCCGTACAGGGCTCGTTCCAGATGGGTGAAATGGGCGTGAAAGCTGTGATGGACATTCTCGCTGGCAACAAGGTGGCTGACTACATCGACACCGGTGTTGTGCTGGTGACCAAGGGCAATATCGACGCCCCCGAAGCCCAGAACGTTCTCTACTAAATCTCTCAGCGGGTCGGCCTATGTTCCGGTCGACCCGCTCCAAATATCACGGAGTAGCCAATGTCGTCACCAGCCCCTGAGCAGACCCCTTTGGTCGAGCTGATCAATATCAAAAAACACTTTGGCGGGGTGCGGGCCGTGAATGGCGTGTCTGCGGATCTTCACGCTGGCGAAGTGGTTGGCGTTTTGGGTCACAATGGCGCGGGTAAATCCTGCCTCATGCGCATTCTGTCTGGCGCAATGATGCCAACCGACGGCCAGATCCGGGTCCGTGGCAATGATGTTGAAATCACATCCCCCCATGATGCACGGGATCAGGGGATTGAAACCATCTACCAGACGTTGGCTCTGGCGGATCATCTGGACGCGCCTTCAAACCTGTTTCTTGGCCGCGAGCTGCGCACAAAATTCGGCAATCTCGATGACAAGCGGATGCTGGAAGAAGCGCGCAAGGTCCTGCACACGCTCAACCCCAATTTTACCAATTTGACCGATCCGGTCTCAAGCCTGTCGGGCGGGCAGCGTCAGGTTATTGCCATCGCCCGCGCCATCTATTTCGACGTGAAAATCCTGATCATGGATGAGCCAACAGCCGCGCTTGGCCCGTCAGAAACCGCGATGGTGGCGGATCTTATTCGCAAGCTAAAGGCCCAGGGTATCGGTATTTTCCTCGTCAGCCATGACATGCACGACGTCTTTGAACTCTGCGATCGGATCATGGTGATGAACAAGGGCCGCAATGTTGGCTCGCATCAGATCGAAGAGGTCAGCAAGGACGATGTGCTGAGCCTGATTATCAAAGGGGATCTGCCCGACAACTGGGTGCCCCGCAATCTGGAAACAGCTTAATGACAGAACAACAGATAAGCGGCACGGTTGTTGCCCCCAATCACTTTGAATTGCGCGAGACCCCATTGCCCACAACCGCCCCTGACGGCTGGGTACTGGTGGATATTACGGCCGTAGGTATCTGCGGCACCGACTATCATATTTTTGAAGGTAAACATCCGTTTCTCGAATATCCGCGGGTGATCGGGCACGAGCTTTCGGGCCGTACCGTCACCGATGCGCCGGATCTGCCTGCGGGCACTTTGGTGGTGATCAACCCATATATTGCCTTTGGAGATTGCCGCGCCATCCGCAAAGGCAAGCCCAACTGCTGTGAAGAGATCGAAGTTCTGGGCGTGCACCGCGATGGCGGCATGTGCGCGCGCATCGCAGTGCCGCGCAGCAACCTTTATGTGGCCGAAGGGCTGAGCGAAATTCAGGCCGCAATGGTGGAATTTCTCGCCATTGGTGCCCACGCGGTGAACCGTTCTGGCATTCAAAAAGGCGACCGGGTGTTGGTCACTGGTGCCGGCCCGATTGGTCTGGGCGCGGCTTTGTTTGCCCGACTGGCAGGCGGCGATGTGCATCTTCTGGATATGAGCCAGACCCGGCTCAATCAGGCGCGTGACAAGTTTGGCTTTGAAAACCTGCACACCCCTGATCAGGATATTCTCAGCGGTGAGCTGTCAGATGGGTTTGACATCATCTTTGATGCAACCGGCAACGGCAAAGCCATCGAAGCGGGTTTCAACTATCTCGCCCATGGCAGCAGCTATGTTCTGATCAGTGTGGTCAAAGGTGATATCACCTTCACCGATTCTGAATTCCACAAGCGTGAAGCCCGCATCATCGGCAGCCGTAACGCGCTGAAAGCGGATTTCGACATGGTGATGGACGCCATTCGTGCGGGCGACATCAACACTGATGCGCTGTGTTCCGAAGTGGTGAAACTGGCCGATCTGCCGGATCGTTTCATGGCCCTGGTGGAAGACCGCGAAGCCCTGATCAAAGCTGTTGTTACACCCTGATCCCCTCATTGAATAACGAGCAGTGCATTGCCCGGTCCCTAGGATCGGGTTTTGCCTTTGTGCGGGGCCCATTCGCGGGTTCAGGCACCCGGCAATCAGGCACTAGATATTCGGCACCGGGCACACGGCCCGGTGCCAAGCAGGATCAACCCTGCACAACGCTTTGTTTCTGGACACCAAGACCGGAAATGCCCAGCTCCATCTTATCGCCAGCTTTCAAATAGACCGGTTCCGGTTTGATCCCCATGCCCACACCGGGAGGGGTGCCGGTTGAAATAACATCACCGGGCTGCAGCGACATGAACCGTGACAGATACGCCACCACATGGGCCACGCTATAGACCATGGTTTCGGTGCTGCCATCCTGCATCCGGCTGCCGTTTACATCCAGATACATCCCCAGCGCCTGCGGATCCGGCACCTCGTCACGGGTGACCAGCCAGGGGCCAATCGGGCCAAAGGTGTCAGCGGATTTGCCTTTGGTCCATTGGCCTTCGTGTTTGATCTGGAAATCCCGCTCAGAAAGATCGTTGATCACACAATAGCCCGCAACATAATCCAGTGCGTTGGCTTCTTCGACGTATTTGGCCTCTTTGCCGATCACCACGCCCAGTTCCACTTCCCAATCTGTGGCGCTAGAGCCGCGGGGAATTTCAATGTCGTCATTGGCACCGCAGATCGCGCTGGTGGCCTTGGCAAAAATCACCGGCTCCGAGGGCACGGCCAGGCCGCTTTCGGCAGCATGATCTGAATAGTTGAGCCCGATGCAGATGAATTTCCCAACACCAGCCACACAGGGGCCATAGCGATCAACGGTGACCGCGGGCAGGGTGCTCAGATCCAATGCGGCGATACGGGCAAGCTCTGCATCGCTTAGGGTAACGCCTGCAATATCAGCCACATGGGCCGAAAGGTCACGCACCGTACCATCAGCATCAACAATGCCCGGCTTTTCCTGACCTTTGGGGCCATAACGCAATAGTTTCATTCCTGTCTCCTGTTCAGGCGGCCCAGCCGCCGTCGATTGTATGGGTTTGGCCCGTGGTAAAGCCGCTCAGATCGGACGCCAGATAAAGCGCCAGCATGGCAACTTCTTCTGCGTCGCCCACCCGCCCCATCGGCTGGCGGGCAATAAAATCCTGCATCGCTTGTTCATAATCACCGGTGGCGCGCAGCCGCTCATGCAATGACGGGCTGTCGACGGTGCCGGGGCAGATTGCGTTGCAGCGAATGCCCTGGGTGATGAAATCGGCGGCGATGGCTTTGGTCAGCCCAATCACCGCTGCCTTTGAGGCGCAATAGGCAAACCGGTTTGGCACTGCTTTGATCGAGGAAGCCACCGACGACATATTGATAATTGAGCCGCCGCTCTTGGCCAGCATGCCCGGCAGCGCCGCCTTGCACAGGCGATACTGCGCCTTGGCATTAAGATTGAAGGCAAAATCCCAGTCTTCCTCGGGACAGTCAAGAATGCTGCCGGCATGAACAAACCCCGCGCAATTGAACAAGACATCGAGCGCGCCGGTCTGTGTCAAAACAGATTTGATATTGTCAGCATCCATCACATCAAGGCGCAGCGGCGTGATGCCTTCAACGCGCTCAAGCTCTTTTAGCGTGGCATCATTGATGTCGGTGGCAAAAACCTGAGCGCCCGCGCGGGCAAAGGCTTCGGCGCTGGCGCGTCCAATCCCCTGTCCTGCGGCGGTGACCAGCGCTGTTTTACCCTCAAGCGAGATGTCGCAGCCCATTGGTATCTCTCCCTGTTGTGCGGGCGTCCTGACGCACGCCCAGCGTATTGGTTGTTTTCTTTTGCCTAACTAATATATCTTGTATACCAGTTAATCAAGTTGTCGCAATGCCGCAAACTCACTAGGCCTAGGTGAAACAGCCAGCAGAAGCGCAAAAGAGGGCAAGGATGTCAGCGCCACCACACACGCCGGGCCGTCGTCGCGCGGCCAATACACCGCCCAGTGGGAGCGGGTATTTTGACACTGCCGGGCGCAAAACCCTGGCGGATCAGATCTATGCGCAGCTGCACCACGACATCACCCATCTGACATTGCCGCCCGGCACCCCGGTTCTGGAGCGCGAGATCGCCGCGCAGTTTCAGGCCTCCCGCACACCGGTGCGCGAAGCAGTGTTGCGCCTCGCAAAAGAAATGCTGGTTGAAGTGGTGCCCAAATCCGGCACTTTTGTGGCCCGCATCCCGCTTTCTGTGCTGCCCGAAGCGCTGCTGGCGCGGCGCGCATTGGAACGTGATGTGGCAGCGCGCGCCGCACAGCGCGCCAGCCCGGCGCAGATCCTGCGCCTGCGCGCAATTGTTGAAGAAGGCCGGGAAGCTGCGCTGTCAGACACCCAAGAGGCTTTTGATCACACCGACAGCGCCTTTCACGCGCAGCTAGCCGAAGTTGCAGGTTTTCCCGGTCTTTGGACGCTGATCCAGCAGATCAAAACCCCAATGGACCGTTTTCGCCACCTGTCCTTGCCTGCCGCAGGCCGGATGGAACAGGTGGTGCACGAACACGCCGCCATCACCGATGCCATCGAAGCCTCAGATGTGCGGCGCGCAGCGGCCGAGATGGACAAACACCTGCAACAGCTGAAACACGACACGCTCAAAACGCTCGAAACATATCCCAATTATTTCATTGTTGATATTGATCCACAAAGCCTGATCAGCGACTGAACTTACCATAATCCTGATTATGGCGCATCAAGGTGCAAGCGCGTCACTCAGCCTGTCTGTGTCACCGTCCATTACCCGTGCGAGTATTTCGCCGGTTGCCGGCCCAAGGGTAAACCCCTGATGCCCATGACCAAAATGGAACCAGAGACCGCGATGTTTGGGGGCAGCGCCCACCAGCGGCACCATCTGGGGCAAACAGGGGCGGGTGCCCTGCCAGCGGCTGTTTTCGATCTCGGTGCCAAGGTCAAAGATCTCTCCCGCCGCCGCGCGCCCACGGTGGAGCTGGCGCAGGTTTTCGGGCGCACCCTGGCTGGTCAGATGGGCACCAGTGGTGATGCGCACCCCCTGATCCATATCTGACACCACCACACCGTCATCGGCCAGAAAATAGCCGCGCTCCGGCGGCGTCGAACAGTGGTAATGGCTGTGATAGCCGCGTTTCATCACCATCGGAATGTCATAGCCCAGCGGCTGCAGGAAAGCAGGCGACCAGGGGCCAAGTGCCACCACCAGATGTTGCGTTTCAAGACGACCGGTTGAGGATTGCACCTGCCAGCCGGTGGCGGTGGGCTGGGCGCTGCGCAATTTCATCTGCATCAGCGTACCGCCGCGCGCTTCAAACAATGCACCATAGGCTTTGGCCAGAGCACCGGGATTGCGGCAGCTCCAGCTGTCGCCCCAGAACACCGTGCCTGCGGGGGTTGTGCGCAGTTTGGCCTCATGTTTGTGCAATGTGTCGCCGGGCCACAGCTCCATCATGAGATCATAATCCTGCGCCCAGATCTCGGCCTGTTTGGCAGCTGCGTCAAAGCCTTTGTTGGTTTGATAAATCTCACCAAACCCGTTGGTTCGGATCAGATCCCCGGCGTCTGCTGCTTCGATCAGGGGCGCATGGGCTTCGACGCCCCGCGCGATCAGCTGGGCGTAGGTTTTGGTAATGGCCGCGTGGCTTTTGGCGGAGGACAGGTTGAAATACTGCCACAGCGGTTTCAGCATCGCGGGCAGCTTGTGATAGTCGATCACCAGATCATTGCTAAGCCCCAGCGCATATTTCAACAGCGTCAGCGGCGCGCGGGGAAACTCATAGGGCACGCAGGCCTCGGCCTGAATGATCCCGGCATTGCCAAAACTGGTCTCTTCTCCGGGGGCGTGCTGATCCACCAGACGCACCGCATGGCCCCGCGCCTGCAACGCCAAAGCCGCGCCCACACCTGCCATGCCAGCACCCAGCACTACAATATCAGCCATTTTTTGTCCTTCAGAGGTAGCACAGCACCAAGTGCCAATGTGCGCGCAGTCTATGCGGGCTTAGTCAAAGGTCAAGAAACCCTCAGACGCAGAAAGCGGCGCTTGCGCGGCAAGCTGCTGAAGCTTCGGCGGAGGAACTCTCAGATCGCTGTCTTTGATCCGCTGCTCCAACATCTGCGCGACTTTTAATACCCCAAGATCATCGTGACGACGGCCCACAATCTGCAAACCAAACGGCATGCCGTTTTCATCCAGCCCGCAGGGTATGGTAATGGCCGGATGCCCCACCACCGTGACCGCATAGGCCAGCGCCAGCCAGTGATAATAGCTCTGGCAGGCCACACCATCGATTTCACTGGGATAGAGCTCACGCCAGGGGCGCGGGCTTAGCGTGACAGCCGGGGATAGAATATAATCATAGCGCTCAAAGAAGCGTTGCCAGTTGCGATACAGCCTGCCCTGCTCCATCAGGGCGCGGGTGACATCCTGGGCGCTGAAACCGCGTGCCTCGTGGATATTTGTGGCGACATTCGGCCCCACCAGATCGGGCGATCTGTCATAAAGGTCGGCCAACGGCCCCAGAAATTGCAACCCCCGCAACACCGCAAACACCTGATCTAGCCCCTCACAGCGCGGGCTGGCCGCATCCAAACCGCCAAGGTCGGGCGCAAGCTGATCAGTGACACGGTCAAACTGGCGGCGGATCAGCTGTTCGGTGGGGGCGATGCCAAAATCTGGCGTAGCGGCAAAACGCAGTTTTTTCAGATCAACCGGCGCGAGCTGATCAAATCCGTCCCACAAGGTCCGGCCATCAATGGTGGTGGTGAACGGATCACGCGCATCGGGCGTGGCCATGGCCGACAGCAAAAGCGCACAATCCGCCACCGTGCGTCCCATCGGCCCATCGGTTGCCAAAGGGATCAGCGCGGTTGCCCGCCGGGGATCAGGCACCACACCGGGACTGGGGCGAAAACCCACTACGCCACAATAGGCAGCTGGATTGCGCAGCGACCCACCAGTATCTGATCCGGTCGCCAAAGGCGCATAGCCGCAGGCCAGCGCAATGGCCGACCCCCCGGATGATCCTGCGCAGCTGCGACTGGTGTCATAGGGGTTGGCGCTGGCCCCATGCAGCAGATTGCGGGTGTTGCCGCCCGCGCTCCATTCGGGAACGTTGGTTTTGCCAAAAACCAGCCCACCTGCAGCACGCAGGTTTTTCACCAATGAATCATCCGCACTGGGAATGTTGTCTTTGTAGGCGAGCGATCCAAAGGTTGTTGGCAACCCGCCTGCATCATTCATATCCTTCACCGCAAAGGGCAGACCATGCAGCGCGCCAAGCGGCTCTGCCCGCATCACCGCAGCCTCAGCGGCGCGGGCGAATTCCTGCAAAGCTGTATCATCGCGGGCAACAATCGCATTTACCGCATGATCAAGCTGGTCGCGCCGCTTGATACAGGCCTCTACCAGCTCCACCGGCGACAGCGCTTTTGTTGCAATCAGTGAACGCGCTTCAACAGCGCTGAGATCCGCAGGATCGGTCATGGCAGGCCTTTCAAATCATTGGTGAAAGCCTTGCCAGATTGCAGCAAAGTTGCAAGTGCTCAGCGGCGTTTACCTCGCGGCGCGGATCATATCCGCGGCCTTTTCTGCAATCATAATTGTGGGGGAGTTGGTATTGCCCGACACAATTCGCGGCATCACCGAAGCATCCACCACCCGCAGGCCTCGCAGACCTTTGACCCGCAGCTCTTTATCCACCACCGCGCCGTCATCAGCGCCCATACGCGCCGTGCCAACCGGATGGAAAATGGTTGAACCAATCTCGCCCGCGCCTTGGATCAGTTCCGCCTCGGTCTGATACTGCGGGCCGGGTTTAAACTCTTCTGGCTGGTAGCGCGCCATTGGCTGTTGCGCCATGATGTTGCGCGTCAGCGCAATCGCGCGCGCCGCCACGCGCCGGTCCCCTTCGGTGGACAGGTAGTTTGGCTGGATTTCAGGCGCAGCTTTGGGATCGCGTGAGGTGATTTCCACATGACCACGGCTTTCGGGGCGCAGATGGCAGACAGAGGCGGTGATCGCCGGGAAATCATGCGGGGCCTGGCCAAAAGCTTCAAGCGTCACGGGCTGCACATGATATTCAAGGTCCGGGCTCGCCACATCGGGGCTTGAATAGGCAAACGCCCCCAGCTGGCTCGGGGCCATCGACATTGGCCCGGACCGTTTCAACAGATACTCAAGGCCAATTTTGGCCTTTCCCCACAGGCTGTTGGCCATCGTGTTGAGCGTCTTTGCCCCCGTTACCCGATAAGCACAGCGGATCTGCAGATGGTCCTGCAGGTTGCCCCCCACTTCGGGGTGATCAAGCACCACCTCGATACCGTGACGCTGCAGCAACGCACCGGGACCAACACCCGAAAGCTGCAACAGCTGCGGTGATCCAATTGCACCTGATGATAAAATCACTTCATGGCGGGCGCGCACCGTGGTCGTCACCCCTTTCAGATCAAACCGCACCCCTGTGGCGCGCTTGCCTTCAAACAGGATCTGTTCCGCCTGCGCATGGGTCAATACATCCAGATTGGGCCGTGATTTGGCCGGGCTAAGAAACCCGCGTGCGGTGCTCCAGCGCCAGCCTTTGTGCTGGTTGACCTTGAAATAGCCAACACCGTGATTGTCGCCCCGGTTGAAATCATCGCTTTCTGGCAGTCCTGCAGCCACGGCGGCAGCTTTCCACGCATCAAGCACCTCCCAGTTCAGGCGTTGCTTTGCCACTTTCCATTCGCCGCCACTACCGTGGGTTTCATCACGGCCTGCGTAATAGTCTTCGGATTTGATGAAATAGGGCAGCACATCCTCCCAGCCCCAACCATCAAGCCCCATCTGCCGCCAGCCGTCATAATCCGTGGCCTGCCCACGCAGATACAGCATCCCGTTGATCGACGAACAGCCGCCAAGAACCCGCCCCCGCGGGTACAGCAGCGCGCGCCCGTTCAGCCCCTTGCACGGGGCGGTCTTAAACCCCCAGTCGGTGCGTGGATTGCCGATACAATATAGGTAGCCCACCGGAATATGGATCCAGTGATAGTTGTCCTTGCCCCCCGCCTCAAGCAACAGTACCCGCACATTTGGATCTTCGCTCAACCGGTTGGCCAGTACACAACCCGCGCTGCCTGCGCCCACAATCACATAATCATATGTGCCAATATCGTTCATGTGATCCTCCCTGCCCCTATGGCGCGGAATGCCTTGCCCTTTGGGATGCAATCAGCATGGCGGCGGGGCTTTGGGGGAAATAGTCACGACTTTGCACATGAGGTGTGTATTTTCGCTCATACGTCTGCAGCGCTAACAGTGCGACATCACAGATACAATTTTTCTTGATCTCATGCGACGCAAGCCCTAAACGCTGCCCATTCTTCGGCCCCCGGGCCTGTGATACCTGCGATTCCAAGGGTTTTGAGGTATGATAGGGACTGGTCGATAACCTTTGGCAGGGGATACGCACGTGCCTCATCAACATTCTAACTCAGCTGCTGGTTCCAACGGTGATGCTGCGCAGCCAGACAATCACAGCGCGCTTTATGGGCTGGATCGCTGGGGTGAGGGCCTTTTGGGGGTGAACCCGCAGGGCGAAGTGACGCTGAGCGCGCCTGACAATGGCGCGCCAACCTCTTTGCCCAAGGTGATCAAAGCCCTGTCAGAGCGTGGCATCTCTGCGCCCGTTCTGCTCCGCGTACATCACTTTCTGGATGAGGCGCTGCATCACCTGCATACGGCATTTCAATCGGCGTTCAAATCCACCGGCTACCGCGGCACCTATCGTGGTGTGTTCCCGATCAAGGTGAACCAGCAGGCCGAGGTGATCAGCCATTTGATGCAAACCGGCGCGCCACTGCATTACGGGCTTGAAGCCGGGTCCAAGCCCGAGCTGCTGATTGCCCTGTCGCAGCCGCGTTCACCTGAATCGCTGCTGATCTGTAATGGCTCCAAGGACGAAAGCTTTGTGCGGCTGGCGACGCTTTCGCGCAAGCTGGGCCAGAAAACCGTTATTGTCATTGAAAGCCTGGATGAATTTGACGTCATCCATAAGGTTTCCACTGAGCTGGGCATCCGCCCCATGCTGGGTGTGCGCGTCAAGCTGACCGAACGTGTGACCGGCAAATGGCAGGAAAGCTCGGGGGATCGCTCCACCTTTGGGCTTGGTGCGCATGAGCTGGTGACCCTGATTGACCGTATGCGCGAGGCTGAATTTCTCGACTGTCTGGTGCTGCAACACAGCCATCTGGGCAGTCAGGTGCCCGATATCATTGACATCCGCCGCGCCGCCGCCGAAGCCTGCCGCTTCTTTGTCGAACTCACCAAAATGGGCGCACCGCTGACCCATCTCGATCTTGGTGGTGGTCTTGGCGTCGATTACACCGGCGAACGCTGCTCAGAGGAAAACTCCGTCAACTACACGGTTGAGGAATATTGCACCAATGTGGTGGAGACCATCCGCTATGCAATGGATGAAGCCGCGCTGCCGCATCCCACCATTGTCACCGAAAGCGGCCGCTTTGTGGTGGCGCATTCCTCGATCTTTGTCTTCAACGTGCTGGGGGCCACGCTTTATGACAGCGCGGAAAAGCCCGAAACCCATGAAGACGACAACCACCTGCTGCATGATCTTATGGCGGTCGAAAGCTATATCGACGGCTCCCGCTTTCAAGAGGCGCTGAACGACGCGATCTATTACCGCGATGAACTGCGGGCGCTGTTCCGCCGTGGCCAGATTGGCCTGGCAGAGCTGGCACGGGCCGAAAAAGGCTTTCTCTACCTGACCGCCAAGTTCAAATCGGCCGCCCGTGGCCGCGACATCAGCGGTGATGCGGCAGCGCAGCTTGGCTCCTTTGTGGATTACTATTACGGCAACTTCTCGCTGTTTCAGTCACTGCCGGATGTCTGGGCCATCGATCAGCTGCACCCGATTGTCCCGCTGCAACGCCTGAACGAAGAACCCACGCGCCAGGCGATTTTCAGCGACATCACCTGCGACAGTGATGGCAAGATCGACAAGTTCATTCTGGCCGATGGCACTGCTGATGCCCTGCCTGTTCACGATCTCAGCGATGAGGATCCCTATCATATCGGCGTCTTCTTTGTTGGCGCCTATCAGGAAACCCTAGGCGATCTGCACAATCTGTTTGGGGATGCCAATGTGGTGACGATCTCGCTGGATGGTCAGGGTGGCTTTAACATCGAGCATGAGACCGAGGCTGACAGTATTTCCGAGGTCATGTCTTATGTGGAATATGATCCGCGCGACTGCCTCGATGCCTTCCGCAAAAGCGTGGAACGGGCGCTGGCCGCGGGTCAGCTCAATACAAAAGAACGCCGTATGATGATTGCGGCTTACAAAGATGCGCTGGCGGGTCATACTTATTTTGACTAAGCCGCAATTGCGCGATTCTGCCCCTAAGATGAGGATGGGATAAATGGAAAAGGTTCTGGTTGTTGGCGCAGGTGGGGTTGGTTCCGTCGCGGTGACCAAAATGGCAATGCATGCGGAGATCTTCAAAGAGATCACCCTGGCAAGCCGTACAGTCTCCAAATGCGAAGACATTGCCAAAAACGTCAAGGAACGCACGGGCGTCACCATCCGCACGGCTCAGCTTGATGCGATGAACGTGGCCGACACGGTTGCGTTGATCAAGGAAACCGGCGCAGAGCTGCTGGTCAACCTCGCGCTGCCCTATCAGGATCTGGTGCTGATGGATGCGTGCCTGGAAGCAGGTATTCACTATCTCGACACCGCAAACTATGAGCCCGAAGATGAGGCCAAGTTTGAATACAGCTGGCAATGGGCCTATCAGGAACGCTTCAAGGCGGCAGGTCTGACCGCCATTCTGGGCTCTGGCTTTGATCCGGGTGTGACCTCGATCATGGCAACCTGGGTGCGCAAGCATAAACTCTCGGGCATCCGCCTGATCGATATTCTGGATTGCAACGGCGGCGACAATGGCAAAGCCTTTGCCACCAATTTCAACCCGGAAATCAACATCCGCGAAGTGACCGCACCGGCGCGCCACTGGGAAGCGGGTAACTGGGTCGAAAGCCCGGCGATGACGCAGAAATATGAATTCGACTTCCCCGAAGTGGGCAAGAAGAACATGTACCTGATGTATCACGAGGAGCTGGAGTCGCTGTCGACCCACTTCCCCGAGATTGAGCGCGCCCGCTTCTGGATGACCTTTGGTGATGCCTACATCAACCACGTCACTGTGCTGCAAAACATCGGCATGACCGGGATTGAACCAGTGATGCACGAGGGTGTTGAAATCATCCCGCTGCAATTCCTGAAAACCGTGCTGCCCGATCCCAGCGATCTGGGTGAGCTGACCAAAGGCAAAACCTGCATCGGCGACATCATCACCGGCCCGGCCAAAGATGGCGATGATGAAAAGACCTATTACATCTACAACATCTGCGATCACGAAGAGTGCTACGCCGAGGTTGGCAGCCAGGCGGTGGCCTATACCACCGGTGTGCCTGCCATGATCGGCGCGGCAATGGTGATGAAAGGGATCTGGCAGGAACCGGGTGTGTGGAACACCGAACAGCTGGACCCGGATGCATTTATGGACATGCTCAACAGCGACGGCCTGCCCTGGCAGGTTGTGGAACTCGACGGTCATCCTGAGTTCTGATCAGTTCAGCATCGTGACACAAATCGCCGGTCGCGCATGCGACTGGCACGCGCCTGCCCGCCCCACGGCGGGCGCGTTCCGCTCCCGCCCGGGCAGCCGCTCAGCGCTCGTGCATAAACTGGGGACTTGGATCTAAAACACCCATGGACATCAAAGCGCTCTCCACCAAAAGCTTCGCCACATTTGACCTCAACCGCGTGCCCTCGCCCTGTTTTGTGGTGGATGAGGTCGCGGTGGAGCGCAATCTCAGCATCCTGCACGACGTGGCTGACCGTTCCGGCGCCAATGTGCTGCTGGCGCTCAAGGCGTTTTCCATGTTTGCGCTGGCGCCCTTGGTGCAAAAATACCTCTCCGGCACCTGTGCCTCTGGGCTTTACGAGGCGCGATTGGGGCGGCAGAAATTCGGCGGCGAAGTCACCACCTATTCCGCTGGCTTCAAAGCATCTGACCTGCCTGAGATCATCCAGCTGTCGGATCACCTGATCTTTAACTCTCCAGCGCAACATCGCCGGTTTACGCCGCTGATCGAAACCGCCCGCCAAAACGGCGAACAGATCTCCATCGGCATTCGCATCAACCCCGAACACTCTGAGGGCTGGAACGAGAAATACGATCCCACCGCGCCCTGTTCGCGCCTTGGCACCTTGATTTCCCAGATGCAGCCCAGTGATTGGGACGGCGTCGAAGGTCTTCACATGCACACGCTGTGCGAACAGGGGTTTGAACCCTTGGCGCGCACATGGGCCGCGCTTGAACCCAAGATCAAAGACCTGCTGCCACGGCTGAAATGGATCAATCTGGGCGGTGGCCACCATATCACCCAGCCCGATTATGACCGCGATGGATTGATTGCACTGATCCGCCAGATCCGCGAAACCCACGATGTTGAGGTGTTTATCGAACCCGGTGAGGCCTGCGCGCTCCATTCCGGCATTCTGGTGGGTGAAATCCTTGATGTGGCCCAAAACCACATGCCGCTGGCAATTACCGATATTTCCGCCACCTGCCATATGCCCGACGTATTAGAAGCCCCCTATCGCCCTGATCTTCTGGGTGAAATCGACAGCGACGAGAAACACCGCCTGGGTGGGCCTTCGTGCCTGGCGGGGGATGTGATTGGCGATTATGCCTTTCCGACGCCACCCAAACCCGGTGATCGCTTCGCCTTCCTTGATCAGTCCCATTATTCCATGGTGAAAACCAACACGTTCAACGGCGTGCCCCTGCCCGCGATTGCGCTGTGGAACTCAGACACCGACGCGCTCAAACTGCTGCGTGAACCCAAATACAGTGATTTTCTGGACCGTTTGTCATGACCTATTTCCTGCAAGGGGAGCTCTCCCCACAAGAGCGCGACGCCTCCACCGCCCGCTTCCGGGTGATCCCGGTGCCATTGGAACGCACCGTGTCTTATGGTTCCGGCACCAAGGGCGGGCCTGCGGCAATCCTTGAAGCCAGCGTCGAACTTGAACGCCTGTGGGATGGTGCGGAACCCTGCGCGCAGGGCATTGTCACCCAGGCTGCGGTGGATTGCACAGGTTCACTGCCCGAAGTGATGGAGCGCATCGCCGCCCGCACCGCAGATGCGGTCAAAGCCGGGGCAATTCCTGTCACGCTGGGGGGCGAACATGCGCTCTCATATGGTGCGGTGCGCGGGGTTGTACGCGGGTTGAACCGCCCGGTTGGCATTGTGCAGATCGACGCCCATGCCGACCTGCGCAAAGCCTATCAGGGCGAACGCCATTCCCATGCATCCGTCATGCAGCTGTTGGCAGAAGAAGATAATATCCGCATCGCCCAGTTTGGCGTGCGCGCCATGAGCCAGGAAGAAGTAGACCGCCGCGCTGCCTGCAAGGTCTTTGCCGTGGATGCCCGCGAACTGGTGACCAAGGGGCTTTCGGCAATCGATCTGCCCGAAGATTTCCCGCGCGATATCTACGTGAGCTTTGATGTGGATGGGCTTGATCCCTCCATCCTGCCCGCAACTGGCACGCCGGTGCCCGGTGGCCTTGGCTATTATCAGGCGCTTGATCTGGTGGCCCACGCGCTGAAAGGTCGGCGGCTGGTGGGCTGTGATGTGGTGGAACTCGCCCCCGAAGGCGAAGACAGCCGTGTCTCTGATTTCACCACCGCGCAGATTACCTATGCGCTGATGGGTATGGCCGAACTGGCCTGATACAATATTATGGCTGCCCACGCGGGCAGCCATTTTGATGCGCGCTCAGGCGTCAACCGCTTCAAGCGGCTGCAGGCCTTCCACCAATGTATTCCACGCCGGGCGATGGCTGTTTTTTCCGCCAACTCCAAACAGCTGACAGATCAGCATGCCTTCTGCATCAAAGGCTTCGACCGAAATCGCAGGCCCATCCACCGAGGATTTATCCACCGCCCATACTTCTGCAATATGGTCCAATCGCAGATGCAGGTTGAAACGTGGATCCATCACATTCTGCCACGGCCCCATGGATTGCAGCGTCTCGATCGGGCCGGAATGGATCTGGATACAGCCCATATTGCCGGTAAACACCATGATTTCAATGCCTTGCGCCTGCGCGCCCTGCAATGCCTGATCCAGCGCATCCACCACAAGGCGGCGCGCGAATGGCGCACCCGCCATGTGATAGGCCCCAAGACGGTTGATCTTTAGGTCCGATGTGATGCGCATGAACTGGTGGGTATCTGTCATGCGCGACCATGCGCTTCGCAGCTCGTCCACCTTGTTGAGATCCACCTTGGGCCCCTGCGTTGGTTTGCGCGCGCCAACCTCCAACACATCGCTGGGATTTGGCAGCGCCAAGCGGGCCTTGGCCGCATCCCAGGCCGGGATGAACGCCTCATCGCGCAAAAAGATTTTATGCACCGCATCCCCGGCCGCATCAAACACCTGGATCGAGCGGCGCAGGCTGTCGCCCATCTCGCGCTCGACAAAAAACGCATGTTTCCAATGTGATGGGAAAAACCGCAGATCAATATCGCCGTTAAAGATCATCCCCGCATGGGGGCCGCGGCGATAGTTGCCATATTGACCAACCTTTTCATGCACGCAGGATTGGTTACGCGTCAGCGCCATCACCTCCCCCAGCTGCATCGCCGCTTCCATCAGCTGATCAAGATCAGCGACAACCGGCGTCACCCCATGGCCCACATAAGCGGCGACCAGCTCCGCCTCGCTGATGCCGTGAACCTGGGCAAAATCCCGGTCTCTCTGCTTAGGCTTCTCCAAACGGAGAGCGCGAATGTGTTCAGGTGTAAGACCCCTGTCTTTTGACATGACGTGCCTCTTGGTATTTTGGGATTGTGGTGCGACCTCCAGCCGAGCACACTTGGACATGGGTTTGGAGGGCGGTATATTTTGTTGACAATAATAGTCAGAATACTTACCCCCTGCAAGCCAGATTAGCTGCAATCAGGCCTTTCACATGGATGTATTCTTTACCGCACTGAGCGATTTTTTCAGAATGGGTGGAATTTCTATTCTATGCCTCACAGGCTTTGCTGCGGCGGCACTGGCGATTGTGCTCACCAAACTGCGCCATTTCAAACACGCAGGCGTTGGCCAGCACCAAAAGCTGCAACTGGCTGCGGCGGCCTTTGATCAGGGCAACCCAAGCGGCTGTCAAAAACTGCTTAAAGGAACCGGCAGCTATCTCGCCCCCATCGTCGTCCAGGCGCTCGAACAATTGCACCACCCTGGCCCTATGCTGCGGCGGCGGCTCGAAGATGAGGCAGAAGTGCGGTTCATGCATCTGGAAAGCGGCATTGGCGCCCTGGATCGCCTGGCAAAACTGTCACCCGCGCTGGGTCTTTTGGGCACGCTTTGGGGCCTGATCACAAGCCTGCGCGCCCAAAGCGTGGGCCTCAATCTACAGCTTCTTGTTGGTGATCTCTGGGCGGCGCTCTTGCCGCTTGCGCTGGGTCTTATGATCGCACTGCCCACGGCGTTGATCGTGACCTGGCTGCGATCACAGATAAAAACCGAACGGGTGTTGGCCGCAACTCTGTGGTCAGCTTTGACCACACCCTACCATGCGTCCCCCCAGAAGCGGCAAAATTCCTAAACGGCAATCTGGCTTGGAATTTCAAATCCAGAAAATGGTTAAGTATTCTTGACAATTATTATCAGATTACTTATTTAGCCGCCCCAAGACAATAGCACGCTCTTCGCTAGCAAATTCTCGCCGTCGCAGCAGACGGTCGCACACCACAATTTCTAGGGAAGAAGATGCACAAAGCCACTTTGGCTGCGTTGCTGGCAAGCGTGTCTGCGCTGCCGGTTATGGCGCAGGAAAATCTCTCCGCCGCAGACGGCGAATTTATCGGAACCGTGACCCTGGGTGAAAGCCGCCGTGGGGTCCAGACCGATGTTGCTGCCTCCGAAACCATTATCACACAAGATGAAATCGAAGACCGCCAGCCCGGCACCGTGGCTGAGCTGCTCGACACCATCCCCAACGTAAACCTGTTGAACGGCAGCACCCCGCAGGGAGCAGGTATTTCAATCCGTGGTCTGGGCAACCAGGCCGGAACATATGGCACCGATGGCAAGATCGCCGTTGTTGTGGATGGCGTCGCCAGCGGTGCCGAAGAAATCTATCGCAACGGTGGCTCATTGGCGCTCGAGCCCGAGCTCTATCGCAAGATCCGCGTCACCCGTGGCCCATCAAACGGGTTCCGCTATTCCAGCGGTGCCATTGGCGGCAGCATTGAGCTGGAGACCAAAAACGCCAGCGATTTCCTCGAAGAGGGCGACACCTTCGCATTCCGCGGCAAGGCCGGTTATGAAAGCAACGGTGACGGCAACCTTTTCACCGGCATCCTGGCATTCCGTCCGGTTGAAAACTTTGAACTGTTGGGCTTTTTGGGTCGCCGCGACATTGATGCGCGCGAAGATGGCGGCAACAACACGCTGAACAACACTGACTTTTCGCAGCGTTCACATCTGATCAAAGGCAGCTATCGCTTTAGCGATGATCTCAAACTGACCTTTGCGCACAGCCATAACGAAGTGCCGCAGTTTGACACCGACTACAATGCGTTCAGCGGCGTTCCATCTGGTTTTGGTACGGTTGATCGCTACACCGAAGACCAGACCTCCTATGTTGAACTGGCCTATGATCCGGTTGACAATGATCTCGTCAATCTGACCTTCCGCCTGCAGCGCAAAAACGAAGAGATTGAACTGACCCCGCGCGACAATCCCTTTGGCCCGCTTGGCTTTACCCTGCTCGAAGCCAACCACCTCACCGAAACCCGCTCCCTGCGGATCGACAACCTGGCGCGTTTCTCGCTGGGCAGCACCAACCACAATCTGACCACCGGTGTTGAATATTCCAAACGCGATCGCACCTCGGCAACCGATGGCGGTCTGAACGACTCTTCTTCGCTGGGTGGCACCGATAAATCCATCGCAGTCTATATCGTTGATGAAATTGAGGTGAACAACAGCCTGACCGTGACACCACAGCTGCGCTATGAAACCCAGACGCTCGAAGGGAAAAACAACCCGGTCGCAAGCGCGTTTGGCGCCCCCTATGTTGATGCAAACGATGTTGAATTCGACAAGAGCGCCCTGACCGGCGCGCTGAGCGTGAAATATGATTTCACTGACAGCTGGGCGGCATTCGGCACCTGGGCCTATAATGAAAACCTGCCACCGCTTGATGATCTGGGCACCTCTTTCATCACCCAGTCCGAGCGTGCAGAGACCGTCGAAGTGGGCGTTTCATATGATGGTCTGGATGTCTTTACCTCGAACGATACGCTGAAAGGTAAACTGACCTATTTCCAAACCGATATTCGCAATGGCACCACCTACAGTGGCATTGACAGCATTGATCTGGATGGTCTGGAGCTGGAACTGTCTTACGCGCACCCTGATTTCTACGTTGATTTCAATGCGGGCCGCACCCGTGGCGAGATCACAGAAATCACCACGGGCAGCTCATTTGCCAAAGGTGACTTCTTTGATCACACGCCCGCCGATGCGGTTCAGCTGACCCTGGGTAAACGCTTCTTCGACAATCAGCTGGATGCCAATATCGAAGTCAGCCATGCGTTCTCCCACGACCGCACCAATCAGACATCTGGCGCACGGGGCCCAAGCGAGTCTTACACGTTGGTGGATCTCAGCATGAGCTACAAACCCAACCAGGGCGTGCTGAAAGGCACCGAATGGCGCGCCTCCGTCGAAAACGCAACGGATCGCGAATTCCGCCGCTTTGGCAGTAGCCGCAACGGTACAGGCCGGAACTTCGTCTTCTCGATCGCAAAAACCTTCTAAGCGCGATCCAATACACCCGATTGGGGCCGCCTGTAATATGGCCCCAATTCCAACTCGAAACACACGTTGCTTCTGCGGGTCTAGGTGCACGCCATCATGACGTCGCCCCAAGCCGCAGCCGCAGCACCACGACATCCCAGGCTGGAACCCCCAAAAGGACGTGCCATGACCCGACTGTTTTCTGTTGCATCCTTCCTGTTTGGCATCGCTGCATCCTCTGCGCTTTGGGCGCAAAGCCACCCCGAGGCCAAAGCCATTGTCAGCGTCGGCGGCCCAGTCACCGAGATCATCTATGCCCTTGGCGAACAAAGCCGCCTGGTGGCGCGTGACACCACATCCGTGTTCCCGGCTGAGGCCAGCAAACTGCCCGATGTGGGCTACATGCGTCGCCTCTCTGCCGAAGGGGTGCTGTCGGTTGGCCCCGATCTGATCATTGCCCGCGACACCTCTGGCCCGCCAGAAGCGCTTGATCAGCTCAAAGCCGCCTCGGTTCCGGTTGTGTTCACCCATGATGGGTTTTCGCCAGATTCTGTGATCCAGTCGATTGAAACCGTGGGTGCTGCCCTGGGCGTCGACGACAAGGCCCATGCGCTGGCCGAACAGGTCCAAAACGATCTGCAATCGCTGCAAACACATGTGGATGCGATCGATGAAAAACAGCGGGTGCTGTTTATTCTATCGCTCGACGGTGGCCGCATCAATGCAGCCGGCCGCGACACTGGTGCTCATGGCATCATTGAACTCGCAGGTGGTGAAAACGTGATGGGTGGCGCCTACAGTGGCTACAAACTGGTGGATGCCGAAGCCATCATCAACGCCGCCCCCGATCTGATCATCATGATGGATGGCCGGGGCAACCACGCCAGCCGCAAAGACGAAGTGCTGGCGCTGCCCGCCATCAAACTGACCCCCGCAGGACGCAACAAACGATTTGAAACCGTGCCCGGCGCGGCGCTTGGCTTTGGCCCACGCACCGCTGAATTTGGCCTGGCGCTGTTTGAACAGATCTATGGCTCCAAAGGTTGATCGGACAGATCCATGACCAGCGCAGCAGACATTTCTAACACCACTCGCCAGACACCACGCAGCGGCGATCGCGCACCGCTGGTGCGGCGGGTACGCTTTGTTTTGATCTTGCTGCTGTGCCTGACCGCGCTGATGTCGCTCGGTTGGGGTGCGGCCAGTGACAGTGATGTCATTGGCGCGTTGCTATCCCGCGTTGGTCTCGCTGAGGCGTCACTGCGCGACCAGATTATTGTCTGGGACATTCGCATGCCGCGCATGTTTACCGGGGTGGTTGTTGGGGCCGCGCTTGCGGTTTCTGGCGCGGTGATGCAGGGGCTGTTTCGCAACCCACTGGCAGATCCCGGCCTGATCGGCGTCAGCGCCGGTGCCGGATTTGGCGCGGTTGCAGCCATTGTGCTGGGTGGCCTGCTGCCGCTGGCCGTGCAGGAATTGGTTGGGTTTTATCTGGTGCCACTCGCAGCGTTTTTTGGCGGCTGGATCACCACCATCGCGCTTTATAAGGTGGCAACCCGCAATGGACGCACCTCGGTTGCAACCATGCTGCTGGCTGGTATCGCCCTTGGCGCACTCACCAGTGCGCTCACCGGTATTATTGTCTATTACGCCACCGATGATCAGCTGCGCGATCTGACGTTTTGGGGCATGGGATCGCTTGCCGGCGCCACCTGGCCCAAGTTTTTCACCGCAGGGCCGCTGATTATCCTGACGCTTGTGGTGGCACCGTTTCTGGCCCGCTCGCTAAATGCGCTGGCTTTGGGCGAGAATGCCGCCAGCCATCTGGGCATCAATGTGCAACGGATGAAACGCATCGCCATTGTGACCGTCGCAGGCAGCGTTGGCGCGTCCGTTGCTGTGACCGGCGGCATTGGTTTCATCGGCATTGTGGTGCCGCATCTGCTGCGTCTGGTGCAGGGGCCCGATCACCGCGGGCTCTTGGTCAATTCCGCCCTGCTTGGCGCGGTTATCTTGCTGGTGGCGGATGCGATTTCGCGCACGGTGATTGCCCCCGCCGAACTGCCGATTGGCATTATCACCGCTGTGATGGGCGGGCCGTTCTTCCTGTGGATCCTGTTGCGCAACCGTTCTCTGGTGGACCTCTGACATGAGCCTGATTGCCCAAGATATCATCGTCTCTATTGGTCGCAGCCAGATCCTGCATGGGGTGGATTTCACCGCACAACCCGGCGAAGTGACCGCCATTGTGGGCCCCAACGGCTGTGGCAAAACCACGCTTTTGCGCGCCATGACTGGCGAAATCACCTATGGTGGCAGTGTCGCATTGAACGGTCAGGACATCACCACCGAAACGCCGGTGCAGCTGGCGCAACACCGCGCCGTTCTACCTCAGGCCACTGCTTTGGCGTTTCCGTTCAACGTGCTCGAAGTGGTCAGCCTTGGCCTCACCGCAGGTCTTGCCACCAATGCGCCGGATCAAACCGCGGATCTGCCCCATCAGGCGCTGGCACGGGTTGGTCTTGCTGGCTTTGAAGCGCGGTTTTATCAGGAACTCTCAGGCGGGGAAAAACAACGCGTGCAGCTGGCGCGGGTTCTGGCGCAGGTCTGGCAGCCGGTGCTGAACGGGCAACCGCGCTGGCTGTTTCTCGATGAACCGGTTTCAGCGCTTGATATTGGCCATCAGCTCCAGGTCATGCAGATCGCCCGCGATTTTGCCGCCGCCGGCGGGGGTGTCATTGCGGTGATGCATGATCTCAACCTCACCGCCATGTTTGCCCAGAAAATCACCCTGATGCGCGCAGGCAAGGTGCGAGCGGCTGGCACCCCTGCGCATGTGCTGACCAATGCCGCGCTCAGCGACGCCTATGAATGTCGCATCACGATCAACCAACCCGCCCCCGAGGGCATTCCCTGGATCCTGCCGCAAGCAGCAGCCGCCCATTAAATTCACACCATACCCCACGCAAGCCATGGCACCCGCCCGGCCAGCCGACGCTCAAGTAGGACACAGACGATGTGGAAATCCCTTCCCGCAGGCATGGCAATGCTGTGCTGCATGACCACCAGCCTGATGGCAGAAACCGCGCCCACCACGCTGGAACTCAACGCGGTGTCACAGGCTGGCAGCGCCTGCCGCATGGTCTTTACCGGCCATGCCACGGCCTCGATAGATCAGCTGGTGGTCGAAACCGTGCTGTTTGACACCACAGGCGCTGTTCAGTTGCTGACCCTGTTTGATTTTCGCGACCTGCCCGCAGGCAAATTGCGGGTGCGCCAGTTCGACATCCCCGAAACCAACTGCAGCTCCATCGGTCGGGTGCTGTTCAACGGCGTTGACAGCTGCGCCGGTGCGGGCTGCGACAGCGGCCTCACAGGGCTCTCCCGCGTGAATGAGATCGAGGTTCTGGGATGATTGCACAGCTGTTTGACCACCTGCGCGGCCTTGTGGATCTTGGCGGGCCGGTGGTGATGATCCTGATCTGCATGTCGATTGTCGCGCTGACCATCGTGTTGTGGAAAATTGTTGTGTTTCAGACCGAAGGCATCGGCAGCGGCACCCGGCGCGGCTTTGTCCATGCCGCGTTGCGCGATATACGGCCCGGCAGCCACGCCCCGGCTGAGCTGCGCGAACGGCTCTATGCCCGCCTTGATGCGGGCTTTGGCCGCGTGGGCTGCGGGTTGCGCATGCTGGATGTCACCGCACAGATTGCCCCGCTTTTGGGTCTGTTTGGCACCGTTTTGGGCATGATCGACGCCTTCCGCACCCTGCAAGAAGCAGGCAGCTCTGCTGATCCTTCGCTGCTGGCGGGCGGCATCTGGGTGGCGCTGATGACCACCGCTGCCGGGCTGGTGGTGGCAATGCCCGCATCGCTCTTGCTCAACTGGTTTGAGGGCCGTCTCGAGGCCCACCGCCGTATGGCCGTTGATGCGGTCGAAGAGCTTCTGACCCCCAACGCGTTTGAACAACGCGGCCGCGCGGTGCCCAATGCGCAGCCCGCGTAAACGCCGCGCCACCCTGTCGATGACATCTTTGATTGATGTCATCTTCCTGCTGCTGCTGTTTTTCATGCTGTCGTCGACCTTTTCGCGCTTTGGCGAGGTCAAACTTTCATTGGGCGGCGCGGGCACACAAACGGCGGCGCCTGACAGCAAGGCCCAGATCATCCTGCTGCGCCTCACCGCAGATGGCATTAGTCTCAACGGCACCCCGATCAAAACCGCCAACGCACGCGACGCCATTGCCGAACAACGTGGCGAGGCCGACGCCCATCTGGTGATCAGCGTGCTGAAAGAGGCCAGCTCGGAAACACTGGTGCAACTGCTGCATCAGGCCCGCGCCCTCCCCGACCTAAAAGTGACGGTGGTGCAATGAGTGTTCTGCGCCGCAAACAGGCGGGTCTAATGCCGGGCCAAAAGGGTGAACCCACCCTGCCGCTGATCAATATCGTGTTTTTGATGCTGATCTTCTTTCTGGTGGCGGCGCAGCTGTCGCGCCCGCTGGAAACTGAGCTGAGGCTTGTTGAAACCGATGACCCCAAACTGGTGCCACCGCCGGATGCGTTGATCCTGATGGAAGACGCCACACTGATGTTTCGCGGCGTAAAATCCACCCCCAAAGATGTGGTTTCAACCCTGCGCGCAGAACAGGCCAATCACACGGCACAGGATGCGCCGCTCAACCTGCGCCTGCTGCCAGATCGCCGCAGCGCTGCACTTGATTTGATGACCACCGCCCGCGCTTTGCGCAGCGCCGGTGCAGACGCCATTTTCATTGTCACCGAACAGGCCCTGAAATGAGATATAAAACCTGGATCATCCCCACAGCCTTTGTTGTGTCGTCCATGGCCCATGCCGGTCTTGGCGCAATTAATTGGAGCGCAGAGCCCACCGGGCTTGATGGTGGCGCAGTTGCAGGCGACGCCGCGCTTGGCACCAGTTTTGCCGATCTGATCAACGGCGTAATGACGGCGACCCCCGATCAGATCCTCCCACCGGCCGCATCCGACGCGCTGCCCCCTCTAGAACCCATCGCCCCACAGCAGGCCGCCGGCGCTGCAACGTCAGATTACAGCCTATCAACCGTTGATGCGGCAGATGAAATCCTGTCCAGCCACAAGGCGCAGGCGTTGACCGCAACAGCCCTGAACGCCGCCGTAACCCGCCCGGTTCTGCTCAGCAGCACACCAACGGTTCAAACGCTAGAGGCTGCAAAAACCCAAACCATCATCCAGGCCAAGCTTGAACCCGCCCCCCAAGCAAAGCCCAAAACCACCACCACCGCGCGCAAGAAACCAAAAGCCCAGCCCAAACCGGCCCATGGCAACACCAAGGTCAATGCGCGCAAAGGCAACAAAATCACCGGCCAAGAAGACAAACACGGCGCAGGCAGCGGTGCCAAAAAAACCGCCGCCGCCAAAGTCGGCAATGGCGCGTTGTCATCTTATAAAACCAAGGTGCTGCGCAAAGTAGCCCGTGCGCGCCACCGCAGCGCCGGCGATCGCGGAACAGCCTATATCAGCGTCAGCATTTCCCCTTCCGGCGCGGTCGGCGGCGTCAGCATTGCCCGCAGCTCCGGAAAATCCCGTGTTGATCGCGCTGCCCTGCAAATGGTCAAAGGCGCAGGCCCCTTTGGCGCAACCCCCAACGGGCGCGCGCTCAGCTATGTGATCAAGGTTAAGGTAAGGGGCTGATTTCACCGGCAAGCGCTGCAGTCATATAGGCGCGCAGTGCCACCGCATCGGTTTCAAACCGCGACAGCGCCATCATTAGTTTGGCGTAACCCGCCTCCAGCGTCAGATCCCGGCCGTCAATCACATCCGCCTGCACCAGCGGCAGCGCCGCGCTATAGGTGCCCATGACAATGCCACCTTCCAGACATTGGCTGATCACAAGCGTTGGCATATTGCGCGCTTTCAACCCCTGCAACGCCGCCACAAATTCAGCGTCCCCCGGCACATTACCAGTGCCAAGACAGCGCAGGATCACCGCGTCCGCATTCAGATCCACCAGCAACTGCGGATCAAAACCGGGGGTCATCGTCATAACGGCAATACGTTTGGCCGCGTAGCTGTGGCACTGAAACCGATCTGCCGCCGCGCGCGGAGCCACATCCTGACGATCCGCACCAAATGCATCCCAGGCGGTAGAATGGCGTTTTTGCACCCGCGTGCCCGGCAACAGCTGGCCCGCAAACTGCAACCAGACACCCGGCGTCGCGCTCTGGGCTGCGGCCATTGCTGCTACCAGATTGCCCCGGCCATCATTCACTTCCACGCTCAACGGCACCATCGAGCCGGTCAAAACCACCGGTTTCTCCAGCCCCTCCAGCGCAAAAGCCAGCGCCGCCGCACTAAAGGCCATGGAATCGGTGCCGTGGATCACCACAAACCCATCAAAACTGTCATGTCGGCTGGCAATCTCACCGGCGATCCAGTTCCAATCCGCCACCCGCGCCTGTGAACTGTCAATCAACGGATCCGCCAGCACCATCTCATAGCCCGGCTGCACATTGCCCGACTGCGCAAGCTCGGCCAATGCGGTTTCCACCAGCCCATCACACAGGGCAAACCCGGTTGGTGTTGCTGCGCATCCAATGGTGCCGCCCGTGTGAATCACACAAATCGTCATGGGGTTTTCTCCTGTGCAAACGCCTCTACATCCATTGCCTGCGCCGCATCCCCCCGTCAAGACATTCGCCTTATCCCCCCGTAATAGCTAAATTTTATGATGCAATCACGCTGATAGATTACGTGCTTTTTCTCCCGCAAAATCCTGTTATAAAGGGAAAAATTCTCAACGCCCGTTGAAATTGGCCCTCGGATCTCACCGCGTCCCTAGCGATTATCAGACTTATATGTTGCTAATCAGGGAGAAGTTTCCTATAGGAAACAAAGCATATCCGTCGTTTTCCTGACGCAGTGCCCATATTTGTTCAATCACAGCAAAGGCCACGAGATGACAGACGCCGCCCGTAAAACACCGCTTTATGATCTGCATGTGGACCTTGGGGCCAAAATGGTCGATTTCGCGGGCTGGTCGATGCCGGTACAATACCCCGCTGGGATCATGGCCGAACATGCACAATGCCGTGACAAGGCCGCGCTGTTTGATGTGTCGCATATGGGTCAGGTGGTGCTGCGGGGCGAAAACCCGGCCGCCGCGCTGGAAACCCTGGTGCCCGCCGCGCTGACCACTCTGGCTGAAGGCAAGGCGCGCTACACCCAGTTCACCAACGAAACTGGCGGCATTCTGGACGATCTGATTGTTTCAAACGCGGGTGATCACCTGTTTGTTGTGGTAAACGCCTCGATGCGCGATCAAGACATCCCGCTGATGGCCGCGCTTGACGGTGTTGAACTCACCGAAATCAATGATCACGCGCTGATCGCACTGCAGGGCCCCAAGGCCGAAACCGTGCTTGCCCCGCTTTGTCCCGCCGCCGCTGATCTGAAATTCATGGAAACCATCACCGCCACGCTGCTGGAGGTGCCGGTGCGCATCTCCCGTCTGGGCTACACCGGCGAAGATGGCTATGAAATCTCCATCCCCAATGACAAAGCCGTGGAAATCACCCGCGCCCTGCTCGCCCATGAAGACTGTGCGCCTGCAGGCCTCGGGGCCCGCGATTCCCTGCGCCTTGAGGCGGGCCTGTGTCTTTATGGCAATGACATCTCACCCGACACCTCCCCGATTGAGGCTGGGCTGATCTGGTCGATCCAGAAAAAACGCAGCGAGACTGGCGGCTTCCCCGGTGCCGCGCGCATCCAGAACGAAATCGCAAATGGCCCGGCGCGCAAGCTGGTTGGGATCAAACCCGCAGGCCGCGCCCCCGCGCGCCAAGGTGTTGAAATCCAATCCCAAGAGGGCGACCCCCTCGGCCAAATCACCTCGGGCGGCTTTGGCCCCACCGTGGGCGGCCCGGTGGCGCTTGGCTATGTCACAAGCAGCCACATCACCCCCGGCACCGAGGTCAACCTGATCATTCGCGGCAAAGCTCAACCCGCAAAGGTTGTAGCGCTGCCCTTTGTTCAGCAAAACTACAAACGCTAACCCCGCAATTCTCTCTGCCCCAATTTCGCAAGGAGCGCCCCATGACAACCTATTATTCCGAAGAACACGAATGGCTCACCGTAGAAGGTGACATCGCCACCATCGGCATCACCCAACACGCGGCTGACCAGCTTGGCGACATCGTGTTTATAGAGCTGAAAGAACCCGAAGATGAGTTTGCCCAGGGCGACGACATCGGCGTGATCGAAAGCGTCAAAGCCGCCTCCGAGGTTTACGCCCCGGTTGATGGCGAAGTGGTTGAGGCAAACGAAACCCTCGCCGACAATCCCGGATCGCTCAATGAGCACCCCGAAGGCGACGCCTGGATCTACAAGATCAAACTGTCAGATACCGCCCAGCTCGATGAGCTGATGGACCTCGACGCATATAAAGAATTCATCGGCTAAACCAGCTGGTCGAACCTTGGATCGGGGCGCGCGCCGCCCCTTTCACCTTTTCATAAATACTCCCGCCGGAGGCTCCCTCGCTTTCGGCCTGCGCTGCCCTCAATGACCGGAGCACCCAGATGGCGTTCAAACTCACCGATTACGAAGCCTATGATTTTGCCAACCGTCGCCACATTGGCCCCTCACCTCAGGAAATGGCCGATATGCTCAAGGTCATTGGCTATAAAACCCTGGATGAGCTGATCGACGCCACCGTGCCCGAAAGCATCCGCCAGAAAGAGGCGCTGGACTGGGGCCGCGCGCTGTCGGAACGCGACGCGCTGCATCACATGCGCGAGGTTGCCGATAAAAACACCGTGCTGACCTCGCTGATTGGTCAGGGCTATTACGGCACCGCCACACCCGCGCCAATCCTGCGCAACATTCTGGAGAACCCGGCCTGGTACACCGCCTATACGCCCTATCAGCCGGAAATCTCACAGGGCCGTCTTGAAGCGCTGCTGAACTATCAGACCATGGTTTCCGACCTCACCGGTTTGGATATCGCAAACGCCTCGCTCTTGGATGAATCCACCGCTGCCGCGGAAGCGATGACCATGGCGAAACGCTCAGCGAAATCCAAATCCAATACCTTCTTTGTGGATGAAAACTGTCACCCACAAAACATCGCCGTTATTAAGACCCGCGCCAAACCGTTGGGGATCGAAGTGGTCGTGGGCAGCCCGGATACATTAGAAGCCAGCGCCGTCTTTGGCGCGATCTTCCAGTATCCGGGCACTTATGGACATGTGCGCGATTTCACTGCTGAAATGGACGCGCTGCATGCGCACAAAGCGCTTGGCGTGGTGATTGCAGATCCGCTGGCACTGGCCCTGTTGAAATCACCGGGCGAAATGGGTGCCGATATTGCGGTTGGCTCCACCCAGCGTTTTGGTGTGCCCATGGGCTTTGGTGGCCCGCACGCCGCCTATATGGCAACCCGCGACGCGTTCAAACGCGCCATGCCGGGCCGCATCATTGGTGTGTCGGTGGATGCGCAGGGCAATCAGGCCTATCGTCTGGCACTGCAGACCCGCGAACAGCACATCCGCCGCGAAAAAGCCAACTCCAACGTCTGTACCGCCCAGGCCCTGCTGGCGGTTATGGCCTCGATGTATGCGGTTTATCACGGCCCCGATGGCATCAAGGCAATCGCCCAAACCGTACACCGCCGCGCCGCGCGTCTTGCCAATGGGCTCGAAGAGCATGGGTTCGCCGTTGAACCCAAGGTCTTTTTTGACACCATCACCGTTGAAGTTGGCGCACTGCAGCGCACCGTGATGCAGGCCGCTGTGGCCGAGGGCATCAACCTGCGCAAAGTCGGCGACACCAAAGTTGGCATTTCCGTGGATGAAATGACCCGCTTTGACACGATTGAAGCCGTCTGGCGCGCCTTTGGCATTGATCGCAAAGCCACCCGCGATCAAGCCTACCGCCTACCGGATGCACATCTGCGCACCTCGGAATACCTCACCCATCCGACTTTCCAGCGCAACCGCGCCGAGGCCGAGATGACCCGCTATATGCGCCGTCTTGCCGACCGCGATCTGGCGCTCGATCGTGCGATGATCCCGCTGGGATCGTGCACCATGAAGCTCAACGCCACCATTGAAATGATCCCGGTCACCTGGTCCGAATTTGCCGATCTGCACCCGTTTGTGCCCAAAGATCAGGCGACGGGCTACTATGAGATGATCTCAGACCTGAGCGAAAAGCTCTGCGTGATCACCGGCTATGATGCGATTTCAATGCAGCCAAACTCTGGCGCGCAGGGCGAATACGCAGGGCTGATGACCATCCGCAACTACCATGAATCGCGCGGGGATATGGATCGTTCCGTCTGTCTCATTCCCACCTCTGCGCACGGCACCAACCCGGCCACCGCGCAGATGGTTGGCTATAAGGTTGTGCCAGTTAAGGCAGATGACGACGGCAATATCGACGTCGAAGATTTCCGCGCCAAGGCGGAAAAACACGCCGATAAACTTGCCGCCTGTATGATCACCTACCCTTCGACCCACGGCGTGTTTGAAGAAACCGTGCAGGAAGTCTGCGACATCACCCATGAATTTGGCGGTCAGGTCTATATCGACGGCGCCAATATGAATGCAATGGTGGGCCTGTCGCGCCCCGGTGACATTGGCGGTGACGTCAGCCACCTGAACCTGCACAAAACCTTCTGCATCCCGCATGGCGGCGGCGGCCCCGGCATGGGTCCGATTGGGGTGAAATCCCACCTGACACCGCATCTGCCCGGCCACCCGGAACATGATGATGCGGTGGGCCCGGTCTCGGCGGCACCGTTTGGATCCCCCTCAATCCTGCCAGTCTCATGGGCCTATGTGCTGCTCATGGGCGGTGATGGCCTGACCCAAGCCACCAAAGTGGCGATCCTCAACGCCAACTACATCGCCAAACGCCTGAACGACGCCTATCCGATCCTTTATACCTCCACCAAAGGTCTGGTGGCGCATGAATGTATCCTCGATACGCGCCCGCTGAATGATGCAGGCGGCATCACCGTGGATGATGTGGCCAAACGTCTGGTGGATTCGGGCTTTCACGCGCCCACCATGTCCTGGCCGGTTGCGGGCACTTTGATGGTTGAGCCAACAGAATCAGAACCCAAAGCAGAGCTTGACCGCTTTATCGACGCGATGCTTTCGATCCGCGCCGAGGCACAGGCGGTGATTGATGGCAAAATGGATGCGGAAAACAACCCGCTGAAACACGCGCCCCACACGGTGCGCGATCTGGTCGGAGACTGGGAACGCCCCTATTCCCGCGAAGAAGCCTGTTTCCCTCCCGGCGCGCTGGGTGTTGATAAATACTGGCCCCCGGTGAACCGCGTCGACAATGCTTATGGCGACCGCAACCTCGTGTGCACTTGCCCATCAATGGATGAATACGAGGACGAATAATTCAGCCTTAGGCTGATTTTTCCAAGCCAAAACAATCGGTCGGGGCGTGTTTCTGTCCCGGCCGAACAGCGCGGACACTTTTTGCGTCACAGCGCCAGAAATTGTTTCGCCTTAACGGCGGTTCTCCGATAAAATTTAGAAATTGATAATCATAAGTTCTATTTTACCGGATCGTCTTTTATGAAAGCCAAAGTCAGTTTTAAACAGCTTCAGGCGCTCGAAGCCGTTGCCCGCCACGGCAGTTTCACCCTTGCAGCCAAAGAGCTCGGGGTCTCCCAACCAACAGTTTCAAGCCTTATCTATACGCTGGAACGCCAGTTTGATTGCCGTCTGCTGGATCGCGGCGGCAGCGCGATTACCCCAACCAAACAGCTCACCGAAGTCAGCGGACACATCAAGACAGTGTTAGCGCTATCTGATACCATATCCCAGCATTTGATGCATGGCAGCAATCTGATGACCGGCCGGTTTCGCATTGGCTATTGCACCTATCAGATCGCAATGCCGGTGATTGCAGATTTTGTCCGCAACTACCCCGATCTCGATGTCAACGCCAGCAGCGGCGTGGCCGAAAACCTGTTTCAACAGCTGCGCGATGGCACCTTGAACGTGGCCTTTGTCGCCGCCCCCGACGCGCCCAAGGATTTTGATGCGACGCATCTTTACGCCACCCGCGTTGGCCTTGCGCTGCCGATGGATCACCCGCTGGCAAAGCAGGATGAACTGCATTGGGGCCAGCTGGAAGGCATCTCGCTGGTGCAACGCGCCAAAGGCTCAGGGCTACAGCATCTGTTTGATCGCGCCGCCGACACCAGCGGCACCAAAATCATCCGTGGTCTGCGCTTCAACTCCTGGGGATCTACCACCGCGATGGTGCGTCAGGGCGGCGGCTTTGCCGTGGCGCTGGAACCCGAATGCGCCGAAGAGCCCGGCATCCGCTTTGTGCCCATAGCCGGGCTGACGCTGAACCACTATCTGATCTGTCAGCAGGCCCTGCGCGACACGGCCCCGGTACAACGCTTCCGCGAGGTGGCGGATGCGCGCCATCGCGCCACATCCCCCTGCCCCGAAAGCCAAACCCCCGTTACGGTTTAAGCGCGCAGCGCATAGTTGCGCGCGCCAATCAGGCCAAATTCCTGAACCTCATAACGATAGAGCGGAATGCGTGAGCGCAGCTCATTATAGCGCCCGCCATCGCCAAAACCGCGCAAAAAGGCCGCGCCCAGCAGGCCAGGGTTTTTCTGCACCACGCCGCCAGTGACAAACACGCCGCCCTCCGCCTTAAACAGCGTGGCAACATCACCGGCAACCGCGCCCAGATATTCGCCAAACATCTCCACCAGCTCAGCCGCAACCGGATCGCTGTCCACCCGCTGAAACACCTCAGCGGCGTCAAGTTCCAGTTCAGCCGCGCACTTGGCCCGTGCCAGCGCCCGATAAAAATAGGGAATGCCGGTGCCAGACAGCAGCGCCTCGGCCTCAACCGTCAGATCCGACATCGCGACCTCGGGCCAGATCGCAACCAGCGCCTGAAACACCGCAACCAGCTCTGCCCGGCGTGGGCCAATGGCAATATGGCCGCCCTCGCCCGGTGCAACCATCTCATGGTCGCCCTTTACCACCAGCGCGCCAACCCCCAGCCCGGTGCCCGGCCCAATGATCACACGGGTGCCCGCTGGCACCTCATCCGGTCCCTGTAGCCGGGTCACATCTGCCGTGGTCACGGTCGCCAACGACCAGGCCGCTGCTTCAAAATCGTTCAAAATCGTGGCGCTTTCGGCACCAGTAGCTGCCGCCAGCCCCTGTTCACTGGCGCTTTGGCGCGCATTGGTCAGCGTCACCCGGCCCTGTTCAACCACACCCGCTGCGGCCAGCACCACATCCCCCGGCGCTGAGCCTTCGCCCGCTGCAAACTGGGCACAGGCCCGCTCCAGCTCAATATCGCCACTGCTGTGCAAGGTCTGGCTGCGCAGGATCTCTCCCGTTTCCGACAGCGCTGCCAAACGCATATTTGTGCCGCCCACATCAGCAATCAGATGCCACATTGTCCTAGCTCTCCCGCCACGCTTCTCGCGGCGGACCCTAGGGCGAAACGCGGGCCAAATAAACCCGCAAATCCAAAAAATGTTATCGCTAACTGAAGCCTAGGGATCAGAACAGCTTATAAGGGATGAACAACGCCAGATCTTTCCAAAACCACAGCAACACCGCCGTCGACAGCATGATAATGGCAAAGGGAATCGAGCCTTTGATCACCTCTTCCAACCGCGCTTTGCCCACCGCCTGAATGACAAACAGGTTCAATCCCACCGGCGGGGTGATCAGCGCGGTTTCAATCAGCACCACAAAGAAAATGCCAAACCAGATCGGATCAATCCCCATCACCTCCAGCGCGGGATACAGCACCGGCACCATGATCAGCATCATCGAAAGCGCCTCAAGGAAGAACCCGATCGTCAACAACACAATCCCCACCGCAAAGATAAACAGGGTTGGGTTTGAAATGTTTTCCGTGAGCAGCGCACTGATCGACTGCGGGATCAGATAGAGCGTGATCGCATAGGAAAACACCTTCGCCCCCGCCACAATAATAAAAATCATCGCCGTGGTTTTCAGCGAGTCATGCACCGCATCGCGCAGCTTGGAAAAAGTCATCCGCCCCATGACAAAGGTCAGGATCATCGCAATGACAAACCCCACGCCTGCGCTCTCAGAAGGGGTGGCAATCCCTGCGTAGATCGAGCCGATGATCGCAATCGCCAACACCACGGTTGGCAGCGCATAAAGCGTCACCTGCAGCCGCTCACCCATGGGCATACGCGCAACCTTCAGCTCTTCTTTGCCGCGCGAATAAACCATCGCGTAGATGATAAACAGCGTCGCCAGAAACAGGCCCGGCCCAATCCCGGCCAGAAACAGGGTCGGGATCGAGGTTTCGGTAATCACCCCGTAAATGATCAGCGGGATCGAAGGCGGAATAAGAATGCCAAGCGTGCCACCCGCCGCCAGCTGCCCCATGATGAACGGGCGATCATAGCCGCGCTTTTCCATCTCGGGGATCGCCACGGTACCAATGGTTGCGGCGGTGGCGACCGATGATCCAGAAATCGCTGAAAACAAGGTGCAGCTTTTGATGGTGGCAACCCCCAGCCCTCCGGGCCAATGGCCTACCCAGGCCTGCACGCTGGCAAACAGATCGCGGCCCACCCCGCCCTTCAGCAACACATTCGACATCAGCAAAAACAGCGGCACCGCCAGCAGTTCAAAACTGTCCATGGTGCCAAACAGGCGCTGCGGCACCGCAATCAGCGGAAAACCTTTCAGCCACAGCAAAAACACCCCCAGCGATCCCATGGCAAAAGCCACCGGCACCCGCAACAGCAACAGGGTCAGCAACCCTCCGATAATCAGGATGGATTCCATGTCTTAATGTCCCCCAAGCTCGGAACGCTGCAAATTCGCCTGCCCGGTCCAGACCTTGTAAATTTCCGCCAGCGCCTGCAGCGCCAATAGGCCAAACCCAACCCAGATCGCCGATTGGGTAAAGGCTTTGGGCACCGCCAGATAGCTGTCGGTTGTATGCCCCGCCAGGGTCGATTTCAGCCACAGATCCCAGCCGTATTTCGCCGCCACCGCGCCAAAGCCCACAATCACCAGCATGGAAAACGTCTCCACAATGCGCCGATGCAGGGAATTCACATCGCGAAAGGTCAGATCAATAATGATGTGCTGGCGATGTTTCAGCACATAGGCCGTTGCGCCAAAGGTCGCCCAGACCTGAAAGATCCGCGCCACCTCATCCACCCAGACCGTGGGGCTGATCAGCACGTAGCGCATGAACACCTCATAGGCGACAAAGATCCCAACCGCAAAAAACATCCAGCCGGCCACAATGCCAAACAGCTCGGAAATGGCATCAACCACCTTGCTGAACCGGTTGAAAAAATCGGACATCTCGCACAGCCTTTCGTATGAGGGACGTGAACCCGGCCCACAGGGGAGCCGGGTTACAAAATATCAGCGTTAAGCTGTTTGATTACATGTCAGATACGGCTTTGACGACCTGCGCGGCGGTTTCGCCCGCGTCTTCGACAAAGCGGTTGACCACCGATTGCGTGGCCTCAACCCATTTCTGACGCTCATCATCGCTCAGATCGACCACGGTGATGGTGTTGCGCATCTCATCCACGATCGCATCTTCTTCGGCGTAGATCGCATCGCGCAGCTGTTGTTCCACCTCTGCGGCGGCCTCTAGTACAATCGCCTGATGCTCAGGCGTCAGCCCTTCGAAAAAGTCGTTGTTGATCACGGCAACAAATTCAATCGCGCTGTCATAGGACAGGGTCATGTGATCCATCACTTCAAACAGCTTGCGCGATTTCACCGCCGAGGCACCGGTCATGCCCACATCCACCGCGCCCTGCTGATAGGCCAGAAACTGTTTGGAGCCCGACATCAGCGTCGGCGCACCACCCAGGGCCTCAATCGTCCAGCCCAGCACTTTGCCGTAGGTGCGCACTTTTTTGCGCTCCAGGTCTGACGGCGCGCGGATGGCACTGCCGTCCGACAGGTAGATATTGCGGCCAAACGCCTGCCACCACAGCACGCGGGCATTGGTCTCTTGCAAAATGGCCGTATCCAGCACGCTGCGCATGGGGGATCCCGTGGTTACAGCCGCGCGCAGGTGATCTTCGTCGCGAAAGAAAAACGGCAGGCTCACCACATCCACGGCTGGCACCGCACCGGTAAAGCGGCCCAGAAACGCCGATCCCGCCTCAACCGCGCCAGTGCCCACGGCTTCGGGCACTTCCTTATCCTTATAAAGCTGCGCCGAAGGGAACAGCTGCACATTCAACTCACCGCCGGATTTCGCTTCAACGATCTCTTTGAACGCATTCCAGTTCTGACCCAGCGAATGACTCTCTGGCAATTGCAATGTCACCCGGATGGTGGTCTTGGCCTGCGCGATGCTGGCAGCAGCCATGAGCGCGGTTGCGGTCAAAGCCGCTTTGAACATGGTACGCATGTTTCCTCCCCTTTATATTTGCAGCTTGCCTCCTGACAGTGCACAAGCTTGCGAGCCAGCCTTGCAATTGAACACCTAGGATGTCAATTACATATGTAATCGTGATGAGGATCTAGCCAATGTCCAGCCAAGACGACATCCGCGAGGGGATCACAGGCGAAGGCCTGATTGCGGCGATACATTCGCTATCGCACAAGCTGATGCTGCTGTATTCGCAGATCGTTTACGCCCAGACCGGGTTGAACTGGCAGGACTGGCGTATTCTGCGCGCTGTGGTCAGCCTGCAATCCTGCCGTGCGCAAGATATCTGCGATGAATGCGGGTTGAAAAAACCCCATGTCAGCAATGGCTTGGCCCGGTTGGAAAAAGCAGGCCACATCAGGCGCACCAAGGCTGCGGAAAACAGTCGTTCCAAAATCGTGCTCAGCACCGAGCAGGGCGAAACCCTGGTGGAAAAGGCCCTACCCATTCTCGATGGGCTGAATTCGCAGATCTCAACCGATCCCAACAGCCATAAGGTTCTGGATGAGCTGCGCAGCTATCAAGAAGAGCTCGACCGGCTGGCCAAAGTCGCCAAAGCAGACGACAGCTAGCCGCGCAGACCTACACCTGTACCACCAGCCCCGCCCGAAACGGCCCGGTCAGACAAACAGCCCCAACAGCACATTGTCAGATGTGGGTGCACTGCCGCTGCCCCCCAAGGCCAGATAGCGGTTGCGCATGGATTCAATACTGTCGGTGCCCAACAGATCTGCCACAACATCCGTCCCAAACAACGCTTTGGTACGTTCCTTCATATCATCCGCCTGCCGGTCAATATCAAGCGCACCAAAGGAGCTTGGCAGGTTAAGAACCGATTCAAAGACCTCGCGCAGCGGGTTTGACGCCAGGATCGAAAACCAATGGGCATTGTTGGAGCCACCCGCATTCACAATGCTTTCGAGACCGGGCTCAAACCCCAGTGCAAACCGCAGGGTTGGGTCTTCTTCGCCAACTGCGGCCAGGAATTCTTCATCCAGATAACGGTCCAGAATGGCCTGCCCAAAACCTTCGGGATATTCATAAACCGTTTCTGTAACAGGCTGCGGGATATCAAAGGCTTTGGCAAAATTTTCAAACCGCGGATCCTTGCGGCCAACAAAACTGCCAAAGGAGTTTGGATCCGAAAGATCCGATCCCAGAACACGCTCCAGATAATCACGCTCATAGGAGATCTGCGAGGTGCCATTCGCCGTATTGATCTGGGTGAATTCAAGGCCAAAGAAACCTGGCGCATGGAGCAGGAAATCAAAGTTCTGGATGTAGCCTGCGACATCTTCCAGCGGCTCATCCACGCCATCCAGAATTTTCTCAAGCCGCCCGTCAAACGCTGCTGGCGGCTCTTCCCCATCCGGGGTCGCGGCCACCAGGGCAGCATGTTCTACACGTGCCGGGAATTCAAACGCCCCTGCAAGGGCTGCAAACCGTTTGTCTTCGGCCTGATTGGCGACCGAGTTTTCATCATCCAGATCAGAATTCAGCACATCGCGCAGGAAAATCAGATCGGCGCTGTCCACCAGCTCACCGGTGGCGCTGTCTGCTACCGGGTCCAGATCCAGCCCCTCAATCCCAAACAGATCCAGCGCCTGTGACAGTGCCGCCGGGCGCTCCAGCAGATCATCCGCCGACAGTAGATTGGGCACCTCGTCGCGGATCACATCAGCAAAGCTGTAAATCGTCGCCTCGCCCGCAGGCGGCACCGCTGATTTTCCCTTCAAATCAAACGCCTGGGCAAAACGCAACAGATTGGGATCCGTCTGCCGATTGGCAAAGGAATTGGGATCATCCAGATCGGATTCCAGCACGGTTTTGAGGAAAAACTTGTTGTTGGCGTATTTCTCGATCTCAAAATGCGCCATTGTCTCGCGGAAAACCGCGCGATCCTGCGATTTTTCCCCGGCCAGAAACACATCCACATCATCATAATCGGCAAGCTGCTGCACCACCGGGCTTACCCGGATCAGACTATCAAGCTGCGCGCCGCCCTCACCGCCAAAATTAAAAGCAGTGGCCAGATCCAGATAACGGGAATCAGGCAATCGGTTTGGCAACGAATTGCTGTCACTTGGATCCGCCTCAAGCACCTTGCGCAACAGCCCGGTATTGCCAATGTCATCTTGCAGACCAAACGCCCCCAGCACCACCGACAACACATTGCGATTGGCCAACAGGTCGTCAACGCTGCGAATATCGTTCAGCTTTTCAACAAAACCTTCGGTCTCGCGTTTGGCAACGGGCGATTCAGCCAATCGCTGCTGTTGTTCCTCGCGGGTGCGTACCAGATGATTGTAGCCCACCAGGCCACTACCGGCAAAAACAGGGGTGAAAGTCATTCGAACACCTATGAAATCTCATATTTAATGGCGCAAATGCGTTGCGATCGCTTCAATGGGTCTGCGCTGCAACACCGCAACCACACACCCCTCCACGCAACACCCTAAGGTAAACTGCCTAAAAAGAGATTAAGCGCCCATTAGAACCCTGCCCCGCAGCGATGTCAGCCAAAATTAACCTTGCAACAGCCATTTAAATCCCAACAGTAAAAACGCTCCCTGAGGAAACCCAAATGCCGCGCGCGTCCCATCAACACACTACAGTATTGTTTTTCCTTCTGTTGTTTTGCGGCACGCTGTGCAGCGCGATGATCATTCCCTTTATGGGGTTCTTTCTGGTGGATGGGCTGGGCTATGCGCCCTGGATCATCAGCGCCTATTCGGCTCCGGCCGTTGCGATCACCGTTTTTACCAATCGCCGTTTTGCCCGCCATATTGATCGCGGAGGGCGTATTTTTCCGCTGATTGGCCTGGCGGCCGCGGGCTATCTCTGTGCGGCCACTACGCTGTATCTGTTTCCAACGCTTTGGGCCGCGCTCAGTTTTGGTATCCTTGGCTTTGGCCTCAGCTCCAGCGCGGTTTCAACCATGTTCAGCCTGGGCGGCAATCTTGCGCAACAGCAAAACATCATGCGCAGCCGCTTTAACGCCTATATGCGCGCAACCACGTCAACCGCATGGATGATTGGGCCCGCGCTGACCTTTGTGCTGGCAGATATGGTGTCTCTCAACGCTGTGTTTGCAACCGGTGCTGCCACCTGCGCGATCTGGCTGCTGTTGTGGTGGTTCACCCTGCCCCGCACCATCACCGCCCCCGCAGAACCCAAGGCGGCCGCAAGCGCAGATTCACTGCCGCTGATCCTGGCGGCCTGTTTCATCTTTTGCCTTTCATCCGCGCATTCGCTGACCTTTTCCGCATTACCACTGTTTTACGTCCAAGAGGTCGGCCTGCCCGGCTTTGCACCAGGCCTGGCCTTCAGCATCAAAACCGCTGTCGAAGTTGGTGCGATCTTTTCAACCCCAGCCCTGATTGCCCGTTTTGGCCTGCGCCCGGCGCTGATTGCCACCACCGCGCTTGCTGTGGTGACCATTCAGCTGCTCGCCGCCGTTGAAACCCTGCCGCAGATGTTTTTTGCCGCAGCGCTTGAAGGGCTCTACTACGGGCTATACGCAAGCCTCGGCATCAGTTTTATACAAAGCTTTGCAACCGACCGCCCCGCCGCCGCAACCGCGCTGTATTGGAACACGCTGATGATCAGCGGCCTCCTTGCGGGTCCTGTGGTTGGCATGGTGGCACAAAGCCATAGTTTCACCGCCGTGCTGCAGCTTGCATCGGGTGTTGCGCTTTTTGCCCTCGGGGTGCTGTTGATCAACCGCCGCCGCCAGCTCGCTTAAAGCCAGCTTGCTTACAGGTCGTCAAAGGCTCCGGGCAACAGTTCTTCCCAGAACTCAACCATATCCTGCACCAGCAGCGCCGCCGCCCAGCCCGCGCGGCGAAATTCGCTGCGTTCCAGATCATCTTCCAGACGGCTGAGAAACAACCGCTTATCCGCGTCGCGCTGGGTTGGGGATCGTTCCGCCGCAAGGTCTCGGATCCGCTCAAGCCGCGCGGCGCGCAGATCACGTTCCCGCGCCTTGGCCGCATCGCGCGCCGCCTCCTTGCGGGCGGCTTCTGCTTTTTGCGCCTCAACCCGCGCCAGCACCTCAGGGTCGACCTTGGGCTGCACCGGTGCTTCATCGCGGTAATCATCGCGCAACGCCGCCGTCAGATAGCGCACCGGGCTTTCAATCCCCGTGCGCCCACCCAAATAGTCGAGCTTTTCGCCCACATAATCCTCGCCGTGTTCCGCAATCCACTGGCGCGCCAGCCGGTCAGACACACCCACCTTTAGCAGGCGCTGATACACCGCCCCCTGACGCACCCCCGCGCCATCATCAATATCCAGCATCGCCAGCTGCGGGTTTTCCTTGATCAGAAACCGCACCTCAGCCACCTGGCGACCCATCTTTTTGAACTCCGGCGTCAGCACGATGTTTGAGGTCTTGTTCACCTCGGCCACCGCCGGTTTGATCACCTTGGCATTGAGATGTTTGAAGCTCTCATAATAGGCGCTGCCTTCCACCCCCATCAGGCGGCGAAACAGATCAATCGGCCACCAGCCCGTCGAACCCGTGCGCACAAAACGATAGCAGTTTTCATAGAGCGCCAGCGCATGACCCGAGGTAAACCGGCGCTGGATATTTAAATTAATCAGCGCAAAAACTTTTGGATCGTGCAATTTTTCCGCTAAAGCGGGCGAATACGCATACTCACAAACGCCCCCCGAAAGCTTGGCATATGACAAAAGCGAGCTGACCCCCCATTCTTGCCGCCCCTCTTCATCGAGCATATCCCACTCGGCCACAGTCTCCGCAAGCGAGCGCAGCGACTGTTTCAGCGTCTCCATATCATTGGAGTTATAGCCCACCATCATACACAGCGTGCGCGCATCAATCTGGTGCTTTTGTTTGGAGGTCAGCGCGTCATAAGCATTCAGCAAAAGCACGTTTGACAGCTTGCGCTGCAACAGCGTCAGCTTGCCGGAAATATGGATCGCCGCCACATTCTTTTTCACCGATTGCCGCCTGAGCGGCCCGGCCAATTGTGTGTGCGGAATGTCGCTTTGCGCCATTACCTATCCTATGCCTGTCCTAATCACTGCTCCGATTCTCATTGATCGGTTTGCCCGCCCACTATGCCATGAAAAGGAACCTGCGCTCAATATATCTCTGGGGACCTATAAAAGGGACCCGTTTGCGGGATTGCCTGTTCCCGTAGATGGGTTCCTTTAGGCTGCTCCCTGTGGAAAACCCTTTAAATCTGAACCAATCCTTGCCAGATTACGGCACCAATTGAGCCTCAAACCGGCATTTTAGAGCCAAACCGGGAATCGGTACCCCTATTCCTGCGAATCGGACCCGCTCACCCTGCATCCGGGTTCCATTGATCCCGCATCCGGGTGCCCCAATCACTGTATACGGGTACCTATCTAGGGGTTGCCTCTTGATATATATAGGTATTTCAGGCGCAAAGATTCTAAAATAGATTCAACAAATACAAGCTTTATGATCCCTGTGGTTGCTTCTTTTTGATGAATTCCAGAGGTTTCGCTGCGAAACCTCCCCGGATTGCGCCAAATCCACATAATCAGATCACATGGAATTCTCCGATTCACAGCCCGGCAAAGATGTGCGATGATTTGCACGATAACGCCATAAATAGGCGATCTCCCCGAGGCACATGTGACATAGCAGAGAACAATGGCGAAAAAACCAGAGACCCCCCTGCCCCCTTATTTCAATCTGGATCCGGAAACCGCAGCAGGCAAACTTGGCCCGCTGGTGGACACCGCCCGCTTTGCCAAAGCCGCCGCATTGGCGGGGCGTGGCCGCGATGATCTGGCCAAACGCGGCTATTCCCCGGATGGGCAAAAACGGCTGCGCAAATTTTCCACCTGGGAAATCTGCCGCTATCTGATCCCCGTTCAGGCCGCGCATCTGCGCCGGGTTTTGAACAAAAACCCTGACCTGCCCCAGGGCGAAGGCAGCGCCGGTTCGCGCTGGTTCACCCTCGAAGAAGTGCTGCAACTGCGCGACCATTTTGCCGAAGAGGGAATCAGCACGAAAGAATACAGGCCATATCGTCCACAAACCCTTAACGCTAAGACCGTAGCGGTAGCGAATTTTAAAGGCGGCGTTGGTAAAACCTCCACTGCTGCCCATCTGGCGATGTCAGCTGCGCTGGATGGCTACAAGGTTCTGGTGGTGGATCTGGACAGCCAGGGCTCGATGACCTCGATCATGGGCGGCAAAGTGCCCGATGAATGGAGCACGGTGTTCCCGCTGATGGCGCGGGACTATGCCGAGCACCTTCAGGCCGAAAACAAGATCCGCGCGGCGGCCGGTGATCCGGAACTGCCGCTGGATGAAACACTGACAGAGGCCTTGCAGGTTTCGCTGCGCGACGTGGTGCAGAAAACCCATTGGCCCAATATCGATCTGATCGGCGCCCAGCTCAATCTCTACTGGGCCGAGTTTCAGATCCCGGTTTGGCGCATGGGGCTGCGCAACTGGCCCCTTTGGGATGCGCTTACGGGTGCGTTGGAAACAGGAGGAGCGCTTGACGACTATGACATCATCTTGCTCGATACCCCGCCCGCGCTTGGCTATCTGACCATCAATGCGCTGGCCGCGGCAGATATTTTGCTGGTGCCGCTGGGGGCGTCTTTCCTCGAGTTCGATTCAACAGGGCGGTTTTTTGACATGCTCTATTCCACCTTTGCCTCAATCGAGGATGGCGAAAATGCAGGCCGCCGCCGTGCGGGTCTGCCCGAGATGAAATTTGAATGGGACGTGGTGCGCGCCCTGATCACCCGCTTTGACGCCAGCCAGCAGGCGGATCTGGCCAATGTAATTCAGGCCTATTTTGGCGATTTCATGAATGCGCATCGTCAGGACTACACCGCCCTTGTGGGCCAGGCAGGTGAATCTGTCTCTGGCATCTACGAGGCGGATTACCGCAACTTCAACCGCGAGACCTACACCCGCGGCCGCGAAGTCTTTGATCGCACCTATGCGGAATTCAAAGAGCTTCTGATCGGCGCGTGGTGGCGCGATGCCCAGATGGCAGAAGACGCCGGAGGTTTCGCTGCGAAACCTCAAGAGGAGGCAGAATAACATGGCACGACGCAGACAACTCGAAGCCCCATCCGCCGAAGCTTTGAAAGAGATCGAAGCGGGCATTGATCAGGAACTCACTCGCACCGCCGTGCGCCCGCCGATTGCTGATGTGGTGGCCGATGCCGCCATGCGCGCATCCCCCCTGCCCCAGGCCGACCGCGAGGCCCAGGCCAAAGACAAGGCCGATGCGGAACGCCTGCGCGCGGCTGAGGAAAAAGGTCTGGTTGCGGTGGAAATCCCGATCCATGAGATCACCGCCGATGCGCTGTCACGCGACCGGATGGAGCTGGGCGAAGATGAGATGCAGGAGCTGATGACCTCGATTTCGGTCAACGGTCTGCGTCTGCCGATCGAGGTCTATGTGCCCCAGCACGTCGAAGATGGCGCCCAATACGGGCTGATTTCGGGCTATCGCCGCCTGGCTGCGATCCGTCGTCTGAACGCCATGAGCGGCGGCGAGCGCTTTCCGACCATTGCCGCCTTTGTGCGCGAACCCGGCGGCGTCAAAGAGGCGCTGGTGGCGATGATCGAGGAAAACGAGATCCGCGCAGGCCTCAGCCAATATGAACGCGGCCGCGCCGCGGCGATGGCGGTTTATGACGGTGTGTTCACCAGCGTTGATGAGGCGGTTCAGGTGCTGTTTCAAAACGCCTCCAAGGCCAAACGCTCCAAGATCCGCTCCTTTGCTTTGGTGCATGAGGATCTGGGCGATCTGCTGTCGCACGCGATTTCCTACAGCGAACGCCAGTGTCTGCGTCTGGCGGCGGCGCTGCGCGCAGGCTTGACCGAAGAGATCCGCGCCACATTGGAACGCGCTGATCCGCGCAATGGCGAAGAAGAATGGCAGGTGATGCTGCCGCTGGTGGAACGCGCCGAAGGGTCCGCCCCGGATCCGGCCCGTGGCGGCCGCCCGAAGGTGCAGGAAAAACCTGTTGTCAGCGGGCGTCAGAAGATGGCCAATGGCGTAGAAATCGCGCTGGAGTCTGGCCCCGGCGGCTATGCCATCCGCTTTTATGGCAAAAACGCCACCGCGGATTTGGTGGATGCGGTGATGGACAATGTGCGCCATCTGCTGGAACAAAAGTGACCATCAACTGTTGTTAGATTGAAAAAGGCCCGGAGTGATCCGGGCCTTTTGCTGTTTGAGCCTTGGGGAGGTTTCGCTGCGAAACCTCAGCTGGGGATTTTAAATTTCTGTGTGCTGTTTGTGTTAGGACCGGGCATAAGGCTCTGGCCATCAGATTTCAGGAATACGCCATGACGAACCGCACCCAATTTATCCGCGACCTTGCTGAGGAAGCCGCCGCAAAAGCGCTGAAGATGCGCCGGGAGCAGGGCGAGGATTTCATTCAGGCCAAGGGGCATCAGGATTTTGTCACCTATGCGGATCGCGCCGTAGAAGACCTGATCCGCAGTCGCATCGCAGAGCAGTTTCCCGATGAACACGTGCTGGGCGAAGAAGAGGGTCAAAGCGGCGATGGGCCAAAACTATGGGTGGTTGATCCCATTGATGGCACCGCCAATTACATGCGCGGTGGCGCTGATTGGGCGGTCTCTATTGCCTATATGGAGGATGGTGTTTTAGAGGCGGCGGCGATCTGCGCGCCGGAACTTGATGTGACACTATGGGCCGCCAAAGACCAGGGCGCCATGGTGCGCCATGCGGGCGTTGAGCAGGCGGTTGCCCTGTCGGATTGCACCGATGTGCACGCGGGCGTGTTGATGGTGGGCTGGTCGGGCCGCCAGAAGGTCGAAGACCATGTGGCCAGCGTCAGCCGGGCCCTGAACGCGGGCATGGAATATCGCCGCAATGGCGCGGCGGTGATCAGCCTGCTGGCGGTCGCACTGGGGCGCGCCGAAGGCTATTGGGAGCAATATGTCAACGCCTGGGACGTCTTTGCCATGTGGCTGATTCTGCAGGAAGCGGGCGCGGTGATCGAAACGGTTGCGCCGCTGGAGTTCATTGGCGCGCCTCGGCATTTTGTTGCCATGGTGCCCGCGCTGGAAACAGACATCCGCGCGATTGTGGGAGATCTGGTGCAGTAGTTGGCGCGTGGGGAGGTTTCGCTGCGAAACCTCCCGCAGCTGCTGCTGTTGGGTTTTGGCTCAAGTATTTGAATTTAAAATATAATAACTGTATTTGGGGCGGTTTTCACCTGTTCAGACCATAGGTTTCGCAGCGAAACCTCCCCGAAATTGGCGCTGATTGGGCCAGCCATGTGGTCAATATCGAGCAACTTGCATCCCAAAACTTGCCGCAAATTGGCCGAGGCTCTGCCAGGTTTCGCTGCGAAACCTCGGCGTAGGCGGGGAAAATCTGCCCAGAGTTCGCATTGCTGCGTTCGCGTTGTCATGGCATCACCATGATCCTAAGTTAGGCCCAAAGACCACAGGGCCCGCAGTGATCTGTGTTGACCGGTGCCGCATGTTTATTGAAGGAGGCAGCAATGCCCGCACAAGTGATTTCCACCCAGCCCATTGAGGGGCAGAAACCGGGCACTTCGGGCCTGCGTAAAAAGACCCGCGTGTTTATGCAGCCGGGCTATGTGGAGAATTTCGTCCAGTCAATTTTCAACGCCATCGACGGCGCGCGCGGCAAGACATTTGTGGTGGGCGGCGACGGGCGTTATTTCAACGCCGAGGCAATCCAGACCATTTTGAAAATGGCCGCCGCCAATGGTGCGGCCAAGGTGGTTGTGGGGCAGGGGGGATTGCTCTCGACCCCGGCGGCCTCCAACCTTATTCGCCAGCGCGGCACTGACGGCGGCTTGATCCTGTCAGCCAGCCATAACCCCGGCGGGATCGATGCGGATTTTGGTCTGAAATACAATATCGCCAATGGTGGCCCCGCACCCGAAGGGGTGACCGAACGCATTCTTGCCGCCACCAAGGTGATTGCTGAGTATCAGATTTCAGACGCGGGTGATGTGGATCTGGGCGCGCTGGGGGAAACCCAGCTTGATGGCATGGTGGTTGAGGTGGTCGACCCGGTGGTGGACTATCAGGCGCTGATGCAGCAGCTGTTTGATTTTGATGCGATCCGCGCGATGTTTGCGGGCGGGTTCACCATGCGCTTTGATGCGATGCATGCGGTGACCGGGCCTTATGCCCATGCGATCCTGGAAGGGGCTTTGGGCGCGCCCAAGGGCACCGTGTTGAACGGCACCCCCAGCGTTGATTTTGGCAAGGGCCATCCCGATCCCAACCCAGTCTGGGCCAAGCCACTGTATGATCAGCTGATGGCAGCGGATGGTCCGGATTTTGGCGCGGCGTCGGATGGGGACGGCGATCGCAATATGATCTTGGGCAAAGGGGTCTATGTGACGCCGTCTGACAGTCTGGCGGTGCTGGCGGCCAATGCGCATCTGGCACCCGGCTATGCACAGGGTATTGCTGGGGTTGCGCGTTCAATGCCCACTTCTGCCGCGTCTGATCGTGTCGCAGCGAAACTGGGGATTGAAAGCTTTGAAACCCCAACCGGCTGGAAGTTCTTTGGCAACCTCCTGGATGCTGGCAAGGCCACCATCTGCGGTGAAGAAAGCGCGGGCACCGGTTCTGATCACGTGCGTGAAAAGGACGGGCTTTGGGCGGTTCTGCTGTGGCTGAACGTGCTGGCCAAACGCGGCGAAAGCGTGCAGGCGGTGATGCAGGATCACTGGCAGAGCTATGGGCGCGACTACTATTCGCGTCACGATTATGAAGCGCTGCCGAGCGCAGAAGGTGATGCCATTATGGCGGATCTGCGGACGGGGCTTCAAGGCTTTGCCGGGCAGAGCTTTGGCAGCTTGATTGTGGCCTCAGCCGATGAGTTTTCCTATCTGGATCCGGTGGATGGCAGCGAAAGCCACAAACAGGGCATCCGGGTGTTCTTTGAAGGTGGCGCGCGGGCTGTGTTCCGCCTGTCGGGCACCGGCACCGATGGAGCGACGCTGCGGGTCTATCTGCAAAATTATGTCGATGGCGACGGCGATCTGCTGCGTGACACGCAAGAGGCGTTGGAGCCGGTGCGGGCTGCGGCCTATGACATTGCGGGCCTTGCGCGCACCGGGCGGGATGCGCCAACCGTGATGACCTAATGCGTTGCGCGATTTAGTCGCGCGCGCTGCATTTTAAAGATTGCCAACCTTGGGGTGGTCCTGTCTGGGGCTGCCCCATTGTTCGATTGCCGCAATCACCACCTGTTTGCGCACCGGCTTGGTGAGGAAATCCACCATGCCGGCCGCGCGGCAGGCGGCTTCGTCGGTGTCCATCACATTGGCGGTGAGCGCCAGAATAGGGCAGGGGATGAGCCCCATATCCTGTTCCAGTTTGCGGATCATCCGGGTGGCCTGCACCCCATCCATGACCGGCATCGACATATCCATCAGCACCAGATCAAACTGGCTGGTGCGGAAGGTATCCACCGCCTCCTGACCATCGTTGCAAAAGGTCATATCGAGCCCGGTGGGAGCAAGCATCTTGCGCAGCACCAGCTGGTTGGTGCGGTTGTCCTCGGCGACAAGGACGCGGTAAGCCGAAAGATCGACCTGCTGTGGTTTCTGGTTCGGGACCGGGGCCACGAGATCTGTTTTGGGGCAGAGCGCCTGCGCCAATGTCTGCAGCAAAACCCCATTGCGGGCCGGGCGCATCAAAGCGGCAATTGGGCCCTGGGATTTCAGCGATTGCAGCGCGGTGATGTGATGGCCATCGGTGGTCAGCAGGATCGGGATCTTTGGCTCTGTCTGGCGGAGGGCCCAGAAGCGGCGGGCAAATTCCGCCGCCTCTTCGGTTTCGAGCAGGGTTTCCACCAGCACCAGATCGCAGGTCTGCGCCGTATTGCTGGCCAGTGCGCTGGTGCAATCGATGAATTGTTGTACCTCGGCGCCCCAGCTTTTCAGCAGGTTCTGTCGCAGCGCGGCACCAAAGGGCAGGCTGGAGACCAGCAGAATGGATTTGCCTGCGATCTGTTCGATCTGGGCTTTGCGGCCCGCGGCCGGGCTTTCTTCGAGGGCGGCGATGGCGAGGGGCAGATGCAGGGTAAAGCAGGAGCCGACGTCCACCGTTGAGGTCACATCAATGCGCCCGTCCATTGCATCCACCAGGCGGGCGGTGATGGCAAGGCCGAGACCCGTGCCTTCAAACCGGCGCGCCACCGTGCTTTCGACCTGTTCAAAGGCCTGAAAGATGTGATCGATCTGATCCTGCGGGATGCCAACACCGGTATCTTCGATCGCAATGGACAGTGGCTCGGGGCGGTTGGGATCATAAGAAAGGGTGATGCCCACATAGCCCTGTGGGGTGAATTTCACCGCATTGCCGATGATATTGAGCAAAACCTGCCGGATACGGCCGCTGTCGCCAATAAAGTGGCGCGGGGTGTCATCGGGCACATCAATCGCTACCTCAACCCCTTTGGCAGTGGCGGTCGAAGACACCAGCGTTGCCACATCAAATAAAACGTCGCGCAGATCAAAGGGTTGCTGCAACAGCAGGGTTTTTCCGGCCTCAAGTTTGGAGAAATCCAAAATATCGTTGACGATGCGCAGCAGCGCCTCGGAGGAGGCGAGAATGGTTTCGGAATAAGATCGCTGTTCGGCGGTGAGCTCGGTCTCATTGAGGATATCGGCCATGCCCAGAACCCCGTTGATCGGGGTGCGGATTTCATGGCTCATCGTGGCCAAAAACCGCGATTTAGACTCTGTTGCGGCCTCGGCGCGGGTCTTTTCTTCGATCAGGGTTGTCTGGATACGACGTTTTTCGCGCAGCGATTCATGTAGTTTGTCCAGCGCGCCATGCACCGCTTCAAGCTCGTTTTCGGGTTGTTCTTCCGGGTCGCCTTCGACGCGGGCCAAGCCCAGCACCCGCGACGAAATCCGCAACACCGCATGCGACATCTGCGAGGCGCGTTTGAACGCAAAGACCAGCGCCAGCGCCAGAATGGCCATGGTGCAGGCCATCGAGGCGGCAAAAATGCGCAGGGTGCGCAGATGGGCGCGTTTGATCTCCATCTTGGCAAAATCAGCGGCGGCAGTGGCAAGCGTGGCGGTGGCGTTGAGCACCGTATGGGCCTGCTGATCCAAGGTGGAGCGGGTCGGGATCTGCGCCAGACCGGTGAGGCCAAGGCGTTGCTGTGCCAGGGTGCGCCAGTTTTTCAGCTCATCGCGCAACGTGTCGACCTGAGCGGACAGCGATTTGGGCAGGTGATGGGCGGTGATGTCCTTGAGACTGTCGCTGATGGTGTTGCTGTGATGTGTGATGTCGCGTTCCAGCGTTGCCATTTCGCTGAAATCGGTCATGTCGAGCACCCGGTTGAGATACTCTTGCGCGGCATGGGTCTGGGTGCTGAGCTGCTGGGTTTTCAGGGTGATTTCCAACGCCTCGCTGACCTGAGTGTTGGAGCGGTTGCTGGCAAAAATAATGGTGCCGCTGACCGCGAGCGCAACCGCAAAGATTGCAGAGGCCAGGATCATGACGGGGACAACAATGGACTTTTTAATGCTCATGATATTTGGGTCTGTGCCTCTGCCAATAGGGGGTTAATTGGCGGGGAGGGTGGGGGGCTGACCCACCGGGTTGCTGGTGGAGAGCGTGTTCAAAAACGCAATGAGTTCGTCGATTTCGGTCTCGCTGATGGTAAAGGGTTCAATATCCACATCGCGCGCCACCCAGATAGAGCCCCCATTGGCGTAGTGGCGGATCACTTCGCGCAGGGTGGGGATGGAGCCATCGTGCATATAGGGCGCGCGCATGGTGATATTGCGCAGGCCCGGAGTTTTGAAATGATAGTTCTGGCTGCTGGGCTGGCCTTCCAGCGCGCCCTGGCCCAGATCGGGGCTGCGCAAGCCGATGTCATGCATATTGTTGTCGGTGAACATCCAGCTGGAATGGCAGCTGATACAGCCTGCACGGCCGCGAAACAGTTCAAACCCGCGCCGCGCTTCATCCGAGATTGCCCCGGCGTTGCCGGAGATCCAATCATCAAACGGGGCACCGCCGCTGACAATGGTGCGTTGATAGGTCGCCAATGAACGCACCACGGTACCGGCTGTGATCCCTTCGTCCGGGTAGACCAGATCAAACCAGCGGCGATAGGCGCTCACTTTTTCGAGCCGGTGGATGATGGTGTCAAAATCCGAATCCATTTCATTGGGATCAAGGATCGGGCCTACGGCCTGATCTTCCAATGTGGCGGCGCGCCCATCCCAAAATAGCGGTGTGGTCCAGGCCACATTCACGATACTGGGGGCGTGGCGGCGTCCCACACGTTCCTGCTCAGAGGCGACGGGATGCACCGGGGTGGCCCAGCCAAAAGAGGGATTGTGGCAGGTGGAACAGCTGATGTTTTGACTGCCGGACAGGCGAGGATCAAAAAACAACATCTTGCCCAGCACCGCCGCATCATGGCGAAACGCATTGTCGGGCGGAAAAGGAATGCGCGTTGGGCGGCGAAACGCCGAACGGGTGGCGCGATCCGGCCCAGTGAGCGCCTGCGCCAGTTCTTTTGCAGAGATATAAGTATAGGATTTCGCATGGCTATCCGCATGCAAAAACAACGTTGCTCCCAACGCGGACAGAACAAACAGGGCTTTGGTCAAGACCCGCATATGCGCGATATCCTTTTACTGGCTGCATCGTCTTTTACGGCGCAAGCGTTGAGCAGCGGTAAACCGGCTGAAAAAAGCAGCGCAAAATACACCTATAATTGTGAGATGGCGCAGCGTTTACGGTTTTGCGGAGGCGGGTCTTATGTGTAATCGCGCGGTTTTCTGCGGCGATAAAGATTCCAGATCTGTTTGGTTTTTCAGCATCTGGCGCTGCTGCCCGGCGATTGTGCCCGGATTCTGAGCGTTGCGAGGCGCTGCCCTGGGTGTGGGGCAGATTTGCGCCGTGGCAGCGGCTAGCATTTGGATATGCTGAACCCATTGTCCATTGTGGTTGCCGCGCAAGATCGCGGTGCCGAAATCGTCGAAGCGCTGGCCCCACTGGCGCCGCATCGCACGCTGGAGCAGGTAAACGCCGCAGAGCTGGCCCCGTTTCTGCGTAAATCCCGCGTTGATCTGGTGGTTGCTGATCTGCCCAGCCCGTCGGCGCAGCGGCTGGATGATTTGACCACCACCGCCGAACAGAGCGCCACCGTGGTGCTGACCAAAAGCCTTGATCCGCAGCTGGCGCGCATGGGCACGGCGGTGATGGGGTTTTGTGACCACCCCGCGCAGCTGCCGCTGCAGGTGACAACGGCGCTGTTGCGGTTTGAACAGTTGCGGGACTTGCGCCAACAATTGGAAGCCAGCCAGCAGGCCCTGCGCGAGCGCAAGACCATCGACCGCGCCAAGGGCATCATCATGCAGGCCAAAGGTCTGGACGAGGGCGAGGCTTATAAATTGCTGCGCCAAAGCGCGATGCAACAGGGGCGGCGGGTGGCTGATGTGGCGGCGGCAATTGTCACCGCATCCGAGCTTTTATCGTGATATATTCAAACTGCGTAGATTTCATTTTCTTTATTTATGGCGGTTTTATGTAGCGTTAGGGTTGTGAAAATTTTTCCCTACTAGCGTCTCTGGCTAAGGCGAGCTGTGTTTCGGCTCATGGTATGGTCTGGAGTAAGAGTAACGCGATGAAAATCCTCAAAGATATGAAGCTTTCCAAAAAGCTGCCGCTGTTGATCACCTTGCCTACAGTTTTGTTCGTTGTAGTGTCAGGTTTGGTGCAGTTGTGGGAACTGGTTGTGGTCCTTGATGAGGACAACGAAGAAACCTATACGATCCTCGCCCACGAGCGGGCGGTGGCACTGACCGAGTGGTTGCATTCGATCGAACATGACACAGAAGCGCTGGCTGAAAATGTCGCCATTCAGGATGCGCTGGTTGAATTCACCTCAGCCTGGCGTCTGATGGGTCCGGATGCAAGCGACCAGGTGCGCACCGCCTATATGGGCAATAATTCCCATGAAAATCACGACAGTAATAAGCAGGCAGATGTTGTGGACGCAGGGGATAACTCCAGCTGGAGCACCGTGCACCGCCGCTATCACATGAGCATGCGCAGCTTTCAGAAAACACATGGCTATTATGATCTCTTCCTGTTCGATACCGCGGGCAATCTGATCTATTCGGTCTACAAAGAAGATGATTTTGGCCTGAACTACGTGAATGGCAAATACGCCGATTCCGGTCTTGGCGATGCGTTTCGCAACAGCAACACATCGGCGCAGGGCAAGGTCTATATGACCGATATCGCCCCCTTTGCGGCCAGCGGTGGCAAACCGGCGCTGTTTGTGGCGCATCCGGTGTTTAAGAACGGCACCCGTGTTGGTGTGGTTGCGGTACAGGTTCCATTTAGTCAAATCAGCAAGATCCTGTCACAATCGGATCTTCTGGGTGATACCGGCCGGGTGATCCTGACGGGCACCAAGGGGCAGGTGCTGTCTCATTCTGCCTCAGACTCGGGCGAAGTGGTGGGAAGCTCTGGCGCGTTGAGCCCGCAGATCGAGGCCGCGATTGCTGGGGAGAACCGCTATTTTGATGACACCATCGGGGTTGATGGCTCTGAGGTGGTGGCAGCAAGCTATGCAGTGGAAACCTTGCGCGGCGAACGCTGGGGCGTAGTCGTTGAACTGCACGCCGATGAGGCGCTGGCCTCCACCCGCTTTTTGATCATGGCATCGCTGCTGGGTCTGGTGGCCACCGCTGTGATCATGTCGCTGGTTTGTTTCCTGGTGGCGCGTTGGATTGCCAAACGGTTTGTCACCCTGTCGGATGACATTCAAAGCGTGGCAGATGAAAACTATGACATCGAAGTGCAGGGCACCGACAGCAACGATGAAGTTGGCAAGATGGCGCAGATTCTCGAAGATCTGAAAGTCCGCCTGCAGCAAGGTGCAGAGGCCAAAGAGCGCGAGGTTGAGACGCAAAAGGCCAATGAGCGCGTGGTAGAGCTTTTGAGCAAGGCGCTGATGGGACTGGCCGAGGGTGATTTCCGCAACCACATCACCGAGTTCTTCCCCATAGAGCACAAGAGCCTGCGTTATAGCATCAATGATGCGATGATGGGGCTGAACAATGTGGTCCTAAAAGTGACTGAGCGTGCGGATAGCATTGAAAAAGGTGTCAATGAAATCAACGCAGCGGCAGATGATCTGTCATCGCGCACCGAAAGCCAGGCCGCCACATTGGAAGAGACCGCCGCGGCGCTGGAGGAGATCACCGTTAGTGTGAAATCCGCCACCGAGAATGTGCGCACGGTGGAAACTGCGGCCAGCGAAGCCAAACAGGATGCCGATAGAAGCAGTGAAGTGGTGACCGAAACCATTTCCGCAATGAATGAGATCGAGGCGTCCTCGGATCACATCACCCAGATCATTGGCGTTATCGATGACATTGCCTTCCAGACCAACCTTCTGGCGTTGAACGCAGGTGTTGAGGCGGCGCGGGCCGGTGAAGCAGGCAAGGGCTTTGCGGTTGTGGCCTCGGAAGTGCGGGCGCTGGCGCAGCGGGCATCAGACGCGGCGCTTGAGGTCAAAACCCTGATCGAGAAAAGCAGCCGTCAGGTGGATCGCGGTGTGGATCTGGTGGGGCGCACAGGCTCTGCGCTGCAGGCGATCTCGGATCGGGTGACCCATATCTCTGGCCTGGTGACCAACATTGTGCAATCGGCCGAAGAACAGGCCACCGCGCTGAGTGAGATCAACACCGGCGTATCGCAGCTGGATCGGGTGACCCAGGACAATGCAGCCATGGTGGAAGAGACCACCGCCGCAAGCCACCTGCTGCGCGCGGATGCCTCGGACCTGTCGCAGCTGATGGCGGCCTTCAAGACCGAGGGCAGCATCAGCAGCAACGTGCAAAAACCTGCCGCCCCGGCTGCGCCTGAAGCAGGAGATTGGCAGGAAGAGGTGGCAGAACCCGGCGGCGCGCGGGAAGAGGTCCTGAAAGAGGCCAATGCCAAATGGCAGGATTTCTAATCCCCAGCCAGACAGGCCTGTGACCCATAAAAAGCCCACCCCAGCCGGGGTGGGCTTTTCTGTGTGTGCCGAATCCATTGCTGGGCAGATCCGCGATGGCAGCCCGGTGGTTTTATGCGCTGGGTCGATAGGTCGGTTTTTGCGCTGCTCAACAATTGTGCAGATGCAGAAAAACAGGGCTTGAAATGCAGCACCCTTGGCGTGGTGGCGGTGAGGGGCGGGGGGATGCTTGATCCTGTGGGCTGCGTTTTTAATGGTGATCACAGGATTTTGGAACAATGGCGTTCCAAGCCAAGCGGGACGGTAAGATCTCGCAACAGCAAAGCCGCTTGAGACCCTGGGCCGCCCTCCCGGCCCTGGGTTCAAGCGGCTTTTTTTCTTGGCCAAAAGGCCATGAGACCTGACAGAGGACGCAATATGAAACGCATAATCGCCACCCTTGCAGCAACTTCCGCTTTGACCACCTGCCTGGCAGTTCCGGCCTTTGCCGAGCTTTTGGATGTGGAAAAAGATGAGTTGAAATTTGGCTTTATCAAACTGACAGATATGGCGCCTTTGGCTGTGGCTTATGAGAACGGCTATTTCGAGGATGAAGGTCTGTTTGTGACCCTGGAGGCGCAGGCCAATTGGAAAGTGCTCTTGGATGGGGTGATTGATGGCCAGCTGGATGGTGCGCATATGCTGGCGGGTCAGCCTTTGGCGGCGACCATTGGCTATGGCACCATGGCCCATATTGTGACGCCGTTTTCGATGGATCTGAATGGCAACGGCATTACCGTTTCAAATGAGATCTGGGAGCAGATGCTGCCGCATGTGCCCAAAATGGAAGATGGTCGCCCGCAGCACCCGATTTCGGCGGCCTCATTGGCACCGGTGGTGGAAGATTACAAAGATCAGGGCAAGCCGTTCAACATGGGCATGGTGTTCCCGGTGTCGACCCATAACTATGAGCTGCGCTACTGGCTGGCCGCGGGTGGGCTGGAGCCGGGCTATTATTCGCCCAAAGATATTTCCGGCCAGATCGGCGCGGATGTGCTGTTGTCGGTGACCCCGCCGCCGCAGATGCCCGCAACCATGGAAGCAGGCACGATCTATGGCTATTGCGTGGGTGAGCCGTGGAACCAGCAGGCGGTGTTCAAAGGCATCGGCGTGCCGGTGATCACCGATTATGAGCTGTGGAAAAACAACCCGGAAAAAGTGTTTGGCCTGTCGAAGGAGTTCATCGACGAAAACCCGCAGACCACGCTGGCCATCACCAAGGCGCTGATCCGCGCGGCGATGTGGTTGGATGAAAACGACAATGCCAATCGCGAAGCCGCAGTCGAGATCCTGAGCCGTTCAGAATATGTGGGGGCGGATTACGATGTGATCGCGAACTCAATGACTGGCACCTTTGAATATGAAAAAGGTGACAAGCGCGAAGTGCCCGATTTCAACGTGTTCTTCCGCTATAATGCGACCTATCCGTTTTATTCCGATGCGGTCTGGTATCTGACCCAGATGCGCCGTTGGGGCCAGATCCCCGAGGCCAAATCCGACAGCTGGTATGATGAGGTGGCAAAATCGGTCTATAAGCCCGAGATCTATCTGGAGGCGGCAAAGCTTTTGGTGGAAGAGGGCCTCGCCAATGAGGCGGATTTCCCCTGGGACAGTGACGGCTACAAAGCGCCAACGCCGCCTGCCGATATCATCGATGGCATCCCCTATGATGGCAAAGCGCCGAACGCCTACCTTGAGAGCCTGCCGATTGGCCTGAAAGGTGCGCAAAAGGTTGTTGGCAACGCGGTTCAAGGCTGAACCATCCCACATCCGCAAGGACCAAAGGGATGGGGGGTGACGCGCGCCGCCAAGGCGGCATTGCCCCACCCGCCATCCCATTTCCCGACCCAAATAGACGATGTGAAGGACGCATCATGACCTCTGTAGATTTTAGTAGTGACGATGCGGCGCGCGCGGCCAAGAAGGAACGCCTGTTTGCCCGGATCAATAAAGCGGATGCCTGGTTTCAGGTGTTTGGCCTGGCCTGGATGACCCCGATCCTGAAAGCCGTTGCAGGTGATAACCCCAAAGCACAGGGGCGGGAGATCTGGCAGCTTTTGGGGGTGCCGCTTTGTGCGATTGCGGGGTTTTTGCTTTTGTGGGGGTGGCTTGCGCCGCAGGTGCAGACCTCGCTTGGGGCCATTCCGGGCCCGGCGCAGGTTTGGGAGCAGGTGGAAAACCTCAATGCGGATGCAAAACGCGAGCGGGAAAAAGAAGCTGCCTTTTATGAGCGTCAGGACGCGCGCAATGCCAAGCTGATCGCAGCGGGCAAGGAAGATAAGGTCAAAGAGCGCGCATATACCGGCAAGCCGACCTATTACGCGCAGATCTGGACTTCGATCAAAACCGTGTTCTTTGGCTTTTTGATTGCCACGGCGGTGGCGGTGCCAATGGGGATTGCAGCCGGGCTTTCAAAAACTGCCAATGCGGCATTGAACCCGCTTATTCAGATTTTCAAACCGGTGTCGCCGCTGGCGTGGTTGCCGATTGTGACCATGATCGTGTCGGCGACCTACACCACCAATGACGGGCTGTTTACCAAATCGTTTCTGGTGTCGGCGATCACGGTGACCCTGTGTTCGCTGTGGCCAACCCTGATCAACACCGCGCTGGGGGTGTCGTCGATCGACAAGGATCTGGTCAATGTGTCCAAGGTTCTGAAAATGAACACCTGGACCAAGATCACCAAACTGGTGCTGCCCTCGGCGCTGCCGTTGATCTTTACCGGGCTGCGTCTGTCGTTGGGTGTGGGCTGGATGGTGCTGATTGCGGCGGAAATGCTGGCGCAGAATCCGGGCCTTGGCAAATTTGTCTGGGATGAGTTCCAAAACGGATCGAGCCAGTCATTGGCGAAAATCATGGTGGCGGTCTTTACCATTGGCATCATCGGCTTCCTGCTCGATCGGATGATGTATGCGATCCAGTCCCTGTTTACCTTTACCAACAACCGGTGATCGACATGACAGCGAAGCAATCAACGGTAATGGAATTCAACAAGGTTTTCAAAAGCTTTGGCGACGGCGCGGCGAAGACCGAGGTGTTGAAGGGCATTGATCTTAAGGTTGAAGAGGGTGAATTTCTGGTGCTGTTGGGGTTTTCCGGCAGCGGCAAGACCACGCTGATCAACCTGATGGCCGGGCTGGAGAGCCCGACACGGGGAGAGGTGACATTCAAGGGCACGCCGATCACCGGGCCGGGGCCGGAACGCGGGGTGATTTTCCAGAGCTATTCATTGATGCCGTGGCTCACGGTTCAGGGCAATGTAAGCCTGGCGGTGGATACGATGTTTCCCAATCTGTCAGCTGGTGAAAAGGCTGAAAAAGTGGCGCATTACATCAAGATGGTTGGCCTTGGCCACGCCACTGGGCGCCGTCCGGCGGAATTGTCGGGCGGGATGCGCCAGCGGGTGAATGTGGCGCGGGCGCTGGCAATGGACCCTGAGGTTTTATTGCTGGATGAACCTTTGTCGGCGCTGGATGCGTTGACGCGGGCCAATCTGGCCGATGAGATCGAGGCGATCTGGCAGGCGGACAAAAAGACCTGCGTGCTGATCACCAATGATGTGGATGAGGCGATTTTGCTGGCGGATCGCATTATTGCGCTTAACCCGGATGGCAGCCTTGGCGAAGAGTTCAAAGTGAACATTCCGCGCCCGCGTGAGCGCAGCGAGATGAACCATCATGAAGGGTTCAAACAGCTGCGGATGCAGGTGACCAACTATCTGATGGATGTGGGCATTGAGGCCAAGGCCGAAGGCAGCACCAAACTGCCGGATGTGACCCCGATCCACGGTGTGCCTGCGGCGGTGAGCGAGGCGTCAAAATCGATGATCGAGGAGCGGTTTCTCGATTTTTCACAGCTGCACAAGATCTACCCAACCCCCAAGGGGCCGCTGACCGTGGTGGAAGATTTCAATCTGCAGGTCAACAAGGGTGAATTCATCTCGCTGATCGGCCATTCGGGCTGTGGCAAATCCACGGTGCTGACTATGGCGGCGGGGCTGAATGAGATCTCAAAAGGCGCGATCAAGCTTGATCGCAAACACGTCGAGGGCGCCGATCCTGAGCGCGCGGTGGTGTTTCAATCGCCAAACCTGTTCCCCTGGCTGAGCGCGCGGGAAAACTGCGCCATCGGGGTTGATAAGGTTTATCCCAAGGCAAGCCAGGCAGAGCGTCAGGATGTGGTGGAATACTATCTTGAGCGCGTTGGGCTGGCCGATGCGATGGATAAGCCCGCATCGTCGATGTCAAACGGGATGCAGCAGCGGGTGGGGATTGCGCGCGCCTTTGCGCTGTCGCCGAAACTTTTGCTGCTGGATGAGCCGTTTGGCATGCTCGACAGCCTGACCCGCTGGGAATTGCAGGAAGTGCTGATGGAAGTGTGGTCGCGCACCAAAGTGACCGCAATCTGTGTGACCCATGATGTGGATGAGGCGATCCTTTTGGCGGATCGCGTGGTGATGATGACCAATGGTCCCCAGGCCACCATCGGCAAGATTGTCGATGTGGATCTGCCACGGCCGCGCACCCGCAAGGCATTGCTCGAGCATCCGGATTATTACCGCTATCGCCAGGACGTGCTCGACTTCCTTGAGGAATACGAACACGGCGCCAAGCCGAAACCAAAAGCAGCGGCCAAGCCGATTGCTGCGGAGTAGCCCATGACACAAAAGATCATAGTTATTGGTGCAGGCATGGCGTCGGGCCGGGTGCTGGAGCATCTGTTTGACGCGGGCGCTGAGGTGGATGTCACCCTGTTCAACGCCGAGCCGCGCGGCAACTACAATCGCATTATGCTGTCGCCGGTGCTGGCGGGCGATCAGACCTACCAGGACATCGTGACCCACGACGATGACTGGTATGGCGCGCGGGGCGTGCGCTGCCGCTTTGGTGAGAAAGTGGTGGCAATCGACCGCGCGGCCAAAACCGTAACGGCGGAAAACGGTGATGTGCTGGCTTATGACAGGCTGATCTTTGGCACCGGGTCCAACCCGTTTATGATCCCGTTGCCGGGCAATGATCTGGAGGGCGTGATTGCCTATCGCGATCTGGAAGACACCAAGCGCATGATGGCGTTGGGTGCTGGCAAGCGCGCGGTTGTCATTGGCGGCGGTGTGCTTGGGCTTGAGGCGGCGGCGGGCATGGCAGCGCGCGGCGTCGATGTGACGGTGGTGCATTTGATGGGCCATCTGATGGAACGCCAGCTGGATGAGGCGGCGGGTTCTCTGCTGCGCAAGGCGCTGGTGGACAAAGGCATCACGGTGAAATGTGGTGCGAATTCCAAGGAAATTCTGGGCGAAGATGGCAAAGTGCGGGCGCTTTTGCTTGAGGATGGCACCGAACTGCCTTGTGATCTGTTGGTGATGGCCGTTGGCATTCGCCCCAATGTGGCGCTGGCTCAGCAGGCGGGCCTTGCAGTGGGGCGCGGCATTGAGGTGGATGATCAACTGCGCACCTCAGATGAAAACATCTATGCGGTGGGCGAATGCGTTGAACATAAAGGCGCGTTGTTTGGTCTGGTGGCCCCGCTTTATGAGCAGGCAAAAGTGCTGGCTGAGACCCTAATAGGGCAAAAAGCCGTATTTGTGCCAAAGGAGCTTTCGACCAAATTGAAGGTGACCGGCTGCGATCTGTTTTCAGCCGGGGATTTTGCCACAAGTGACACGCGCCAAGACATTGTGTTTCGCGACCCGGCGCGCAGCGTCTACAAACGGCTGGTGCTGGAGGGCAACCACGTGGTGGGGGCGGTGTTTTATGGCGACACCAGCGACAGCAATTGGTTTTTCAATCTGATACGCGACAAGCAAGATATCTCTGACATGCGGGAGACGCTGATCTTTGGCCCCGCCTTTCAGAGGGGGGAGCCGCTGGACCCTATGGTGGCCGTTGCAGCCTTACCGGCTAACGCAGAGATCTGCGGCTGCAGCGGCCCAAACCTTAGCCAGATGACACAAGGTCATCAGATGATGGCAGCGATCCGCACTGCGGGTGCTGTTCAATATGAGGTGGCGCAATGAGTATCTGTACCACCTGTCCCTATTGTGGTGTTGGCTGTGGTGTGCTGGCAGCGCCGGATGGTTCGGTACGCGGTGATCCCGATCATCCGGCAAACTTTGGCCGCCTGTGTTCCAAGGGCACCGCGCTTGGCGCGACCATTGGCATGGAAGGGCGGCTGCTTGCACCACAGCTGAAGGGGCGTGGCGTCAGCTGGGATCATGCGCTGGGGATGGTGGCCGAAAAATTTCAGGCCGCGATCCGTGAACATGGCCCTGATAGCGTGGCGTTTTATGTCTCGGGTCAGTTGCTGACAGAGGATTACTACGTCGCCAATAAGCTGATGAAGGGCTTTATTGGGTCGGCCAATATCGACACCAATTCGCGGCTTTGTATGGCGTCATCTGTTGCCGGGCACAAACGGGCCTTTGGTGCAGACACGGTGCCGGGCCAGTATGAAGATTTCGAGCAGGCGGATCTGGTGGTGCTGGTGGGATCAAACACCGCCTGGTGTCATCCGGTTCTGTATCGTCGCCTAGAGGCCGCGCGGCTGGCGCGCCCTGAGATGAAAGTTGTGGTGGTGGATCCCCGCCGTACCACCACCGCGCAGGAAGCCGATCTGCATCTGGCGATCAGCCCCGATGGAGATGCGGCGCTGTTCAACCGTTTGCTACGTGAAATTGCGGCACGCGATCTGATTGATCACGCCTATGTCGCCCAACATGTGGATGGGCTGGAGGCAGCGCTTGCGGCGGCTGAAACCGCGCATCCCTGTGGGGTGAGCGAGGATGAAATTGCCCAGTTCCTTGAACTGTGGTGCAGCACCAAAAACGTGGTGACGCTTTATAGTCAGGGGGTGAATCAGTCGTCCTGTGGCACCGATAAGGTCAACGCGATCATCAATTGCCACCTGGCGACCGGGCGCATTGGCAACGCCGGGCAGGGGCCGTTTTCCATGACCGGCCAGCCCAATGCGATGGGCGGGCGTGAGGTTGGTGGGCTGGCCAATATGCTCGCGTGCCATCTGGATCTGGAAAACGCAGATCACCGCGACACAGTGCAGGGGTTCTGGAACGCGCCGCGCATGGCCGATAAGGCCGGGCTCAAGGCGGTGGATCTGTTTCGCGCCTGCGCCGATGGCCGCATCAAGGCGCTGTGGGTGATGTCGACCAACCCGGCGGTGTCGATGCCCGAGGCCGATCAGGTGGCGGCGGCGATACGGGCGGTGCCCTTTTCCGTGGCCAGCGATATTGTTGTTGATACAGACACGAATGCCTGCTGTGATCTGCTGCTGCCCGCCTTGGGCTGGGGTGAAAAATCCGGCACGGTCACCAATTCCGAACGCCGCATGTCACGCCAGCGCCCATTTCTGCCCGCGCCGGGCAAGGCGCGCGCGGATTGGGATATTATCGCAGAGGTTGGCCGCCGCATGGGCTGGCAGGATGCGTTTGACTACGCAAATG
>NZ_WIXK01000011.1 GCF_009617595.1 Tritonibacter aquimaris | reverse complement strand
GAACCACCAGCCGCCATAGAGCGTGTCGGGCTGCGGCGCGACACTGTCAAACTGCATTTGAATGAGGGCGCGGTGGTTGCGCAGATCGGTGCCATTGGCGATCGGGTGGCACACGCCGTCAAACCAGGCACCGTTTTCCCACAGGGCCCATTTGTCCTGGCTGTTGATCATGGCACCGGCAATGGCGGTTTTGGGATCCCGCGCCAGGGCCAGCACCATATAGGTCCGGGCGATGTTTTCCATGTGAAAGGAGGCATCATCATCCATGAACAGACAATGGCTGGCGCCTGCCTCTTCGGCTTCCAGCAGGCCGCGGGCAAAACCTCCGGCACCGCCGAGGTTGCGGTTAGGGTAGGGGGTCACATGGGAGGAAGGCTGGATATTGGCGCTTTCGCCATTGTCGACCACCTGCACCCGGATGTGATCGGCAAAGGGAAACTCCTCTAGAAAGGCTTCGAGGCGTTCAACGGTTGCGCGCACGGCTGTTTCGCGGCGAAAGGTGGTGATGGAGACGGTGAGTTCGGGCAGCACGCGCTCCGGCAGGCTCCGGGTGGCAAAACGGGCGCGCTCCAGCACCACGCGATCACCTATGGCCGTGAGAGACACAAAAACCACCCCATGCGCGGTCTCCAGCAGATGGCTGAGATCAAGCTGGTAGGGGGCATCAGACTGTAAGGTGGTCACCTGCCGGTGGATCACCTCATAGGAATGCCCCGGTGCGGCATGGGTGATCTGCAGCTCCACTTCGCCTTGTCCGCTGAGTTCGACAAACAGACCATCCAGCTGGCAATGACGCCAGCTGTCGAGATTGAACAGGTTGAAATAGGTATCAAAAGACAGCCGCGAGGAACGGGGGATCACATAGGTGCCGCTATCATAAGACAGGCCGACGGTGCCCGCTTCGCGGTGGTACAGCTGGGATTCTGTACAGATGGCCGGGTCGGGGGCCAGGAAGTTCTGCAAGGTGATCATGAAAAGGCCTGTTGTTGGAGCATGACTGAAATAAGATGCGTAATTACGCTGTTTAGGCTCTGCTATGGTGTGCAGGACAGGGGGAAGCTGGGCAAAACCCCGCCCGATGGTGACCACCGGACGGGGGCTCATTTAGCGAGCGGGCGTCAGTTTCTTTTCCTGTCCATGGCGTTTGAGCACCTCACCCATGGAAATTCGCTTGGAGCGCGGTGTGAGCACATCGGAATCATAATGGCCGACGGCAATGAAAGAGATGAACACTTCGTTTGCGGGGATATTGAGCAGCTTGCGGATTTTACCTGCGCGTTCTGTGTTCATCGCGGTGTTGAGGCTGCAGCCGGCGAGCCCAACCTCTTCGAGCCCCAGCAGCAAGGTCATCATGAACAGGCCGCCATCCACATAGGGCTGGTTGCGTTCTGCTGCAAACAGGAAGGCATTGAGATCCACAGTCACCAGCAACAGGCGGGGGGGCATCTTATAGCCACCAAATCCGCCCTGGATGTTCAGTGCCGCCTTGATGGCTTTGGGATCGTCGAACTGATGCACCCGTGCGCCCTGACGGTTGCACACAGAAGGGGCCTGCATGGCGATCTGAACCGCAGCTTCGATTTGCGCATCGGTGACGGGGGTGTTGGTGAATTCGCGCACGCTGCGCCGCCCATTGACCACATCCAGGAAGCTGCGGCTGTCTGATGAGGTCCGCTGATCTTCGCGTGGTGCAGCGGCTTCCATCACGCCACCGGTTCGGCTGTCCGCATGCAGGATATAGTCCTGCACTTTTGGGGAAAACTGCGACCAGAAATGGGAAATGTCGCTTTTTAGGCTCTCATGGCGGCGATGATAGCTTTGCATGACTGCCGCCCCGGTCTGGAAGAAAATATCCTGCGGATCACGGCCATGTTTGAGCCAGCCGTTCATTTCGCGGGCCAGGGCAGGCACTGAGATCTTGCCAAAGCCGGCACGGAAGTTGGAGTGGCTCAGCCCTTTTTCGATCGCATGGGCATGAAACATGATCCGGGCGCGGGCGCCTTTTTTGTTTTTGGCCGAACTGTTCTGCGCCAGGCTGGCGGCAAAACGGGCGTGATCATCAAGCGCCAGGCTTTTGGAGACCTGCGCCGGGCCAGAGCCTGTGCTCAGGGGCAGGCCGGTGATGTCCTCGGTGGTGAGCTCTTGCAGCGAAATCGTATCGATCAGAGCTCCGGCCAGGCGACCACCGAAATGCACTGCCCCCAGCATGAACTGGCTGCAGTCTGCGAATTTGGCCACAAAATCAAATGTGTCTATGCGCCAGGAGGCTTTGGTGTCGCGCAGCGCCGCAGACCCGATGACCTGGAAGCGCTCGGTCTTGGGGTTGCGGATGTGCAGGTTGACGGCCGTGCCCCGGGTGCGCAGCCGCCAGCGGATGATAAGCCGGTAGGCCGCCCCTTTGTGCAGCTTTTGCGGCAAGTCGCAAAAGATGTGATTGCCGCGCACTGCCGCGCCGGGCTTGGGCAGCCCCAGCAAAGTGCCGCGGGGCAGGTTGACTATTTTCCATGCAGGGCTGTTGCTTTGGAACCGCAGCCGCTGTTGGGGCAGTGCTGCCGTCTGCCCCAACGCTCCGGTATGGCGGCCGAACACCCCGTCCGTATTGGGTTCAATCGGCCGCGGTGGTGCAATGGCAGCCGCTTTGGGCGCTGTTATCTGGCCTGCCGCATGAACCGTTTTGGCCGCCACGGTTTTTACCTTATGCTGTGCGGGCGTAGACAGGGCGGTTTTCAGCCAGCTCAGAGACTGTTGGCGTCCCTCGGTGAGATAGCGGTTGGCGGCGGTGAAATTGATCTTGCGGGAGATGAATTTATTGGCATCCACCCTTTCCTGACTGTCACCGGCATAGATGCGGCGGCGCTCGTCGAAGCCAAGCGCGCCCAGCAGCGATTTGAATCGGTCGATCCCGCGTTTGGTATTGTAGATCGACGAGAAGGGCTTTTGGAAGATGACCGCAAAGGCGGTGCCGTGAAAGCTGTCGGTGATGACGTAGCTGGCCTTGCGATAGGCTTCCAGGAAGTTCTCCGGCGCATCTTCGGCCAGAATGTCGAATTCGGGCTCGTGAAACAGCTCTTCTGTTTTGGCACGCCCTTCATCCGGATTGGGGATGATGAGGATCTTTTTAAAGCCAAGCTTTTTGGCCACCGTGCGTACGGTGGCTTTTTTGTCCGGATCAGGGTCTAGATAGAAAACTGCGAGATATTCGCCCGACTGGCGCACCGTGGCGCGATCTGCCAGCGCTTCGTAATGTTCGCGCTCTAGCAGGAATACAGGATCAACGGTCTGGGTGGCGTCAACATTGAACACATCGCGAGCGGTGTTGATGGCGTATTTTTCCCGTACCGAGATTGCAGTGAACTGCTGCAGGTTGGGGCGATGTTTGGCAATGAAATCCGGCTTGAATTTTGTGTTGTTGCGGTTGCCAAAGGAGGTGGCATAGGCAACCCGACGTTTGTCATCTGCTGCAAAATCCAGGAACAGATCACCGTTGACCCGTCCGATCAGCGGATTCCACAGCTGGTCGCTTCCCAGCAGGAAGGTGTCGACCTTTGCGTTCAGCTGCGACAGTTCGCTGTAGTGGATCTGATCGGTGTAGCTATAGCCGACCCTGTCGGCAAATTTCATCGACAGGATGTCTTTGGGCCATTTGACCCGGTAGCCATTGTAGCCCAGCGGTTCATGCACCATCAGCGCCTTGTAGCCCAGGTTTTCCACTGCCCGGTTGAGGCCGTAGTAGGTCAGGATCGAGCCGTAGTTCTTACCGTACCACCAGCCCAAGATGCCAACATCGAATTCACCTGCGTTGCTGGGGGTGTTCGTCATGTCCTGTGTCCTTAAATGCGTAAGATTCTGTTGTGTGATCAATTGGGCAGTCGACTGTTTATTCGTTACTTTTTTGTATCTGATCGGCGTTTTTAAAACCACAGCCTCTGTGAGGTCGATATGGTATTGCAATCGTATCGGACCGATTGATCCGGAACGATATTACGTCAAGATACGCGTCACCCACGTGCATGTTTACCAGATGCCCATTGGATCAAGAGAACCCATATCCCATGATCTCATAAGTACTGGGTGCACTTTTAAGCGATCCGGTTGAAGGATCAAGTGGCGCTGCAGGCTTGCGTGCTGAAAACTGCCGGGGCCGGTAACGTCCATGGGGGCTGTTCTTTTTTCGATCTTCAGGCAGCTGTACCGGTTTCAGCCGTCCGTCCAGGATGGCGGAACCCTTTGGCGCACACTTGTGGCACTTTGGCAGACATGTCACATACGCAACATATGTTTAAGGTTGAAACGATGTTGTGCTCAGAATCTTTAAGGCGGTGACTGCGCCGCCGCAACAGGAGGCCAAAAGGCCAACTGCGGGGCGTGAAAAACATGCTCTATCCAGCAGCTCGCATATGTGCTCAACCTGTGTCACCAATGCTGCGCGCAGGCGCGTTTCGAAGAAGGACTTACTTGATGATCTCCCAAAAGCTTTTGATGGTTGGGGCCGGCTTGTCTGGTGCTGTGATCGGACGGCATCTGGCGGAAGCAGGCCATGAGATCACTGTGCTGGATGCGCGCGATCATGTCGGCGGCAACTGCCATACCGAGCGCGATGAAAAGACCGGCGTCAATGTGCATGTCTACGGGCCGCATATTTTCCACACCGATGATGCGGAAGTCTGGGACTATGTGAACCGGTTTGAGACGTTTATGCCCTATAAAAACCGGGTCAAAACCACCTCGCTGGATCCAAATGGCGACCGCGGCGTGTTTTCCTTGCCGATCAACCTGCATACGATCAATCAGTTCTTTGGCAAAACCCTGCGCCCCGATGAAGCGCGCGCTTTCATTACGGAAGAACAGGCCGACACCTCGATCGAGGATCCGCAGACCTTTGAAGAGCAGGCAATGCGCTTTGTGGGGCGCGATCTCTATGAAGCGTTTTTCAAAGGCTACACCATCAAACAATGGGGCATGCACCCTTCGGAACTGCCAGCCTCGATCCTGAAACGCCTGCCGGTGCGGTTCAACTACGACGACAATTATTTCTTCCACAAATATCAGGGCATGCCGGAAAATGGCTATACCCAGATGGTGGAAAAAATTCTCGACCACCCGGGCATTACCGTCAAGTTAGAGACTGTTTTTGACCGGTCCATGGGCGAGGAATACGATCATGTGTTCTATTCCGGGCCGCTGGATGGCTATTTCAACTATGAGCTGGGGCGGTTGGGCTATCGCACCCTTGATTTTGAACGCTTTGAATTTGATGGCGACTATCAGGGCTGCGCGGTGATGAATTACGGCGAAGAAAGCGTGCCCCATACCCGCATCACCGAACACAAGCATTTCTCCCCCTGGGAAAGCCATGAGGGCTCGGTGTGTTACCGCGAATTTTCCCGCGCGGCCACGCCTGATGACATTCCCTACTACCCCATTCGCCAGGTGAAAGAAAAAGCCCAGCTTGCCGATTATGTGGCGCTGGCGCAACAGGCGAAGGGGGTCACATTTGTCGGCCGTCTGGGCACCTACCGCTATCTTGATATGGATGTGACCATCCGCGAAGCGCTGGATACCGCCCGCGGCTTTGAAGCGGCGCTGAAACAGGGCGAAGCTGCGCCTGCGTTTTTTGTTGAACCCGTTTAGGAGAGACTGATGATTGTCTCAGACAGCGAAAAATTTGTCTTTGTGCACAACCCTAAATGTGGCGGCATGAGCTGCCACAATACGCTGTTGAAATATGATACGCGCGACAACCTGTTCTTTGAATGGCGTCCGGTGAACCCGGCTGGCAAGATTTTGGACATGGCACATATCACCCCGTTTCAGATGCGGCGCTTTTTCCCAAAAGCGTTTGAGGAGGTGCAGGGCTATGTGAAGTTCACCTTTGTGCGCGACCCCTATCAGCGTTTCATGTCTGCGGTGTCGCAGCATTTGAAATTGGGCACACATTTCATGCGCCAGGCCATTATCGATGAGCCGGATGTGTTTTATGCGGTGGCAGCCCGGTTTGCCCTGAGCGCGCTGAAAACCCATGATGTGGAAAATGAGCACAAGCTGGTGCATTTTCGCTTGCAGTGCAATTTTGCCAATATCGACGGGCGTCGCTGGGTCGACCATGTGTTCCATCTAGAGGACCACAGCGCATTGCGTGGCACTCCGGTGGAAGGCTGGTTGCCGGATATGTTCAGCAATAAGGCCAACCGGACCAGTGATCGCTATGACAGCGGTTATGACGCGGAACGATTGGGCACAAAGGCCATTGCGGCGCTGAACACATTCTATGCGCGCGATTTTGAGACCTTTGATTACAAGAGGATCTGAACGGGATTCAGGAGGTGAGTTTCAGAGCCTAACCTGCGGGTTAAGCTCTGAATGTATTGCGCCCCTATGCGGGGCGACCAATTAGGACGATGTTTTCCCCGCAGGTTTTGTCGCCTGGGGTTTGCGGCCCAGCAGCGCCTCGGGGGCCTGATGCCACAGCAGCTCCAGCAGCAGATCCTCAGGCAGCTCTGTGGGTCGGATACGCTCTGTCTGCCCTTCAGGCACCGGGGGGAAAAACAGGTCGACACTGCAATCTGTGCCCGCCAATGCTTTGGCGTTTTCTTCGCGGAAATACAGCCTCAGCTCTTCTGCCTGTACCGTGGAGAGCTGCATTTTCAGCTTGCCGCCATGGTCTTTGAAATAGGCATCTGCCTGATTGGCCAATCGCACCAGCCCCGATTGCTGCTGGCGCTTGATCTTGCTGTTCTTATTGAGACGCCGCAGCAGCTCAACGCTGCGATAGTCCAGACCTTCATTTTGGGGCGGCATGAGCTCCATCCCCTCGGCAGATGCGCCAATGAGGGGCAGAAAATCATAGAGCGGCTCGCCTTTGTGCCAGAGCGCGGGCAGGAAGGGGCGCACGATAACATTGTCTTTGCCAAACACCTCGCGCCACGGGGCGAGCCTATGGGCAAAATGCAGGCGACTTGCATTGGGGAAGGCTTTGAAATCCAGCGGTGCGGCGCGGCCGGATTTGACCATTTCTTGATAGGTCGACAGGATATAGCTGTCCTGACGTCGAATATAGGCGATCGGGATGACGTTGAAATCGGCAAGCTGTTGTTGCAGCCACGCGACCTGATCATGTTTCACAGTGGCGTCGCAAAACGCCTCGGAAGAGAGCACCAGCGTGTTGCAGCCGCTGTTGGCGAAATCGGCAAACAAGCGATCATAGGCACGGTCCAATGTTTTGGCCTTGTCCGGCAACAGCCAGCTTAATGTGCGCCCGGGCAGCGCCGCCGCCAAAGGTGCATGCTGCCAGCGCTGGGTATAGGGCGCGCGCGGGTTATACGGGTAGAAAATCCCCTGCTGAGCCAACGCGGTTTTGTTCATGGCCAGATTGTGCTGTAGGCTGGTGGACCCGGTTTTGTAAAATCCGATGTGTAAAAAAACTGTTTTCATAACCATTACTGTCTGTTCTCTGGGTCGGAAGACCCTAATATATTGGGCTGTGCCAGCGCGGTGACCAGCTCAAACAGCAGCTGTTCAGGCAGCTCGGCGGGCGGCAGGCAGGCGGCGCACCCGGGGTCGGGCGCGGGGAAAAAGAGATCCACATCAATCCCGCTCCCTTCCAGAGCGCGGATATTGCTGTTGCGATAATACTGGCGCAGGGTCTCGCTGTCGGTGCTGGAGAGCTGCATTTTGCGCGGGCTGAAGTCCGCAGGCATGATATCTTTCAGCCCGCGGCACAGCCTGAGCCAGCATTGCTGGGGCAGCTCCAGCTCATTGGCGCGGCGCAACAGTTCCACTACGCGGTAGTCCAGCCCCTCATTCACGGGAGGGCTCAGCTGCAGTCCGCGATACTCCAGCCCCAGAGCAGAGAGAAAATCATAAAGCAGCACGCCTTCATGCCAGAGTGCCGGAGCAAAGGGGCGCACGATCACCCGGTCTGCGCCAAAGATTTTGCGCCAGGGTGCCAGCCTGTGGGCAAAATCGAGCTGTCGCCGTTTTGTATGGGCGCAAAATTCAAACCGATTGGTCCCACCGTTTTTTATATCTTGCTGGTATCTGGAGAGGAAATACTGGTCCTGGCGGCGGATATAAGCCAGAATCGTGGTATGGTAGTCGGCGAATTGGTCTTTGATCCAGCTGATGTTCTGAGGCGTCATATCCAGACCGCCAAAGCTTTCTGAGGACAGGAGCAGGGTCTCAAACTGCTGTTGTTTCAGCGCCGCATGCAAGCTTGGATAAGCCTGATCCAATGTGGCACGCTTCTTTGGCGCCATCCACGTAATCCGGCGTTCTGACATGGCTGTAGCCAGAGGCAGATGCTGCACCCGTTGCATATAGGGTGCACTGGCATCATTGGGATATAATACGCCCTGCGCCTGCAGCGCGTCTGCATTCAAAACAAGATCGGTTTGAATAGAGGTTGACCCGGTTTTGTTGAAGCCAATGTGCAAAATCAGCCGCTTCATTTGTCTGCCTTTGAGCTCTCTTTTGGTTTTAAGGCGTTCAAAAAACCCAGACGGTCGTTGAGTTTCAGCGCGGTGAGCTGTGTGATCTCGGCCCAGCTACGGTCTTTGTGTTCCAGATATTCAAAGAACCGATCCTGCGGATAGGGGGCAAATGCGGCAGTGGCCTGATCGAACAGGCGGTTGAGCCCATGCGGCGAGACATAGCGACCACACCAGAGCACGTGATCGGCCAGCCAACGAAAATAAGCCGCATCAAAGGTTGCATCCTGTTGCGTCGCGTCCAGGGTCTGCGCAATGGTTCTGGCATGATCAAAGATCTGCAGCGGTTTCACCCCCATGCTGGTGACGGTCTGGCCCTGCCGTGCCATGCGATGGGTATGGGTGATGGCGTCAAATAAAATGAACTGCTCCGCGCGCAGCGTGGTTTCCCAGTGAAACGGGTTGTCTTCAAAAAAATAATCGCCCACCGGGAAGCGGATCTTGTGGCGCTCCAGGAAGGCGCGGCGATAGATCTTGCGCCAGGGAAACGGAGCCATCTGCAGCAACAGCTGCTGGCGTGTGGTCTTATCCGCTTCGCGCGCGGCCTGTGCCCAGATATGGGCTTCGGGGTAGCGGGTATAAGAGCCGGTGTTGTTCCAATATTCCTGACAGCCGCAAACGATGAAATCGGCACGGCTCTGGGCCAGCTGCTGTACCGCCTGTGCCAGCGCCTGTGGCTCTACCCAATCATCACCATCCACCATGATGATAATATCACCGCTGGCGTGATCCAGCCCTGCATTGGCGGCGCAGGCCACTCCGCCAATGGTGTTTTGCGCAAAAAAGATCGGCTTGTAGTGGACCTTGTTTGGATCTGCCATCTGTCCGATGCAATCGGCCACCTGCCGAGTGGCATCGGTGGAGCCATCGTCCACCACAATGAGCTCGAGTGCCTCAAAACCGGCATCAATCACCGATTGCATCGCCGTGGCGATATAGGGTTCAACATTATAACTGGTGAGGATCGCGCTGACTGTTACCATGCTTCGTCCCCCGTCTCGTCTTGAGGCTGCTCTGGTGGCGCAATTTTGGAGTTGGACCAGAAGCGTTCGGCTGCGTCCTGATAGCGCTGGGTCCAGCTGTTGCCTGCCTCATCCTGTTTCAGCGTGGTGATCATCCAGGTGAAGATTTCCTCGCAGAATTCGGCAAAAACAGGCTCTAAGCTGAGCGCGTCGGGATGGCGCAACAGCTCGTCTTCAACCTGGGCCAGCAGATCGACCACCGCCAGGCGCTTTTCACCCACATAGTGGGTGGCCCGTCCTGCGGCGGGCAGCTCAAAATGGGTCAGCAGCGGGGGCGCCCAGTTCAGCACCGCAAAATCACCGCAGCGCAGGAAGCACTGCCAGTGAAACAGAATGTCTTCATGCATGCGGTAATCGGGAAAGCGGATCTCCTGCTCCAGCAGGAAGTCCCGCCGATAGAGCTTGTTCCAAGGGAAATTCACCGTGCCAGCGGCCTCGGGACAATCCTTGAGACGCAGGCTCTCGGCCGGGTAGCCACCGCGCGCCAGATTGCTGAAGAACTGCCGGTCCGCCAGATGCATATTGTAGCTGTGGATCTGATCCTTGCGGGTGGCGAGATGGTGCTTGAACAGGATGAAATCCTGGCGAAGGTCCACCTGATCAAGCAGCGCAAAGATATTGGGGGTCAAAATATCATCTGCATCTAGAAACAGCAGCCGATCCGCGCGGGCATTTTCAATGCCAAGATTGCGCGCGGCCGCAGGGCCCTGATTGTGGGGCTGACGGTGATACTCAAGCGTGACCGAAGCGGGCAGGCGGGCCTGTTCCACCACCTCGGCGGTATTGTCTTCGGAGCCATCATCCACCAGCAGGATTTCAACCGCTGCGCTGCAGGTTTCAAAATAGCGCAATGTGCGGGCCAGTCCGGAGGCGTCATTGTAGGCGGGAATGACCAGGCTGTATCGCGGCGACATCATATGGGCCTCAGATCAGCAGCGCTTCAACAGCGTTGAGCGTGATATCAAAGCTTTGACCTTCGAAGAAGAACAGAATTTCGGCAGACCTGGCTTGTTGCAACAGGTCCGGATCCAGCTGCAGCGTGATCAGGTCTTCCTGTGCGCCGCCGGTGCGCACCACAATATTGCGGGCAAAAACATCACGGAACCCATCCGGGAAAATATAGCGCAGGCAGATGCGGAACCGCGCGTTGCCGGGGCCGGAGGTTTTGATGAGCTGGCCCAGATAGCGCCCCTGGCGCAGGCTGTCGATATTGAGCGCATAAGAAAACGTATACCAACGGCTCTCGCCGCGTGTGTCCAGCGTCAGCTGCAGCCCGTCCGTGACCGGGGCGATGCGGGTCTGCACCCCTTTGTCGTTTTCATAATCCAGCCAGATCCCATCCGACAGGCGATGGCGGGCGGTGGGGGTGGTGGTTGCCGTCACCGCATCAGACAGTGCGATAAGCCGTGCGTTTTCAACGGCAAAAGGATCAGCAGCCTGTTCCAGGGCGGCAGCCAAACTGTGCAGCAGAGAAGGGGAAACGTCTGGGGAAGCTTTGCTTTTCATCGGACCTGGCCTTGGAAGAAGGGGGGCGCATATTTTATATTATTCATACATATCCGTGACCAGAGAGCGAAGAGGGATCATCTCTGTGCCACAATAGCGAGACATATCACGGCGTCGTGTGATTGTGCTTTTTAAAAGCGATCTGGCTGCCGATTTTCGTGTCGAGCTCAACGGGGCGCTCGATCAGAAATTCATTGCAGGCCCGGATAACATCCGTGCCCCACCAGCCAGTGGAGCGGTAATCATCTACCATGATATGGCCCCCGGGTTTGACTTTGTTGAACCAGCCATTCAGGTCTGCTCTGACGGCAGGGTAACGGTGATCGCCATCGATATAGACAAAATCCAAACTGTTGTCTTCCACATGCGCTAAGGCTGCGAGGCTGTCCATGCGCAACAGGTTGACCCGTCCGCTGGTGCATTGCTTGGCGAAGCGTTTCTGGACCTGTGCATATCGAGCATCCAGAATCTCTTGATTGAGGCCGCTGCCGCCATAAAGGCTGCCCTCCAGATCAGGTTGGTATTGCCATGGGTCGATCAAATAAAGCTTCTCGGGTTGCGCATATTGTAAAATGCGTTTGGAAAACCCGCCTTCATGGACCCCGATTTCAGCCCCGATACCACCTTTCCTAGCCTGAAAGAGGAGGCTCGCCCGCTCGTCAAGAATTGCTTTGATCATAGCAGGGTTACTCCCAACGGTTCTTCAGGGCATTTCCCTGCAAAAATTCCATAAACTTTGGTGGTACAAGCCAATAGGAGTTGTCAATCTTCAGCTGTATGATGCGGAACGGGCGGCGTCCTACACGCTGATTTGTGGGCAGTTCCAGCTCGATTTCCCGCTCGCCATCGGCCCAGAGCTGAGCGAGGAGGCTCGGATCCACCAAAGTCAGAGCTTGTCCTTCCCACTGTAGCAGCGGCTGGGGCAGCGCCCCCGATGATGCTATGATCTTCAGATCTGTTGCGACTTCGTCGGGCTGCAAAGTGGCCCCCACACAAAGCCCCCGGTCTTCGCGGGTGATGAACAAGATCCTGTCATGGTTTGACTTCCGGTAGGCCTTGTCCAGCCCCTGCAAAAAGTCGGTGGTGGTCTTTGCAACCAGCTCCGGTTCCGGGGTCAGCTGCAATGCGGCAAGCTGGTGGTCGAGCAACTGTTCCATATCCGCAGGGCTGACAGGACGTTCGCCGCCGGATGTTGTGCCGAAACGCGCTTCATAAGCAGCGATCTGCGCTGCATGGCTCTGGCGGAACTGTTTGAGACCCGCAGCCATTTGCCGGGTCAGCCCTTTGTCTGCCGCCAGTTCCGCATCGGTATCAACGTTTTGGAATGCTGTGGTGAGCGCCTCGCGGTCGAGCCCCTTGGTCCGTTTCAGCCCACGCAATACGGCGGCTTGCAACGGGGTCTGAGACTGGTTTGTCAGGCTCGCAGGGACTGGGGCAAAACCGGCATTGGAGATGCCCATGATCTCAAAGAACCAGGGTTCGATCCCGCCGGTCTGGCGAATGGTCTCAAAACAGCCGATGTGCAGTTGGCTCACCTGTTCGGGGGCTTGCAGCGTGTCGGTAATGGCTTGGCCGTCAAACAGGCCGCGTGCGTCAAGATCTGCAGCCAGATCGCTGAGCGTGTTGGAGAACTGGTTCCAGGGGTTGCCGCACATCTCGACATAAAGCGAGCTCAGCCAGCTTTCTGGGTGACGCAGGACGCAGACAACTTCCAGCTCAATGCCTTCAAAAAAGGCGGCCAACTTGGCAAATTCCGCACCATTGGTCCAAAACCGGGGAGAGACGATATTCTCCGCTGAGAGAACCAGCGTGTCGATCGGGCGTCCAGCAATACGGGCGGCCTGTTGCACCTCGGCGGCGAGACCCTGTTGCAGGTTTTCTTCGTCATTCAGGATGGAATGCACCAATACCGCATGCCCAGGGGTGCGATCGCGGCGGATGCTGAATTCCCGATTGGTGCCAAACAGCGGGTAGTGTACGCCCGCTTCCATCAGGGCAAAGCGATTGCGTTCCAGAACCTGCTGCAGGGTTGAGGTGCCGGTCTTGGGCAACCCGGTGTGCAGGATGACTTTCTTGACCAGATCTTGCAGTGGGGCGGGAGCTTCGGCGCCAGCTTGGCCGGGGGCTTTGCGGCGGAAAGACCAGACACGTGTCAGGATTTCTTCGCTGCTGTCGTCCACATGGCGCAGCTCTGCCATCCGATCCAATGGGAGTTTGGGCTGGCGCAGCAGGTCAACAAGCAGATCATTGTCACCGTTTTTCAGCGCGAGGCGCAGGATGTCCATACGGGCTTCGCGTAAGAAACCATCCTGGGCACCGGTGTCCAGCACCGTATCATCATAGAGCTTTGGCAGATCCTCCACCATGGTGCGCAGGGCAGCAAAATAGTGTTCGACCAGGGCCCGATGCCGGGGATAACGGGACAGGCGGCGACAGATGCCCGCCCAATATTCATCCAGCTGCCGCAGATAGATGATCGCATTGGCGCGTTCAAAAACAGTGCTGGAGCGGTCTTGCTTGCGGGCGGCAGCAAAGGCTGCGTTCAACTCTGTCAGGTGCTGCACATATTGCTGCAGCTGCCCCGCATCGATCTGTTTGAACGAGGAATTGGCCACATTGAAATGGTCCACCACAAACAGATTGCTTGTGGCGATTTTCTGCGCTTTGAGGAAGGCTTCGATGACAAACAAACGGTCTTCGCGCTGTTTGAGCCGGGGTGAGAAAATGACCTCATTTTCTTCCAAAAAGCTGCGGCGATAGAGGATTTGCCAGCAGCTGACTACATTCACCAGTTCTGGTGCGCTGGCCACACTGTGGATTTCGCCGGGGGCCAGGTTGATGCGGCGGGACTGGCGGCGTGCCATGGCGGGGGAGACATTGTAAAACCGTGCCACCGACATATCGAGGTCTGCGGCATCCGCTTCGGCGACCCAGCGGGCGAGAACATCATTGGCGCAGAAGGCATCATCGCTGTCCAAAAGCGCAATATAACGCCCTTGTGCTGCTTTTAGACCTTCGTTGCGTGCGGTGGCCTGGCCCATGCCGCCGGGGCGATAGATGGTCTTGAGCGGCGCGTCCGGGTTGTCACGCTGGATGGCTTCAAGGATATCACGGGTGAAATCCTTGCCCTCATCATCGACTAAAATTACCTCCAGGCTGATCCCTGTCTGGGTCAAACAAGACAACACCGAGCGCTTTAGGAAAGGTTCGGAGTTATAAGAAGGAATGATGATGCTGACATCAACGCAAGAGGAAGGCCTGGACATGGTGCTCATTTCGTTGGCAAAGAGAGGTATTAGCGATCGTCAAATATGACGGTGCTGCCGGAATTATCGATTTTCAGATGGTGGGCGGGCAGGTGAGACAGCTTTTCTAGCAGGCCTGCTTGCTTGTTTTGCGGGCAATAGGTGAGCAGAAAACCACCAGCACCGGCCCCCAGCAGCTTACCACCAAGCGCACCTGCGGCCATGGCCGCCTCATAGGCCTCGTCAATCAGCGGGTTGGAAATTGCACTGGAAAGCGATTTCTTGAGCGCCCAGCCCTCGCGCAGATAATGCCCCAGACAATCCACATCAGTGGCGATGTCCTGCTTCAACTGATGCGCCTGTGCGGCCATGTTTTCCAGCGATCGGAACACGTCCTCCTGGGTGGCGGTTGCCTCGTTTTGCTTGGCCAGAATGGCGGAGGCGCTGCGCTGGTTTCCCAGGTAAAACAGGATCAGGTTGTTTTCCAGCTTGCGGCGCTCTTCCTGACGCAGGTGGATCGGCTGCACTTCGACACTGTCATCGGTGTTGAACTGAATGAGTTTGAGCCCGCCTATGGCAGCCCCGTATTGGTCCTGTTTGCCGATTGGCTCCCCAAGCACATCGATCTCGATCTCACAGGCTTCCTTGGCCAGAGCCCGCTGCGAGATATAGCGGTGCTGGCTGGTGTGTACCAGTTGCAGCAAGCTGACGGTAAAGCTGGAAGATGATCCCATGCCGGTGCCTGCGGGCACATCCGCAGCAGATGAGAAATCAGCGTTTTCCACTCCGTAGCGCTGAAACACGGCCTGGATAATCCGGTGTTTGATCTGGGCCGCGGTTTCCGGATGCTCAGTCTCGGAATATTTCAGCAAAAAACCCTTTTGGGCAAAATGCGGATGCATGGTCAGGTAGAAATATTTATTCACCGCCATAGAGACTACCGCACCGGGAGAGCGACGGTAAAACGATGCCAAATCGGTGCCGCCGCCAACAAAGCTGACGCGCAGGGGGGTACGGGTGATAATCATGGGGCCAGCCCTTCTTTCGTCAGGATCATGCTTACGGCTTCAACAACCGTGGTTGCGCTTTCGGCTTGAGGATGCTGGGCACCGCCCACAACAATGCAGCGACAGCCTGCGGCAAGCCCCGCCTCGATGTCACGGGCGTGATCGCCGATCATCCAGGACCGGGTGAGGTCGATATTGTGACGGTCAGCGGCCGTCTGCAGCATGCCGGGGGCAGGTTTGCGGCACTCACAGGTGATCTTCAGTTCCTCGCGCTCCCCCGCGAACCCGCGCTCAGGGTGGTGGGGGCAATACAGCAGATCATCCAAATACCCGCCGCCCTCTTCGGCCAATGCCCAGTCCAGTCGATTGTGAACCTGGCGCAGATCTTCAAAGGACATGAAGCCTTTGGCGATGGCGGGCTGGTTGGTCACACCAATGGCCAAGAGGCCGCTTTTGTTGACTTTGTACAATGCCTGTCCGGCACCGGGGATCAAATCCAGCATGTCGGGTTTGAATACGCCATCAATTTCCCGGTTCAAAACCCCATCCCGGTCAAAGAAGATAGCACGTTGCAGATGCTGGTAGCTGCGGGCCGCGACCGTCCCTGCCGCAAAATCGCGCCGCCCGCGTTCAATCCGCTTTGGGGTGCCGATATCCTTGAGATATTCGCTCCCACGATAGGCGAACAGTTGATGTGCCCCCTTGGCGGTGATGCCAGGCAGGATGTCACGCCCCCAATCGATCACTTCGGTGGTCTGATCAGGCAGATATGACAGGATCACCGGATCAAAAAGATAGAAGGCGGCATTGACCAGATTGCCGCAATCGGGGTTCTGATGGGGTTTGGCAATAAAGGCACGCACCAGACCATCGTCGTCCACATCCACCAGATCGCTGTCTTCGGGGTGATCATTTGGATGCACGTAGAGCGTGCCTGCCCCCCCTTTTTCACTTGCAAAAGCAAGGAAGCGTGCGATGTCCGTTTCAAACAATACATCCCCATAAACCACCAGAAACGGCTGGTCGAGGTGCTCTCGTAGCTGGGTGAAACTGCCTGCGGTTCCCAAAGGGGCGGTTTCGACGACGATGTCGACCGTGGTGCCTTTGGGGGCATGTTTGGCGAAATGTGCCTCAATATAAGAGGCTCCATGGCCTGCCAGCATCAAAAACCGCCGCACGCCCTGATCGGCCAGGTGCGTGACCATCCGCTGCAACAGCGGTATGCCCTGCATGTCCACCATGGGTTTGGGAATATCGCCAAGCCCAAGGCGTGTGCCTTTTCCTCCAACAAGGAAGACGGCTGTTACATCCTTCGGCGCGAGGCTCACCAGCCCAGTGTCCCTTCGCGGCGCCGGGCGATGACCAAGGTGATGACATGCATCAGAGACTGGTGGCAATCTTCGACCACGGCATAATTGTCTACGGGCACATACAGCGGGATATCTGCCAGTTCTGCCAGCTTGCCACCAGCAAACCCGGACAGGCCAACAACGGCCACGTCCCGGCTTTTGGCTTCTGTGACGGCGTTGATGATATTGGCGCTGTTGCCGGAAGATGAAATCGCAATCAGCACATCCTGTGGCTGGCAGAAATATCCGACCTGTTTTGCAAAGACATGTTCAAGGCCAAAATCATTGGCAAGCGCGCTGATCAGCGCAGGGGCGCTCGCCAGAGACTGAACAGCCAGGGCCGGGTGCCCTTCGGTGTCGGTGCCCTTGGCAAAATCGCACACCAGGTGATCGGCGATGGCAGCGGAACCACCATTTCCGACAACATAGAGCCGCTTGCCGTTGTCAATTGCGGTCTGGATCGCGGTGATTGCCTGTGCAAGTGCGGCGACATCAACTGCTTTCAGGCCACGGGAGAAATCTTGTATATAAGCGTCGACAAATTCATCGAGTGAGGACGTGTTATGAAAAACGTTGCGATGCCTAGGGTCAAGCATATGTAATATCTCACTTTTTATTCTGCGACTTGCAATGTTTTGCGTGTGTTCTACCACGGCAGTACTACGGATTTCTTAGAGCATGTGGCTGTTTCCCATACAAGTCTCAAGTTTGAACACAACGCGTGAATTATGGGCGAATTCAGGGGCTCAGTTCTGAGGGGGTGCTATGTCGTATGTGGGAAGGGGCCGCGCTAGCGCAGCAGCCAGCGTTCCAGCCCGTCTTTGGCGGGGGCTAGTCGATGCCAGCGGGGGTCTTTGGGCTGATCTGCGCGCAATGTGAGCTTGCCCAAAAGCCCGACCATTGCCCATTCTGGGCGCGCGGCGCGGGGGATATAGGCCTTGTTAGGGTCAAATTCTGGCGCAATCACATCTGTTGGGCTGCCATAGGCATCGCGCAGGTATTTGCCGGGCCAATGGTTGATATCTGCATCCCCAAGCAGCGCGGGATGGCTGGAAATCACCCCGATGGGGCATTCATCCATACGGGCGGGGCGGATCTTTTCACCTTCCAGAACCACCGAAATGCCGCGCCGGTCTTCGCCCTTTGGGTTGCCATCGCACCATTCAAAAAACTCCGCATAATCGGCGCCGCCTGATTGCCAGCTGCCGGCCGCCAGACCATCGCCGCCCGCGGTAAGGCGAAACCTTGCCTGACCTGCTGCGTCGATGCGCAAAAGATCACCGCTGGCCTCTGGCTGGCTGAGGGTGAGACGCGGCGCATTTGCGCGATCAGAAAACACCAGCGCGTCAGAAAAATTGCTGCCGTCGGTGCTGAGCTTCAGGCTGAGATCATCGCTGCCCGCAAGGCCAAGCTCGGCGCGGCTGCTGAAACCGGTCTGAAACAGCAGGCTACTGGTGTCGGTGCTGCTGGCTTTGTTGAGTTTCATCTGATGACCCGCGCCTGTGTGGCTGAACAGCGTCGCCTCGGATGCCACCGACAGCCGGTTTAGCCCATCTGCTGCGGTATTTACCCCCATTTGCGGCGTGCGCTGGCACGGCAGCGGCTGCCAGCCTGCGTCCCAGATATACATCTGCTGGCTCTCAAGATCCCACAGCTGCCAGCCCGGACGCGGGGTGAGAAACAGCCAGCCGCTGTCTTGCCAGAGCGCCAGATCATCGCCGTGCCCGGCCCAGTCCCCGGCCGGCGCAGCACCAAGCGCGTAGATTTCACCGGGAACGGGGGGCTCTGGCGGGGTGTCTGCATCGCGGGCCTGCACCACCAGCTGCACCAGCGCATCCAGACGGCTGAGCGCGGCATTGTGGGTCACATGTTTTTGCGCCTGTGCGGGCAGGATGAAAGGCAGATCAAGGCGGGGCGAAAGATCAGACATGAGCGGGCTCCTGAAAGGCTGCAAAACAAATTCCGCCTGAGCCTGACAGTTGCGGTTCAACAGGGTGCTAACGGGGCGTACGCCCCCCTGGCAACACCTGTTCCAAGGGTCTGAAAACAGAGGGGAAACTGCCGTTGCACCATGATGCATCTGGAGCAAAACCAGATCAAAGCACGGCATAATTGCGACCGATTGTTGTTAGATTGAAAACAATCTTCACCATTTTGCCGCAATCTTGCTCTGATCAGCACCGTTGCACAGCTTCAGCCTGTGTAAATCGGGCAATTTCAGGGCGATGGCATAATGGAGATCAGGTTTACACAGGGCTTTGGCCGCGCGCGTGGGGTGGTGGATCTTGTGCAGTCGCCCGAAGGCGAGCTTTGGGTGGTGGAGCGTTCTGGGCTGCGCCGCTATGACAGCGCGTCGCTGCGGGAGCTGGACGCAGCGCCCCATGGGCTGTCGCCGCTTGCGGTTGGGGCGGGGGCGCTGTTTGGCGAGGTGCTGCTGCTGTCGGGCAGTCGTGGTGCGCTGCGCGGGGTGTCGCCCGAGGGGACGGTGCATCACTGGGCGCTGCCGGGGAATGAGGTCCTGAGCGCGCTGAACACGGCGGGCAATCGGGTGTTTGCCCTGGCGGATGGCACGCTGCGCGGCTGGCAGATTGAAGGCGCGCGCGCCACGGCGCTGACGCGCCAGGGCGATACCGCTGCCTATGAGGGCGGCGTGCTGTTGCAGCAGTTTGAGGATATTCTGGTGATGGCAACGGCCACCGGGCTGCGCAGCTATCGCGCCAATGGTCTGACCCCGCTTGCAGGGCTTGATGCAGGCGACGGGCTGAGCATTGCCCAGCCCAGCGTGCTGAAGATGTTTGCGGCTCATGATCAGAACTGGGTGCTGTTGGGGGCGGCGGGCAGCAGTTCGCTTAGCCTGGTGGCGGTAGGGCGCGATGGCGCGCTGAGGCTTGCGGATCATTTGCTGGACACCCGCGCCAGCCGCTTTGGCCAGATCTCGGCGCTGGAGGTGGTCGAGGTGGATGGCCATGTGCTGGTGATTGCGGCGGGCGCAGATGCGGGGCTGGAACTGCTGCGGCTTTTGCCTGGTGGCCAGCTTGTGCATGTCAGCCGTCTTGAGGGCGGCGCGGGGCTTTATAATGTCACCGATATCGCGCTGTCGCTGGAGGCGGGGCATCTTCGTATCTTTGTCAGCTCTGAAGCGGGCGAAGGGCTGGCGCAGTACACCCTGGAACGTTCTCAGCTCGGGGAGGTGCTGGAGGGGCGCGATCTTTTGGGCAGCGCCGGTGATGATCTGTTGCTGGCGCAGGGGCAGGGCGCGCATCTGCAGGGGCGTGCGGGCGATGATATGCTGGTGGCGACGGGCGCGGCACAGCAGCTTGAGGGCGGTTTGGGCGCGGATATCTTTGTCATAGAGCCTGATATCGTGGCGAAAGACCGCAGCCGGGTGGTGGTGGTTGATTTTGAAGCCGGGCGTGATCAGCTGGATCTGAGCCTGCTTAAGGGGCTGAGGTCGATATCCCAGCTGGGGGTGGAGACGCGCCACGATGGCATTACGCTCAACTGGCGCGATCTTGAGCTCAGAGTGCAAAGCCATGACAGCAGCCGCCTGAGCCTGAGCGATCTGTGGCCATTGGGCTGGCAGCAGCCCGACCGGCTGCCGCCGGGGGAGACATTGCCGGGCCATGATGTGCCTGCTGAGCCTGCGCCTGAAGACATTCTGTTGGAGGGAGGAGAGGGGGCTGACCTGCTGCAGGGGGGCGCGGGCCATGACACTTTGCGCGGGGGGGCGGGGCCGGACCGGCTCCAAGGAAGGGCAGGCAATGATCGGCTGGAAGGTGGTGCCGGAGGCGATCGTCTAGTGGGGGGGGATGGGACCGATCTGATCCTGGGGGCAACCGGAGATGATTGGCTGTTTGGCAATCGGGGTGCAGATACGCTGAAAGGGGGCAATGGTCGCGACACGCTGATGGGCGGGTTTGGGGCAGATCAGCTCAGAGGTGTGATTGGCGATGATGTTTTACGGGGGCATTTGGGCGAAGATACGCTGTGGGGTGGGGTAGGAAATGACAGCCTGTTTGGGGGCAGAGGCCGTGATGTGCTCCATGGCAATGCCGGGCGGGATATTATCAGGAGCGGCTTCGGCTATGACGTCGTGCGGGGCGGGCGCGATTCAGACCAGCTGTATGGGGAACGTGGCAATGACCGTCTCTGGGGACAGCGCGGACATGATGTGTTGGATGGAGGTCTGGGTCGGGATTGGCTGTGGGGCGGGTTTGGCAATGATACGTTGAGCGGGGGGAGTGGTTCGGATGTATTTGTTTTTGAACATCAAAATGGGGCAGATCTGATCCTGGATTTTACCTCGGGCGAAGATCTGTTGGATCTGCGCCTGCTGCAGACGGTGGAGCGGGTCTCGGACATTTTGATAACGCGCAGCGGTGCGGATCTGTTGTTGGATCTCGGCACCGGCATCCTCCGTTTGCAAGGGCAGGCGGAGCTGGTCATGCAGTCAGAGGATTTCCTGTTCTGAGTGTCGGTCTTCACAGGTTTGATACCAGCCATGACACGCCGGTTTGGGACCATGGGGGACAGTCCCGTGATCAGAAGATGAAGTGGTCGGCGCTGAGGTCCTCTGCGTTCACAGCCAACAGCAGCAGGCTGTCGCCGCGCGCATCTTCGATCAGCACCCCGTCAGTGGTGTTGCGCAGATGGGTACGGGTCAGATCCTGAAAACCCGTGATGCCCTGCGTGCGGATGAGGCTGATCTGATCGCCTTCGCTGGCATCAAAATCCAACACCCGGTCAGCCCCGCGTGAAAAGAGGAAGACATCCGCATCCTGCCCCCCTGTGAGCTGGTCGTTGCCACCTCCTCCTGCCAGCTTGTCATTGCCACGGCCGCCAAACAGCCGGTCGTGACGCTCGCCGCCAAACAGCCGGTCCGCCCCGTCCTGGCCGCGTAAAAGATCATTGCCATGATGGCCAAACAGGCGGTCATTGCCTTCGTTGCCGAACAGCCGATCCGGCCCGTAGTTTCCAAGCAGCTGATCATCACCATGCTGGCCGTGCAGCCGATCCGCGCCACCGCCACCGTGCAGCTGGTCATCACCGATATAGCCGAAGATCTGATCGTTGCCGCGGTTGCCGTGCAGCGCGTTGTGGGTGCCATTGCCATGTATCACATCATTGCCGCGCCCACCCCAGGCGTTTTCCACCAGATTGATCACCCGGCCTTCGGCATGCACGGCCGCCGCCACGGCCAGATTGTCTTCGCCCCCTCCCAATGAGGAATACGCGCCCGGATGCAGATCAATGTGCGCGTCATCATGCATGGCTGAGCCATCAATCAGATCAGTCCCACCTGCATCCCAGATGGTGAAAATGGCATCGCGCGCCTGCCCGTCTTCGCCGGTGACCTGCATATCGTCATATTGAAACGCGCGCTCGGCTGCGCTGTCAAAACCGGCCCCTGTTCCCACATAGACGGTTGCGTCACTGCGGGTTTCGGTATTGACGCCATAAAGCGCCTGTATCGCCTGAATGTCCCAGACCATCGGGGTCACCGGCCAGCCGCCATCATCATAGGATTCATGCGTCTGCGACGGGTGCTCCAGATAAGACATCACCGTGTATTTGGAGCTGCTGTCCGGATCATTGGGATCATCATTGGGGTGGCTCAGCCCCAGCGCGTGGCCCAGCTCATGAATATAGGTGTACCAGCTGGAGTGGCCGTGGATTGGCCCAACCCCGGGAATATATTGCTGGTCAAAGCCGTTGTTGATCCAGACGTCGCCGCTGAAGCTTGGATAGTTTCCCAGCGCAAATTCACTGGGGTAATAGGCAAACCCATAAAGACCATCATTGCCAAAATCCGCACTGCCAATGGCAATATCGGCCCGGCTGCCGCCCCCGCGCACAAGGTTGATATTGGCCACCTCATCCCAGCGCGCCACCGCCTGTTCCATCATGGCACGCTGGCGCCCATCCATGCTGAGATCAGAGGCGCGGCTGAAAAACGTATTATCGACCTCATAGCCGAAGCCGTCGCGATAATATCCGGGCACCGTGCTGCTGGTGATATAATCATAGCGGATCGTTGCATTGCCATCGTGCCAGGAGCGGTCGCCATCGGCCATCAAAGAGCGGTAATCAGAATAGGTTGGCATGTGAAATCCTCTTGGTCGCGGAGACTATAGGGTGCGTCGTTTAGATCCTGGCAGGCTGGTAAATACTGGCACGTTCTGGATAAACTGCGGCAGTTACAACAGCTACGTATTTGGTGAAAAATCAGCGAGAAAAATTCGAGACAAAAAAGCCATAGGTTGTGGAATGGCTGGCAGGGGGCGGTCTGTGCCCTTGTAAAAGGATGGCCGTGGGCTTTGGTCTTGACCCGTGATGTCAAAGCCGCAACAACAATTCTTACAGGGTTTTATATTTACCGGTCTGGCATAAGGATTTGATGTTGCAATGATTACCCCCGTTCTCCTGTGTGGCGGCTCTGGCACCCGGCTTTGGCCTTTGTCGCGCAAAAGCTACCCCAAGCAATTTGTGCCGCTCATTGGCGAAACCACCCTGTTTCAGGCTTCAAGCCAGCGCCTGAGTGGTGCGGGCTATGGCGCGCCGCTGGTGCTGACCAATTCTGATTTCCGCTTTATTGTGACGGAACAGCTGCAGCAGGTGGGGATTGATCCCGGTGCCATCCTGATTGAGCCCGAGGGGCGCAATACCGCGCCTGCGGTGCTGGCGGCGGCGCTGTGGCTGGAAAAAACCAACCCTGATGGGCTGATGCTGGTGGCCCCTTCTGATCACGTGGTGCCCGACCCAGACGCGTTTCGCGCCGCAGTCGCGGCCGGCGAAGAGCGTGCGCGCGCAGGTCAGCTGGTGACCTTTGGCATCAAACCAACCCATGCGGAAACCGGCTATGGTTATCTTGAGCTTGATGGCGATCCCGGTGATTTTGCCCCCAAACCCATTGCGCTGAAACGCTTTGTGGAAAAGCCCGACCTGGACAGCGCGCAAAAGATGCTCGCCTCGGGGCAATATCTGTGGAACGCGGGCATTTTCCTGTTTTCCGTCAAAACCATTTTGCAGGCGTTTCGCAACCACGCGCCGGATCTGGTGCCCCCGGTTTCGGCAGCGGTTGATCAGGGTCAGGTGGATCTGGGCTTTTTGCGCCTGGATCCCGCGGCCTGGGCCGGCGCGGAAGACATCTCGATTGATTACGCGGTGATGGAGCGGGCCGACAATCTGACCGTGGTGCCCTTTGCGGCGGGCTGGTCTGATCTGGGCGGCTGGGATGCGGTTTGGCGCGAAAGCACCCCGGATGAAAATGGGGTTGTCACCTCTGACAATGCCACCGCAATTGAGTGTGAAAACAGCCTGCTGCGCTCGGAAGATGCAGGCCTCGAAGTGGTGGGCATCGGGCTGAAGGATATTATCACCGTGGCCATGCCCGATGCGGTGCTGGTGGCGGATGCAAATCGCGCGCAGGATGTGAAAAAAGCGGTTGCGGCGCTGAAAGAAAAATCCGCCAAACAGGCGGTGCAACTGCCCAAGGACCACCGCCCCTGGGGCTGGTTTGAAAGCCTGGCCATTGGTGAACGCTTTCAGGTGAAACGCATCCATGTGCATCCAGGCGCGGCGCTTTCCTTGCAGAGCCATCACCACCGCTCGGAACATTGGATTGTGGTGGAAGGTACCGCAAAAGTGACCGTGGATGAGGATGTAAAACTCGTCACCGAAAACCAATCGGTCTATATTCCATTGGGTGCGGTGCATCGGATGGAAAACCCCGGAAAAGTGCCAATGGTGCTCATTGAGGTGCAGACCGGCAGCTATCTGGGCGAAGATGACATCATCCGCTATGAAGATGTCTACGCCCGCAAATAGGCCCTTTTAGGCTCTGATTGGGCGGGAGATCTGCCCAATGATCCGCTGATGATCCATGTGGCAGGCCCCTCTGGGGCTTGCCTTTGCGGCTGGGGCAGTGTTCAAGCAGCGCACGTCTGTGAAGGATATGCCACGATGACCTCAGCCACACCTGATTGCGCAACAGGGACAGCCCGTAAAACTGCTCTGGTCACCGGGGCGGCGGGGTTTATTGGCTATCACTGCTGTCAGATGCTGCTGGATGCAGGCTACCGCGTGGTGGGGCTGGATTGTCTCAGCGACTATTATGATGTGGCGCTGAAACACGCGCGGCTTAAACTTTTGCAGGGCGATTTTGATTTTGTCGAAGGGGCGGTGGAAACGCCGGGCCTGTTGCAGGATCTGTTTCAGCAACATCGCTTTGACGTGGTGATCCATCTCGCGGCCCAGGCCGGCGTGCGCTATTCGATTGATAATCCGCGCGCCTATCTCGACAGCAATATATCTGGCACGTTTGAGCTTTTGGAAGCGGCGCGCGCCTATCCGCCCGCGCATATGCTTTTGGCGTCAAGCTCGTCTGCTTATGGCGCCAACACCCAGATGCCTTATGGGGAAATGGCCGCCTCGGATCATCCGCTGTCGTTTTATGCGGCGACCAAAAAAGCAGGCGAAGCCATGGCGCATTCCTATGCGCATCTTTATGGGCTGCCGATCACCATGTTCCGGTTTTTCACCGTCTATGGCCCCTGGGGTCGGCCGGATATGGCGCTGTTCAAATTCACCAAGGCGATTTTGGCAGGCCAGCCGATTGATGTGTACAATCACGGCGATATGAAGCGTGATTTCACCTATATCGATGATCTGGTGGCCGCGATCAAAGCGCTGATTGGGGCGGTGCCTTTGGGCGCGGTTGGTGCGCAAGATAGCCTGTCACCGGTGGCCCCCTGGCGCATTGTGAACCTGGGCAATTCCAAACCGGTACAGCTGACAGATTTCATTGCAGCCATTGAAGCGGCCACCGGGAAGGCGGCGATCCAGAATCTGTTGCCGATGCAAGCGGGCGATCTGCCCGCAACCTGGGCCGATACCACATTGCTCGAAGCGCTGACGGGGGCGCAGCAGCACACCAGCCTCAATCTGGGGGTGGCGCGTTTTGTCGATTGGTATCGCAGCTACTATCAGTGCTAAAAACCGCCTCGGCGACTTCACGCCGGTCTGGTTTCATAATTGCTCCGCAGTTTGACCCATTTTAAGCCATTTTTTACACTTTTAGTCGAGGCTGCATGCAGAAAGCAGGAGCGGGACGACATGGACGGTTTGAGTGTAGGGCAAAGTATTGCAATCCTGTGTTATGGGGCGATTGCGACGCTCTTTCTTTATATGACCTGGCGCGAGGCGCGCGGTCAGTCACCATCCAGCTCTCCTTTTGCACGGCTCTGGCGCCTGGGTGCCATGATGCTCTGCCTGATGTGGCCGCTGGCGATTGCCGGGATGATTGTGGCAATTGTCTACGACAGCCAGATCAAACAGCGCCGCACACAGCCCCGTTCACAGCACCGTGCAGGGCCCAGCCGCCTGCGTTCCTATGACACTGCTGAGCCTGTTCTGGCCGTGGGCAAGCCCTAAGCCAGCCGCCAAGCCACAGCCCTGTCGCGGATCAGCGCTAGACATGCTGAAAAGGGCATCTGGTGGGGCACCGATCATGTTGCTCCCAGCCAGACACACCACTGCTTAGAGCATACCTTTCACCACATTTCGGAAATGTGTTGCGCGGGGGCTGGCACTGCCACCTGCCGTCAGGCTGCGCAGACTCCAGAACGCGGCGCGCGACAGGTTAAAGCCAAATAAGATCATCCAGGCTACTCGGGCAGCAAGAACACCGCTATGTTTACGGTGTAACCGGATCGTCGCATCTGTCAGCATCAGATCACGCTTGTGATTGAGTTTGCGTGCTGAAGCCGAGCCATAGTGGACGATCTCGCCTACTGGCGCAAACATCAGCTTCCATCCCGCAGTATTGATGCGTTTGCACCAATCGGTTTCTTCCCCAAAAAAGAAGAAGTCTTCATCCAGTTGCCCCACCTGTTGCAGTACTTCCTGACGTAGCATCAGGTAACAGCCAGAGATCACTTCCACCGGTCGTTCATTGTCGCGTTGCCAATTGGTCATCTGGTAGCGGCCGAAGAAGCGGGGGTGTTTCAGCTTCCATAGGCCGGAAGACATGAAAAATAGATCCAGAAGACGTGGCCACATGGAGCAGGTCGCTTGCATGGTTTTATCTGGATTGAGAACCCTGCAGCCCATGGCCCCTACATCTGAGTGTTGGTCGAGATACCGCACAGATGCCGCCAGCACATCTCCGATCACATAGGTGTCAGAGTTTAGCAGCAGCACATGACGTCCAGTGCAAATGTCAAACCCCTGATTGTTGGCCGCGGCAAAGCCGCGATTGTCCGCGTTGCGGATCTGGATGACCTCTGGGAACTCGCTTTCTACCATATCAGGAGAGCCATCATGGCTGTCATTGTCGACCACAATCACTTCGATTTTCAGCCCGCCTTGATTGGCAAAAACTGAGGCTAGACAGTCACGTAGTAGATCAATGGTATTCCATTCGATAATCACAATCGACAGATCCGGGCGCGCCTCTTCCGTGGCGACGTTGGGCTGAGATGTAGGATGATGATCACTCATTGCCAGCTCCTCAGGCGCTTTTGGAGGCCGTGCGGCGCTCCAGAATATCGTGGTAAAACTCGAGCATCAGCTCTGCCTTGTCGTCCCAGCTGCCAAAGGAACGTAACCGTTCCCGCGAGCCTTGCCCCATCTGCAGGCGCAGATCCGGATCCAATGCCAGTTTGCGCACCGCATCGGCGACGCCTTTGGCAAATTCATCCGGGGTGGTGACGGGGACGCGGATGCCTGCGCCGTCATCCACTAGGAAGTCCGGTCCACCATAGGCCGCAGTGACGATTGGCAGCCCATGGGCCATGGCTTCAAAGAAAACGCCCCCCATGGGTTCGCGGAAGCTGGGGAAGCAGAACACATCGGATTGGGCATAATACTCTTCGACTTCGGCCCGTGAGATCTTGCCCAAAAATGTGATTCGATCGGCGACGCCCAGTTTTTCGGCTTCGGCCTTGCAGGCCTCCAGATCTTCGCCTGTGCCTGCGCTGGTCAGGGTGACATTGGGCAGATCGCGCAGATGCGCCATGGCGCGGACCGCATCGCGCAGCCCTTTGGTGCGGATGGTGCGCCCGGCGTGGAACAGCTTGAGCCGACCAACTTCGCGCTGGCGCTCCTGTTCCGGCGCAAATTCGCCATAGCCCCGTTCCGGCAGGGCATAAAAGCGCTGAATGCCCACGGGTTTCAGCCGCTCTTCCACATAAGGAGCCACGCCCAGAACCAGATCGGCTCCAGCATAACCTGCGCGCAGACCCCGGTCATGTCGCAGACGAAAATCATCAATTTCGCGCAGCCGAGACGCCATCGTGGCTGTGGTCTGCACTTCTTCGGCCATTCCGGGCGGGGTTTTCAACCCGCCGCCCAACGGTCCCACAAGATATGGAAAGCCCAGCCCGCGCAGCGGGGTGGTATGGCGCATGCCCTGCGGCAGGATCTGATGGCCGATGTCAAACTGCTCACCACGTTTCTGCGCCGCTTTGATCCAGCGCCGCGCCTGGGCGTGAAACAGCGGTAGCCCCGGTTTTGCCATTGCATTGAAGCGTTCGAGCTTTTGATACAGAAGCGGGATTTCAGGCCAGGTGACCACCCGTGCTTCGGGCAATTGTTCTTCCAGTGGGACGGCCCCCACACGCGAAGAGGCCAGACAGGTGACATCTGCCCGACGCGACAGAGCTTCGACCCAGCGGTAGGCCCATTCAGGCTCACTTAGATCATTGCCATCTAAAGAGGGGGCAATCACCACAATTTTAAGCGGATCGGAGGTGGCGGACATCAGGTTGCCTTCATTTTTAATCGTAGTTAAATCGTAATATGTTGGGGACTGTTTACAACAGTCTGGGGGCACTTTGCCACCTTTGGAATACGCCATCGGCAACTAAAACAGGTTTTATGAAGTGCAGAGTGACTTGCCTCTGGCGCTCCCTGCTACAGAAGAGAGATTCTGCGGGTCTGTTTGGGCAAGCGGGCCGGGCGCGGAGCCGTCAAATTGCTCAAATGTCCGGTTGTTCAAATGGCTGGCGCGCTTCTGCGGATCTCAGGATTGTCAGGCAGACTGTCACGCCGAACAGCCTTTGGGTCGACACCGACAAGATGGTAGGCCTGACGCTGCGAGATGACATCATTCCGGATAATCGATGCCTCGGCAAAATGGCTCTTTCGCATCTGTTTGCTTCTTCAAAAGGCTGAGTAACTCTCCATCAGGACGAGGGCAGTTTTGGGGGGCTGGTCCAGAGTGCTATCGTAATGCTGCAGTGTGACAATAATGATGTGAGAGCTGTCAGGTTAGGCTTGACCAGCGTGACAATTCCCTCAATTGTGCCAGCAACATAATGCCCTGTCGGCATAGAGCGTAACTACAGATGCTTTGGGGTCATTTCCTGAGGCTATTTTTAAAGAACTGTGTCGATATGGATCCGTTTTATTATACTACGTCCACCAATTTTGGTGACCACATGAACAGCTGGTTGTGGCCGACGCTGATCCCTGAAATGCTAGAGCGTGAAGATGATGTGCGCCTTATTGGTGTGGGATCTCTGCTGTCGCGCAACTTGGATTTGGTGGCTGGGCGTAAAGTGATTTTTGGCACCGGGTCTGGCTATAGCAGCTTGCCAGAAGTGGAACAGGCACGTCATTGGAAAATATATTGCGTCCGCGGTCCGTTGACAGCGAACTTGATGGGCCTGGACCCTGCGCTTGCGATCACAGACGGGGCTTGGTTGATCAACCAGATTCCTAAATTCGCGACTTTGCCAACAGAGCGCAAAGGCACTGTTTTTGTGCCTCATTGGACGAGCGCCAAATTCGGCAATTGGAGCCCTGTGTGCTCGGAGGCGGATGTTAAGCTCGTTGACCCATTGTGGGATTGCGAGCGGGTATTTTCCGACATCGCCCATGCAGAGTTGGCATTGGTGGAATCCTTACATGGGGCCATCATTGCTGATTATTATCGCACTCCTTGGGTGCCGGTCGTGTCGCCTAGCCGTATTCTTAAATTCAAATGGCTTGATTGGTGTGGTTCACTTGGGCTGGAGTACAGCCCATACTCTTTGCCGCCGTCAGATTATGTGGACTGTCTATTGCAGCGCAGCTCAGCACGACGGCTCAATTATGCGCTGCAACAGATTGATGTGCCCCAAAACACATTTGATGTACGCCAAACCCCGCCGCCGCCAACATCGGCGGGGCCCATTTATTTCGCGAAAAACCGTGTAAAGAAGCATCTAAGAAACACACGTAATTATGGGCTCGAGAAATTGGCAGATTTGCGTGATGGAGCGATGTTCTCGACATGGAACCGGCGTCATCGTGCTAAACTGGTGCAGTATTTTACAGAACTGAAATCTGTGCGTCCGCAGCTTAGTCAGGATAGCGTGCGAAAAGACCGGATAGATGGGCTGAATGCAGCGCTGGAAGAAATGCGATCTGATTTCCAGGCAGGGAAAATCTGATCTTACCTGTCTGTACTATGCGCGTGTTTTGAATATCAGAAGTCACTGAACAGAGTATCTTGGGCGATGTGTCTGCCATTCGTAGGTTGCGCTATGGCAGTACGTGATGTGGCGTTTTGAGCCTGCCGGGGTGGCTTCTTAGAGGGGCTATCCAGCAGGATCGTAGTTCGCCGCGAGTGAATATTGCCATAATGACATGCCGCAAGATGTAATGTTGTGTGCAATAAAAAACGCCAGCCCCGAGCGGCTGGCGTGTAAGGTCATATATCCTTGTTTGAGGTGCTTTTAAGCCAAGGTTACATGCTTAAATTTACCGGCCGGTTGCGCGCAGCACCACACGGACGGTGGCGGCCAACAGGCGGATATCGGTTTTGAGCGACAGCGCGTGGCGGTAGCTGCTGTCATAGCGGGCGCGATCGGCAAAGGTGCTTTCATTGCGGGCAGAGACCTGCCAGCTGCCGGTGATGCCGGGGCGCAGCGCGTAGTAATCCTGACCCGGGTAGTATTGTTTTTGATCGGGCATCATCGGGCGCGGGCCAACCAGGCTCATATCGCCGGTGAGCACGTTCCAGAACTGCGGTAGCTCATCCAGGGAGGTCTTGCGGATCAGCTGACCAAAACGGGTGATGCGGGGATCATTGTCGAGCTTTTGTTTCTCGTCCCACTCGGCGCGCGCTTCGGGATGTTTTTCCAGATAAGCCTCGAGCTTCTTATCTGCGTTCTGCACCATGGAGCGCAGCTTCCACAGGGTAAAACTCTTGCCACCACGACCAACGCGGGCTTGGGTATAAAACGGTTTACCACCATCCAGCGCCACCATAAGCGACAGGATCATCACAACCGGCAGCACAATCGGCGCTGCGATCAGAACCAAGAGGATGTCGAGCACCCGCTTGCCAAACAGACCATAAACCGGGTGGTTGGTAATGGCAGGGGCCCGGTCGACCACATGCACGTCTTGAATATTACTGGCACTCATTATCAATTTACTCCCAATGCAATTCACTTTGCGGTCGAACACCCCCCGACCTCGAAATTGATTTGCCCTAAAGATGCGTCGAGTTTTAATCAACTAACGTGGAACTTGCCTACCCAAAAGTGCGTGTTCAGCGCGATTTTGCGCCTGCAGCATAGCTTTTGTGCAGCGTGCCTTGGGGCGAAGCCTTTTTCGTGGAAACAATCAAGGTTTTTCTACAATTTTGTGCATCAATTCCATGGTGTTTTTGTAAATATGTCTGCGGTCGCGAACAGGGGCTGTCTTGCGCTGGGAATCATTAAAAATTGGTTCTTTTTAGGCCGGTGAAACGGAAATCCCCGAATCCATTTGCACAGGGAAAACGCACCGCAGTCACACCGCAGTCACAGGGGGAGCATGGGGCGAAATATTCACTGGCCACAGCTGGGGGGAGTGACTAAGGAAAAGAGGAATTTGCCCCAATTGGCCATTTGGATGAGTTACTATGTTGGTTGAACAGACCGCGCTGCCTGGCGTTTTGATCCTGACCCCGCAGCGCTTTGGCGATGCCCGTGGTTTTTTTAGCGAAAGCTGGAACAAACAGCGGATGCAAGACGCAGGGATCGATCTGGAATTTGTGCAAGACAACCACTCCATGTCTGCAGAAGTTGGCACCATTCGCGGGCTGCACTTCCAGTCCCCGCCCCATGCACAAGACAAGCTGGTGCGCTGCGGTCAGGGCGCGCTTTATGATGTGGCGGTGGATATTCGCCGCGGCTCCCCCACCTATGGCAATTGGGTCGGGGTTGAGCTCACGGCAGAAAACGGCCGCCAGCTTTTGGTGCCTGCAGGGTTTTTGCACGGGTTCATCACCCGCGCGCCGATGACCGAGATCATCTATAAATGTACCGATTATTACGCGCCTGAGTGTGATGGTGCGGTGCGCTGGGACAGCTGCGGCATCGACTGGGGCTTTGAGGGCTCTCCGATCCTGTCCGAAAAAGACGCCAAGGCCCAGAGCCTGGCTGAATTTGAGAGCCCCTTCACCTGGGACAGCTGAGCGCGCGGATAAAGGATAATGAGACGATGAAACTTTTGGTAACCGGCGGGGCCGGCTTTATTGGATCTGCTGTTGTGCGCCAGGCGATTGCAGCCGGTCACAGTGTCATCAATGTGGATGCGCTGACCTATGCGGCCTGTCTGGAAAATGTGGCCAGCGTGGCCGACAGCCCCAACTACGCGTTTGAGCAGGCCGATATTCGCGACCGCGCCGCATTGGATCGGGTGTTTGCAGCCCATAAGCCCGATGCGGTGATGCATCTCGCCGCCGAAAGCCATGTGGACCGCTCCATTGATGGCCCTGGTGATTTTATCGAGACCAATATCGTTGGCACCTATAATATGCTGGAGGCTGCGCGCAGATATTGGATGGAGGCAGGCAAGCCAGAAAGCTTCCGTTTCCATCATATCTCCACCGATGAGGTTTACGGCAGCCTGCCCAAAGATCCCGAGGTGATGTTCACCGAAGACACATCTTACGATCCGCGCTCGCCCTATTCCGCCTCTAAGGCCAGCTCGGACCATCTGGTGCGGGCGTGGAGCGAAACCTACGGTCTGCCGGTGGTGCTCACCAATTGCTCCAACAACTACGGCCCTTTCCATTTCCCGGAAAAGCTCATCCCTGTTGTGATCCTCAATGCGCTCGCAGGCAAGGAGCTGCCGATCTATGGCGATGGCTCCAACATTCGCGACTGGCTCTATGTGGAAGACCACGCAGATGCGCTTTTGTTGGTGGTGCAAAAGGGTGAACTCGGCCGCGCCTATAACATTGGCGGCGAGAATGAGCGCACCAACCTTGAGCTGGTTGAGACGCTGTGTGAGATCCTCGATCAGAAACGTCCGCGCGCGGATGGTCAGTCCTACAAAGAGCAGATCACCTTTGTGCGTGATCGTCCGGGCCATGATGCGCGCTATGCCATTGATCCCAGCCGCCTGCGCACCGAACTTGGCTGGCGGCCGTCGGTCACGGTAGAAGAAGGGCTGGAAAAAACCGTTGCCTGGTATCTTAACAATGAGACCTGGTGGCGCGCGCTGCAGGATCGTCACGGTGTTGGGGAACGTCTGGGGGTCAAAGCATGAGCCTGCGTGGCGCCCCAACCCTGGGCCAACTGGCCGTGGGGCGTGATAACAATTTCAACCTATTGCGGGTGTTTGCCGCCAGTGGGGTGATTTTTTCCCACGCCTATCCGCTGACATTGGGGCCAGGCACGCCGGAACCGCTGAGTGGGCTGATTGGCGCGACATTGGGCCATGTCTGTGTGTTGATCTTTTTTGCCACCTCGGGTTTTTTTATCACCGCCAGTTTTGAACGCAAAAAATCCATGCTGGATTTTCTGCTGGCGCGTATTCTGCGGATCTTTCCCGGGCTGTTGATCATGGCCTGTGTCACGCTGATGGTGCTTGGCTTTGTCAGCACCCAGCCCGAGGCCTATCAGGGCGCGCTGCCAGAGCGTATTCTGGCCACTGTTTTGCTGTTTGCCAAACAGCTGCCGATGCCGGGGTTGTTTGAAACCTTGCCTTATCCGCGGGCGATCAACGGATCCTTGTGGACGTTGAAATTTGACGTGCTCTGTTACGGGGCAGTGGTGCTTGCCGGGCTTTTGGGCATCTTCCGCGCGCCGCGGATCACCGCCGCGCTGGTGCTGGTTTTGGCGGTGCTGCGGGTTGGGCTGGATGTGGCGCAGATCGTGCCCCGTGGGGTGTTTTTCTATATCCATCACCTGATCAAGCTAGGCTTTCCCTTTGCATTAGGGGCGGCGGCATATGTCTATCGGGATCAGCTGCCGCTGAGCCTCACGCTGGCTGGCGCGATGTGGCTGGTGAACGGGGCCGTTCTGGCAACGCTGGGCCATGAAAGCGCGCTGTTTGCCATGCTGTTTGCGTTGGCGTTGACCTATACGGTGTTCTGGTTTGGCTATGCCGGACCTGCCAAGCTGCGCGGCTATAACCGCTTGGGTGATTACTCCTACGGCATCTATATTTACGCCTTTCCAATCCAGCAGCTGCTGGTTCAGCTGGAGCTTGCGACCACGCCCATGGCCAATGCCTGCCTCAGCCTGCTGGTGAGTGTGGTGCTGGCGGTTCTGTCTTGGCATCTGGTGGAAAAACCCAGCATGCGGCTGCGCGTCCTTATGTCTGGCCGCTCTTTGAAACCCAGCAGGGGAACTTTGTGATGATTTTGGTTTTTGGCAAAACAGGCCAGGTGGCGCAGGAGCTTTCGGCTCATGCAGGCATCACCTGCGTGGGGCGCGATCAGGCGGATCTGTCAGATCCCGCAGCCTGCGCCGCGCTTATTCGTGCACAGGCCCCAACGGCGGTGATCAATGCGGCGGCCTACACGGCCGTGGATAAGGCCGAAGAAGAAGAAGAGCTGGCCACCCAGATCAATGGCGATGCACCCGCTGCGATGGCCGCGGCCTGCGCCGCACTTGATATTCCCTTTGTCCATATCTCAACCGATTATGTGTTTTCCGGCACTGGTGAGACCCCCTGGAAAACCGATGATCCGGTGGCGCCCCCGAATGCCTATGGGCGTTCAAAGCTGCGCGGCGAAGAGGGCGTGCGCGCGGGTGGTGGCCGATATGCGATCCTGCGCACCTCCTGGGTGGTGTCGGCGCATGGGCATAACTTTGTCAAAACCATGCTGCGCCTCGGCGCAGAGCGCGACAAGCTGACCATTATCTCTGATCAGATCGGCGCACCAACCTCAGCCCGTGACATTGCCGCCGCCTGTGTGGAAATCGCCCATCAGCTCGGCCAAGACGGCGAAAAATCTGGCAGCTATCACTTTCAGGGGGCGCCTTTTGCCAGCTGGGCCGATTTTGCCCGCGCGATTTTTGAGATCAGCGGCACAGACTGTGCCGTGGAAGACATCCCCACAACCGCCTATCCAACCCCAGCAGTGCGGCCGTTGAATTCGCGGCTCAACTGTCAGGCCACAGAAGATGTTTTTGGTATTTCTCAGCCCAGCTGGCAGCAGGGGCTCAGTGAAATTTTGAAAGATTTGGGAGCAGCGTCATGACGACACAGCGCAAAGGTATTATTCTGGCCGGCGGCTCCGGCACACGGCTTTATCCGATCACCATGGGGGTCTCCAAACAGCTCCTGCCGATTTATGACAAGCCGATGATCTATTACCCGATTTCGGTGCTGATGCTCGCGGGCATCCGCGAGATCTGTGTGATCACCACCCCGCAGGACCAGGCCCAGTTCAAACGCACCCTGGGTGATGGCAGCCAATGGGGTGTTGAGTTCACCTATGTGGAGCAGCCCTCCCCCGATGGGCTGGCGCAGGCGTTTATCCTGGCCGAAGAGTTTCTGGATGGCGCGCCTTCGGCGCTGGTGCTGGGTGACAATATCTTCTTTGGTCACGGTCTGCCCAACCTGCTGGCGGCAGCTGATGCCAAAGACAGCGGTGGCACCGTGTTTGGCTATCACGTGGCCGATCCCGAACGTTACGGCGTGGTGGATTTTGATGCCGATGGCCAAGCGCGCGAAATTATTGAAAAACCGCCAGTGCCACCATCAAACTATGCGGTCACCGGGCTGTATTTCCTTGATGGATCTGCGCCCGAACGCGCCCGCGCCGTGAAGCCCTCACCGCGTGGTGAGCTGGAAATCACCGATCTGTTGCAGACCTATCTCGATGAGGGCAAGCTCAGCGTGGAAACCATGGGCCGTGGCTATGCCTGGCTGGATACTGGCACCCATGCCTCGCTGCTTGATGCGGGCAATTTTGTCCGTACCTTGCAGGAACGTCAGGGTCTGCAGACCGGCTGTCTGGAAGAGATCGCCTATGAACAAGGCTGGATTTCCAAAGACGCCCTTGCAGAACGTGCTGAGATGCTGAAGAAAAACAGCTATGGCGCCTATTTGGCGAAACTAATGGAGTAATTTCAATCATGAAGATCCTTTTTGTGCACCAGAACATGCCCGGCCAATATCGGGAAATGATCAGGTGGCTGGCGGCACAAAAGGAGCATCAGCTGGTGTTTCTGACCCAGCGCCATCCTGCGCCACAGTTTAAAGGGGTGAAAACGGTGCAATATGCACCGCATCACCGCCCGGCAGAGGATGCCTATGGGCTCTCGAAGGTCTGGGAAGAGGCCACAGGCGCAGGGTTTGGCGCGGCAGAGGCTGCGCGCAAACTGGCGCGCGAAGATGGGTTTAAACCGGATATCATCCTCGGCCATACCGGCTGGGGTGAGCTGTTGTTTATGAAAGACATCTTCCCCGATGTGCCGGTCTTGGGGTTCTTTGAATATTACTATCTGAACACGGGCGGCCCGGTGGGCTTTGACCCCGAAGATCCACCGAGCGAACACAGCCCGTTTCTTCTGCGCGCCCGCAATGCGGTTCCCAATGCCAATCTGGATGCGGTGGATCTGGGCAATGTGCCCACCCGCTGGCAGATGGAAAGCTTCCCCAAACGCTTTCATAATCAGTTTTACTGCTGCCATGATGGCATTCGCACCGATCTTTTGCGCCCCGATCCCCATGTGAACCTGTCTTTGGGGCGGCTGGATCAGCCGCTCACACGTCAGGATGAAATCCTCACCTTTATGGCGCGCAACCTTGAACGCACCCGCGGTTTCCATGTGTTCATGCGGGCGCTGCCGGAAATCTTAGAGGCGCGCCCCAAGGCGCGGGTGCTGGTGATTGGCGGCAATGGGGCCTCATATGGGCGCGAAAGCAGCCACCCCGGCGGATTGCGCGGTGAAATGGAAGCGGAGCTGGGCCACCGGGTGGATTGGAGCCGGGTGCATTTTCTTGGTCAGGTGCCTTATGAGGCCTATCAGCAGGTGATCCAGATCAGCCGCTGTCATCTTTATCTGACCATGCCCTTTGTCTTGAGCTGGTCCTGCCTTGAAGCAATGTCGATGGGGGCCACGATGGTGGCCACGGATGTGGGCCCCGTGCGTGAGGTGATTGAGCACGGAAAAACCGGGCTGTTGGTGGATTTCTTTGATCCACAGGCGCTGGCCAAACAGGTCACCGAAGTGCTGACGCATCCGGCAGAGCATGCCCATCTGGGGGTGAATGCGCGGGCGCATGTGGTAGAGCACTATGATTTCCTGACCCGCTGCCTGCCAGAGCATCTCAGCCAGATACACAGCCTGTTGCCGCAGCACAGATGAGCCTCTTTTAGGCAGCAGCAGCTAAAATTTAACCAAGGGGTGAATTATCACAAAGATTTCATCTCTTGGTTGATTTTAACCTTTTGTTCAGATTCTCTCCGGATAAGAATGCAGAAATATTGAACCTATATTTGGTTTTGTTCCGCATGCCCATTGATCCCGCCCGCAGACAGCGCAAAAGACGAAAATCCAAACAAAGACGGGATCTTAAAACCGGCTTGCAGCTTGGGGCCTCATTGCTGGGGCTTGTATGGGTGGCGCAGACCGCGGTGGGTGGATTTGAATATTATTCAGGTACGCGCCACAGCTTTTTATGGTTCGAACATGGGCCCAATGAGGCGGGCCGCGCCCCGTCAGAGCAGCGTTTAGAGCAGGCACAAAGCGTGCTGGCGCAACTAGGGCGTCACGATATCGCGCGCGACAGCTGGCTTGCACCATCGCAGCGCGCGCAAACCGCAGAGCCCGCGCTCAGCCCATCGGAGTGGCTCAATCAGACCAGCGCGTCTGAGACCGCTGTCCCGATTGCCCGCGCCGGGTTGCCGGTTGAATTTCTCAGCGCGCAGTTTGCCCCGGCGGGGCAGCCGCTGCCAGACGCGGGCTGCAAAACCGCCGACTGCGCGGATCTGAGCATGCTTTCAGAAATTGAAACCGTATCCACCCATGCCATATCCCCGCAGGCCTTACCCTATGGGCTGCATCAGCCAGCGGCCGAGGCCCAGTCCTCGCTGTTGTTTGCAGCTGATCAAGACGTGCGCCAGGCGCGTGAGCTGTGCTATCGATACCTGTCATCGGATGAGTTTCGCAGCAGCTTCAAGATCGCCAGCTCCGAGACAGGCACCTTTAGAACCCGGTTTTGGGGCAGCCAAAGCGGCGACAGCACCTGGGCGATCTGCAACAATATCCAGCGTTACGTGGCCGATGTGCGCAAACTCAATGACAAGCTCGCCGGGCTGGAACAGATGCTGGATCAGCATCAAGCCGGGTTGCAGTCCAAACATGTTTTTGCATCAGGTGATTTTGGCCCACGGATGAGCTTTGCGCCAGAGATCTATCTGCAGCAGGTGATTGCCGAGCTTGCCCAGGCTGAGGCAGAAGTTGAGGCGGGCACAGAGGTGTTTTATCTGCAGGGTGCCAAAACATGGGCTGGTGGTGACTGGACCGGTGACTGGACTGATGACTGGGGCAGCGCCTTTATAACCGAAGGTGGTGATCCGGCCCCCTGAGCGCCGTTTCAAAGGCGCATGACGGGGCGTGTGTGACGGGGGGCGTAGACAAGGCTGTCAGCCCCGCTTGCGCCAGGCCAGACGCCACCATCAGACGTCAATCAGATAACGTTCAGACGCGCAGCCAGCGGCCCGTGGGCCCGGATCAATTGCCGATATTGCTGGCGGTATTAAAGACACCAACAAAGCTGCCAAAGATCGACGAAATCGTCAGCACATCATTGATCGGGGATTCTGTGGCCATCACCAGATCCTGCGGCTCAATTTCAAACTGGCGGGCAGAAAACAGCCCATCTGCGGTGGTCAGATCCAGGGTAAACACCACCCGGTTTTTACGCGGGCCGCGCTGGCCCGGCGCAATGGCCGCATCGGGGTATTCGCGTAAAATCAGGATGCCCTGGGGATCGGCGCTGCGATCTGACAGCCCGCCAGCCACAGAAATAGCATCCATCGCTGACATATCGTCTTTGGTGAACGTATGCAGCGCCTCGGTGCCGGTGGCGCCAAAGGAGAGGAAGTAGCGCTCATCTTCTTCTACAAACACCCGGTCGCCGCCGCGCAGGCGGGTATCCAGTTTGGGATTATTGAGCAGCATCTCAACCGAGGTGCCATAGATCTGGCTGCCGCGCACCAGACGGATCTGCGGATTATTCAGGTTCAGCCCAATGCCGCCCCCTGCGGAAATCAGCCCCATCACCGTGTAGTTGCGATCGGGCATCGGATAGGTGCCTGGGCTCGCCACACCAGACACCAGATCCACCGAGTTGTTGCGCCCTTCCGCCATGCTGAGTTGCAGCTGCGCTGACGGCACAATGGCCTCAAGCGCTTGTTGCAGCCGCTCGCGGGCCAGATCCGGGGTCATGCCCCGTACGCGCACCTTGCCCACATAGGGCATGAAAATTGTACCATCACCGGCCACTTTCATCCCCTGCAGCTGCGCCACTTTCTGCTGTGGCGCGGTCAGCAGCGAATTTTCGCTGCTGTCCCAGATCTGCATGGTCAAAAGATCGCCGGGCTGGATGATCTGGCTTTTGGCGCCCTGGCTGTGACTGATCCAGTTGAGCCTGTTTTCAGTGCCCGCATCGGGCCACTGCGCCACGCTGGGCAAAAAGGCACGGGTGACGGGATAAAGGGCAAAATCGGCCTCAGCCTCTTGGGATTCACGCAATATTTCACGGCTGGCCGGGGCTCCACCTGGCAGGCGGCTGCAGGCGGAAGGCAGGAGCGTCACACCCACAAGAAGGGCGGCGGACAGGATGCGAAGCATTGAGAATCCAGTCAAAATAATCTTAAGTCGGCTGGCGGCAAGATAACCTGCGTGGCACATGCGTCAACACAAAGCGCGGCACCACCTGGCGGGCGGGGCAAATGGGACGCAGTATCGACACAGGCAGTATCGGCGCAGGCAATATCGACATGGGCAAAGAGACAGTTCTGATCATGGGGGCCAACGGGCGCATTGGCCGGGCGCTGCGCCAGTTTGCGCCAGATCCCAGCCGGTTTGCCCTGCAGGCGCGCGCGCGCCCAGCTGCGGCGCTGCCTGCGGAAAACTGGCACATCCTGTCCCCTTTAGCCGCTCCCGAGCAGCTTTGTGCAGCCGCCCAGGGCTGCGACCAGATCCTCTGTCTGGCCGGGGTGGTACAGGGGCAGCTGTCTGACAATAGCGCGCTGGCGCTGGCGGCAATTGATGCAGCACGTGCCGCAGGCGCACGCCGGGTGGTGCTGACCTCTTCGGCGGCGGTTTACGGCGCCCAGGCCGGGCTTTTGCGCGAAGATCAGATGCTGCAGCCCCTGAATGACTACGGGCGCGCCAAAGCAGAGATGGAAGCGCAGGCGCGCGCCGCAGCCTGTGGAGTTGAACTGGTGATTTTGCGCATTGGCAATGTGGCCGGCTTTGATGCGATTTTGGGCGGCTGGAAACCGGGGTTCTGCCTGGATCAGTTTGCGGATGGCACCACCCCGCGGCGCAGCTATATCGGGGTAAAAACCCTGGCGCAGGCGCTGGTGGATCTGCTTGATTGCGCGCAGCTGCCTGAGGTGTTGAACCTGGCCCAGCCTGGCCCAATTGCAATGGGGGATCTGTTGCGTGCTGCAGATCTCAGCTTTACCACCCGCGCGGCCCCGCCCACAGCCATTGCTGAAGTGGCGTTTGACCTCAGCCTGCTGAACGCACATATCACCGTGGCTCCGGCTGAGGTGCAGGCATTGGTGGCACAATGGCGTCATTTGGCCCTATAAGGGCACAGGGGTGTAGTTTGCCCTATAAGGGCACAAAGGGCGCAGTTTTACCCTATAAGATGCAGACCTAGAATTGAGGGATAGTTCATGACCTGGAGCAAACGGCTGTTTGATCTGTTTTTTGTCACCTTGCTGATCGTGATTTTGGCACCTGTGCTGTTGCTCTTGGTGGTCTGGCTGCTGCTGAAAGAAGGCCGCCCGCTGTTTTACGTGGCCGAGCGCATGAAAAGCCCAACTGAGCCGTTTAACCTGTGGAAACTGCGTACCATGACCGTGGTGGAGGAAGACAGCGGGGTCTCTGGCGGTGACAAGGCGGCGCGCATCACCAAAACCGGCGCCTGGCTGCGGGCCAAACGGCTGGATGAATTTCCCCAGCTCTGGAACATCTTGCGGGGTGATCTGTCCTTTGTGGGGCCACGCCCACCTTTGCGCCAATATGTCGAGGCCTATCCCGAGATCTACAATGAGGTGCTGAAATCGCGCCCGGGGGTCACCGGGCTGGCCTCGATTGTCTATCACAAACATGAAACCCGCTTGCTGGAGCGCTGCAAAAACTCTGAACAGACCAATGCGGTCTATTCCCGCACCTGCGTGCCCGCAAAGGCGCGGCTGGATCTGATCTATCAGCGCCATCAAAGCATGCGGTATGATTTTGATCTGGTGTTTCAGACCATTGGCAATCTGCTGCGGCGCAGCTGATCACCCTTTCAGCAGTTGCGATATTTTTGTCAGATCATCGGCCAAATCCAGCCGGATGTGGCCCGATTTCAGATTTCGACATTGACAGGCCCTGATACAAATCGCAACTTTTAGTTGTTTGTTGACCGGGGAGGATTGCGACTTTGCGGGATGATGTTGATTATTTGATCGCAATGCCAGAAACCTCAATTTCTTTACGCTGTTTTGGGATCTCTGTGATCAGCAAGAACAGTGCTAATCCCTGCAGCGCCAGGGCTGTTGTAAAACCGTGACGCGCGCCTGGTATTGCTGGGCATAGAAAGAGGCCACCACATCGGTGGACCGGAGTTGAATGTTTCGATTGCTGAGCGCTCTGACCCGGGCGCAAAAATCTTATATTTTCCTCGCCATCGATTTGATGTTCCTGCCCGCAGCCCTGCTTGCGGCCTTGGCATTGCAGATGCCTGCACGCTCTGTCTGGCCACTGTTTTTTGAAGCCCTGCCGGTTCTGCCCTATATTTTGCTGCTGGTGGCGCTGGCGGCGCGCAAACTGGGGCTGCCGCAGGTGCAGCTCAATGCCTATGAACGCCATGCGGTTGGGCTGACGGTGCTGGTGGCGCTGGTGGCCACAACCGCGTTGGTGGTGGCGCTGGGGATTTTTGGGCCGCAGGTGGCTCTGGGCACCTTTGTGGTGTTTGCGCTGATCTATTTCATTGCCATGGTGGCAGTGCGCGCCTGGCTGTTGCAGGTGGTCAATGCGATCTACCGCCGGGCGGAACCGCGCTGTCGGGTGCTGATCTATGGCGCGGGGGCCACGGGTACCCAGCTGGCACAGGCCTTGCGCAGCCACAATTGGATTGATCCTGTTGCCTTTGTCGATGACAATAAATCGCTGCAGGGCATGGCGCTGGTGGGGATGCCGGTCTACGCGCCTGCCCGCATCGAAGAGCTGGTGAAAAGCCGCCAGATCTCGCGGGTGCTGCTGGCGATGCCGTCCCAAAGTCAGCCGAAACAGGCCAAAATCATCCAGCGCCTGCAGGCGCTGAAACTGGATGTGCAGGCGCTGCCATCGTTTGCCCAGCTCGTTGGCACCGAGGCTTTGGTGGAAAAACTCACCCCGGTTGCGCCGAAAAACTTCCTGGGTCGGCGCGCCCATGATGTGCCGCTCTCTGCGGATGCCTATCGGGGCAAGGTGGTGCTGGTGTCGGGGGCTGGTGGCTCCATTGGATCGGAACTCTGCCGTCAGGTGCTGGCGTGCCGGCCGCAGAAACTGGTGCTCTATGAGCTCTCGGAGCTTGCGCTTTATACCATCCATCAGGAGCTTTGCGCCCAGGCACAAGCCCAGGGGATCGAACTGGTGCCGGTACTGGGGTCTGTCACCGATCCGCGTCAGGTGCGCGAGGTGCTGCGCTGCCACCAGATTGAAGTGGTGCTGCATGCGGCCGCCTATAAACATGTGCCGCTGGTGGAAGCAAACCCGCTGGCGGGGCTTGCCAACAATGTCTTTGGCACCCGCACATTGGCGCGCGCGGCCGGAGATTTTGGCGTTGAACGCTTTATTCTGATTTCCTCTGACAAGGCGGTGCGCCCCACCAATGTAATGGGCGCGTCCAAACGGATGGCCGAACTGGTGCTGCAGGATCTGGCCAGCCGCAGCACAAGCACGGTTTACACTATGGTGCGCTTTGGCAATGTGCTGGGCTCTTCCGGCTCGGTTGTGCCGCTGTTTCAGGAGCAGGTGGCGCGCGGTGGCCCGGTGACGGTGACCGATCCCAATGTGCGCCGCTTTTTCATGACCATCCAGGAAGCGGTGCAGCTGGTGCTGACGGCCGGGGCCGACGCCAAGGGCGGTGAGGTCTTTGTACTGGATATGGGCAAGCCGGTGCCGATCATTCAGCTGGCGCGTCAGGTGATTGAAAGCGCAGGCTACAGCGTGCGCGATGAAGACCATCCCGAAGGTGATATTTCGATTGATATCATTGGCCTCAGACCGGGCGAAAAAATGGAAGAAGAGCTGACGCTGACCGATGATCTGATGCTGACGCCCCATCCCAAGATTTTCTGCGCCCATGAGGCGGTGATTTCGGAAATCGAAGTGGCCGCTTTTGTGCGCGCCCTGCGTCAGGTGGTGGCCGCCAATGATGAGGCCGGCGCCCGGGCGCTGATTGGCCGCTGGGTCGAAGGCGATGGCATTGATCTGGGCAGAAGCGCGCACTCATAACCCCGGCGCTGGCGGGCGCAATAAAACAGCCTGAGATCGCCCTGCGAATTTCACCGCCGAACAGATCCATACAGTTGATCCAACGCGCGCTTTTATGATCTAAGGCAGAAAAAGCCCGGCAGAAGCGCGCGGGCGCAGATAACGTCAAAAGGCAGGGCAGACAGTGAGTGGTTTCAGACACAGTGCAGGTGCACTTTTGCTGCTGTTTTGGGCGGGCGCGCTGCAGGCGCAGGGCCAGATCTCAACCCGGGCCGAGGCGCCCAATTTTGACCGCCCCCCCCAGCCCAGCCTGAACTTCTATGGCTCCCCCGGTCTGATCGATCTGCCCAGTGCCGAAAGCCTGCCCGAAGGCCAGTTTGCCACCACCTATTCCTATTTTGGCGGCACCAGCCGGTATAATCTGACCTTTCAGGCGCTGCCCTGGCTGTCGGCCTCGTTTCGCTACAATGGCATTCAGGATCTGAACCTTTTTGGCTTTGAAACCTATTATGACCGCGGCTTTGATGTCCGCGTGCGCCTGCTAAAAGAAGGCCGGTACCGGCCTGCGCTGACGGTGGGGTTGCAGGATTTTGCAGGCACCGGCATTTACGCCTCTGAATATATCGTGGCGACCAAAAACTTTGACACCCCGGGGCTTGGTGGTGTGGACGGGCGGTTGAAACTGTCTGCGGGTCTTGGCTGGGGGCGGCTGGGCTCCAATGGGGCGATTGGCACCATTGGCAACCGCGGTGCCTTTGACGGCGGCGACACCGGCGGTGAACTGTCGACAGATCAGTGGTTTCGCGGTGATGTTGCGCCTTTTGCCGGGCTTGAATGGCAGCTCAATGATCGCTTTGGCATCAAGGCGGAATATTCCTCGGATGCCTATGAGCTTGAGACTGTGCGCTCAGATGTGTTTGAGCGCAAATCCTCGCTGAACTTTGGTCTGGAATATCAAAAAAGCCCCAATCTGCGTCTGGGGGCTTATTATCTTTATGGCTCCGAGCTGGGGCTGAGCGCGCAGATCCAGCTTAATCCACGCCAACCCACCCAGCCCTTGCGCATCCCATCTCCGATTCCGGTGGCTCCGCGCGCCGACTGGGCGCCAGAGCCCGCCCATTGGAGCGAAGACTGGGCACAAAGCCGCAAGAAACAAACCCAGATCCGGGATCTTCTGGCGGATGCGCTTAAGGCGGATGGTCTGATACTGGAAACCGTGGACCTGGGGGGCACCAGCGCCGAAGTGCGTTTCCGCAACAACCGCTACCGCTCGCAGACCCTGGCGGTGGGCAGGGTGGCGCGCGCCATGGCCCGCACCCTGCCGCCATCAGTAGAAACCTTCCGCATTGTGCCCATGCGGCGCGGGCTGGGGCTCTCAACCACGGAAATCCGCCGCAGTGATCTGGAAGCGCTGGAATATGCGCCCGATGCAACGGATGCGCTGATTGCGGTGACAGGCTTTCACAATGCAGGCCCGCTGCCAGAAAGCGCCATTCTGTCAGATGAGCTCTATCCCTCGTTTGCCACCTCGATCTCGCCTTATGCGTCACCTTCCTATTTTGACCCGGACCTGCCGTTCCGGCTCGATCTGGGGCTCGACTTCTCCGCCACCTATGCGCCGGCACCGGGCTGGGTGATTTCAGGCACCATTCGCCAGCGGCTTTGGGGCAATGTGGCTGATGGGCGCGCCTCAAACTCGGTGCTGCCACGGGTGCGCACCGATGGGGTGGAATATGCCCAGTTTGATACCACATTGGAAAACCTCTATGTGGCGCGCAACTGGAAGCCTGCGGATGATATCTATGCCCGCGCCACCCTTGGCCTGCTCGAAAGCAATTTTGGCGGTGTGTCCGGCGAAATCCTATGGAAGCCGGTGAATTCCCGCCTCGCGCTGGGGGTTGAAGGCAACTATGTAAAGCAGCGCGATTTTGATCAGCGCTTCTCATTTCGCGACTACAGCGTGTTCACCGGCCATGCCTCGGCCTATTATGAGGCGCCGCGCGGCTTTCTGGCCCAGGTGGATGTGGGCCGTTATCTCGCAGGTGACGTGGGCGCCACCTTCAGCGTTGATAAGAAATTCAACAATGGCTGGTCCGTGGGCGGGTTTTTCACCCTCACCGATGTCTCGGCCGAAGAGTTTGGCGAAGGCTCCTTTGACAAAGGCATTCGCTTTTCCATGCCGCTGGACTGGCTGCTTGGCAAACCCTCACGCAACAGCTTTGGCCTGACCGTTCGCCCCACCCAGCGTGATGGCGGCGCGCGTCTATTGGTGCCGGGCCGGCTCTATGGCCAGATCCGCACCAGCCACCGCAAAAGCCTGGTGGATCAAAAAGCGAGGATCTGGGAATGATGCGCCTGATACCAACTGCTGCGCTGCTGCTGGCGCTGGTGGCCTGTGCCAAAGGGCCTGAAAAAAAGCCGCTGGAGCTTGAGATCCTCTCAACCATTCGCGAACAAATCGCCTTGCGGCGCGCGCCCAAACAGGACCGGCCACCGCTGACGCGGGCGTTTCTGGATACGGTCACCAGCCCCTATATCGAGGTGACGCTGGAAGAGAGCGACATCTTTGCCTATCTGCAGCCTCAAATTGTGCGCCGCGATGACGGGCCGGGCGAAGTGATCACCTGGGTGACGGAGGATCAGGTCACTGTCACCCTGCGCGATGGGATTTTGATTGCCACCCGTGGTTTGCGCGGCGATCTGCTGTCGGCGTCAACTTTGGCGCGCTCTGGCGGGGCAAAAGGCCCCGAAGGGCAGGGCGCGCGCCGCTTTGATCTGCGCCTGGGGGATCACGAATCCAAACAGCTGGAATTTGCCTGTGTGGTGCGCGATCTTGGCCCGAAACCGCTGGAGATTGTTGAGGTTACCTATCCCACGCGGCATCTGCAGGAATACTGCGAAAACGAGAGTGGGCATATCGTGAATGACTTCTGGGTTGGATCTCGCAGCGGCCGCATCTGGCAGTCACGCCAATGGGCCGGGCCGCTCAATGGCTATATTCGCATCCGTCAGCTGACACTTTGAGCGGATCCGTGCCATTTTTTGCCGCAGGAGCGTGGCATCTGTGCACGGATCGCCAAACAAACCGGTTTTTAAGGATTTTGATCTCATAAGTTGCGTTGAAAACCGCCTGCGTCTTGCCTAGTGTCGCAATCGGGACCCCCAACGAATACCCATGGAGTTTGGTTTTATGAAACAGATTTTTGCAGCAGCCATGATGGCTGTTCTCGCCGCGGGTACAGCATCCGCACAAGGTACTGAAGCAGGCGCTGGCGCAGCTGGCGGTGGTGCAGGCGCCGGTGCAGGCGCCGGTGCAGGCTTTGCTGGCACCGGTCTGGCAGCAGGCACCGTTGCAGCTGGCGCACTGGCAGCTGCTGTTGTTGTAGGTGTGGTTGCATCTGACGATGATGAAAGCGGCACCACCACCACCACCGGTAACTAAGACCGCTGGCGGTTCTGCCTGAGCAGGCCGAGACTGAGCAGGCAGCTACATAGATATAAAAAACGGGCGTGATCCTAGGTTGATCACGCCCGTTTTTTTTGGTGGGGATTTTGGGGGATCGCCATCACCTGCCCCTTCCCAGATGGGAGGGGGCAGATCTGATTACAACTGATCTGCCAGCACGCTTTCGATGCGCTCCACATCTTCGGGGTTGTTGAGCTCCCAGAACACGCGGCCACGCCCCTCAACTTCGACGCAGGCCACCGCAACACCGTTGAACAGAAACCGAAGCTGCTCCAGCCCTTCGCGCTGTTCAAGATCACATTCCGCCCAGCTGCCATAGGCGCGCAGCGCATCAGGGCGATAGGCGTAAACCCCCACGTGGTGATAGACCGGGATGTCTTTACTGGGCACTTTGCCCGGATCGATATAGGGCAGCACTTCTTTGGAGAAATAGAGCGCGTGACGCTTGGCGTTGAACACTGCCGTGGTGCCGCCAACGCGGCCCGCTTTGCGGTCTTCTACAAAATGGCCATAGGTGAGCGGGTCACATTGCAGCACCGGTGTGGCCACCTGCGCCTCTGGGTCCGCTTTCATCGCGGCGATCAGATCTTCGACAAACCACGCGGGCGTCAGCGGCGCATCCCCTTGCAGGTTGACCACCAGATCCGCATCAATCCCAGCCGTTTCCAATGCAGCCGCACAGCGCGCGGTGCCGTTTTCACATGTTGTTGGCGTCATGATCACATCAGCGCCAAACCCTTCGGAGGCGGCTTTGATGCGCTCATCATCGGTCACCACATAGACCGCATCCACCCCCTGAACACCCCGGGCCGCTTCCCAGCTCATCTGGATCAGGCTCTTTTTGCTGCCATCAGGCTGGCTGAGTTCCACCAGCGGCTTGCCGGGATAACGGGTTGACGCATAACGCGCCGGGATCAAAATGACGGTTTTCATAAAACACCCTGTGTTAGAGGTTTACGCCACGCCCGCGCGCAGCAAATCATGGATATGCAAAATGCCCACCGGCGCACCCGCGCCATCCACCACCATCAGCACCGAGATCTTGCGTGCATTCATGGTGGCCAGCGCGCTCACCGCCAGTTCATCAGGTGCAATGGTAATGGGGTCCTTGCTGGCAATATCCCCGGCGCTGACCCGCATCAGCTGCGCCATATTGCGGCGCAAATCCCCATCTGAAATCACCCCCGACAGACGCCCACCGTCCACAACAGCCGCAATGCCAAACCCTTTGGAGGTCATGGTCAGCAGGCAATCCTGCATCGCCGTGTCTGCACTGACCAATGGCAGATCCTGATGCATAAGCTGCGCCACGGTTGCCAGCTGCGCCCCCAGTTTGCCACCGGGGTGAAACACCCGGAAATCTTCCGCCACAAAGCCGCGCTGCTCCATCAAGGCCACCGCCAGCGCATCTCCCAGCGCCAGCGTCAGCGTGGTTGAGGTGGTCGGCGCCATACCAATCGAGCAGGCCTCAGGCGCGCCCGGCAGACACAGCTGATAATCGGCTGCTTTCATCAGGGTGCTGTCCGCTTTGGAGGAAATCGCAACCATCGGAATGGAAAACCGCCGGGTATGGGCAACAATATCCTGCAGCTCGGTGGTTTCCCCGGAATTGGAAATCAACAGGCAGATGTCAGAGGTGGTGACCATGCCCAGATCACCGTGGCTCGCTTCGGCGCAATGGACAAAATAAGATGGCGTCCCGGTTGAGGCCAGCGTGGCGGCAATCTTGCGCCCGATATGGCCGGATTTACCAATGCCTGAGACAATCACCCGTCCCTTGACCCCCATCATCAGCTGCACCACGGCGGCAAAATCTTTTGGCAGGTTCTCTTCCATCTGCTGCAGCGCTGCCGCCTCGGTGGCGAGCACTGCCTTGCCCGAGGCAATGATGGCCTCAGCAGATGCCTGTGGCGTTGCAGCTGACATCTTTTGCGACAGTTCCTGTGACATGGAAAATCCTCATCTGACACGGGTGGTTTTGTCTTCCTAGGCGGGCAGACCGGCCTAGGCAAGGGGGGGCGCGCGCGATAATGTCCGGCGCAAACAGGCATTTCAGATACTGAAGGAAGATCGGGCATGGCACCAAAATTTGGCACAAGCGGGCTGCGCGGCCTGGTGGTGGAGCTGACAGAGGATCTGGTGGCCGATCACATCCGCGCCTTTATTGCCGCCTGTGACGTAGGCGCGGGCATCTGCCTGGGCTGGGATCTGCGCCCCTCATCTCCTGATATTGCCGAGGCCGTGCGCAAGGCCGCCCAGGGCGAAGGTATTACGCTGATTGATTGCGGTGCGGTGCCAACGCCCGCGCTGGCGCTTTCGGCGCAAAAACGCGGCGCGGCGGCCATTATGATCACCGGCAGCCATATCCCCGCTGATCGAAACGGGCTGAAATTCTACTCTAAGACAGGGGAAATCACCAAAGTCGATGAGGCCGCGATCAAGGAAAACCTCGGCCGCAGCCCCCGTTCTGGTGGCGGTTCTGTTGAAAAAGACACCAGCGTCGGCGCGGATTTTGTGGCGCGTTATGTCACCGCCTGCGGATCAGGCGCGCTCAGCGGTAAACGCATCGGGCTTTACAGCCACTCGGCGGTGGGGCGCAATCTTCTGGCGGAAATCCTCGAAAAGCTTGGTGCCTATGTGCTTGATCTGGGCCGCTCCAGAACCTTCATCCCGGTGGATACCGAAGCGGTAGACCCAGACACTCGTGCCCAGATCAAAACCTGGGTCGCTGAACATAATCTTGATGCGCTGGTCTCCACCGATGGGGACAGTGACCGGCCGCTTCTTGCCGATGAACAGGGCAATATCGTGCCCGGTGATATCATCGGCCAGATCACCTCTGAGGCGCTGGGGGCCGAGGTTGTGGTGACGCCGATTTCCTCAAACTCCGGCGTGACGCAGAAAGGTTTTGCGCAGGTGACGCTCACCCGGATTGGCTCCCCTTATGTGATTGCAGGCATGGAGGCCGCCGCAGATCAGGGGCAGGGCAATGTGGTCGGCTATGAGGCCAATGGCGGCTATCTGCTGGGCTTTGAAGCGCAAGGCCCCGCTGGCACATTCACCCCGCTCAAAACCCGCGATTGTGTGCTGCCGCTTCTGATGGCGCTGATGCAGCCGGGGCCTTTGTCGGCGCGGGTTGCGCAAGAACCTGCGGTGGTCACCGTGGCCGATCGCCTGCAAGAGGTGGCGCAGGAACGTTCGCAGCCCTTTGTGGCAAAGCTTGCACAAGATGCCGCGGCACGTGCTGAATTTCTTGGCACGCTCTCCCTCACAGAAGCGGCGCTCGATCTCACCGATGGGGTGCGCATGACGGTGGCAGAAGGCGGTGTGCTCCACATCCGCCCCTCGGGCAACGCGCCCGAGCTGCGTCTTTATGTCGAGGCTGAAACCCAGGAACTGGCGCAAGAACGCCTGAATGCGGGGCTTAAGCAGCTGCGCGCCACACTGGGCTGAGGCTTGTCTGATCTCTTCGAAGCTGCCTATATGCAGCTAAGTTATATTGCACCCATTTAGGTGCCCGATAGTTGGATGCGTGTTATGGCAAAAATCAAGATTGCAGTTGCTGGTATTGGTTATGTTGGATTGTCCAATGCGGTGCTTCTGGCCCAGCACAATACGGTGGTGGCGCTGGATATCACCCAGGAGCGGGTGGATCTTTTGAACCAACGCCAAAGCCCGATTGTCGATGCGGAACTGGCAGAATATCTCGCCACCAAAGAGCTGGATCTGCGCGCAACCACCGCAGCAAGCGAAGCGTTTGGCGGCGCGGATTTCATCATTGTTGCCACCCCCACAAACTACGACCCGCAAACCAACTATTTTGACACTTCCACCGTGGAAAGCGTGGTGGAACAGGCGCTGGCGCTAAACGATCACGCAACGATCATTATCAAATCCACCGTGCCGGTGGGCTTTACCCAGGGGCTGCAGCAGCGCCTTGGCAGCAATCGCGTGGTGTTCAGCCCCGAGTTTTTGCGCGAAGGGCGCGCGCTTTATGACAATCTGCACCCCTCGCGCATCATTGTCGGTGCCCAGTCCGAGGCAGCCGAGCAATTTGCCGCGCTGCTGAAACAGGGTGCATTGGATGATGACGTGGAGGTGCTGTTCACCGACAGCACCGAGGCCGAGGCGATCAAGCTCTTTGCCAATACCTATCTTGCAATGCGGGTGGCCTTTTTCAACGAGCTCGACAGCTATGCGCTGTCACGCGAGTTGGACGCGCGTCAGATCATCCAGGGCGTCGGGCTCGATCCGCGCATTGGCAGCCATTACAACAACCCGTCTTTTGGCTATGGCGGCTATTGCCTGCCCAAAGACAGCAAACAGCTCCTGGCCAATTACGCCGAGGTGCCGCAAAACCTTATTCGCGCCATTGTCGACGCCAACCGCACCCGCAAGGATTATCTGGCCGAGGCCATCATTGGCCGCAAACCCACCTGCGTTGGCATCCACCGTCTGGTGATGAAAGCGGGCTCGGACAATTTCCGCCAGTCCTCGGTTCAGGGCATTATGAAACGCATCAAGGCCAAGGGCATTCCGGTGATTGTCTATGAACCGAGCCTGCCTGAGGATGAGTTTTACGGCTCCAAAGTGGTGCGCGATCTTGCCGCCTTTAAGGCCGAGGCGGATGTGATTGTGGCCAACCGCCAGACCGAAGAGCTGCTGGATGTGGCGGATAAGGTCTTTACCCGCGATCTCTTTGGCAATGACTGATCGGTGCTGAGCCGCTGGACAGCCCTGTGGAAAGATCCCCCAATTGCCCCTGCTGCACCGTTTTATGCAGTGGGGGATATTCACGGCTGTTTTGACCTGTTTCAGGCGCTTTTATCCAAATTAGAGCCTGAAATTCCGGTGGTCTGTGTGGGCGATTATATTGACCGCGGCCTCCACAGCGCACAGGTGTTGCGCTTTTTGCAGATGCATCCTGAAATCACCTGCCTGATGGGCAACCATGAGGTCATGCTGCTGCGCTTTCTCGATGATCCCGATCGCGGCGCGCCCTGGCTGCGCTATGGCGGGGTGGAGACGCTGGAAAGCTTTGACATTGCGGTACCGCAAGGCCCGGAAGAGCACGCAGAAGATCTGCGCAACCAGCTCTCCCAGGCCATGGGCGCGGATCTGATCAGCTGGATCCGGGCGCGGCCTGCCTTCTGGCAGTCGGGCAATATGGTTGTCACCCACGCTGGCGCAGATCCGCGCGGGCCAATTGAGGCGCAAGACAGCAAACATCTGATCTGGGGCCATCCGGATTTCCCCCGGCTCAGGCGGCGCGATGGGCTGTGGCTTGTGCATGGGCATGTGATTGAACCCGCGCCACTGCAGCAGCGCGGCCATATCAATATCGACACCGGTGCTTTTGCCACCGGGCGGCTGAGTGCGGCGCGCATTGCGCCCGCCCAGATCACATTCCTTGAGGCGCGCGGCTGATCACCCACATAGGGCACCAATATAGCTGCCCTCTGCCAGCGCCCGCCCGTTCTGATCATGGCTGTAAGGCGCAAGCGCCGCAGGCAGCACCGGAACATCCGTGCCCAGCTGTGGCCGATACTCACCCTGTCCTGCACCAGTGCCCGAGACACTGGCGTCATGCACCCAGCGCGGATCCAGCGGCGATGCTTCAGATCCGTTTACATCCCCTACACCCGCGACTTCACCCAACCAAGATCCAGCCCCGTAGATATCATTCTGATTGGAGCCCTGCAGCGCCATATTGTGGCTATTGCCCACATTGTAGATTTCCGACCAGTTGCCATTTAGCGCGGGATCTGCGCCAAACACATCGGATTTGCAGTTCTGCAGCAGTTGCACATTAAAGCTGCGGTAGCCGGATTTCTCCACAGTGGTGGAGCCAACATCCTGATAGAGCCAGTTCACCCGGCTGCCGATCACCGTGTTGCCGAGGAAGACCAGGTTTTCCACCGGGTCGAGATTGCCATCAGCATTCAACCTGACAGCAGGTGCAGTCGAACCGGAGACTGCTTCCATAACTGTACCAATAACCGCAAAACCTTCAGGCCCAATGGGTGCAACAGAGGATAGGCAACGGCCTGAAGCACTCGCCTGTGAAATAAACGAATGGCTGCACAGCTGGCCACGAGCTGGAACGCGACCGCCCGCGCCCGCGTGCAGGTTGGAAAATGTAACCATCCGGCTACCTGCTGCGTTATAGAGCGCTGCGCCGCTGCCGCTATCGCGGCTGCCAATCAGCGCCACGTGCTTGGCGGCAGTACCAAACGCATTTACGAGTGCAGCAAGATCGCTGTTGCGAGCAATCAAACGGCCCACTCGGTAGATCCACGCGCCATAGCTGCTGGTGCCGTTCTGATCCAGTGTTACCGCATCAAAAACCAGCAGGCCAGCATCATCTCCGGAGCCGTTATCAAGCATGATCAGACTGCCACCGGTTTTGCGCAGGGTGATGTTTTCAAATCGCATATGATCCGGGATCGAGGTGGTGGTGTTGGATCCCGCATCACTGAGGACCGCACCGGCGCGCGACTGACCACGGATCACAAGGGGATATTCGGTGGTGCCAGCCTGCCCAGCAATATCCTGCCAGACATGTCCGCCGTCATTGACCACAACCACCGCGCCCCCTGCATTGTCGCGCCCAAAGTTGGCGTTGTTGAACGCGCGCGCAGCCGCCACCGCAGCACGCAGGCTTGCGAAGGGCGCGGCCTGTGCCGCTGTATCGGCACCGGAGGCAACACCAAAGGTGTCATCGCCCGCTGCATCCACATAGGCATAAGCTGTCCCCACACCTCCGGCGTGATCATTCACCAGTTGCAGCGGGCCAATGTTTGCGCGCCCTGCACTGCCAACCTCAGAGAGGGTCATCGCCGCGCCCACCCAGGGGTAAATCGTGGCATCCACTGTTACCGTGCCTTCAGCCAGCGCAGACAGATCCAGCTCGGCTTCAAAACAGGGCACTGTCAGCCCTGTTTCCGAGAACGCAACGGGCGTCATTGTATTGACCAACACGCTGGCGCTGGTGCTGCCGTCTGACACCGTGAACCGCACCGCCGCCACCGGGCGACCCGCGCGGGCATGGGCATGGGCCACCGCCAGCTGCACCCGTGCTATCGGGGTACGGATATGTTCAAAATCTGGCGTCAGCCACATGGCAATCGGGCGCGGCGCGGGCCGCGTGCTATTGTTGGCAGCGCCCACGATCTGATCGCCCTGATAGATGAAATCACTGAGACTGACGCGATCTGCGCTCAGCACCTGATGATTGGGGTAGGGCTCGCGAATACGCGCGGTGAGCGCCACCTCCTGAGGAAAGCGGCGGGGGGCGGCAGCAGCGTCAAAGCCCTGACGCTGCACCAAAAGCGGCGCACCAACAGCGGTGGGGTCAGGCAGCTGCGCGCTCCAGCCACTGGTTTCGACCTGCGCCAAAGGCCGCTCGGCGGCGGCGCGCTGTGGTGACAACAGCCCCAGCCCCAACATCAGAGCCACCCCACAACGGTGGCCGTGGTGCCCGTGGCTTCGACCCCTTTGGGGGAAAACAGCACCATATCCCCCGCACTCACCTGATAGCTGAGGATGTCATCTTCGCTGTCGCGCAGCACCAGCGTGCCTGCGCTCAGCACCCGCAGCACCCGGGGGCGCAGCGGCAGATCAACACCATCTGCGGGTGTAATGGCAAAATGGCGCGTCGCCGGGCTGGTAAGGCTGCGCTGGTGGCTGGCAAAGGGATCATATTGCGGCATAACAGGGCTCCTGTGAAAGAAAGAGCGCTTAGTCTAGCTGCGCTTTTGCCCCTGTTGCCGCCCAGGCGCGCGCGCCGCGCGCGCCGTTAAGACCTGGCTAAGGAAATCTAACGCAGGAGAGAAGGTACAGAGAAAGCGGCGGGCGCAGATCGGCGTGAAATTTCCATGCGATTACAAAGCGCTTTGCCGACACCTCTGGCTATGCTCTAACAGGGGTATGAGTGAGCTACCTGCCATATCATCGCGCCCGCGCAGGCGTTATGCGCTGCTTTTGTGGGGGCTTATTGCGCTGTGCTGCCTGCCGGAGCTGGTGTTTCTGGCCGCTGATCAGGGCTGGATTGCCGCCGGGCCCTGGCGCAGCCTTGCGTTGCAAAACGCCGCCTTCTGGACCGGGATTTTGCACAATTGGCGGCCCAATTACGCGCTGCAACCCTGGGTGATGTTTGTCTCTTATGGGTTTTTACATGCGGATCTGTGGCATCTGCTGGGCAATATGCTGGTGCTGGCCATTCTGGGGCGCATGGTGCTGCTGCGGGCGGGGGCTTTTGGCTTTTGTGTCATCTACCTGATGTCGCTCTTGATGGGGGCAGCGACTTTTGCGCTGCTGTCTGCCAGTGTGCAGCCGATGGTGGGCGCATCTGGCGCGCTGTTTGGCCTGATTGGGGCCTGGCAGCTGTGGCAATGGCGCGCGCTCTCGGGGGAAAGCCGCTGGGGGGTGGTGCGGGTGATGCTGTGGCTCATCGCGCTCAATGTGATTATGGGGCTTTTGCAACCTGGTGGTGTGGCCTGGGAGACCCACCTGGGCGGCTACCTTGGCGGCGGGCTGGCGGCGCTGCTGCTGTCCTTATCAGGCAAAAACAGCACAAAACCCCGCTGATCGCCCCTGCTGTGGCCCGGATCAGGCTGTTTTAAACAGGGGCAGAAGGTCAGCGCAAATAAGCCGATGCGTAAAAAAGCATTTCGCTATATCCCAAAGAGGTATAGATTTATGCAGGTCAGGCGGCCGCACCAGCGGTCTTTAGCAGTGTGCCGGAGGCAATCCGGCAGGTCGGAGACAATCCGGCGGGTTTTGAAACAGGGTATTTTAGCGTGAAGAAGCCTCCCCATGTTTTGGCAATTGCATCTGCAGGTGGGCATTGGGTCCAGCTGCGACGCCTTACCCCTGCCTGGGTCGGCTGCCGGGTGACCTATGTGTCAACCGATCCCCAGCTGCGCGACACCGTTCTGTCTGATCCGCAAGACGCCGCAGAGGTGCGGTTTTACGCGGTGAAAGATGCCAACCGCTGGCAAAAGCTGCGTCTGCTTTATTCCCTGTGTCAGATCATCTGGATCATGCTGCGCAGCCGCCCCGATGTGGTGATCACCACCGGCGCAGCGCCTGGTTTTTTTGCCCTGCGCCTGGGCCGCCTCATGGGTAAGCGCACCGCCTGGATTGACAGTATCGCCAATGCGGAAACGCTCTCGCTGTCGGGACAGATGGCGGGGGGCTGCTGCGATCTCTGGCTGACCCAATGGGAAAACCTCTCCAAACCCAATGGCCCTTCCTACAGCGGATCCGTTATATGATCTTTTTAACGGTTGGCACCCAGCTGCCCTTTGATCGCCTGACCCGCGCCATGGATGAATGGTGCGGTGAACATGCTAAAAATATTAAGGTTTTTGGCCAGATTGGCATCATTGGTCCCAACAGTTATATCCCGCAGAACTTTGAATGGGCCCAAAAAATCAGCCCCGATGATTTCACCCGCCGGGTCAAATCGGCCACTGCGGTGGTGGGACATGCGGGGATGGGATCGATCATCACCGCTATGACATTTCGCAAGCCCACGGTGATCATGGCGCGGCGCGCCCATCTGGGGGAGCACCGCAACGACCACCAGGAAGCCACGTTGCAACGGTTCAAATCGCGCAGCGGCCTGCATGCGGTGGCAAACGCGGTTGAACTGTCACAGCAGCTGAATGGCATTTTGCAGACCGGGCAGCAAAACAGTGGCAACGGGGTGCCGCCTTTTGCCGAAGAGCGTCTTATTCAACGGCTGAGCAGCTTCATCCACAACGGCTGATCTCGGATCACAGCTTGGATCACGACCTGCGTCACCGCGTGGGCGCAGCAGATGCTGAGACAGGCGAGCATTGGATTGGTCGCAACTCCCCCAATACCTGTGTTGCTTACCCTCGAATGCTGCATCGCCGCATGGGGGCATTAAATTGCTTTTTACGCATTTATCAGGCGATGTGTATTGCATATTCACAAATATGAAAATCGCGAAACCTCCCATTGATTCGTATCCTCAGCTACCAATTGTGCAGATGCAGAAGATTGATCTCAAACCGTCGTCAATCTTGATCTCAACGAGCGATTGTTCCCCCTTGTCTCTGTGTGTTTTTGGCAAATACGCCTGTTTTTTACCACAAATTCGCAACTAATCTTACCCAAGGCCACATCTGCGATTTGCAAAGAAGATCCCATTAGTTAATGAACTCTTGGAAGACCTTAGCGCGTTCGTATTTTCGGATGCCTTACTTTTGTAAAAACCTTAGGGGTAGTTATGTTGAAAAATATCAAAGTCGTCGCAGCAGCAGCAGCACTTTCTCTGGCAGCCGTTTCTGCACACGCAGCAACCATCAGCGGCAACGTTCAGATCACCGGTGGTATCGACCTGGACGCGAGCACCTTCGCATCTAACGGTAACGTTACTTTTGCTGGCACCAGCTCCGCGCAAAACGGTTCCGGCACCCTGGCTGTTGTGAACCCGAACTCTGTTGCTCTGGTTTCTGACATCGACTTCTCGCAAGTTGGTCAAACCATCTGGACCATCGTAACCGGCGGTTTCACCTTCTCCGCGACTGATTTCGCTGATTTCGACGACAACGAAGGTCAGTTCACTGCAACCGGCGTTCTGAGCGCAGCTGGTTTCGAAGACACCGTAGCACTGCTGGCATTTGACACCGTTGCTCTGGGTGGCGCAGAAAGCTACACCGCACAGATCGTTTCCACCGACGCAGCAGTAGCACCGGTTCCGCTGCCTGCAGCTGGCTTCCTGCTGGTTGGCGCTCTGGGTGGTCTGGCAGCTGCTGGCCGTCGCAAGGCGAAAAAAGCCTAAGCGCTTTTTAAATCATCAAGAATTCAAGACGGGGTGCCAGCTGGTGCCCCGTTTTTTTGCGCTCTGGTGGTCACCTCCGCAGAGCGCGCACCTGCTTCATGTCCCCCATTGGTTAACCCCCCATTAACCCTTTTGCCCGGTCTCACGCGGTTCTGTCTCAGACGTGATCCCACGTGACCCTGATCGCGCGGTGCGGCTGTATCCAGCTGTTTTAGCGCAATGGTAGAAAAAACAGGCCAGGGCTGCCCCACACAGACCATCAGATTTCAGGCCGCTGCGCTGGCACCACCACACAGGGTTCCTTACGGAGAAAAACCATGAAGTTACTGACCGCAATCCTTGCTACCACCACCATGCTGGCGCTGCCTGCAGGTGCCACAACGCTGCGCATCACCGTCACCAACAACCAAAACGCTGCCGCCAACGGCAATGATGCAGGTTTTGCCCTGACCCCGGTTTATGGCGCGTTTCACAATGGCAGCTTTGACACTGTGACACTGGGCGAAGAGGTCTCTGCTGGTGTGGAAACCCTGGCTGAACTGGGCAGCCCGGCGGCGGTGCGCGCCGAGCGCGAAGCGGCATTGCCCGGCTCAACAGCTGCTGTAATTGCCAATGGTCGCCCGATCTTTGGCGGCGAAAGCGCCAGCGCCGAGGTGGATATCACCGATATTGCCAACCAGCGCTATTTCAGCTTCCTGTCGATGATCATCCCGTCAAACGATCTGTTCGTCGCCAATGACAATGCGCTGGCCTATGATCTGTTCAATGATGACGGCAGCTTTGTTGGTCCACAGACCATCAATATCACCGGGCTGCAGGTATTTGATGCGGGCACCGAAGAAAACAACGCCGATGTTTCTGGTGGCGCGGCCTTTATTGCAGGCTCTAACGCGCCGGGTGGTGTCGACACCGACGGGGTGGCAAGCGCAGGTTTTGCAGCACTGGAAGAGTTTTTGGGCACCACAACGGTTGCGGGCTTCAATATTGATCCGGAACTTGCACCCCCAAGCTTCTTTGCCGATGCCAGCAATGCGGGCCTGTTCAACATTGCCACCATCACCATCGAAGAGGTGGTTGCACCGGTGCCGCTGCCAGCGGGCGGCGCATTGCTGCTGTCTGGTCTTGCCTTTGGTGGCTTTGCCGCCCGCCGCAAAGCCCGCAGCACATCTAAACGCGCCTAAGCGCTCCAGCTGGCTGTAGCAGCTGTGAAAATATTATGGGCCGCCCTATCCGGGGTGGCCCATTTCTATACGGTTTTACAATCAGCGTTTAAAGTCAGGGCTTTGACCAGGGTTTGCCCTTAAGAATGCGGCGGGCAGTACCGATGGTTGAGCCTATTTTCTCCCGGCGCGACAGGGTCAGCCAGATGCCAAACAGGTCAAGACCCTTGAACTTGGTATTGGGTAGGAAAAACAGCCGGTGCATCAGGCGCCGTCCCCAGACCGCGCCTTTTTTGCGCAGCAAGCCTTCCTGGGATTTATCAAGCTTCCAGGTTTCTGCCGGGGTGGCCTGCAGATAGCCCGCCGCAATTGCGCCTTCGATGATCTCCTTGCCCCGTTTGGTGCGGGCCACAATCAACGAAAAGCCGGGGTTTTCGCCATCCGGTTCCTCATACCAGGGATCGCCACATGAAATATCAGCCAGCTCACCAGATCCATCTGGCCAAAGCTGTGTCGCCCAGGGGCGGAATTTCTGCAAAAATGCCCAGCTGCGCTGATAGATCCAGTGCTGGCGCGGCTCTTCTGCGCTGTTGCGGGTGGTGAAATACCCAGGCCAGCCATACCCACGATAGCGCAGGGTTTCCAAACTGTCCTCGGGGACGTCGAACTTCTCCATCAGCTTGCGGGTGGCCAATGTGGGCGGCGTTTCCGCACAGAAAAACGATAGCGTGACGCCCACTTTTTCTTTCAGCGCCGGAAAGGCTTCCATAGCGTTGCGGGTGGCGACGATTTCAACCGGTTTGCCAATCACCACACAGGGTGCGGGTGCCGTTTCCACATGTTCCAAACCTTCGCAGATGGCCGCTGGTGAATAACGCGAGCCCACAGCCGCGAGCAGATCCGCGCGCGAATGCGACATGCGCGTCTTGTTGCGAATGGGGTCATCGATGTCTTCACCGGTATGAAGGACGCCGTGATGGCCAAGCTCGGTCAGACAATAGAGCGAAATGGCTGTCAGCGCGCCACCAGAGCTGCCTTTGAACCGGATCTCTTCATCGGTTGCGTGGCCTTCCCAAATGCCGGTGATTGCCCCCCAGTTGCGTTCCGTCACTTTGTCGACTGCTGGTTCATAATCGGGCAAGCGTTTGAGCTGGCCAAAATCAGCTGAGACCGAAGGGCAGACCGCATGCGATAGGCGTTTGGAGCGCGCGCTCAGATCTGGAGAAAACAAAGGCCGCCGCCCTACATGGTCTACATCCACCATGGTCACTTCGGATTTGTCGCAGACATAGCGACACACGCCACATCCAAGGCACAACAGCGGTGAGTGCACCTGGTTTGTCTTGGCTTTTTCACCCATTGTCACATGTCTCCCAGACATTTGCCTGACTCTTAAAATACAGGCTGAGGCAGATAAGCTGGGCTAAACCTTGGTTGCGCCATGCGTGTTTGCCAAAGTTGGTCCCCGCCCTGGCCTGTGGCACAGCTGCGCCGCCCGGCGAGGGCAACAGATGTGTGCTGCGACCAGGCCCCTGGCTCAGTTGTCTGCCTCAGTAATAATAGTTGTAATCATAAGCATGTTGCGAATGCGCCGTGTGGCGGCATTTGTTCAGCACCACCCCCATCACATTGGTCAGCTCAGCCACCTGGCGTTCCGCCAGATCGATCTGCGACATGCGGGTTTCCTCGGCCGCGACCATAATCAGGGCGCAGTCCACATTCTGCAAAAAGCCAAAATTGTCGTCACTGGCCAGAAGCGGCGGCATATCAAACAGCATCAGATCGGGCTGATAGCTGGCTTCAATCTCATCGAGCACCGCTTTGGTCTGCTGGCTTTGCAGGATTTCCGAGGGGTTTTTCACCTTGGAGCTGCCGCCAAGCCCAAAACCCACATTGTCACCATAGCGCAGACCCTGCTCAGCAAAGCTCACCGAGCCTTCCAGCACCGCAGAGATATCATGGGCAACTGTCTGTTCCAGCATTTTGGTGAGACCCGCACGACGCATATCAAAATCAAACACCAATGAGTGCAGATCCTGCTGGCGCGCCAGCGAAAACGCCAGATTAAGCGCGGTGGTGGATTTGCCGCAGGCCGCATGGGGCGAGACAATCGCCACCCGGCGCCAGCTGTTTTGTTTGCACAGTTGCAGCATGCGGGTGCGCAGCAGATCAAAAGGCGCGCTTTCGCTGCCCTGATCCATGGTGCGCACGCGGTTGCGCGTCAAAGAGCGATTGTTGAGCGTGAGCGGCGTCAGCGCCTCCCAGGCTTCAGCCACCGGGCCCAGCTCAGGGGCCTCGTCCATCTCAGCGACAGTGCCACGCTCGCGTACCGGGTTGGTCTGGCCACGCAGTGCACGGGCCTTTTCAATCGCAACCTGTAAACGTTCCATCGTTATATCTCCCGAACTGGATGATGGTGCTGGAGAAGCAAGATCACCAGCGGACCCCCAGTTTGTTCATGATTTTATCTGCAATCAGATCCAGCGGCAGATAGTGAATATGCACCATATAAATGGCTGTAGGCACCCCAAGGGCAATCAGCAGGGCAATCACGATGCGGCGCAGGCGCAGGCGCACTTGCTGACCCTGGGTTTGCACATAGGGAATGGTGGTCAATGGGGTAATGCCAAGCTTGCTGACAATATCTTCCGGCCGACGCGGCGCGGAATTCAGCATCTCCAGCAGCACAATCAGGCCAAGACCAAGCAAGATACCAAAGCTGGTGCCGCCGCCGGCAATCATGATCCGGTTGGGTTTGGTGGGCTGGGTTGGCACAGAGGGCTGTTCGATCACCGACAGACGCTGACCGCGGGCGCGGGTTTCGATCTGATCACCGGTCTGAGCCTTGGCCAGACGATCCTGCGCCTGGGCGTATTGACCTTCCAGCGCCCCATATTCGCGCTCCATTTCTTCCAGGACAATGGAGACCTCAGGGGTGCGCGAAATCGAAGCATCCAGGAGTTTCAGCCGTTCCTGCGCCTGGATCTTCTGCTCCATCAGCGCGGCAACACGGCTGTCCACTTCGCTCAGCTGTACAGCCAGGACTGCGGGCAGCTGCTCGGTGTTGGAGGTGTCACCATCTTCTTCGTTGAGATTGGCCTGCGCCGCAACGCTGACCGATTGCAGCAACCGGTCGACCCGGGCTTGCAGCACTTTTACCCGCGGGTTGGTGGCGGAATAGATCGCCAGCGCATCTGCCAGCTCATTTTCGGCCGCTTCCAGCGCAGCTTCTTCCGGGGTCTTGCGCCGGTCCAGCGGTGTTTCCACATTGCCGGTCAGCTCATAGAGCTGTTTCAGCCGGTCGCGCTGGCTGTTGAGATCAGAAACATCGCGATCCACCTGGGTGATGCGGTCCTGAAACACGGATTGCTGCGACAGGCGGAATTCAAGGCTTTCGGGCAGCGCGCCGCTGTTTTTCTGTTTGAACTCCAGAATGCGTTTGCTTTGCGCATCCAATGCGGCGCTCAGACGGTCCACTTCGCGGACAAAGAAATCCAGCGTTTCACCAGAACGGCCCCGGCGGAATTCAGCGTCGCGGGCCTGGATCAGCACCAGATAATCATTCAGCACCCCCGCCGCGATACGTGGATTAGACGCCTCAAACTGGATGGTCATGATCGGCGCTTCGCCGCGGCGGGCCCCTTTGGCGCGAATGGTGGTGCGGGCGCGCATGGCCGCAACAATCGCATCCGGGTTCATCTCATCGATTTTGGGGAAGGCCTTCAGCTTATAGGCCACATCCAACATGTTTTCGCGCGCCAGCAGGTGTTGCTGCACCAGCTGCAACTGCTGATAAGCCGGGGCCTGCACCGTCGAAGCCGCCAGCTCCTCCGGGATCTGCGGGCTTTCCATCACCAGAACCGCACGGCTTTCATAGGCCGGGGGCAGCGACATGGCCGCAATGATTGAAGCGGCAGAGATCACCATAGCCACAATCAGGAAATAGGAAAACCGACGGCGGAAAATCGAAAAATAATAGCGGATGTTGTCCATTTAGACAGCTTCCTCTTTGGAGGGGCGCGTACGGCGCATATAGACGCCGTCATCGAGCAATTGAGTTACAGTATCCAGGCTGACCTTGGGCTCTTCCGAGCTCCAGGCATACAGCAAGGAAAAATCACACAGCTGATTGACCAGACGGGGGGTGCCCCCGGTCTCGGCAAAAATCAGATCAAACACTTCCGGGTCGAATTCTTCACCGGAACCACCCGCAATCTTGAGCCGGTGGCGAATATAGTCTTCCATTGTGCTCCGGCTCATCTTGGAGAGATGATAATTGGAGGCAATGCGCTGAAACAGCTGTTCCAGCTTGGGGTTCATCACCATATCGCGCAGCTCGGGCTGACCCACCAGCACCAGCTGCACCAGAACATCTTTGTTCGAGTTGATATTGGTGAGCATGCGCAGCTCTTCGAGCCCTTCCATCGAAAGGTTCTGCGCCTCATCAAACACCAAAACCACCCGACGCCCATTGGCATATTCGGTCAGCAGGTGATCCTGCAGCGCCTGAAACATTTCCACATAAGAGGCCTCGGGCGCGGTTTTTACATAAAGCGCATTGAGGATCCATTGGATCAGCTCACCGCGGCCGCCCTGCGCATTGGAGACCAGCCCCACGGTGACATCATTGCCAAGACGCGACAGCAGCTCCTGCAGCAATGTGGTTTTGCCCGCGCCAATTTCACCGGTGACCAGCGCAATCGGGGCCTGGGTGAACAGCGCATATTCCAGCACCGCAAAGGCACGTTTATGCTCTTTGGACCAAAACAGATAGGCAGGATCGGGCACCAGTGAAAACGGGCGCTCTGTCATGCCGAAATGAGCGGCATATAAAAGATCGGATGGGGCACTCATTGCATTTCAAACATCTAACAAAGGGATCTGGGACATGCCCGCTCCACATAATGAATTTCGCGAGGATCGCCAGCCCCGAGCCAAAGTGGCTTCGGTATAGAGGAGCCTTATGAGATTTGCATCACAAATTCAAATGCCCCACAGGGATTCAGCGGGGAATTCTCGCCGAAGTGATCCCCATGTCGACGCCTGATGCTGCAAATGCAGCATTGGACCCAAAGCTCAGGCTGTCAGATAAGAACACTATGCTGCGCACAGGCCATACCAGGCCTCCATCAGGCAATCATAGGCGGGCTTAATATGAGCAAAACCAGCCAGAGCGCGGTAAAGACCACAGGTGGGGACCTGAAGCGGGAGCCTGAAACGGGGGCGGGGGCTAAAACAGGGGCCTGAGCTCATCACATCCTAGTATTTGTCTCATTGTGGCGCTGTGCAGGAATCCGCTGGTGTTATAGAAGAGGGCAACTGTCAGGGATTCGACGCCTGCTGCCGTGGACGCTGATAAGAGATTGTAAGGTATACTGCATATGTTGAAACGTTTTTTAGTAATTGTTTCTTTTGTCGCAACAGCTTGCCTGGTGGCAGCCTGTGATTCGTCCGAAGAGCGCGCCGAAGCCCATTTCCAAAAAGGGCAGGAGCTTTTGGAACAAGGCGAAGTGGAACGGGCTCTGGTGGAGCTGCGCAATGTGTTCCAACTGAACGGCGAGCACCTGGAAGCGCGCCGCCTCTATGCAAGCACCGTGGCAGATCAGGGCAATCAGGCTGCAGCCTATTCCCAATATCTGCGCCTGGTCGAACAATACCCCGAAGATCTCGACGGGCGCACCAAGCTTGCGCATATGTCGGCGCAATCTGGCAATTGGACCGAAGCTGAACGCCATCTGGAAGCAGCCGAAGCCCTTGCGCCCAATGACCCGGTGCTGCGCTCCGTGCGGGTGGGGTTGAACTATCGCAATGCGTTGCGCGATGAGGATGACCTGGCCAAGGCCGAAGCAGCCAAAGTGGCCAATGCGCTGCTGCAACAGGATCTGACCCTGCCGGTGGCCCAGATGGTAGCGGTGGAAAACCTGGTGCGCCTTCAGGACTGGGACAGTGCCCTGGCGCTGGTGGACCGGCTGCTGCAGGTTTCTGACGCCTTCAATCTGCACCGTCTGCGCCTGAGCGTGCTGGACCAGCTTGGCGAACGCGATGCGGTGGCCGATCACCTGCGCCTGATGGTGGATCGCTTCCCCGAGGCCGGTCTGCACCGGGCGCTGATTTCACGCCTGATCGAAGATGGCCGTCTGCCAGATGCCGAAGCCTATCTGCGCGATCGCATCGCCAACCAGGCCCAAAACGGAGAAGAAGGCCCTCAGCCCCGTCTTGAGCTTTTGTCCTTTATCACCGAGCAGCGCGGCATCGATGCCGCCATCGCCGAGGTAGACCGCATGCTGGAGGACGATCCAGCCGAAGCCATGGTGCTGCGCTCGCTGCGCGCCAATCTTGATTTTGAACGCGGCAACCGCGATCAGGCGCTGGCGGCGATGGATGCGCTGATCAAAGAGGCCCCCGAAAGCCGCGAGACCGACACCATCAAAGTGCTTTATGCGCGTATGCTGCAGGAGGTGGACAATGTGGTTGGCGCCCGCGCCCTGGTCGAAGAGGTGCTGGAGCATGACTCAAGCCAGATCGGTGCCATCAAGCTCAAAGCGGGCTGGCTGGTTGAAGATGACCGCCCCGGTGATGCGCTGGTGGAACTGCGCGCAGCACTGGACAATGCGCCGCGCGACCCGGATATCCTGACGCTGATGGCGCAGGCGCACCAGCGTGCGGGCGATCACACGTTGATGGCGGAAATGCTGGCCATGGCGGTTGAGGTCTCGGGCCACCGCCAGGCAGAGGCGCTGCGCTATGTGACCCATCTGGTGTCGGAAGATAAGCTGTTTGCCGCAGAAGAAATCCTGCTGTCGGCGCTGCGCAATCAAAACGAAGATCCGCAGCTTCTGGCCCGTCTTGGTGATCTTTATGTGCGCAGCGAAGACTGGGGCCGGGCCCGTCAGGTCATGACCCGACTGGAAGCGCTCAACCTGCCCCAGAGCGAAGCCCTGGTGACCGAGCTCACCGCGCGGCTGCTGGCGGCGCAGAACCGGGCGCAGGATCTGACCAGCTTCCTCAATGAGCTGACCAAAGATCAGACCAACCTTGGGGCATCGGCTGCAATCATCCGCCTGCATCTGGCCAATGGTGATGTGAGTCAGGCGCTGGAATATTCCACCGAACTGCTCAATGCGGATCCTCAAAACCCCACGCTGCGTTTCTTGCAGGCAGGTGTTCTGGCCACCGAAGGCCAATTGGATGAGGCTGCCGTGCTGCTGCAGGCGCTGACGCAGGAATTCCCCCAAAGCGAACAGACCTGGCTGTCGCTTTATCGGGTGCAGCGCAGCCAAGGCCTGCGCGACACGTCGGATGCCACGCTGGAACAGGCCGCAGCCGCCCTGCCAGACAGCAGCAATATCAAATGGGTTCAGGCCAGCGTTGCTGAGGCCCGTGGTGATATCGACAGCGCCATTGCCACCTATGAAACCCTCTATGAGGTCGACAGCGGCAATGTGATTGTGGCCAATAACCTGGCGAGCCTCTTGGCCACCTACCGCGATGATGAAGACAGCCTGCAGCGTGCCTTTGTGGTGGCGCGGCGTCTGCGCGCGGCCGAGCAGCCCGCGTTCCAGGACACCTATGGCTGGATCACCGCGCGACTGGGCAATCTGCAAGAAGCGCTGGATTATCTGGAGCCTGCTGCCGTGGGCCTTGGCAATGATCCGGTGGTGCAGTTCCACCTGGCTGAGGTCTATCGTCAGCTGCGTCGCGACCAAGACGCGCTGCCCTATTATCAACGGGTGGTGGATCTTGTTGCCGCAGGCGCCAATGAGCCGCCGTTTATGGATCAGGTCACATCCGAGATCGCCCGTATTCAGGCGCTGCAATAACCCAGATCAGGCGCGCCCTGTGGGGCGCGCTGATGAGAGCGACAAAAAACCGGGCGTTCACCAGCGCCCGGTTTTTCTATGGTTGATGTCTGGCGGGCAGGGCAACACGGGATCATGTCTTTAAGAGTGTCTGCACCACGCAGCGCACAGCGAACGATCATATTCATCAATATATGGCGTATTGGAGGGCGGCTGCCGGTAGGGGCGGGATAATGCGTGACGCGAACCGGACTTTCATACACCAAGCGGCGAAATCCCCCAAAGAGCCCAACTTGACTGATGCTGCATGAATATTGAATGTCCGGTTTCTCAACCGGCGACGCTGAGTAAATTTTTACTTTCCTATGGAGCGAGCATCTGACCAGCGCTACCAATATGCTCGAAGCAAATTAATTGAAGAGGTTGAGCAATGCGGCGCGTAGGAGCTTTGATTTTTCCTGGTTTTGAGTTGCTGGATCTCTTTGGCCCACTTGAAATGTTCGGGTTGCTCAAAAACGATTTTGACCTTCAACTGGTAGCAGAGACAACTGCCCCGGTTGCGAGCAATCAACAGGTTAGCGCCAACCCAGACGTAACTATAACAGGTACTAACCACTTCGATATTCTGTTCGTTCCCGGAGGCATGGGAACGCGCCGAGAAGTTGACAATCTGCCTCTTTTAGATTGGATCAGAACAACATCAGGCTCAGCGGAGTACGTCTTAAGTGTATGCACAGGCAGTTTGCTTCTCGCAGCAGCGGGTGTTTTGGACGGCCGTCGCGCCACAACCAACAAAGCAGCTTACAAAACAATCGCGGATCAGTACCCGCAGGTCGATTGGGTAAAACAGGCCCGGTGGGTGGAAGACGGCAAGTTCATTACGTCTTCCGGTGTCTCAGCCGGAATGGATATGGCTTTGGGTGCTATTGCGCTCATGCACGACCGCCAGACAGCCGAAAAAGTTGCGACGTGGAGTGAATACGATTGGCACAAAGACAAAGACTGGGACCCGTTTGCCAGAGTCCATGACCTTGTTTGAGTAGGGTTTAACCTCGTAAGGCGACATTCGCGCAACCACAGCGAAAGCTCACGCCGTCCGCATATTCCCAGTTCGATCATGGCGCAACGAAGTTCAACTTAAGCGTGCAGTAGGCCAAGACAGAGCGGCGCAAGCGCAGCTCTGTCTGGTTGCTTATTCCGGGACAAATTCCGGCAGGCGTTGCAGGCTCTCAGCCATAAAGCCCTGCAAGCGCTTGTCTGCGTCTTCGGGGGTTTCATCATGGCGGATCGGGGTGACAAAACGCACCATCGCCCCATCGGTGCGGCCCATGGCAAGGCTGTCATAAACCACGCTGGCCTTGGCCTTATAGTCATTGGTCATGCGCTTGCCGCGCTGTTCAAACCAGTAATAGACCAGCTGATGGCTGGTGCCTTTCTGGATCACCGCGCGGTTGACATCAAACACCCCGTAACCGGTCTCGCTCATATCCACTTGATGTGGCTCCAGCGAGAACACTTCCCAGCCGCCCACCGGCAGGCAGACTTCGGGCGAATGGATGCCCGAGCCTTCGGTCTGTTTTTCATAGAAGGCAACAAAGAAGTTCACATACTCGCTGCTGCCGGGCTGGCGGTAGGTTGCGTTGAGATAATCATCCGCACCCAGCACCCGCTCAATGTCAGGTTCCAGCCGCGATGTGGTGCCGGACCAATCGTCAAATTGGCGCGGAAACAGCATAAAGCTGCGCCGATCCAGCGGTTTAGCCTCAATATCACCCATCATCAGCCAGCCGGCAGAGACCGCGGTGGTCAGCAGGCTGCCAATCGCCAGCGCCGATGACGCACGAATGGCCAGGGTGCGCATGCCAATTGGGCCAAGGCCCGATACATCCAGATCAACCGCCTCGGACAGGGGCAGCGGGTTGGGGGTGAGCCGTTGCAGCGCCACCGCCATGCCAAACAGGATGGCAATACAGCAGATGAAAATCACCCAGCCTTCAAAGAAGTGCAAAAACCCTTCGGCCTGTTCAATACCGTAGCTGTCGACCAGGACGCCAATGATGCCAATGCGCACAGAGTTCATCAAAACGGTGATGGGCGCAGCTGACAGCAAGAGCACCGCCTTGTGCCACATCGGCCCGCGATAAAGGATCGCAAAGAGGTAGGAAAACGACAGGATCGGGAACAGGTAGCGCAGCCCCGAACAGGCCTCAGCCACCTGCAGCTTATAGACGCCAAGGTCGATGATATTGCCTTCGAGGAAGACCGAGACCCCCGCCTGGCGCACAATCCACACGCCAATTTCAGAGGAGACGCCCTGCAGGAAAATCGTCAGTTGCCAATAGATGAACTGCGGCAAGGGCAGCATGAAGATCAGGTGAAACACCGGCAATTGATGCTGAATACCACGTTTCCAGCCAAACAGCGTCAGCACCACACCGCCGACCCAGATGATCAGCGCATAAGAGACAATATCGGGAATACGGGTGAGATTGCCAAAGACCGCCAGCGCCAGGCCAAAGATCACCACCAGCACCCCTGGCCAGCGATCGTGAACCTCAAGCTCGGGCAGCGGTTTAGAGCGCAATTCGCGCATGAACAGATAGAGCGAAATCACCGGAATGAGCGGCCCATGGCTGTATTCCGGTGTGCTCCAGGCGCTCACAAGCGACTGAAGACTAATCCAGAACACCGGCAAAGAACCGAGGATCAACAGGCTGAACCAGCCCAGACCATAGGGATTAAAGGCAACAGAGCTTAGAGGCAAAGACTTGTTCAAAGAGGTCATGATCAAATATCCGCAGGTTTGCCGGGGTCATAAAACAAAGGTTGGGCTACAATATGTCATTAACGCAGTGCAGGCTCCTTGCGAAGCCTGCGTATAATGGCTGTTTAATTCAGGCCGCCAAAATCACGTTTAAGTGTAAAGAACAGCGCGTTGGAATTACCACTGCTACCGGTGTCACGCCGTGCATGGCTGAACTGATAACCGGTGACCAGATCCCAATCCTCAGTGACCTGACGATTGAGCGATACATCAAAGCTGGCACGACGGCGATCTTCTTCGTCTACAGGTCCGTTCAGCTCAGAGATATTGGCGTAACGCAGGCCAAAATTGAGGCTGGACAGCGTGGTCAACTCCAGTCCGTAGAGTAGATTCAGGCGGGTGGTTTCAGTTACCTCCGATGTGGTGGTACTGACGATAGAGTTGCGGCTCAGATCCGCGCTAAAGTTGGAACGGCCGTTTTGCTTGCGCCAGTTGATCGCACCAATTGGGCGTGGGCTGCTGTTGCGCCCGTCGCTAGCGCCCAGCGACACTGTCAGGCTGCCATCGGGAAGGCTGAGAACGCGCTCGATTTGAAAGGTGCTGCGCCGCCCCTCCTGGGTAATATTGGACGAATAGCTGGCCTGCAGCGCCCCATTTGCCAGGTCGCGATCCCAGACAATATTGTAAACCGCGCCGGTCTCGCGGTCTTCAAAGCCCGGTCGACTGTCAAAGGTTTCCACCACCTCACTGTGCCCCACATCAAACGACAGACGCGAGATCGGCGATAGTGCGTGGCTCAGCCCGATGGTCAACCGCTCGCTATCACGTTCGGTACGCACCAGGTCTTCAGCATCATAGCGGCTGTTGAAATAAATCAGCCGCGCCTCGGTGTGCTCAGAGAACCGTACAGGCACCGTCAGCGTGGCGCTGCGCGTGTCTGTGTCAAACAGATCCGGATCGATCACATCGCTGTAACGCTCATCCTGCTGCTGCACAGCCAGGCGCAGTCCAACTGTTGACTGCAAGCCGGTTTCAAATTCTAGCCCAGTGGTGATGGTATTACGACGGCCAGTGTTGTCGCCCAGATCTTCTTCTGTGAGATCATCTTGCTCCAGCGGGTCATTGAACAACAGATCGGTGCGTAAATATTGCGCTTGCAGCTGCAGGCGTGCATTGGCCGATTGACGCAGGTATTCAAGGTCGAAATTTAGATCATTCAGCCCTGCATCACTGCCCAGCACCGGGTCATCCTGCAGCCGGGCAACTGCATCGCCTCTCAGTGTCAGGCTCTGAAGACCACTGCCAAAACGATAGCCAAACGACAGTTCCGTCTCCGCAGCAGTTGTGGTGCCCTGCGACTCTTCATTCAGGCGAATATTGTCCGTGACGCGCAGGCTTTGCGACAGGGAGATACCAAAGTTTTCTTCAGCCGTGTTCTCCTGCGCCCAAACCAAGGGCACAGCAAAACTAGCAAGAACTGACAGAGAAACGACCCGGGGCACGGGCCCAAACCGTTTGAAACACGCGCGCACCATCAGACGACCTGCTTACTCGAACAGACGTTTTTGCGGGATTTTGACCACATCGCCGGACTGCAGTCTGGTGCTGCCGGAGATAAAGCTGCCGCCGCCCTGAGGCAGGCGATAGTTGAACAGATAGGTCGAAACATCACCGGATTTGCCATCGGTGCGAATGAGCTCGATGCGCTTATCTGCCGCAAACGGACCCAGACCGCCAGCTTCGGCGATAAATTGCAGCAAGGTGATGCCTGGTTTGACTTCCTTGCGGCCCGCATCGGCCACTTCACCCAGGGCAAAGACATCAACGGTGCGGCTGGTGCCTGAGCCGGTACGGCGTGTGGCCAGAGCTGCTACAGAGACATGTACAGTGGGAGCTGTTGCAAAATTCGATGCCAGACGCTGACGAATGTCACTGGCCACATTGCCAACATCACGCCCAACAGCAGTCACTCTGCCAACCAGGGGAAAGCTAATCGTGCCATCAGGTACAACCAGCACATCACGGTTCAAGCTTGCATCCTCAAAAACTTCGATACGCAGCGTGTCGCCACGTTTAATGGAGTATGCAGCGCCAGCTTGGGCAAAAGCGGCACCTGGCAACACAATCGCCAGCGCTGCGGCACAAACCACAAGCAAGCTCAACAAACGAGACAACATATTCGGCCCTCAACTAATTCTAATCACATCTATGATCTTCATATACAGGTAAAAAGAAACGTCAAACAGCTGTTTTTTTTCACTCGGAAAACTGCAGCACTATTGCCAATTCCTTCCTTATGAGACCTAACTGACACACCAGCTGCGCATGCAGTATGCTGATTGCTTTGCCCCCTAATTTAGGATTTTTCTCGATGACATACTCTGCACTTATTATAAGTACGCACAGGGCAACAGGCTGGAGCAGTCGGCATATGCAAAGAAGCATACGGCTTGTTGTGTCTTGCTTGATGTTGATGATCTGTTTTGGCCTGTCACAAACAGCTGCGGCCGCACCGGTTTACCTTGCCCCTCCAACCGCAACATCAGATGGCCCGCGCACGGGCAGCGCCACAGCCCCTTTTGTCAAACTGTCACAGGCAATCGCGGCAATAGAAGCCGGGCAGGGGGATCATGTGCTACTGCAAGACGGTCACTATGGAGATGTCTATTGGACGGATATTACTCCCCCTCGCATGATCCGAATTGCCGTTGACAACCCTGGCCGGGCCCATTTCGACATCATGTCTTTGAAGCGTATGAAAAACCTTCACTTTGTGAATTTTTCAATCTGGCCGAGACAGCCGGTCAAAAAAATGAGGAGCCTCGTGAACGCAGATGCCCAAAGCGCCAATCTCATCTTCGAAGGGTTTGACGTGCGAGGCCGTGCTGATGCTATTGAAACCTATATGAAATGGAGCGTTGAAGACTGGACCTCAACCTGGCACAGCAACGGCTTCTTTTTGCGTGGCCAAAGTATGACCATACGCAATAGCACCATCACAGCAATGGATTTTTCAATTCAGACCACAGGTCCAGACGCTGTTGTTGAGGGTAACCACATTCAAGGTTTCAGCGGTGATGGTCTGCGTGGTATCGGGTCCAACAATCTGTTTCGCAACAACCTCGTGCAAGATAGCTTCAAAGTTGACACCAATCACGATGATGGCTTTCAATCCTGGTCTCCGAAAAGAAATGGTCCCGATTCCACGATTGAAAACCTGTCAGTCGTTGGAAATGCATTCATAGAATGGACTGGACAAGTTGATCACCCGTTACATGGAACCCTTCAGGGTATCGGCTTGTTTGATGGGTTTTATAAGAACGTCCGAATCGAAAACAATCTCGTGCTTTCGACCCAATATCATGGAATTGCCCTATATGGTGCACGCAAGGGCAGCATTCTTAATAACACGGTACTACATCCCTACCTGCGTAGCGGAAAATTCCCGTGGATCATGGTGAAGCCCCACAAAAATGGAACACCCAGCAAGAACGTAACTGTCCGTGGCAATGTAGCTGTTAACTTTCAAGGCATCCCCTCCGCGGCCAAAGACAACATGGTTGTCAGCCCGGTGACCCCATTTTACCAAAACCCAAGGATGGGCGATTTCGCCGCCCACCCCGATGGGCCACTCGTCGACAGCGCATTTGGCATAAAATTTGACGCCACGATGTTAGAGCGTGTGAAAAAGGCCTTTGCTGACCGATAATCACGCCCAAGGGGCTGGGGCATTGGAAACAATGCCCCACTTTGCTACTTTTTTGCAGCCAGCATGTTTTTTATCACATCTTGCAGCGCGGCTTCATAAAGGCCCAGTTTCTCGCGCCCGTTGCTCAGCGCTGTGGCAACTTCCTGTGCGATCGTGTCGCGGGCCTCAAACCCGGCCATGATTTTTGCAAAGATCACATCCCCGGTTTCACTGGTGCAATCCACAGTACGGTCAAACCCAATGGAACCAAACAGCCCTTCAAACTTGCGGCTGTATGCCATCGGCATCACCGGCACCCCGGAAGAAAACGCCCCGATGCAGGCATGCATCCGCGCGCCCATGAAAAAATCGAGCCCGGAAATATAGGTCTTGGCCTCAGAGGGGCTGTCAAAGGCAGGTGCCAGTATGGTGCCGGGAAATTCTTCCACCAAAGCGGCGCTTGCCCGCGCGTCATCTTCCATGACCATACGGCCTTCGCGCACGATCACATGCGGCACCAGATGCACCTCGGCCCCTTTGTCCTGAAACGCGGCGATCAGCCGACGAATAAGCCCCGGGTAATCCAGCGCGATCCCCAGCTCATTTTTGCCGGTATAGCCGCCCGCCATCAAAAGGCCGGATACATTGATACCAACCCGGGTTTTACCCGCAGCCTTGTCACCGGGTTCAAACGGCAGGCGCAACGCCACATCAGAGGCTTCAATCGCAGTGCCCCGATAACCAAGATCGCGCAGGGCAGCGGTGGATTTTGCATCCCGCGTTGCCACCAGCTTGGACAGGCGCAGCGACAGTTTGGCCAGCACTTTTGACCAGCCTTTGGTAAAGGGGCCAATGGTCTGCGGTGCCACCACCAGCGGCGTGCCGGCAATATGGGTGAGAAACTTCATCGCAAACATGCGTTTGAGCCGCCCTGCGCCATAAATATCAGCAAAGCTGTCACCTGCGCCAATATCGATCACCAGATCTGCCTGGCGCACGGTTTTGAAAAACCCCGACGGGCTGACCAGGAAGCGTCCATCCATATCAACAACATGGATATCAGCCCCCGTCACATAGGGGATGCGTGCATCTTTCCAGTCCACCACGGTAATCTTGAGCTCACAGCCGATCCGCACAGCACAGTCACGCAGAATGGCAACCTCAGAGACCGTCAGCGCCCCAACCCCCAGATTGTCGGATCTGGTAGAATGCATAATCAAACAAATATTCAAAACCGGCGCAGCCATTGCACATACTCCTTCTTGGTCTCAAAAGACCAGTCGTCCAGTCTCTGCACCGGCGCAGGCCGCCACAGGCAGAGCAAAGAAATCTTTAAATTGCGGATCTGCCGCCCCCCGGGCAGACCGTCTTTTACGGGTTGTCTTCATTGCGTTTCAGGGGCCTCATAAAGATGTCACACTGCGCTAACATACATCCTGCGCTAAGGGGATCACTTAGAGCGCTGCTGTGACATTTTTTTGTTCATGCGTTTTTTAATCCAGCTTGACCCACAGCGGAGAACAGGGAAGAACACCCTAAATCGATTTACGATACATAAGGTTTTTTAATGATCAAATCCGCTGTTTCCGTGTTGTCCGGCAATGCTGGGGCATCGCTGCTGCTCTTGTTGCGCAATTTGATCATTGCCCGGATGATCCCGGTCGAAGACTATGGGATCGCCGCAACCTTTGCCGTTGCTATGGCCGTGGTGGAAATGGCATCCGCCTTTGGTCTGCAACAGCAGATCGTGCAGTCTTCCGATGGCGATGATCCAGATTTTCAAGCCGGGCTACAGGGGTTTCAGCTGCTGCGCGGCATTCTATCCAGCATCGTATTGTTTCTTATGGCGCACCCGCTAGCTCAGCTGCTTGAAATCCCTCAAGTCGTATGGGCGTACCAGATTCTGGCTCTCGTACCGTTTTTGAAATCACTGCAACATCTTGATATTCATCGGAAAACGCGCCACAGGCAGTTTCGGCCATTGTTGATGACACATGGGCTGTCCTCGCTGATAGCGGTTCTGGCACTTGCCCCCCTGTATCTTTGGTTCGACGACTGGCAAATTATGCTTTGGTCGTTGCTGATACAGGCAGCTGTTGCGACATTGGTAACACATTATTATGCGGACCATCGCTGGAAAGCCACTATAAACCCAGCGATCTGGAAACAGGCCTTCACGTTTGGCTGGCCACTCCTTATCAATGCAATTTTAATGTTCTGCATCTTCCAGGGAGACCGCCTCATCGTGGCCCGGGAAATGGGCATGGTCAGCCTCGCCATATTCGCAATGGGCCTAACACTGACCCTCAATCCATCCATGGTATTGTCAAAATCAGCACAAAACCTTCTCTTGCCAAAGCTCTCCACACTCAAAGACAATCACGTCAAATTCACAGACGCATCAATGATGGGCATGCAGGCGACTACGTTTTTGGCTGTGGGCTTTGTAATCAGCGTTGTCTTGTTGGGACCCCTTCTTGTGCCGCTGCTTCTTGGCGAGAAATACAACGCTTTGACTGGGGTAATGCTATGGTTTGGCCTGTCTCAAGGGGTTCGCCTGATGCGCAATGGCCCTGCAATCGTCGCCCTTGCAGCCGGGCGCACCACAGTTGGGATGCTCGCCAACATTCCACGTATTGCAGTGCTTCCGGTCGCGTGGTGGTGGGCGCATCAGGGTGGAAGCCTCAGCGACATCCTGCTGCTTGCCTGCCTTGGTGAAAGCCTCAGCCTCCTGGTGAGCTGCGCGCTCTTGTACAGCTATAAAATCATACCAGCGTCCAGCAGGTCCTGGTCCCGCATCGGGATTGCCTGGTTATTTTCATGTATCTTCGTGGCCGTACAACCTATTGTCGCAGCGACACCGGTTCTCAACTGTGTGCTCGCTATGGGCTTTTTAGGTATCTGTGTCAAACTAATGCCCGAGACTCTTCATAGTATCCAATCTGCATACGCGCGACGGTAAACGAACAGGTTTTGAATTGGCTTTTTCCCGCAATATCTATGCTAAAAACATACTGCATTATGAAACAGACTAAACAAAAAGCGTGGTACGTATGGTAACTTTGCACTCGCCAGCCGGGCCAAACGCTTCCTCAGGCCGCACCACAACACCTTTACTGGTCATTCTGTATCTCTTTGCGGTCGTCTTGCCGATTTATGTGCACGCGGGCCCCTTACTGCTCTCTGCCCTACGGGTGCTTTTGCTGCTGACAATACTACCACTCATGGCAAAACTGTTGATGGGCCGCTACGGCCGCTTGATGTTGCCAGACATCTTCTTTGTACTGCATACGCTCTGGATGATCGTGGCGCTGGCCTACAACAATCCAGACCGGGTCATCCAGCAGACCGGTTCTGTTGGTGTTGAATTTATTGGCGGCTATATTATCAGCCGTGCTTGCATTCGTGATCGTGAGAGTTTTCTGGGCATGGTCAAATGGTTAAGCACCATCATTATATTGCTTTTACCTTTCTCCTTACTAGAAGCGCGCACAGGCAACCCGACCTTAATCAACCTAATCCGTTCTCTTCCTGGAGTGGGCTCTGTTGCAGTTGTATATGCAGAACCCAGATTTGGTATTGAACGGGTTCAAAGTACCTTTGCCCATCCAATCCATTTTGGTCTGCTATGCTCGGTCGCGTTCTCGTTGACTTTTGTCAGCATGAAATCAATATGGTCGCGTGCGAAAAACATTTTCATCAGCGGAATTGTCTTTTGTTCCGGACTTTTAGCCCTGTCCAGTGGCGCATTTCTAGCGCTCATCCTTCAAATCGGCTTGATACTGTGGAATTGGGCCCTTCGGCGCCTGCATTGGCGCTGGTGGCTGCTTGTTGGCCTTTTTGCGACACTTTATGTCGCCATCGACCTGCTCTCAACCCGCACTCCGATACGGGTCTTTATGACTTACGCCACATTCTCACCTCATACCGCCTACTGGCGTAGCATCATATTTGAATGGGGGATGATTAACGTCTGGGACAACCCTATCTTTGGAATTGGCCTGAATGACTGGGTGCGCCCGTCGTATATGGTCTCTGGCAGTATGGACAACTTTTGGCTGGTCTTGGCCGTACGCTATGGCATCCCAGGTATGATGGTGCTGACGATCGGTTTTTTGGCAGGCCTCTTCCGTGTTATGGCAGTCTCTCTGAAGGGAGATGAGCAATTAATCAACATCCGCCGCGCCTGGGTGTTCACCATGGTGGGGCTGTCGTTCACATTGGCAACCGTTCACATATGGACCAATATCTACTCGTTTGTATTTTTCATATTTGGTGCAGGCATGTGGCTGCTCTCAGCTGATCCAAATACCAACTCTGCATCAGATGACGACACAACTGGTACAGACATGCCGCCCAAACGACCGGAAAATCGCTACACACGGTTTCCCCCAAAAACGTCGACCAAGTAATCGACGCCACATCAGACCGCATCCAACACTCACATTTACTGCAGCCACTTCAATAAAAAGGACAACCAATGGCCCACAGGGATCGCAAATTACATCAGCGCATCTGGAGCCTGCTGGGTTCATTCCTCCACCCCAAAGTTTTGATGCACCCGCTACGGTTGCTGCATTACTATGGCTATTCACATGTTATACCGCGCACGGAGATGAAATTGGGGCATCGTGTGCGCATTGCTCCCAATGCCTCCTTTCGCAATGGTGCGCAAATACACCTCCATGATGAGGTGCAAATCGGCGAACACACCGCTCTGTGGGGCGGGCGTGAACATGGCAAGATCATCATTGGGGAACGTACCACTTTTGGCCCCAATTGTTTTATCACAGCAGCTGATTACGGCATGGCCGCTCATGCGCCCATCGTTACACAGCCGATGGTCGAACGTGATGTGGTAATCGGCGCTGATTGCTGGATCGGGACCAAGGCCGTAATCACCGCAGGTGTCACTCTCGGTGAAGGCTGTGTGATCGGTGCAGGCTCCGTCGTCACCAAAGACATCCCCGCAGGTGCCATTGCAGCCGGTATTCCTGCCAAGGTTCTAAAGTATCGCAAATGAAACAGGCGCACGCTATATACATCCCTGCACGGCTTGTCTCAGCATCCAAGAGGCGCGCTGTAGTCTAAGCCGCCAGAGGGTGGCAACTGCACGGCGGCACTCTTTCCCGGTGAGTTTTTGGGAATTTAGCACCCGCGGCGTATGCGCCAAAGCGCTCACAGGCATCAGCAGTGCGCGCAAGAGCCAGCGCAGCCGGGCCTTGCCACCCTGGGTTCCATTTACGCCAAAACTTTCTTCGGTCAACCGACGCCATTTTTTACACAATGCCGCCCAATCACTGCGCGAAGGATGGCTGACTTGCAGCTCGTCGGCATAGCGTAATTCAAAACCTGCTGCCGTTGCCCGGCGGCACCAATCGAGATCCTCAGACAGCCCCGCAACAAAGGGACCTGTGGCCTCAAAAACCGCGCGCTGCGTCAAGAGGTTGGCAGTGACCGAAAAACCTTTGGCTTCTACATATACACGGTTGTCAAAGGCAAACACTGCTTCGAAGGCCTCGGCACCGGAACGCGGTGCTGGAGTTTCATCAAACACCGAAATTTGACCGCCAACCACATCGGCTGTGCCATGTATGTCTTGCGCCGTTTTAAGCCAGTTGGCCGCGGGCACGCAATCACAGTCCAGAAAGAATAAAGCAGGCGCAGTGGTTTCTAGCACCCCGCGGTTGCGTGCTTCCGCGGCACCTTTCTTATTTTCACGGACAAGACGTATATCCGGATATGCAGCAGTCAGAGGGCTAAGATCCGCGCTGGAGTTATTGTCCACGACCAACAGCTCGGTCTTTTCATCCAACTGCGGCACCAGCGCATCCAAACAACGAACCAAGCGAGTGACATCGTTAAAGTGAGGAATGATCACCGCGTAAGAGGCCGTTACCTCCGATCTGGACGGGTCATTGCGAGTGGTAATACAAGAAGACAAATGATCAGGCATGATAAGAACAACTCTATACCGGATTAAAGCAAAGTGAGGTTGTTATGCTGGGAAATGATGCTGATTGAAAGGCAATAACACCAAACAATAAAGCCAAGGTGCGGCCGATCTGTTTCATGCCACTATTGCCCAAAGGTATACGCATCAGACCTACGCTTAACGATTTCCACCAAAAGACACATAATATGGATTACCCGCGCTCCCGATTTGCCAACAATCCCACGCCCGCTCTGGTTTCGTTGGTGCGAACTCCAGAGCTCAGATCGGTGGTGACTTTCAAAAAAGTGTAACGATTCGGGAAGCTTGCCTGCCTTAATGCTGCCTTAATTCAACTCAACCCGGCATGTGGCAGCGGTTTTTTCCCCCTTTTCTCCCGCAATTTTGCGCGTACTGGAAATCGCAGCACCATATTTGGTTGAAATGCTGGGGTTTTCCCTCAAAAGCGCTTTAATTGCGGCAGATCTTTCCAATTGGCTAAATATACATTCCGATATCGGAATTTAATTAATACTCCTTAAAAATAAGTTACTTAGCCGCGAACCTCTCTGATTTTACAGGTTTTTTCTCTTCGCAGGTCCAACAGGATTTCACATTTTCAAAGCCCCGCCGCGGCTGTCAGACCCAATTCCGTTTACGTTGCCTTAATTCAGCCGCCCATGCGCCACCTTTCCCACCCGATTTCCTTAATAAACCATTGAAGGACGCCAGAACGGCGCCTGAACCCGTTAAGAATTCAAACCGAAAGAGCCGCCTGATGTTTCATTTGCTTCAACAGCCCGTATCGGCGCCCCTTGGGCCCATACCTGCTGGCTTGACAGATTTGCAGCTGAACAGTCGCAGAGCTCAGACCGGTTTGCCCCCCCTTGTTGCGGTACAGCCCGGTGGGATGTTTCCCGCCAGATCGTTTCAGCTCTGCGCCGCCCATTCTTTAAATCTCACTCCTTAAACACGGAGCATGCACATGTGTGACTATTGTGGCTCTAACGAGCACCGCATCCCAGAACACACTCAGGACCATTCCGATACCAATGGCTCAGCTCCAGTGGCCAGCAATGGCAAACCCATTGCCACGGTAGACCAGCTGGCCCAATATTTGACCCATGGCTATTGGGCCGACAGCAACCGCAGCGCCCGGTCTTTTGATGTCAGCTCTGGCGGTGAGATCACTGTCAACCTCAGCGGGCTGGATGCGCTGGGTCAAGCCACCGCCCGCACCGCGCTGCAAAGCTGGACCGCAGTGAGCGGCCTTCAGTTCAAAGAAATCAGCACCCGTGGCCAGATCACCTTTGAAGATGTGTTCTCCGGCGCCTTTGCCAGCACCGGTGTGGTCAATGGCACTGTCACCAGCAGCTTTATCAATGTGGATGATGCCTGGTCCAAATATGGCGGCTATTACCTGCAGACCTTCATCCATGAAATTGGCCATGCCCTGGGTCTGGGCCACGCGGGTGACTATAACGGTTCGGGCAGCTACAGCAGTGATGCCAATTTTGCCAATGACAGCTGGCAGCTGTCGATCATGTCCTATTTCAACCAAAGCCAGAACAGCCAGGTGGATGCCTCCTTTGCCTATCTGGTGACACCGCAGCTTGCCGATATTCTGGCGGTGCACAATCTCTATGGCGTGCCCACCAATGTGGAGACCGGCAACACCATCTATGGGGATGGCAATACCACCGGCATCTACGGTCATGATCTCAGCGGTAAGGTTGCTGTGGCGCTGGTGGACAGCGGCGGCATCGATCTGATTGATCTGTCGTCACATACAACCAATGACGACCTGTCACTTGTGGCCGAGAGCTTCTCTGATATCGGTGGCAAACGCGGCACCTTCACCATTGCCCGCGGCACCGTGATTGAAAATGCAACCACCGGCTCGGGTAATGACAAACTCACCGGCAATGCAGCCAACAACACATTGAACGGCGGCGCGGGCCATGACCAGATCCTGGGGGCCGCGGGCGCAGATGTGCTGATCGGCGGCAAGGGCGAGGACACGCTTAGCGGGGGTGAAGGCGCGGATATCTTTGTCTACACCAGCCTGGATGAGGCCGGCGACACCATCCGCGATTTCAACCACGCCGATGGCGACCGTCTGGATGTCACCGCACTGCTGAACAAGATCGGCCAGCTTGTATATGATCCGTTTGCTGCGGGTGTGCTGCAGCTGAAAGAGGCGGCGAATGGCGCCTGGCTTTATGTGCAAGATGTCAAACTGGCCTTCCTGGAAGGGGTATCTGCTGCGGTGGATGGTCTTTCGCTGCTGGTCACCGATGGTCTGCCCGCAGCGCCTGCAAAACCTGTTGCAGAACCTGTTGTTGTGGCCCCGGCGGAGCCGGTGCAGGATGCAGAACCTGTTGCCGAACCCGTCGAAGACCCTGCCCCGGTGACACCACCGGCAGAGCCTCCAGTGGTGAACAGCGATACGGTCTATACGTTTGACATGGCTGACATTGCCGCAGCCGGCACGCTTGAAATCCGCGATCTTGATGGGGGTCTGGACACGCTGGACATCAGCGCCACCACCACCAGAGCCACCGTGAATCTGGCAACAGGCCAAGGCCAGATTGGCAGCACCGGGTTGAGCATCGAAGGTGACATCGAGCATCTCCTGCTGGGCTCTGCCAATGACACAGCCATTGGCTCGGATCTCGACAACGACCTGTCTGGCGGCGCAGGGCGCGATACCCTACATGGTCGGGGCGGCAATGACACCCTGAACGGTGGCGCAGGCAACGACAAACTCTATGGCAATGCAGGCGACGACAGTATCACAGGTGGTAACGGGTCTGACTTCCTGCGTGGCAATTATGGCAATGACACGCTGTCAGGCGGAGCACGCAATGACTACATTGATGGCGGCAACGGCAATGATCTGTTGGATGGCGGCGCGGGAGCTGACAAATTCCATGGTCGTTCAGGTGATGACACCATCAAGGGCGGCACGGGAGCAGATAAGATCAACGCAGGAAGCGGAGACGATCAGATCTACGGTGGCGAGGCTGCCGATCGGCTCACCGGTGGCAACGGCGCAGATGTCTTTATCTTTGAAGCGCTGGCAGATGTGGGCGATACCATCACTGATTTTGACCAAGCAGAAGGTGATCAACTGGATATTGATATGTTGCTGGAAGCTCTGGGCACCGATCTGGAGACCGCGTTGAATGACGGCTCGTTGAGCCTGCATAACACCAGTGATGGCGTCTGGCTCAGCCTGGAACAGGCCAGCTCCAGCAGCACCAGCGGTATCAGCTCCAGCTTCAACATTGCCCACCTGAATGGTATTGCAGATGATGCGGTGCTCAGCTCAGACTGGTTTATCTGATAGCCCTTGTGCTGCGGGCGGTACCGCCCGCAGCCTTTTTCTCAACACCGTCTTGTGCGGCTCAAATGCACAATCAAACAATCGCACCCCAGACGGCAGATATTGGATCAGGCGGTTTTGCGCAGACGCCCCAGGCGCCCCAGACCAATCAATGCTGTCAGCAAAAGCGGCAGCCCCGCTGGCAGCGGCACCGGAGCAATCTCTTCTACCGCTTCCACGATCAAAATCGCATCGCCCACAAATCCAGAAGCCGACAGAAGGTCAGGCTGCTGCACATCAAACACCAAAGCGGTGCGGAACAAGTTGCCAAAATCAGCCGCCAGCGTGCCAGCATTGGTGGCAAACAGCGCCAGGAAAACACCGTCCAGATTGACGGAATCCAACAGCTGACCTTCCAGCGCCAGCGCCCCAAGGGTCTGATCCACAGCGCTGAACTGGGTGGTTGTGGCATTCAGCGTGATGCTGGTGTCGAACTGATGTGTGGGCAGCCCCTCAAAAAACGAGGTGGCCGCAAAACCCTGAACCCCAATGTCACCCCCATCTGCGGTGACGATCACCTCATTAAACAAAACCGCGCTCTGCGGCACCACCTGCACATCTGACAAAGTGGCCGCGCGCGCGGTGGACAGCGTGGCACACAACAAAAGGACCGTTGAAATCAATCGTATCATGAAACGTCTCACATCTCTCTCTGCTTCGGGGCCGCGAAACCGCAGCTTCAAACAGGCGCTAGATAGCGCGCTTTGCGGCGCGCAGATGTGAAGAGATCACAAAGAAATGCCAACAGTTTGGTGACAGGTTCAAATTTTAACGGGCCAATATTCCCGGCCAGTATTCCAGGCCGGTTTCAGACCTATCTCAGTTTCAGGCCAGCCTCAGCGCGTGCGCTTTTTCACCCAGCCCAGAAAGGCCGCATCCGCATTGCGCAAAGCGGGCTGACCTGTGCGCAGCCAGGTGGCGCGCCAGTCGGCTTCCAGCCCATAGGGATCCACCCCCGGCATCAGCGCGCGCGCCGCATCCAGGGTTTCCGGCTTCAGCGTGGGCAGCGCCTGCGGAGCACCGCTTTCAACCACCGCGCCCTTGCGGCTAAACCGCATGAGATCGCCGGGGCGCTCTTCGATGCTGTAATCGGGCAGCGTGTCAGCTGCGATCATGTCGCGCAGCATTTTGCGAAACACCCGGCGCGGGCTGGCGGAGCCTGATTTTTTCAACAGCGTATCCACCGAGACGGTCCATTCCGGCTGGCGGCCACAATGTTTGCGCACCAGTTCATAGATGCGCCGTTCAAGCGGTTTTCGCAGGCGAAAATAATCGCGGCTGAGCGTCAGCACCGATTTCGACAGCACCGCCCGATAAAGCCAATCCGACAGCGTCACCGCCACGCTCACCATACGCCCACCACGGGCCTTGCGCACAATTTCCCATTTCTCGATCAGGCCAAAACCCGTGGTCACCTCTTTGCCACCGGTGACAATATTGGTGGTGATGCGGGTGCCCGCGAGCCGTTCAAAGGCTTCGCGCAGCCGCCGGTAGGCATCACCCGAGGTTTCGCGATTGGTCGCCACCAGCAGATCATGCGCGGTCAGATGCAGGGTGCGCGCCACCTGCCGGCCCGCGTTCAACGCCGCCATCAGTTGGCTGATGCAAAAGATCAGAATGTCTTTGTCGTGGATTGTCGCCAGCCCTTTGACGCTGGGGGTGACGGTGATTTCTGCGCCATTGTGTTCATAGTTGAGAATGCGCCGATCGGGCCGGGTGCTCAGCGAAAACAGCGGATGCTCCATCGACGCCAGATCGTTTTTGGGGATCGCATCAAAGATATCGCATAGGAAAAACTCCCCCTGCCCTTCTGGGGGATAGGCGCTCACCGCGTCTGTCATCTCGTTAACTGCCTGCCTTCATGCCCCCGAATTCAGAGGGCGGATTTACTGCTCATGCGCCCCTGGCCGCCGGTTTTCCGGTCTGATCTCAAGGACGACTCATCTTCGTGGTTTTGATTACACCCACCCTAGAGTTATCCACATGCGCTCGCAACGGGGGTTTGGATTCGCTTTATCGGGGGATTAGATTCATTTAATCGGGGTTTCAGAGTCACCTGCCCGCTGAAATTTGCACAAATCGCCATATAAAAAAGGGCTTTGCGCAAACACCCTGGCTGCTGTAACTAATATATAACTCAAAAATAACAGGGAAAATATTTCACAGCCCCTGAATTTGGGTTCACACCGCCCCCGGACTACATGTTGCAAGCCTTGGATTTGCTTAGAAAATTCAGGATTTGGTGCGATATATCTTTCATGTAGCGTCTTTTTGCGTATTATGCGAAAAACACAGCACATGACCTTGGGTGATCCCCTCCCCTAAGGTCTGCGCCCAACCCCGCGCAGTTGCCATAAGCATGAGGCTTTGAACGCAGATGGCCAAAGATACCCACAAGGGTCGCTCCAAAGAGCTCGACCTGCCCCCCTATTTCAACATTGATCCAGACGCAGCTCTGGCAGAACTGGATGCGCCCACCTCCACCCAGGGCTTTGCCGATATCGCAACAGCCTGTGGTCAGGGTCGTGCGGATCTTGCCAGCCGTGGTCTCAATGAGGCGGGCCAGAAAGAGCTGCGCCTGTTTTCCACCTGGGAGATCACCCGCTATGTGATCCCGGTGGCGCAGGCCCATTTCCGCCGGGTGCTGAAACAGAACCCCGAGCTGCCCCAGGGGCGGGTGGAAACCGAGGGCGGCGCCAAATGGTTTACCCTCGATGAGGTGCTGCGCCTGCGCGCCTTCTTTGGCGCCCAGGGCTCCAAGGCCAAAGACTACACCCCCTACCGCCCCGAAGGACTGCCCGCCAAAATGGTGGCGGTGGCCAACTTCAAAGGCGGCGTGGGCAAGACCTCAACCGCGGCGCATCTGGCGATGTCCGCGGCGCTGGATGGCTACAAGGTGCTGGTGGTGGATCTCGACAGTCAGGGCTCGATGACCTCGATTTTTGGCGGCACGGTTGAAGACGAATGGCAAACCGCCTTCCCGCTTCTGGCGCGCCATTACGGCGAACATCTGCGGCTTGAAAACCAGCGCCGGCTGGATCGTGGCGATGCGCCCCAGCCCTTGGACGAGGCGCTGAGCGCTGCGATGGAGATGACAGCGCAGGATGTCATTCAATCCACCCATTGGCCCAATATCGATCTCATTGGCGCGCAGCTGAATTTGTATTGGGCTGAGTTTCAGATCCCGGTCTGGCGCATGGCCGCACGCAGCTGGAAACTGTGGGATGCGCTAACCGAGCGGCTTGAGGCCGACGGGGTGCTGGATCAATACGATGTCATCTTCATCGACACCCCCCCTGCCCTTGGCTATCTCACCATCAATGGGTTGTCGGCGGCGGATATTTTGCTGGTGCCCATGGGCGCGTCGTTTCTGGAGTTTGACAGCACCGGCCGTTTCTTTGACATGCTGCATTCCACCTTTGCTTCGATTGAAGATGGCGAAAACCTTGCTGCCCGCGCCCTGGGCCGGCCAGAGATGGGCTTTGAATGGGATGCGGTGCGCACGGTGATCACCCGCTATGACGCCGCCCAACAGGGCGAGCTTGCCGCCTTGATGCAGGCCTATATGGGCCGGGTGCTTTCTCCGCATAAACAGGATTTCACCGCCCTCATCGGCCAGGCCGGCGAGCAGGTCTCTGGCATCTACGAGGCGGATTATCGCGATTTCAACCGCGAGACCTATGCGCGGGGCCGGGAAACATTTGATGCGACTTATGCCGCGTTCAAACGGCTGCTTCTGGGCGTGTGGCGGCGCGATGCGTTGCGCGAAGAGGCGGATCAGCGCGCGGCCCAGTAACCGCTGAAAAAGAACCATCTGCCAGGCTGAAGATCTGGCACAGGAGTGAGAGCATGGCAAAACGCAAACGGCTAACGCCACCAAAAGCAGATTACCTCACGGCAAAACCTGCCGTGCCCAACACCGGCCTCGCAGCTGGTCCATCGTCTGGCCCGTCGATTGGGGCAGCTCCGATTGCCAAGGTCGCCAGCGAAGCCTCGACCCATGCGGCGCTGGAAGAACTCTCGGGCGTGTTGGAAAACGCGCGCTCCAAGGGCTTGATGATTGCCGAGCTGCCCCTGGCTGCCATTGATGCCGCGCATCTGGTGCGCGACCGGCTGGAGCAAAACGTCGAAGAGATGGAGGCGCTGATTGCCTCGCTCAAGGCGCGCGGCCAGCAGACCCCGATCGAAGTGGTTTCGGTGGATCCCCGCACGGGTGGCACCACCCATGGTTTGATCTCGGGCTGGCGGCGATTGACGGCCTTGCGTAGGCTCTATGAAGAAACTTCAGACCCTAAGTTTGCCACAGTACTGGCCCGCGTCATTGAGCCTGACAGCGCCGAAGACGCCTATGTGGCGATGGTCGAAGAGAATGAAATCCGGGTCAATCTCTCCCATTATGAACGTGCCCGCATTGCGGTGCGTGCGCTGCATGAAGGGGTGTTTCCCAACCAGAAACAGGCGCTGCAGGGGTTGTTTGCCAATGCCACCCGCGCGCGCCGTTCCAAGATCGGCACATTTGTCACCCTGGTTGAAGCGCTGGATGATGTGCTGCTCTATCCCACCGCAATTACGGAGCGTCTTGGATTGTCCTTGGTGCGGGAAATGGAGCTGGATGCGGATTTTACCAAGGCCCTGCGGCTGGAACTTTCGCGGACGGATCGCCCTGAAGCTGCGGTTGAGATCGAGGTTTTGATGCAGGTTTTGAATGCGGCTCAACAAGAAGATCAGAGCCTAAATAAACCTGTAGAGCCAGATAGCGCGCGTGAAGAAACTCCCGCTGCACCGGATGTTCCCGCTGCGCCGCCCCGGTCGCAACCTCGCCCGCGGGTGCGCAGCACCTCGGCGCAGATGGCCCCCGGCGAACGGCTTATTGTAAACGCGGGCCCGGGCCTGCGCCTTGGCTTTACCCCGGATGAAAAAAAGATCGAGCTGATGGGCACCGCAGTCACCGATCAGTTGCTGGAAGATCTGCAAGATTGGCTACGTCACAGACAGGGGTAGATCAGAGCGCCTTCGGGCGCTCTTTTTATATGAGCCTAATTCGTTTGATAGACTCGTATTCTGCGAAACATTTCCACACATATATAAAAAGAGGAATGTTTCGCATGCGAAACATTTGATTAAGATCTCCCCTGCCCTGCAGCGCCATCTTGCGGTCACACCTCCTGATCTCACCGCGGGTGATCAAAGCAATTGACATTCCCTTGTGGCTTGGGGATTTCTGCCAGCAGCCGTTCAGCTTTAAGGGTCCCGCCATGTCTTCCTCCAAACGTCTTGTTGCCGTGGTGGTGACCTATAATCGTCTTGATAAGCTCAAGACCACTTTGGCGCGGCTGCTGGACAGCCCGGCAGATGAGCTGGCGATGGTGGTTGTGGCCAACAATGCCTCAACCGATGGCACCACAGATTGGCTGGCGGGGCTAGATGATCCACGGCTGGATATTTTGAACAGCGCCAAAAACACCGGTGGCGCCGGCGGGTTTGAAATGGGCATGCGCCGCGCGATGGAGCAGCACAGCCCCGACTGGCTGGTGGTGATGGATGATGATGGCCGCCCGGAACCGGGCGCATTGGCCGCGTTTCATGCGCTGCCAGAGGGTAAATGGGATGGGGTGGCGGCCGCGGTCTATTTCCCCTCTGGTGAGATCTGCGAAATGAACCGCCCCTCGCGCAACCCGTTCTGGCACGGGCGCGAGTTTCTGCGCACGCTGTTTGGTGGCGGGCGCTCTGGCTTTCACGTGCAGCCATCAGATTACCAGGGCGCAGGCATGCAGATTGATGTGACCTCTTTTGTTGGTTTTTTCATCTCAGCGCAGTCGGTGCGCAAGATCGGCTACCCCGACCCTGCCCTGTTTATCTATGGCGATGATGGGATCTATACGCTGGGGTTGACCAAATCCGGCGGCAAAATCGGCTTTGAACCTGGCGTGCGGTTTGAACATGATCTCACCAGTTTTCAGGCGCAAACCGGCGTGGAAAAAACCACGGTGCAACGGGGCCGTCTCGCGCCGCTGTGGAAGGTCTATTATTACCACCGCAATCTCTTGCTGCTCTATCGCATGGCGGCGGGGATCTTCTTTTGGCCTGCGCTTCTGGTGGTGCTGCCGAAATGGCTGCTGAAAGCGCGCCACTACGGCGATGAGCGTCAGATCTTTCTGCGTCTGCTGTGCCTGGCGTTGCGGGATGGGTTGCGCGTGCAGTCTCAGCGCAGCCATGCAGATGTGTTGAAACGCGCAGATTAGAGTATATCAGCGGTTCAGAATATCCCGGTGGAACCGTCCCATTAAGATGAGGCCAAGCACCAGAAGGCTCATCGAGACCAGCGTCACATAGAGGTAGGAGACAAATTCCGGGTGATAGGTGGGGTAAAATCCGGTGCGCATTGTGGCGGTGATGTGCATGAGCGGGTTGAACCACAGGATATCTTGCGCGATCTGGGGGAGGTCCTCATAGAGGAAGAACACGCCAGACGCGAGGAACAGAGGCCGGTTCAGGATGTTCCAGATGATTTCCCACAAAGGAAATAAACCCAGCAGCAAGCAGTTCAACGTACCAACGCCCAAAGCCAGCATCAGCGCCATGCCCATGGCGCGCAGGATCGGCATCATTTCAATGATCTGATGATCAATGGCAATGATGATCCCTCCCAGCAGTAATGTGGCCGTGAGTAAGCCGGTCAACCCGTTGAGCAGAAATCGCGCCAACACCGCATCCAGCCATGTCACCGCCGGGTAGCGCAACAATGGGCGGGAGTATTTGATCGCGGCCTGACAGTTGCGCGAACAGGACATATACAGATCAAAAGGCACGTAGCCGGTGGCATAGAACAGCAGAAAACTGCTGCCCAGAGATGGGTTTCGCAACAGCAGCGAAAAGCCCACGCTGAGAAACAGAATGGCGGCCAGCGGTTCCAGCACATTCCACAGGTAGCCCCCCGGGGTGCGCCCGTATCGGGTCGACATTTCGCGCAAGATCAGCGCGAGGATGGTTCGGGCCGAAGCAAAGCGGCGGGGGCTGCTGCGTACGGGGGTCAAAGCCGCAGGAATCGCTGCGGCAGTTTCATCCGTACCGGGTGAAGAAAACGACATGATACCCCATTGTGGATATGCATCAGGGATGGATACTATGCGCAAAGCATGACGCAATTACAAAGCCTTCTTTGCGTAGATATGATGTAGGATAAGTCACCATGACAGACAACCGCGCGACGACCGATATGAAGCCGTCTTCTGTGGTCGATGCGGATATTGGCGCAAATACTGCTGCAGCACATAAGGCGGCTGCAGGTCCTGCTGGCAAAGCTCCGGATGCCGCGCAGGCCACAGGTCAGGCTGCGCCTGCGAAATCAAATCAAAACACCACTGAGAAGGCTTTGGCGGCCCAATCGGGTGCCAAAGCCGCGCAAAAACCGGGCGCTAAACCGGGCGCTAAGCCGGGCGCTAAGCCGGGCGCTAAACCGGGCGCTAAACCGGGTGCTAAACCGGGCGCTAAGCCGGGGCCCGGGGCCGCGCTATTGCGCAAGCGGGCTGAAACCGCCGAGGCCCGGGTGAAAACATTGGAGACCCAGCTGCAGGACAAAAACCTGCAGGCCATGGCGGCCCCTGCGCAAATGAAACGCCGTCACTGGGGCGTTCTGGCCAGCTTTGGTGCCTTGGTACTGGCGCCGGTGCTGGCGGTGGTGTTTTACCTTTTTGTGCTGGCCGAAGACCAATATTTGTCGTCTGCAGGCTTTATTGTGCGCTCTCAGGACAGCACCGGAGCCAATGAATTCCTTGGCGGCCTGGCACAGTTTGCGGGCACATCAACCGCCTCTGACAGCGACATCCTCTATGAATATGTGCGCAGCCAGGAAATTGTCGAAGCGGTGTCTGCTGAGACCAGTTTCAAAGCGCATTATACAGCCCATTGGCCGCGCGACTGGGTGTTTGCGCTGTGGCCTGATGCTACGATCGAAGGCTTGAACTGGTATTGGCAGCGCGTGGTGCGGGTGTCTTATGATTCCGCTTCGGGCCTGATGGAAGTGCAGGCCCGGGCCTACAGTCCCGAGATGGCCCAGGCAATTACAATGGCCATTGTGGAGTTGAGCCAGACCCGGATCAATGCGCTGAACGAGCAGGCCCGCACCGATGCAATGCGCTATGCCCAAACAGATCTGGCAGAGGCGTTGGAACGGCTGAAGCTTGCCCGCGAAGCTTTGATCCAATTTCGCACCCGTACCCGCATTGTGGATCCTGAAACCGATATTCAGGGCCGTATGGGGGTGATGAACAATCTGCAACAGCAATTGGCAGAGGCGCTGATTGAGCTGGACCTGCTGCGCGGCTCGATTGGGAGCAGCGATCCACGCATCACGTCAGCGCAAAAACGCATTGAGGTGATCCGCGATCGCATCGACCTGGAGCGGAGCTCCTTTGCCAGTGCGGAAGGCACCGACAGTGGCGGGATCGGTGAAGATTACCCTTCGCTGATTTCCGAATATGAGCGTCTGAGTGTGGATCGTGAATTTGCCCAGCAATCCTATCGGGCGGCGTTGACCGCGCTGGAGCTTGCGCGCGATGAAGCCACCCGACAAAGTCGTTATCTTGCCACCTATATCCGCCCGACGTTGGCGGAAACATCTGAAGCGCCGCGCCGTTTGGTACTGTCGGCGCTGTCAGCGCTGTTTTTGCTGCTGGGTTGGTCGGTGATCATTTTGATCTATTATTCCATCCGCGACCGCCGCTGAGGGTGTTTTTATGATCAAACTGGAAAACCTGTCCAAAAGCTTCTGGTTGAAAGGGCAGCGCAAAGTGGTGATTGATAACCTGTCGCTGGAGCTGCCCAGTGGGAGATCGCTGGCGCTGCTGGGGCGCAATGGGGCAGGCAAATCCACCTTGCTGAAGATTATTGCGGGCACAATGAACCCGGATTCCGGCCGGGTTCTCAGCAATGGCACCGTATCCTGGCCAGTGGGGTTGGCGGCGTCGTTTCACGGGGATCTGAGCGGGGCGGAAAATGTGCGCTTCATTGCCCGGATCTATGGGGTGGATACGGATGAGCTGGTGGACTTTGTGGGCTGGTTTGCCGAACTTGGGCCGTCCTATCACATGCCTATGCGTAGCTATTCCAGCGGTATGCGCACCCGGCTGACGTTTGGCGCATCGATGGGAATCAAATTTGACACCTATCTGGTGGATGAGGTGACCGCAGTGGGAGACAAGGCGTTTCGCGCCAAAAGTCGGCTGCTGTTTGCCAACCGTATGCGCAATGCAAGCGCCATTATGGTCAACCACTCCATGAGCCAGATTCGTCAGTTCTGTGATGCCGGAGTGGTGCTGGAGGCGGGCAAGGCAGAGTATTTCGACGATCTGGAAGAGGCCATCAAGCTGCATGATAAAATCCTCTCATAATGAGAGGATTTTCCTTTGTTAGAGCCTGTTTTGCAGCATTGTTAAACGAGCTTTATTCCGCCGCTTGGCGTTTCGGAGGCATCTCCAACGTCTTGTGCCAATACGCCCGGCTCGCCATATCTTCATAGCCTTGACGATACTGGCGCTTCAGCGCCTCGTGGCTGCGGCAGAATTCCCGCGTGGTGCGGATCATGTCCCAGACGATCTTGTAAAAGCGCTTCTTGTTATGGCGCACCGTATAGGCCTGATCGCGCGCCGCATTAAAGAAGGTCACGCGGGCAGCGCCCAGAGTGTAATACACCAGACCACGCTGTCTGATCTCAATATTCACATGGCTTGCGATCCGGCTCCAGAACGGCACCAGATGCCCGTTTAGAGTCAGAAGGCCGATCTTTGTACGCAGATTGCGTGACAGTCGGGTCAGACGTTTGTGACGCTCACTCAGCTGGTGCTGGGGTATCGGCTGCCAGGTCTCTTCGCTGGGGATCTCTTTGATCCGGGCGCGGCGCACGCTCATGTCGACATTGCGGTCGAAAAATTCGGGGCCCTGCATCACGTCTTTCATTGCCAGCAGCTGCGCCTCGGCAGAGGCGTAATGCAGCTGTAGCAGCGATCGTATCATCAGGCGCAGGCCAACCCATGCCGTGCGCAGAGGCGACCGGGCCAGCCGATCAAAGGTGAGATGATGGATCAGGTGGTAGCGCAGGTCGAGATAATGGATCAGCGGTGTTTCCTTGGCGCTGAAATCATCCTGGAACGAGACAATACCATTGAAAGTGCGGATGGTGAAATCATTGGCGAGCGAAAACGAGCTGTCATCGCCGCGCACAAAGAAGGGGAACGGGTGGTGGCGCACCTGGGCGATGGGGAAAGCAAAGAACCACCAGCCGCCATAGAGCGTGTCGGGCTGCGGCGCGACACTGTCAAACTGCATTTGAATGAGGGCGCGGTGGT
>NZ_WIXK01000010.1 GCF_009617595.1 Tritonibacter aquimaris | reverse complement strand
TTGCGATCCGCGAAGGCGGCCGCACCGTTGGCGCGGGCGTTGTGTCCAAAATCACTGAGTAATCACTCGTTGATATGACTACGGAAAGGGCGTCCCTCGGGACGCCCTTTTTGTATGTGCGAAAAGATGAAGGCAGAAGCTGCGGTTGCCTGAGCGGCGGGGGCTTTTGCCTGCACCAGAAGCCGAGGGGGATGGTGCAGGCTGAGGGCGCTTACGCTGCGGAGGCTGAGCGCTGTGCCGGGTCGGCGGTTTTGGTGATGTCAATGTGATCTGGCAGCAGCCCATGGCGCCACCGTGCGTGGATGAGATCAAACCCTGCCTCTAGGTCACGGGTGAACCCTCGCGTGTCAAACAAGGGGGCGACGGGGCGGTTTTGCTGAAGGCGGGATCTGAAACGCTCCAGCATGGCAGGGTTTTGCGCCAGTTCTAGCGCTAGTGTTTCGTATTCAGCCTCAGTCGTGCTGATCAGCTCAGGCAGTCCGACAGAGGACAGCAGGCTGGCACCAACACGGGCTGCGAACTGTTTTCCAGCCAGGGTCAGCATCGGAAGCCCTGCCCAGAGTGCGTCGCTCGCGGTTGTGTGGGCGTTTACAACAAATGTGTCGAGGAACAGATCAGCCAGTGTATGACGTGCCAGATGCTGCGGCTGGTCTATGCGAGGCGCGAAAACCAAGCGCGTGGCGTCAACTCCACGTGCCTGCGCTTCCCGGCGCAGGTTGGCCATAGAGGCCGAGCTGGTCTCCAGCAGCCAGAGGACGCTGCCCGGCACCTGTGTCAGCAACCGCATCCAGATATCAAATTCAGCGGGGGTAATCTTGTAGCTGTTATTGAAGCAGCAGAAGACAAAACCCTCTTCGGGAAGGCCGTTTTCCCGGCGACTTATGGCGTGCTCTGAGATCGGGCGTTTGTTGTCGTTGACCTGATAGGAATGTGGCATCCGGATCAGGTGTTCATCAAAATACCGTTCACTGCCCGCAGGGCAGACCTGCCAGTCGCCAATAAGATAGTCAAACACCTGGGAACCCATCGTGCCAGGGTAGCCTAAGTATGACACTTGCAGCGGGGCGAGTTGGGCTGAGAACAAACCACAGCGATTGCCACCGGTATAGCCCTTCAGGTCGATGGCGATATCAAGTTTGTCGCGATGGGCGCGCTGGATAAGTGCATCGTCACTCATCGCGGAGGCCTCGATGAAATGATCAACGTGGTTGCGAACCTGCGCGCGGCTGTCGTCCGCGATATTGGGGCCATAGGAGTAGGCAAACACCTCAAAGCGATGTTTGTCATGGGCTGCAAAAAGCCCTCCCATCAGGTGCATTGTCGCATGGCTGTGGAAATCCGAGGAGAAATACCCAATCCGCAACCGTTGGGGGCGTTTCGTCGGCGGGGTGCGTGTTGGCGCGGGGTGCGGTGTGAAAGTGTCTGTTGCGTTTGCTTGTGTGCGCACGCGCAGAAGGTCGGGGTTATCTTCCATAGATAAGAGCTGGAAGGGCTGGCAAGACGTGCCTTGCAAGCCGATCTGACGCTTGTTCTTCTGGTATTCCTCGATCCAGCTCCAGTCGTTCAGATGGGCCTGGGCATGTAGTTTTGCCGATAGGGACCGATCGCAGGCCTGACCGATTTTATTAGCGTTTTCAAAGCACTGGACCGCCGAGGTATTCTCGCCGTCAAGTACATATAGTTGGCCCAGGTTATAGTGCGCTGGCTTTAGGTCAGGCTGTTGCTCAATCGCGCGCTGATACATTTGTTTGGCTGTTGCGATCTGCCCGGTTTCGCGCAGCGCAGCCGCATAGTTGTAAAGGACAATGGCATTCTCTGGTGCGACCTCTGCCGCGCGTTGCAGATAGTCCAGCGCCTCTCCGGTTTGGCCATCGGCGAGGAGGCGATTGCCCAGATCATTCAGGCCACGAAGGTGTTTCGCATCCAGCTGGAGCGCTTTGCGAAGCAGGGCAATGGCATTGCTACGCTGATCCAATTTCGCAAACACATTGCCGAGCAAAACATAGGTGTCTGCATCCTGTGAATTGAGCTCAAGTGCCTTGTTCAGGCAGGTCGCGGCCTCGTTCAACGAGTCGCGTAAAAGGTGGCACTCGCCCAGTGTCTGCCACAGGAAATGGGATTTGCGATAGGAATTCAGCTGCGCCGCGCAGGTTGAAGCGGCGCGGGTCAGATTGCCGCTTTGAAGGTCCGCGCGAATCTTTTTGACCATGTCCGCAGGGGGTTCATCAATGTTTTTAAGCCGATTGCGCAAAGTCTGCAGCGCTTCGCGGGCTTTGACGTTTTGCGGGTAACGAGACAGGATATCGCTGTAGGCTTTGGCTGCTTCCTCCAGCTTTTCATCCTTCTCCAGGCGTTTGGCTTTGTTGATAAACGTTGCGACAGTCATGGAAATCCTATCTCACTGGCTTAGCGCGAAATGCGGTGGGTCGGCTTCTGCGCCCGTGGGTCCGCTTTCACATGAGGCTAGGCAGAGAAAATTAAGATAGAATTGCTTGGAGCTCGCTATTTGTGGTGATTTAAGGTCATCATTGTGGTCGCTGCCCCAATTGAATGGGTCATAGGGCTGCCCAAAGGGGGGCTGCATAGAGTTGAATACTCTGACGTGGCCCTATCCCCTCTTGAATTTCGCCACGGCTCCGGTTACATCCGCTCAGATCACAAATTAGGAAAGAGACGCAGCCACATGGCCAGCATCAATCCCGTACAGTTCATTCAGCAGGTTCGCGCCGAAGTCGCCAAAGTGGTTTGGCCAACACGCCGTGAGGTTTTGTTGACGACCGTCATGGTCTTTGTTATGGCCGCGCTGACAGCTGTGTTCTTTGCGCTGGTGGATCTGGCCATCCGTTCCGGTCTTTCCTGGGTGCTGAGCGCGTTTTAACACAGTGCTCTGGTGGGCAGTATTGCCTGCATCGCTTTCGCTTGATCTCGGGCCTAAGTCAGAGTAATTGAGCCTTTAATCCTGACATGGCGTGTGGCGATTCGGTTGCACGCCGATTTTTGTTGGGGCGTGTCGCCCATAGGTGGTGGCGCATTAGTAGATAAACGACAGCGTGGCCCAAGTGCCCGCTTGGCAGGACAAGGACGATCAGTTCATGGCGAAACGGTGGTATTCAGTCAGCGTTCTTTCGAACTTCGAAAAGAAAATCGCAGAACAGATCCGTGCCGAAGTGATCGAAAAGGGTCTCGAGGACGATATCGACGAAGTTCTGGTCCCGACCGAAGAGGTGATCGAGGTTCGTCGCGGCAAGAAAGTGACCACTGAGCGTCGTTTCATGCCCGGTTACGTTCTGGTCCATATGGAAATGTCAGATCAGGGCTATCACCTGATTTCCTCGATCAACCGCGTGACTGGTTTCTTGGGGCCGCAGGGCCGTCCGATGCCCATGCGTGATTCCGAAGTGAACGGTATCCTGAACCGCGTTTCGGAAAACGAAGAAGCGCCGCGCACGCTCATCACCTTTGAGGTTGGTGAGAAGGTCAAGGTCAACGACGGTCCGTTCGAAGATTTCGATGGCATGGTCGAAGAGGTCGACGACGACAACCAGAAGCTCAAGGTTACCGTGTCGATCTTTGGCCGGGAAACCCCGGTCGAATTGGATTTCACTCAGGTCACCAAACAGGCCTGATGAAAACAAGCCGCGCCCTGGTTGCGCGGCTTTGAGCGTGGGAGGCTAGGGCATCGCGATGTCTGGGTCGGACCACACAACATGAGTAGCCCAAAGGACGCGTCCTGCGGGTGTTGAAAAGGAGATAACCAGATGGCAAAGAAGCTTGCTGGTACAATGAAGCTGCAGATTCCTGCAGGTCAAGCAAACCCATCCCCGCCGGTTGGCCCGGCGCTGGGTCAGCGCGGCATCAACATCATGGAATTCTGCAAGGCGTTCAACGCCAAAACGCAGGAGATGGAAGCCGGTGCACCGTGCCCAACCGTGATCAGCTACTATCAGGACAAGTCCTTCACCATGGACATCAAGACGCCTCCAGCGTCTTATTACCTGAAAAAAGCTGCTGGCCTGAAGCCGGTTGGTAAGCGTAACCGTCCCCGTGGTGCCGAAGCGCCTGGTCGTGAGATTGTTGCGTCTGTGACTGCTGCTCAGGTTCGTGAAATCGCCGAAGCGAAGATGAAAGATCTCTCCGCAAATGACGTTGAAGCGGCAATGCAGATCATCCTGGGCTCCGCCCGTTCTATGGGTATCGAGGTGAAAGGCTAAATCATGGCAAAGCTCGGTAAACGTACCCGCGCAGCGCGCGAAGCCTTCGCAGGCAAAGAAAATGTCACCGTTGAAGAAGCAGTTGCACTGGTAAAAGCCAACGCAACTTCGAAATTCGACGAGACCGTTGAAATCGCTCTGAACCTCGGCGTTGACACCCGTCACGCAGACCAGATGGTACGCGGCGTAATCGGCCTGCCGAACGGCACCGGTAAAGCAATGCGTGTTGCAGTTTTTGCACGTGGCCCCAAGGCTGACGAAGCAAAAGAAGCAGGTGCAGACGTTGTTGGCGCAGAAGACCTGATGGAAGCCATTCAGGGCGGCAACCTGGACTTTGATCGTTGCATTGCAACCCCAGACATGATGCCCATCGTTGGCCGTCTGGGCAAAATCCTCGGCCCGCGCAACCTGATGCCGAACCCCAAAGTTGGCACCGTGACCATGGATGTGAAAGCAGCCGTGGAAGCAGCCAAAGGTGGTGAAGTTCAGTTTAAGGCGGAAAAAGGCGGCGTTGTACACGCTGGCGTTGGCAAAGCATCCTTTGATGAAGCCAAGCTGGTTGAAAACGTACGTGCCTTCATCTCTGCTGTTGCAAAGGCGAAGCCGTCGGGTGCCAAAGGCGCATACATGAAGAAGATTGCACTGTCTTCCACCATGGGCCCAGGCGTTACCGTTGACGTAGACAACGCGGTTTCCGAATAATATTTTCCCATTCGGGAAGTCTGGGGGCGGGTCCATTTGGATCCGCCCTTTTGCATGGGTGGGAATGTGGATTTACCACTTGGAAAATTCTCGATTTGGGATTAGTAACAACCTCGAAATGAAGCGTGCGATTCGTCGTGCGCTTCATTTCGTTTCGTCCAAGATGGTGGGTGGCCTTTCGATCGGGCCTTAATTTCCCTCCTGAGACGGGTAAAGACCAAAAAGATCGAGGGATTTCTAACCCTCGGGCAGATTTTGGCTCATCCCGTAAAACGGACCCGAACGCTGAATCCCTTGTGGGTTTGGCAAATTATGAGCCGGGGTGTTTTGCACCCCAAAACTTGGAGAGAACTGTGGATAGAGCCCAGAAAGAGAAAGTGGTCGAGGAACTCGGCCAGATCTTCGAAAGCTCTGGCGTTGTGGTCGTAGCCCACTATGCCGGTCTGACAGTTGCCGAGATGCAAGACCTTCGCGCACGTGCTCGTGACGCGGAGTGCTCTGTGCGTGTTGCCAAGAACAGGCTCGCCAAAATCGCCCTCGAGGGTAAGCCGTGTGAAAGCATGACTGACCTGCTGACAGGGATGACCGTACTCACCTATTCCGAGGATCCTGTGGCAGCTGCCAAGGTTGCCGAGGGCTTTGCCAAAGATAACGACAAGTTCGAAATTCTTGGCGGCGCAATGGGTGAAAACGCTCTGGATCGTGCTGGCGTTTCTGCCGTGTCCAAGATGCCTTCCCGCGAGGAGCTCATTGCTTCTATCGCTGGCTGCATCGGCGCACCGGCATCCAATATCGCTGGCGCAATTGGCGCACCTGCAAGCAACATCGCAAGCATCCTTTCGACCATCGAAGAGAAGGCGGAAGCTGCGTAAGCGGTTGGAACTGAATGGCTGGCGTAGGGTGAACCCTTACGTTGGAACACACATACTTTTATACGGAAAGAGCTAAGAAAATGGCTGATCTGAAAGCACTCGCGGAAAGCATCGTTGGTCTGACCCTGCTGGAAGCACAAGAACTGAAAACCATCCTCAAAGACGAGTATGGCATCGAGCCCGCAGCAGGCGGCGCAGTTGTAATGGCTGGCGGCGCAGACGCCGGTGGCGCAGCTGAAGAAGAAAAAACCGAGTTCGACGTTGTTCTGAAGAACGCCGGCGCCTCCAAAATCAACGTGATCAAAGAAGTTCGCGGCATCACCGGTCTTGGCCTGAAAGAAGCCAAAGAGCTGGTCGAAAAAGGCGGCAAGATCAAAGAAGGCGTAGACAAAGCGGAAGCAGAAGACGTCAAAGCGAAGCTGGAAGCAGCTGGCGCAGAAGTCGAGCTGGCCTAAGCGCCGCTTTGGGAGAGAAAAGAGTAGCAATTTCCCAGTGAAGTTGCTTTCAATACTCCCAAGTTTCAGGCTGGGTTCGGGGTTCCCCGAGCCCAGCCGTACCTGTCTTAGCAAGGGTCTCATCTCTGGGGCGTTTTCTAAGGCGAGGTTCAAGGGATCGGGAAGGCCGTCATACGGGACGACGGCCATGAATAGATCCGAACACGCTGTCTCGTATGGGCAAGGCGCCGGAGCCCGGCGGCGCTCTTGTTTCCGTGAGAATATCGAAAGGTGACATCTGACATGGCTCAAACGTTCCTTGGCCAGAAACGTCTTCGGAAATACTACGGCAAAATCCGCGAAGTGCTGGATATGCCGAACCTTATTGAGGTTCAGAAATCTTCTTATGACCTTTTCCTGCGCTCAGGTGATGCAGATCTGCCGTCTGACGGCGAAGGCATCATGGGTGTGTTTCAATCTGTTTTTCCCATCAAGGATTTCAACGAAACCTCCGTTCTGGAGTTTGTGAAATACGAGCTGGAACAGCCGAAGTACGACGTTGAAGAATGTATGCAGCGCGACATGACCTACAGCGCGCCGCTGAAGGTTACTCTGCGTCTGATCGTCTTTGATGTGGACGAAGACACCGGTGCAAAATCGGTGAAAGACATCAAAGAGCAGGACGTCTTCATGGGCGATATGCCTTTGATGACCCCGAACGGCACATTTGTTGTCAATGGCACCGAGCGTGTGATCGTATCGCAGATGCACCGCTCGCCGGGCGTGTTCTTTGACCACGACAAGGGTAAAACCCACTCTTCGGGTAAACTGCTTTTTGCATGCCGTATCATCCCGTACCGCGGTTCCTGGCTCGACTTTGAGTTCGACGCAAAAGACATCGTGTTTGCGCGTATCGACCGTCGCCGCAAATTGCCTGTGACCACCCTGCTGTATGCGCTGGGTCTGGACCAGGAAGGTATCTGTGACGCGTATTTCAATACCGTCAACTACAAGCTGGAAAAAACACGCGGCTGGGTAACCCCGTTCTTCCCTGAGCGCGTACGCGGCACCCGTCCGAGCTATGATCTGGTTGACGCGGCCACCGGCGAAATCATCTGCGAAGCAGGCAAGAAGGTTACCCCTCGTGCCGTGAAGAAGATGATCGACGAAGGCACCATCACCGAGCTGCTGGTTCCGTTTGATCACATCGTTGGTAAATTTGTCTCCAAAGACATCATCAACGAAGAAAACGGTGCAATCTACGTTGAAGCTGGTGATGAGCTGACCCTTGAGTATGACAAGGGTGGCGATCTGATTGGCGGCTCGCTGAAAGAACTGATGGATGCGGGTATCACCGACATTCCGGTTCTTGACATCGATAACGTCAACTATGGCCCCTATATCCGCAACACCATGGCGCAGGACAAGAACATGTCCCGTGAAACTGCGCTTATGGACATCTATCGCGTGATGCGCCCGGGTGAGCCGCCCACCGTTGAAGCAGCCTCGGCGCTGTTTGACACCCTGTTCTTCGACAGCGAGCGCTATGACCTTTCGGCCGTTGGTCGTGTGAAGATGAACATGCGTCTGGCATTGGATGCGGAAGACACCATGCGCACCCTGCGCAAGGAAGACATCATCGCATGTATCAAAGCGCTGGTTGACCTGCGCGATGGCCGTGGTGACATCGACGACATTGACCACCTTGGCAACCGTCGTGTGCGTTCCGTTGGCGAGCTGATGGAAAACCAGTACCGTGTTGGCCTGTTGCGCATGGAGCGCGCAATCAAGGAACGCATGTCGTCGGTTGAAATCGACACCATCATGCCGCAAGACCTGATCAACGCGAAACCAGCTGCCGCAGCTGTGCGTGAATTCTTCGGTTCTTCGCAGCTCAGCCAGTTCATGGACCAAACCAACCCGCTTTCTGAGGTGACGCACAAACGTCGTCTCTCGGCGCTTGGCCCTGGCGGTTTGACCCGTGAGCGTGCGGGCTTTGAGGTGCGCGACGTTCACCCGACCCACTATGGTCGGATGTGTCCGATTGAAACACCGGAAGGCCCGAACATTGGTCTGATCAACTCGCTGGCAACCTTTGCCCGCGTGAACAAATACGGCTTTATCGAAACGCCTTACCGCAAGGTTGTGGATTCTAAAGTTACCGACGAAGTACATTACATGTCGGCAACCGAAGAAATGCGCCACACCGTTGCGCAGGCAAACGCGAGCCTCGACGAAGACGGCAAGTTCGTTAACGACCTGGTCAACACCCGTCAGTCCGGCGACTACACTATGGCGCCAAGCGACGCGGTTGATCTGATCGACGTTTCACCAAAACAGTTGGTCTCGGTTGCGGCATCGCTGATCCCGTTCCTCGAAAACGACGATGCGAACCGGGCCCTGATGGGTTCGAACATGCAACGTCAGGCGGTTCCATTGCTGCGCGCAGAAGCGCCGCTGGTGGGCACCGGTATCGAAGAAAAAGTTGCGATCGACTCGGGCGCTGCGATCCAGGCACGCCGTGCCGGTATCATCGACCAGGTTGATGCTCAGCGTATCGTTATCCGCGCGACTTCGGATCTCGAACTGGGTGATGCGGGCGTTGATATCTACCGCATGCGCAAGTTCCAGCGTTCGAACCAGAACACCTGCATCAACCAGCGTCCGCTGGTGAAAGTAGGCGACACGGTTCAAAAAGGTGAAGTCATTGCCGACGGTCCATCCACTGATATGGGTGAGCTGGCTCTGGGTAAAAACGTGGTCGTCGCGTTTATGCCTTGGAACGGCTACAACTACGAAGACTCCATCCTGATCTCTGAGCGTATCGCGCGTGACGACGTCTTCACCTCGGTTCACATCGAGGAATTTGAAGTCGCCGCACGTGACACCAAGCTTGGCCCAGAAGAAATCACCCGCGACATTCCAAACGTTGGTGAAGAAGCGCTGCGCAACCTCGACGAGGCGGGCATCGTATACATTGGTGCCGACGTAGAGCCGGGCGACATTCTGGTTGGTAAGATCACCCCCAAAGGTGAATCGCCAATGACACCAGAAGAGAAACTGCTGCGTGCGATCTTTGGTGAAAAAGCCTCTGATGTGCGTGACACCTCGCTGCGTGTGAAACCAGGTGACTACGGTACTGTTGTCGAAGTGCGCGTCTTTAACCGCCATGGTGTGGAAAAAGACGAACGTGCGCTGCAGATCGAACGTGAGGAAGTTGAACGCCTCGCCCGTGACCGCGACGACGAACTGGTAATCCTGGATCGCAACATCTACGCGCGTCTGCGTGGCATGCTGAACGGTAAGGTTGCTGTTAAGGGGCCAAAAGGCATTCGCACCGGCACCGAAATCACCGAAGAGCTGCTGGATTCCATGCCGCGCGGCCAATGGTGGATGCTGGCGCTCGAAGATGAGCAGTCCGCACAGGTGGTTGAAGCTCTGAACGAGCAGTACGAAGCACAAAAACGTGCTCTGGACGCCCGTTTTGAAGATAAGGTCGAAAAAGTCCGCCGTGGCGACGATCTGCCGCCGGGTGTGATGAAGATGGTAAAAGTCTTCATCGCCGTTAAGCGTAAGCTGCAGCCGGGTGATAAAATGGCCGGTCGTCACGGGAACAAGGGTGTTATCTCCCGCGTTGTTCCCATGGAAGACATGCCGTTCCTTGCTGATGGTACCCCGGTTGACTTCTGTCTGAACCCACTTGGTGTTCCATCGCGTATGAACGTTGGTCAGATCCTTGAAACCCACATGGGTTGGGCCGCACGTGGCCTTGGTATCAAGGTTGACGACGCGATGCAGGAATACCGTCGTTCTGGCGACCTGACTCCGGTGCGCGAAGCTATGCGCCTGGCCTATGGTGAAGACGTCTATGACGAAGGCATCACCGGCATGGAAGAAGACCAACTGTTGGAAGCGGCAGGCAATGTTGCCCGCGGTGTTCCGATCGCAACCCCGGTCTTTGATGGTGCAAAAGAAGGCGATGTGAACGACGCGCTGGTGCGTGCAGGCTTTGACAGCTCCGGTCAGTCGGTTCTGTTTGATGGCCGCACCGGTGAACAGTTTGCCCGTCCGGTAACAGTGGGTGTCAAATACCTGCTGAAACTGCACCACCTGGTTGATGACAAGATCCACGCACGTTCCACTGGTCCATACTCCCTCGTTACCCAGCAGCCGCTGGGTGGTAAGGCGCAGTTCGGTGGTCAGCGTTTCGGGGAAATGGAAGTCTGGGCGCTGGAAGCTTATGGCGCTGCCTACACCCTGCAGGAAATGCTCACCGTTAAATCGGATGACGTGGCGGGCCGGACCAAGGTCTATGAAAGCATCGTCAAGGGCGAGGATAACTTTGAAGCGGGTATCCCAGAATCGTTCAACGTTCTGGTGAAAGAAGTCCGCGGCCTCGGCCTGAATATGGAACTCCTGGATGCGGAGGCAGAAGAGTAAGGGCTTCGGCCCTTACCCCGCTCCCCCCTTCCGCGAAATTTGAGGTATCAAAATGAACCAGGAAATCACCAACAACCCGTTCAACCCGCTGACGCCGCCCAAAGTCTTTGACGAAATCAAAGTCTCGCTGGCGTCGCCGGAACGGATCCTGTCTTGGTCCTATGGCGAGATCAAAAAGCCAGAAACCATCAACTACCGTACGTTCAAACCCGAACGCGACGGCCTGTTCTGCGCGCGTATCTTTGGCCCGATCAAAGACTATGAATGTCTCTGCGGCAAATATAAGCGCATGAAATATCGCGGCGTTGTCTGCGAAAAATGTGGTGTTGAAGTTACCCTTCAAAAAGTACGCCGTGAGCGTATGGGCCACATTGAACTGGCAGCTCCGGTTGCGCACATCTGGTTCCTGAAATCGCTGCCAAGCCGCATCGGTCTCATGCTGGATATGACCCTGCGTGATCTGGAACGTGTTCTGTACTTTGAAAACTACGTTGTCATCGAGCCGGGTCTGACCGACCTGCAATACGGCCAGATGATGACCGAAGAAGAGTACATGGACGCGCAAGACCAGTTCGGCATGGACGCGTTCACTGCCAACATCGGTGCGGAAGCAATCCGTGACATGCTGGCCCAGATCGATCTGGAGTCTGAGGCAGAGCAGCTGCGCGCTGAACTGGCCGAAGCCACCGGTGAGCTGAAGCCCAAGAAGATCATCAAACGCCTGAAAGTGGTTGAGAGCTTCCTGGAATCCGGCAACCGTCCGGAATGGATGATCATGACCGTTGTGCCGGTTATCCCGCCAGAGCTGCGCCCGCTGGTGCCGCTGGATGGGGGCCGTTTCGCAACCTCTGACCTCAACGATCTGTATCGTCGTGTGATCAACCGGAACAACCGTCTGAAGCGTCTGATTGAACTGCGCGCACCTGACATCATCGTGCGCAACGAAAAGCGGATGCTGCAGGAATCTGTGGATGCGCTGTTTGACAACGGCCGCCGCGGTCGTGTGATCACTGGCGCCAACAAGCGTCCGCTGAAATCGCTTTCGGACATGCTGAAAGGTAAGCAGGGTCGTTTCCGTCAAAACCTTTTGGGTAAGCGCGTCGACTTCTCTGGCCGTTCGGTGATTGTGACCGGTCCTGAGCTGAAGCTGCATCAATGTGGCCTGCCCAAGAAGATGGCGTTGGAACTCTTCAAGCCGTTCATCTATTCGCGTCTGGAAGCCAAAGGTCTGTCTTCCACCGTGAAACAGGCGAAAAAGCTTGTTGAAAAAGAGCGTCCCGAAGTGTGGGATATCCTCGATGAGGTGATCCGCGAACACCCGGTCATGCTGAACCGTGCGCCCACGCTGCACCGTTTGGGGATCCAGGCGTTTGAACCCACTCTGATCGAAGGTAAAGCGATCCAGCTGCACCCGCTCGTATGTTCGGCGTTTAACGCTGACTTTGACGGTGACCAGATGGCGGTTCACGTTCCGCTGAGCCTTGAGGCCCAGCTGGAAGCGCGTGTTCTGATGATGTCGACCAACAACGTTCTGTCACCTGCAAACGGTGCACCGATCATCGTTCCCTCGCAGGATATGATCTTGGGTCTCTACTATCTGACCCTGGAACGCGAAGGCATGATCGGCGAAGGCAAAGTGTTTGGTACACTGGAAGAAGTGCATCACGCGCTTGACGCCGGTGAAGTGCACCTGCACTCCAAAATCACTGCCCGCATTCTGCAGATCGACGAAGAAGGCAACGAGGTCTACCAGCGTTTTGAAACCACGCCGGGCCGCGTCCGTCTGGGCTCGCTCCTGCCGAAAAACGCCAAGGCGCCGTTTGAACTGGTGAACCGTCTTCTGCGGAAGAAAGAAGTTCAGCAGGTCATTGACACCGTCTATCGCTACTGCGGTCAGAAAGAGTCCGTCATCTTCTGTGACCAGATCATGACTATGGGCTTCCGCGAAGCGTTTAAGGCGGGCATCTCGTTCGGCAAAGACGACATGGTAATCCCTGAAAACAAATGGACCATCGTTGATGGCACCCGTGATCAGGTGAAAGACTTTGAACAGCAGTATATGGACGGCCTGATTACTCAGGGCGAAAAATACAACAAAGTTGTTGATGCCTGGTCGAAGTGTAACGACAAGCTCACCGACGCGATGATGTCCACCATCTCGGACGAAAAGCGTGACGAGAACGGCGCGGTTATGGAACCGAACTCGGTTTACATGATGGCCCACTCCGGTGCGCGTGGCTCGGTTACTCAGATGCGTCAGCTGGGCGGTATGCGCGGCCTGATGGCAAAGCCGAACGGCGACATCATCGAAACGCCGGTTATCTCGAACTTTAAAGAAGGTCTGACCGTTCTGGAGTACTTCAACTCCACCCACGGTGCCCGTAAGGGTCTGTCAGATACCGCTTTGAAGACCGCGAACTCCGGTTACCTGACCCGTCGTCTGGTGGACGTTGCACAGGATTGTATCGTTCGCGAACACGACTGTGGCACCGAAAACTCGATCACCGCCGAAGCGGCTGTGAACGACGGTGAGGTTGTTGCAACCCTTGGTGAACGTGTTCTGGGCCGTGTTGTTGCAGAAGACGTGAAACGTCCGGGTGGCGAAGAGATCCTTGCAGCCGCTGGTCAGATCATCGACGAGCGTATGGCTGACGCCATCGAAACTGCGGGTGTTCAATCCATGCGCATCCGCTCGCCGCTGACCTGTGAAAGCGAAGAGGGCGTCTGTGTTCAGTGTTACGGTCGTGACCTTGCACGTGGTACCAAGGTGAACATCGGCGAAGCGGTGGGTATCATCGCGGCACAGTCGATTGGTGAACCTGGTACACAGCTGACCATGCGTACCTTCCACATCGGCGGCGTTGCGCAGGGTGGTCAACAGTCCTTCCAGGAAGCAAGCCAGGAAGGTAAGATCGTATTCGAGAACCCGAACATCCTGGAAAACGCCAATGGCGAGATCCTGGTTGTTGGCCGCAACATGAAGCTGATCATCGAAGACGAGCACGGCGAAGAGCGTGCCAGCCACAAGCTGGGTTATGGCTCCAAACTGTTTGTCAAAGAAGGCCAGCAGATTGCCCGTGGCGACAAGCTGTTCGAATGGGATCCTTACACCCTGCCGATCATCGCGGAAAAAGGCGGTACTGCAAAATACGTCGACCTGGTTTCTGGTCTGGCGGTGCGCGAAGAGACCGACGAAGCCACAGGTATGACCCAGAAGATCGTGATCGACTGGCGTGCAGCACCTAAGGGTTCCGACATGAAGCCGGAGATCATCCTGATCGACAGCGACGGTGAGCCGATCCGCAACGATCTGGGCAATCCGGTGACCTACCCGATGTCTGTGGACGCGATCTTGTCGTGCGAAGATGGTCAAGCCATGAAAGCCGGTGACATCGTTGCGCGTATCCCGCGTGAAGGTGCCAAGACCAAGGACATCACCGGTGGTCTGCCGCGCGTTGCGGAACTGTTCGAAGCTCGTCGTCCAAAAGACCACGCGATCATCGCCGAAATCGATGGTTACGTGCGCTTTGGCCGCGACTACAAGAACAAGCGTCGCATCTCGATCGAGCCAGCAGATGAGACACTGGAAACCGTCGAATACATGGTTCCCAAGGGCAAGCACATTCCTGTTCAGGAAGGCGACTTTGTCCAGAAGGGTGACTACATCATGGATGGTAACCCAGCACCGCACGACATCCTGTCCATCATGGGTGTTGAAGCACTGGCGAACTACATGATCGACGAAGTTCAGGACGTTTATCGTCTGCAGGGCGTGAAGATCAACGACAAGCACATCGAGGTGATCGTTCGCCAGATGCTGCAAAAGTGGGAGATCTCCGACTCTGGTGAGACCACACTGCTCAAAGGTGAGCACGTGGACAAACAAGAGTTCGACCATGCCAATGAAAAGGCAATTGCCCGTGGCAAGCGCACTGCCAAAGGTGAGCCGATCCTCTTGGGTATCACCAAAGCGTCCTTGCAGACCCGCTCCTTTATCTCTGCGGCTTCCTTCCAGGAGACCACCCGTGTCCTGACAGAAGCATCCGTTCAGGGCAAAAGAGACAAGCTGGTTGGCCTCAAGGAAAACGTAATCGTGGGTCGTCTGATCCCGGCGGGTACTGGTGGGGCAACCCAGCGTATGCGTCAGGTCGCACAGGCACGCGACAGCGTTGTGCTCGAAGCGCGTCGCGAAGAAGCTGCTGCAGCTGCTGCTCTGGCCGCTCCGGTGGTCGAAGACGATCTTGGCGACAACCTGGACATCCTGGTGGAAACACCAGAAAGCCGCGAATAAGAGTGACCCCCAGTGCCTTTGGGCGCTGGGACACGCTAGAACAAGAAAAGGCCCGCAAATTTGCGGGCCTTTTCATTGGTAGCCAGCCTGTAACGGGGCGCAGGTTTCGCGCCAGGCTAGTGATGCAAGTGCGCCCAAAGGCGGATCTGTGCCCAGACAGGTCGAATGGCTGGTTGCTGCGCGTTATTTTCGCTACGTCGGTCCACAGGCTGCCTCCCTTTTGAAAAAAGGGCACGTATGTGTGTTCACCGGCAGGCAACAAAGTAATTTTATGTGTCATCTGTCGCTCGATCGCGGCATCCTGCAAAAGCCTTTTGATAGCGTTGCCAGATCATTGGAGAATTGACCCGTGGTGGATTTGAACCTCTCCCGCATTGTGGACATCCCGGATAGGCTGCGGGTAGCGCGCGCCAAAAGCTTTCCTAATCTTGGCCCGCGCATTTTGTTTTTCAGCGGCGGCAGCGCGCTCAACGATATCGCGCGCAGTCTCAAACATTACACTCATAATTCCATGCATCTGATCACGCCCTTCGACAGCGGCGGCAGCTCGCAGGTGTTGCGCGAGGCGTTCGATATGCCCGCTGTTGGGGATCTTCGCAGCCGATTGATGGCCTTGGCGGATGAAACAGTGCTGGGGCAGCCTGATATCTATCGGCTGTTTACCTACCGTTTCGCCGTCAAGGCAGAGCCTATGGCGCTGCAAGAAGAATTTTGCAGCCTGCTCTCTGGGCGGCACGCAATGATACGGGCGGTGTCGCAACCAATGCGCGGTCTGATCCTGTCGCAGCTGAAAGTCTTTGATCAGCATCGCGCCCCGGATTTCAGCTTTGCAGGGGCGAGCGTTGGCAATCTTATTCTGGCAGGCGGCTATCTCGCCAATGAGCGCGCGCTGGAGCCCGTGTTGTTTTTGATGTCAAAGATGGTGGCAGTCAAAGGCACGGTGCGCTCAATTGTGGATCGCAATCTGGACCTTGGCGCCCTGTTGATGGATGGCAGCACTGTGATTGGTCAACGCCAGATCTCCGGCAAAGAAGTGGCCCCCATCACCGCGCCGATCAAAGAGCTGTTTCTGGTTGAAAACGGCGCTGCGATAGAGGCTGAGCGGGTCAAACTGCCAGAACGAAACCGCGATGCCATCGCCGACGCCGATCTGATTTGTTATGCGCCCGGCAGTCTCTATAGCAGTGTGATCGCCAATTTGCTGCCAGCTGAGACTGGGCGTACCATTGCCGGGCGCGCGGTGCCGAAGGTCTATCTGCCAAGTCTCGGGAGTGACCCTGAATGTATTGGTATGACTTTGGTGGATCAGGTAGCGGCAATTTTGCAGGCGCTGCGTCAGGATGTGGGCGACAACTGTGCAAATAGCGCACTGATGGATGTGGTGCTTTGTGACAGCAAATCATTTGACCCGTCACAGGCCGAGCTGCTGCAGCATCGCTTTGGAATTGCCTGTGTCGCGGTCCCGCTTGCACAACAAGACCGCGCTGATCGTTATGATCCGGATCGCGTCTCAGAAGCACTGATTTCCATGACCTGACAAGGCGTTAACCTGAAACCTGACCCGGAGGCAATAATCTGCTATAGTGGCCCTATTGCGGAAGGGAGGGGAGGATGCGACATCATCGACGCCTGACACTCATCTGCCATGGCAAAACCGAATCGAATTGGCCCGGCGATGATTTTTCACGACCATTGCGCAGTTCAGGCAAACGCCTGGCGCAGAAGTTTGGCTCATATCTTGCGGAACATGGCATTGACGACCCGATGCTGGCTTCACCGGCCCATCGTACCCGGACCAGTGCGGAAAAAGCTGCCAAGGTTTGCGGCCGTCCCACCAGTAGGGTTCGCTATGAACGCTGGCTTTATCGACCAGCTTTGGCAGAGCAGCTCTCTATTCTCACGCCCTATCTCATGCGTAACAATCTGATCTATTTTGGCCATCCCGCGGCCATGCAGGAACTGATGCTGCATTTGTTGGGACCAGAGGCGATGCCTGCACAATTTGGGCTTGGTCATCTTGCGCAGCTTGAAGTCGAGCTGGATGGCAGCACCGGCCGCACGATTGAAGCAGAACTGTCTCAGCTTCTCAGTGATCTGAATCTTCCCAGGGGGTTTCCCGATCCCAATGGTTCTGCCCGGCGATCGCGGCCTGCGTATTACTATCGTCAATCCGGGGTGCTGCCGTACCGCTGGGTGTCGCAGGGGCCGCAGATTCTGTTGATTTCCACCCGCAGTGGCCGTCATTGGGGGGTGCCAAAAGGCATCTGCGAGCCGGGCTTGTCACCGCAGGTTTCTGCAGCCAAGGAAGCGCTGGAAGAAGCAGGCGTGTCCGGGCCAGTTTCAGATCATGCGTTTGGCGAATATACCGTAGGAAAATGGGGTGGGGTGTGTCACGTGCAGCTCCATGCGATGCGGGTTGAGGATGAACATTGCCCCGCCGCGCATTCAAATGGTCTGCGCGCGCGCAGCTGGCAATCCCCGCAACAGGCCGCGGAACGGGTGCGCAATCCCGAACTGGCGTCACTGATCCGCGGATTTTCTGAAACCCTGACGCGCAATCTTCATTAAGGCCTAGACTGCCTCGATCTCAATTGCAGCGGCCGCATGGCGGCTATACGGCTGCGGGCCTATCTCAGCCGAACAGTGGCACCTATATCGCGGTGCAAGGGGAGGATATCGAAACTCTAGGAGAGATATCCAATGGCACTTGCACAGACGGTCAAACCAAGCTTTGGCTGGAACATTATGACCCGCCCATTTGTGGCGCTAGGTAATTTTCTGGTTGCGATCGGAGAAGCCAACAGCCGGGTTCGCGCCACGCGCGTCCTGATGGCGATGAGCGATGAAGAACTGGCAGAACGTGGCCTGAAACGTGATCAGATCGTTCAGCACGTTTTTTCTGAAAGCTTCTATATCTGATCTTCAGATCAGCAATCACCCCAAAGGGACGGGCCGGGTCTGGCCCGTCCCTTTGTCTATGGCTCACATGGCTTGTAAAAAGACCGCGTCCTGCTGGGTTTCGGCGGGGTTTGCACTGACTTGAAACCGGTCAATGGCGGCCTGCATGGCGCGCGCTTCTTTTGAAAGCCCCGCGCTGGATTGGGTCACCCCCTGCAGCAGCTGGTCGTTCATCTTGGTGGTATTGTCGAGAGCGATCATCGCGTGATTGATCGATTGCAGATCCTGTGATTGTGCTCCGGCTGCATTGGATATTTCGCTCATTTGTTTGGCGGCATGGGCCACCGTGTTGGAAATCTCGCTCATGGCTTTGCCGGTGCGCCCAACCAGATCCGAGCCCAATTCAACTTGGGCGTTGCTTTCTTTCACCAGCTGGGTGATTTGGTCCGCGGCTGTTTTGGATTTACTGGCCAACTCGCGCACTTCCGAGGCCACAACAGCAAAGCCTTTGCCAACGCTGCCAGCGCGCGCGGCCTCGACGCCTGCATTCAGCGCCAGCAGGTTGGTTTGCTGGGCAATGCCGTCAATGGTGCCGATGATTTCTGCGATTTTTTGTGAACTCACCTGAAGGTCGCGCATGGCAGCGATGGTTTCATCTACCACTTCAATGCTGGCGGTTGCCGTGTTTTGCGCATCCTGAACTGACACGGACACCGCGTTTGATGCCTCTGCCGTGCCGGAAATCGATTTCGACAGGCGGCTGAGCGATGAAGTGGTCTCCGCCAGCGTATCCGCTGTTTCACCAGATTTCTGCGACAGATCCTGGGTAACGCCAGAGATTCCGCCGCTGTTATTCACAATCGAACGTCCGCTGCCTGAAACGGTTAGCACCGAAGCCTCCAGGCGTTCGACTGCGGTATTGAAATCATCGCGCAGCTTTTTGTAGCCACCTTCCAGCTCAACAGTGACGCGCGCAGTCAGATCGCCACCTGAAAGCCGTTCGAGCCCATTGCCAAGCGCGTTGACCGCCAGTTTCTGCTGGGCCTGGCGGGCCTCGCGTTCTTCTTTTGCGCACCGCTCCACCTGATCCTTTTCCACGAGCCCATTGCGGAACACGGTAAGCGCGCGGGCAATGCGGGCAATCTCAGTGCTGGAGCGATCAAACCCTTCAACCGGGCTCATATCACCTGCCGCCAGGTGCTCGGTTGTTTCGCTCAACCGGGCCAGCGGACGTAGGATAAAAAGATGCGTGAGCCAGATGCCCAAAACCACAACAATGGCAGAGCTGATCAAAATCGCGTTGAGCCGTTCCCGCGCAAGCGCCACATCACGTGCGATGGCTTCGGCGCTTTGGGCCATGCCATCGCGACTGCTATAGGCCAGATCTGTGGTCATCTGGGTGATTTTGCCCATCGCGGCAGCAGCCGTCAGCGAGGCGGCGCGCGCCGTGTCTCGGGCGTTGAGTGCGTTTAGTTTGGTGCCGCGAAGACCATCCGTGCCAACAAGCGCATCAAGCGAGAGTTGTGTTGCCTCATCCAGCGTGACGTTTGCGCTCGCCATTTCGCGCAGCAGGTCGTGATACAGTTCGGGCAGCCGCTCACCAATTGCAACGACACTGCGCTGATCATTGGCCACCACAAGCTCAAGCGCGGTGGCGCGAAACAGGGCCAGCCGATTGTTGATATCCAAGATCTGCAACAGATTGCGGACCTCATTGCCAAACAGATCATCGGTAGAGGCCAGGTTGCTCGCGCCGACATCCTCAGAGGCAAACTGGAGCATCATCATCATGGTTTCACTATGCCCGGCCAGCTCACTGTCGGCCTGAAGCTGCTGCATCTCGGCGCGACGCACCAGCGATGTATGCGGCGTTTGAGGTGCGTTGATGATCCGGTTCCAGCCCGAAAGGGCCTGTTTCGTCAGGGTAAGGTTGGCGCGAATGGCGGGATTGTCGAGCGCAGCGTTCAAGGAATTCTTAGCGGTCGTATGTGCGTTGCGTGCGGCTTCTGTGCGTTTTTGTCTTTCCTGCAGATCCGCCGCCGTGCTGATCATCAGCGCCTTTACCGCCAGCACAGCAACATCGGTGCGTAGCTGCATGATCTGGTTGATTGCCGGGAATTCCCGCCCAACAAGGTTTTTCAGCGCGCTGTCCATGATCGTAACAATTTTGGCGCTGCTCTTGCGCATGCGCGCTTCCGCCTCTTGTGCGGATTGGGCCAGTTGGCTTTGTGCGGTGATGGTAGCCTGTGACAGAGCCTGCACCTGGGCCGACATATCCTTGGCCGCAGAAAATTCAACGGTGCGGTTTGTGGTCAGCGTTCCAAGCGCGCGACGGGCAACTGTGAGCTCCGCTTCAAGCGCCGTTTTCTGCTCCGGTGCCAGATCGGGTAACTGCGCTAATATGCGGTTCAACGTGGCCTCTTCGCGATCATGGGCCGTGGCCAGTGCCGCGCTGTCAGAGGCCAGCAGTAGGGTGATCAGTTCGGTTTGCGCCTTGCTGACCGTCTCGCCCACATCGGCGGTTTGCGCCAATGTGGGCAGCCGATCTTGCGTCATGTCATCAACATTTGTGGTGATCCGCTCAAAGGATGTGTTGATCATCAAACTGCCCACCGCAGAGGTGACGGCCATTGCCAGAAGTATCAGGATAATCTTTGCACCCACACTGCCGAGACTGCGCCTGATCCAGCTTTCACGGGTCAAATGTTTGGATGCCATTAGATTGTGTCCATTCTACCGGATGCGCCAGTGTCCAGCCTGTCAGAATTAAAAATTCGGCGTCTGGAATTGGTCGCGGAAATTTGTAAATTTTCCCTCTAAAAAGCAGGCTTAGCGATTTTGTGATCGTACAAAAATAAAACCGGCAAGCCTGGGGCCTGCCGGTCGTACATAATCCGATGGATTTTCTATGGCGGGTTACGCTGCGCCCAAGGTGCTTGCATCCGCTGCGAGGGCGGTGATCTCATCCCATTGACCTGCCTGAACCATCGCTTTTGGCGCGACCCAGCTGCCGCCGGCGCAGACAACGTTTGGCAGGCTCAGATAGGTGTTTGCGTTTTCCGGGCTCACACCACCGGTGGGACAGAAGGTGATCTGCGGCAATGGGGCACCAATGGCTTTGAGCGCAGGCGCGCCGCCTGACGCTTCGGCAGGGAAGAACTTCAGCATATCATAGCCGCGCGACAACAGGCGCATCGCTTCGCTTGCGGTGGCGGCACCTGGTAGCAAGGGCAGGCCAAGCGCTTCGCAGGTTTCCAAAAGCTCATCTGTGGCACCGGGAGACACCCCAAACAGCGCACCCGCACGGGAGGCTGCAATGGCGTCTTCGGGCGTGACCAACGTGCCAGCACCAACAACGCCACCTTCGACCTGTGACATTTCACGGATCACATCCAGCGCGGCGGGCGTGCGCAGGGTCACTTCCAGCGCGGGCAGGCCACCATTGACCAGAGCCTGTGCCAAAGGTTTTGCGGTTGCCGCATCCTCTACCACCAGAACCGGGACAATTGGGGCCAGGCTACAGATGGATTTGGCCTTTTCGCTGGCCTGTTGCGGGGTCAGGGACATGTCTTACACTCCAAATACGCTGGCACCTTCATCGGCGGCAGCCACATTGCGCCGGAAGGCTTGAAACAGATCACGGCCAGTGCCGTGTTCATTGGCCGAAAGATCAGCCGTTACAACCGGGCGCTCGAGCACGCCTTCGGTCAGGATTTCCAGAACACCCGAGGGCGCGTCCAGGCGCACAATGTCACCATCGCGCAATTTTGCAATAGGGCCGCCATCCAGCGCCTCAGGCACCACATGGATTGCCGCGGGAACTTTGCCCGAAGCACCCGACATACGGCCGTCGGTCACCAGTGCCACCTGTTTGCCCTGTCCCTGCAGGATCGACAAGATCGGAGTCAATGAATGCAGTTCCGGCATGCCGTTGGCTTTGGGACCCTGAAAGCGCACCACCACGATCACATCGTCGGTCAGCTCACCTGCTTTAAACGCGGCTTTGGCCTCGTCTTGGTCATGAAACACCCGTACGGGGGCTTCCACCACGCGGTGCTCTTCGGCCACGGCAGAGATTTTGATCACCCCGGTGCCCAATTTACCAGACACGCGTTTCAGACCGCCGGTGGCTTGGAACGCATCTTTGGTCGGGCGCAGGATGGCTTCGTTCAGGCTTTTGCCCGCACCTTGGCGCCAGGTCAGACCATCTTCCGACAGGAAGGGCTCCATCATATAGTTTTCCAGACCTTCGCCCGCCACGGTTTTGGTATCCGGGTGCAAGAAGCCTGAATTCAGAAGCTCCCCGATCATAAAGCCCAATCCACCTGCGGCATGGAAATGATTCACATCCGCAAGCCCGTTCGGATAGACCCGTGCGAGCAGCGGCACATTGTCAGAAAGATCCGAGAAATCCTGCCAATCAAGAATGATGCCACCAGCGCGCGCCATCGCAATCAGGTGGATCAGCAGGTTGGTAGAGCCGCCCGTGGCCATCAGACCCACGATGCCGTTCACATAGGCTTTCTCATCCAGCACGTCACAGACCGGGGTGTAATTATTGCCCAAAGCCGAAAGCGACAGCGCCTTTCGCGCGCCTTCTTCGGTCAGCGCATCCCGCAGCTCGGTGCCCGGATTGACAAAGGATGAACCCGGCAAGTGCAGCCCCATGAATTCCATCAGCATCTGATTGGTATTGGCAGTGCCATAAAACGTGCAGGTGCCGGGGCTGTGATAAGAGGCCATCTCTGATTTCAGCAGCTCTTCACGGCCCACTTCCCCTTTGGCAAAGGCCTGTCGTGTCTTGGCTTTCTGGTCGTTGGAAATGCCCGAAACCATTGGGCCAGCGGGCAAAAACACCGCGGGCACATGGCCAAAGGACTGCGCCCCGATCACCAAACCTGGCACGATCTTGTCGCAAACCCCAAGATAGACAGAGGAATCAAACACATTGTGCGACATCGCCACACCGGTCGCCATCGCAATCACATCGCGTGAAAACAGCGAAAGCTCCATCCCGGCTTCGCCCTGGGTGACGCCGTCGCACATGGCCGGCACGCCGCCCGCGACCTGCGCGGTGCCCCCGATTGCACGCACCGCTTTGCGAATGCGTTCCGGGTAGATCTCAAACGGCTGATGCGCCGAAAGCATGTCATTATAGGCGGTGATAATGCCCAGATGGCCTGCGGATGTGGTGGCCAGTTGGCCCTGATCTTCACCAGCGGCCGCATAGGCATGCGCCTGTCCCGAACAGCTGAGATGCGCGCGTGCGGGGCCTTTTTTCTGCGCCGCCTCCATGCGTTTCATATAGGCGCTGCGGGTGGCTTCGCTGCGGGCGATGATCCGGTCTGTCACCGATTGGACGGTCTGGTTCAAGCTCATCTGGCTGCCTTTTCAAACGTTGGGGTGCCGAGGGGGGAATTCATTGCAGATCACGCACCAATCTCTCGCCAGCGGCGATCATCGCGATGCATCAACAGCAATGAATCATCCGGGCCAGAGCCCCCCTGATCATACAGCTGCGGTGCAACGGCGCCGTTCGAGAAGCTCTCGATGATTGGATCTGCCCAGGCCCAGGCTGCTTCGACTTCGTCGCCGCGCATAAACAGGGTCTGATTGCCGCGGATCACATCCATGATCAGCCGCTCATAGGCATCCTGCGGGCGGCCTGCTTCTGGCAGGCTTTCGGCAAAGGTCATATCCAATTTGGCGGTGGTCAGGCGCATGCCGCCGGGGCCGGGATCTTTGATGGTGGTATGGAGCGTGATGCCCTCATCCGGTTGCAGGCGGATCACCAGAACATTGCCTGCTGCCGGGTTGTCGCCTTCAAAGATGTTGTGAGGCGGGTCGCGGAAAAACACCGCGATCTCTGATTCACGTTCGCGCAGGCATTTGCCGGTACGCAGATAAAACGGGGTGCCTGCCCACCGCCAATTGGCCACTTCGACCTTCATCGCGATAAAGCTCTCGGTGGTGCTGTTGGGATTGCCCGCATGATCGCGGTAGCTGTCGCCGCCTTTGTTTTCGCGGTATTGGCCGCGCGAAATATCCTCAGCCGGAACCGGGTTCAGCGCCTCAATGACCTTGAGCTTTTCATTGCGCACCGCATTGGGGGTAAACCGCGCAGGCGGCTCCATCGCGGTCAGGCACAACAGCTGCATCAGGTGGTTTTGCACCATATCGCGCATGGCGCCGGACTTGTCGTAATATTCACCACGCCCGGCCACATCGATGCGTTCGGCCACGGTGATCTGCACGTGATCGATCTGCGACGAGTTCCACAGCGGTTCAAACAGCGAGTTGGCAAAGCGCAGCGCCATCAGGTTCTGCACGGTTTCTTTGCCCAGATAGTGATCGATGCGGTAGATCTGATGTTCTTCGAAATGGGCGCTGAGCGCCGCATTCAAAGCCTTGGCCGAGGCCAGATCATGGCCAAAGGGTTTTTCCACCACAACCCGGCTGTCTTTGGTGCCAATGCCGGTGGATTTCAGCCGCCCGGCAATATCTGCAAACAGGCTTGGCCCAACCGAGAGGTAGAAAGCACGCACAACGCCATCGCGCAGCACTTTGGCCAGATCGGCCCAGCCAGTGTCACTGCGCGCATCCACAGCAACATAGTCCATCTGCGCAATAAAGGCGGCAATGTTTTCTGCGCTGGTGTCTTCGGGATGGCCGAATTCCTGCAGCGCGCTTGTCACCATTGCGCCGAATTCTTCGCGGCTCATCTCGCTGCGCGAGGCTCCGATGATGCGGGCGTTGTTGTCAAACTGGCCAATGATAAAGCGGTGGAACAGGCTGGGTAGGATTTTACGGCGGGCCAGATCCCCGGTGGCGCCAAACAGCACCAGATCAAAAGGGTCTACTGGAATAACGCGGGAAACCATGAGTTCGCTCTTCGCCTCTCTCGAATGGCAACATGGATGTTGCATAGATCATTTTGCGAGCACCCCGATCGGGGCACCTAGGGGGTATAGCCAAGCGCAGTATATCATAGGCCGGGCCAGTACGATGGTTGGTTTCCGATAACCGCGAATCAGTTATCGTAAGGTTGACTGACAGTTAGCGCTAACGGATGCAAAAGTAACGCCCCTATCTCATATTTTTTCCGATGCTGCGCGACCTGGTGCAAACCGCGTGCAGTGGGTTTGGGTCAAAGGCGATGGTTGAGTAGACATAAGGGTGATTTTCCGCAGCGATATACACGCCTAGGTTTCGCTGCGAAACGTGTTGCGGGGGCACCGCGCGCTCCCCACGCAACAGTTTGGGCTTTGACATCTTAAGGTCAGTGTCTATCTAGAGAGCAGGCCAGATTTCATTGAGCCCCAGATCCATTATGCTTGATTTCCAATGTCCCAATTGCGGCGATACCGTTTCACCGGCTTTTAGATCGATCAAAATGATCACCTGCAATTCCTGTGGCACAACTCTGTTTCTGTCAGATCAGGCGGCGCGGGTCGCCGGTGAGCAGGGGGTGATGCATGATGTGCCCATGCTTTTTGGCCTTGGCGATCAGGTCGAATTGCGCAGCCTGCAGTTTTCAATCGTGGGCCATGCGCGATTTTCCTATGGTCGTGGCACCTGGGATGAATTCTGCGCCCTGGATCACGCGGGCGACCCCCATTGGATTTCCGTCGATGAGGGTGACATCATCCTGCAGGAAGAAATTCCAGCCTCAAAATGGCCCCGCTACGATGGCTATCTAAATCTCGGCAGCAGCTGCAGCTATGACGGCACCCGTTTTGATGTGGTGGAGCAGTCGGGGGCAGAATGCGTGGCGCTGCGTGGCAGTTTCGATGAACCACTGAACATTGGCCAGACCTATAGATACTGGAACCTTCAGGGCGAAGACGGACGCCTGCTGTCGATGGAAGAAGAGGGGCGTCAGCGGGATTGGTACATTGGTCACTGGTTCGACCCGTTTGATGTGCGGGTCATCAGATGACACTGAACAATGATGTAAAATCAATCAATTGCACCGCCTGTGGCGCGGGATTGGATGTTTTGGGCGGTGGCCGTGTCACCACCCATATCTGCCCCTATTGCGGTACTGAACTTGACGCGACGGATGATTACCGCGCGCTCAAACGCTTTAACGACAAACCCCGCCCCAAGACGCCCTTTCCCATTGGCACCATTGGCGAAATCAAGGGCGTGCAATATACGGTCATCGGGCTTTTGGAACATGTAGAGTATTGGAACGGGCGCAGCTGGGCCTGGCTCGATCACCAGCTTTACTCGCCTACGCATGGCTACGCTTGGATCACGCTGGAAGAGGGGCATTGCACCTTTAGTCGCCGCTTTCGCAGACCCATAACCTGGATGTCGCCAGATTGGGTCGAACGGGCCGAAACCCGTCCTGTGGTCTATGCGGGGGGCGGGCGCTATAACTACTATGAGACCACCGAGAGCGAAATCAATTATGCCGAAGGGGAGTTCTCCTGGCAGCCTCGGAAACACGATAAAACCTTGACCGTCTCAGCAATGAGCGACACGCAGATGCTCTCGTTTTCCCAAACGGGGTCTGAGCGCGAAGTGACGTTGACCACCTATCTGAGTGCAGATGACATTGCCCAAGGATTTGGTCCAGGTCTCAAGCTGAAACCGGGCAGGGTGCATCCGCTGCAGCCGTTCAAACAGGGCCCCAACAGCAAGTTTTTGCAAAGTGCCAGCGCGATCTATGCGGTGATCTGTGTCCTTGTGTTGTTTGTATTGAGCACGCAGACCGGGCGCGAGGTTTATGCGGATTACGCAATCAGCCGGGCGGAACTGCCCTATCAGGCTCCATTGCAGAACCTCAAAGCAGGCGAGCTGGTTGAACTGACGCTCAGCGGGAACGGGGTAAACACCTGGTCAGGGTTCGAGTTGGAAATCACATCGCCCGAGGATGAGGTTCTGTTTACAGCAGGCCGGGCGGTTGAACGCTACAGCGGACGTGATGCAGATGGAAACTGGAGCGAAGGCCGCAACAGCGCCCAGCTGAGTTTTCGCGCCCCGGTGAGTGGTGATTATGTGCTTTATCTTGACCTCGATAGCGAAGAAGTCTGGCGCGCTAGCGGCGCAAGCAAACCACGCGGGTGGACCGAATTGGGCCTGACAGTGCGTTCGGGAATTATGCATGTGGGTTGGTTGATGCTGGCGGCTTTGGGGTTTGGCGGCGTTGCGGCCTGGCCGTGGCTGCGGGCCAACCGCCATCACAAAGCCCGTTGGCGTCGCAGCGATTGGACGGATGAGGACTGAATATGAACCTGTTTCGCATCATCTTTCTGATCATGGCCACCACCACGGTGGCCGGGGCCAGCTATCTGTCATATCACGGCATCGGTGGCGAAAGCCGGGATGTCTCTAACTCGATCCGGGCCGCCAGCGGTGGCCGCGGGTTCAGTGGCAACGTCAAATAACGGAGAAGGTAATGGATCTTTTTTCCGCCATCGAGCTGACCGAGGTTGTCAGCACCATTTTTTACACCTTCATCGGCATTGTGCTGATGTTTGTGGTCTGGAAGGTGATTGATTGGATCACCCCTTTCCCGATCCTGAAAGAGATTGAACAGGATCAGAACATGGCGCTCGCCGTGTTGATCGGGATGCTTTACATCGCCATTGCCATCATCATTGCGGCCGTGATCCTATCATGACGCAAACGCCTGCGCGCGGGCGTGAGATCTGGCTGCTGCTTGCCACCTTTCTGGTGGCGGTGGCCGGGCTGATTTACGAACTTATTGCGGCAACACTGTCGAGCTACCTTCTGGGTGATAGTGTGCGCCAGTTTTCATTGGTGATTGGGGTATTCCTGTCGGCGATGGGCGTGGGCGCGTATCTGTCGCGTTTTGTCACCCACGCGCTGCGCGGCTTTATCTGGGCGCAGATCCTATTGGGGATTGCGGGCGGCTTTCTCGCGCCGATTGTGTTTTACGCCTATGCGTGGACGGGGGCGGTGGCGCTGCCGCTGTTTGGGCTTTTGATCCTGGTGGGGATCCTGTCGGGGATGGAAATCCCGCTGATTGCCCGCGCGCTGAAAGACATCGGCGTGCCGGAGTTCCGCTTTGAGAATGTGCTTAGCGTGGATTATGTGGGCGCGCTTGCAGCCTCTGTCGCCTTTCCGCTTTTGATCGTGCCGCAGCTTGGACTGATGTCGGCAAGCCTTGTGTTTGGGGCGCTGAACCTCTGTGTTGCTGGCTTGTCTTTGTGGCTGTTTCGCCCTGAAACCATGCGCAGCCAATGGGGGGTCTGGGGGCTTGCCTTGATGCTGACGGGCGCGGGGCTGTGGCAGTCTGAACGGCTGGTGAATGTGGCCGAGGCCGCGCTTTATGAAGACGATATTATCTTTAGCGAGACAACAGCTTATCAACAGGTAACCGTGACCCGATTTCGCGACCGCGTGCGCCTGTTTCTGGATCATTCGATCCAGTTCGACAGTTTCGATGAATACCGCTACCACGAGACGCTGGTGCATCCCGCCATGGCACAAGCCAGCCGTCGCGCGGATGTGCTAATCCTTGGCGGTGGTGATGGCATGGCCGCGCGCGAAGTGTTGCGCTGGGCTGACGTAGAGCGGGTCACGCTGGTGGATCTGGATCCCAAAGTGACCGAAATTTTCCACCGCAATGATGATATGGCAGCACTGAACAACGGTGCCTTGCGTGATTCACGTGTCACAGTGAAAAACGGGGATGCCTGGCAGTTTGTAGAACATGAGACGGCGCAGTTCGACGTGATCATTATTGATCTGCCAGACCCTAAGAACCTTGCACTGTCCAAACTATATAGCCGCGCCTTTTACAGCCTGCTGATGGAGCGGCTGAGCCCGCGTGGGGTGATGGTCACACAAGCGGGATCACCGTTTTATGCGCGCGAGGCGTTTTGGTCGGTGCGGGCAACCCTGGCTGCGGCGCGCAATCCGGTACGGCCGGGCGCGGGGCTTTGGACGTTGCCTTACCACGCCTATGTGCCAAGCTTTGGCGACTGGGGCTTTGTTATGGCTGCGCCTTATGCTGCAAAAGAGGTGGCAGTTCTGCCGGAAGGTCTGCGCTATCTGACGCCTGAAACCTGGCAGCAGGCGCAGGTGTTTGGGCCAGACACTGGTGCCCTGCCAGTTGAGATAAACCAGCTGCAATCTCATGCTTTGGTTGGATATTACCTAGAAGGCTGGGCCCGCTGGTTTGAATAGGGCCAAGGGCTGTTAGGACTGCATTGGACAGGATGACCCTTCTGTATCGGGTCACAAAGCAAGCGTCGGACATTCTGTCAAATCTGGCGTGCGGTGGTATTTTGTGTCTTTTTTCTGCGCAGCCCCTGTGGTTTGCATCAAAAGACAGTTTTTGACCGTTAACCATAAGCAGCCAGTTGAGGAGCAACAGCCGGAATGACGGAATTGTGGGATGGAATCGCGCAGGCCATCTGGCTGGTGCTGACGCTGGATGGTGATCTGGTTGAGATCACCCTGCGTTCATTGCGTGTAACACTTTCGGCATTGCTCATTGGGTCTTTGATTGCGCTGCCTTTGGCGGCTGTGTTGGCGGTGCGCCGGTTTCGCTGGCGGCGTCCAACCATTGCGGTGCTGAATGCGCTGATGGGGTTGCCACCAGTGGTGGTGGGGTTGATTGTCTATGTGATGCTGTCACGGGCCGGGCCGTTTGGTGTGTTTGGCCTGCTGTTTACCCCAACGGCGATGATCATTGCCCAGGTGGTGATTATTGTGCCGCTCATTGCCTCAATCGCGCATCAGTCCCTGCGTGAGTTGTGGAGCGACTACCACGATCTGCTGATTTCGCTGCATACAACCCAGCGCCAGCGGGTGATGACGCTGTTGTGGGATGGGCGGCGCGCGCTGTTAACGGCGGCTTTGGCGGGCTTTGGCCGTGCCATTGGTGAAGTTGGTGCCATTATGGTTGTCGGTGGCAACATCGACCATCACACCCGGGTCTTGACCACGGCGATTGCGCTTGAGACCGGTAAGGGGGAATTTGCCCTCGCGCTGGGGCTTGGGTTTGTGCTGATCGCCATGGCAGTGATTGTAAACCTCTGTATCCACTGGCTGGGGCAGACCGAACGCACGGGGCGCTGGTGATGAGTTTGTTGCCGATGATTGCCACTGCGGCCACGGTGCGCCGACGCGGAAAACGCCTGGTGGGCCCGGTTGATCTGCGCCTCGAAGGTGAGGGCGCGACGATTGTGATTGGCCCCAACGGCGCGGGCAAGACCTCGCTTTTGAAGATGCTGCATGGTCTGTCGCGGTTGAGCAGCGGTGAGCTGCGCTGGAACTGCGCAATGGAAGACGCCCACAAACATCAGGCGTTTGTGTTCCAGCAACCGGTGATGATGCGCCGAACTGTGGTGGAAAACGTGGCCTATCCGCTGCGTCTTGTGGGGATCTCGCGCAAAGACGCGCGCGCCCGAGCCTTTGACTGGGTTAAACGCATCGGGCTTGAGGCTGCGGCGGAACGTTCGGCCACGGTGCTTTCGGGGGGTGAACGACAGAAGCTTGCGCTGGCGCGCGCGCTCATTCGCAAGCCAGAAGTGCTGTTTCTGGATGAACCCTGCGCCTCGCTTGATGGGCGCGCCACCCGCGAGATTGAGGCGCTGCTGCAAGAGGCGGTGCAGGATGGCACCCGGCTGGTGATGTCGACCCATAATCTGGGTCAGGCGCAGCGACTGGCGACGGAGATCGTGCTGGTTGCCCGTGGTGAAATCCAGGAACATCAGTTGGCCAGTGATTTTTTTGCGGGGCCAAAAACCCCTGAGGGATGCGCGTTTTTAAGAGGAGACATCATCGAATGAAGAACCTGCTGTGGGGCGCGTTTGTGGCGCTGGCATTAAATGGTGCTGCAGTGGCGCAAGAGATGAAACTGGCGGTGACCACGTCGTTTCACAACTCTGGTCTGGCAGAAATCCTGCTGCCGGTGATCCAGCAAGACACCGGGATCGAGGTGCAGCTGTTGGTGGTTGGCACCGGTCAGGCAATCCGGCTGGGTGAAGCCGGTGATGTGGATGCGATCCTTGTGCATTCCAAGGCAGCCGAAGAGGCCTTCCTGGCGGCAGGCCACGGCACCCATCGTCGTGAGATCATGTATAATGATTTTGTGTTCATTGGCCCCAAGGGTGATGATGCAGCGCTTGGCGGTGCAACAACTGCGGCGGATGCGCTGCAGAAAATCGCCACAGCTGAGGCTGCGTTTGTCAGCCGCGGCGATGACAGCGGCACCCATAAAAAAGAGTTGGGTCTCTGGTCGTCTGCCGGTCTTGATGCGGGTGCGTTTGGCAGTTGGTATCGCGCCGTTGGTGCCGGTATGGGGGCTGCGCTGAACACCGCTTCGGGGATGGACGCCTATATCATGTCGGATCGGGCGAGCTGGTTGAACTTTGGCAACAAGGGCAATCTTGCGCTGCTTTATGCGGGGGATCCCGTGCTGTTTAACCAATATGCGTTCCTGCCGGTGAACCCGGAAAAACATGCGCATGTGAAAAATGATCTGGCAGCAAAGCTTGAAACCTGGCTGGTTTCAGACACGGCCAAAGAGCTGATCAATAGCTATAAAATCAATGGCGAGACACTGTTTGTGTTCAACGCCAAACAATAAGCGCCATGATGAACAAAAAGCCCCCGATATGTTTCGGGGGCTTTTTTTGTATGTTTAGCTGTCCGGGGTGGCGTGGATGGCAAATTGCTCCAGCCCTGCGGATTGTGCTTCAATCGCGCGGAAGCTTTCTTTGATGCCAGCCTCTGACATCTCGCGGGTCAGCGTCAGCAATGTGTTGGGCGCGTGGTCTTCGCAGAGCTCCGCCATTTGCTGCAGCTCTTCTTTGGCCACGGGGCGGGCGGCTTCGATGTTTGGGGCGCCGTAAAGCTGCACAAAATGCTGCGCCAGCAGATCCACCAGCGTGTCAAATTCCTGCGGCTCGATCTGGGTCACCGCAACAAAGGTCACGCGTCCCCCGGTTTCGAGCCCCATCCAGCCGTTGGCAAAGGCCTGACGCTGTTTGCCAACCAGATCGCCTTCGCTCCAGTTCGAAAATTCAAACCCGCCAGACAGGCACCATTCGCCAGTACGGGCCGGGGTGGCAAAGACATTGAGATCGCTTTCGTCAAAATGAATGGCACGGGCCAATTGCATTGCTCAGTCCTCCAACAGGCTGGTGAGGGGCAAAAGCCCGGTGGTGTCGCCCTTGCGCAGCAACATGCCAAAGTCTTCGTCGACGCCAAGGAAGGTTCCGGTCTGGCCGTTTTGGGTGATGTCTTCGCCGATGCCCTGGGCCAGACCACGCCATTCCCCATGCAGGGCTTTGGCGCCATCAGGCTCTGCCCAGCGGGAGATCCAGTGCAGGCAGTGGCGCGCCCAGGCTTCCAGCAGCTCTGGCGCTTTGACCTCGGCGCAGCCCTCGGCATAAAGCGCGGTGTCATCCGGGGTGAGCCCGGTGTCATCAGAGTTGGGCCAAAGCCGTAGCGAGAGGCCAATGACCAGCCAATCCGGCACCGCATCGGGGTTTGGATCACTGGCCGCGATCTGCAGGCTGCCGCAGCGCGCGCCATTGACACGGATGGTGCCGTCCCATTCCAGATGCACGGCGACCTCTGGCGGGGCCAGCGCGCCCAATGCGTTCTGAAAGCCAACACCACAGGCGGGCAGCATCGCCATGGCCTTGTGCAGCGCCACCTCGGGGGCGAGCACCAATGCTGCTGCCAGACGATCGGTGCCAAGGTTGTAGACAACCAGCCCTGCGTCACAGCCTAAAACCGCCTTCTGACAGGCGATATCAAACGGTGCGTCCTGACCATCAACCGCATGCCCTGACATCAAAGGTGGAAAGGTTGGTGCGCTCATACCTGCTCTTTCGCGATCAGATCTTCGGCGATCTGCTGGAACACGCGCGCCTGCGGGCTGTCAGGTTTTGACACCACGATGGGCGCGCCACCATCCGCGGCAACACGGACATCCAGATGCAGAGGCACTTCGGCCAGAAGCGGCACGCCGAGTTTGTCAGCCTCAGCCGCAACGCCGCCGTGGCCAAACAGATGCTCTTCATGGCCGCATTTGGAGCAGATATGGGTCGACATGTTTTCAATCATGCCAACGATTGGCACATTGAGTTTCTGGAACATGTCGATGCCTTTGCGCGCATCAATCAGCGCCACATCCTGCGGGGTAGAGACGACAATCGCGCCATCGACCTGTGCTTTTTGGCTCAGGGTCATTTGCACGTCGCCGGTGCCGGGCGGCAGATCCACGATCAACACATCCAGCGCGCCCCATTGTACCTGCATCAGCATCTGTTGCAGCGCGCCCATAAGCATCGGTCCACGCCAGACCACAGCCTGATCGTCATTGGTCATAAGCCCCATCGACATCATGGTCACACCGTGGTTGCGCAGCGGCAGGATGGTTTTGCCATCCGGGCTTGCAGGGCGGCCGGAAACTCCCAGCATGCGGGGCTGTGACGGGCCATAGACATCAGCATCCAGCAGACCCACCCGTTTGCCAGCCTGCGCCAACGCACAGGCGAGGTTGGCGGATACGGTTGATTTGCCAACGCCACCCTTGCCAGAGGCCACCGCGATGATGCGCGCAACGCCGGGGATTTTCTGCGGGCCTTTGGGTTCAGCCGGGCGCGAGGGCTTTAGATCTGGGGGCGGCGCTTTGGTGGTGTGCGCGGTCATCATGGCAGAGACGGCGCTGACCCCTGCAAGGGCTTTTACCTTGGTTTCGGCCTCGGCGCGGATCGGCTCATAGATCTCGGCTTTTGCGGGATCGATTTCCAACACAAAGCGCACGTTGTCAGCTTCAACGTTGAGGGCGCGTACGATCCCTGCGGCCACGATGTCCTGACCAGAACTGGGGTCAGACAGGGTTTTCAGGGTTTCGAGGATTGTTTCACGGGTAACGGACACGTGGTCTGCTCCTTTGGTCTTTTGCTCTGCGCGAAGGCACGCAGGTTTCGCTATTGCTACCGTAACACTGCAGGCCAGGCTTCGCCACTTGACGCAATGTCACCATCAAAGAACCGGTGATCAGCTTGGCGGGGCCTGCAGTGAAAGGGGTTAATGATCGCGGCGCTTGCTGAGATAGTCATCAGTTGTGCGCACTTTGGGGCGGGGGGCGCCGGCCATGGGCGCGGAGTGCTGGTGATACTGGGCGGCAACGCGGCAATTGTCACACATCTGGATCATGCGCGCGGCCGCGGGGTTGGCAAACATGGCGTGGTTGCCTGCCAGTTTCGCCATTACTTTTTCAATGGTGGATTTCACGCCAAATGGGGTGCCGCATTCAACACATTCAAACGGTTCTTCCTCGTTCAGGATCTCTTGCGACAGCGCTGCCGGGGCGAGGTTGAGGCGCGGCTCATAGGCGATCGCATCCTCGGGGCAGGCGGTGGCGCAGAGACCGCATTGCAGGCAGGCGTCTTCTTGGAAGCGCAGCTGGGGTTTGTCTTCGTTGTCGAGCAGCGCCCCAGATGGGCAAAGCGACACACAGGACAGACAAAGCGAGCAGGCGTCAGTATCAACAAGCACCGCGCCATAGGGGGCTTTTTCTGGCAGCGGCAGGCTCTGGGCATCGGGCTGTAGTGCTTTGGCGGCTTGCCGGGTGATCTGGCGGCGGGTGCCAATCGGGCGGATGGGCGTATCAAGCGCCGCCGGGAATTCAGCGTCAAACAGGGCGTCAGACAGCGCGTCGGGATCCGCTAGATCAAGGATCGCGGCTTTTGTTTCGCCCGCGATAGCCTGGGCCAGCTCCAGCTCATAGAGCTGCACGTCACGCTCCACCTTGGGAGAAAGCAGGATATCCACCTTGGCAAACCCCGCCGCCAATGCCGCAAGAATTTCTGCGTGCCCAAAGCTGTTGAGCGCTTCAACCTCCATTGGGATCACATCAACGGGCAGGCCCCGGCCAAACCGTGCGCTCATCTGGATCATTTCGGTGCCGTGGGTGTTGACCACCAAAAGGCGCGGGTTTTGGCCACCTGCGGCGAGATAGGATTTTGCGAGGGTCTGGATGCGCACAAACAGGCTTTCGGTGGGCGGCGCATCATAGGTCAGCGCGCCAGAGGGGCACAGGCTTGCGCAGGAGCCGCAGCCCGCGCAGACCATCGGATCAATGCTGACATGTTCGCCATCAGAAATGATTGCACCGGTGGGGCAGACATCCAGACAGCGGCTGCAGCCATCCTGGCTGGCACGGGAATGGGCGCACAGCAGCGGTTCATTGCGAATGTAGAGCGGCTTTTCAAAGGTGCCGATGAGCTGGCTTGCGGTCAGGATGGCATCTGCCACAGCCTGCGGGCTTTTGGGGGCGGGGCGCAGGTAGCCCTCGCGTTTTTCGGGGGCCGGAAATAGCGGGGTGCCACCGGTGAGATCGAGTATGATGTCGCATTCCGATTGGCCACCATCGCGCGGCGCTGTCCACTCCCAGCTGCGGCCGGTGATATCCAGTTGTGACAGGGCATCAATGCGCACGACAAATTGTCCAAGCGCGCCTTTGGCCTGATGCAGCTGGCCGCGGATCACATCAAAATCACGATGCAGCGGCGCGTCACCCATGTCGCTCAAAAGGACTGTTACCCCCAGCGTGTCTTTCAGGCGTTCGGCTGCGGGGAGCGCAGTTTCAGATGGGCCAATGATCAGGCAAAGACCATGAGAATGCACATCCAGCGTCTTCATTGCCGGGACAGTTAGGGCGCTTTCAGCAACAAGCGCGGACATTTTGGGTAGTGCATCACCGCTATCAGCGCTCCACCCGGCCCGGTCACGCAGGTCGAGAAACAGGGGCTCGGCGCTCTCAATCTCGGCGGCCAATTCGGTGAAAACCCGGCTTTCCTGGGTGCAACAAATTGTTGCCTCACCCTGTGCCAGATGCTGGGCAGCCAGTTCAATTTCATCGCCGCACAGCGCCGTGTGTACCTTGGAACATGTGCGGTTGGTTGTGGTTGATAGACGGTCGGCGTCTATCGACAGTGTTCCAGAACAATCACACAAAATCAAAGGTTTATCCATTTATTCCTCGCTGGATTTTGGGCTGGTTGAGTGGCGAATACACAGGCGTTTCTCATCCTTGCTACACCTGATTCTGGGACGGCGTAAACCGTTTTCAAGCGGCGAAATTGATCGAACAGTGGCTCTGGAAAGCCCAGTGATTCGGTTTCTGAGGGGTGTTTTTTTAAACCTAGAAAAACACTCGAATTAGACTTTTCGTCCGGCCTTGCATGCGGCGGTATTCCGAGCTGCCCAATTTGTCCAAAAATGTCGAAAAACCCCGCTGGCGCTGATTTGGTGGTTTTGGCGGCTTGTCCGGGTGCGGCAATATTGTCGGAACTTTTGGAGAGCCCGAAATTTGGCCCGAGATTTTGAGAAATGTGAAACCATGCTGCTTGGCGTTGTTGTCCGTCGCGTGCCGGGGGTAACACGGTGGGCGAAATGGGTGTGGAAAGTGGTTGCGGTTTTGCCCGGCGCTGGGCCTGCGCAATGGCAACTGATGCGCGAAGAAGGGGAGGCGCGGGAATATCACGCCGCCACCGTGCCGCTTGAACTGCACCGCGCCGAGGCTGAAGCCTATAAAACGGGTCTCACGGCTACCCCGCCAAGCGTTTATGTGGTGATGCGCGAAGATACATCCCAAGATCCGCCGCTTGAGGTGACATTGGTGACCGCATCTCCGTATGAGGCGCAGGATTACGCCGACAGCGGTGAGGATCTGGTCGAAAAGATCCCAATGCCGGATGGTTTGGTGGCTTGGGTGCGTGAATTTACCAACGCCCATTTTGTGCACGAAGAGTTCAAAAAACGCCGTCGCGACAAACGTACCGTTGGGGACGCTGAGGACGGTATTGGCGATGTGCGGATCAAGCAGGTTGCGGATGTGTACCGCGCCCCGGGTCAGCTGCGAAAGGAGCGTTTGCAATGAGCACGTTCTGGGCGCGTCGGAAAGAAGCCGTCGAAGCAGAGGCCAAGGCAGATGAGGTCGCAACGCAGCAGGTTGAAGAAGAGCTGCGCGAGCAGGAGCTTCATGAGCTGAGCGATGAAGAGATCCTGACCAAGCTGGACCTTCCCGATCCTGACACATTGGGAGAGGGCGATAATTTCAAAGTGTTTTTGAACAAAGCGGTGCCATCACGTATCCGCACCCGTGCTTTGCGCCGTTTGTGGCGGGTGAACCCGGTGCTGGCCAATATCGATGGCCTGGTGGATTACGGCGAGGATTTCACCGATGCGGCCCTGGTCGTTGAGGGGATGGAAACCGCCTACCAGGTTGGCAAAGGTATGCGCGCCCACGTCGAAGAGCTGGCGCGCAAGGCGTTGGAACAGCCTGCCAGCGAAGATCTCGCGACGGCTGAGGCTGCGCCAGAGGATCCGATCCTAGACGACACGTCAGACACGCCAGGAACGTCAGGCGCGGCGGGCGAAGACGTGATGGACGACAAAATCACCACGGCCGAGCCAGCCACACCAGCGCCTGCTGACCCCTTTGAGGAAGAGGCGCTTCCGGTGGTGATGGGGCGTATGCGTTTTCAATTTGACAATGCGCCGGTTGGCGACGCGCCCGTGAGCTGAGGAGGGAAACAGCGATGACTGCAGTGGCCGAAAGCCCAAAGATTGCCGAAGAAGACCGTTTGCGTGCGGATCTCTATAATTTTCTGGGCCTGTTGCTCTCGGGGCCGCCCGAACAGATGTTGCTGGATCAAACCGCGGGTCTGAGCGGCGATGACAGCCCGCTTGGCCAGGCTGTGAGCGCATTGGCAAAAGTTGCCCAAAAGACCCGTCCGGATGGGGTGGAACGTGAATTCAACAAGCTGTTCATCGGCCTCGGCCGTGGGGAGCTGTTGCCCTATGCCAGCTACTATCTGACCGGTTTTTTGAATGAAAAACCCTTGGCGGCACTGCGTCAGGATATGGTCGCGCGCGGCATGGAACGGGCGCAAAACGTTTATGAACCCGAAGACAATATCGCTTCTTTAATGGAGATGATGGGGGCGTTGATTGTGGGCCGGTTTGGCACTGCTGCGCCGCTTTCCGATCAGAAGGTGTTTTTTAACAAACACATCGCGCCCTGGGCTGGGCATTTTTTCAGTGATCTCGAAGGTGCCAAAGCTTCGGTCTTTTATGCCTCAGTTGCCCATGTGGGGCGGGTGTTCATGGAGATTGAAACAGAAGCCTTTCGGATGAGCGCGCAATGATGCGCAAAACCGGAGAGGCAGCAGCCTTTCCAAATGAAGCGTGAGCCGAAAACCAACAGGAGGAGGATCACAGATGAGCAAGAAGGCAGAGAACGGCAGCAGTCGTCGTGACTTTTTGAAACTGGCGGCAACAACCGCCCCAGTGGCAGCCGTTGCGGTGGCCACAAGCGGTTCGGACGCGGCGGCAGCGCCTGCGGAGCCTGATCTGGCGTCTGACAAGATGCAAGATACTGCACATACCCGTGCCTATTACGAAAGCATCCGGTTCTGATCTGAGAGCCGGGCGCTGAGCCTAACCCCAGCCGCTGGCATCTGGTTGCGAAACGCCCACCCGCCGCGCGGTTCAACATTCAAACCGAGCAATCCCGATCGGGACAGCTAGGGAGGTTTAAAATGCTTAGGAAAAAGACCAACGGGGTTGCGAAACGCCCCCAGCGGACAAGTATCCTGTCCAAGGTTGCGGAAACATCCGTTGACCGCCGTGCATTTCTGCGTGGATCCGGCCTCGCCATTGGTGGCTTGGCTGCTATCAGCGCTACAGGCGGCAGCGTAACACAGGCCAATGCGGCCGCGGCTGCAACCGGCGCGATGAATACAGTTAAATCCGTTTGTACCCACTGTTCCGTTGGCTGCACCGTTGTGGCCGAGGTGCAGGGTGGTGTCTGGGTTGGGCAAGAGCCCGGCTGGGACAGCCCGTTCAACCTGGGTGCGCATTGCGCCAAAGGTGCCTCTGTGCGCGAACATGCTCACGGTGAACGCCGCCTGAAGTACCCGATGAAAAAAGAGGGTGGCGAATGGAAGCGCATCTCCTGGGAGCAGGCCATCGATGAGGTGGGCGACCAGATGATGCAGATCCGCGAAGAAAGCGGATCCGACAGTGTGTATTGGCTGGGTTCGGCCAAACACAGCAACGAACAGGCCTATCTGTTCCGCAAATTTGCCGCCTATTGGGGCACCAATAACGTCGATCACCAGGCGCGGATCTGTCACTCAACCACGGTTGCGGGTGTTGCCAATACATGGGGCTACGGCGCCATGACCAACAGCTACAACGACATCCACAATTCGCGTGCGATCTTTATCATTGGTGGTAACCCTGCTGAAGCACACCCGGTATCGCTGCAGCACGTGCTGAAGGCCAAAGAGCAAAACAACGCGCCATTGATCGTATGTGATCCGCGCTTTACCCGCACTGCGGCCCATGCGGACGAATATGTGCGGTTCCGTCCCGGCACCGATGTGGCGCTGGTCTGGGGGCTGCTGTGGCACATCTTTGAAAACGGTTGGGAAGACAAAGAGTTCATCCGCACCCGTGTTTGGGGCATGGACCAGATCCGCACCGAGGTAAAGAAATGGAACCCCGAAGAGGTCGAGCGCGTCACTGGCGCACCGGGTGAGCAGCTGCGTCGCGTGGCTCATACGCTTGTGAACAACCGTCCCGGCACCGTGATCTGGTGTATGGGTGGCACACAGCACACCACCGGTAACAACAACACCCGTGCCTATTGTGTGCTGCAGCTGGCGCTGGGCAACATGGGCACCTCGGGTGGTGGCACCAATATCTTCCGTGGCCACGACAACGTGCAGGGCGCAACCGACCTTGGCGTTCTGTCCCACACTCTGCCGGGCTACTATGGCCTGACCGGAGGCGCATGGGCGCATTGGGGCCGTGTCTGGGGTGAAGATGGCGAGTGGCTGTCCAACCGCTTTGGCTCCATCAAGGGGGCTGACGGCAAAGAAAAGTCGATGCAGAACCTCAAGGGTATCCCGGTGAGCCGCTGGATCGACGGTGTCTTGGAAGATGGTGCAAACATCGACCAGCCCAACAATGTTCGGGCCATGGTTCTTTGGGGACACGCGCCGAACTCGCAGACGCGTATGACGGAAATGAAAACCGCCATGGAGAAACTGGACATGCTGGTCGTGATCGACCCGTATCCAACAGTTTCGGCGATTTTGCATGATCGCACCGATGGGGTTTATCTGCTGCCAGCTTCAACGCAGTTTGAAACCCGTGGCTCGGTCACCGCGTCCAACCGCTCGCTGCAGTGGCGTGAAAAGGTGGTGGATCCACTGTTTGAATCCAAGCCTGATCACATCATCATTGCGAAGTTTGCCAAGAAGTTCGGTTTTGCAGATCGTCTGTTCCGCAATATCGAGATGGAAGACGACGAGACCCCCAACATCGAAAGCATCACCCGCGAGTTCAATCGCGGCATGTGGACCGTTGGTTATACCGGTCAGTCTCCGGAGCGGATCAAACTGCATATGGAGAACCAGCACACCTTTGACAAAACCACGCTGCGCGCGGTTGGTGGTCCGGCACATGGGGATTACTACGGTTTGCCGTGGCCCTGCTGGGGCACGCCAGAGATGAACCACCCGGGCACGCCGAACCTCTATGACATGTCACAGCCTGTGTCTGAGGGTGGCCTGACATTCCGCGCGCGTTTTGGTGTGGAACGTGATGGTGAGAACCTGTTGGCCGAAGGGGTTTATTCCAAGAACTCCGAGATCAAGGACGGCTATCCCGAGTTTACCATGCAGATGCTGATGGATCTTGGCTGGGATGGTGATCTGACCGCAGAAGAACGCGCAAGCATTGATGCGGTTGCGGGACCCAAAACCAACTGGAAAACCGACCTTTCAGGCGGTATCCAGCGTGTTGCGATCAAGCATGAGTGTGCGCCTTTTGGCAACGCCAAGGCCCGTGCGGTTGTCTGGACCTTCCCGGATCCAATTCCGATCCACCGTGAGCCGCTTTATACCAATCGTCGTGATCTGGTTGCGGACTACCCCACGTATGAGGACCGCAAAGACTATCGTCTGCCGACCCTTTATGCCTCGATCCAGAAAAAGGATGTGTCCAAGGATTACCCGATTATCCTGACCTCCGGCCGTCTGGTTGAATATGAAGGTGGTGGTGAAGAGACCCGTTCCAACCCTTGGTTGGCGGAACTTCAGCAGGACATGTTTGTGGAGATCAACCCACGTGACGCCAATGATCTGGGTGTACGCGATGGTGCGCAGGTCTGGGTTGAAGGCCCTGAGGGTGGCAAGGTCAAAGTGATGGCCATGGTAACCCCCCGTGTTGGTGAAGGTGTGGCGTTCATGCCGTTCCACTTTGGTGGGCACTTCCAGGGCGAAGACCTGCGTCACAAGTATCCGGAAGGCGCTGACCCCTATGTCTTGGGTGAAAGCACCAACACCGCGCAGACCTACGGGTATGACTCAGTCACGCAGATGCAGGAGACGAAATGTACTCTCTGCAAGATCAGCGCAGCATAAGGAGAAACCAAGATGGCAAGAGCTAAGTTCCTGTGTGACGCTGAACGCTGCATCGAATGCAACGCCTGTGTCACCGCTTGTAAGAACGAGCATGAGGTGCCTTGGGGCATCAACCGCCGTCGTGTGGTAACCATCAATGATGGTTACCCCGGCGAACGGTCGATCTCTGTCGCCTGTATGCATTGTTCGGATGCGCCCTGTATGGCGGTCTGCCCGGTAGATTGTTTCTATCAGTCTGAAGAGGGTGTGGTTCTGCACTCCAAAGACCTCTGCATCGGTTGTGGTTACTGTTTCTACGCGTGCCCGTTTGGCGCGCCGCAGTATCCGCAGGCGGGTAATTTTGGCAGCCGTGGCAAGATGGACAAATGTACCTTCTGCGCGGGCGGTCCAGAGGAGAACAACTCTGCAGCGGAATTCCAGAAATACGGGCGCAACCGTATTGCGGAAGGCAAGCTGCCGATCTGTGCAGAGATGTGTTCCACCAAGGCGCTGCTTGCTGGTGACGGTGATACCGTTTCTGCGGTGTACCGCGAACGTGTGGTTGCCCGTGGCTTTGGCACTGGTGCCTGGGGCTGGGGAACCGCCTACGATCAAAAAGGCGGCTAAGGCCTTTTAAACGACAAGCGATGGCCCGGGTTCGCCGGGCCATTTCGCGTCACTAAAGTTACAACTCATATATATCTAAAGGAGTGTGCCGATGCTGCGCATTGCTTTTGCACTTCTCTGGGCGGCTTTGACCGCTTTGGTGTCGGTGCCTGCTTTGGCTCAATCCACGCCGGATCGTTCTGCCACTGGCGGGGCGCAGACGCTTGACGACATTCTCGCGCGTCAACAGCAGCTGCAGCTGGACGATGGTTTCCGGCGCAACAATGTGGGCAACCCGGATCAGGCGGCAGCGACGACGGATCAGCTTGGCACCCTTGGTGGCGTGTCAGATTCCGAAGTTTGGCGCGCGCTGCGCTATGATACGGCTGACGTGCGCGTATCCGCCGGTGGCGACGTGGCAAGCGTTCTTATCCAGGACGGCGGCATGCGCTGGCTAATGTTTCGCGACGGGCCACTGCGCAGCTATGGCGGCTGGTTGTTGATCGGCACATTGGGCGCGCTGGTTGTATTTTACCTGCTGCGTGGTCGTATTGGTGTCGACGGTGAAAGCACTGGCAAGACCGTCACACGGTTCAAGGCGATTGAACGCTTTGCCCATTGGATGTTGGCGGGCTCCTTTATCCTGCTTGGAGTTACTGGTCTTTTTACCCTGTTTGGTCGGGTGGGGATCATACCGCTTTTGGGACATGAGGCGAATTCGGTCCTGCTGATTGGCGGAAAATGGATCCACAACAATGTATCCTGGGCCTTTATGCTGGCGCTGCTGATGGTGTTTTTCATGTGGGTTGGTCACAATATTCCCAGCCGCGGTGATATTGTCTGGATCAAGCAGTTTGGCGGCATCATTGGTAAAAACCACCCGCCTGCAAAGAAATTCAATGCGGGCCAAAAGGTGATTTTCTGGTCGGTGATCCTGTTTGGTGGCTCTATCGCGATCTCGGGCGTGTCGCTGTTGTTCCCGTATGAGCTACCGCTTTTTGCCAAGACCTTTGCCTTCCTCAACACAACGGGTGTGCCTGAACTTGTTGGTCTTGGGACATTGCCAACCAGCCTTGCACCGCAGGAAGAAATGCAGCTTGCGCAGCTGTGGCACGCGATTGTGGCCTTTGTGCTGATGGCGATTGTGATTGCCCATATCTATATCGGCTCTGTTGGTATGGAAGGTGCATACGACGCCATGGGCAGCGGTGAGGTGGATGAAGCCTGGGCACATCAGCACCACTCTATCTGGCTGGAAGAAGAAAAATCTAAGGCTGCAGCACGCCATGCAGCTGAGTAAAAGCCTGTGCGAATTTGCAGCGCGCTGGCCTTTGTTTGGCGCGCTGCCTAGGCTAGTATGTCCAATTGCGCCATGTGTATTTCAGGCTGATGTATTTCGGTCAGATACAGGCATGGCATCCATTGAGGGATGGAACAGATGAAAGTGATGTTTACCGGGTTTGCTGCCATTTTCCTGATTGCTGTGGCTGCGGATTTTTTGCTCGATGAAATCGGTTTTTCGGCAGCTGACCGGTTGTCGGGCGATGCTGTGCGGTTGAGTGAAGAGCATTGATGCAAGCCCCAGCACCGCGTGACGAATATGGCGACAGTCTTGTAGGCGCATCGATTCTGATCATCGATGACGAACCGGGCATGCGCAATTTCATGTCCAAAATCCTTGAACCGCGGTGCAAGCGGGTAGAGCAGGCGGCCTCAGCTGCGGAGGCGACGGCGATTTTGGATCAGAGCCATTTTGATCTGGTGATCCTCGACAATATCATGCCTGGCAAAACCGGTCTCGAGTGGGTGCAAGAGCAGCATAAGGTTGGCCTGTTCGCCGACACGATACTGGTCACCGCCTATGCGGATCTGGAAACCGCCATTCAGGCATTGCGTTCTGGTGTTGCCGATTTTGTTCTGAAGCCCTTTCGGGCCAATCAGATCCTGAACTCAGTCGCGCGGGCGTTGGATCGTAAATATCTGCGCCGCGAAAACTACCTGCTGAAACATGAGCTCTCGGTTGAGGGAGGGGCGACGCGTGGGCGTCTGCTGGGCAAATCCGCCGTCATCAACAAGGCGCGTGGTATGCTGCGCCGACTGGCGCCACTGCCCACTCCGGTGCTGTTTACCGGGGCAAGCGGGACCGGCAAAGAGATTGCGGCACGCACGCTGCATTCGCTGTCTGATCGCGCGTCCAAACCATTTGTCGCGGTGAACTGCGCCGCCATTGCAGCCGATCGCATCGCGCATGAACTGTTTGGTCAGGCCGATGGGCAAAACAGTGCGCAGGGTGGCCTGTTTATGCACGCAGACGGCGGCACCTTGTTTCTTGATGAGGTCGCGCAGATGCCGGAGCAGGTCCAAGCCGCGCTGTTGCGCGTGCTAGAAGACCAGCGGGTACGCCCGGTTGGGGCAGAGCGTGATATCCCGCTCAATCTGCGTTTTCTTTTTGCCACAAATGCGGATCTCGAAGCGGCGGTGCGCGAGGGGCGTTTTCGCGCGGATCTTTATCACCGTATCAATGTGGTTCAGATAGAAATGCCGCCGCTCAAGGATCGGGTGGAGGATATTGTTGAACTTGCAGCCTTTTTTATGGAGCAGTTCTCAACCACGCTGGGCATGCCACCTATGGCGCTGAACGAAGAGACCTTGCTGAAGTTCAGCCGCTATGACTGGCCTGGCAATGTGCGTGAGCTGCGCAATCTGATTGAACGCTCGATGATCCTGGGCGAATTCCCGGAAGAGTTTTCGGGCCAGGGTGAGGTGACCGGGCAGGCGGCGATTGAATCGCTTGATCTTGTTACACAGCGCCACATTATGCATGTGTTGGACGCCTGTGAGGGCAACCGCGCTGAGGCCGCGCGCCGTCTTGGTGTTTCACGTAAAACCATCGATCGCAAATGTGCGTCCTGGGGATTGTGACCTTTTACTGAGCAGCGAGTTACTGAGCCGCGAGTTTTGTCGCTGGTGCAGCGGGCAGCCAAATTCTGAAGGCTGCCCCACCACTGCTGCGGTTTTCAGCCGTTATAAAACCACCTGCGCTTTGGATCAGGGTCTGGCTGATAGAAAGGCCAAGCCCGGTGCCTTTGCCGATCTTGGTGGTAAAAAACGGATCAAACAGTTTGTTGAGCTTGTCTGCTGCGATGCCCGGGCCCGTATCCGCAACCGTCAGTTCAACACCTGCCACATCGCTTCGTTCTTTTGCACGCAGGCCCAGCGTCAGCGTGCCGGTCCCTTCCATCGCCTGAGATGCATTGATGATCAGGTTGATGACGACTTGTTGCAATTCACCCGGATCAATACGCACGTCGGGCACCGCATCGAGTGAGGTTTCAACAGAGATGTTCTGTTGTGAAATCATATGGGCGACCAGCAGCAAGCAGTCTTCAATCAGGGGGGCGATATTGAGGCTTTCGGCGAAGTTGCCGTAATCAGACGGGCGGGAGAATTTCAGCAGTTTTCCAACAATGGCGCTGATACGCATGACCTGATTGTCGATAAGATCAAGCTCGGTTTTAATGGGGGCCGCCTCAGTGTCGAGCGTCATGCGGATCACATCCACATTGCCCTGAATAACCGCGACCGGATTGTTGATTTCATGGGCAACGCCTGCGGTGATTTCCCCGATGGAGGCGAGCTTTTCGGCAGTGACCAGTTGATGATACGTGTCTTCGAGCTTTGCATTGGTCGCCTTCAGCTCGGCGGTGCGTTCCTCGACCCGTGTGTTCAGCTCTTCTGCCCAGTCGCGCAGTTTCTGATCCCGCTCCTGAACCTGATCGAGCAGCATATCAAGATCCTGTGCAACCTGACCGATTTCATCGCCAGTGGACACCAGGCCAATGCGTGCGGCGAGGTTGCCTTGTTTTACTCGGTGCATTGTCTTGGTCATGCGTTCAAGCGGTGCAAAGACGCCTTTTGCCAGCGACAAAAACAGTGGCGCAGAAATGGCCATCACCGCGATGAATGCAAAAAGGATGCTCCAGTAGGCGGCGCGTTTTGCAGCCGAGAAGGGCGCTTCAACAAAGCCAACATAGAGCATGCCGATGCGTTGGCCAAAACTGTCACTCAAGGGGAGGTAGCCTGAGATGTACCAATCATTCACCACAAAGGCACGATCAAGCCAGGTTTCACCTTTCACCAGCACCGCGTTGCTGACAACGGCTGAAACACGTGTGCCAAGCGCGCGCACGTCTTCAAACAGGCGCACATTGGTGGATATGCGTGTGTCATCCAGAAACAGCGTGGCTGTGCCCTTGCGGCCGCGCTCTTGCGCGCTGTCCTGGTAGACGAGGCTGTTTATGGTGTCGATGAAGGTGAGGTTGCGGTTTAAGAGTATCCCACCAACCAGGATGCCACGATGCCCTTTGAGCTGCACAGGTGCGGCGGCGTGGATGATCATACCGCGGTCTTCAACGGTCCGTTTGGTTGGGACCGCGGCCTCAGTTTTAAGTAAGGGCATCCGGGCACGATCTGCCAGTGTTTTAGAGTATTGCGCCAAATTCTCTGACGTGAATACATCGATGTATGAGCGGGTTTTCCCCCGTGAGGCAGCCTCAACCACGGGCCATCTAAGATGCTCTGGAGCCAGCTGCGCCAGCGGTATGTAAACAAGGAAATCGAGATCCAGGTTGCGTTGGCGTTGGGTTAGAAAACGTCTCCGTTCGCGGGCAGGCGCGTCCAGCACCTCGCGGAGCAATTCAGATTCAGCAAGGCTTTGTAGTGCGCCACCTGTGCCAGCTTTAAGTTGTTCAAGATACTGCCGCGCGATTTTCAGATCGCTTTCGACTTTTGAAATCAAAACATCATCGTAATCCGCATTCCAACGCGCCATCGCCAAGGTCAGCAGTAGCGGGATCAAAACGCTGATGGGAAGCAGGGCCAGCAACAGCAGTCGAAGTCGTACGGAGCGCAAGGCACCACCTGTTTGTGAAGATGTGTTCAATTGGTGCCGGACTGTTGCATATTCCGCCCATCAGGTACAGCGTGCGCTATTCTCCGCGCAGGCGGCGCGACAGCTTTGGAGCCCTGCTTTTGGGCGACAGCCAGATGCCCAAGAAACGCTCGCGCGCGCCCGGATGGTTGACTGAGCAGGTGCGCCGCCCGTTCAGGGACAAGTTGACCCGGTTTTTCGCCGGAGAGACCGCGACATAGCGATCGCCCGTTTTGACATCTCGAAAACAGCTGCGCAGTTTCGCCATGAACTCCTGGTGATCTGCGGGCTTGCCCTCGAGGCGGCTGATTTCGATTACAGCTGAGCCTGCAAGTTTCTTGCCGCTGACACCGGTTTTATAGATCAATTCCAGTGCAAGAGGGTTGTTCCAGCTGAAACCACGCGCCGATTGGGTATAAAGCGTTGCATCGTAGATATTAACGCCAAGCCATCGAAAGGACGCACTGCCAAGGCGCACCGCATTGGATAGCCCTACATCCGCGATAGCCATATTTGCAGTCAGGCCAAACAGCAAAATGAATGCAAGCCTCATCGTTTTCTCCCCGCTTTGTGTGTTTAAGCCAAATTTTCGAATTGGTTCTTTCACTTGAACTAGGAGGCTTGGTTTGGCTTTCCAGTTAGGTGGCAGGGTCGCCCAGGCAACAGATGTGCGGAGATATCTAAAAATTTTAGGATAATTCTGATCACGCACCGCGGGCGTAAAGGTTTGCTCCAGACATTTTTCTTAAAACAGCTGCGTGAATGATACGGATTGATGCAACGTGGTTCCCAGAAGGGGCAGGCATCATCTGTTGGCTATGACAAGAGAGCAGCAGGACCTTAGAATGAGCGATTGGACAGCCGGATATACCGCGGAACTGGATTACACATTTGATTTTCAAAGAGAACTGACACCATCCTTTTTGCAGTTCTGCGCAACGTCAAAAGGGGCCAAACATCCATTCGACCGCAAGGATGTAACCTATTGTGAGTTGGGCTGCGGCTATGGCATGGCAGCAAATCTTTTGGCTGCGGCCAATCCCCATATCGATTTCTACGCTATGGATTTTAACCCAGCGCATATTGCCAACGCAGATGAGCTGGCGCAGGAAGCCGGGCTGGAGAATTTGAAATTCTACGAACAGTCCTTTGAAGAGTTTCAGACCGAGCCGTCTTTGCCAGATCAATTTGACGTGATCTCGCTGCATGGTGTGTACACGTGGGTGTCAAAGGAAAATCAGGACATCCTGATCAACTTTATCAGCAAACGCCTGAAGCCGGGTGGTTTTGTCTATGTGAGCTACAATACGCTGCCGGGCTGGGCATCGGCCTTTCCACTGAGCCGTTTGTTTGGTGACAAAATCGAAGCTGGCCAAGGCACCATCGAAGAGCGGATTGAAGCGGCATTGGAGTTCTGCGAAAAACTGCAGGCGTCAGGTGCAAAGTACTTTGTTGACAATCCCGGTCTGGAAAAGCGTCTGAAGAAGATGCGTTCCATGTCCAAAAACTATCTGGCGCATGAATATCTGGCACAGGATTGGCGCCCGATGCATTTCGCCGATATGGCGGCGGATATGGGGCAGGCCAAACTGTCCTTCCTCGGCTCAGCCAACCCAATTGATCATGTGGATGTTGTCAATTTGACTGAGGCGCAACAGGGGCTTTTGGCGCTTGAGGTTGATCCGATACGTCGTGAAGGCCTGCGCGATGTCTTGGTGAATGAGCAGTTCCGCACCGATATTTTCTCACGCGGGCATCTGCAACATACCGAACGCGGTGCTGTTGGGGCGTGGTTCAACACCACCTTTGCGTTGACGCGGCCCTTTGATGGTGAAGCGCCCAAGATCAGCTGGCGACTGGGTGAAGTTCCCGTTGATGTGGCAGACTGCGGCCCGATCCTGCGCGCATTGTCACAAGGTCCGGCCAGCGTCAAAACGCTGTTGGATCAGGGCGTATTTGGTGAGATGACCTTGATTGAGATCACCACGATGCTGACCATTCTGGCAAGTGCGACCCACATCACTCCGTGCCTGCCCCTAGAGGGCCTGAACGAGCGGGTCGAGAGCTGCCGCGCGATGAATGCGGCGGTGGCAAAGCGCGCCGAAGACAGCGAGAACATTCATTTCCTAGCATCGCCGGTGACAGGTGGTGGCATACAGGTCAATCGTTTCGAACAGCTGTTCCTGATTGCGCTTAGCGAAGGGCGTCAGAGCCCGGCGGAGTGGGCCGATCTCGCCTGGACCATTTTGGCGCCGCAGGGGCAGCGGGTGCTGAAAGACGGTCGTCATTTGGAAACGCCTGAGGAAAACCTGCGAGAGCTTGCTGCACAGGCAGAAGAATTTGCAGTGCTTCGCCTGCCCATTCTGAAAACTCTGGGTGTTCCGTTTTAAGGCATCGACATAGAAATACAAAAGGCCGCGCAAACGCGCGGCCTTTTGTGGTTTTGGGCAAGGTCGTTTAGGACAGGAATTGCCCCATCGCGCGACCAGTGTCGAGCATGCGGTTTGAGAAGCCCCATTCGTTATCATACCAGCTGACCACACGTACCAGGCCTTCGGAGGTGACAGATGTCTGCGCCGCCGCATAGGTGGAAGAGTGGCTGTCGTGGTTGAAATCGATCGAGACCAGCGGTGCATCGCTGTAGGCCAGAACACCTTTCAGCGCACCCTCTGCAGCGGTTTTCACGGCTGCATCAATCGCGTCCACGGATGTCGCACGTTCTGGCATGAAGGTGAAATCCACCAGAGAGACATTCGGTGTTGGCACACGGATTGCAGAGCCTTCCAAACGGCCTTTCAGGTGAGGGAGAACCTCTGAAATAGCGCGTGCGGCACCAGTTGAGGTGGGGATCATCGACATGGCGGCTGCGCGCGCGCGGTAGAGATCCTTGTGGCTGGTGTCATGGGTTGGCTGATCGCCGGTGTAGGCATGGATCGTGGTCATGTAACCAGTTTTGATGCCAAAGGCGTCGTCCAGAACCTTTGCAAGCGGTGCCAGACAGTTGGTGGTGCAAGAGGCGTTGGAAACGATCACATCGGATGCGGTCAGATCCGTATGGTTCACCCCGTAGACAACGGTGCGGTCACTGTCTTTACCGGGCGCGGAAATCAGAACCCGCTTGGAGCCATTTTTGAGGTGCAGCGCAGCCTTGTCACGCGCGGTGAATAGCCCGGTGCATTCATAGGCGATGTCAACGTCACCCCAGGGCAGCTCTTCGGGATTGCGGATCGCTGTCAGGCGAATGGACTGATTGCCTACAGTCAAAACATCGCCTTCGACGCTGACCTGGGCGTTCAGCCGGCCATGAATACTGTCGTATTGCAGCAGGTGCGCCAATGTTTCCGGCGGCGACAGATCGTTGATGGCAACAACGTCGATGTCTTGAATGTCATTTTCCAGAATCGCGCGCAGTACATTGCGGCCGATACGGCCAAAACCGTTGATAGCAATTTTTAGGGTCATGGAGCCTCCTCCGGTCTTTTACCGGGCAAAACACACTCTGGATGAGCGGTTGTTGTATCGATTGCGGTACCGGTAGCGTTAACATAGAGGAAAATCAAGTCCTGAAATTTTGCGTTAGTTGTCGCATTATGGGGAAAATCGGGTATGAACAGGCATGGCCAAGAAGCTTGTACTAAAAGATATTGCACGTCTGGCGGGGGTTAGTGAGATGACCGCATCACGCGCTTTGCGTGATGCGCCTGATGTGTCAAAAGCTACGAAGGCCAAAGTAGAACAGATCGCTGCAGCCAATGGCTATGTGCCAAACCGAATAGCAGGATCACTTTCGTCACAGTCCGTGAACCTTGTTGCGGTTGTGGTTCCTTCGTTGAACAGCTTTGTGTTTCCTGAGGTTTTGTCCGGTGTCTCAGCAACCTTGGCTGCAAGCCCGTTGAAACCAGTGGTTGGCATCACCGGATACGACCTTGAAGAAGAGGAAGAGGTCATACGGGAGATGCTCAGCTGGCGACCATCCGGTTTGATCGTTGCAGGGCTTGAGCACACCGATACCACACGACGGATGATGGAACAGGCCTCTTGCCCGGTGGTTGAGGTAATGGATACCGATGGTGATCCGGTCAGCCATTGCGTTGGGATTTCCCACCATCTGGCCGGCTATGAAATGGGACAGGCCATTCTAGCCCGCAATTACACGCGTATCGGTTTTATTGGAACAAAGCTGCCGCGGGATTTTCGGGCGGCGAAGCGGATGCAGGGCTTTGTTCAGGCTCTAAAAGAAGCCGATGTCGCGCTGGTGGAACAGGTCACCTACTCAGGAGATTCATCGATCCATACCGGGCGGGAACTGACGGCGCAGATCCTCGGAGATCATCCAGATATCGAATGTCTGTATTACTCAAGTGATGTGATGTCGGTTGGCGGGTTGATGCATTGTCTGGCCACAGGGCTTTCGGTGCCCCAAGATATTGCATTGGCCGGTTTTAACAATCTTGAGATTTTGCAGGGCCTGCCCCTTGCGCTGGCAACAACGGATGCGCGGCGGCGCGAAATCGGAGAGCGAGCGGCTCAGATCGTGCTCAAAGCGCGAGAAGCGCGCAGCCCGCTTGCGCCGATCCTTGAGGTCCTGTCTCCAACCACCAACCTGGGGCAGACACTATAAAGCCCCCTCCAGTGGCTGGAAGGGGCTCGGATTACATGCGGGTCTGGTTGATCAGAGTGCTGCGTTAAAGAGACCGGTTAGGTTTTCTTTCGTCAGCTCAATCGGGTTACCACCACAAGATGGATCAATCAGCGCGCCTTTTACCAATTCCGGGATGGCTGCCGTCGTGACACCCAGTTCGGACAGTTTACGTGGAATACCAAGGCTATCGTTGAGTTCCTGCACATAGGTACGGAAACCTTCAAATCCGCCCTCGATTCCCAGATAGGCGGCTGCCTGATCAAAGCGTGCGGCAATTTCCGGCGCGTTGAATTCCAACACCGCAGGCATACAGACCGCGTTGGTGGTGCCGTGGTGGGTGTTGAACACTGCACCAATCGGGTGGCTCATGGCGTGAATGGCACCGAGGCCTTTTTGAAATGCGGTTGCACCCATGGCCGCTGCCGACATCATGTGGGCGCGGGCTTCAAGGTCGCTGCCATTTTCATAGGCGCGGGGCAGGTATTCTTTGACCAGACGCATACCTTCGAGCGCGATACCCTGTGACATCGGGTGATAAAACGGCGAGGAATAGGCCTCAACACAATGGGCAAAAGCATCAAGCCCTGTGCCTGCGGTGATGAACTTCGGCATGCCCACGGTCAGTTCGGGGTCGCAGATCACAATGGTTGGCAGCACCTTGGGGTGAAAGATGATTTTCTTCACATGGGTTTCGGAATTGGTGATGACGCTTGCGCGACCCACTTCAGACCCGGTGCCCGCAGTGGTCGGTACGGCGATAATTGGCGCAATTGCATCCGCGTCTGCACGGGTCCACCAATCGCCTACATCTTCGAAATCCCAGATCGGGCGGGTTTGACCGGCCATAAAGGCCACCATTTTACCCAAATCAAGCCCTGAGCCGCCGCCAAAGGCAATCACACCATCATGGCCGCCTGCATTATAGGCCTCAACACCTGCTGCGAGGTTCAGTTCGTTTGGGTTCGGGTCCACATCTGAAAACAGGCCACGACCGAGGCCAGCAGCCTCTAAGATATCAAGCGTGGCTGCGGTGATCGGTAGATCGGCCAGGCCTTTGTCTGTGACCAGCAGCGGTTTTTTGATTCCGGCGGTTGCACAGGCCTCAGCCAGTTCCTTGATCCGACCGGCGCCAAATTTCATTGCGGTGGGATAGCTCCAGTTTCCAACAAGGTTCATGATGTCACCTTTTTCAGATGGTAAGATTTCGGACGTGTAAGGTTTTGGTAGCCGATGACAGACAAGCCGCCCCCGCGCCCGGTGTTTTTACAGCCGGTCCAGCACAGACCAGGATCAAGGTAGTCGGCCCGGTTCATAAATACGGTGCCGGTTTCGATCTGATCGCCGACGGTGATGGCGCGGTCGAGATCTTTGGTCCAAAGCGAGGCAGTCAGGCCAAACTCGCTGTCGTTCATCAGCTGAATGGCTTCTTCGTCCGAGGAGACCTTCATGATGCCAACAACCGGACCAAAGCTTTCATCGCGCATCACCCGCATGTCGTGGGTGACATTTGTCAGGATCTGGGGCGTGAGATAGGCGCCACCGTCATCTTCCGCGAACGGGTCAATATGGGCGCTGGCGCCAGCTGCAACCGCCTCGCGGATCTGGGCGCGGACTTCTTCGGCAAAGCGCACATTGGCCATTGGGCCCATGGTGGTTTCCTCATCAAGCGGGTTGCCCAGCTTGTAGGAACTGACCACTGCAACCGCTTTGGCAACGAAATCGCTATAGATGCTTTCATGCACATAAATGCGTTCAATTCCGCAGCAACATTGGCCTGCGTTGAACATGGCACCATCGATCAGAGTGTCGACCGCAGCGTCAAGATCTGCGTCTTCCATAACGTAGCCCGGATCTTTGCCGCCCAATTCGGTGCCAACCCCGGTGAAAGTGCCTGCTGCTGCGCGTTCCATGGCCTGACCACCGCCAACTGAGCCGGTGAAATTGACAAAGTCAAAGGCATTGCCTGCAATCAATTCACTGGTGGTGTCGTGATCAAGGAACAGATTTTGGAACACATCCGTAGGCACGCCAGCGGATTTAAACGCCTTGGCCATACGTTCCCCAACCAAAAGGGTTTGGGTTGCGTGTTTCAGCACAACGGTGTTGCCTGCAATCAGGGCAGGGGCGACGGTGTTGATTGCGGTCATATAGGGGTAGTTCCAGGGCGCAACCACCAGCACCACACCATGTGGCACGCGTTTGATATAGCGTTTGAAGGTGGCATCTTCACCAACTTCGATATCGGCGAGTGCCTCGGATGCGATGGTTGCCATATGGGACGCGCGCTCATTAAAGCCGCCAAATTCGCCGCCATAACGCACCGGGCGGCCCATCATATGGGCGAGCTCTGGCACAATCTCATCGTTCATTGCGCCAACGGCGGCAACGCCTGCCATCACCAGATCAATACGTTCCTGCAGCGGGCGTGCGGCCCAGGATTTTTGCGCGTTGCGGGCGGTGGCGACGGCATCACGTGCTGCCTCTGGCGACAGCGTTTCACGCTCGGCAAAAACCGATCCATCAATCGGAGAGATACATTTGAGGGTGCTCATGCTTTTTCCAAACCTCGTGCAATTTCGTAGTCGGTGACCACGCGGTTGAATTCTTCGATTTCCCATTCGGCCGCGCGGGCATAGTGGGTGATGACATCTTCGCCCATGGCTTCTTTGAGCATGTCAGATGCCAAGAGCGCCTCACGGGCGTCGCGTAAGCTGCGCGGAATATGGAGCGCGTCGTCATCGCTATAAGCGTCGCCAGTATAGGGTGTGGGCAGTTCCAGCTGTTCTTCGATACCTTTGAGACCAGCGGCAAGCATCGCGGCCTGGGCCAGATAGGGGTTCATATCAGCACCGGGCACGCGGCATTCCACCCGCACTGCTTTGGTGCCAGCTCCACAGAGGCGGAAGGCGGCGGTGCGATTGTCCACGGACCACACGGTTTGTGTGGGGGCAAAGGAACCTTTGGCAAAGCGTTTATAGCTGTTGATGTAGGGTGCCATGAAATAGGTGTAATCAGCAGCGTATTTCAGCAGCCCTGCCATATAGTGCTCCATCAGGCGGGATTTACCCAGGGGCTGCTCAGCATCAAAAAACGCATTTTGGCCGTTTTTCCAAAGCGACTGATGCACATGGGCGGCAGAGCCGACGCGATCCTGATGCCATTTGGGCAGAAAGCTTGCAGCAAAGCCCTGCTGATGGGCGATTTCTTTGATGCCGTGTTTGGACAGCGTGTGGTGATCCGCAGTTGCAAGCGCTTCGGCGTATTTGACGTTCAGCTCTTCCTGACCGGCTTCTGCCTCACCTTTGGAGCCTTCAACAGGAATACCCATGGCGCGCAGGTGATTGCGGATCGGGCGCATCACCGGCTCTTCCTTGGAGGTTTGAAAGATGTGGTAGTCTTCGTTGTAGTTTGAAATCGGCTGCAGCTTGAAGTCGTTTCGCGCGATTTCATCATGGGTGCCCTGAAACAGGAAAAACTCAAGCTCTGTTGCCATGATCGGCGTGAGCCCCAAAGCCTCAGCGCGTTTGATCTGTTTTTTCAGCATTTCGCGCGGGGCAAAGGGCACGGGCTTATGGTGGTGATGGTCAAGCACATCACAAAGCACCATCGCGGTGCCTTCAAGCCAGGGCACCGGGCGGATGGTGGCAAGATCCGGTTTCATCACATAATCGCCATAGCCGCTCTCCCAGCTGGTGGAGGCAAAGCCATCGGGCGTGGCCATCGCGAGGTCGGTTGCCAGCAAATAGTTGCAGCAATGGGTTTCGTCTTCAGCCATTTCAAGAAAGGCTTCGGCGTGGAACCGTTTGCCCATAAGGCGGCCCTGCATGTCGATCATGCAGGTCAGGACGGTGTCGATCTGGCCGTTTTGGACTTCGGCGCGCAGGGCATCAAGACTGAGGGTGCCGGACATGAGCGGGATCTCTTTTGTTATCAAGCGGAGACCAAGCCAGGGGATAAATCCCCCGGCTTGATCGCAGGTTGAGCCCTGCAATCCCATGGGGGATTGCAGGCAGTTTCATCAGCCGTAGCGGTAGGGGCGCCCGGCCTTCTGCATATCGGCGTTGTATCTTTTGAAGATTTCAACAACGCGGGCCTTTGTGGGGCTTTCTGCGGCCACTTCATCCCAGAATTTTATGGCTGCGTCTTCGACCTGCTTCCACTCATTGTCTGGAATGGTGGTGAGCTTCATATCGCTTCCGTTCACACGCAACGCGGCCTCGCCGCCCCAGTACCACCACTGGCGATAATAGTGCGATTGATCACAGCAGACCCGGAACAGGGTTTGCAGATCCTCTGGCAGCTCGTTCCAGCGACCCTGATTGGCAAAGAAAGAACCAGCCCATGCGCCAGAGATGTTATTGGTGAGGAAGTAATCCGTCACTTTGGACCAGCCAACGGTGTAATCTTCAGTAATGCCAGACCAGGCGATCCCGTCGAGTTCACCGGTTTGAACCGCAACTTCGATGTCTTCCCACGGCAGGGTAACAGGCACCACACCGAACTGGCTGAGGAAACGGCCAGCCGTTGGGAAGGTAAAGACGCGTTTGCCTTTCAGGTCCGCCAGAGAGTTGATCGGATCCTTGGTGGCAAAGTGGCAGGGATCCCAGGCGCCGGCGGAGATGTGTTTGACACCAACTTTGGAATATTCTTCGTCCCAGATTTCGTTCAGGCCGTACTGGTTGAACAGCACAGGCACATCTAGGCTGTAGCGTGAGGCAAAGGGGAAGTAGCCGCCAAAGACGGTCACCTCGGTCGGGGAGGCCATGGAGTCATCGTCTGACTGCACCGCATCAATGGTGCCGCGCTGCATCGCGCGGAACAGTTCGCCAGTGGGGACCAGCTGGTCGGCGTAAAACAGCTCGATCTGCATGCGGTCGCCTGCGATCTTGTTGAACATATCGATGGCGGGTTTCACCACATGTTCGGCCAGCGCAGCCCCGGCATAGGTCTGCATACGCCATTTGATGGTAGATTGCGCCAGCGCAGGTGTTGCCAATGGCGCGGCCATGGCCCCAACACCGGCGGTTTGCAGAAACTTACGTCTTGATGTCATTTCCATACTCCTTGTTGAAGGTTAGGCCCATTGGTTGGGCTCTTTTTGGGTTATTTTCCGTAGACATATTCCGGCAGCCACAGGGCGATCTGCGGGAAGATCATAATCAGGGCGAGCGCCACAACCATCACCGCTGCAAAGGGGATGATTGAGATATAGATATCCTTGAGGCCAATTTCCGGTGGCGCCATTGCCCGCATCAGGAAGAGGTTGTAGCCAAAAGGCGGCGTCATATAGGCGATCTGGGTCGTAATTGTATAAAGCACCCCATACCAGATCAGATCAAAACCAAGCGCGCCCACCAGCGGTACATAAAGCGGGGCAACGATCACCAGCATCGCGGTGTCATCAAGGAATGTGCCCATGATGATGAAGCTGAGCTGCATCAGGATCAGGATCATCCAGGGGCTGAGGCCCAATTGATCGGTGAACAGATCTTCAATCGCTTTGACCGCACCGAGGCCATCAAAAATTGCCCCAAAACCAAGCGCCGCCAGAATGATCCACATGAACATGCAGGAAATGCCCAATGTGGAGCGCACCGAAGTTTCAAACACCTCTTTGGTCATACGACCTTTGAGAATTGCAGCAAGAAAGGCGGTCATGGCACCGATCGCTGAACTTTCGACAAGCGAGGTCCAGCCATTGACAAAAGGCACCATCATTGCGGCAAAGATACCAATTGGCAGCAGGCCCGCGCGCAGCAGGCGTAGTTTTTCTGCGGTGGGTACATTGCGCTCATGTTCGGGCAAGGTGGGGCCAAGTTCAGGCTGAATGCGGCAGCGCACGTAGATGTAGATGATGAACATCGTGGCCATCAGTAGCCCCGGAACCACACCCGCAAGCCAAAGCTGGCCCACCGGTTGCCGGGCGATCATCGCATAGAGCACCAACACAACAGAGGGTGGCACCAGAATGCCCAATGAGGATCCGGCCTGAATAACGCCGGTCACCATGATCTTATCGTAGCCACGGCGCAATAGCTCAGGCAGTGCGATGGTTGCGCCAATCGCCATGCCCGCCACGCTGAGCCCGTTCATTGCGGAAATCAGCACCATCAGGCCGATGGTGCCAATGGCAAGGCCACCGCGCACCGGACCCATCCAGACATGGAACATCTTATACAGATCATCCGCGATCTTTGATTCCGACAGGATGTAGCCCATGAAAATAAACATCGGCAGGGTCAGAAGCGGATACCATTTCATCAGCTTCATTGCGGCCGAAAATGGAATTTCCGACCCGCCCGTACCCCAAAGCAGCAAGCCCGCAAGCGCACCGATAAAGCCAATTGCACCAAAAACGCGCTGACCGGTCATTAGCATCAACATCATGCCCGAAAACATGAGGATCGCGATCATTTCGTATGACATCAGAGGTGCACTCCACGCAGGCGACCGATGTCGCGAAATAGTTCAGCAAGGCACTGCAACAGCATCATAAAGACACCAAAACAGAGAATGGTTTTGACTGGCCACAGGAAGGGGCGCCAGGCGGTGGAGGATCTTTCGAGATAGCCGATCTTGTCCTGCGCGCCGCTGAGGCCTTCGGTCAGCAGCGTTTTGAATAGCTCCCAGAAGAACTGGAACGGCTCCATTCCGAAGTAGCCCAATGAGTAGGCGGTTGAGCTGACGGCGCCCATGAACAGCACACCGAGATAGAACATCAAAAACAGCACGGTGAATGCGTCAAACAACGCCTTGGTGCGCAAAGACCATGACCCGTAAAACAGGTCCATCCGTACGTTGGATCCCATCTGAATGGAGTAGGGGCCGCCCAGCACATAATAGGCAACCATTACAAATTGAGCGGTTTCTAAGGTCCAATGAGACGGGTTGAAAAACGTCTTCGAGATGGAGGACCATAGTAATACCCCAATCAGCGCAAAGATCAGATACATGGCAACGCGACCAATCCAGCGGTTCATGGTATCGATGGCGCGCACATAGGCGCGGATCCAACTAGGCATCTTTTGCCTCCCCATCTGACAGCGCGTTCAAAGCTGGGCGCAGCATGCTCAGCAGCTCATCAGCGATGGCGCGGATATCTTTTGGCGTCTTTAGTAAGTCATTGCGCACTTCGATCATCACATTTGGCAGACCGTTTTGAATGCCGTGCAGCTTTAGCGAATGGGTCACGCCATCTTCTGGCCCATAGGGGGCGTTTCGTTGAATGCAGCGGTGAGGCAGATTGGCCGCATTGGCCAGCATCAGATCCACCATTTGGCTGTCGCTGTCGTGGAGTAGCCCAATTTCAACCTCACGCGTCGCGCCAAAGTAAACCGGGGTGAAGCTGTGTATGGTCACAAGCGCGACCGGGGGGTCGGCACGTTTGGAAAGGACGTCTGAAACTTTGGTGCAAAACGGGACGTAGACTGTTTGAACCCGCTCGGTGCGGGCAGCGTCAGACAGGTTGCGATTGCCGGGGATCTCGATCAGTTCCGATTTCTCTGGCATTGCGCTTTTGGCGCTGGGCGGGCGATTGCAATCATAAACCAAGCGCGAAACGCAGCTACAGACAAAGGCTGCATCAAGTTCATTGGCCAAAATAAGGCCCAATTCCCGCGCGCCTGGATCCCAAGCAGCGTGGCTTTTGGTGTCTTTGTCATCAAGTCCCAATCCGTTGTAGCGCTCTGGAATGTGACTGCTGGCATGTTCGCACAGCAAAACGACATTTCCCGAACCCAATGGGTTGATGATCTCAACAGCAGTGCCGCTCGCGTTAGAATCGGCTGGCATGCCTGTTCTCCCCGTTTGTTTGGATAAATGTTTCCACGGGTCGAAATTTCTGTCAATATATTTCCAGAATTATTGTTTCAGAACGTTGGGCTTTGAAAATATCTGTTCAATGGATAATCACTGAGCTGAGCGAAATGCGCCAAGAGGAAACTGACCGTGTCTAAACCCGCAGCCACAGTGCGCGAATTGATTCGCCAACATTACGCTTCGTTGACACAGAGCGAGCGCAAGTTTGCGCAGGCGTTGTTGGACAATTACCCGGTGGCTGGATTGGCATCGATCACCATCGTTGCGCAAAGCGCAGATGTATCTACGCCAACCGTTGCGCGCACAGTGCAAAAGCTTGGGTTTAAAGGATATCCTCAGTTTCATCAGGCCCTGCGCGAAGAGCTGGAGGCCAAGGTTTCTGGCCCTACACAACGTCGCGATAATTGGATCTCTGAGGTGCCAGAGGGCCATATGCTCAATCGGTTTTCTGAGGCTGTGACCAACAATCTTGGGCAGACGCTTTCTAATCTGGATACCGAAGCGTTTGATCAGGCGGTTGAGCATCTGGCCGACACCAAGGGGCGTCTTTATGTTGTTGGTGGTCGTATCACGCGTGCTTTGGCTGATTATGCCTTTACCCATTTTCAAGCGGTGCGCCAAAGAGTGACGCATATGACATCGTCATCGGCGACTTGGCCACACTATGTGCTGGATATGGTGGAAGGCGATACTTTGCTTATGTTTGATGTGCGCCGATATGAAACCAATTTGCAAAGGTTGGCTGAGCTTGCGCGCGAACGAGGTATCTATGTGATCCTGCTGACCGATCAATGGGGCAGCCCCATTGGTGAGGTTGCGGATCAGAAGTTCAATTGCTGGGTTGAGATTCCCTCGGCGTGGGATTCCAATATTTCCACCATGATGTTGCTGGAAGCGATGATTGCGGCCACACAAGAAAAAAGCTGGGATGAAACTCGGACCCGATATGAACGGCTAGACGATCTGTTTGATCTGACGAAATTGTTCCGAAAGTTCTGAGATTTAACGCAAAGCCGAAACCAATGTTTGCCCCTAATCGTGAGCGGTCAGTGGTGGACTTTATGGGAATGGCTAGGGTGCGCGAATTCGCGTTTGACCTGTGTGCGATCTTCAGAACATGCCGAGCTCGATCGACCAGGGGGAGGCGACGCCCAAGTCTATGTTATCACTACATCTATTCGGGATTTTACTGGTGCTGCTGGAGAGAATCGAACTCTCGACCTCTCCCTTACCAAGGGAGTGCTCTACCTCTGAGCTACAGCAGCGCCGGTGAAGGGGCTTTTATGCAGAAATGATTTCGGGTGCAAGAGCAATCTGGACGGTTTTTTCGCATTCCGATACAGAAGTTTTATGGCAGATCCAAAAACACCAAAAAAACAAGACGCGGCGACCCAGCGCGAAGACCGATTGAAGGCGGCGCTAAAGGCGAATATGGCGCGACGCAAGGCTCAGGCGAAGGCGCGGGTCGCTAAAAAAGATGATTCAACAGGCAATTCTGAAGGGTAGTTAATTATGGATTCGATTCTTGTAACAGGTAATGGCCCGCTGAATGGCCAGATCGCAATCGCAGGCGCAAAAAACGCCTGTCTGACGTTGATGCCTGCAACTTTGCTCACCGAAGAGCCGTTGACACTGACCAATGCGCCCCGGCTGAGCGACATTCGCACCATGACCGTTTTGTTGCAGTCGCTTGGCGCGGAGGTCTCGGCGCTGCAGGATGGTAAAGTGCTGGCGATGTCGAGCCACGATATCAACAACCATGTGGCTGAATATGACATCGTGCGCAAAATGCGCGCGTCTATTCTGGTGTTGGGGCCGATGCTTGCGCGTGACGGGCACGCTGTGGTGTCCTTGCCCGGTGGCTGTGCCATTGGCGCGCGTCCGGTTGATCTGCACCTCAAGGCGCTTGAAGCGTTGGGTGCGGAACTTGAGCTGAAAGAAGGCTATGTGCACGCCAAAGCGCCGGGTGGGCGCCTTAAGGGTGGGGTGATTGAATTTCCTTTTGTCTCTGTTGGGGCTACGGAAAATGCGCTGCTGGCAGCGGTTCTTGCCAAGGGCACGACTACGATTAAGAACGCGGCCCGCGAGCCAGAGATTGTCGACCTCGTTGAATGCCTGCGCAAAATGGGTGCTCATATTGAAGGCGAGGGTAGCGATACGATCCTGATTGAGGGGGTTGATCGCCTGAATGGCGCGACACACCCTGTTGTCACCGACCGCATCGAGCTGGGCACTTATATGCTGGCACCCGCGATCTGTGGCGGTGAAGTTGAGCTTCTGGGTGGGCGACGGTCGCTTATTGGGGCCTTTGTTGAAAAGCTCGAAGAAGCAGGCGTGACAGTTGAAGACACCGAGAACGGATTGCGTGTAGCCCGCAACAATGGGCGTGTACGTGCCGTGGATGTTACGACCGAGCCGTTCCCCGGCTTCCCGACCGACCTGCAGGCCCAGATGATGGCGCTGCTGTGTACCGCCGAAGGTACGAGCGTGCTGGAAGAAAAAATCTTTGAGAATCGCTTTATGCATGCGCCAGAATTGATACGCATGGGGGCAAATATTGATGTCTCCGGTGGCACGGCTAAAGTGACCGGGACCGAAAAGCTTAAGGGCGCGCCGGTGATGGCAACGGATCTGCGCGCGTCTGTTTCGCTGATTCTTGCGGGTCTCGCAGCCGAAGGGGAAACCACAGTCAGCCGGGTGTATCATCTGGATCGCGGATATGAGCACGTGGTGCGCAAATTGTCCGGGGTTGGCGCAAAGATCGAACGGATCAAGGGGGACGGATGAGCGACGCCAGTTTTGAAGACGGCCGTGAAGCGCCGCTGAACATAGGTGCCGTAGATGCTGAGGATCTGAATGTGATCTCATCTTTGGTGCAGGACGCGGTGTTTCCGATTACGGAAATGTCCTGGCGCGCCAAAGAGCGGCGTTTTGTGATCTTGTTGAATCGGTTTCGCTGGGAAGATCAGACCGCAGCCGAACGTCGCGGCCGTGCCTTTGAACGGGTGCGGTCAATTCTGGCCGTCGACAACGTGCTGGGCGTGGCGTCGCAGGGGGTGGATCGATCAGACAAGGATCTGATTCTTTCGCTGCTTTCGGTGAACTTTGAAGCAGGGGCCGATGGCGAAGGCTTCTTGCTGCTTACCTTTGCGGGGGATGGCGTGCTGCGACTTCATGTCGAAGCGTTGGAAGTCTCGCTGAAAGATGTGACGCGCCCCTACAAGGCTCCATCGGGGCAGATGCCGCAACACGACAACGCATAACACGCGTTTCTGCCATACCTTGAGCCTTTTGTCGCTGACAGGTATGGCAGCATCAAAGGAGATCCAGCATGCCCGTTTTTCTGAATTCATCTGACGTCGATTTCGAAACGCAGTTCACGGCTTTGTTGGGTGCAAAGCGTGAGGATAGCCCGGATGTGGATGCAACTGTTGCAGCCATTATTGCGGATGTGCGCGCGCGCGGCGATGAAGCTGTTGTGGAACTGACCAATCGTTTTGACCGGGTCACACTAACGGCGGATCAATTGCGGTTCAGCGCGGACGAAATCGATGCGGCGATTGCTGAGGTTTCAGACAAGGATCGCGCGGCGCTGGAGCTCGCAGCAGAACGCATCCGCGCATATCACGAACGCCAGATGCCTGCAGATGATCAATGGACCGATGCGGCAGGGGCAACTTTGGGCTGGCGCTGGTCTGCTGTGTCTGCTGCCGGCCTTTATGTGCCTGGCGGGCTGGCCACCTATCCCTCATCGGTTTTGATGAATGCAATCCCCGCCAAGGTCGCGGGAGTTGAACGGCTTGCGATCACCGTGCCTACGCCTGATATGCAGGTGAACCCATTGGTGTTGTTCGCTGCCAGGCTTTCGGGGGTGGATGAAATCTATCGGGTTGGTGGTGCGCAAGCCGTGGCAGCCCTGGCCTATGGCACCGAGAGCATTCCTGCGGTGGATAAGATCACCGGCCCCGGCAACGCCTTTGTTGCAGCCGCCAAACGGCGTGTGTTTGGTAAAGTTGGCATCGATATGATCGCCGGGCCTTCTGAAATTCTGGTAATTGCTGACAAAGACAATACCCCAGATTGGATCGCCCTGGATCTGTTGAGCCAAGCTGAACACGACGAAAGTGCGCAATCCATCCTGATTACCGATGATGCTGACTTTGGTCGTGCGGTTGCAGATGCGGTCGAAAAGCGTTTGGAAACACTGGAACGCCGTGAAATCGCAGGTAAAAGCTGGCGCGATTATGGTGCAGTTGTAACGGTGCGTGATCTGGATGAAGCGGCGGCCCTGTCGAATCGGATCGCGCCTGAACACTTGGAACTCTGCGTGGCAGATCCCGTGGCGCTTAGCGAAAAAACCGTACATGCTGGTGCGATCTTCCTTGGCCAATATACGCCCGAAGCCATTGGGGATTATGTTGGTGGTCCAAACCACGTGTTGCCCACCGCGCGTTCCGCGCGTTTCTCTTCCGGGTTGTCGGTGATGGATTTCCTCAAGCGCACCACGTTGAGCCAAATGACTCCTGCGGCGCTGAAAGCCATCGGGCCTGCGGCCGAATCCCTGGCGATCAGTGAAAGCCTTGAGGCGCATGGCTTGTCGGTACGGGCGCGATTGGATGCGTTGAACGAATAAGTTGATCACAGCGTGCCACCCGTTCTAACACCTAGGGTGGATTGTGCTGCGCTGCAGCATGATGTATCTACCAATGATCAGTGACCGCCGTGTTAAGGTCCATCATGTGATGAGGTCCACAAAATGAGCTACATTAGTCAAATTGAACTGGACGACCGCAATCTGCCTGCGCCGACACCTGAAATCGCGCAGGAGCGCAAAGTGGCGATCTTCGATCTGATCGAAGAGAACAGCTTTGTGCTGCCGGAACGGGAAGGGCGTGAAAACGTCGATGGCCCCTATCGGCTTGGGCTTGCCATTCGTGACAAGCGCCTGGTGTTTGATGTGAACAACGAGGCTGGCGAACCCGCGGCTGAGTTTCACCTGTCGCTTTCGCCGTTTCGGCAGGTGGTGAAGGATTACTACCAGATCTGCGAAAGCTATTTTAACGCTGTGAAAAATTTGCCGCCGAGCCAGATCGAAACCATCGACATGGCGCGTCGGGGCATCCACAATGAAGGCAGTCGCGTGTTGCAGGAACGACTGGATGGGAAGGCTGAGATCGATACCGATACTGCCCGCCGCCTGTTCACGCTTATTTGTGTTCTGCATTTTGGAGCTTAATTTTGGATAAGTTACCGCAGTCGGTCCTGTTTTGTTGTGACCACAACGCGGTCCGGTCCCCGATGGCCGAAGGGATCATGAAGCGTTTTTACGGCGCAGGCACCTATGTGCAGTCTGTTGGTGTGAAAAACGATATGGAGATCGACGGTTTCTCCATCGCGGTTTGCCAAGAGATGGACGTGGAACTGAGTCGCCATCGCTCGCGATCCTTTGATGAAATGGAGCAATGGGGTGATGACTTGTCATCTTTTGATCTTGTCATTGCCCTGTCTCCAGCAAGTCAGCGTCGTGCCCTGGAATTGACCCGTTTTTTTCACCTCGATGTGGAGTATTGGCCCATCATGGATCCGACGGGTATGGGTGAAACACGTGAGGCCAAACTTAGTATGTATCGCCAATCACGCGACCAGATCATTGAACGCCTGAAGGCGCGTTGGGGCGAACCTCTTTCCGTTTCCTGAAATATTGCACATGGCTGGCGTAGACGCCCACGCACTTGTGCGATTCGCAAGTTGCGAAAAAAAACGCTCAGCTTGGGCTTGGATTCGCGACGAGATGCAGTGGTTTATGTGACAAAGTCGTCGCTTAGCCTGAATGCGCCCTTGAAAAAAAGGCAAAAAGCCCTCATTTAAGCGCACGTCCCACGAATTGTGTGGGAAGTTGTGTAAAGGAGAGACCATGGCCAAGGAAGATACGCTCGAATTTCCCGGTGTCGTAAAGGAACTCCTGCCGAATGCGACGTTTCGGGTCGAGCTGGAAAACGGCCATGAGATCATCGCACATACGGCAGGTAAAATGCGCAAAAACCGCATCCGCGTTCTGGCTGGCGACCGGGTTCAGGTGGAAATGACCCCCTATGACCTGACAAAAGGTCGGATCAACTACCGCTTCAAGTAAGCGCGATCCGCACCCATCACAGAGCCCGGCCAATGCCGGGCTTTTGTTTTTTGGTGGGGCCGCGTATCACCGTTTCAAATAGAGTTGCGAAGGGAACGATATGGCGTTCATTCTTGGATCGGGCAGCCCGCGTCGGCTGGAACTGTTGCGCCAGTTGGGGGTTGAGCCTTCTTCGGTGCGCCCGCCAGATGTGGATGAAAGCCCGCTCAAGAATGAACAGCCACGCCCTTATTGCCGCCGCGTGACCCGCGCCAAAGTGGAAGCGGTTGAGGCACGTGCGGAAGATGTTGTGCTGTGTGCCGATACCACCGTTGCGCTTGGCCGTCGCATTCTGGGAAAACCCCGTGATGCGGGCGAGGCGGCTGAATTTCTTCTGGCGCTATCGGGGCGGCGGCATCGGGTGATCACTGCGGTTGCTGTACGTAAGGGCGATCAGATCTGGGACTGTGATGTGGTCAGCCAAGTAAAGATGAAGCGCTTGTCCGACGAAGAACTGAACGTCTATCTCGCGAGCAATGACTGGGATGGCAAAGCGGGCGCCTATGCAATTCAGGGGCCTGCGAGCGCGTTCATTCCATGGATTAGCGGCTCGTTTACCGGAATCGTTGGTCTCCCCCTGGCAGAGACCGCCAATTTGTTGCGCGCAGCTGGCGTGCCAATCTTTCAGCAGGAGGCCGCACAATGAAGGGGCGTATGATTATTCTGGACCATCTGGGTGACCGCGAGGCTGCGGCTCTTATGGTTGATGGGGTCCTCGAAGACTTCTTGGTTGAGGGAGAGGCCCCTGCACCGGGCACAATCTACCGCGCCCGTGCTGATCGTCCGGTCAAAGGTCAGGGCGGCATGTTCCTGACCACTCCGGATGGACCGGCGTTTTTGCGCCAGGTTAAGGGTCTGTCGCCTGGGCAGATGCTGCTTGTGCAGGTCACAGGTTACGCCGAACCCGGAAAAGCAATTCCAGTCACGCAGAAGCTGCTGTTTAAAAGCCGCTATGCCATTGTCACACCCGATGCGCCGGGCCTGAATATCTCTCGCAGCATTCGCGATGATGACGAACGCGATCGCCTGCTTGAAGTCGCCCATGAAACGATGGGGGATCTGCCTTACGGGCTGATATTGCGTTCCGTTTGTGCGGGAGCGGAGCCTGATGACATCGCCGAAGATATCGCTGCGATGTGCGATCTCGCGCAGCAAGTTATGGATGACAGCGGAGACAGCCCCGAGGTGCTCTCAGAAGGGGACGCGCCTCACCTGTTGGCTTGGCGCGATTGGGCTGAACCCGCCAGTATCGAACAGGATGCGGATGGGTTTGAACGTCACGGCGTGCTGGATGCATTGGATATCGCGCGCACAATCAAAGAACCTTTGACTGGTGGTGCTTTCCTGTTTGTGGAGCCAACTCGCGCCTTTGTGGCCGTGGATGTGAACACGGGGCAGGACACTTCGCTGGCTGCGGGCGTCAAAGCAAACATCGCTTGCGCCAAAGCATTGCCGCGAATCCTGCGTGTGCGCGGACTTGGCGGGCAGATCGTGCTTGATCTGGCTCCGATGCCCAAGAAAGACCGCCGCATGTTTGAAAGCAGTCTGCGGGCTGCGTTGAGATCTGACAGCGAAGAAACCATCATGCTGGGCTGGACCAATCTTGGCCATTTCGAACTGCAACGCAAACGCGGCCGTGTTGCACTGATGGATGTTTCAAGATGAGCTGCCCAATCTGCAGTGAAAATACCCAGCCAGCATTTCGCCCTTTCTGTTCAAAGCGATGCGCAGATATCGACCTGGGTCGCTGGATGACAGGAGCGTATGCGGTACCGGCCGCAGAGGCTCCTGATGGGGATGAATTCGACGGGTTTGAGGTGGAGAAGAGTTTTGACAAACAAAATTGAAAAAACCCGCAAAAAGCCTCTGGACACCACCCAGCGGACAGCATAGAACGCCTCCACCCAAGGCGATAAGCCGAACCCGTGCCCGGGTAGCTCAGGGGTAGAGCAGTGGATTGAAAATCCTCGTGTCGGTGGTTCGATTCCGCCCCCGGGCACCACTTCCTTTAAGGAAGAAATCATCAACCAAATGTAGTGCTTGCCCCTGTCGGATTGGTGAGCTGAATTTGAGCAGCCTCATCTGAACTGACCTCAGCCAATACCGACGGCGCGACGTGCTCACCTAGGCAGCGTAGCCTGACCGGCAACAGCCCGACGGTCAGGACGAGCAGGTCCGCCACCAAGGCGGAAAGAAACGTTTGATCTTGTATATGATAGCCTCCAGCAACACCTGGAACAATCCGCAGATCAGTGCAATTTCGAACATTGCGACCGTGCCGATGGTATCGCCGATAAAGACCAGAACCGGGATGAAGCCCAAACGGCTGCCCTGAAACACGAGCAATCACGCGTCAATTGGGCCAACGCCCACCGTCTGGATCACGGTCGCAGCCCCGACCGTCAGCGTGCAGATCTGGATCAGCAGGAAATATTCACCCGGGGCCGAAAGAGCTTAAAAACGCCTGTCATGGTGAACAGCACCGTGACGTTGTTCGCAAATATCGCCAGCACATGCTGCAGACCCAGCTGTTCCGGCTACAGGACTGGAGTGTGTGCCGCTAGAATGTCGGCGTGAAAGGTTTCCTGGGTTTGGTGCGTTTTCTGATCATGTGATGTCGCTTGCATTCTAGCGGCAGCGCATGGCTTTCTTATCATCTCCCTGTAAGGTGCTACTGCTCGCTTTGTGAGTGGTGGAGAATTGGGAAGCCGGTGTGAAACCGGCACTGCCCCCGCAACGGTGACGAAGATGCGACGCGGCTCAGGGCCACTGGAAGGAAGGTTCCGGGAAGGTGCAGCGTCAAAGGTGAAAACCTCTTCCAAGTCCGGAAACCAGCCTTGCAACTATGTCAAACCGCGGGTGGCCGTGGGGGCCTGATTGGCGGAGACGTGCCTTCCACGTTTCCGAACAGCTCCCTCTTGCCAGTCGCACCAGCCAAGATCGCCGGATCCGGTAGGAGAGCTAGATGGTGAGCAAGATAAACACTTTGTTGGCACGCAGAACACGTGGCCATGCGTTGGAACAGGCCTTTTATACAGATCCGGAGGTGTTTCAGGCAGATCTTGAATCAATTTTCTACCGTGAATGGTTGTTTGCGGCTGCTGCCTGTGAGCTTGAGAAAGCCGGTAGCTATGTTTCGCATAAGGTCGGTGAGTATCGCGTGATTATTATCCGCGGTGCAGATGGCCAAATTCGCGCGTTCCACAACACATGCAGACACCGTGGATCCATTTTGTGCAAAGCGGCAAAAGGCCATGTGCCCAAACTGGTTTGCCCTTACCACCAATGGACCTATGAGCTGGATGGATCCCTCATGTGGGCGCGGGATATGGGGCCAGACTTTAACCCAAAAGATCATGGGCTAAAGACCGTACATTGCCGTGAAATCGCGGGTTTGATCTACATTTGCTTGGCCGATGACGCGCCGGATTTTGACGCTTATGCCAATCGCGTCGGGCCCTATCTGGAGCCTCATGATCTCAGCAATGCGAAGGTGGCCTATGAGAGTACGATTGTCGAAAACGGCAATTGGAAGCTTGTTTGGGAAAACAACCGCGAATGCTATCACTGTGGCGGCAATCACCCGTCTTTGTGCCGAACATATCCGGATGACCCCAGCGTCACAGGCGTTGGTGAAGGCGGCGAGACGCCGGATCACCTTCAAGCACATTTTGACCGCTGCGAGGCCGCGGGTTTGCCGGCGAATTTCCACCTCAGCGAAGACGGCCAGTACCGTGTTGCACGTATGCCGCTGAAGGAAGGAGCCGAGAGCTATACAATGGATGGCAAGGCAGCTGTGCGTCGCTGGCTTGGGCGTGTGCCCTTTGCTGATGCGGGTGCATTGCTCCAATTCCATTACCCAACAACGTGGAACCATTTCATGACCGATCATTCGATCGTGTTCCGTGTGACCCCGATCAGCCCAACAGAAACCGAAGTGACCACAAAATGGCTGGTCCACAAGGATGCAGTTGAGGGCGTTGACTATGATCTGAAGCGTCTCACCGAAGTCTGGGTCGCCACCAATGACGAAGACCGCGAGGTGGTCGAGGATAACCAGATGGGCATCAATAGCCCCAGCTATGTTCCTGGACCTTATTCGCCGATCCAGGAAAGTGGCGTTTTGCAATTCGTAGACTGGTACTGCGAGACCATTGCAGATCGCCAGGAACCCCAACCTTTGGCAGCGGAATAAGAATATGAGCGCACTTGATTCAAACGTTTCCTCCGCGATTTGGAAAGACAGTGAAATGCTTGAATGCGTTTCTGTCGTACCAGAGGTGCCGGACACTGCAAGCTTCAGCTTTCGCGCACTTTCTGGTGCGCTTTTCTCCTATGAGCCCGGCCAGTTTCTGACGCTCGAGATCCCCGCGCCCGGTCAACCCGGTGGGGTGGTACATCGTACCTATACAATCTCTTCGTCTCCGTCGCGGCCAAGGTCCATCACCATCACCGCCAAAGCGCAGGCGGATAGTATCGGCACGCGCTGGATGCTGGACAATCTGCAGCCTGGTATGCGCATGAAAGCGATCGGGCCTGCCGGGCTTTTTACCAATGCGGGCAGCTCAGCGAAGAAATACCTTTTCATCTCAGCGGGTTCTGGCATCACGCCGATGATGTCGATGACCACATGTATGTGGGATGAAGGGCGCGACCTTGATATTGTATTTATCAATTGTGCCAAACGCCCTTCTGAGATCATCTTCCGCCAGCGGCTTGAACATATGGCGAGCCGAACGCCAGGTCTGGATCTGAAATTTGTTGTTGAACAACCAGATCTCTACCGCCCTTGGACAGGTTATCAGGGTCAATTTAACCAGTTGATGCTTGGCCTGATGGCGCCTGATTACCTGGATCGCGAAGTGTATTGCTGTGGTCCTGAACCGTTTATGCAAGCGGTGCGAGAGGCGCTTGCAGGTCTCGGCTTTGATATGGAGCAGTATAATCAGGAGAGCTTTGGTGCGCCTGTTGAAAAAGAATCAGAGCAGCCGCCACTTGATGACGTTGTGCCTGATGATGATGCAAAGGCCGAAGTTGTATTTGCCTCATCAGGTGTCACGGTAAAGGTCGCGGAGACAGAGACGATCCTGGCTGCAGCGCGCAGTTCTGGTCTCAATATTCCGTCCGGCTGTACCTTTGGTGTCTGCGGCACCTGTAAGGTCAAAAAGACCAAGGGTGAGGTGCATATGGTGCACAACGGCGGCATCACCGAAGATGATATCGAAGCGGGCTATATTCTTGCCTGTTGCTCAAACCCGATCGGCAATGTCGAAGTCGAAGTTTGACGAAGAGATCGAGAGCGCCCTTAGGGCGCTCTCATGTTTTCTAAAGGCTTTATTGAGCGCAGTTCGACCTGCGGGACCGCGATCCGAAACACTACCTAAGCTGGGTCAGTGATGCGTTTGGCGGGAGGATCTGATTGCCCCGCCAAGCGACGTAAAATGACCCAAGGTCCGGTTACCAAGCGTTGTAAGAGAGATATTTCCCGGACATTTCCACCTTCACACGGTCCCCTTTGGGGTGTTCAACGCGGGTGACCTGCATATCGAAATCGATTGCAGACATAATTCCATCGCCAAATTTCTCCTGGATCAGGGCTTTGAGGGTTGGGCCATAAACGCCAACGATTTCATAGAACCGATAAATGCAGGGGTCTGTGGGCACGGATTGTTCCCAGATTTTTGTCGGACTTTCCTCCAGAACTGCGGCCGCCTCTTGTGGGAGGGCAAGCGCCTGAACCAGTGCCTGGGCTTTGTCTGCTGGCATTGCGTTCATGCCCATTGCGGCGGAATGTGTCCAAACCGGTGACATATCAATGCTTTGTGCAATGCCCTCCCATGTCAGCCCGGCCTGTTTTTTGGCAGATAAGATCATCGCGGTGACGTCTTCTTTGGTCATCTCAGTGGTCATGTGTTGGTTCCTTTTGATGGAGGGGGGATCAATTGGCGAGCACAGCAATCAGGATCAGTGCTAAAATGGCAGATAGCGCTTGCCAGAAACGCAGTGGATCGCGCTTGATCAACGGAGTTGGCCCCTGAGCGCTCAGGTGTTGCGGGGGCGCGCGCAAGGCCTCTTCAAATTCAGAGAAGGCGCCGAAACGTTTGGCTGGATCCGGGTGCGTGGCCCGTTTCAGGGCGTGGTCGATCCAATAGGGAATGGTGTTGGAGCCATCGCGCGCGTCGCGGTAGCTCAACCGGGCTACATCGCGCCTCGTTTCAACCCGAGCCGCATCCGCGCGATAGGGCAGGCGACCCGTGAGCATTTCGTAGATCACAAGGCCTAGCGAAAACTGATCAGATGCCGCGGTGGGAATGTCGCCAACAATATACTCCGGTGCGGAGTATTGCAGCGTGCCAAGCATCTGTTCCAACTCTGAAGGGCCTGCCTCCTGTACGCCTGCGATCCGGGTTGAGCCGAGGTCGATGATTTTTACAGTGCCATCAGTCGTGATCATGATGTTTTCAGGGCGAAAGTCCTGATGAAGCATGTCTTTTCGGTGAAAAGCACGTAGCCCTTTGATCATCTGTTGGGCGATGTCGCGCACCAGGTTGATTGGCGGGTTCGGATTGTCTGCCATCCATTGTCGCAGTGTCTGTCCATCGATAAATTCGGAGACCACATAAAGGCTGGAACGCGTTTCTGGTGTTTCGGCAGCTTTTATCACATGGGGGGAGTTGAGCCGCCTCGCGATCCATTCCTCCATTATAAAACGGCGCATGTAGACAGGATCTTTTTGGGTTTCGGTCGCTGGAAATTTAAGAGCTACACGCTGTCCGTTTGCGCCTTCAGCCAGATAGATATGGCTGCGGTTGTTGGAATGGATCAGACGGATAATACGAAACCCATCCACCATCGCGCCTTCGCTTTGATGTTGCAGAATGGGCAGATCACTGTTGAGCCCAAGTGCAACAGGGCCCAAAGTTTCAGGGAGCTGCTCAATTCTGACGATTTGCAGTGTTAGATTGTCTGTACTGCCAGCGTTTAGCGCATCAGCGACGATATGATCCGCTGCGGCTTGAAGATCGGGTGCCGCTTTGATCGTTGCGACGGCCTGTTGAATATTCCAGAAGTCGTGAACACCGTCGCTCGTTAACAGAAAAATATCGCCTCGTGTGAGGTTCAATTTTTGATAGTCGGGCTCAATTTGATCATAGAGCCCAAGTGCGCGCTTTAAGACGGTCTCACCGATTGAAGAGCGCGCCACATGATCTTGCGTCAGGGGCTCCAGTGTTTCTCCTGAGACGCGCCAAATGCGGCTGTCACCCACGTGCAGGATATGGGCAAAGCCTCCCTTCAAGATAAGCGCTGAAAGCGTGCAAATGCGCCCATGATCGGCGGTGTCAAGCAACGCGCGCCGGTTGGCGGCATAGAGCCAGGCATTTATGGCTGAGATTACCCGCGAGGCTGCAGCGCGAACCGCCCATGCATCAGACGTGTGGTAATAGTCTTCCAGCATTGCACGCACCGAAAGCTCTGCAGCTTCGCGGCTAACGGGGCTGCTGGAAATACCATCGGCCACGGCCAGGGTAATCCCTTTCAGTGTAAGGGCCTTACCCTCAGGGATCAGCGCACCGTGAAAGTCTTGGTTTTCGGCCTTGATCCCAGTGTGAGAGCATTGAGCGATCGAAACCCTGAGACCTTGATGAGAGGAGCGTTGAACGTTCACGGGGAAACTCTTTGCCAGGACAGAGGGGGGATGGGGCCAACTTTTTGGCTGGCCCCGATTGGCTTATTCGCCCGGTACGCCAACACCGTCTGATTTCACAGAACGCGATGGCGAGGTTTTGTAGTAGGTTGTGTAGAGCATTGCGCCCACAAAGGTCAGACCACCCACGAGGTTGCCCAGAACGGTTGGGATCTCATTGTACAGCAGGTAGTCACCCCAGGTGAAATCCGCACCAAGAAGCAGGCCGATTGGGAACAGGAACATATTCACGATCGAATGTTCAAAACCCATGTAGAAGAAGATCAGAATCGGCATCCACATCGCCATGATCTTACCAGATGTCGAGGTCGACATCATTGCGGCAACGACACCGGTGGAAACCATCCAGTTACACATGACAGCACGTACAAAAAGCGTCAGCATGCCACCGCCGCCTGCTTCGGCGTAGCCAACTGTTCTTGCGTGCCCAATATCCATGAGCTTTTGCCCCACCGCATTGGGTTCAAGCGTGAAGCCCATGGTGAGAATCGTGGACATGAAAATAGCTGTGGTCATTGCGCCAGCAAAATTGCCGAGGAACACGAGCCCCCAATTGCGCCACAGCGCTTTCATATCGACGCCGGGGCGTTTGTCGATCAATGCCAATGGGACAAGAGTGAACACCCCGGTGAGAAGGTCGTACCCCAACAGATACAGGGTGCAAAAACCAACCGGGAACAGCAGCGCACCAATGATGAAATGGCCGGTGTTGACGGCGACGGTCACAGCAAATGCGGCGGCAAGCGCCAGAATAGCCCCGGCCATATAGGCGCGGATGAGCGTATCTTTGGTCGACATCAAGGCTTTTTTAGCGCCCGCGTCGACCATCTGAGCTGAGAACTCTGGTGGGGTTACATATGACATTTCGGTTCCTTTGAAGACTCTGGAGGGAAGAGGTTTTCAGGTGCGCACCGAACACAAAGTGACGGCGCAGCGGCAACGGAGAGAAGGGGCAAGCCAAGGCAAGTCGATCAAAAACAAGGTGTTTTTTCACGGTCTTTGTGAATTCCAACCTAGGTTTTCACACTGCTGTGGATGTGTTCTCATGCTGTGCAGCACCGTTGCTGCGCCTTTTTGCTGACGGTCATGCAGAGCGCGGCAAAAAGGTGGTGTGACGCAGGCAGCTTCATCGCTGCGTGCTACTCAAACGCAGCCGGAGGGGCGCGCTGAGTCAACTTTTAAACGAAATCAGTGCGAGCCTCGGATGCTTTGCCTAAAAACGCAGCGGAGTTTTCTGCACCTGCACAAAAACAAACCGCCTAATGCGCGGCGGATGCGCAGGCGTGGTCAATCTATGGCTCGCGGTCATGATGACCCGGCACGCCGCGCCCACATGCTGTGACGGTACAGGAAGCGACAAAAAAAGCGGCGAATGCCTAGTTTTTTGACTCTTGATAGAGATTGGCGCTGTTCATTGGCGCAAATGCCGCCCAGCCCTTGCTTGCTGAGATAGCCGACGCATTAATGACTGCAAAAGCTATCCGCTTATCTGTGCAATGGTCCGGCAATGGCGTCGGGCTTGGACATTGTCCAAGGCACAATCTGGGCAATGTAGTTCAGAAAACGTTCGGTGATGACTGTCTTTGGGCATCAGCCGTTTCGCACTTTATCTCCCCATTATCCGTGCAGACGCACGGGACACATGTCTGAGCGAGCCTTTTCGCGATGGGGCAAGCCAAAATACACAGGATGTACGCACATGTCACATACAGACGCAGGGTTTACCGCTGAACAGCAAGAGTATCTGATCGGCGTTTTGACCAAGCTCAACTTGCATCGGGCATTCACCGGCGGCGCAAATGGCGCGGCCTCCGAGCCCGAAACTGTATATGGCGTACCGCTGGAAGATCTCTGCAAAGAGGAAGTGGCAAAGCATAATTTGCACCCCGTGGATATGTGGCGCCAGGTTGAACAATGGGAAGCAGAAGGGCATTTGGCGGCAGGCTTGGACCAGTTTCTGTTGCGCCATCTGGGGTTTTTCAATGTGGAACCAGCGAGCGCTGGATACATGATGCGACTGCGCTGTCCCGGCAATATCATGCGCGGTGATCAGATGTCGGTCTTTGGGGCTATTTCTGAAGACCACGCGGGTGGATATGCCCATGTTACGACCCGCGGCAGCTTGCAACTGCGTGAGATCATGCCGGGCAACATAATCCCCATCGTTGAAAAGCTTCAGGAAGTTGGGCTGACGGCACAGGGTACGGGTGCAGATTCCGCGCGCAATCTTACCTGCTCACCTACTGCGGGCGTGGATCCGCAAGAATTGCTCGACACCCGTCCGATGGCCAGCCGTTTGTCGCTGCGTATTCTGCGCACCAAAGAGCTGCAGGCGATCCCTCGGAAGTTCAATATTTCCTTTGACGGTGGTGGCGTGATTTCCTGCGTATCAGATACCAATGACATCGCGTTTCAGGCGGTGGATGTGCCGCAAAACGATCAAGGCATTGAACCGGGCGTATGGTTCCGCATCGCGTTGGGCGGTATCACCGGCCACAAGGATTTTGCCAAAGACACCGGTCTGGCCTGCCGTCCTGATCAGGCCGTCGACGTTGCCGAAGCCATGATGAGGGTCTTTGTGGATCACGGCAATCGGACCAATCGCGGCAAGGCGCGACTGAAATACCTGCTCGACTCTAAAGGAGCGGATTGGTTCTGCGCCCGCGCTCAAGAGAAGCTGGATGGTTTTGGTACTGAGGTTGTGCTTGCAAGTTTGCCCAAGGGTATTGAAGCACCACGAGCGCCAATCGATCGCCAGGGTCACATTGGTGTGCAGCCGCAAAAACAGGATGGCCTGAACTATATCGGTGTGGCGCTTGAACTGGGACGGCTGAGCCCCGAGCAGATGCGTGGCTTGGGCCGAATTGCCATGATGTATGGCAGCAATGATATTCGTCTTACAGTTTGGCAAAACCCTCTGATCCTTGGCGTGCCCGATGAGCTGATTGCAACGGTTCAGGGTGAGCTTGACGCGCTTGGACTGGGCACGCGTGCGACTGCCTTTGCTGCCGGGGCTGTGGCATGTACCGGCAAATGGGCGTGCAAACTTGGACTGGCCTACACCAAACAGGACGCTCTGGGCATTGTGCGTCATCTCGAAAGCAAGTTCACGCTGGATCACCCGATTAACATCCATCTAACCGGCTGTCCGAACTCCTGTGCGCAGCACTATATCGGGGATATCGGGCTTGTTGGCACCACCGCACCGGGCGGGGGCGAGGGCTATAATATCGTGCTGGGTGGTGGATCTGACCAAGATCAGGGGTTGGCACGCCCTTTGTGTGGTCCCGTTGCTTCCGAGGATGTTTTGCCAATCCTTGAGCACGTTGTGGGCACTTATCTTTCAAAGCGGGCACCCGATCAGACCTTCCTTGCATTCAGCCGAAGCCTCGAAGACGAGGCGCTAAAGGCACTCCTGCCAGCTGAGCTGGTGCTTGCTGCTTAACCAATGACATCGATGAACCGGACTAAATCATGACCGCACAAGATCCAAATATCCTCAAAAACCTCGCCGTGGCCATCGGTCAGAGCCATGGGGGAGCGCCAGCGGCTTTTATCACCGAAGATGCCCCGTTTGATCCATCCCAGCGACACTGGCTGAATGGGTTGCTCAGCGGGCTGCATGCCATAGCAAGCGCAGCAACGGCAGAAGATGCCTCTGAGGTTGGGACTGCATTGACCATTCTATACGGATCGCAGTCGGGTAATGCCGAGGCGCTATCAAAAGACCTGCGCAAATTTGCCAAGACACAGGGGTTTGAAGCGAGCGTGGCCGCATTGGATGATGTGCAGCTTTCTGATCTGTCAGCTATCAACCATCTATTGATTGTGACCGCGACATTTGGCGAAGGTGAACCCACGGATAACGCAGCAAAATTCTACGCTGCCTTGATGGATGAAAATGCGCCAGCATTGCCCGAAACATTGAATTTCAGCATCTGTGGCTTGGGCGATTCAAGCTATGCGGAGTTCAACAAAGCTGCGATGGACATTGATGCACGTCTTGCAGAGCTCGGGGCGTTGCGTGCGAACGATCCGGTATTTTGCGATGTGGATTTTGAGGATGACTATGCAGAATGGAAAACAGCTGCGTTTGACAGCGAAGCATTTAAATCTGCCGCTGGAGTAGGTTCCGCGCCTGAGCCAGCCGGTGCCGCACCAGGTTTTGACAAAAATCATCCCTTCATGGCGACATTGATGGCGTCTGAGCGTTTGAGCGGTGAAGATTCTGCTAAATGTGTCAATCATATTGAACTGTCGCTGGCTGGAGGAGGAGAAGATCTCGACTATGCGGTTGGTGATGCGCTTGGAGTTTGGCCGCTCAATTGTCAGAACGAAGTGAGCGCGATCTTGGCGGCCTGTGGATTTTCCGGGAAAGAATCGATTGAGCTCAAATCTGGCCCTGCGCGTCTGAAATCTGCTCTTCTTACTCGACTGGACCTGACAACGGTTACTCCCAAAACGCTGGAGGCCTGGGGGATAGAAGGTGTTTCCCAAGATATGCAGATCATTGATGTGCTGCGCAGCGGAGACGTTGCAGAGTTGAACCCGCAGGTCTTGGTTGATGGCTTGCGTCCATTGCAGCCGCGGCTCTACTCGATATCCTCCAGCCCGAAAAAACACCCCGGAGAAGTGCATTTGACCGTTGGTGAGGTGCGCTACAATCTAAATGAAACTGCGCGAAAAGGGGTCGCGTCGACCTATCTGGGGGAGCGGCTGGGCGACGGCGGGATGGTTGGTGTTTATGTTCAAAAATCAGCTCATTTCCATATTCCTGCCGATGATGCTGCACCGTTGATCATGATTGGGCCGGGCACAGGTATCGCGCCGTTTCGCGCCTTTCTCGAAGAGCGGGAAATGCGCGAGGCACCTGGCAAAAACTGGCTGTTTTTTGGCGACCAACACGAAGCTTGTGATTATCTCTACCGCGAACAAATTGAAACGTGGCAACAGTCGGGTCTTTTGAACAAAGCAAGCCTCGCCTGGTCGCGAGATGGCGCAGACAAGGTCTATGTTCAGACGCTTTTGAAACAAGATGGGCAGGAGATCTTCCAATGGCTCGAAGATGGAGCTGCGATCTATATCTGTGGTGATGCCAGCCGAATGGCCGCTGATGTCGACAAAGCGCTGCGAGACATCCTTCAGCTCAACGGTGGTAAGAGCAAAGAAGAGGCAGATGCCTATATGGACATGCTGGTGGCAACACACCGATACCAGCGCGACGTATACTGATCCCAATTTCTGCGCATTCTGCCTGAATGCAGTGCGCGTGGATCAAGATAGCCCTCGGTGCGATGAAGCGCCGGGGGGACGTTTAGAACCTGATACTACTTGTGATTCTGCTACTTTGTGTCGACGAAGGGGCGATCGCGCCCACTGGAAAAGGTGTAATACCTTAGGCCCTGGGCGTGGTGCTAAAACCATCCCTTGCAGGGCTGCCATTCGACCTGTCGGGTGAGTTTATACGGTTTCAGCAAACCGACAATCTAAATTTTGAACAGGCTGATCGTTTTGTTGAAAGGTCGCATCCAGCGCAAAGGCGCTGGATGCCGTTTTATGATCCGTTAGGTGGTTTTTTCCTGCAGGTATTTTTCACGCATGCTGTCGCGGATGATTGCTTTTGCCAGAGAGACGCACATCAATCCCATTACCATGGTGAATGGCAGCGCCCCGATGATCATCGCGCTCTTCAACGCTTCCATTGGGTCTGCACCACCGTTGGTTTTCCCAGCAAAGAGCAGAGTACCGATGACTGCCGTCAGAACCAGGCCCCAAACGATCTTGTGCTTGTTGCCAACGTCCTGATCACCACCCGACATGATGGTGTTCATAACCAAAATGCCAGAGTCAGCGGATGTGACGAGGAAGGTCAATGTCAGCACAACACACATTACGGCGATAATGCTAAAGAATGGGCCGCTGAGCATTTGGCTCAGAGTGACGAACAGTTTTGCCGTGTTTGACGCACCGATGATGGCACCATCTGCATTGCCTGTCAGCTCAAGGTCGATGGCTGTCCCACCCAGAATAGTCATCCAGGCAAAACACACCAACGTGGGCGCAATAACACAGCCCAGGATGAACTCACGTACTGTACGTCCGCGGGAAATACGCGCCAGGAACAGACCAACAAAGGGAGAGAACGCAATCCACCAGGCCCAGTAGAATGTGGTCCAACCTGCTTGCCAGCCAAACTGGCGTGCGGGTTCACCTGCGGCATAGGCCGCTTGAAGCACAGCGTCATCCAGCTGTGCGGCTTCACCGGTCAAGCCAGATTTAAAACCATCAAACGAGCCCCAGGCATTGGTTGCACCACCTTTAAGCGCGTCGGCAAATGGTGCGGCCTCTTGCGGCAAGGCCTGCGCAAAAGCATCTGCGGATTGTGGGCCATAGGCATTAAAGCTGAGGCTCACGAAGTGCATCAGATAGTCCACCAGCGCGCTGGCATAGGTGGTTGCTGCGAACAGGAAAGAGCCAAAGATGATGAAGACACTCAGAAGAATGACCGAAAGAACAAGGTTGATATTGGAGAGGTATTTGACACCGCGGCCAACGCCGGAAACCGCAGAAATGATCGACAGCGCCATGATCATCATCAGGCCTGTGATCAAACCAACTGTGTTGGGTACAGGTGCATCGCCGCTCAGATCCATGATCCATTCGATACCGGTCACGGCATAAAGCCCGTCAACCAGCTGAGACACACCAAAGCCGATGGTTACCGACACGCCCAGAATGGTTGCGACCACGCCGAGCACATCTACGATGTGGCCCAGAAAGCCATTCATCAGCGAACCAAACAGTGGGGTCAGCGCCGAGCGAATGGTCAGTGGCATACCGCGAGTATAAGCATAATAGGCCAGCGACAAGCCGGTCACGACATAGATTGCCCATGCGTGAATGCCATAATGTGCAAAGGTCCAGATATAGGCCGAGCTCAGTGCTTCTGGCGAATTGGCCTCAACCGCACCGGAGAGAACAACCGGGTTCGATCCCCAAAGCCCCAAAGGTTCTGCGGTCGCAAAGACCATCAGTCCGACGCCAAGGCCTGCACCAAACATCATCGAGAACCATGAGAAGTTCGAGAACTCTTTTTTCTCCCCTGGTTGTCCCATAACTTTGCGGCCGGTCGCGGGGATCAGAGCGAGTGCCAGCAAGAAAAAGACAAACGCGCCAACGATGATAATGTAGAATGCATTGAAGTCTTCAAGAAGACGCCAGTTCAAGCTCCCCAAGACACCGTTTGCATTTGCGGGCCAGATCAGAGCCCATAGAACCAGTGCAACCATGATGGTTTTGCTGAGGAGGGCAATGATCACGCTGTGGCCCTCGTAGAAGCCTGATTGGGCGCGTTCGACGTCCACATCTTTGAAAGGTGGCTTTAGCATCCTAGTTTTCCCATTCCCTGTTGAGTTATCTTCCTATGTTTCAGTCTGCACCCCATGCACTGTTGGCAAATAGCGTCAAGAAAAGGGCTATAAGCGACAATGAAGGGCGAGCTCGGCCATTGAAACACTGCCAGCGTGTTAACTGTTGTTGAGGCTCTCTCCAAGGTGTGCTGATTTAATTTCTCGGTCTTCCGATTTTCATTACTTTCGCGGATGAGCGAAAAGCCGTGTTTTCGGGAAGCTGTTACACAGTGGCTGTACTCTTTATTTGGAGGGTTGAGCCGATGTCGCGTGAACAAAATTGGAAAGATGTCTATCAGGCGTTGGTTGCTGATCTGCGCGCAGCGACATTCCCAAATGGGAGTAAACTGCCGTCTCAGAGAGAGCTGTGCCAACGGTATATGTCTTCGCGCCATGCGGTGCGGCGCGCGCTCAAGAACCTTGAGGACGAAGGCGCGATTTCGTCGTGGCAGGGGCGCGAAGCGGTCGTGGTGGGACAACCGATTTTATATCGCATCGATCGCAAGACACGTTTTGCCACCTGCGTCAGAGAGCAAGGCCGCGATGTGAAAGTGAGCGTTGTGCGGATCAGTGAGCGCGAACGGTTTCCTGCGCGGGTTGCGGCACAGCTTCAGCTGGCACCGGGGTCTCGCGGCGCGTTTGCGGAATTCATGCATCACGTTGATGGTGTGCCAACGGCTCTTGGGCGCCATTTCTTCAATTCCCACCGGTTCCCGGATATTTTGCATGAGGCGGCGAAATCGCAACCGTCGGTTCCCACGGCGTTTCGTAATAGCGGTGTAACGGACTATTTCCGATCATCAACATTGGTCGAGGTGCGCCAGCCCACCGCGCCGGAAGCCATGGCGCTTGAAATTCCGCCCACCCAATCTGTGCTGAATCTTTGGGGGCAGAATGTTGATGAGCGCGGAGCCCCCATTGAAGTGACCGAGGCCGTGGTGCGCACCGATACTGTTCGGCTGGAAATTAACGCGCACCAAGTGGCGGACTTGGTGTGAAGAGTCGGTGACATGCTTCTGTGTGCCGAGTTGCGTCAAACTCCCTTCACATATCAGTGATTAGCCATGCAACGAACCCTGCGGCCGGGGGTGAGACCTATTTGAAGATGTACCAATGGAGATTCCGATGATCCGCTTTACTCTGGCAGCAGCCGCTGCGCTGACGCTTGCTGGTGCGGCTGCTGAAGCCAAGGTGACAATCACCTGCCTCACCAATGCCGGCCACCTGACCCGTCAGCACGAGCCGCTGATGAAAGAATTCAATGCCATGCAGGACGAGATCGAAGTCCAGTATGCCGCGCCAGCCAAAAACTATGGCGACACGCACCTGAAACTGTTCCGCGGCTCGGCCACCAACACCCTGCCGGATTGCGCATTTCAGGCCTATAACCAGTTGCCCTCGCTGGCACGTGCACTGGCAAAACGTGGCCAGATCGTTGACATGGGGCCTCTGATGGCAGGCGAAGGCGAAGGCTGGAGTGCCGAGAACTATTCGCCCGCGATGCTCGATCTTGGCCGTGTTGATGGGGTGCAGTATGGCATGCCGTTCAACGCGTCTGTTATCCAGTGGTACTACAATGCCGATCTGTTCAAACAGGCTGGTCTGAACCCCGACGAATTCCCCAGCGATTGGGACGGCTTGATTGACGCGGCGCAAAAAATTGATGGCCTTGGCGATGATATCCTGCCGATGTTCATGTGGCTGATCAATGGCGATGACTGGGGTTTCCAGACGCTGATCCTGCAGCAGGGTGGCCGTATGATGTCCGAAGACGGGCAGGACGTTGCATTCCACGAAAAAGATCACGCGCTGGAAGCCATGAAGATGGCCAAACGCCTGCATGATGAAGGTGGTCTGCGTACCGATCTGGATCGCGAAACCCAGTTTGCTGCCTTCACCGAGGGTCGTATGGGGCTTTGGGGTCTGTCCCCTGCCGGCGCGCGCAACATGCAGGAACGTGTTGGTGGTGCCTTTGATCTGCGCTCGCACCCGTTCACCGTATGGAATGATGCCGACGGCAAACTGCCCACCGGTGGCAATGCGGCGATTATCACTGCTTCAGATCCCGAAAAAGCTGCGGCGGCTTGGGAATATATCAAATTTGTCACCGGCCCGCGCGGGCAGCAGGTTACGGCTGAGATCACCGGTTACCTGCCGACCAACCGTCAGGTGCTTAAGACCGAATACATGGGCGCTTTCTACGAGGCAGAGCCTTATTATGCGACGCCGGTCAAACAGTATGATCGCGCAGGCCCATGGTCCGGCTACCCTGGCACCCAGTCCGAAAAGATCTGGCGTGAACAGGCTTCGACCATTCGTGCGGTGATGGAAGGTGAGGTCAGCCCTGAAGACGGCGCAACCGAGCTGAAAGCAATCGCTGAAAAACTGATGCAGCGCTAAGGCGCAACGTTGCCCCGGACTGGAATGGTCCGGGGCATTCTTATTTCCCGAGGCACGATATGGCGCGGCTAGAGCTTAAAAACATCAAGAAGTCCTTTGGCGACACACCGGTTTTGCATGATATCTCTTTGGACGTGCAGGATGGGGAGTTTGTTTCGCTTGTGGGCCAATCCGGTTGCGGTAAATCCACTTTGCTGCGGATCATTGCCGGGCTGGAAACCCCAGACAGTGGCGATATTCTGATTGACGGTCGATCCAAACTCAACAGCGCGCCCAAGGATCGCAATATTGCGATGGTGTTTCAGGATTACGCGCTTTACCCGCATATGAGCGTGGGTGAAAACATGGCCATGCCGCTGGTGATGGCGCGGCTGCCGCTTTATGCGCGTTTGCCGGGGATGCGAGCGATTACCTCAGCTGGGCGGCGTGCCCAGCCGGAGATCCGTGCAGAGGTCGCCAAAGTGGCCAGCCAGCTGAAAATCGATCACTTACTGGACCGCAGACCGGCACAGCTTTCGGGTGGGCAGCGACAGCGGGTGGCGCTGGGCCGTGCGTTGGTGCGCAATCCACAAGTGTTTTTGATGGATGAACCGCTGTCTAACCTGGACGCCAAGCTGCGGGTTCAGGTGCGTTCCGAAATTACCGAATTACACGCAAGCTCTGGTCTGACCTTTATCTATGTCACCCACGATCAGGTTGAAGCGATGACCATGTCGGATCGTGTTGCCTTGCTCCAGGCGGGGCATCTTTTGCAGGTCGGTCGTCCGAATGCGCTTTTTTCTGATCCTGCCAATCTGGACGTGGCAAGATTTATTGGCAGCCCTGAAATCAATGTGGCTGCGGGTGAGCGTTCTGCGCATGGCATCGAGCTTGGTGATGTAATGCTGCCGATGTACCAAGATGGCAACGGGCCGGTTCAGATCGGTATTCGTCCGGAGGCGATCACAGTCTTAAATCACGCAGAACTTTTGGTTCTGGACCAGTCTTCCAATGGGCCCGTGCTGAATTTTAGCAAACGTATGATTGAAGATCTTGGTCCTGAAGTGCTGATCCATGGGCATTTCACCCATGCCCCGGAGGCTTTGATCCGAATTCGGGCCCCCAAAAGCAACCGTTACGGCACCACCGGGGCATTGGCCGAGGCCAAAACTCTGCAGGTGATGCTGAACATTGAGCAGCTGTTGCTGTTTGATGCTACGGGAAATCGCCTGCCTGTGCGCTTGCTTGAAACCGCGGGGGCTGTGTAATGGCAAAAATTGCGACTCAGCGCGGTCAAGCGCGGCTCGCTTACCTTTTGGTTTTGCCTGCCACCGTTTTGATCCTTGCAATCTACATCGTGCCAATCTTGCTGGTCTTTTGGGCCAGTCTCACAGATTACACGTTGGTCAGCGACTACTACGAGTTTGTTGGGCTCGATAATTACCGCAAGATGTTTGCGGATGAAGCGTTTGCCAATGCGCTGGGCAATACGTTTTTCTATGCCGTCCTGTTTCTGCCCGGGGCCTTTGTGATCAGTCTGGTTCTTGCGATTGCCATCCAGGAGCAGAAACAATTCCGTTCGGTGCTGGAAGTTTTATATTTTCTGCCTGTCACCTCAACGCTGGCGGCAATGGCGCTGGTCTGGGCTGCGCTGATGGACAGTGGTCAAGGGGTGATTAACAACTCGCTAGAGGCCATTGGCATTCCTGGCATCAACTGGTTCGGTAGCGACGAAGTTGTGCTTTACTCCCTCGCCATTATTTCGCTCTGGAGCATTATCGGCTTCAATATGGTGTTGTTTCTGGCAGGGCTGACGGCGATCCCAAAGAACCTCTATGAGGCTGCAGCAATGGATGGGGCTGATGGAGCGTTTGATAAGTTCTTTCGCGTCACCTGGCCGATGCTGGGGCCAACAGCGATGTTTGTGGCAGTTACCTCATCGATCACCGCGTTCAAATTGTTTGATACCGTTGCGATCCTTACTCAGGGCGGGCCCGATCGCGCCTCTGAAGTGTTCCTCTACCTCGCGTTTCTGGAAGGGTTTGAATATTTCAATATGGGCTATTCCTCAGCTCTGTCGCTCTTCTTCCTTGTCATCATCTTCCTATTTGCGCTGATCCAGGCGCTCTTTTCTGACCGGAATGTGCATTACTGATGGCTGATTTATCCACTCCCACCGTCTCATGGTCTGACCGCCTGCGCGCACAATATCTTGGCCGCGGGCTCACCACAGTGCTGCTCTTTTTGGGTGCCTGGGTGATGGTCTTCCCGTTTATCTGGATGATCTCGTCCAGCCTAAAACCCACCGACGAGGTCTATGACAGAGATTTCTCGTTTATTCCCAAAACCTTCAAGGGTTGGGAAAACTACTATGGCGTGATCTTTGAGCAGCCCTATCTGATCTTTCTCATGAACTCGATGATCGTCTGTGTGGGGATTTTGCTGATCCAGCTCATCACGGCAATTCCGGCGGCTTATGCGCTGGCCAAACTGAAATTTCGCGGCTCTAGCATTCTTTTTGGCACAGTGATCGCCGCTATCACCATTCCAATCAATGTGACCTCCATTCCGCTTTACATTGGTTTGGTGCGTGTTGGGCTGCTCGACACTTATTTTGCGATGATGTTCCCGTTCATCGTGTCGGTCTTTGCTATCTTCCTGTTTCGCCAGTTCTTTCGTGGCTTCCCTGACAGCATCATTCAGGCGGCGCGCGTTGACGGTATGACTGAAATTGAGATCATCCTGCGGCTCATTTTGCCCGCAGCGGTGCCTGCCATTGCGGCCTTTAGCGTGTTCAGCTTTGTGGCGCATTGGAACGATCTCTACTGGCCACTGATTGTGGTGCAGAGCCAGGACAAGATGACCGCAACCCTTTCGATGATGCAGTACCAGTCGGCCTTTGACACGGATTACGGGCGTACCTACGCCTCTGCCACCGTGGTCACTGCCCCGATGGTTATTGCATTCCTCTTTGCCCGCCGCCTGTTCATACGCGGCATCACCATGACCGGAGTAAAAGGCTAATGCTGAAATTTGTTGTTCTGGCGGACATTCATCTTGTCCCTGAGGGAAAGCTGAGCCACGGGCTCGATACCTATGATCGGCTTGAGCAGGCGGTTTCATACGTCAACGAGGTCCATGGGGACGCTGATTTTGTGGTTTTTGCCGGAGATCTTGCGGATCGGGGCGAGGCGGAAGCCTATGCGCGGTTCAAAACGGCCATTTCCCCCTTCGCGATGCCAACCTATCTGACATTGGGAAATCACGACCAGCGGCCCACGTTTCTTGAGGTGTTTCCAGGCACTGAGAATAGTGAAACCGGCTGCATGGATCATGTGATTGATCAGGACGGGCAGCGCATTATTGTTCTGGACAGTTCCGAGCCAGATCTGTGGGGATCCGGGCAGTTGAGCGCGGCGCAGATCAGCTGGCTGCGTGCGCGATTGGCTGAGGTGCCAGATACGCCGGTTGTCATTGTACTGCACCACAATATCACGCCCTTTTCGGTTCAGACCGATTTTATCATTCTGGAAGAGAACGCAGCTTTTGCTGAGGCCGTGCTCAGCCAGGGCAATGTGCGTCAGGTCATTTCAGGCCATGTGCATATGACAACTTCTGGCAATTACCGCGGCGTGCCGTTTTGCACCTTTGCGGGGGCGCACTATAATATCGATCCGATGATGGTGGATAAATCCGGCCCTGTGCCCACCGAGCCTGGCCGCTATGTCAGCCCGGTTCCCCGTCGCGAAGGTCCTGGGCAGCTTGCCGTAGTGCTCTGCGATGCTGACAGTGTTGTTGTGCACATGGAAAACTTTCTCGACCGGCATCTGGTTCTGGCCCCTGATCTTTTTGCCTGGTCCTGAGATCTGGCGGCCTGCTTGCGGTTAATGGAAATCGCGGCTTGGAAATAATCGCTTTGCCTGCTCGCGCGGATGTCTTGCACGTGGCGCGGGTGGGCAGGGCGTCTGTTCGCCGCAGGTATCTTTGGGGCGTCCTAAATCAGAGAGGAGATGCGACGCGTCTTCGATCTCTTGTGCGATCAGATGCACAACAATGCCTTCTCTTTGTAATGGGCCTCTGACACGTAACAGCCGCCCCCCCATGGCGGCACGGCGGTAACGCTCAAACACCTTTTTCCAGATGACAATATTGCTGACACCGGTTTCGTCTTCGAGAGTCAGAAACACCACGCCAGAGGCGGTTCCCGGACGTTGCCTGGTAATCACAAGACCACAGACCGTAGTGGTTTTTAGCGGTGCATCTACCAGTGCATTATGCGGGGTTAACCCCGGCATGGATGGGCGGAGCAGCTCCATTGGGTGCGCCCGAAGTGTCAGCCGGGTTGAAACATAATCTTCAACCACTTCTTCGCCAATGTGCATTTTTGGCAGCTGAACATTGGGTTCTTTGATCATCTCACCATCAATGGGGTCGTTAAACAGTGGCAATGTGGACGGGGTTCGGATGGCGCGCACTTTCCACAGGGCCTCACGTCGGTTGAGCCCGATATTTGAAAACGCATCCGCTTCTGCCAAACGCTCCAAGGCGGCGGTGTGAAGACCTGCACGCCTCCAGATACTTTCGGGATCGCCATAGCCGTTCCCACGCGCCGCAATGAGCCAGTCGGCGTCGTCTTTTTTAAATCCTTTGATTTGGCGAAAGCCCAATCGCAGCGCCAAGGCCCCATCCGTGCGGCGTTCCAGCGTGTTGTCCCAGGCGCTGTGGTTGATACAGATAGAGCGCACCTCCACCTGATGCTCGCGTGCGTCGCGCACAATCTGGGCAGGTGCATAAAAGCCCATGGGCTGACTGTTGAGCAGGGCACAGGCAAAAATTGCTGGGTGGTGTCGTTTGAGCCAGGCAGAGACATAGACCAGCAAGGCAAAAGCGGCGGCGTGGCTTTCGGGGAAACCGTAATCTGCAAAGCCCTCGATCTGAGAGAAGCAGCGCTCAGCGACGTCTTGATCGTAGCCCTTGTTGCGCATGCCTGCGATGAATTTCTCGCGATGTGCTCCAATGGTTCCCATCCGACGGAAAGACGCGAGGGATCGGCGCAAGTGATCGGCCTCTTCGGCGCTATAGCCTGCGCCTGCCACCGCAATCTGTAAGGCTTGTTCCTGAAATAGGGGAACGCCCAACGTGCGGCGGGTGACTTTTTCCAATTCCGGCCCAAAGGGTTCAGCTTTTTCCAGCCCCTGCCGCCGTTTGATATAGGGCTGCACCATGCCGCCCTGGATTGGACCTGGCCGGACAATCGCGACTTCAATGACCAGATCATAAAACTCACGCGGCTGCATTCGTGGTAAAAAGTTCATTTGCGCGCGGCTTTCGACCTGAAACACCCCAATGGCATCAGCCTGACAAAGCATCTCATAGGTTGCGGGGTCTTCTTTGGGGAGGGTGTCGATTGCGAAGTTTTGGCGCTCGTGCCCTTTAAGTAATTCAAAAGACTTGCGAATGCAGGTCAACATGCCGAGCCCCAGTATATCCACCTTGAGTATTTTCAGGGTGTCGATGTCATCTTTGTCCCACTCGATTATGGTGCGATTTTCCATCGCGGCATTTTCAATGGGTGCGATTTCATCAAGGCGTCCCTTGGTAATGACAAATCCCCCAACATGTTGCGACAGGTGACGGGGGAAGCCGATGATCTCACCGATCAGTCGCAGGGTCTGCGCCAGCCTTCGATCTGATGGGTCCAGACCCAGCTCCCGGACACGGTCCATGTCAGGCCCATTGTTGGAAGATCCCCAGATCTGTCCCGAAAGGCAGGCGGTTACGTCTTGCGACAGGCCCATAACCTTGCCGACTTCGCGGATGGCGGCACGTGAGCGGAAATGGATCACCGTGGCGCAGAGACCCGCACGGCTGCGGCCGTATTTTTCGTATATCCACTGGATCACCTCTTCGCGCCGCTCGTGTTCGAAATCCACATCAATATCAGGCGGTTCCTTGCGGTGCCGTGAGACGAAACGTTCAAACACCATCCCAATGCTTTCCGGGCTGACATCGGTAATGCCAAGCAGGTAACAGAGGATCGAATTGGCGGCGGATCCACGCCCCTGGCACAGGATGCCTTGGGAGCGGGCGTATTGCACAATGTCATGCACCGTCAGAAAATAGGCTGAAAAATTCAGCTCGTTTACCACAGCAAGCTCTTTGTTCATGAGCTTTTGCGCTTTGGTTGTGGCACCTTTGGGATAGCGGCGTGTCAGACCTTCTTGGGCCAACCGGGTCAGTCGCGCCATTGGAGTTTCGCCGCCGACGCTGACTTCATCTGGGTATTGATAGCTCAGCTGCGAGAGATCAAAACCGCAGCGTGCGGCAATGTCCAACGTGCGTTGCAGCGCGTCGGGATAGCGGTAAAACAGGCGGGCCATATCATCATACCCCTTGAGCCGCCGTTCGGCATTGGGCAGGGCTTGGCTGCCAATTTGATCAATGCTGCAGCCAAGGCGCAGGCATGTCAGCACATCCGCCAATTGTCGCCGGGCTGCTTTGTGCATCAAAACATCACCAACCGCGACCATGGGGGCAGATGTTCGGTGCGCCAGCTCTGCACAGCGATCCAGCCATACCCGATCAGAGCCGTCATAACGCGGTGCGGCGCCAACACAGACCATGCCAGAATAACATCTTGCAAGGGCTGTGATTGCTTGGGACGTCTCTGGGCAGTCATCTTTGGGCAATGCTATCAGGATCATTCCCTCGCAGCGTTCAGACAGATCCGCCATATCCAGATGGCATTGCCCTTTGTCGGCGCGGCGTTTTCCCAAAGTGAGCAGGCGTGTCAGCCGTTGATAGGCTGCAAGATCTGTGGGCAGTGCCAGCCACTCAACCGCGCTGTCGCGCAGCACCAGGCGACAGCCTACGATCAGCTTGGGGAGTTGGATCTTGTCTGGGCACGGGATGTCTTCTGGATGGCCAACGGGCTGCCGGGAACAGCTGTCAATTCGGTGCTGTGATCGAATTGGGATGTTGTTTTGGTTTTCCTCTTTGAGGATCTGTAACGCGCGATAGGCGCGCACGACACCGGCCAATGAATTGCGATCGGTAACCGCAATGGCATGCAGGCCAAGTTCAGCGGCGCGGGTGATCAGCTCTTCGGGGTGGGACGCACCGGTGAGAAACGTGAAGTTGGTGGTGACACAGAGTTCTGCATATCCTTGCGCTGTGTTTCCCATGGGAATGTTTTTATGTGTGCTATCGGGCCGCATCTGGCTCATGCGAATTCTCCCTGCACAAACCAGCCGGGGTTCTGAGGGGTGTAAAACACCCAAAGCCGTCTGCCTTGCCGTGTCTCCAGCAGCCAATAATCGCGTAAGCCGCTGCGCCAGTTTGGATCGTCCAGCCACCATTCCGGTGCGATACGTTCCGGCCCTGTTGCGCGTCCGGTGGTAAGGTCCATGCGCCGCCAGCGGAAGTTCAGCGGCGGGCGATTGCTGGTGGCCGCGATGGGCTCTGGCGGAAAGAGCAGGGCAGGGCGTGGGCGCAGCGTGCTCCAGCCGCTTTGCGGTTCGCTATAAGCTGCGGGGGCTGTGATAAAACTGCGCTCGGGGATGTGGCTGTCTGCAGGCAAAAAACGCTGAATATTGTCCAGGCCGATCCGCGTGCCGATCCGGGTGATCAGATCTTCCAGCCGTCCGGGATTGCGTGGATGATGGTGAACGATCTGTTCGGTTGGCAGCTTTTCCACCTGGGCTGCGTGCAGCCGTATCTGATCAATGCCAAAGCCAGCATCCACATCCGATATGCCACGTTGAAACAAGGACAGCAGGCGGTGCGGATCGCGCAGAGGGCGCGCCAGACGCAATTCCACATCCTGTGCGCCCTGATCCACGCGATATAGGGTGAGGCTGAGCACACGTGCGCCCATCTGCTGTTGTTTGAGTTTGAGGCACAGTTGGTCGATCAGGCGTGCGGTGATCCCTAACACATCCTCTTCCAAGCCGATCGGGTTCGGCAAGGTCATGCGCAGCCCGTAATGTGGCGGATCGGCCAGCGGCATGATGGGCTCTGGTTGGTTGCCCAGAATTTGGTCCAGACGCATGGTCAGCGCGGCACCAAACCGCCGCGCCAATGGCCCACGCGGCGCATGTGCGAGCTGACCAATGGTGCGTAGCCCCATGCGGTGCAAGCCTGTGACGGTTTCTGCCTCTAGGCGTAATGCCGCAACAGGGAGACCGGTGAGCTGCGCATCCTCACCGTAATGCGCACGTGCCCAGGCTGCTCCGCGTGTTTCGCCAGCTCCGATACTGGCCGATAACCCAGAAGCGGCGAAGCGTTGCCGCATAGAGCTCCGCATTGCATCTTCTCCGCCAAAAAGATGCGCGCAGCCGGTGATGTCAAGGATTAACCCATCGCGACCATCAAGCCCAACCCAGGGACACCAGCGCGTTGCCCAGCGGCGTAGGCGCATCAGAAACTGTTGATCCTGCGCGGGTGATGCGGTTGCGCTGATCAGATTGGGGCAAAAAGCACGGGCGTCAGAGAATGACATGCCAGCATAAAGCCCCCGCGCTTCGGCGGTTGTGTTCAGGCAGTAAATGCGATTGGCGTTGTGTTCCTGAAGCGTCAGGACAAAGGGGCCTTCAACCGGGCGCGCACGCAGGGCCCGGTCGCTTGCCAACCGGGGAAACCACACTGATACGATGTGCCGCTGCATCCCATCGAACATGCCAGAATCCCAATGTTCCTGATTTGTTCTTTTTAAGGTCCCAAAATTGCAGAGTCGAGTCCTCTGTGCTGAAGACCGGCGCGCAATGCCAGCGCGTTTCAGTCGCATTAGAACCCATGCCGGTGGGGGTTAAACATAGACCTGTGGTGCTCCCGGCCTTGGCGGCCAGTTGTAACCGCCGCCCAGCCGTCAGCGAAATCGGGGCGCTGATTTCCAATACGACAAAGGGGATCGCCCCATCACGCAGAGCTTCTTCGGCAATTGCAAGCGTGTCGATTTGCGTGTTGGTTTTGGCCACAATCAGCTGCGCGGGGTCCAGACTGTCAAAGCCGTTGGGGTTGAGATTGTGACTGCTCCACCGTTCCTGGATCCACAAGACAGCTTTGTTCATATGGGCTGCATTCCACAGTGCAAAACTGACTGCGGCCGGGCCAGAGGCTTCGTGAACGCGGTGTGGTTTAAGGTGATGTGGGCCTGAACGTATCATGAACATAAGGTACTTCAGACGATGAGAAATGCAAAGTGGCTGTCTTGTTTATGGTGAAGGCCAGCTGATCGCGATTGCCCGGCGCAAGAGGTTGTAACAGCTGCGCAGATCAAAGGCCTATTCTGAATATGCGAAGCTCGATCTTCGCAAAAGAATATAGAGCGTTTCTTTTATGGTTGCGCGAATGCTTTCACAGGCCAGAAGTTGGTGCGCAACTTTTGAAGCTTGTGGCAGGCCGATGCGTGCACACGATACCGAAGGTAGTTTTCGAAACTCTCCAATCCGTTGAATTCTGTTGCAGGATTTGTGCCGAAGCAGCGCGGTTGCACCGATTTCAATACGTTTTTGACGCATGAGACGGTGCTTAAATTGTTTTAATTCAAGTGTTTGGTCGATTTTTGGAGGGCGCGATTGAAAATATTGGATTTTGGATATTATTTACCTTACTAAGGTGTAAGTGCATTCTGGAGGGGAGGCATTGGGGGGCTGAAGGAATGGTTTGCGCGCGTCAAACCGATTGTGTACACGCGGGCACACTTAGGAATCGGGGCTGCCAATACCGGCGCTGATCTCGGATTCTGGACCCTAGATTTTGATCCCGGTGAACCCTTTTCGAATAGTCACAAGGTCGATGAAACGACTTTGGAAAATAAGCTTGGCAATCAGGAGTCATGAAAGATGAAAACTCTGTTTAAAACCGTAGCAGCAAGTGCCCTTGCACTGCAGCTCGCTGCGCCCGCTTTCGCTGAGGACATCAAGCTGCGCTTTGCAGGTGTGTTTCCCACCGACCACCAGGGGACCAAAATGATGGAGCAGGTCGCAGCAGATGTGAACGCAGCTGGTGTTGGTCTGGAAATGACCGTTTTCCCGGCAAACCAGCTGGGTTCGGGCGAGGCGCTGTTTGAAGACGTTGCGCGCGGCAACATCGATTTCGCGTCGGCGTTTATCTATTCAGACACAGACCCGCGTCTGGACTTTCTCAACATGCCGTTCCTGGTCAGCTCATGGGATCAGATCGACAGCGTCATGCTGGACATGTCCTCACCTTACAACCAAATCCTGCAGGACATCACTGATGAGTATGGCATCCGCGTGATGGCTGCAAACCCTGAAGGTTTTGTTGGTATTGTTGCGGCCAAAGAGCCAACCAATTGGAACAATTTTGACGACAAAGGCATGAACATCCGCGTTTGGTCGTCCAACACAGTAAAATCCACGGTTGAGCTGCTGGGCTTCCGGGCCACCACTATGGCATGGGGCGACATCTTCCCAGCGCTGCAGTCTGGTATCGTCGATGGCGCGATCTGCTGCACCAAGACCGCAACCTATTCGATCTTTGCGCAATCCGATGTTGGTTCGCATTTCATCGAGTATAACTCTATCCTCGAGCAGACCTTCTACTACGGTTCCGAGCGCACCCTGGCGAAGCTGAACGACGAGCAGCGTGAAGTGATCCAGGCCGCGATGTCCAAAGCATCCGCAGACTTCTTTGCGTACAATCGTGAGCACGACGCCAAGTTTGGTGAGAAGCTGGTCGAAAAAGGCTACACCATCCTGAAGCCAACTGCAGAGGAGCTGCAGGCGATGGCAGAGCGCGTGCGTGAAGAGATCTGGCCTGCAATGGCAGCAGATGTTGGCCAGGAAACCCTGGACCGCGTAAAAGCTGCAGTCGAATAAGACCTCAAAGTGGGGCTGGCGGTAATGTCGTCAGTCCCATTTATTCATTTCAGGTAGCCCGGATCTGATGCCTGACGGATCAGGGGATATACAAAATGGGCCAATGGTACCCTGTCCTGCTGCGCAATTTCGCCCCAGCGAAGCCACTGAACACCCGGATGTGAGAAGGAAAATATGACACGTATAACGGATGAGCTGCCTAGGATCATCGGCGCGCCGATGAATTGGGCAATGGTTATAATGAAGATCATCGTTGTGTTTTCTGGCGCATTAATGGGCTTAACCTTTGGTGCGGTTGTTGTCGTTCGCTATGGCTTTGGTGGTGACTTGTTTGCCTATGAGGAATGGCTTCTGGCAATCAGTATCGTTGGCTTCTTTGCCGGGGCGGTGCTCGCATCTGAGCGCAAGCTTCACATCAATGCAGATATCTTGGGGATCGTAATTCAGAACCCACGCGCCATCTGGTGGCGTGGCCTGATTGTCCTGTTGATCGAGCTGATAGTGACGCTGTTTATTGTCTACGCGTGCTATATGTCGCTGGCGGATGACTTCTCGTTCCCGCGCCTGCGCGCCACACCTGCCTTGCGTATTCCTTTTGTGTCTTGGCGTATCGCCATCATGATCGCCTTTGGCTTTATGTCCATGTTCTCAGCCGCTTATCTCTATGTTCACATTCGCAAGGGGCTGGGCCTGCCTCTGAAATCAGACCAATCCGAGGAAACCGCGCAGTGATTATTATTGGAAGCCTCGTCATCGTTTGCGCCATGTTGTTGCTGGGCGTTAGCGTCTTTGTTGCCTTTGGCACGGTCCTTATGTTCATCGCGCTGGTGGGGGATCAGTCCATTACCGGCTATTTGCCTACAGGTGCGACGGGTATTCGTTCGCTGGTGCTGTTGGCGATCCCGCTGTTCATGATCGCTGGCGGTGTGATGGAGAAGGGCCGCATTGCAGCGCCGCTTGTGGCTCTGGCTGAGATGTTCATTGGCCACCTCAAAGGGGGGCTAAGCGCGGCAGCTGTGCTGGCTTGTGGCGTGTTTGGCTCTATTTCTGGCGCTGCAAATTCTACGCTGACCTGCATTGGTGGCATTATGATGCCGCACCTCAAGCGGGCGAATTACCCCGAAGGTCAATCTGCCGCGCTTTTGGTCTGCGCTAGCCCGCTTGGCTTGCTTATTCCTCCCAGCTCGTCGCACATTCTGTACGGCTGGGTTGCGCAGCAGCACGTTCTCAAGTGTTTCCTGTCCACGGTGATCCCAGCGATCATTTTGATCACGCTTTTGATTATCACCAACCAATTCATGCTGCGCAAACATGGCGATATTGTCCTCAAGGAACGTCCAAACCCGTTTATGCCCGCATTGAAAGCGCAAGGTCGTGTGGCGGGCCCGGCCTTGATGATGCCGATCATCATTCTTGGTGGTATTTACGGCGGCATCATGACCCCGACCGAGGCGGCGGGTATTGCGGTTGTCTATGCGATCCCGATTGCGATCTACTTTTACAAGGGGCTGACCTGGAAAACCCTTGCGGAGACCATCCAGCGCTCTGGCATTACCATTGGTGTTGTCATGACCATGATCTTTATGGTGCTGATCGTCTCTGACAATCTTATTGCGCAGGGTGCGCCCCAGATCGCCAAGCAGCTGGTTTATTCCGTATCAGAAAACCCAATTGTCATCCTGTTGATGATCAACGTTGTGATGATCCTGATCGGGATGTTGATGGATGATATCTCAGGGTTGTTGCTATCGACCCCGATCCTGCTGCCGATTGCACAAAGCGTTGGTATGGATCCGATCCATTTCGCCGCGGTTATCGGTGTGAACCTTGGTATGGCCAACATCACACCGCCAACCGCACCGCTTTTGTATCTTGGTGCGCAGATTACCGATGTTTCAGTGGCTAAGATGCTGTGGCCAACGCTTGTCTTTATCATCTTTGCATGGCTGCCAACATTAATGCTGACCACATTTGTGCCGTCTCTGGCGCTCTGGTTGCCGGAGCTGTTGCTGGGGTGATCCTCCTGAGCTGTCAGCGGCAATACTCAAAACTGCAGATAAACGAAAGCCGACGTTCAGCGTCGGCTTTTGTGTTTCTATGATGGGTAAGCGATCCCTTTTGAGCTGTGATGGCGAGCGCGCAACTGGCGCTGCGGTACTGCCAAACAACAAGGGGTTGCGCAATTCCACCATGCAGCCCTGTGAAAGCTTGATTGCGAGAGATTGCGCCAAAATCCGCAAGCGCTTGATTTCAAGTCATGAAAAACTTTGCGGGTCTGTGTGAAAAGATATTGGATTTTGGATCCAATAAATATAATGTCAGCCCAACACCAGAGTTTCCCAGAGTCGCGTTGCTTAATGTGCGCTGCTCTGGGGTCATTGATGACGACCACGATTTGCAATCATTCGGGTCCCACTTCGAAATGCCATCCTGCGGGGCGGCACATTCAAACAGGAGCACATATGTCCCAGACTATCTTTACGGGCACCATGCCCGCCCTCATGACCCCATGTAAGGCTGACCGCACACCTGACTTCGACGCGCTGGTCAAAAAAGGCAAAGAGATGATCGCGGCAGGCATGTCAGCAGTTGTCTATTGTGGCTCAATGGGGGATTGGCCACTGCTGAGCGACGAAGAGCGTATGATCGGCGTTGAGCGTCTGGTTGAAGCGGGCGTTCCCGTTGTTGTAGGGACCGGCGCGATCAATTCAAAATCCGCTGTGGCGCTTGCGGCGCATGCGCAGAAAGTGGGTGCCGCTGGCCTGATGGTGATCCCGCGTGTTCTGTCGCGGGGCACATCGATCACCGCACAGAAAAACCACTTCAAAGCGATTTTGGACGCGGCACCCGATGTGCCCGCCATCATCTACAACAGCCCGGTCTATGGCTTTGCAACCCGTGCTGAGCTGTTCTTTGCTCTGCGTGCAGAGCATGACAACCTGGTTGGCTTCAAAGAATTTGGGGGCAAAGACGATCTGCGTTACGCGGCTGAGCATATCACCAGCCAAGATGATCAGGTGACTCTGATGGTCGGCGTCGACACCGAAGTGTATCATGGCTTTGTCAACTGTGGTGCAACCGGCTCCATCACCGGTATCGGCACTGCGCTCCCCAAAGAGGCGTTGCTGCTGGCGGCATTGGCGCAAAAGGCGGCCGCTGGCAATGCCGAAGCGCGTCTGCGGGCGCGTGAGCTGGAGGAAGCCTTTGGCGTGCTGGCCAGCTTTGACGAAGGCACCGATCTGGTTCTGTACTACAAGTACCTTCTGGTTCTGAACGGCGAGGAAGAATATCGCCTGCACTTCAATGAAACAGATGAGCTGACCGATGCGCAGCGCAACTATTGCGAACAGCAATATGCTCTGTTCCGGGCCTGGTTCAAAGATTGGTCCGCACAAGGCGGGATCATTGCTGAATGCATGTAATCGATAGCCATACTGGCGGGATGCCCACCCGGGTGATCCTATCTGGTGGTCCTGACCTCGGGTCAGGGCCATTGGGTGAGCGGGCAAAGATGCTGTCTGGTCAGCAGCAGGCTTTTTGCAACTCTGTTTTGTTTGAGCCACGCGGGCAGGCCGGGATGGTGGGCGCGCTTCTGGTTGAGCCGGTTGATCAAAGCTGCACAACCGGTGTTATCTATTTTGATGCCGACGCGGTTTTGGGCATGTGCGGTCATGGCACCATTGGGTTGGTGGTCACCCTTGCTCATATGGGGCGCATCACCGCAGGCACCCATAAGATTGAAACCCCGGCTGGGGTTGTCACGGTTGAGCTGCATGATGAGAACACGGTTTCTGTTACCAATATTGAAAGCCGCCGCATTCACGCGGGGGTGTCGGTAGAGGTTGATGGCAATGCCCCGATCGTTGGCGATATCGCCTATGGTGGAAACTGGTTCTTTATCGCCGATGCTCCGATTGATGTGTCGCTGGGCAATCTGCGAAATCTGACGGATCTTTCGGTCGCTATTCGTGAAGCTTGCAACGCAAGTGGTATTTGTGGGCCCGAGGGCCAGCCGGTAGATCACGTGATCCTGAGTGCACCATCAACAAACGCGGGCAGCCTGCGGCGCAATTTCGTGCTGTGTCCCGACAATGAATACGATCGCTCTCCTTGTGGCACCGGCAGCTCGGCCTTTGTGGCCTGTCTTGCTGCGGCGAACAAACTGGCCCCCGGTGCTGAAATCACTTTGGAAAGCGTGATTGGTAGCTCTTACCAACTGTCCTACCAAAACGGGCCAACAGGCGGGGTGATCCCAACCCTCACCGGGCAGGCGTTCATCATGGCTGAGAGCACGCTGATTTTTGCTGAAAACGATCCGTTCAAGGACGGTATTGTTTTGTGACATCATGCGGGGCGCAATTCGCGCCCTTGGTAAATTTTATCAGAGAGTTAGGCGCGTCCCATGTCGCAGGATATCATAGTCATTGGTGCGGGTGTTGTTGGCATCAGTATCGCGGTTGAGCTGGTTCGACAGGGGTATAAAGTGCGTGTGCTGGACCGTGAGGGGGTTGCCGCCGGTGCCTCCCAGGGTAACGCTGGCGCTTTTGCCTTTAGTGATGTGATGCCTTTGGCCGCGCCAGGGATTATGCGCAAAGCGCCGAAATGGTTGCTGGATCCGCTTGGCCCGCTGTCTATTCCGCCACGCTATGCGCTGCAGATTACGCCGTGGATGCTGCGGTTCTGGCGCGCCAGCTGGCAAGACCGCCATGATGCATCTGTTGTCGCTCAAAGCACGCTGATGGATCTGGCCAAAGCCGCGCTTGAGCGCCAAATTTCTTCCACTCAGGGTGAGGCCCTGATTCAGCGCGACGGGCAGATGCAGCTCTATGAGGGGGAAAAACAGTTCCGCGCAAGCCTTGCTGGCTGGGAGCTGCGCGGCCAGCACGGCATCAAATATAATCTGCTGCACAGCGCCGATGAGATCGCTGAAATCCAGCCCGGGTTAGATCGCCGCTTTACGCATGCAGGCTTCACCCCCGACTGGATAAATACAACGGATCCCAAAGCCTGGGTTGAACATCTTGCCCGTTGTTTTGAAGCAGCCGGCGGCCAGATTGAGCGCTGTACAGTTCATTCTCTTGCCACCGAGGGCGCGCAGGCATTTGTGCGTCATGAGACAGGAGAGTTTCGCGTTGACAAAGTGGTGCTGTCGGCTGGGGCATGGTCGCATCAACTGGCCCTCACCCTAGGGGATCACATCCCGCTAGAGACTGAGCGCGGCTATAACACAACGCTGCCGGAAGGCGCGTTTGACGTGCGCACCCATCTGACCTTTGGCAACCACGGGTTTGTTGTCAGCCGCATCAACGGCGGCGTTCGTGTAGGGGGCGCGGTTGAACTGGGCGGGCTAAAGCTGCCACCAAACTACAAACGCGCCGATGTCTTGCTGGAAAAAGCTGCCCGTTTTCTGCCCGGCCTTGATGCCAGCGGTGGCACCCAATGGATGGGGTTTCGCCCGTCGCTGCCGGATACTTTGCCGGTTGTTGGTCCTTCGCCACGGGCGCAAAACGTGATCTATGCCTTTGGCCACGGCCATTTGGGTCTGACCCAATCGGCTGCAACCGCCGAACTTGTCGGGGACATGGTCAATTGCAGCACGTGCGCAATCTCTGTTGACGCCTATCGGCCAGACCGTTTTTGAAAGGAAATTATATGCGAAGCACAAAAACCATTCATGTGATTTCGGCCCATGCCGAGGGTGAGGTTGGTGACGTTATTGTTGGCGGCGTTCTGCCACCACCGGGGGAAACCTTGTGGGAGCAACGCAGCTTTATCGCCCAGGATGATACCCTGCGCAAATTTGTGCTGAACGAGCCACGCGGCGGCGTGTTTCGTCATGTCAATCTGCTGGTGCCGCCAAAGCATCCTGATGCCATCGCGGGCTGGATCATTATGGAGCCGGAAGACACGCCGCCAATGTCGGGGTCAAACTCGATCTGTGTCTCTACCGTGCTGCTTGATGGGGGGCTTGTGCCGATGCAGGAGCCGGAAACCCACATGATTCTGGAGGCTCCTGGTGGGCTGGTCAAAGTGCGCGCTGAATGTCGCAACGGCAAGGCCGAGCGTATTTTTGTGCAAAACGTTGCTAGCTTTGCAGATAAGCTTGATGTGCCGCTTGAGGTTGAGGGCCTGGGCACAATCACCGTTGACACCGCCTATGGTGGTGACAGTTTTGTGGTGGTGAATGCGCAGGAGCTTGGTTTTGAAATTGTTGAGGGTGAGGCAAAAGATATTGCCCGACTGGGGGTGAAAATCACCAATGCCGCCAATGAACAACTGGGGTTTTCGCATCCAGAAAACGCGGATTGGGATCACATTTCCTTCTGCGCCTTCTGTGGCCCGTTAAGTGAAACACCCACTGGTCTCACCGGGAAATCTGCGGTTGCGATCCAGCCGGGCAAGGTTGACCGCTCGCCAACCGGAACCGCGGTTTCGGCGCGTATGGCGCTGATGGCGGCGCGGGGACAGATGAAAGCGGGGCAAACCTTTGAGGCCGAGTCGATCATTGGCTCTCGTTTCACCGGCCGTATCGTAGAAATGACCAAACTTGGCGGCCGCGCAGCCATTGTGCCGGAAATCAGCGGCCGTGGCTGGGTTACAGGCATTCATCAGCATATGCTGGATCCCGATGATCCCTGGCCCGGTGGGTATCGGCTGTCAGACACCTGGGGCGCGTAAGCAAAGGGGGGCTTTGGCCCCCCTTATGTGTTTTATGACGTAAGCGCGCGCAGATCAGTATAGAGTGTTTCGGGGATTTCCACATATCCGCGCGCCAGATTGGTGGCGCGTGCCGCAAAACGGCGCTGGGAAGGCAGTCGTGCACCTTGGTCAATGATATCGGCAAACAGGCGTTCGGCCCGGTCATCGTTTGCGGCAACCCGTCCACTGCTAAAGGCTGCGGGATCAAAGGCCAGGATGATTTCGCCGTGATAGGGCGCGCCGCCTTTGCCTTCGGCATGTTCCTTGCTTTCGAGGCTGATCAGATCATCGATCAACGGGCCGGCCATCAATTCGATCATGATTGACAGGGCTGAACCTTTGTAGCCGCCAAAGGTCAGCATGGCCCCATCCAGTGCCGCCTGCGGATCCGTGGTGGGCGCGCCGTTTTTATCGATTGCAACCCCTTCGGGCAGTGGCTTTCCTGCGCGTTTGTAGAGCTCGATCTCACCGCGGGCAAAGCCGCTGGTGGCAAAATCAAAGGTAAACGGATCTTTGCCTGCACGGGGCCAGGAAAACGCAATTGGATTGGTGCCTAGGCTGCCCCGGCTGCCCCCAGCAGGCGCAACCCAGGAATGGCTGGGCACCATCGCCATCGCAGCAAGACCGGCGGATGAAAGCTGCTCTACCTCTGGCCAGAGCGCCGAGAAGTGAAAGCAGTTGTTGATTACCATCGCGGCAATCCCGTGTTTGCGGGTCTTTTCAATCAGAACCGGTGCCGCCTGTTCAAATGCAAGAAGTGACATGCCACCTCTGGCGTTTACCCGAACAATTGCATTTTCTGACGCCTCAATCTCAGGCAGGATTTGGCCGTCGATCTTGCCTGCCTTCATCGTTTCAACACACATGAACAGCCGGAACAGGCCATGGGATTGGCAGTCGTCCAATTGACAGGTGTACAGCATATCAGAGATCGCCGTTGCATGTGCGGTCCCAAAGCCCACGTGGCTTAAGACCGACATGCTCAGATCCTTGATGTCTTGCAGGTCGAGGCGCTTGAATGAGGTCACGGCAAAGTCCTAGATTTATGTAGTTTCGGATTTTGGATACAATGCGCAAAACTCATGTGGCAATCATTTTTTCCATTCTGAAACCACAAGAGTTGCTATAGAAACAGCGAGATGGGTGCGCTGCATCCAAAATACAATGAAAGAGGTGGCCATGGCGGGCAGGCGCGCAGTTAAAAAGCAAAGCTTACCGGAGATAATTGCCGGCGATCTGAGAGAGCGGATCTTGAGCGGAGAACTCTCTGAGGGGGAGGCGATTAGGCAAGAACTGCTGGCGCAGGAATACGATGTTTCCAGAATGCCCGTGCGTGAAGCGCTGAAACGTCTCAGCGCAGAAGGGTTGGTGCAGTGGGAAAATAATCGCGGTGGTTCGGTTATCCGGCATTCTCTGCGCGAGATTGGGGAAATTTTCGACCTGCGTATGCTGATCGAGGTGGATCTGTTCCGGCGCGCCATTCCAAATATGACGGCTGAGAACTTCCAGGCTTGCGAAGAGATTTTGGCTGAGATGGAAGGCTCCTATGACGCGGATGATGTCAGCCATTGGGGGAAGCTCAACTACGATTATCACACCGCACTTTATGAGGCCGCTGACCGCCAGATGTCCAAAAGCATTCTGGAACGGATTAGTCTGCATTCTGATCGCTACGTGCGGCTTCACCTCAGTGTGATGAAGCAGCGTGAACCCGCGAAGGACGAGCATCGCCAGCTTTTGGCATATGCAAAAGAAGGCAACGTTGCTGAGGCCGCAGCGCTGTTGGAGCAGCATATCTCGCGCACAAAAACAGAGCTGCTCGACATGATTTCAACACAGCGTCGCCAAACCAGCGATTGATAGCGTATTTTTGCAGGAGCAACTTGCGTGGCTCGCGATATTGGATACAATATCCACAAAATGAATTACATGAAAGCTGAGCCACTATGACCTTCACCCCCAACGGAAAACATCTCATTGCTGGCAACTGGCTGGCAGGGGATGAAACATTTGGATCTGAACCGGCCCATGGCCCAAGCCACGCCTATGCGATTGGGCGCCTCAGCGATGTTGATGCGGCTGCACAGGCTGCAGAAGAAGCGTTCTGGAGCTACGGCTATTCTTCGCGCCAGTCCCGCGCGCAATTTCTGAATGCAATTGCCGATGAGATCGAAGCACGTGCGGATGCCATTACAGAAATCGGCACCCAGGAAACCGGTCTGCCCGAAGCGCGCCTGCAGGGCGAACGCGGCCGCACAACCGGTCAGCTGCGCTTGTTTGCGTCCCATATCCTCGAAGGCGACTATCTCGATCGCCGCCACGATGTAGCCCTGCCGGACCGTCAGCCATTACCGCGCCCAGATCTGAAAATGGTGCAACGCCCGATTGGTCCGGTCGCGGTGTTTGGCGCATCGAACTTTCCCTTGGCGTTTTCCACAGCGGGTGGTGATACTGCTGCGGCCTTGGCGGCAGGCTGCCCAGTTGTTGTCAAAGGCCACTCTGCACACCCCGGCACTGGTGAAATCATTGCCGAAGCCGTTCATGCCGCGATCCAGAAATGCGGCATCCACCCCGGCGTATTCAGCTTGATCCAGGGTGGTAACCGTCAGGTCGGCTCTGCTTTGGTGCAGCACCCGCTGATCAAGGCGGTTGGATTTACGGGCTCGCTTGCGGGTGGTCGCGCTCTGTTTGATCTGTGCGCTGCGCGTCCAGAACCTATCCCCTTCTTTGGTGAGCTGGGTTCGGTCAACCCTATGTTCATTCTGGATGGCGCGCTTGATGCACGTGGAGAGGCGATTGCACAGGGCTGGGCCGCATCACTGTCGATGGGGGCAGGGCAGTTCTGCACCAACCCCGGTATTGCAATTGTACGCGCAGGCGCGGCGGCTGAGGCCTTTGCTGAAACCGCCAACGCGGCATTGGCAGAAACCGCTGCCCAGACCATGCTGACAGATGGAATTGCATCTGCGTATCGCGACGGCCAAAAGCGTATAGCTGGTGTCGAAGGGGTGCAGGCGCTGCTGACCACTGTTTGTGACCAGCGCGAAGCAACGCCGTATCTTTATCGCACCACTGCGAAGAATTGGTTGGCAAATGAAGCGCTGGCAGAGGAAGTCTTTGGTCCGCTTGGTATTCTTGTTGTGGCTGAAAACGATGAAGACATGCGCAATATCGCATTGTCTCTGCAAGGTCAGCTGACCTGTACGCTGCATCTGGATAATGCGGACACGGCTGCCGCGCAAAACCTGATGCCAATTCTTGAACGTAAGGCGGGGCGCATTCTGGCAAACGGTTTTCCAACCGGCGTCGAGGTGAGCGACACTATGGTTCACGGTGGCCCCTATCCGGCCTCGACCAATTTTGGCGCGACTTCTGTTGGCACGCTCTCGATCAGGCGCTTCCTTCGCCCGGTGTGCTACCAGAACCTGCCAGATGCGCTGGTTCCTGAGCAGGCGTAAATGCACTGCGCCCTTGTGACCTAAATCCGGCTTCACAAGGGCGCGTTTTGTGTTTTGCTAAATCCAGTGAAATGGGCAAATTGCCTGTGCGCTGAAGTAGGTGGAAGCCCGGGCAACGATTGGTGAGATTTGCCATAGGGTAGACATTCCACAGATCCGGCGGTTCAAATGGCTCGAGGGCGGGAGCGGCAAGTTGAATCAGCTGATTGCAGTTCTGACGCTGGACAAGACGGCGTTGCAGGGTGCTTTGCGAATAAAGTGGTGAAGCTGGGCCGTATTCTTTGTCGGAGAGCGCGACGCCGCGCGCATTTGCAGCCCCACTCAGCGACCCCTCAAAGCTCGCCCGAAACGGTGCATGATGCCCAGACCAGAAACGAAGTGACCCCGAGGCCTCCGCGTTCTTCTTTATAGGGGTGAGCCACGTCAAGGCGGGGCAGTTCAGATAATAAGTTTCGTTTCCATTGAAATGTGCTATTTCACTTGCACCCGTCCAGGGAACCACGTAAATGGCTACAAACCACAGGCTAGGCGAGTTGGCGGAGTGGTGACGCAGCGGATTGCAAATCCGTGTACACCGGTTCGATTCCGGTACTCGCCTCCAATACAATCAACACCTTAAAGTTCCGCATTCTATAAGCGCACCTATTTGGGTGTCACTGTGGATGGGCAAAAACTTTGCCCCTTTTTTCACGCCGGATCGTCTAAAAGTGGGTTTGTATCCAGATCAGCTTGTCTGACGTCAGTGCCGATGGTTCCGGTAACTCTGATGCCGGACGCTCGCATGGGTGTCAGCCAGATAAAGTTTAAACATGCTGATCTCGACACCGCACTCATCTGAGCAACACATGAAAAAAGAGCCCACGGGGTGAGAAAAGGTCACGCGGCGGGCAGTTATCTTTGGGAAGGGGGCAAGCAGCGGCCAACGGATCCCTGCGGCGATTGATACGATCTGTTTGCATGGGGACACCCCGGCGGCGGTTGATCTGGCCAGACAGCTGCGTGCTGACCTTGAAGCAGCGGGCTTTCAGATCAAACCTTTCGAGGGGCGTCGGGGCTGACGCACATTTTTTGCACATTGGTCGGTTTTTTCTGAATCTTATCCGACTCGTAGCGGATGAATCGCTTGCAGCGATTCCGCGGTGGCCTTGTGTTCGAGACTTAACATCATACCATATGTAGTGTTTTCCCAGGTGTTGGCGCTTAAAGGGTGCTGATTTCAATAGGGCGCTGGTCTTGCATTTCAGCAGTCTTGCGGGGATTTGAAGGTAAATGTGATGGGCAACGCATTGATTTAAAACGTTTTTGCAAGAAGGTGCGTTTTTTGTGAATTTTTGGGTTGCGGGTGTTTGTTGTTAGCACTAGAACCCCCTTCACCGGCGGCGCTGAGGCGCTACTGAGACACACCGGACGGTGCGGCGGCGACGCTGAGT
>NZ_WIXK01000001.1 GCF_009617595.1 Tritonibacter aquimaris | reverse complement strand
GAAACCTTCTTCAAAACCATCAAGTCAGAACTGATCTGGCGGCATTCATGGGAAACACGGCGGAAGGCAGAGGTGGCGATCTTTGAATGCATTAACGGGTTCTAGAATCCGCTCCGCCGACACTCAGCATTAGGCTGGAAAAGCCCGGTCGCTTTTGAACGGAAGGTGGCTTAAACGAGCACTTGGAGCGGCACAAAAGCGTGACAGGTCCAGTAGTGTGCGACGAAGGCTTCGATCTGAGCTTTGAGGCCGCCGGGCAGGAAGTAGTTTTCCAGCAGAATGCGGCTCTTGAGGGGTTGGTGCCATCGCTCAATCTTGCCCTGCTTCTGAGGGGAATACGGTGCACCGCGAGAATGCTCCATACCTTTGCCCTGCAACCATTCAGCCAGACCAACGGAGACGCAACTGGAGCCGCGCGACACAATGGCGCTTTCTATGGGTTATTCTGCGGCGGCCCAACGATGCGCAGTCGTTAGTGTTGCCCGAGGTTCGAGCATGCGTTTCCTGAGAAGGGTGCTCGCAAAACTCACCCGTTTGGTTCCAGATTTTGGTGACGTTCTGACACCGCGCACTTGTGCGGCTTTAGATAGCTGTTTGTGGCTGGCTCTTTTCGCGAGCTCCAAGATCCAACTGCATGGTGTTTTGGCTGGTGGGTGTCTGAATTTGACCGTCAGAAGTGCTATGTTCAGCACGGATGCAGTCGCAGTATGTTAACAATGCGGTCTTTGACCGTGCCATTTGATGGATGAAGCGAAGTGTTTTTTCTTTGCTCAGCTGTGTTTTACATTTTATTCCGTTTTCTGCTTTCGTCTTTAGGGATGTGTTATTTTTTCTCTGATAGCTCTACGACCCAGCGAAAATTTTTCTCGCGCTGTTGTTCGTAGGGGAAGTTAAATGTCACTTAGATCGCAGATCATTGCGCTTATCGTCGTCCCGTTTCTGGCACTTGCGGGTATTGGTGGTTTTAAAGCCTATTCAGATTGGGAGTATTTTAACAATGCTCAAACGACCCAAACTGATACGCAGGCCTCAGTTGCCCTGTTGGAAGTGGTTCATTTCCTGCAGGTTGAACGAGGTTTGTCAGCGGTTTACATCTCTTCAAAGGGGGCGTCCGCAGCATCCGATTTGTCTACCACGCGTGGGCAGGTTGATCAGGCAATTCAGGCTGTTCCAGCTTCTGCAGCAAAGACGCTCAAGCATTTGAATGAGCTTGAAAGTTTTCGCAAATCGGTAACTGCGCTTGAACTGAATCCTGGACAGATGGGCGCGAAGTATTCTGGCACCATTGCGCGTATTTTGGATGACGTTAGCTCTCATCTGTTTCAGCAAAAAGACGCGGATATGTTGCGGTTGAGCTCGGGGTTGGTCAATCTGGCCTATGCCAAGGAAGCAGCGGGGCAGCAACGTGCGGCTGGTGCAGGCGGCTTTGGTTTGGACCGTTTCAACCTCACACTTTATCGCTGGTTCAACCGCACTGGCGCCATTGAAAAGCAGCTGCTGGATATTGCAGATCTGGCTTTTGGTCAGATGTTGCCAAATTTGGAGACGCGCAAAGGTCTCGCACCCACCGGATTGCCGGGCATTCGTACACAGGTGCTTGACGCAGGCCCAAATACTCCGGCGCCCAACTATGACGCGCGCGACTGGTTTGAGCGCGCAACCCGCTGGGTTAGCTCTCTATTTGATGTCGAAAATACCGTGACTGGTGCCATGATGGATCTGGCTGCGCAAAAAGCGGCAGAGGCCCGTCAGGCTCTTATTGTGACCTTGGCTGCCGTTGCCATTTCTTTGCTGATCAGCGGGCTGATCGGTTTGCGTTTGATTACCGCTTTCACACGGCAGTTTGGCGCGTTGCAGGCCGATCTTGATCGGCTGTCTCGTAAGGAGTTCGATTTCAAACCCGCAAATCTGGAGTCGCAGACCGAAGTGGGTAAGTTGAGCCAAGCGATGGAAAAAACCCGCGCCGCACTTGCAGAGGCTGACGACAAGCTGAATGCAATTGAGGCGAATCGCATTGCCGACCGTGGTGCGGTTGTTGGTAAACTGGATGAGCATCTCGCCCGGTTGTCCCGACGTGATCTGGAATGCTCCATCGATGAAAGCTTCCCCGAGGAGTATGAAGCATTGCGCAATAGCTTCAACGGCACGGTTGCGACGCTGAAAGACACGATTGAAAATGTCATCGAGGCCACCAGCAGTATCAATAATGGTGCGTCGGAAATCAGCACTGCGTCTGATGATCTGTCCAACCGAACCGAAAGCCAGGCTGCAACGCTTGAGCAGACCGCAGCAGCCCTGGAAGAATTGACGGTATCGGTGAAATCTGCGGCTGATGGCGCACGCAATGTGGAGCAGACAATGCAATCCGCGCGTGAAGAAGCCGAAGCAAGCGGCAATGTGGTGAAAAACGCTGTCTCAGCCATGAATGAAATTGAGCAGTCCTCCAATAAGATTGCGCAGATTATCTCGGTGATTGACGATATTGCGTTTCAGACCAACCTGCTGGCGCTGAATGCGGGAGTTGAGGCCGCACGCGCCGGAGAGGCAGGCCGAGGGTTTGCTGTTGTGGCAAGCGAAGTGCGCGGCCTTGCGCAACGATCTGCGGATGCGGCGACTGAGATCAAGACACTGATTGGCGACAGTTCCAAACAGGTCAGCCAGGGTGTCGATCTTGTTGGTCAAGCAGGTGAAGCGCTGGGGCGGATTGTGGATCGGGTCAATACGATTTCTGATCTGGTTTCCAACATTGCTGAAGGGGCGTCTGAACAATCCACCGGCCTCAGCGAGATCAACACCGGCGTCAGCCAGCTTGATCAGGTGACCCAGCAAAATGCTGCCATGGTTGAAGAGGCCACCGCAGCGGGGCATTTGCTGCATGCGGATGCAAGCAAGCTGGCTGAGTTGATGGCGCAGTTCAAAATTGGGGATGCGCGTGATGCATCGTCAAACGCCCGCGCAGCTGCACCTGCACAGCCGCAAAGCGTTGCAGCGCCACCACCACCGGCCAAAGTTGCCAATGGTGGCTGGGAAGATTTCTAACCTGCTCTAGAATAGCTATAGAACGGCCTGCGCCAACGCGCGGGCCGTTTCTGTTTTACGGCGGCATGAGTCTGGGATTGCGCAGCCTGCGAACCTTGGGACGGAATACAGATGTGGCCTAATAGCGGCCGTCTGTTTTATATTTTCAGGCGCTCTGCAATGCTGTTTCGCACTGGGGTCGTGGCGTAACAAGGCTGGGCACAGTATCTTAACTTTGCTCGGCTTCGATCACTTTGGTTGCAACTGAATGGCAATATTGCTGCGCGGCCAGTGGAGGGGATCCATCGGTGAAAAACACATCCATATCGGAAAGCGCACCAATGCGGGCAGGGGCCTTGCGGTCAAATTTCGACAGATCCGCCACCAGAAATACCTGATCGCTGCGGTTGATAATGGCCTTGCTGACGCCAACTTCCTGAATGTCGAAATCCAGAATATCGCCGTTTTCATGCAGGGCTGAGCAGCCAATCACCGCATAATCAAAGCGAAACTGCGAAATGGTGTCGCGCGCAAGTTCACCAACCAGACCACCGTCAGAGCGGCGCAGATTGCCGCCGGTGACCACCACCTCAATGTTGGGGTTGCCCGAAAGAATGGTGGCAATGTTCATATTGTTGGTCACCACCAACAGCCCCATGTGGTTTTGCAGCTCTGTCGCCACCGCCTCGGTGGTGGTGCCGATATTGAGAAACAGCGAGCAGTCATTGGGGATATGTTTCACCACTTCGCGGGCAATATCCACTTTGGCTGCAAGATTGAGATCACGCCGTTCGGTATAGCCGATATTGGTGGTGGTTGAGGGCAGGATCGCCCCACCGTGGACCCGTTCCAATTCGCCGGCATCTGCAAGTTCGCTCAGATCGCGGCGAATGGTTTGAGGTGTGACGCCAAAATGTTCCACCAGCCCTTCAACGGTCACCTTGCCCTCACGACGGGCGATGGTGAGGATTTCGGGTTTGCGTAGGGTCTGGACCATTACGTGCCTCAAATCTGGAAAGTCAGTGTTCGATTCTATGGGGTTTATACGCGGAATACAAATTCGAGGGTTCGTTTTTGTTTGCTTTTGGTCGCATCACGGCTCCAGCGCTGCGGATTTTTGTGTGTTTTTTTGCGCCCTTAGTAAAAAGCGCGCGCAAACGAACATTTTTAGCTTCCAATTGCGCTCGTTTTTTGTCACCAATCTCTCAGGCGCCGAATGTAACGGCGGGGAGAAGATCTGATGACAACCACATTTGACCTGCTGGTAATCGGCGGTGGTATCAATGGATGCGGCATTGCCCGCGATGCAGCTGGGCGCGGATTGCGCGTGGGGCTTGCGGAAATGAATGACATCGGCTCTGCCACTTCGGCAGCCTCGACCAAGCTGTTTCATGGCGGTCTGCGCTATCTCGAATATTTCGAATTCCGACTGGTGCGCGAAGCGCTGGTTGAGCGCGAAACCCTGTTAAAGGCGATGCCGCATATTTCATGGCCGATGCGTTTTGTGCTGCCCTATCATGCCAGCATGCGTTTTGACGCCGACACGCCCACCTCAAAACTGTTGGGTCTGTTCATGCCCTGGCTCAAAGGGCGGCGACCGGCCTGGCTCATTCGTCTGGGTTTGTTCCTGTATGACCATCTCGGCGGCCGTGAGATCCTGCCAGCCACGTCAAAGCTTGATCTGAAATCTAGCCCCGAGGGGCGTGGGCTGCAGGACCGGTTTGCCAAAGCGTTTGAATACTCGGATTGCTGGGTGGAGGATTCCCGGCTGGTGGTGCTGAACGCCCGCGACGCCGAAGCCCGCGGCGCAGAGATCATGGTGGGCCACAAGGTGGTTTCAGCCGAGGCCCAAGATGGCATCTGGACTGTCACATTGCGCAATATGGAAACCGGGCAGGACCACAGCGTCACCGCCAAAATGGTGATCAATGCGGCTGGTCCCTGGGTTGGGGATGTGCTGCGGGGCACGTTGCGCTCCAACAACAGCAGTGGCGTGCGTTTGGTGCGTGGATCACATATCGTCACCAAGCGTTTGTTTGATCACGATAAATGCTATTTCCTACAGGGCACGGACGGGCGCATTATTTTCGCTATCCCTTATGAGACGGATTTCACCCTGATCGGCACCACAGATGCAGAGCACTCAGACGCCAGCATCAAACCCGATTGCACACCGCAAGAGCGCGACTATCTCATTCGCTTTATCAACACCTATCTGGCCAATCCAATTTCGACCGATGATGTCATCTGGTCTTATTCCGGTGTGCGTCCGCTTTATGATGATGGGGCCAGCAGCGCGACCGCTGCAACGCGCGATTATGTGCTAAAGTTGGATCACAGCCGCGGCGCTCCGGCGTTGAATGTCTTTGGTGGCAAGATCACCACCTATCGCCGCCTCGCCGAAAGCGCGCTGGAAGAGATTGCAACCGTGCTTGAGGATCCGGGCAAACCCTGGACTGCGGGCGTGGCCTTGCCGGGGGGGGATTTCCCGGTTGATGGCGTTGCCGATCTGATCGCTGATTTGCGCCAGAGCTATCCGTTTCTGGATGATCGCTGGGCCAAACGTCTGGTGCGCGCCTATGGCACCGATGCCAAACGCCTTCTTGGCGATGCCACATCACCTGACGATCTGGGTGAAGATTTTGGAGCCAGCCTACACGCCAAAGAAGTGATCTGGCTCATGGATAAAGAATACGCGCGTGTGAGTGCGGATGTGATCTGGCGGCGCAGCAAGCTTGGCCTGCGCCTGACAAAAGAACAGATCAGCCATCTGGAACGATGGATGAAAACGCGCCGCTCCAAAGGCGCAACCGCCGCAGCGCGATAGGGAAAAAAGAAGGGGGAGACATGACACTGGAGCTACAAGCCGTGTCAAAACGGGTGAATGGGCATATCCATATTCACCCTACTGATTTGACGTTGACCAAGGGCACGATGAATGTGCTGCTTGGCCCCACTTCGGCGGGAAAGACATCGCTCATGCGCCTGATGGCGGGGCTGGATAAACCCAGCACGGGTAAGATTGAGTGGCAGGGTCAGGATGTGACCGGCCAAAAGGTACAGGATCGCCAGGTGGCGATGGTCTATCAGCAGTTCATCAACTACCCGTCGATGAGCGTCTATGACAATATCGCATCGCCCATGCGTCTTTTGGGGAAAACCAGCGCAGAAATTGATGCGGCGGTGAAAAAAACCGCGGATCTGATGCAATTGACCCCCATGTTGGATCGCAAACCACTGGAGCTGTCTGGTGGTCAGCAGCAACGCTGTGCCCTGGCGCGCGCGCTGGTCAAGGACGCGGGGCTTGTTCTACTGGATGAGCCGCTGGCAAATCTTGATTACAAACTGCGCGAAGAGCTGCGCCAGGAAATCCCCAAGATTTTTGCCGAAGCGGGATCAATCTTTGTTTACGCCACCACCGAGCCGGAAGAGGCGCTCTTGCTGGGCGGCAATACGGCTACCTTGTGGGAAGGGCGCGTCACCCAGTTCGGGCCAACCCCGGATGTCTATCGTCAACCGGTAGATGCAACCACCGCACGGGTGTTCAGCGACCCGCCGATGAATTTTCTTAAGGTATCAAAAATCGGCAAGAAAATCATGTTTGGTGATGGTCAAAGCGCGCCAGCCGTGGGGCCAATGGCCGATCTTGCCGATGGTCGATATCTTGCGGGGTTCCGCCCCAATCACGTGGAAATCAGCGCGCCGCATGAGGGGGCGATGACATTTGAAACCCGGCTCAAGGTGACCGAGCTTACCGGTTCAGAGACCTTTATCCATCTAGATCACCACGGGGAAACCTGGGTGGGGCTCGTGCATGGGGTTCACAAGCTTGAACTGGGCGCGGCGCTGAATGTCTATCTCGATCCGGCGCATGTCTACATCTTTGATGAGGAGGGCGCGCTGGTCGCTCCTGCCTCCTACGCTTTGGCCGCATAAGGAGGGGGAGAGATGGCAAAAATAACCCTGGATAATCTGGCGCATTCCTATCTGCCCAATCCGAAATCGGAAGATGATTTCGCGCTGAAAGAACTTAACCACGTCTGGAACGACGGTGAAGCCTATGCGCTTTTGGGATCATCGGGCTGCGGGAAATCCACGCTGCTCAACATCATTTCGGGCCTGTTGCAGCCAAGCCAAGGTCGCATCCTGTTTGGCGATCGCGACGTCACCCACGCCTCAACGGCGGATCGCAATATTGCGCAGGTGTTTCAGTTCCCGGTGGTCTATGACACCATGAGCGTGCGCGAAAACCTCGCGTTTCCGCTGAAAAACCGCGGTGCTGATCCCGCTTATGTGGCCCAGCGCGTGCAGCAGATCGCCGAGATGATCGGCATGGAGGCCGAGCTTGACCGCCGCGCCCGTGGTCTTGGCGCGGATGCAAAACAGAAGATCTCGCTTGGGCGAGGCATGGTGCGCGAAGACGTGAACGCGCTGCTGTTTGATGAGCCGCTTACCGTGATCGACCCCCATATGAAATGGGAGCTGCGCACCCAGCTGAAATCGCTGCACCATGAATTTGGTCACACCATGATCTATGTGACCCACGATCAGACCGAAGCGCTGACTTTTGCGGATAAAGTGGTGGTTATGTATGACGGCCGCGTGGTGCAGATCGGCACCCCAGAGGAGCTGTTCAACCGTCCTGAACACACCTTTGTAGGCTATTTCATCGGCTCACCCGGCATGAATGTGATCCCGGCAAGCGTGCAGGGACAGATCGCAACCGTGCATGGCGCTGAGCTGAAACTTAAGCGCGCGTTCAATGGCTTGGACGGCAAAGTTGAAATTGGCGTGCGGCCCGAATTTGTCACCCTGACCGAGGGCGAAGGCCTGCCGGTCAACGTGCGCCGGGTCGAAGATGTGGGCCGTCACAAAATCATCCGCGCAGATCTTTTTGGCAATGACATGAACATTGTTGCGCCCGAAGGCGCTGAGATCTCTGCGGATATGAACCGCGTCACCTTCGCGCCCGATCGCGTGAATGTTTATCACAACGACTGGCTGCAAAACGGGGAGGCCGCCTGATGGAAAAAACAGTCAACCAAAAGGCCTGGTTCCTGGTGCTGCCGGTTCTGGTGTTGGTCGCTTTTTCAGCGGTGATCCCGCTGATGACGGTGGTCAATTATTCGGTGCAGGACACCTTTGGTAACAATGAATTCTACTGGGCCGGGCTTGAATGGTTCCAGGAGATGCTGGCCTCGGAACGCATGTGGGATGCGCTGGGGCGTCAGCTGATGTTTTCCGGCATTATCCTTGCCATTGAAATCCCGCTTGGGGTGTTTGTGGCGCTGAATATGCCCAAATCCGGCTTTTGGTCGAGCTTCTGCCTCGTGCTGATGTCGCTGCCGCTGCTGATCCCGTGGAACGTTGTGGGCACCATCTGGCAGATCTTTGGCCGTGTTGATATTGGCCTGCTGGGCTATACGCTGGATGCGCTGGGGATCAATTACAACTATACGCAGGATGTGATTGCCGCCTGGGCCACCATCATTGTGATGGATGTCTGGCACTGGACTTCGCTGGTGGCGCTGTTGGCATTTGCTGGTCTGAAATCGATCCCGCAGGCCTATTATCAGGCCGCCAAAATCGATCAGGCGTCGCGCTGGAAGATCTTCCGCTTTATTGAACTGCCCAAGATGATGGGCGTGTTGATGATCGCGATCCTCTTGCGTTTTATGGACAGCTTCATGATCTACACCGAGCCGTTTGTGGTCACCGGCGGTGGTCCGGGCAATGCCACCACGCTGCTGTCCATTGACCTGGTGAAAATGGCCCTTGGCCAGTTTGACCTTGGCCCCGCAGCCGCATTCTCGATCATGTACAACCTGGTGATCCTGACGCTCGCCTATGTGTTTTACACCATCATGACCAATCTTGAAAAACGGGAGGGCTGATCGATGAGCGACGCAACCCTGAACCTGTCCACCCGCGCCAAGCCACGCATTGCCATCAAAGGCTCGGCGCTGGTGATGGCGGCCTATCTGATCTTCCTGTTGTTGCCGATCTACTGGCTCCTCAATATGAGCCTGAAGACCAACACGGAAATTCTCAACAGCTTTACGCTGTGGCCGCGCGATCTGACCTTTGCCAACTATGTCACCATCCTGTCGGATCCGGCATGGTACATGGGCTATGTGAATTCGCTGATCTATGTGGTGATGAACACGGTGATCAGCCTCGCGGTGGCGCTGCCTGCGGCCTATGCGTTTAGTCGCTACAGCTTTATGGGCGACAAGCACCTGTTCTTCTGGCTGCTGACCAACCGTATGGCACCGCCTGCTGTTTTTGCGCTGCCGTTCTTCCAGCTCTACTCATCCGTGGGTCTGTTTGACACGCACATCGCGGTGGCGCTGGCACATTGTCTGTTTAATGTGCCGCTGGCGGTGTGGATCCTCGAAGGGTTTATGCGCGGCGTTCCCAAAGAGATCGACGAGACCGCCTATATCGATGGCTACAGCTTCAGCCGCTTCTTTGTGAAAATCTTCATGCCACTGATTTCATCGGGCATCGGGGTCGCGGCGTTCTTCTGCTTTATGTTCTCATGGGTGGAGCTGCTGCTGAGCCGCACGCTCACAACGGTAGACGCCAAACCTATCGCTGCGATCATGACCCGCACGCAAGGTGCCGCTGGCATCGACTGGGGCGTGCTTGCCGCCGCGGGTGTGCTGACCCTCGTGCCCGGTGCATTGGTGATCTACTTCGTCCGCAACTACATCGCCAAGGGCTTTGCCCTGGGCCGCGTATAAGGAGACCGATCATGGATTGGATGGCTTGGACCTGGCCCACGGCGCTGTTTTTTATCTTTATCGCCAGCATGTTGATCACCTTTACGGTGCTGGCGATCAAATTCCCCGAAACCCCACGCCGTGGGGTGCTGGGAATGGAAACCACACGGGGCGATCGCCTCTTCATCTCACTTCTCGGCTCGGCCTTTATCAATCTGGCCTGGCTGGGACTTGTAGGCGCGAACCAGCCTTTGGCGCTGGTGGTCTGCCTGATCTACGCCGCAGCGGTATTCCGCTGGGTGTAACCAAACCGCCTGCCACAAAGAGCCACGGCGGCACTTGAATTTACGTTTTGACACGGGAGGAAGTCATGAAATTCATGTTACACACAAGCTCAGCATTGGCGCTGACGTTTGGCCTGATGAGCGCCCCGGCCTGGGCTGATATGGAGGCTGCCAAAGCATTCCTGGACAAGGAAATTGGCGATCTCTCTGTTCTGCCACGCGCAGATCAAGAAGCAGAGATGCAATTCTTTGTTGATGCGGCCAAGCCGTTTGAAGGCATGGAAATCAAGGTGGTGTCGGAAACCATCACCACCCACCAATACGAAAGCGAAGTGCTTGCACCCGCGTTTGAAGCCATCACCGGCATCAAGGTCACCCATGACCTGATCGGCGAAGGCGACGTGGTGGAAAAACTGCAAACCCAGATGCAGTCCGGCGAAAACATCTATGACGCCTATATCAACGACAGTGACCTGATCGGAACCCACTGGCGCTACAAACAGGTGCGCAACCTGACCGACTGGATGGCGGGCGAGGGCGCAGATGTCACCCTGCCAACACTGGATGTGGCGGATTTCATCGGCACAAGCTTCACCACCGGCCCGGATGGTAAGCTGTATCAATTGCCAACCCAGCAGTTCGCGAACCTCTATTGGTTCCGCTACGATTGGTTCAACGACGAAAAGAACAAAGCCGACTTCAAAGCGCAATTTGGCTATGATCTTGGCGTGCCGGTGAACTGGTCCGCCTATGAAGACATCGCTGAGTTTTTCACCGGCCGCAATCTGAGCCACATGGGCGTCGACGGTGACGTCTTTGGCAATATGGACTACGGCAAAAAAGACCCCTCCCTTGGCTGGCGCTACACTGACGCGTGGATGTCGATGGCTGGTATGGGCGATGCGGGTGAACCAAACGGTCTGCCGGTGGATGAATGGGGCATTCGTGTAAACGAGAACTCTCAGCCAACCGGTTCCTGTGTGGCACGTGGTGGTGCAACCAACGCGCCAGCGGCTGTTTATGCGGTGACCAAGGCGATTGAATGGCTGGAGAAATACTCCCCACCAGCGGCCGCGGGCATGACCTTCTCTGAGGCGGGTCCGATCCCGGCGCAGGGCAATGTGGCCCAGCAGATGTTCTGGTACACCGCCTTCACCGCCGCCACCGTTGAGCCTGGCTTGCCGGTCATGAACGAAGACGGCACCCCCAAATGGCGCATGGCACCCAGCCCGCATGGCGCATATTGGAAAGACGGCCAGAAGATCGGCTATCAGGATGCGGGTTCCTGGACATTGATGCAATCCACCCCGGTGGATCGCGCCAAAGCGGCCTGGCTTTATGCCCAGTTTGTTGTGTCCAAAACCGTTGACCTGAAAAAGTCTGATGTTGGTCTGACGTTTATCCGTGAAAGCACCATCGACAGCCAGCACTTCACCGATCGTGCCGACAAACTTGGTGGTTTGGTGGAATTCTACCGCTCGCCCGCGCGCGTTCAGTGGTCGCCCACCGGCACCAACGTGCCTGACTACCCCAAGCTCGCGCAGCTGTGGTGGCAAAACATCGGTGACGCCATGTCTGGTGCAAAGTCGCCGCAAGAGGCGCTTGATGCACTCTGTGCCGATCAGGAACGTGTTCTGAAACGTCTGGAACGCGCAGGCGTTCAGGGTGATCTTGGCCCGAAACTCAACGATGAGCAGGACGCCGATTATTGGTTCAACCAGCCCGGCGCCCCCTATGCCAAGCTCGCCAATGAGGACGAAGAGCCAAAGACCGTGTCCTACGATGAGCTGATCAAATCCTGGCAGTAATGCTTTGAATTAAACACGGCGGGGGCGTCATATGCGCCCCCGTTTTTGCACCTTGTTTAGGGTGCGGTTTTTACTGGTCACGTGGCCCGGTTTTTCGCAACATCCACCTGCGGCCTCAAAGACAAAGAGACAAATCCATGAAATATGTTCTTGCCATTGATCAAGGTACCACCTCCACCCGTGCCATCCTGTTTGACACCAATCTCACCCCCGTTTTCACCGCACAGGAAGAGTTTCAGCAGATCTTCCCACACTCGGGCTGGGTCGAACATAAGGCGGATGATCTGTGGCAGACCACCCTGCGCACCTGCCGTCAAGTGATTGAACAGGCAGGTGGATCTGCGGCTGACATTATTTCCATCGGCATCACCAATCAGCGCGAAACCACCGTGGTGTGGGACGCCAAAACAGGCGAGGCGATCTATAACGCCATTGTCTGGCAGGATCGGCGCACCTCGGATCTGTGTCGCACGCTAACCGGTGCGGGCCATGCGGAGATGTTTCAGGATCGCACGGGGCTGCTGGTGGATCCCTATTTCTCGGCCACCAAATTGAAATGGGTGCTCGACAATGTCGAAGGCGCGCGCGCCCGTGCCCAGCGCGGTGAGCTGTTGTTTGGCACTGTTGACAGTTTCCTGATCTGGCAGCTGACTGAAGGCCGCGTGCATGCAACCGATGCCACCAATGCCGCGCGCACCATGCTGTATGACATTCGCAAGGGCCGCTGGAGCCAGACCATCTGCGACCTGCTTGAAATCCCGATGAATATGCTGCCCACGGTCAAAGACAGCGCTGATGATTTTGGCAGCACCTCGCTTTTGGGCGCAGATCTGCCCATTCGCGGCGTTGCGGGTGATCAGCAGGCGGCCACAGTGGGACAGGCCTGTTTTGAGCCGGGTATGCTGAAATCCACCTATGGAACGGGGTGTTTTGCGCTGCTCAACACGGGCGATGTGCCTGTTGCGTCAAAAAACCGTCTGCTGACCACCATCGCCTATCAGCTTGATGGCAAACCCACATATGCGCTGGAAGGCTCGATCTTTGTGGCCGGCGCTGTGGTGCAATGGCTGCGCGACGGGCTCAAAATCATCCAATCGGCCGGCGAAACCCAGAACCTCGCCGAAAACGCCGATCCCACGCAATCTGTGGTGATGGTGCCCGCGTTTACCGGCCTTGGCGCGCCATATTGGAGCCCGGATAGCCGGGGCGCGATCTTTGGGCTGACCCGCAATTCCGGCCCGGCTGAATTTGCCAAAGCCGCACTCGAAAGCGTGGGCTATCAGACCCGCGATCTGATTGATGCCATGCGCGCTGACTGGCAGCAACACGCAACCGGCAGCGGCGGCGAGGCGGTTTTGCGGGTGGATGGCGGCATGAGCGCCTCAGACTGGACCATGCAGTTTCTGGCTGACATCACCAACGCGCCGGTGGATCGCCCTCGCGTTCTGGAAACCACCGCATTGGGGGTCGCCTGGCTTGCGGGCATGAAGATGGGCGCGCTGCCCGATCAGGCGGAATTTGCCAAAAACTGGGCGCTGGAGCGTCGTTTCGCCCCAGAGATGCAGGCCGAAGAACGTGCCGCAAAATATGGCCGCTGGCAGCAAGCGGTGCAAAGTACGCTCACCTACTAAAACACGTAAACCTGCGGGGCGTTGTTTCCGCAGGTTGCTTAATGCCCGCAGAGGCTTGTGGATTGTATCGAAGTCCACGCGAATGGGTGACGAAACCAAAGCCAACGCGTAAAATGCTACCTGAGTTTCTAAAAATCGGTTAAATCTACAGCCCTCAAACGCAGGTCTGGCACAGGTTCGGCCCGCGGTAGATATTTTCAATGCTCGAGGGTTTTGGGGTGCAGCAGACAGCAACACAGCAACAAGTGACAGCGCCGCTTACTGCAACCCAGCTGGGCATGATCTACGAAAGCCTCGGCTCTGGTCAGCCCTGGGTCAACCTCGAACAGATCCTGCTGGGGTTTGATCACGATTTCCCATTGCCCGATGCGGTTGAACAGGGCTGGAAGCAGGTCTGCAACCGCCACGATGCGCTGCGCCTGCGTCTGATGTGGCAAAAGGTGGAAACCCCGCATCAGCTGTTGACCTCGATTGATGAATTCAGCCTGACACAGCTGGATTGGTCCTCCATCGCCTCGATGGAGCAAGAAGCGCAGCTGCGCGACTACCTCAGCGAAGATCGCAATGCGGGCATGGATCCGCAGCGCGCGCCGGGCTGGCGGCTCACCTATATTCGCACCGGTGTCGACAGTGGCTATCTGCTGTTTACCGTGCATCACGCCCTGCTGGACGGGCGCAGTATTGCCCGCGTGATCAGCGATCTTTTGTGGTATCTCGACAGTGGCGCATTGCCGGGATCCGCGCCAGAGCGCAGCTTTGCTGAGGTCGCCACTGAAATCAGCACGCTGTCGGGCGACGCTGCTGCCGAAACCTATTTCTCCGACTATCTGCAGGATTTTGACAGCATCGGCGCGCTAAGCCTGCCGGTTGCCCCCGCCGAAGGGGCCGATCGCAAAAACGCGCTTGTGCTGCATTGCGCCGCTGAATTGATGCAGGATCTGCGTGATCAAAGCACCCGTCTGGATGTGACCGTTGCCAATCTGGTGCAGGCCGCCTGGGGGTTGGTGCTGCTGCGCTGGCAGGGCCGCGAAGAGATGTCGATCGGCACCGTGCGCAGCGGTCGCCATGCAACCGCGCACTCGCAAGACACGGTCGGCTGTCTGATCAACACACTGCCGCTGCGCCTTAAGGCCACGCGCAAATCAACGCTCAAAGACATCACCCAGGGTTTGCGCCGCGATACGCTGGCGCTGCATGGCCATGAACAGGTCACCCCCGGTGAGCTGCGCCAATGGGGCGGTATCGCGGGGCAAAGCCCGCTGTTCAGCACGCTGGTGATGTTTGAACGCGGCACCATGCAGCAGCTTGTTCATGCGCTGGCACCAGACCGGCTGCGCCCCACCGTCACCCTGCTCGAAGAGGGCGGGTTGCCGCTGACCCTTGCGGTTTATGCAGGTAATGATGGCGGTGCCAAAATCATGCTGGAGTATGATCCGGTACATGTGCCTGCGGATCTTGCGCAACAGCTGCTCCAACATTTTGAAACCCTGCTGCCCTCGATAGCTCAGGCCCATGCGGATGCACCGCTTGCGGCGCTTGAGATGATGCGCCCTGATGAACGGGCCACGCTGAAAACCCTGGCCGCGCCGGAAAACGCGGTTGCGGATGCGCCGTTTGATCTGCTGGCGGCGTTTGAAAAAACCGTGGCTGCGCGCGCTGATAGCTGTGCGCTTAAAATGCTTGGCAGTGATGACAACCTCACCTACGGCGATCTTGCGCGACGAGCCAACGGTCTGGCCCATGTGCTGCGCGATGCGGGCGTGGGCGCAGATGATGTGGTGGCGATTTCGCTGCCGCGCTCGATTGATTTCATCGTTGCGATTTTTGCCACGCTTAAGGCTGGCGCGCGCTTTGTGCCGGTTGATCCCACATATCCTGCCGCCAATCAGCTGCATATGATCCAAGACAGTGGTGCCAAGGTGATCCTGTCATATGACGTGCTGACTGAGGCTGACACCCCAGTGCTGCGCCCCGATGCATCGCCCGCTGATATTGCCCCCAATGGGGTGCAGGGCGACGGGGCCTATATCATCTATACCTCAGGCTCAACTGGCACGCCCAAAGGGGTTCAGGTCAGCCGTGGCAATCTCACCGCGCATATCGCGGCCATCACCCCAACGCTTGCATTGACGCGCGACGATCGCGTGCTGCAATTTGCCAGCCTGTCGTTTGATGTGGCGCTGGAAGAGATTTTCCCAACCCTGATGGCCGGGGCCACGCTTTTGCTGCGCTCTGATGAGATGGCGCAATCGCCTGCGCATTTCCGCGAAGTACTGGCCGAAGAACGCATCACGCTTGCCAATATTCCAACAGCGTTTTGGACGGTGTTTACCGACTATCTCGCCAGCAGCGGTCACGGCATTCACCCAGAACTTCGCATGATGGTTGTGGGCGGCGAGCTGGTCAAACCCAAGGCGCTGCGCAAATGGCAGACCCTGGCCCCCAATGTGCGCTGGCTAAATGGCTATGGCCCGACAGAAACCACCATCACCTGCACCCTCTATGAGGCGCAGAGCCTGCAAAACCCCAGCGAAGAAGTGCCCATTGGCCGCCCAACCGGCCACGCCCGCGCCTATGTGTTGGCCGCAGACGGAAGTCTCGCTCCCAATGGTGCCGTCGGAGAGCTGAGCATCGGCGGTGCCGCCGTGACGCAGGGCTATCTGGGCCTGCCGGACAAAAGCGATGATGTCTTTATCCAGTGCACAAAACTGGGCCGTATCTACCGCAGCGGCGACCGGGCCCAATGGGGCAGCGATGGTCAGCTGCGTTTCCTTGGCCGACGTGACCGTCAGGTAAAACTGCGCGGCTTCCGCATCGATCTGCGCCAGGTCGAACGCGCCGTCGAAGAGGCCACGCTGGGCGCCGAAGTCGTGACCGCCATTCGCAACGCGGGCTCTCCCGCAGCGCAGCTGGTATCCTGGGTCAAAGCCCAAAACGGGCTGGAGCTGAGCCAGATCAAATCCCGCACCGAGGCGCTGTTGCCCGCGCATATGCGCCCGACCTTGGTGATGGTCGAGGATTTCCCCACCACCGCAGGTGGCAAGATCGATATGAAATCCCTGCCAGATCCGGTTGAGGAAACTACATCTGCCGGGCTCAGCGGCGGTGAAACCCGTATCGAGCAGCAGGTGCAGGACATCATGGCCAAAGTGCTGGGGCGCAAATCGGTGGGGGTGAACGACAGCTTTTATGATCTGGGCGGCCATTCCCTATTGGCGGTGGAACTGATCGGCAAACTCGAAAGCGCAACCGGTGGCCAGCTGGGCATCATGGATCTGAAAAACCATCCCACCTGCCGTGAACTGGCGCGTATTCTGGAAACCGGCAGCAATGCGCCGAAACATATCATTCCGATCCAGCCCAATGGCAGCCGCCCGCCGCTGTTTGCCATCCATATCCTTGGCGCACGCGAAAGCTATTTTGAACCCATGGCGCGCTATCTTGGCCCGGATCAGCCCATTATGGGGGTCTCGGTCGGTTCACTGGATGAAAACACCCCAACGGGGATCGAATTCACCGCGCGCCGTTACTGTCTTGATATTATGGAATACTACCCGGAGGGGCCGATCAATCTGATGGCGGTGTCGCTTGGGGCCTATATGGCGTTTGAACTGGCGCGCCAGCTGCGCGCCGCCGGGCGTGAGGTGGCGCTTTTGGCGCTGTTTGACGCGGCCGGGCCGGGTGGGCGGCAGGAACATCAGGGCCTGCGCCGTCTCTGGTGTCATCTGCGCCGGGCGCGGTATCTGGGCTGGGCCTATCCCGCGCAGATCATTCGCAACCGTGTCCACAATCTGCGCAACACAATTGCGCGCGCCCAGATCCAAAAGGCCGAAACCGAAGCTGAGGGGCAGACCGCCACTCAGGCCCCAATGACGGTGTTTGAATTCATCGCCTCCAATGAATTGGCGGTGCAGGCCTATACCGCCAGCCCGATTGAGGTGCCGATCACCATTTTCCGCGCCGAAAGTCATTTCTTTGACACAGACGCAGGCATTGCAGCAGGGCTTGGCTGGGAACCGGTTGCTGCCGCAGGGCATAAAGTGATCGACGTCCCCGGCGGCCATCTTACCATGCTGGAAGATCCCCATGCCGCGACGCTGGCGCTGCGGTTTTCTGAACTGCTTGAGCAGCAACAGCGCAACCTGCTTGAACGCAGCCGCGATGATCTGGTGCGCGAACCCGCAATTGCGATGGCGCAGCAGGGCGGCTAATGGCGTTCAACAAAAAAGCGCGCTCCCGGTTGGGTGGCGCGCATTTTTTGGTGGTGGTTGTGTTGCCTGTTCAAACCGGGGCAAATTCCGGCGTCATCATCCAGGCTGGAACCGTCTCGGAAATCGCCTCATTGCGCGCAACTGGCGCGTCAAAATCATAGCCGCGCAGCAGGCGAAACAGCATCCTACGCCGCAGGGTCAGCTCTTGAATATCCAGCGCCGCTTCAAGCGTGGTCTGTGTCATCCCATGACGCGCGCGGCTCATTCCCAATTGCATGTTCTGTACCCCTCTCTGCGATCCCAGCAACCAGCCTAAGATCAGATCTGGGCAAAATCTGGCACATTGCAGGGCGCTGATTTGGCCCGAGAGCCGGATTTTAACAAAATCAACAGCTGCCCAGGCCGTCGCCGCAGCTGCCTGTGGGTTCGGCGCGGTGGCTGAAACCTGCCTGCACAGCCCTGTCCGCAGGGGAGGCAATTTAATTTGAACCGGGAAATTGTCGATTTTGGCCGGTTTTCTCCCGATGGAGGCGCGGAAAGTGGCAATCGCTCTTGCACCGGGCGACGTGGGCACATAGAAGGCCTCAAATTGTCTGTGGGCTGCGTCTGCGCGCATGCCCCGAATCTCTTATGGGGAGCATGATGCAGGTAACCGAGACTCTGAACGAAGGTTTGAAACGCGGCTATGCGATCACCATTCCAGCAGCTGATCTGGAAGCAAAGGTGAACGAAAAGCTGGTTGAGGCACAGCCCGAAGTCGAAATGAAAGGCTTCCGTAAAGGCAAAGTGCCGATGGCGCTGCTGAAAAAGCAGTTTGGCGATCGTCTGATGGGCGAAGCCATGCAGGAATCCGTTGATGGTGCGATGAACAAGCACTTCGAAGACAGCGGTGACCGCCCGGCGATGCAGCCTGATGTAAAAATGACGAACGAAGACTGGAAACCGGGCGACGACGTTCAGGTTGAAATGTCTTACGAAGCACTGCCGGTCATCCCTGATGTGGATCTGTCTGGCGTGAAGCTCGAAAAGCTGGTTGTCAAAGCAGATGACGCAGCAATCGAAGAAGCACTGGGCAACCTGGCCGAGACCGCGACCGATTATGAAGCGCGCGAAGAGGGTGCTGCAGCGGAAGATCAAGATCAGGTTGTGATCGACTTCCTGGGTAAAGTAGACGGCGAAGCCTTTGACGGCGGCGCAGGCGACGACTACCCGCTGGTTCTGGGTTCGAACTCCTTTATTCCGGGTTTCGAAGAGCAGCTGGTTGGCACCAAAGCTGGTGAAGAAAAAGACGTAAACGTCACCTTCCCAGCCGAGTATGGCGCCGAGCACCTCGCAGGCAAAGACGCTGTCTTCACCTGCACCGTGAAAGAAGTAAAAGCGCCTAAGGCTGCTGAAATCAACGACGAGCTGGCGAAGAAATTCGGCGCCGAAGATCTCGCAGCGCTGAAAGCACAGATCGCTGAGCGTCTGGAAGCAGAATACGTTGGCGCATCGCGCGCTGTTGTCAAGCGTGGCCTGCTGGATCAACTGGACGAGCTGGTCTCCTTTGACCTGCCGCCGTCGCTGGTTGAGGCAGAAGCCAAGCAGATCGCACATCAGCTGTGGCACGAAGAAAACCCTGACGTTCAGGGCCACGACCACCCGGAAATCGAGACCACCGATGAGCACAACACTCTGGCCGAGCGTCGCGTTCGCCTGGGTCTGTTGCTTGCCGAAATGGGTCAGCGCGCCGAGGTAGAAGTGTCTGAAGCAGAAATGACCCAAGCGATCATGGCGCAGGCGCGTCAGTATCCGGGTCAAGAGCGCCAGTTCTTTGAATTCATCCAGCAAAACCCGCAGATGCAGCAACAGCTGCGCGCGCCGCTGATTGAAGACAAAGTGGTTGATCACGTGCTGGAGCAGGCTGAGGTCACTGAAAAAGAAGTGTCCAAAGACGATCTGCAAAAAGCGGTTGAAGCGCTGGAAGAAGAGTAATCTTCCCCCGCAAGACTTTCAAAAGGCCGTCCCTTGGGGCGGCCTTTTTCTTTGAGGCGGGCGTGTATCTACAGCAGGCGGGGGCTCCCGCCCGGCGCTGCGATCATCGGAGATGATCTGGTCCGGTTGGGCCGCGCAGCTGCGCTGCAGGCGGCGTATAAAGGCGAGCGACGCGCCACTCCGCCGCGCTGAGCGTTGCGCGCGCGGTTGGGCCATAGCGACGCGCTGGCAGCCGCTGGGGGAACAGCGCTTCGATCTCGGCGCGCGCCTCTGGTGTTAGTGCACGCAGCCCGGTGTTGCCGGGATAAAAGCTCTCGCTCAGCACCCCTTCGCCCCAGATCAGTTCATGATGGTCAAACATCAGGTGGTAATAGCGCACCCGCCCGCCGGGCTGCGCGCAGATCGTTGCGCCATTGACCATATGGCAGGCGGGCACCAGCGCATCAGCGCTGTCGGAAATGAGCTCCAGCGCGGCGTTGCGCACATAGATCCGATGCTGCGGTGACACCATGAGCGCGCGGCGATTGCCCAGCACCCCCGGCGCAAATCGGATTGGGGCCAGGGAGCCAGCGGCAGCCACCTCGCCAGAGCCGATCCAGCGGATGGGTTGCAGCCCGTGATCAAGTGTTGCGACGCGATCCCCTGCTGCAAGCGCCTCGATCGGTATTTCGCCGTGCTCAGCCCGAATACGAGTGCCTTCAGTAAAGCAGGCGACCAGCTCCATATCCTGCCGGTCAGCCACCAGCTGATCTACCACATTTGTGGCAAGCCGATCCAATGATACCGATTCGATGACCCCGGCCTCGAATGCAGCGTGGTCCGCGTTGTCGGAATTTTCGGGCACCAGATAGGTTTCACCGTTCACATCCTGCGCGATCACTGCAGTGATCTGGGCAGTGCTGCCATCACCATAGGTCAGCGTTGCGTTATATACTGACAGCCCATCAAAGGTTTGCGCTGCGCCGCCATTGATCGAGAACTGATCAGTGTCGAGCGTATTGTTCATGTCAAAGCCGTTGTCCGGCCCGCCCAACTGGCTCCAGGTTGCGGCGCTGTCGATCAGTGGCTGATTGGCATCGCCAAACTCTAACCCCACCAGATCTTCGGCGTTTTCCGCGCCCCGATTACCCTCCTGGCTGTCGATGTCAGCCAGGTTTCCCAGATACAAAACTTGAAATGTTGTTGGCATATCTCTTGCTGCCGTTTCTGCAGCTGCAAAGTTCTTGATGCCACCATGTATGTATCGGAAAAAGTAAGTTAAATCTGAACAAAATACGATAAGTAACCGTCAAACGCGAAGTTTGATGGGCGTAATGTCGCAGTTGCAGAAAGTGCCGATTTTACGGGCGCAACCCGGTCTCTTTCAACATGCCCCGGCGCTTGGCCTCATGGTAGTAGCCGCGCGAATAATGCTTCACTGCCATATCCTGACTGCCGTCTGAAATCAGCCAGGCACCACGCAGGTACTTCACTGCAAATTCCAGATTGGTGTCCGCATCCAGCAGATCCTGTGGCTGGCCCTTAAACCCCATAGAGCGCGCGGTGGCAGGCAGAATCTGTAGCAGCCCGTAGTAAGGTCGGTTCACCGCCCAGGGGCGATGGGTGCTTTCGCGGATGGCCAGGCGATGCACCAGGCTGCGCGGCACCTCATAGTGATCGGCCCAGAAATTGATCTTCTGGCGCAGCTCAGGGGTTTCATTGGGGTAAAGCGGTGGCTCAGCTGGGCGGGCAGGGGCCTCGGTTTCCGCCGCGCCACACCCGGCCACAAGCGCCAGCCAGAACACCCCAGTAATCACATCACGACGAAACATGGTCAAATCCTTTCAAATTCCCCACCCGTAGGCGGGTTTCCCAGCCCCAAAGCGGAGGGTATTTCCACCGAGCGCGGCACCACAAATCAGCGGCTCAGATCGACGCTCAAGCCCAGCCTCCACAGCTCGGTTCAAAACGCAATAAATTTTAGACACTCAGGATTTGTTAACACAGTTTAACTCGGGCATTTTGTGGGAGAAGTCAGAGGCACTTCCCCCCAAGGCCCGGTCGATCTGATCGCCTCTTTGATCGACCAGAACGTGGCATCGGGGGCCGGATCTGTTTCCCTCAGTTCTCCGGCCCCCTTTGCGTGCCTTACCGTTACTGCGACCCAGACAAGGCTGCAGCAGCCAGTTTAACTGGCTTTTTTACGACGGCGCGCCGCGATCAGGCCACCAATCCCGGCCACCATCAGCACACCAGAGGCGGGCAGCGGTACTGGGGCAACCTGTGCCTCGGTCACAACGATTTCACCGATGCTAAACGGGTTAATGAAATTCGGCCCATCCACAAAGAAGTTGCTCAGGGTAATCGAGTCGAGCTCAAATTCGGCAAAGCTTGTATTAGAAAAATCAAACCGGTCGCTCACTGGGAAACCGGACGCGCCAACAGGGCCAAAGCCCGCACTCTCGGCAGTGGCAAAGAAATCGCCACCGCCGCCGATGGCCACGACTTCACGGACACCACCCACGATGCTGTTCCCTAAATAGTCGGGGCTGTTCAGGAATTCGATCGTGCCAAGACGAATAGCACGGTCGAAACGCAGCGTGATCGAGGCGTTTTGAATTGCTAAAGGCGTGAAGAACAACTGGTTGTTTACGGTGCTGTTGGGCAAAACCCCATCGTTCAGCGTGCCGCTGCCACCAGTCAGGTCAACCAGGCCAGGAACGCCGTCGGCTGAGGGGGTAATGGTGCCGCTATAGGTGTTAGTCCAGCCGCCGGTGCTAGACGGATCTGCATTGCGAATATCATAGCTGACAATGGTCACAGCCTGGGCCGCTGTGGCGCTAAGGGCGGCAAACACGCCCGCAATAATCATGTTTCGAAAAGACATTTGGTGACTCCAAATTCAGGTTCAGTGATTTGGGTCTGCCGCCTGTTCATTACAGCTGCAAGAGTTTGAATGTGGATGACAACAAGACGTGAACGCCTGTTAGATTGCGTCAAGTTGAGCTGAAAAATGAAGGTAATTCAAGTGTTTGAACTGTATCCCAAGCAAAAACAAAGGCCACCCACAAGGGACGGCCTTTGCCAGTTTCGAAACAAAAGGCGGTGCCTTAGTTTTCGGTTTCTTCTGCAGGTGCCGCTTCGGCAACCGGTGCGTCATCATCATCAGATGCGGCCGCGCCGATGTCGTCGAACAGTTCCTGGATCTCGAATTCCGCAGCGGCTTCCTCTTCGGCGGCCAGCTCTTGGATCGACTTACCAGAAGCTTGCAGTTCGGCTTCTTCCTCAGAACGCGCAACGTTCATTTGGATTTCAACCTGAACTTCCGGGTGCAGGTTCACAGCAACAGCGTGCAGGCCCAGCTCTTTGATCGGGTGGATCAGAGCGATCTGCTTTTTGTCGACAGTGAAACCAGCTGCGGTTGCGGCTTCGGCTGCGTCACGCGGGGTAACGGAGCCATACAGCGCGCCAGCGTCGGAAGCGGAGCGAATCACGATGAACTGCTGACCGTCCAGCTTTTCACCCAGTGCTTCTGCTTCTTTCTTGGTTTCCAGGTTGCGCGCTTCCAGCTGCGCTTTCTGGTCCTCGAATGCAGCCAGGTTTGCTTCAGAAGCAGTTTTGGCCTTGCCTTGCGGCAGCAGGAAGTTACGGGCGAAGCCAGGCTTGACGTCGACGACTTCACCCATTTGGCCAAGCTTGGCCACACGTTCTAGAAGGATAACTTGCATATCAGTACTCCTTACTTAACGGCGTAGGGCAGCAGCGCCAGGAAGCGGGCACGTTTGATAGCACGGGCCAGCTCACGTTGTTTCTTTGCAGAAACGGCGGTGATGCGGGACGGCACGATCTTGCCACGCTCAGAGATGTAGCGCTGAAGCAGACGGGTGTCTTTATAGTCGATTTTAGGTGCGTTCTCGCCAGAGAATGGGCACACTTTGCGACGGCGGAAAAATGGTTTAGCTGCCATGGTTTAGCGTCCTTTTCTCAAGCAATTAACCGCGGCGCTCGCGGCGATCGCCACGCTCGTCACGTTTTTGCATCTGAACCGACGGACCTTCGGCGTGCTCGTCGACCTTGATGGTCAGAACGCGCATAACGTCGTCGTGCAGGCGCATCAGGCGTTCCATTTCCTGAATCGCGACAGAAGGTGCGTCGGTTTTCAGAAAGGCGTAGTGGCCCTTGCGGTTTTTGTTAATTTTATAGGCCATTGTTTTAACGCCCCAGTACTCGCTGTCCACGATGGAACCACCGTTGTCGGACAGAACAGCACCGAAGTGTTCAATGAGGCCTTCAGCTTGCGAGTTGGACAGGTCCTGACGCGCAATCATTACATGCTCATAAAGGGGCATGCGAACTCCTGTTTCTTTCAAGGCGCATTTCAAAGGCAGGGCTGTTTAAACCTTCCGCGGCCCCACCACGAGAGTCTGCGCGGATCGATAAAAGATGCGGAAGGCTGGCCCCATATACAGGCTGGGGCAAAAATCGCAAGCCTGCTGTGGCTGTGGGCTGAAATAGATGCCGATACGGCTGCCAGTAGGATGGGGCCAAACAGAAGCGGATCATATGATTTCAAATCCGCACCATCAATCTGCCGCATTTCAGCCCCAATTTTTGTGGAGCCATAGTTAAGAAAATGCAAATATCCAACCACCCTCTCAGAAGCGGAAGGGACGCAGATGAATAGGTTTGCAACCGGTCCAGGCAAACACAAACCGCTGGCAACGCCCGCAGGTCTGCGCCTGCAGGCAGCATATGTGAACTGGGGTCTGCGATTGATAGGGCTGTGCTGCCTTGCACTGGCGCTTTCACTGGTTCTGGTCTCTCCGGCAGGCAGCGCGGGATTGATGCACAGTTTTGCAGCCATCGGGTTTGGCGGTCTTGGTGCGTTTTTTATCCTGTTCACTGTGCGTCAGCAGCAGCCAGAGTTCTGCTTTGATCGCAAACGCCAGGAGCTGCGGGTAAGCGAACGCCGCTATCACGGCCCCTCAAGGGTGGTGTTGCGGCGCTCTTTTGACAGCCTTGGCGGAGTACGCCTCTCGGCAAAAGACGTGTATATTTTAGATTACGATGGCTCGGTCTTGCTGCAGCTTGCACTGAGGGATCCGATGATGCGCTCACAATTGCGTGATGCCTTGGCCGGACATCTGCCGATGCTGGCGTGATTGAGCGCCAGCGCTTTGCAAAAATGCGCAAAAAATCTAGCGAATTAGCTGCATGACCGTGCAAAATTGTCGGACTTTTAACGTCAAGACACGAAAATCCCACAGTTGTGTGTGCTAGGACACAGAAGCTGTTGGGAAAAATAGGCTTTATTTCTCGCGAAGATCGGGCAGTTTGGCTCCATCAACAAATGTCACTTGGATTGGAGCTCTCCAAATGAAACGCACTTTGATTGCAGCCGCCCTTGCAACAGCCGTTGCTACCTCTGCTTTTGCAGCGCCTGAAAAATATAACCTGGATCCGGGTCACAGCAATGTGCTGTTCTCCTTCAATCACCTGGGTTTTTCCAATATCTACGGCATGTTCTCCGGCTTTGACGGTGAAATCATGTTCGATCAGGAAAACCCCGCCAATTCTTCGGTCAAGGTTGAATTCCCGATCAAAACCATGCTGACCGGCTGGGAAAAACGCTTTGAGCACTTCATGTCTGCTGATTTCTTTGACGCGACCGACGAAGAAATGGTAACCTTTGTGTCAACAAGCATCGAAGTGACCGGCGATACCACCGCCCTGATTACCGGCGATTTGACCCTGAACGGGGTAACCAAATCCGTTGTTCTCGACGCAAAACTCAACAGTGCCGTTGAAGAACACCCGCTGAACAAGAAACAATGGGCCGGTTTTGACGCCACCACCACTCTGGTGCGCTCGGATTATAACGTTGGCAATTTTGCACCTTTTGTCAGCGACGAGATCCCTGTCATTATCTCGATTGAGGCCGGTAAGGCCGAATAAACGCACATCCCGCGTCGAGCTGAGACAGGGCCGCCGGCTTCTCCCTAAGGAGGCCGGCGGTTTTTTTATGTTCTTTATCTTCCACCCCGCGCTTTGGGCTGGCTTTAAACATATTGAAATTGCTGCCCGCTCTATTTGGCGTTAGCACAAAGGCGTCTTGCTGAGGGGTGTTCATGTCGCGTCGTTTTGCTTTCTGGTCGATCCTGGTGGCGCTGGTGGTCTTTGGGCTGAAACTCCTGGCTTGGCGGTTGACCGGATCGGTTGCCTTTCTGTCGGACGCGCTGGAAACCACGGTTAATGTGATTGCGGCGGCGCTGGCCTATTACGCGGTGCGCGTGGCCGATAAACCCGCCGATGCAGGCCACCCCTTTGGTCACAATAAGGCTGAATATCTTTCTGCCGTGGCCGAAGGCACAATGATCGTGATCGCGGCCCTGTTTGTCATCCGCGAAGCCATCGCCGTTTTGCCCCATCCACAGCTCAATGACACGCCGATGCTGGGGATCGCCATCAGCCTGGTTGCTGCCGCGCTGAACGGGGTCTGGGCGACAGTGCTGTTGCGGGTTGGGCGCAAAACCCGTTCGCCTGCGCTTTCGGCCAGTGCGCGCCATATCCTGTCGGATGTGATGACCTCATTCGGGGTGGTTGTTGGCATTGCGCTGGCGCTGGCCACCGGCTGGCACATTCTTGATCCGATCCTCGCCATTCTGGTGGCGCTGCACATCCTGCGCGAAGGCTGGCGCGTGGTTTCCAGCAGCGTTGATGGTTTGATGGATGGCGCGGTGGATGCCGAGACCCGCGCAACGATTGAAACAATTCTCAAACGCGAAATGCAGGGCGCGCTGCAATACCATGATCTACGCGCACGCAGCTCAGGCGCGGTGCTGTTTTGTGAATTTCACCTGGTGGTCGATCGCACCATGGCGGTGGGGGCGGCCCATGATATCTGCGACCGGATCGAAGAAGCGCTAAAAGCGCGCTTCCCCGGTTCCTCGTTTACCATCCATCTTGAACCCGATACCGAGCTTCACGATCCCAGCTGATGGGCGGTCAGCTCTACGGTGATGCCCACGCCAAAACCCACGGTGCTTTCATCGGGCTGCGACAGCCCAACGTTATAATCGAGCCGCTGCACACTGCTGGTGCCAACCATCTTGGCGGTGTTGCCGTCGATCTCTAGTGCGAAGGGCAGGGTAAAGGGCTGGGTTTGATCGCGAATGGTCAATGTGCCACGTGCTTCATAGCCATCCTCCAGCTTGATCAGATCCGCTTCGAACCGGGCAGAGGGGAATTGAGAGACGTTGAAAAAATCCGTGCCCAGCGCCTGTGTGGTCACTGACCCAAGGCTAAGCGATGCAATTTCCACATCGACCACAACCGATCCGGCCGGGCCGGGGGCGTCTGGATTGGTGAAGGAAATCGCCGCATCCCAATTGGCAAAGCTGCCCTGAACAGCACTGCCCATCTGCACCGCCTCAATGCCAAGGCTGCCGGTATCAACAACCCAGGCGTTGGCTACGGTCGCGGATGTTTCGGCCGCCTCTTCAGCGCCATGGTCATGGCTGCCGTGATCATGTGCACCGTGGTCATGCGCGCTATGGTCGTGCGCGGCGTTTTCCTGCTCAGCCTGTTTGGCGTGGTCATGGCCCGTGTGATCGTGACTGCTGTGATCATGGCCCTGCAACACACCAAGCTGCGCTGCACCCAGAACCACCGCGCCCAAAACCAGCGCCGCCACCGGCGCGGGCAGTTTCATATGTTTTTGCTCTGGCGGCTGCGGTGCGGTGCCACCAAAGGGCAGCATCCGGCGCAATGTCATATCGCGATCGACCACATGGTGTTTCAGCGCGCCCGCCACATGCAGCCCCACCACGGTGAACAGCGACCACACCATCAACCAGTGAAAGCCCCCCGCCAAACCGGCCAGGGTGTTAGATTTCGGCACAAACGGCAGCCCCTGGCCAAAGGGCCACCAGATCGGCGCATAGCCCACCTCTGCTGCATGCATCACCCAGCCCGACAGCGGCACCAGCACCATCAGCGCATACAAAAGCCAATGCACCACTTCTGCGGCCAGCGCCTCTGGTTTGTTGTCAGGGTGCAAAAGCCCCGGCTTTTGCTGCGTTATTGCCCAGAGAATGCGCAAAATAGCCGTAAACAGTGCTGTCACCCCAAGGGTCTTATGCAGCGAAAACAAAAACGTGGCCCGCCGGATTATCCCTGCATCACCATCAAAGCCAGCGCTGTTGATCTGATGCGCCAGTTCATTGGCAAAATAACCCACCGGAAAAGCGGTAAAGATAAGCACTACAGTGGCCCAGTGAAAACTCTTGGCGAGGCTTCCATAGCGAGAAGGGGTATTGCTGAGTGACACGTGACGGATCCTTGGCTGTCTGCAGTCCTGGCTGCGGGGAAGTATACGACGCAATCTGCAACGATTGAGAGTTATCCATAATCCATCAATCCACAGTCCGACAGTGAAGTGTATTACCTAAATATGCACATATCCTCTGCGCAAAGGCGGGCTTTGCTTGTGCCGGGGCAAAAGCACGGGTAAATCAAGCAAAATGGCAAAATAAAGACGAGGTCACGATGACAATCGCATTTGTGTTTCCGGGACAGGGTGCCCAGACCATCGGCATGGGCAAAGCACTGGCCGAGGCCTACCCGGCGGCCCAGGCGGTCTTTGATGAAGTGGATGCAGCACTTGGCGAAAGCCTGAGCGCGCTGATCTGGGACGGCGACATTGAAACCCTGACGCTGACCCAGAACGCGCAGCCCGCGCTGATGGCAACCTCGCTCGCCGCACTGCGCGCGCTTGAGGCCGAAGGCATCACAATCGACAAGGCATCCTTTGTGGCCGGTCACTCGCTGGGTGAATATTCCGCGCTGGCGGCGGCTGGGGCAATCTCGGTCGCGGATACCGCACGCCTGCTGCGCACCCGTGGCCAGGCAATGCAAAGCGCCGTGCCCGTGGGTGAGGGCGCAATGGCGGCAATCCTCGGTCTCGATCTCGAGGCCGTGCGCGCCGTGGCCGAAGAAGCAGCCCAGGGCGAAGTCTGCCAGGCTGCAAACGACAATGACCCGACCCAGATCGTGGTCTCTGGCCATAAGGCTGCCGTCGAACGCGCCGCAGAAATCGCCAAGGAAAAAGGTGCAAAACGCGCGGTGATGCTGCCCGTATCCGCACCATTTCACTGCGCGCTGATGCAGCCCGCCGCTGATGTGATGGCCGAAGCGCTGTCTGCGGTGGAAATCAAAACCCCCGCCGTGCCGCTCATCGCCAATGTGCGCGCAGATGTTGTGACCGACCCGGCAGAAATCCGCGCACTCCTGGTGGAGCAGGTGACAGGTTCGGTGCGCTGGCGCGAAAGCGTGCAGGCGATGGCCGCCAAAGGTGTGACCGAATTCTGGGAAATCGGCGCGGGCAAGGCGCTCTCGGGGATGATCCGTAAGATCGACCGCAGCCTGGCTTCCAAACAGGTAGGCACGCCCGAAGGCGCAAAAGCGGTCGCCGAAGGCTAATTCATGCGTCGCCGCTTCCTGATATCAACAGCCGGAGCCCTGCTTATTGCGGGGCTTACGGCCTGTTCGTTTATCGACAATGCGTTTCCCACCACCCAGTTCACCGCCGACGGCAGTGATGTGCTGGTCGAGGGCACGCTGAATGCGCATACGCTTGAACAGTTTCAGGAGTTCATGGCCGACCACCCCGAGACTGAGCGCCTGGTGCTGCTTGATGTGCCGGGCTCTGTTGATGATGAGACCAATCTGCAGTTTGGCCATCTCGTGCGTGATCTTGGGCTTGCGACCTATCTGACAGCCGACAGCGAAGTGCACTCAGGCGGCACCGATCTGTTTCTGGCAGGCGTTGAACGCACGATGGAGCGCGGCGCCATCATCGGGGTGCACACCTGGGCGGCAGGCCGGCACGAAGGGGTGGATTTCCCCCGCGAAGACCCGGTGCATGACAGCTATGTCGACTACACAAGCCGTATGCTCGGCGCGGCAGATTTTTACTGGTTCACCCTTGAGGCTGCTTCAATCGATGACAGCCACGAGCTGAGTGAACGCGAAATAAAACGTTTTGGGCTTCTGACACAGCCCATCCTAGAGAACTAAGCCAAAAGGGCAGAAACATGTTTGATCTTACTGGGAAAAATGCGCTGGTGACCGGCGCGTCCGGCGGCATCGGTGGTGACATCGCACGCGCGCTCCACGCAGCGGGGGCGACCGTTGCGCTCTCAGGCACCCGCGAAGCCCCGCTGCAGGCACTGGCAGCTGAGCTTGGCGAGCGGGCCCATGTTGTGACCTGCAACCTGTCCGATTCTGATGCGGTTGAGGCGCTGCCAAAACAGGCAGCTGAGGCGATGGGCTCGGTTGATATTCTGGTGAACAACGCAGGCATCACCCGCGACAACCTGTTCATGCGGATGAAAGATGAGGAATGGCAAAGCGTTCTGGACGTGAACCTGACCTCAACCATGCGCCTGTGCCGTGGCGTATTGCGCGGCATGATGAAAGCGCGCTGGGGCCGCATCGTGAATATCTCATCTGTTGTGGGTGCAACCGGCAATCCGGGGCAGGCCAACTATGCGGCGGCCAAGGCTGGCATGGTGGGCATGTCCAAATCGCTCGCCTATGAGGTGGCAAACCGTGGCATTACCGTCAACGCCGTTGCGCCGGGTTTCATTGCCACCGCAATGACCGAGAAGCTCAATGATAAGCAAAAAGAGGCCATCCTCACCCAGATCCCCGCAGGTCGCATGGGTGGTTCTGAAGAAATCGCCTCGGCTGTGCTTTATCTGGCCTCACAGGAAGCAGGCTATATCACCGGCACCACGCTGCACGTAAACGGTGGCATGGCGATGCTGTGATGGCTGCAGGCGTCTGAATTTGCACGGGTCCCGATGTTTGACAGCTGTCAAAACGCAGATCGGGGCTTGTGTTTACCAGGTGCCATAGCCATCTTGCCCAGCAGGCGATGTTTCGCACCGTAGCGGAATAGAGTGATTAACCGAGTGAAAACATTTGCGTCTGCCAAAGACTATGTTATAGGGCGGCGCATATTCGTGACCATATCCATGAAAATGGCATATGGGACATCCCCCAACCGGGGGGCCACCTGCCCGGATCGGGCAAACCTAAGCCATCCCGATCGGGCGACGGCAAAAACCGGGCAATAGCCCTGACAAACGAGGAATAGACATGAGCGACGTCGCAGACCGCGTAAAAAAGATCGTTGTAGAGCACCTGGGTGTTGAAGAAGATAAAGTGACCGAAAACGCGTCCTTTATCGATGATCTGGGCGCAGACAGCCTGGACACCGTTGAGCTGGTTATGGCGTTCGAAGAAGAGTTCGGCATCGAAATCCCTGACGACGCGGCTGAAACCATTCAGACCTTTGGCGACGCAGTGAAGTTCATCACCGAAGCTTCCTAAGTTTCGCGGATCATCAGATCCACGTCATTGGCGCTGTCCTCATAGGGCAGCGCCTTTTTTTATGCGCGCGCCAACCAGCGATTGCACCAGAGCCGGAAGAATCGCAGACCCTTGTAGAGTTTTGTTCGGTGCAGCCTGTCAGATCAGCCTCTGCCAATTCGCAGGCTCAGGTTGCTGCGACCTGACCTTGTCCGGATATCACTGCCAGCCGTGGCCTGTATGATCGCCCCGTTCGACCGCCCGAAGATAGGCCCGTCGCCCAGCCACCGTGCCAGACAATGTATCAGCCACCGTACCAGCCGACATGCTGGCACAGCGCACGCTAGACCATCACCCAAGGGGGAAACGCAGATCTGCACAGCCCATAACTGCGAAGGGAATCAATAGGCTAATCTATAATTTCCGGGAGAGTGCAGGTTGGAGTAGGGGAACACCAACCTGCGAATTCTGCCCGTGGAACCAATATGGGCAGTATGTGAGGTAGTTATATCGTTACTATGCACAACCCTTGCGGGAATGTCTCTCAAAATATGAATTAAAACAGAAAACTATCGATAAAATTTCAAAGGTGGCAGGTTTTGCCAATTGGTTAAGCCCCCCACTTGCGTTCGCGCCCTGTTCCAAGCTATTTGAGTTCGGTATTTGCCGAGGCGAAGGAGAGCAAAGAATGCGTCGAGTAGTTGTGACCGGATTGGGCTTGGTGACACCGCTTGCAAGCGGCGTCGAAGAGACATGGTCCCGCCTGTTGGACGGGCAGTCCGGTGCTGGCCCGATTACATTGTTTGATACGGAAAAAAGCGGCGTTACCACCACCTACGCCTGCGAAGTGACCCGTGGTGATGGATCGGATGCCACCTTCAACCCCGATGACTGGGTGATCAAGAAAGATCAGAAGAAGATCGATGATTTCATCCTCTATGGCATCGCCGCAGCGGAAATGGCCGTCAAGGATGCGGATTGGACCCCAGAAGACGAAGAAAGCCGTCTGCGCACCGGTGTGATGATCGGCTCTGGCATTGGTGGCCTCAGCTCGATTGCCGACACTGCGGTGATGATCCAGGAAAAAGGCCCGCGCCGTGTGTCGCCGTTCTTTATCCCCGGCGCGCTGATCAACCTGATCTCTGGTCAGGTGTCGATCCGTCATGGTTTCAAAGGCCCGAACCACTCGGTTGTGACCGCCTGTTCCACCGGTGCCCACGCCATTGGTGATGCGGCCCGTATCATCCGTGCAGGCGAAGCCGAGGTTATGGTTGCAGGTGGCGCTGAGGCGGCGATCTGCGAAATCGGCATTGCGGGCTTTAACGCCTGTAAGGCGCTGTCGACCAAATACGCCGATGATCCCAAGAAAGCCTCGCGCCCCTATGATGCGGATCGTGATGGTTTTGTCATGGGTGAGGGCGCAGGTGTTGTTGTGCTCGAAGACTATGACCACGCGGTTGCCCGTGGTGCCAAGATCTACGCCGAGGTGCTGGGTTACGGCATGTCTGGCGACGCCTACCACATCACCGCCCCATCTGAGGATGGCGATGGCGCAGAGCGTTCGATGACCGCAGCCCTGCGCAGTGCTGGCCTTGACGCGACAGCGATTGATTACATCAACGCGCACGGCACCTCCACAATGGCTGACACCATTGAACTGGGTGCGGTGGAACGGCTGCTGGGCGATCACGCGCCAAACGTCACCATGTCGTCGACCAAATCCGCAACCGGTCACCTTCTGGGTGCAGCGGGCGCGATTGAGGCGATCTTCTCGATCCTGGCGATCCGTGATCAGGTGGCCCCGCCCACCATCAACCTCGACAACCCGGCGGTGGAAACCCCGGTTGATCTTGCCCCCAACGCGAAACGCGAACGCAAGATTGAGGTGGCGCTGTCCAACTCCTTTGGTTTTGGTGGCACCAATGCCTCTGTGATCTTTGGGAAGACCAAATAAATGTGGCGTAGCCTGGCCTCCAATATGGTTACCTTACTGGTTGTGGCGCTGTTCCTTGTGGGCGGCGTCATTCTTTGGGGTAAGTCGCAATACACCTCTGACGGCCCGCTGGAGGCTGCCATCTGCCTGCGGGTGGAACGGGGCACCAACCTGACCCGCGTCAGCGAAAAACTCGCAGACGAGGGCGCGGTCAGCTCTGCGCCCATCTTTCGCATCGGGGCCAAATACAACGAGAAAACCCACCTGCTGAAGGCGGGCAGCTATCTGGTTGAACCCGGTGCCACCATGGCGGGCATCACCGATCAGATCACCCGTGGCGGTGCCTCAACCTGCGGCACCGAGGTGGTTTACCGCGTGGGTGTCACCCGCGTGATCGCTGAAGTGCGCGAACTGGATCCGGCCACCAACCGTTTTGTGGAAAAGGCCGAGTTCCAGCCCGGTGTTGAAGACACGCCTGCGGAATACACCCGTGTGCGCGCCCAATCTGACACTCGCTACCGCATTGCCCTTGCTGAGGGTGTGACCAGCTGGCAGGTGGTCGAAGCGCTGAAATCGCTTGAGGTGCTGGATGGCGAAACCGGCGAACGCCCGGCCGAAGGCACGCTTGCGCCCGACAGCTATGAGGTGCGTCCAGGCACCACACGCGCCAGCGTGCTGAATGACATGGTGCAGCGCCAACAGGAACGCATCATTGCGGCATGGTCCGCCCGTGCGCCGGATGCGGCCGTGACCACGCCCGAGGAAATGCTGATCCTTGCGTCCATCATCGAAAAAGAAACCGGTGTCGCGGCTGAACGCCGTCAGGTGGCGTCTGTCTTTACCAACCGTCTGAACCGCGGCATGCGTCTGCAAACCGACCCCACGGTGATCTATGGCATCACCAAGGGCGAAGGCGTGTTGGGCCGTGGCCTGCGTCAAAGCGAGCTGCGCCGGGCGACGCCCTGGAACACCTATGTGATCGACGCGCTGCCCCCAACGCCCATCGCCAACCCCGGTCTGGCTTCGCTGGAAGCGGCGGTAAACCCGGACACAACGCCCTACATCTTCTTTGTGGCCGATGGCACCGGTGGGCATGCTTTTGCGGAGACCTTGGCTGAACATAACGCCAATGTCGCCAAATGGCGCGCAATCGAGGCGCAGCGTCAAAACAACTGAGCCAGAACAACAGATCTGGCCATGACTAAAAAAGCCGCCACCAGCAGGGAGAGAAACGATCCATGAACCGAAAGTTTCTCATCCTCTTGGTGGCGGCTTTTGTTGTTTTACTGCTGCCGATTGTGATTGCGCTGATCTACTGGATCACGCCCGCCTGACGGGCCTGATGGCATAGCGTGCAATAATAAATGGCGGCCCCGAGACAATCGGGGCCGTATCTGTCTTTAGCGCCGGCGACGACGCCGAATGAACGCGAGCCCACCAAGCCCCGCGACCATCAGCGGCAGACCCGCGGGCAGGGGCACCGGCGCAATGGCCGCATCCGCTTGCAAGAAGGAAAACGCGTTGAGCGCCAAAGTGCCTTTTGCATTCAATGGGTCAAAATCCGCACCACCAAAGTTGCCCGAAATCAGATCCACATCCGCAAAGGCCAAAAGGCGACCCGAGGTGGCACCAAACGCACCTTCCGCAAATCCGACAATTGTGGCTTGCCCATTTGAATTCTGGGCAAAGATCTCACCGCCAAGCCCGGTGATTACATCATTGTCAAAACGGCCGAATGAACCGGCCTGGCTCACCTCGGTCACCACGCCATGTGGGCCGTTGGCCAATACGCCCGATACGGTATTTTGCCCCGCGCCCCCGCCGATGGTTTCAAACCCCAACCGGGTTGAAATCCCATCCCGGTCTGTGCCGTCCTGCAACAACAAAAGATCACCACCCGCCAGGAACCACTCAACAATATCTGCCTCAAACGGAGCAGATTGAACATCACGCCACCAGGAGCTGACAAAGATATCAACACCCGCGAGGCTGGCAGCATCCGCGCTGACAAGATCAACGGTTGTGATGGTATCACTGGTGTCGCGTCCGGCTGGACCAAAATTTGCACCGTCTTCCAGCGCGGCGCGCAGTTCTGCGTGTTCAGTGCCGTCCCATGCCCAGCTGGATGAATTTGGCGCGATTGCGGTGCTGTTGCCCGCGACAACGGTTGCCGCCTGCGACATTGATGCCGCCCCAAGCCAAAGCGCAACCGCCCATTTCAAAGAAGGAGTCATAAGCTTCCCTAACCTTAGAGATTTCAATCAAATAGGATATTGTGAATATGTGTCTCATAGCAGGTTTTGAAATTCTGGATATTAACGAAGCTGTGAGGGCCGCGGGCGCGAAACACTGGACGCATGCGCGTTGATGTATTAAGGCGCAGAGATCTTCACTCAAACACGGGACAGTCCCTTATGAGCACCGCCAAACGTATCGTTCTCTCCAGCGATCACGCCGCCATTGATCTGCGCCAGACCCTTGCCAAACATATCGCTGACAAAGGCTATGAGGTGTCCGACATCGGCCCCCAAACGCCCGAAAGCACCCATTACCCCAAACACGGCGAAGCAGCGGCACGTGCGGTTGCAGCCGGTGAGGCGGATCTTGGCATTATTCTGTGTGGCACCGGCCAAGGCATCATGATGGCCGCCAATAAGGTCAAAGGCATCCGTTGCGGTGTCTGCTCTGAACCGTTCTCCGCCCGAATGACCCGCGAACACAACAACGCCAATATGCTGTCCATCGGCGCGCGTGTTGTGGGCGAAAGCCTCGCGGTTGAAATCGTCGACGCCTTCCTCGACGCCGAATTCGAAGGCGGCCGCCACGGCCAGCGCGTTGACATGATCACCGAGATCGAAGGCTAAACCCTTCACCTTACCTGCGGGGCGTACCTTATTGTGTGACGCCTCGCCACCAGCCGCAAAATCACATTCGTTTCAATCAATCACCACCCAACCTTGTCTGCAGCAGATCACGCGATTTGGTCAGGGCTGATGCACTGCGTTTGAGGCGACGACGCAGGTTTTGGGAGATGCCCATATCATTCAACTCATCTTGCAGGTGATGGATTTCCGCATCTAGATAGTCAGCCAAAGACTGTCCTTGATGACTGCACAGGGTTGGATCCGCCCCATGATCAAGCATATCTTTGAAGATCCTTACATCTTCGGATGCGCCAAATAACAGCGGGGCGCTGACCTGTTGATCGCTTGCAGCGATCCAGCAGGGTGATGTCGCATTCGGGTCTGCTCCAAGCCGCAATAACGCCCGTGCCTCAAACACGCCCCGTTGCCGTATCGCACAGGCCAGGGGCGTCAGGCCGTCATGCTGCAGCCCCTCAAGGTCCGCGCCCGCCTGCACCAACATTTGTGCCAGTGAGAATTGTTCGTTTTCATCGCGCCGTTTCGTTGTTGCAAACACATGCAGTGGCGCGTCCTGTGCTCCGCACTCCCGTGCAGAGGCCCCCGCCAATAGCATCAGCCACAGGCGCTGCAGCCGGTCACTATCAGCCCTTATGGCCCAATGAAGCGGGTGGTCCCCCGCGGGATCATAGCTGGTGATGTCAACACGCTTGAGCGCGGCGCGAAACGCCTGCAGCGTATCAGCGGCTTTGAGTGCGTGAAACGCTGCCGGCGCTTGCCCCCAGGTCAGTTTTGTTTCCTGTGACACCGGCCCCGGCAGGGCCGTGATTAACCGGTGGCTTTCTTCGAGGTTGCGTACAATGTGTTGATGAAACGCGCCCTTGTAGCCTTTTCTGATAGCCTCCTGCGCTTATTGGCGCGCCTCATAGAGTTCCCCCTCCAGCCAGCCAGTCAGCCCATGGGCTGTGCTCACCATGGCGTCATCATGGTCGATATGGCGCAGCAGCAGTTGCAATTTGGCCGGTTCACGGACGGCTGTATTAAGGTCCCCCTCATGTACACGGGCCCCCGCATCCAGAAAAAAGGACACATCCTCTATGCTGCCGCGGTCCAGCGCGATGTGCAGCGGAGTGCGCCCTTTTAGGTCACGCGCTTCAAGGTCAGCGCCCTGTAACCTCAGAAACCGCAGGATTGGCAATCGCACCGCGGCTTTGCGCTTCATTGCGGCCATCTCATGCAGCACAGTTGCCCCAAGGCGATCTGTCAAATCAAGGCGCGCACCAGCAGCAACCATCATCTGAACCCGCTCCAGTGGTTTTTCACGCGCAGAGATTGCCCAAATCAATGGGAAGCAGGAGTGTTTTCCCGGGGCTCGCCCCTGGAGCCGATCAAGACGCACCTGGGGCAGCAGCCTGCAAAAATCTTCAAATGAGTTTGCCTGACAGAGTTCTTGAGCCGCCAAACAGGTGTTTCGAAACTCGATGGCCTCATCAAGCTGCTTTTGTAACTGAGCGATCTTCGACAGCAGTGCGTTACGCTGGTTTGGGTCATCTATGTCTGAAGTCACTGCCAATTGGCATCGTGTGTGATGCAGCTCCACATAAAGACCTGCAAGGTGGGAATAGCGTTGATACTGATCGCGGCTCATTCCATCTGAATAACGCCGCAAGAGCTGCGTCAGCTGCTGTTGAAGCGCGGAACTCTGGCCATTAAGGTCTGAAAACCTCAGCAGTGTTTTAATAATTTCGGTTTCAATGCGCATCCGTTTCAACCTTCGGAGGGCTTGTGCCTCACTGATGGTGGTGTGTTGGATACTTTCTTCTAAACCTGACAAAAGTAAGGCTCCAAGCCGATGTGTTGATCCTTGTGATGTGCTCGGAAAAAGTGCTGGGTTGATGTTCATAGGTCATTTGATCTGGCACAATCCCCAAACCTGCAGGCATAACTATGCTGATTGCAGGAGGGCAGCCGATGCCAGCAACAGATAAAACCGCATTGCTCAGCGTTGCTGAGGCAGAGTTTGTGAAACTGCAAAACTTCATCACAACGATTGATCCGGCGCTGGCGCTCAAAGAGGTGTATTTCCCCGCCAAAGGCTACAAATGGAACGCGCTCAAACGCTACAACGCGGATCTGCGCACGTGTCTCAAGGCGCAGTAGATTTACCGCAACAGCTTTAGCGCGCCGGTCAGCGATTTCACCCGCTTTGCCGGGCCGCACAGGCCGATCCCATCCAGCATGACCTCATCGAGGGCGCGGTTTTGCAGCTCTGCCTCATATTCGGCAAATGTATGCAGCCTGCGGGCAAATTCCGGAAACACCACCACGCTCAGCCCTTCAGGGTCCTGCTGTACCTTTGCCAGAAGCTTGCGCAGCTGATCCGGGTCCGCCTGCAGGATCGGGATCGGGCGATCGGCAGAATTCATCGTCTCTACCCCCACTTTGTCGCGCAGCCTGACCGAACCAACCCCCGGATGTGCCGCGCCAAGCCCTGCACCAATGGTGGCGGCAGTATTGGCCAAAAACCCCGTCGACAGCCCCGGCCACAGCACAATCGCCAGTCTCAGATCCCCGGTGCCGCGCAGCGGTGCAGCCATTGCAATCTCTTGTGTAATCGTCATCACGCACTCCTTTTGGCGTGAGACAAACACAGGCAGTGCGCACATTCTTTATCGAATTTCCTTGCGATTTGCCAAAATCCGGCAGAACCTACCGCACATAAGGTTAAAACAGGTAGAACGTCTCCGGATGACACAGGATCGCGACAGGCTTGATGATGCGGATCGGCGCATCCTTACAACGTTGCAGGCCGATGGGCGGCTCAGCAATGCAGATCTCGCCGAGGCCACCGGCATGTCCACATCTCCCTGCTGGCGCCGCACCCGCCGCCTCGAAGAGGAGGGCTATGTGCAGGGCTACCGCGCGGTTCTGGATCGCAAACGGCTGGGGCTAGGGGTGCTGGTGTTTGTGTCGATCCAGATCGACACCCACTCCGACGAAGAGGCCACAGCCTTTGAACAGGCGGTGGCGCAGTATCCGCAAATCGTCATGTGCCATTCCATTGGCGGTGGGGCTGATTTCCTGTTGCATGTGGTGTGTCGTGACCTGGATGACTACGCGGATTTCTCCATGACCCACCTGCGCCGCATGCCCGGTATCAAGGCGATGACCAGCAATTTCTCCCTAAAAGAAATCAAACCCTTTGAAGGCTGGCCCATGCTGTAGACAATTCCCTTCGATCAGCATCTTGTGATTTGAACCTTTGCCCCCGGGTTCTGATCTATTGCAACACACACACAGGAGCCCCCATGTCCCAGACCATCACCAAAGGCATCAAAACCCTTGTTGCCGAGGCCAATGCCCAGATCACCACCATGCCGCTTGCTGAGGCGTTGAAACTTGTCGACAGCGCCGATCACGTGCTGGTGGATCTGCGCGATCCGCGTGAACTGAAACGTTCCGGCAAGATCCCCGGCGCATTTTCCTGCCCGCGCGGCATGCTTGAATTCTGGATCGATCCCGACAGCCCATACCACAAAGAGGTCTTTAATCAGGACAAGACCTATCTGTTTTACTGCGCCAGCGCCTGGCGTTCGGCACTGGCGACGAAGGCCGCCCAAGACATGGGCCTTGGCCCCGTCGCCCATATCGAAGGCGGCTTCACCGCCTGGGAAAAAGCCGGTGGCCCGGTCGAAAAAGTAGCCTAAGCACGATCCTTAAAAATTGATATGCCTGCCACCTAATGTTAACTTAAGATTGATCTTCACGATCTTGTTACCATTTTAAGTGTAAGGATTTTTCATGAAAACGATCGCAACCGCAGCGTTCTTGTTTGCAGCTGCAAGCGCGGCGCAGGCTGCCACCCTCAATTTTGGCCCAGGAAGCACAGATGTCCTGGGCCGCGGTATCGACTTTAACATCTCAGTCCCGCCCACAACAACCACCAGTGACGCTGTTTTATCCCTGACGGTAAGGGGTGATTTCAACGGGTTCCACGAATACCTCGACATCACGGTTGATGGGCTCGGCCTTGGTCGGATCTTTGATGGCATTGAGGCAAATGACTCATTTAATTTTTCAAATGATCACGCCCATTCGGACAATTCGCAGTCTCAGACCGGCAGCGCAACCATTGCAAATGCAAGTTTTGCCAACATGATCAGCGATGGCCAGCTCTACCTGCTGTTCAATCCTAACGACGCCGTGGATTATATCAGCCATATCTCCGGCACGATCACTTTTGATACGGCTTCTGTAGCAGCTGTGCCGCTGCCGGCCTCTGCGGGTTTGCTGGGCCTGGGGGTCTTTGGGCTTGGCGCACTGCGCCGCCGCAAACAGCGCAGCTAACGGCTGCGCTTTGAAACGGCCCTCGAAACGCCGCAGCGGTGTTTCGGGGGCCGTTTTGTCTTGCGTAAAACGGCCACACTGCCTCGTTCGCGCTCTCCAAGCGTTTTGCGACGTGCCACCATCGCCTGTCTCAACGGGCGGGGTGGACTGGCGGTCCACGCGCGCCCGCGCAAAGGTGAATTTCGCGAAAATCCGATTTGAGCCCACGGTTGATCTGACCAGCACCACAGTTGCGGCCCAAGCCAGGGCCGCGCGTATCATGACCTTTGTGGGCACGCCCGTTGCAGTGCGCGCGCCATTAGGACGCGCTGGTTTCGCCGCTTTTGGCACGCTGTTGCCATCCCTGCGCACCCTTGGGTGAATTTCCTTAACCCACCGCGCGCCTGAAACTCGGAAAATATCGCTTTTTCAACTGCTTCGTGCTAATCTCATCGGGCAGACCGCACCATGAACCCCATGGTCCGGGACGGGACATCCGGGCCAATTACGGCTCCAACTGGATCCCTTGTTCATGAAAACCCCCGAAACCCTTGTCGGCAAAACCGCCGATCTGTTGCGCTCGCTCCATGACAGTATTCTGGCGCTGCGCAATGAGGCCGAAACCCTGCGCGCTGAACTTGCAGCCCAGCATGACATCAACCCCGAAACCGCCGGGGTCAAACCCCAGATCAACAAGCTCGAAACCCTGATCCGTGATTGCCAGAAGGTGGAGAAAACCCTTGTCGACCAAAACAACCTCATCCGCACAGATGCCCCAACAGCCGCCTATGATTTTGAATCCGTGCGCGCCGAGATCCACAGCCGACTGGCTCGCCTGCGCGCCACGGATCCAGGCAGCGCGCTTCCTGAATGAACTCACAGGCGCAACCTATGCCGCGCTGCCCTATGAATTTTCCTTCTGGGCGATGCCGCATCAATTGCCGCCACCGGGCGATTGGCGCGCCTGGGTCATTCTGGGCGGGCGCGGGGCCGGTAAAACCCGCGCCGGGGCCGAATGGCTGCGTGCCCAGGTCGAAGGATCCACCGCGCTGGCACCGGGGCGCGCGCGTCGGGTGGCCTTGATTGGGGAAACCTATGATCAGGTGCGCGATGTGATGATCTTTGGCGACAGCGGCATTCTCGCCTGTTCGCCGCCAGATCGCCGCCCCCAGTGGAAAGCGTCCGAGCGTCGCCTGATCTGGCCCAATGGGGCCGAGGCGCAGGCGTTCTCCGCCCATGATCCCGAGGCGCTGCGCGGCCCCCAATTTGATGCCGCCTGGGCGGATGAGCTGGCCAAATGGAAAAAGGGCTTAGACAGCTGGGACATGCTGCAATTTGCCCTCAGGCTTGGCGATCAGCCGCAGGTCTGCGTCACCACCACACCGCGCAATGTCTCTGTGCTGCGCGCGCTGCTTGAAAGCCCCTCAACGGTTCAGACCCGCGCCGCAACCGACGTGAACGCCGCCAATCTCGCGCCCTCGTTCCTCACTGAGGTTCAGGCGCGGTATGGCGGCACCCGTCTGGGCCAACAAGAGCTGGAGGGGATGCTTTTGGGCGATGTCGAAGGCGCGCTCTGGTCCACCGCACAGCTGATGGCGCTGCAGGTTAAACGCCGTCCCAAACTCAGCCGTGTGGTGGTGGCGGTGGATCCGGCGGTGTCGCATCACGCGCGCTCTGACGCCTGTGGCATTCTGGTGGTGGGGGCCGACACGCGCGGGCTGGTAAAAGACTGGCGCGCCTATGTGCTGGCCGATCACACTGTCACGGGTGCCAGCCCGCTGGAATGGGCGCAGGCAGCGGTGACTGCCGCCGAAGAGCACAACGCCGATCGCATCATCGCCGAGGTCAATCAGGGCGGCGCATTGGTGGAAACGGTGATCCGCCAGGTGGCGCCGCTTGCGCCGTTCAAGGCGCGCCACGCCAGCAAAGGCAAATCAGCCCGCGCCGAACCGGTGGCGATGCTTTATGAGCAGGGCAAGGTGCGCCATCTGCCGGGGTTGCAAAGCCTTGAGGATCAGATGTGCCAGATGACGCCACAGGGCTATCAGGGGCAGGGATCGCCTGACCGGCTGGATGCGCTGGTCTGGGCGCTCACGGAACTGATGGTAGAGCCCTCGCAAAACATCTCGCGACCCCGCGCGCGCAGCCTGTAAAACACCCCAATGCAACACCTGAAATGGCCTGCTTTCGCGGGCCGTTTCGCATTTAAAACAACGCATTACCTGTCGTGGTTAACAAGGTGTTGCCACCCCAGCGCACGCCCCGTCAGGATCTTGTTAGAACCCATGGCTCAGGCTGATCCCACGCTTCATTCAAAGCCTCGGGAGACAAGGCCCATGCTGTTCAAACGACCCGCAGACCCCCTTCGCGAAACCAAGGCCAGCGCTACGGCGCGGCTGATCAATGCGGGCCTCACGCCGGGGTTCAGCGCCCGTGATACCACGTCTTTGGTGCGCTCCGGGTTTGTGGCCAACCCGGTGGGGTTTCGCGCTGTAAAACTGATCGCCGAGGCCGCCGCCGCATTGCCGCTCGTGCTGCAAGACAGCCTGCGCCGCTATGAAAACCACCCGATGCTCATGCTGATCACACGGCCCAACCCGGCGCAGGGGCGAGCGGAATTTCTGGAAACGCTCTATGGCCAGCTCCTGCTGTCAGGTGACGCCTTTGTTGAGGCCGCGATCAGCGACAGAAATCCCCCCGAATTGCCGCCAGAACTCCCCGCTGAACTACATGTGCTGCGCTCTGATCGCTTGCGGGTGGTGCCCGGTGCCGATGGCTGGCCCACGGGCTATGACTACACCGTTGCGGGCCGCAAACACCGCTTTGACGCCGGCGCCCACAGTCCGATCTGCCACATCCGCAATTTCCATCCGCTCGATGATCACTACGGGTTTTCGCCGCTGCAATCGGCAGCAGTGGCGGTGGATGTGCACAATGCCGCCTCGCGCTGGTCCAAGGCGCTGTTGGACAATGCGGCGCGCCCCTCTGGCGCATTGGTGTGGCGCGATGGTGATGCCAGCCTCAGCGACGAACAATTCCGCCGCCTCTCGGATGAGATTTCCGAAAGCTTCCAGGGCGCGCGCAACGCAGGCCGGCCCATGGTGCTTGAGGGTGGGCTGGATTGGAAACCGATGGGGTTTTCGCCCTCTGACATGGAGTTTCAGGCCACCAAAGACGCCGCCGCCCGCGAAATCGCGCTCGCCTTTGGGGTGCCGCCGATGCTGATGGGGATCAAGGGCGATGCCACCTACGCCAACTACCAAGAGGCCAATCGCGCCTTTTACCGCCTCACGGTGCTGCCACTGGCCACCCGCGTCACCGCCGCCCTTGCGGACTGGCTGTCGCGCCATCAGGGCAGCCCGCTGCAGTTGATGCCCGATCTCGATCAGGTGCCTGCATTGGCCGCCGAACGTGAGGCCCAGTGGCGGCGCATTTCTGATGCGGAATTTCTGACAGATGCAGAAAAACGCCACCTCTTGGGCCTGCCTGCACAGATGATGGAGGAGCAGGGTGATGGATGATTTTGCCCCCTTTGAAACCGACCTGCGCCTTGCTGCCCATGAACGGATCTACCAGCTGCAACACGACATGCTGAGCCGCCGTCTGGACCGGATTGAACAGATGATGGAGCGGCTGGAAAAACGCCTCTGGCTCACGGTTTACGGCGTCGCCGCAGTCATCCTCGCGCAGGCGTTTCAATCCTTCATTATCACACCTTAACAACGCATTACACGGAGTATCTCATGCAATTTTCACCCCAGCTTGAGCTGAAATACGCCTCAGCGCCCCTGGCCATCACCGATGACAGCACCATTGCAGGCTACGCCTCGCGTTTTGATGAGGTCGATCAGGGCGGCGATCAGGTGATGAAAGGCGCATATAGCGCAGCACTTGCCCGGCTGAAATCCGAGGGGCGGCAGGTCAAAATGCTCTGGCAGCATGACCCGGCCCAGCCCATCGGCGTCTGGGATCAGATCCATGAAGACGACACCGGATTATACGTCTCGGGCCGCATCCTCACGGAAACCCGACAGGGCGCTGAGGCAGCGGCGCTGATCACTGCGGGCGCCCTTGATGGCCTCTCGATCGGTTATCGCACGGTGAAATCATCCCGTGGCCCGGATGGCGCACGCCAGCTTCAAGAACTCGACCTCTGGGAGGTGTCGCTGGTCACTTTCCCAATGCTGCCCACAGCTCGGGTGGGTGCCACCAAAACCAGCCAAACCCTGGCGCAGGCGCTGCGTCGGGCCACCCAAAAGCTCAAGCATGAGGAGACCACAGCATGAGCCAAGACCTTGACCAGGCGCTGGATGGATTTGTGAACCAAATCAACACCCTGCAGCGCGACGTGAAATCCCAACTGCAACAAACACATGAGCGTATGACCATGCTGGATCAAACCAATCGTCACCTGAACCGCCCACAGCTTGCGATCACTGCTGAGGCCCCGCATCAAAAGGCCTTTGACACCTATCTGCGCACCGGCGACGACACACCGCTGCGTGGTCTTGAATTTGAAGGCAAGGCGCTGTCGACCGCCGTCAACACCGATGGCGGCTATCTGGTGGATCCGGTGACTTCGGAAACCGTCAACGCGGTGCTGTCTTCCTCGGCTTCGCTGCGCTCTATTGCGGCGGTGGTTCAGGTCGAAGCCAGCTCATATGATGTGCTGGTGGATCACGCCGAAATGGGTTCAGGCTGGGCCTCAGAAACCGGCAGCTTTGCCGAGACCTCAACCGGCAATATCGAACGCATCGCCATCCCCATTCACGAACTTTCCGCGCTGCCAAAGGTGTCGCAGCGCCTGTTGGATGACAGCGCCTTTGACATTGATGGCTGGCTTGCAGGTCGCATTGCCGACACGTTTTCCCGTGCCGAAGCTGCCGCCTTTATCAACGGTGATGGCGATGACAAACCCACCGGCCTGCTGCAGCACCCGGTAGTGGCAGACGACAGCTGGAGCTGGGGCAATATCGGCTATGTGGTGACCGGCGCAGATGGCGCATTGCCCAGCGGCGACCCAATTGTTGATCTGGTCTATGCGCTGGGGGCGGAATACCGCGCCAATGGCACCTTTGTGATGAATTCCAAAACCGCTGGCATGGTGCGCAAACTGAAAGACGGCGATGGCCGCTTTCTCTGGTCTGATGGGCTGGCGGCGGGTGAACCGGCGCGGCTGATGGGCTATCCCGTGCTGATCGCCGAAGACATGCAGGACGTGGAGACCAACAGCTATTCGATTGCTTTTGGCGATTTCACCAAAGGCTACACCATCGCCGAACGCCCAGACCTGCGGGTGCTGCGCGATCCCTTTAGCGCGAAACCCCATGTACTGTTTTATGCCACCAAACGCGTCGGCGGCGACGTCAGCGATTTTGCCGCCATCAAACTGCTGAAATTCGGCACCTCCTAAGGTGCTGAATGACGGGGGCGGCAGCCCGTTCCCGTCGGTCGGCGCGCATTGCTGTCATTGGTCCCGCTGCACCCAAACCGTCCAGACCAATGTTGATGCGCGCCGCCTATCCCCGAAACGGAGACCAGACGCCATGATCGTGACCGAACGCACCCAAATCCCCGATGCGGCCCTGCCTGTTGATGCCTTTAAGGCCCATTTGCGGCTGGGGCGTGGGTTCGCTGCCAATAGCCTGCAGGACGCGCTGCTGATTGGTTTTCTGCGCGCAAGCCTCGCCGCGATTGAAGCCAAGATCAGCAAGGTACTGCTGCAACGTGATTTTTCCATTACCCTCAGCGCCTGGCGCGATGGGGCGCGCGAACCTTTGCCGCTGACACCGGTCACTGAAATCACCGCGCTGACGCTGATTGATGATGAAGGGCGCGAAACCACCGCGACCCGGTTCCATCTGCAACAGGATGCGCAAAAACCGATGTTGATCGCCCATGGTGCCTGCCTGCCATCGGTGCCGCGCAACGGGCTTGTGCGCATCGATCTGAGTGCTGGCCTGGCGGCAGAATTTGACGCGCTCCCCGGTGATCTTAGCCAGGCGGTGCTGCAGCTTGCGGCCTATTTCTATGAACACCGCGACGCTAGTTTTCACCCGCGTTTTCCCTATGGCGTTGAAGCGCTGATTGCCCGTCACCGGGTGCTGCGACTGGGGGCTCAGACATGAAACAGGTCAATCTCAACCGGCTGATGCAGCTGGTCAGCAACAATCGCACCCCCGATGGGGCGGGCGGGTTTGTGGAACAGGAAGTCACCCTGGGTGAGCTTTGGTGCAGCCTGCATGCGCTGACCGGGCGCAACGCTGCCCAAAACGGCGCAGCACTGTCGTTGCAGCGCTACCGCATCACCGTGCGCGCCGCGCCCATGGGCAGCGCGGAACGCCCGCGCGCCGATCAATATCTGATCGAGGGCACGCGCCGGTTTCTGATCCAGGCCGTCGCCGATGCCGACAGCGCCGGGCGCTATCTCACCTGTTTCGCGGTTGAGGAGGTCGCGCTATGAGCTATGCAACATCAGCTGCGCTGCAAATGGCAATTTATGATGCATTACAATCGGATAGCGCGGTGTCCTCAGTGCTGTCTGGCCATATCTATGACGCGCTCCCCAGCGGCAGCCTACCGGCGATTTACGCGCTGATCGGTACTGAAGAGGCGCGCGACAGGTCTGACAAAACCCACAGCGCCACGCTCTATCTGGTCACCATCCGCGTCATCAGCGAAAGCGCGGGATTTGTGGGTGCAAAACAGGCGGCTGGCGCGATCTGCGACGCCATTCTTGGCAGCAACATGGTGATGACACGCGGCGCAATCAGCGGCTGCTGGTTTGATCGCGCCTATGCCCGCAGCCTGAAATCCGGCGGCCGCGAGGTATCGCTGCGCTTCCGGTTTCATGTGGATGATCGCGCAATAACAACGGTTTAGTCGTAAGAGTTAACGCAAATTAACCATAAGGAGATGCAAAATGGCGGCCCAGAACGGCAAGGATCTTTTGCTTAAGGTGGATATGACAGGTGATGGCAGTTTTGAAACCATCGCGGGGCTGCGCGCCACCCGGATCAGTTTCAACGCCGAAAGCGTTGATATCACCAGCCTCGAAAGCCAGGGCGGCTGGCGCGAGCTGCTGGCCGGGGCTGGCGTGCGCTCGGCGTCGATATCGGGGTCAGGCGTGTTTCGCGATGCGGATACCGACGCGCGCGCGCGCCAGTTGTTTTTTGATGGCGAAGTGCCCGATTTTCAGGTGGTGATCCCGGACTTTGGCACTGTCGCAGGCCCGTTTCAGGTGACCGCGCTGGAATATGCGGGCAGCCACAACGGCGAAGCCACCTATGAACTCAGCCTCGCAAGCGCCGGCGCGCTGAGCTTTGTAGCGTCATGAGCGGCCCGGTGAACCCCCATCGCGGTGAGGTGTCGCTGGTGCTCGATGGGCGCGAACATGTGATGCGGCTGACGCTGGGGGCCTTGGCGGCGCTGGAACATGATCTGGGCGAAGACAGTCTGATCAACCTGGTGCAGAGGTTTGAAAACAATGCTTTTTCCGCCCATGATCTGATGGCGCTTTTGCGCGCAGGTCTGCAAGGCGGCGGTGCTGATATCAGCGCCGCGACCCTTGCGGGTGCTGACATTCAGGGCGGGCCAATGGCTGCAACCCGTGCCGCGGCTGAATTGCTGGCGCGGGCGTTCACGTCATGAGTTTCAACTGGCCTGCTTTGCTGCATCTGGGATTGGCACAATTGCGGCTGACCCCAGATCAATTCTGGGCGCTGACGCCTGCGGAATTGCAGCTGATGCTGGGTCCGCCACCCGCCGCGCCAATGGATCGCGCCCGGCTCATGGAGCTGATGACAGCCTTCCCGGATCCCAAAACATAGGAGAGCGATATGGAAGAGATCACCGCATTAGAATTGAGCGCTGAGGCTTTGGAAAAATCCCTTGGCGGAGCGGCGGATATGGCCGCCACATTTGACAGCGAACTCACCCGCGTGCGGGCAGCACTTGCGGCCACCGGTGATGATGCGCGCACCCTGGAACGGGGGCTGTCAAAGGGGTTGAAACGTGCGTTTGAAGGGCTGGTTTTTGATGGTAAGTCTTTGTCGGATGCGCTTGAAACTGTTGCGAAATCCGTGATCCGTACCACCTATAACGCCGCCGTGCGCCCGGTGACAAACCGGGCGGGCAGCTTGCTCACGGATGGGCTGACGGGGCTGATTGGAAACATCCTGCCTTTTGCCGATGGCGCGGCGTTCAGTCAGGGCCGGGTGACACCCTTTGCCCGCGGCGGCGTGGTCAATGGCCCCACGCATTTTCCCATGCGCGGCGGTGTAGGTCTGATGGGCGAAGCAGGCCCCGAGGCGATCTTGCCCTTGGCGCGCGGTGCCGATGGTGCGCTGGGGGTGCGCAGCGCGAGCGGCGCGGCGCCCACGGTTGTGATGAACATCCAGACGCCCGACGTGCAGGGGTTTCAGCGCAGCCAGGGCCAGATCGCCGCGCAGCTGAGCCGGGCGCTGTCGCGCGGATCGCGCAACAGATAATTTCAAACAGGAGGGTAATGCTATGAATTTCCACGATATTCGTTTTCCTGCCTCGCTCAGCTTTGGTTCAGTTGGTGGGCCAGAGCGGCGGGTCGATGTGGTCACGCTTGCCAATGGGTTTGAAGAGCGCAACACCCCCTGGGCCCATTCGCGCAGGCGTTATGATGCGGGGCTGGGGCTAAGGTCGCTGACGGATATTGAATCGCTGATTGCGTTTTTTGAAGCCCGCCAGGGCCAGGTTTATGGCTTTCGCTGGAAAGACTGGTCTGATTTCAAATCCGCGCCCGTGGATCGCGATGTGCATTACCGCGATCAGGTGATTGGCACCGGTGATGGGGTGACGCGGCAGTTTCAGCTGGTGAAACACTACCGTTCTGGCGAGCAAAGCTATGCGCGCCCGATTGTGAAACCGGTTCCGGGCACGGTGCGGGTGGGCATCCATGAGGATGAGCAGGCGGAAAGCATTGATTACACGCTGAATATCAACACGGGCGAGATTACCTTTAGTCTTGCGCCCGAGGTTGGGGTTGAAATCGTGGCAGGGTTTGAATTTGACGTGCCGGTGCGGTTTGACACTGACCGCATTCAGACCAGCGTGGCCTCATTTCAGGCCGGAGAAGCGCCCAATGTGCCCGTCGTCGAGGTACGCGTATGAGAGCGCATCTTGAAGCCGCCACCACCACCCTGTGCCGTGCCTGGGCGATCACGCGCCGCGATGGGGTGCAGCTGGGGTTCACCGATCATGATTGTGATCTGAATTTCGACGGGCTGAAATTTTGCGCCGATACCGGCCTCAGCGCGCGCCAGCTGGAGCAGGGCACCGGGCTGTCGGTTGACAACAGCGAAGCGCTTGGCGCGCTCAGTGCAGCTGCGGTGCGTGAGCGTGATATTGCGGCCGGCTATTACGATGAGGCCGAGGTGCTGAGCTGGCTGGTAAACTGGCAAAACCCCGATGAACGCCAGCTGCAGTTTCGCGGCTATATCGGTGAAATCAGCCGCGAAGATGGCCAGTTTCGCGCAGAATTACGCGGGCTGACGGATCGGCTAAACCGGCCACAGGGGCGGATTTATCAGACGCCTTGTACCGCGGTGCTGGGGGATCGCAGCTGTGGCTTTGATGTGAACACGCCGGGCTATTGGGCCGAGGCCCAGCTGGTTGAGGTGCGCGAGCGCCAGACATTCATTCTGCCACTATTACCTGGCTTTGAACCGGAATGGTTTTCGCGCGGGGTGCTGCGCACATCTGATGGTCTGTGGGGGGCAATAAAACGCGATCTCACAACGCCTATGCAGCGCGAAATCACCCTATGGGAGCCTTTGGGCGCAGATATTGAACCGGGGGCGCTGATCCGGCTTGAAGCGGGCTGTGACAAACGGTTCAAGACCTGCAAGCTCAAGTTCAACAACCTGCTGAATTATCAGGGCTTTCCTGACATTCCCCGCGAAGATTGGCTGGTGGCGGTGCCGCGTCGTGACAATCAAAACAGCGGAGGCAGCCGCAGATGAGTATCCCGCAAACTTCGATTGTGTCCGAGGCTCGCCTCTGGCTTGGCACGCCCTATGTGCATCAGGCGTCCCAGCGCGGTGCGGGCTGTGATTGTCTGGGGCTTATTCGCGGCATTTATCGCGCGCTCTATGGGCATGAGCCTGAGCTGCCGCCCGCCTATAGCCGCGATTGGAGCGAACCGCAGGGGGATGAACGCCTGTGGCAGGCGGCGCTGCGCCATCTGGCGGCGAAACCCATTGAACAGGCGCGCGCGGGTGATGTGATCTTGTTTCGCATGCGCGAGGGTGCGGTGGCAAAACACCTGGGCCTGCAAATCCGCTGCGGCGCGAGCGCGCGGTTTATTCATTCCTATCAGGGGCATGGCGTTGTTGAAAACGCGCTGAGCCTGCCGTGGCAGCGCCGGATTGTGGCGCGCTTTGCCTTTCCAGAACAGGAGTAACAACGATGGCGACGATCCTTCTTTCGGCGGCAGGGGCCGCGATTGGTGGCGCGGTGGGTGGCACCGCTTTGGGGCTGTCATCGGTGGTGATTGGCCGCGCGATTGGTGCCACGCTGGGGCGCGCCATTGACGAACGCATTATGGGGCGCGGGTCTGATGCAATCGAAACCGGGCGCGTCGACCGTTTTCGCATCAGCGAAGCCAGCGAAGGGGCCACGGTGGCGCAGGTTTACGGCCGTATGCGGGTGGGTGGACAGGTGATCTGGGCCTCGGATTTTCTGGAAACCGCCTCGACCTCGGGCGGGGGTGGCAAGGGGCGGCCCAAACAGCCCAAAGTCACGCAGTACAGTTACAGCGTGTCGCTGGCGATTGCCCTGTGTGAAGGCGAAGTGCTGGACGTGGCGCGTGTCTGGGCCGATGGCGAAGAGGTTGCGCCCAAGGATCTGAATATGCGCTGGTATCCGGGCAGCGTGGATCAATTGCCGGATGCGCTGATCGAAGCGGTGGAAGGCGCCGATGAGGTGCCCGCCTATCGCGGCACTGCCTATGTGGTGCTGGAAGATCTGCAGCTTGAACGCTTTGGCAACCGGGTGCCGCAGTTCTCATTTGAAGTCGTGCGCGCGGCGCAGCCCGGCAGTGATACCTATGATCTGGATCTGCCGCAGTTGATTGAAGGCGTCGCGCTGGTGCCCGGCACCGGTGAATATGCGTTGGCGACAGATCCGGTGTGGCTGGAACGGTCCAAGGGTGAAAAAGACGCGGTGAACAGCCATTCCCACAGCGGTGAGACCGATCTGGTGACCTCCATCGCCACATTGGGCCAAGAGCTGCCAAATTGCGGCGCGGTGTCATTGGTGGTCAGCTGGTTTGGCGGCGATCTGCGCTGTGGCCACTGCCGGGTTGAACCGAAGGTGGAGCAGGGTGAGGCGGATGGATCAATGCCCTGGGCAGTGTCGGGGCTTGCACGCGCCGATGCACCAGTGATTGCGCAAGATGAGGGTCGGCCGATTTATGGCGGCACGCCCGCGGATCGCTCGGTCATTCAGGCGATTCAGCATCTGAACACACAGGGCAAGGCGGTGATGTTTTACCCGTTCATCCTGATGGATCAGCAGGCTGAGAATGGCTTGCCGGATCCCTGGAGCGGCGCGGACCATCAGCCTGCCTTGCCCTGGCGCGGGCGCATTACGCTATCAGAGGCACCGGGGCGTGCAGGCAGCCCGGATCAAACCGCGCTGGCCGACAGCGAGGTTGCCGCGTTTCTGGGCACGGTGACGGCCAGTGATTTCAGCGTCGCGGATGGCACGGTCAGCTATAGCGGCCCGGAGGAGTGGAGCTTTAGCCGCTTTATCCTGCATTACGCGGCGCTATGTGCGGCGGCGGGGGGTGTTGATAGTTTTTGTATCGGATCAGAACTGCGCGCATTGACCCAGATCCGCGGCGCGGATGGGTTTCCGTTTGTGCAGGGGTTGCGGGGGCTGCTCAGCCAGGTGCGTATCCTGTTGGGCGAAGACGTCAAACTGGGCTACGCCGCCGATTGGAGCGAATATTGGGGCTATCAAAGCCCCGAAGGGGATCGCTATTTCCATCTGGATCCCTTGTGGGCCGAGGTGGATTTTATCGGCATCGACAACTACATGCCGCTGTCGGATTGGCGCGAAGGTGAGGATCATCGCGACGCGGAAGCGGGCGCGATTTATGATCTCGACTATCTGCGCAGCAACGTAGAAGGCGGTGAAGGTTACGACTGGTTCTACCATTCGCCCGAGGCCGAGGCCGCGCAGATCCGCACGCCGATTACCGATGGTGCCCATGATGAACCGTGGATCTGGCGTTACAAGGATATTCGCGCCTGGTGGCAAAACCCCCATCACGAACGCATCGGGGGTGTGCGTCAGGAAAATGCTACCCCTTGGGTGGCGCAATCAAAACCGATTTGGTTTACCGAACTTGGCTGCGCTGCGATTGATAAAGGCACCAATCAGCCCAATAAATTCCTTGATCCCAAAAGCTCGGAATCGCGCCTGCCGAAATATTCCACCGGGCAACGTGATGATCTCATTCAGCTGCAATACCTGCGTGCGCTGGTGGGCTATTGGCGCGATCATAACCCGGTGTCCGCAATCTATGAGGCGCCGATGCTCGACATGAGCCGCGCCTTTGTCTGGGCCTGGGATGCGCGCCCGTTTCCCACCTTTCCCAATGCGGTTGATGTCTGGAGCGATGGCGACAATTACGCCCGTGGCCATTGGTTGAATGGGCGCGTGGGCCAGCGCCCCCTGGCCGAGGTGGTGGCTGAGATCTGCGCAGGCGCTGATGTGGTCGATCTGGACACAAGCGATCTATACGGGCTGGTGCGCGGCTACGGCGTGCGTGATGTGGGCGCGGCGCGGGCGGCGTTACAGCCGCTGATGTTGCAGCACGGCTTTGATGCCATAGAACGCGACGGGGTTTTGCGGTTCAAAAAACGCGATGGGTTGCGGCCTGAAGTGATTGATCCTGCGCGTCTTGTGGCGGGTGAGGGCGCAGTAAAGGCCGAAAGCCGCGACAGCGAGGCCGAGATGACCGGGCGCGTGCGCCTGCGTTTTGCCGAATGGGGCGGTGATCATGCGGTCCTTTCCGAAGAAGCCGTACTGCCCGATGAGGTCACCCATGCCGTCAGCCAGAATGAGCTGCCGATTGCCTTAACCCGCGCTGAGGCCCGCACCACGGTTGAACGCTGGCTGGCAGAGGCGCGGGTGGCGCGCGACAGTGTGACGATGACCTTGCCGCCCTCGATGTTGCATCTGGGCGCGGGTGATGTGGTTGAACTGGACGGCGCGCGTTACCGCATTGATCGGGTGTCGATCGGCACCGCACAAGAGGTCGAAGCCGTGCGCATCGCGCCCGAAATATACACCCCGGCGCAGGTGGCCGAAGAACTGCCGGGGATCAACCGCTTTGCCCCGCCGGTGCCGGTGCTGCCGCTGTTTCTGGATCTGCCCTTGTTGCGCGGCGATGAGGTGCCCCATGCGCCGCATGTGGCGCTTTCGGCGCGGCCCTGGCCCGGTTCGGTGGCGATCTACAGCGCAGCGCAGGACAGCGATTATCGCCTCGACGAGGTCATCGCTGAGGCATCGATTGTCGGCGAAAGCCAAAGCGTTCTGCACGCGGCGCGCCCCGGTCGCTGGGATATGGGCGCGGCACTTGAGGTGCGGCTTTATGGCGGCAGCCTAGAAAGCATCAATGATCAGGCGGTGCTGAATGGCGGCAATGTGCTGGCGATTGGCGATGGCCGCAACTGGGAGGTGCTGCAATTTGCCAGCGCCGAACTCATCGCGCCAAATACCTATCTTATTCGTCGCCGTCTGCGCGGGCAGGCGGGCAGTGAAGCGGAAATGTTGCCGGAATGGCCCGTGGGGTCGCAGGTGGTCTTGCTCAATGGGGTGCCGCAGCAGCTGGATCTGACGCTTGATCAACGCCGGGTGGCGCGCCACTACCGCATCGGGGCTGCGCGCCGGTCTTATGATGATCCCTCATATGTGCATGTGGTTGAGGCGTTTGAAGGCCGCGGGCTCAGGCCATTGTCGGTGGTGCATCTGCGCGCGGATGCGGCCATAGGTGCGGATCTGACGCTGAGCTGGATCCGGCGCACACGGATTGGCGGTGATGATTGGGATCTGCCTGAGGTTCCATTGGGTGAAGAACGCGAAGCTTATCGGCTGCGGATTTTGCGCGGTGAAACCCTGCTGCGCGAAGAGGAGGTCAGCACGCCCAACTGGCAGTATGATCAGGCGGCGCAGGTTGCGGATGGTGCGATGGCCGGTGATGTCGTTGAGGTTGCACAGATATCGGCGCTTTGGGGGGCGGGGGCTGTGACGCGTCTGGTGCTGGCATGAGGGTGCTGCCATGAGGATCTTACCGGGCGACATGAACGCGGTGGCACGGGCCTTGTTGCTGGCGGCCCCGTCAGAGCGAGAACCACTTTGCGCGGCGATCTTTCAGGCGGCGCGTATGGCTGAAACCTATGCGGCGCGGTTTAACCATCTGCATCCGCAATGGGGCGATGGCAGTTTGAATGCGGCAGCGCGGCGCTACCCATTGGCACCGGAGCCTCAGTTGGATGATCCAAGCTATATCATCTGTCAGCAGCTGGTGTTGCAGGCCATGGGCCGGGGGGATGATCACGCCACCCAAGGTATGCAGCAGTCAAAAGAGTTGCTTGGCGCGTCGCAATAGCTGAAGCAGCCGCGTTCATAGACATAGCGAAACGCGATCCGAAACGCCGGGCCTGCGGTATCGTTGCATGGCACTGCGGGTGTTTGTCATTTTGAAACAAAGCGGTGGCGCATTGGGGCTGGCGGTGTGGCGGCAAGGTGACTATCGTTTTGAGTGTGTAGATATTTGCGCGACGGGCTGGTGATTGTGAGGCCTGGGAACAGATGCGCAGGGGCTAAAGGACGTCCCCAAAAGATATTGGAGAGATTTATGAGCAAGAGATTTGCAGTGGTGCTGCCTTTGGTTGGCTGTTTGGCAGCGGGTCTGTCGGCCTGTGGTGGCGGCGCGACCCAGGTGAATGAATTGCGGTTTAACCAACATGCGGATGGCACGTTCAGCGGCAGCGCAGGCCCGGCCTGGAGCGAGGCCGAAATCCGCGCGCAGGCCTGTCATGGCAATGGCGCTGCAACGCTTGTGACCTCCCCCAGTGCCTCGGGGCTGGATTTCCACGGGCGCTGCGGTGGTGGTGCTCCGGTTAGCAGCTACGGTTCTGTGGCCCCGGTGCAATCTGTAGCGCCTGCGCATTCGACTGCGCCGGGTGGCTGGGATGGCTCGACCCCGTTTGTGGATTGATCTGGCGTTTTGCGCTGGTTGAAGCGGGGCTGTAACTGGTCATCGCTTCTGTAACGTGTTGGCGCGATGGGATGTTTCCGTTGAATATCCGATCACGAAATCGATCATTTTTTGAAATAGGTCGCATCACGGGATTGCGTTTGGTACTCTGTGGCTTAGATGGTTAGGATATCTATTCTGTCCGGCGCCAGCAGGTTCTTGTGGCCTGCGACGCTGTTGGACAGATAAAACCCGCCTGATTGCAACCGCTTGAGGGCATCAAAACGATAGTAACCACATGGCCGCAGGTCTGGAACAGCGTATAAGCAGGAGACCCGAAATGTCCCAAACGCGCACCGCTCTTACCACTGTTGATCCCGTTTGGGCGCAGATCACCACGGAAGCAGAAGCTGCCGTGCAAAACCAGCCGCTGCTGGGCGGGCTGATCCATGCCTGTATCCTGCACCATGCCTCCCTGGGCAAAGCGCTGTCTTATCGGGTGTCGGCCAAGCTCTGCTCCAATGAAATGTCGATGGTGATCCTGCGCGAAATCGTTGATCAGGCCTATCAGGACAATCCAGAGCTGGTTGAGGCGGCGCGCGCCGATCTTAGCGCCGTGTTTGAACGCGACCCGGCCTGCCATCGTCTGCTGCAGCCGATCCTTTATTTCAAAGGCTATCAGGCGGTGCAGGCTTACCGTGTGGCGCATCACCTCTATACGCGGGGCGATTATGATCTGGCCTATTTCTTCCAGATGCGGATATCGGAAATCTTTGGCGTTGATATTCACCCGGCGGCGCGTCTGGGGCGTGGCATTATGATCGACCATGCCCATTCCATCGTGATTGGCGAAACTGCTGTGGTGGGCGACAATGTGTCGATGCTGCATTCGGTGACTCTGGGCGGGACCGGCAAGGAAGAAGAAGACCGTCACCCGAAAATTGGCGATGGGGTACTGATTGGGGCCGGGGCCAAAGTGCTCGGCAATATCAAAGTGGGGCAATGTTCGCGCATTGCTGCGGGCTCGGTTGTGTTGTCGGAAGTGCCGCCGTTTAAAACCGTTGCGGGTGTGCCTGCAAAGATTGTCGGCGAAGCGGGCTGCAGCCAGCCTGCAATCAGCATGAACCAGCTGGTGAGCGGGCGCGAGTAAGCCGCGGTTTCGGATTTGAATGCCTTGATTGTGCTGTTACCGGTGCCCTGCGCGCCAGACTGCGGATGTTGGTTTAAGGCGCGCAGCTAGCTGGTGCAAAACGACGATCGTGGTGCGCCAGAGGCAAAACAGGCAGCCCTTTTATAAGGCTGCCTGCTGTAAAGATATCTGAAAACCGCGGATCAGCCGCGTTTGCGGTGGTGTTCCAGCACCAGTTTGTCCTGATCGGAGAGCAGCTGTTTTTCCAGCACCACCGACATGGAATCGATTGCGCGCGGGGTGCGGATCAGCACCTCTTGGTCCATGCCTTCAGACAGGAGTTTCTGGCCGATTTCAGACATGTTGAAATTCATCTGACGCAGGTGGAAGCGCGCTTCGGTCCAGCCAACATACCAGAACCAGTCGGTGTAATAGTTCCAGCTGCGCTCATTGAAGGCGCGCACATGGGTGGGATCCTGCCAGGCACCAAACGACAGATCATAAGGCACCAGAATGTTGAAATTGCCGCCCACGCGCAGCATGTCGAGACAGTTGGTCATTGCAGGCAGCAGATCGGGGATATGTTCGATCACATCGTTGCAGATGATTTCATCAAACATGCCTTTTTGCAGCGTCAGTGCCCCAAAACGATCGGTTTCAAAGTTCTGGCCCAGCAGATCCTTGTGGCTGAGATCAGCCAGGATGTCAGGGCTCCAATAGTCAAGAATGTCGAGGTTGACGCAATCCTCGCGGAAGTTTTTGCCGCTGCCGATGTTCAACAGCTTTGGCACGGCGGTGACGTTTTCACCAAAGGCGGAGGGGGAATGTTCCATTTGGGAGACCTTCTGTCGTGGAATTTGGCGGGTGTGGCGGATCAGTGCAGCACCGGTTTGAGGTAATCTGCCTGTTTCATCTGGGAAAACGCGTCAAACCCGGCCTGCTCAAAGGCGCGGCGTTTGGTGTCATCGCGCACGAGCTCAAGGCAGGCGTCCACCAGACCGTCGTAAGGCGCGAGGCAAAGCGCCTGTTTCAGCGCCGCATCCATATGGGTGCCCGGGTGGTATTCGCTTAGCACGGCTTTTTCGTTGGCCAGCAGATATGAGACGCGGGCGAGTTCAAAGATCTTGGTGTCATAGAAGTGCATATTCAGCACCACTTTGGCGCGGGCGATAAAGGCATCCCGCTGGGCACCGTAGACGCCCTGCAAAAGCTGTACATTCAACCCTGCCGATTGCAGATCCTGCAACACTTTGAGGCGGCGTTCATTGGTGGAGCCGTAAAACAGCACATCGATGTCTTGCAGGTCAGCGCGGGGGATGCGCTTCAGGGCGTCGCTATAGCCAAGCTCTACCAGTCTGGGAGCATGGTTCAGATCGAAGCCTGTGAGAAAGTCGAGATTATGCGCGCTGTAGTCCCAGACCTGAAACCGTTCCATAAAGGCGCGGTAGCCCGAGCTCATGAACCAGCCCTCTTTGTGGAGCTGTTCAAAATTGTAGATCACTGTATTGGCGGGCAGCAGATCAATGGTATCGGGTTGCAGCAGATGGGCACCCAGCACGATATTGATGCAATTGGGATCAAAGGCATTGAAGCTTTGGCCAACGTTATGACCCAGTTCGCGAATGCCCGCAGCAACCCCTTCTGCGATTTCATCAAAGGCGGATGCGTGGACATAGCCCTCTGGTTTGATCTGCACCACATTGTAGCTGTTTGCACTTGGCGTCATTGGAGACCCATCGGTTTGCTAAAGTTACGCCTGTATATGAGCTGAAATATCTTAAAAATGATCTTACAGCGGCGCGCGGATCGGCGTTTTTGTGGATTTATCCGCGTTTTCAACAAGAAAGCCCCCGCAGAGATCTGATCTGCGGGGGCTTTGATTTGGCTGGTTTGTGCTGCGGCGTCTATCAGGCCGCAGCCGCGCTTGGGCTGGTTTGCTGCGTGCGGGGCAGGGTAAAGGCCCCTGCAAGCGTGTCCAGATGGGCGGCCTCATCGCGTAAAAGATCAACCGATTGGGTGTTGCGTTCCACGATCTGATCATTGGCACTGCTGAGGGTGCCAAGTTCATCAACCCGGCCAGACAGCGCCTGCAGCTCTTGGCTGTCGCTGACAAAACCCTCGGCTGAGGCGCTGACGCGGTTGGAGATCTCGCTCATGCGGGTGATGATATGCTGAAGCACATCACCGGTATTATGCACCTCGTTGACACCATTTTCGATATGGGAGGTGGCATCGGTGATCAGGGTATTGATCTCGGTTGCGGCCTGCGAGGTGCGCAGGGCGAGGTTGCGCACTTCTGATGCAACCACGGCAAAACCTGCGCCAGATTCACCTGCGCGCGCGGCCTCAACCCCGGCATTCAGCGCGAGCAGAGTGGTCTGGAATGCAATGTCATCAATGGTGGCGATGATGGTGGCGATCTTGCTGGCGCTGGCTTCGATCTGCTGCATGGCAGAGACCGCGTGTTCAACCACGGCGGCGTTGTTTTGCGCTTCGTCGACGGCCTGGCCGACAATGGCGTTGACGGTGCGTGCACCTTCGGCGGCGTTTTGCACCGATTGGGTCAGCGCGCCCATGCTTTGGGCGACGTCGCCAAGCGCGTCGCTTTGGCTGTGGATGCGGCCGGAGAGATCACCGGAACCTTGCCGGATATCAGAGCTGCGCCCTAAGATATCGGAGGCGCTGCCCAGCACCTGACCCATGGTGTTGGACAGACCGTCCAGCGCCGAGTTGAAATCCTCGCGCAGGGCTTCGTAGGAGCCGGGCAGGGGTTCGTTCATACGATAGGCAAGGTCGCGCCGGGCCAGAGCCGCCAGCCCCTGACGCAGCTGGTCAACCGCGCGGGTCTGGGCGTGCTGATCCTGAATGCGGGCATTGGTGGCGGCGCGCCCCTCAGCCAGGGTGATTTGCAGCCCTTCAATCCGGCGGGCGATTTCCCCCAGTTCATCGCGGCGCTCACTGGTGGAGAGTTTGCGATCATATTGGCCTGCGGTGATCAGATTGACGCTGGTGCCCAACTCGCGCAGTGGACGGCTGAGAACCCGACGCAGGATCAGGAAGCAGATGGTGCTGGCGATCAGCAGCAGCACCGCGCCTGCTTCGGCCTCATGCCACAGGCTTTTGCGCAGCGCCGCATAGGTGGCGGCGGGATCCCAGACCATCACCAGCGTGCCGCGCAATTTGCCCTTTTTCGACAGGATCGGGTAGATCAGCTGGAAACCATCTTCAGAAGTGTAAGGTGTCAGGCTTTCGGCGACCTGCTGTTCCAGGGCGGTGAGCTGATCTGTGGCGATGGCGCTGCCTTGCTCGCTCATGATGACGCCGTTGGATTTGGTGATGCGGGCGTATTGGAAATTTTCGCCCGCGCGCTCAATCACATAGTTGAGCCGTTCATCCACGGTGCCGGAAAAGCCAAGCTGCACCGGTTGCGCCACGTCTTTGACCAAAGCGCGGGTGAGTTCGTATTGCATGTCGCGGGCTGCGGTAATGGAAATGCGCTCCAGCTGGAGGGCGGCGTAAAAAGCAATCGGAATGGCAACAATCAGGGTGAAAGCCGAGACCAAAAGTGAAATGCGAAAATTCATCGAATGCAGGAATCTCCCTGCGTCGGATAAGGCGAGGATCTGTTTCATGCTGTGCTCTGCAGTTGTGTCCTGCGCGCATATTGTCCATTTCGGATTTTCGAATTCTAAACGGAAAAATGGAATTTCCATTCAATTTGAACGGTCTGTAATATTTTTGTTACGTAAACGATTCAAAGCGGGTTTTATATGGCTATGACCTGCAATTTGCCGAATGCATTAATAAAAAAGGGCCGGAACAATGCCCGGCCCAGATTTGGTTTTTTGAATTTAGGGTAGCTTATGCAAGCATTACCATCGGGTTTTCCAGGTTCTCAACAATCGCCTTGAGCAGGTCTGCCCCAACAGCGCCGTCGATCACGCGGTGATCAACCGACATGGTCACGCTCATCACGGTGGCGGCAGAGACATTGCCCTCGGCATCGATCACCGGTTTTTTGACACCTGCACCCACAGCAAGGATCCCTGCGTGTGGCGGGTTCACGATGGCGTCAAAGTTGTCGATGCCAAACATGCCAAGGTTGGAAATGGCAAAGGCGCCGCCCTGGTATTCATGCGGGGCCAGTTTGCGTTCGCGGGCGCGTTTGGCCAGGTCTTTCATTTCAACCGACAGGGCCGAAAGCGATTTCATGTCCGCGTCCTGCAGAACTGGGGTGAAGAGGCCACCCTCAATGGCAACCGCAACAGCCACGTCTGACGGTTTCAGTTGCAGCACACGATCACCAGCCCAGACCGCATTGGCAGCAGGCACCGCCTGCAGCGCGTTGGCCACGGCTTTGATGATGAAATCATTGACCGAGAGCTTTACGCCACGCCCTTCGAGCTGTTTGTTCAGCTGTGAGCGGAAGGCCAGCAGCGCGTCGAGTTTGATGTCGCGGCGCAGGTAGAAATGCGGGATGGTCTGTTTGGCTTCAGACAGGCGCGCAGCAATGGTTTTGCGCATGCCGTCGAGTTTGATTTCCTCAAACGCGCGACCTTCGTACATTTTGGCAACCTGATCGGCCGAGGGGCCGGTGGGGGCTGCAGCAGGCGCGGGCGCGGCGGCGGCAGCTGCGGGGGCTGCGGCGGCAGCTTTGGGGGCTGCGGTTGCGTTTTCCACGTCTGCTTTGATGATACGACCGCGCGGGCCTGAGCCTGCGATGGTGCTGAGGTCGAGACCTTTGTCAGCCGCAATCCGGCGCGCCAGAGGCGATGCAAAGATGCGGGTACCATCTGCCGCTGCGGGTGCAGCTGGGGCGGCAGCCGGCGCAGGGGCGGCTTTCTCGGCGGCAGCAGGTGCCTCCTCGGCAGCCGCTGCGGCAGGGGCCGCGGATCCGCCTGTGGCGATGTCATCTGCGCTTTCACCGTCTTCCAGAAGGACTGCGATCAGGGTGTTCACTTTCACCCCTTCAGAGCCTTCCGCGATCAGGATCTTGCCCACAACACCTTCATCCACGGCTTCAAATTCCATGGTGGCCTTGTCGGTTTCGATCTCGGCAATCAGATCGCCAGAGGAGACGGTATCGCCTTCTTTGACGAGCCATTTCGCCAGAGTCCCCTCTTCCATGGTGGGCGACAGTGCTGGCATAAGAATTTCAGTTGGCATTGGCGATGCCTCCTTATTGTACCTTACGACCCATTAGGGCTGCGTTGGTGCGTTTGCTTCTGCATTAAGAATGTTGATGATCTGGTTGAAAGCCTGCGCTTCGGTGCCGTCATAACCTGACTGCACCAAAGCCCGTGCCATCTGGCGGGCAATATCCGCCAGCATGACACCAACCTCGCCGGGGCTGCCCAGTTGATCGGGCTCCAGATGCACCGCAAGCGTACTGTCTGCGTTTTCTATCCGGAAGGCGATCAACATTGGGCTGCCAATGTCTTGGGTCGGTTGTTTCTTTTTCCAGAACATCTCGTGTCCTTAGCGGTAGGTGACTTGTTTCACGGCTGCGACCACTTCGTCGGTGGTGATCAGCGCGTGTTTTTCAAGGTTTGCCGCATAAGGCATCGGCACATCCTTACCGGTGCAGGTCACAACCGGCGCATCAAGGTAGTCGAACGCTTCGCGCTGGACTTCGGATGCGATGTAGGAGCCAACAGAGCCCTGCGGCCAGCCTTCTTCGACAGTGACCAGACGGTTGGTTTTGCGCACAGATTGCAGCACGGTGGGCAGATCCATCGGGCGCAGGGTGCGCAGGTCGATGACTTCGGCCGAGATACCCTCTTCGGCGAGCTTATCCGCCGCTTCCAGCGCATAGGTCATGCCAATGCCAAAGGAGACGATGGTCACATCAGAGCCTTCGCGCCAGATGCGGGCCTTGCCAAACGGAATGGTGAAATCATCCAGTTTCGGAACCTCAAAGGATTTACCGTAAAGGATCTCGTTTTCCAGGAAGATCACCGGGTTGTTGTCGCGGATGGCGGTCTTCATCAGACCTTTGGCATCTGCGGCAGAGTAGGGCATCACAACCTTAAGACCGGGCACCTGCATGTACCATGCGGCATAGTCCTGGCTGTGCTGGGCGCCCACGCGGGCTGCGGCACCGTTGGGGCCACGGAACACCATCGGCGCACCCATCTGACCACCGGACATATAAAGCGTCTTGGCAGCAGAGTTGATCAGGTGGTCGATTGCCTGCATGGCAAAGTTGAAGGTCATGAATTCCACGATCGGACGCAGACCACCAAAGGCCGCACCGGTGGCAATACCGGCAAAGCCGTGCTCGGTGATTGGCGTGTCGATGACGCGTTTGGAGCCGAACTCATCCAGAAGGCCCTGCGACACTTTATAAGCGCCCTGATATTCGGCCACTTCTTCGCCCATCAGGAAGACGTTTTCGTCACCGCGCATCTCTTCGGCCATGGCGTCACGCAGCGCTTCGCGCACGGTGACGGTAACCATTTCAGTGCCCTCGGGGTAGTCTGGCGCGAGCTCAACCACCTCAACCGCGGCAGCAGCTGGCACCGCTGCAGGCGCCGTAGGTGCCTCGGCGGGGGCGGCTTCTTCTGCGGCTGGTGCGCTTGGCGCGGCAGCCGAGGCGTCATAGGTTTCGCCTTCTTCCACCAGCACTGCGATCAGAGTGTTCACTTTGACCCCTTCAGAGCCTTCCGCGATCAGGATCTTGCCCACAACACCTTCGTCCACGGCTTCAAATTCCATGGTGGCTTTGTCGGTTTCGATTTCCGCCAGGATGTCGCCGGAGTTTACGGTATCGCCTTCTTTCACCAGCCATTTGGCCAATGTGCCCTCTTCCATCGTGGGCGACAGGGCGGGCATTAGGATTTCAGTTGCCATGTCTTTAGTTTTCCTCAGTGGCCGGGGTGATCATCCCGACGATGTTTCCTTGACCATCTTCCACATAGGCGCAGCGGCCTATGCCTGGGTAATCAGTGGGGGGCAGGGCTTCGCTGCCGCCATGGGCCAGCGCCCAGGCGTAGCGTTCATCGCAATCTGCCACCTCAAATGTCATTGTGCCGCCGCGCACCGGGCTGCCGGCGGCGGGCGTTGCATCAAAGCGGCGCATCAGCCCGCCTGTCAGCGTTTGGCCAAGACCAATGTCTGAGCCTTCGATCAGGTGATATTCCGCATCTTCACCACCCGGCATCGGAGCAAAGCTCCAGCCGAAGAGGCCGGTGTAAAACACCTTGGCCTCTTCCACATCGCGCGCATGTATTTCAAAATGGGGCATATCAGCGACCTCAGGCGTAGATGTCGGTCCAGAGCTCTTCGAGCGCAGGTTCGGGGCTTTCTTTGGAGAAATCCGCGGCCTGGTTGACAATGTTCTTGATGTCTTTGTCGATCGCTTTCAGCTCATCTTCGGTGGCGTGTTTGCCAGTCAGCAGCATGTCGCGGACCTGTTCGATCGGATCACGCTCGTCGCGCATTTTCTGCACTTCTTCGCGGGTACGGTATTTCGCCGGATCCGACATGGAGTGGCCGCGGTAGCGATAGGTGTTCACTTCAAGGATATAAGGGCCTTTGCCCGCGCGGCAGTGTGCCACGGCGCGTTCGCCTGCTTCCTTGACGGTGAGCACATTCATGCCATCCACCGCTTCGCCTGCGATGCCATAAGCGGCGCCACGTTCCCACAAAGATGGGGATTTGGTGGAGCGCTGCACCGAGGTGCCCATGGCGTATTGGTTGTTTTCGATCACAAAGACAACCGGCAGCTCCCAGAGTTGCGCCATGTTGTAGGTTTCGTAAACCTGGCCCTGGTTCGCGGCACCATCGCCAAAATAGGTGAAGGTTACGCGGCCGTTTTCTTTGTATTTATCAGAGAAGGCAAGACCGGCACCCAGTGGCACCTGTGCGCCCACAATGCCGTGGCCCCCGTAGAAATGTTTCTCTTTCGAGAACATATGCATGGAGCCGCCCTTACCTTTGGAGAGGCCCCCTTCGCGTCCGGTCAGTTCGGCCATCACGCCGCCTGGATCCATGCCACAGGCCAGCATATGGCCGTGATCGCGATAGGATGTGATGCGCTTGTCGCCTTCTTCGGCTGCGGCCTCAAGGCCCACAACAACCGCTTCCTGACCGATGTAGAGGTGGCAGAAACCGCCAATCAGACCCATGCCGTAGAGCTGGCCTGCTTTTTCCTCGAATCGGCGGATCAAAAGCATCTCGCGGTAATAATGTTTCAGCTCATCTGCCGAAACGTTTGATTTCGCAGTGGATTTTCTTGCGGCCATGGTGGCGGTCTCCCCCTTTTGGCAAGATAGTTTAGTGTTAAACTAATTCATAAAGCATTTTTCTCGCGGAGGCGAGCGATAATCTTGCACAATTTGGGGTTGTGTTGTTTTGGTGCTGAAAATGCCCGTTTTCAGGCTGGCCGCACGGCCGCGTGATACACCGAATTTGGTTAAAGCGGGATGAACGGAACAACTGACTGCTGGGGCCCGTGCACAGCGATCACAGCAGCCCTGGCAGCAACGACAGCAACAGCGCCAGCGCGGCACAGAGATTAAACACGCGCAGCCGGCCCGGTGACATCAGCAATCGTGCTATATAGGTGCCAGCCCCAGCCCAAAGCGTGTTTGATGCGATCCCAACCAGCGCAAATGTCGTGGCAACAAGCAGCACCTTATGCAGTTCATACTGCGGCGCAAAAAGTGTGAGCGCGGTCACTCCCAACGCCCAGACCTTGGGATTGATCCATTGAAACAAAAGCGCCTGAAAAAAGCTGAGCGGGGTGCCAGTGGCACCGGATCCCCCCGGATGAGCGGCGGTTGCAATCTTCCAGGCAAGATAGAGCAGGTAGCAAGAGAACAGCGGTGTCAACACCAGCCACAGCGCCGGGAACAGATCCAGCAAGGCCTGCAGCCCGAGGCCCGCAAGGCTGATCACTAGGGTAATGCCAACCGCCACGCCAAAGATATGGGGCAGGGTGCGGTGAAAGCCGTAGTTCACCGCCGAGGTCATAATCATGATGCTGTTGGGCCCCGGCGTGATGGTGGAGGCAATCACAAAGGCAACCATTGGCCCGATCATGGGCTGCACCGTTTCAGTGAATGAACGTGGGCGCATGGGGCCGCGGGTATGAAGAGGGAAAACCACATGGTCCGCTGGTTTACATGTGGTTTTCGCAATTTTTATGACGGCTGAAATGCGGGCTTAAAACCCAAACAGCGGTGACAGAACGCTCCAGAGGATGGGCAGCATCAGCGCGGTGGCCAATGCGTTGATACCCATGGCCAGGCCGGAAAACGCTCCGGCGGTTTCATTGACCTGAAGCGCGCGGGCGGTGCCGATGCCGTGGCTGGCGGTGCCGACTGCCAGGCCGCGGGCGCGCCAGTCTTTGACCCCGATGGCGTTGAGGATGTAGGGGGCAAACATTGCGCCATAGATGCCGGTGACAATCACCAGCACGGCAGTCAATGAGGGCAGGCCGCCAAGCTCTTCGGCGATGGCCATTGCCACCGGTGCGGTGACGGATTTGGGCGCAAGCGATGCCAGTACGTCAGACGTGGTGCCCATAGCCCAGCTGACGCCAAGCGCGGTGAGGATCGACACAATTGAACCCGTAAGCAGGCTGACAAGGATCGCCACGCCCGAGCGGCGCACATGATGCCATTGGCGATAAAGCGGAACTGCCAGTGCCACCGTGGCGGGGCCAAGCAGGAAATGCACAAACTGCGCACCTTCAAAATAGGTGGTGTAGCTGGTGCCGGTCAGCAGTAAGACAGCCACAACCAGCAGCACCGAAATCAGCACCGGGTTACACAGCGGCGTGCGGCCTGATTTTTCGAACAGCCAGCTGGCGATCTGAAACGCCACCAGCGTCAGCGTCAGGTGAAACAGCGGCGTGGCGCTGAGGTAGACCCAGGTTTCATGCAGGTTATCCATCTTGCTGCGCCTCAGGTTTGCTGAGCCAGCGCATCAGCAGCGCGGTGATGGCAATGGTTGCAGTGGTGCTGAGGATGAGCGCAAGGCTTAGTGGCAGAAGTGCCTGACCTATCAGTTGAAAATGCAAGATCACCCCGGTGCCTGCGGGCACAAACAACAATGACATCATCCGCAACAGCCCATTTGCAGTGTCTTCGAGACCCTTGGGCACATCGCCGCGCAGGATCAATATGACAAACAGAATAGCCATGCCCATCACCGGCCCCGGTATTGGCAGGTTGAGCGCGCCCACCACCAGCTCTCCGCCGAGTTGGCACAGCAGTATTACGGTTAAAAACCCCAGCATCTTGGTCCTCCGGATTTATGCGGTGATACCTGTCAGGGGTGGCGCGCAAGCTCAAGCCTAATGCGGGCAACGGAACGGGATATGTGGCACACAGGCTATGGGCCGCAACGTTTGCCTTGCAGTCGGGCGGTGGCTGGGTTTTGGCTGGGGCGCGCGTCTTTGGTTTGGGCGTTGCACAAAGGATGGGTGAACGATGACACGGCAAGAGCGCTATTTTGATGATTTTCAGGTGGGGGATCGGTTCAGCTCACCGCAGCTGGAGGTGACGCGGGAGATGATCATCGATTTCGCCCGCGCCTATGATCCGCAGCCGTTTCACCTGTCAGATGAGGGGGCAGAGGGCAGCCTGTTTAAAACGCTCGCAGCAAGTGGTTGGCATACGGCGGCGATGTCGATGCGGTTGCTGGTTGAAAGTGAGTTCAATATTGCGGGCGGGCTGATTGGCCAGTCGATCGAAGAGCTGAAATGGCTTTATCCGGTGCGTCCGGGCGATCAGCTGCGCAATGAGATGGAAGTGATCGAGACGCTGGATCCCAAGCCCAATTCCCGCGCCGCCAAGTTGCGGTTTCATGTTGATGTGATCAATCAGGATGGGGTGGTGGTGCAATACTGGAAAGGCACGATTTCGGTGCCAAAACGCCCAGGTTGAAACGCAGCGGGCAATGCTTTGGTGCGCATTTCGGGCTGGTCTGGTGGGGATTGCGGCGTTTATGTTGGCAGAAAATTTTGTATTTTAGGTGCGCCCGCGCCAAAGAAACGGCAGTGTTTGTGCGGGTGCCAGATCCGCAAAAACAGCCCGTGCAGTGAGGATGAGATATGACGTTTTTTGATGGGTTTGACCTGATGACGGTGGATCTGCCTGCGGGCCCGGTGCGGCTGCGCCGGGGCGGGACGGGGCCTGCGCTGTTGTGTTTGCATGGCAATCCGCAGACCCATGTGATGTGGCATGCGATCGCGCCTGAGCTTGCGCGCCATTTCACCGTTTATTGCCCGGATCTGCGCGGCTATGGCGTGTCGGCGAAACCTGTGGCCAGTGCGGATCATGCGCATTATTCCAAACGGGAGATGGCTGCGGATTTCATTGCGTTGATGGATCATTTTGATCATGCGCGGTTTTCGGTGCTGTCCCATGATCGCGGTGCGCGCACGGCGCATCGGCTGGTGCTGGATCATGCCAGCCGGGTGGAACGGCTGGCGGTTCTGGATATTGTGCCAACGCTTGAACATTTTGAACGCACCGATATGGCCTTTGCCCGTACCTATGCCCATTGGTTTTACCTGTCGATGGCTGCGCCCTTTCCAGAGGAAATGATTGGCGCAGATCCCGAGGGCTGGTTTCATCACCACTGCGGCCGCGCGCCCACGGCCACGGAGCTGTTTCATCCGCGCGCGCTGGAGGATTATCTGAACCATATTCGCGACCCCAAGGTGATCCGCGGCATCTGCGAAGATTACCGCGCCGCAGCGACGATTGATCTGGACCATGACCGCCAAAGCCGCGCTGATGGCCAGCGTATTCAGTGCCCGCTTCTGGCGCTTTGGGGCGATCATGGGATCATTGGCAAATTCTACGACCCGCTCGCGCTGTGGCGTGCCTATAGCGATGGGGAGGTCAGCGGCAGCGCGGTGCCTGCGGGGCATTATCTGGCCGAAGAAGCGCCAGAGGCGGTGATGACGCATCTGCGCGCCTTCTTTGATCTGCCCGGATCTTAGGAAGTTGGCGGAATGTTGTAGGGCGTGATCACCTGCACCGTTGAAAGTTGCTGCGCAACCGGTGCCTGTGAGATCTGGTGATAGCTCAAAAACGCCTGAAACGCGCCGCGCAGGTCGTGTTGCAGATCATGGTGCAGAATAAAGCTGAGCTGATGATCCGCAATCAGGGCGCGGTTTTCGCGGTCAAGATCATGGGCGATATAGATCTGCGGTTTGAGCCGATGGGCGGCAAGGGTTTCCAGAATAGACCGGTTGCCGCCGCCCATGGAATAGACCGCGCGCAGGTCAGAAACCCCGCGCAGCAGCTCTGACAGCAGTTTGGAGGTTTCCACATCCACGCCGCTGCCGCCCTGAAGCGATACGATCTGCAGCCTGGGGCAGAGGCTTTTGAGGGTGTCGCGAAAGGCGGCTTCGCGTTCCTCTTCGCCAAGAAAACGCGCGTGGCTTTGGGTGGTTAGCAGCTGACCGGTGGTATCGCCCAGCGTATTGGCCAGCAAGTAGGCGGCGGTGCGCCCGGCGCCGGCATTATCAAGCCCGGCATAGGCAAGGCGGGTGGTGGCCGCGATGTCTGTAACCAATGTGACCACCGGGATTTTGGCCTGCATCAGCCGATCAACTGCCGCGCGGATTTTCACCGTGTCGCGCGCCTTGAGGCAGACCCCGTGACTGCCGCGTTTTAAGATGCGGTTGAGGATGGCAACAACCTCATCTTCCTCCATGATTTCCTGCGCAATGAAACGCGGCCTGCAGACGGCGGTTTCGATCTGCGGCAGCAGCGCTTCGGCGGCTGATCTGACCTCAGCACTAAAGCGGCGCGGCGCTTCGATCACCATATCAAAGAACACCCGGCGGCCTTTGGCGGCGAGCTGGGCTTCCTGGGCGCTGAGCTCGTTGATTGCGGCCTCAACCCGCAGCCGGGTCTGGGTGCTGACATTGGCGCGATTGTTGAGCACCCGGTCAATGGTGGCGGGGCCAAGACCTGCCTGACGTGCGATTTCTTTGATTGGGAAGCGATGGGTCATTGATGTGTTTTTGATGTGTTTTGCGCCGCACTGCAAGCGCTGGTTTCGCTAGATTTGCCAGACCAAAGGGAGGACAACAGATGAGCGAGCAATCTTATTACACGCCAGAGCTTTGTGATATTGCGGCGTTTACCGCGCTGATCGACCAGAGCGTTGCGGCGGAAGACGTGCCACAGGCAATGGCCGTTGAGAAAAACATTCCGATCTATGACATGGCGGCGCTGCGCCCGATGTTGGAGGATGGCACCACGCGCCGTGCCCTGATGGGCGAATGGGCCAGGGTGCTGGGCCGCGGCGCGGGTGTGGTGGTGTTGAAGCGCGCTTATGCTGACACGGAAGTGCTCGATCAGGCCACCGCGATCTATCTGGATATTATCGACGCAGAAAAACGCGGCAGCGGTGGGGGAGGTGATCATTTTGCCGCGTCTGGGGCCAATGACCGGATCTGGAATTCGCTGCAAAAACTGTGCGAGGCGGCTCCGGATGTGTTTGTGCGCTATTTCGCCAATACCTCGATTGCAGCGATGTCTGAAGCCTGGTTGGGGCCGAATTATCAGATGACGGCGCAGGTCAATCTGGTGCATCCGGGCGGCGCGGCGCAGCAGGCGCATCGTGATTATCACCTGGGGTTTCAGACCGCGGATGTCAGCGCGTCTTATCCGGCGCATGTGCATGATGTCTCGCCGATTTTGACGCTACAGGGGGCGGTGGCCCATTGTGACATGCCGCTCAACAGCGGGCCAACCAAGCTGTTGCCGTTTTCGCAGGCCTACCGTCCGGGTTATGCGGCCTGGCGGCGCGACGATTTCCGCGCCCTGTTTGAAGCGCGTCATGTGCAGCTGGCGCTGGAAAAGGGTGATGCGGTGTTTTTCAACCCGGCGCTGTTTCATGCGGCTGGCGCCAATAGCAGCGCCGACATCCACCGGTTTGTGAATTTGTTGCAGGTGTCTTCGGCCTTTGGGCGCGCAATGGAGACGGTGGACCGCGATAAGATGTGTCGGCTGCTTTATCCGGTGATGCGCAACAGCAGCCTTAGCGCGGCGGAGCAGGGTGCGGCGATTGCGGCCTGCGCCGAGGGCTATTCCTTCCCGACCAATCTGGACCGTGACCCGCCAGCACATGGCCTAGCGCCAGAAACACAGGCGGCGTTTATGGCGCGGGCCCTGGCCGAAGATCTGAGCGCGGCTGAGTTTGGCGCACATCTTGATCAGATGGCTGAGGCGCGCGGCGCATAGGGGCAAACGACTGGCTGTGCCCGGCTGTGTTTCAGGTGGGCAGGCCAAAACGAACGGGTCAGATATACTGCACCCGTCAGAACAAATGATATGGGCTGATCGATTGGGGAGGCTTAGCGGATCACCAGCTCATCCGAGCGCAGCAGGCCCAGAACCGAGCGCGCCTGTTCATCAAGCAGATCAAGATCGAGATAATTGTCAGACAGGCGTTTGGTGAGATTTTCCATCTCGTCAATCTCGGCTGAAAGCCGGTTGAGATCCTGCTGCAGCGTGTCAGCTTCAGCTTGGATCTCAACCCGGCGAAACAGACCGAAGTCCCCCTGAATTGCTGCAAAGGTGAAATAGGCGCTCAATGCGAACGCCACAGCAAAAAAGAAGAAAGTGCCCAGATTGGGCCGCGAGCTTCGGGTCAATGTGGTTGCCTGTATGTTTGCCCTGTTAAAGGCTCTCAAGTTTCCCTTGGTAAATTTACCGCCAAGTTTTTGTTTTTGCGCCGTTTTCCGACGTCTGCCTTGTTTATGACACAATCATTTCAGCTTGTGAATCCTTTTATTGGCCAAGGACGCGTTTTTTTTCGCACAGGTGATGAAATTGTGGCGCGCTGACCTAAAGGCGGGTTTAGCGCAAAAGCTTCAGCCCAAGCCCGCCCAGCACCACGGCGGCGCTGCGGTCCATATAGGGTTTGGCGCGCAGGTAGCGCTGGCTAACCGCGCGACTGCTCATGGCGTAGGCCAGCGCGAGGTAAAACAGCCATTCGACCAGCAGGTGATTGGTGACAATGATCAGGCTTTCCGCAAGGCTCATGTTTTTGGGAAAGACCACCACCAGCACCGCAGCGGCAAACAGCACGGCCTTGGGGTTGAGCGCATTGATCAGCAGCCCCTGACGGAAAGCATGAGAGGAGGGTTTGTTCTGTGGCGCAAGCGGGGCGCGGGCGTGGCGCCACATGCCAAAGGCCACGTAAATGAGGTAAATCGCGCCGATGGTTTTCACCAGGGTAAAGGCCCAGGGAAACAGCACAAACAGCGCTTCAAGCCCGATGAGCGCAGCCAGCGTCCAGAGCGCGGCCATCAGCCCAAGGCCAAGCCCAATGGCAATGCCTGCGCGACGTCCCGCAGTCAAGCTGGTTTTGATCGCCACCAACAGCGCCGGGCCGGGGCTTGCGATGGCAGCCAGAAGCGCGAGGTTAAATGCCAGAAGATGGGTGAGCTGCATGGGGGTGATCCTGATGGGGGTCTGAAAAGACAGAACCGTAAGCATGGCCCGGTTTCAAGGGGTGTTTTGCAAACCATCTCCCCAAACACAACAGCACCGCGCAAAGCGCGGTGCTGGGCCCAAGTCTGTTGGTGGGCTTTAGCCCTCCATAAAGGCGCGGGAGCGCTTGGCCCCCGCAGCAACAGCTTGTTTACTGCTCCAGCGCGGCAACACCTGGCAGGGTTTTGCCTTCCATCCATTCCAGGAATGCGCCACCGGCGGTGGAGATATAGGTGAAGCTTTGCGCCGCATCGGCCTGATTGAGCGCGGCAACGGTGTCGCCGCCGCCTGCAACCGAAATCAGATCACCCGCTTTGGTGAGATCTGCCGCTTTTTGCGCTGCTGCATTGGTGGCCGCATCAAACGGGGTGATTTCAAAGGCGCCCATCGGCCCGTTCCAGATCAGGGTTTTGGAATCTGACAAAACGCCAGCGACCGCTTCAACCGTGGCGGGGCCTGCGTCCAGAATCATTGCATCCGCCGGGCAGGCCGTGGCCGCGACGGTTTCATTGTCAGCGCCTGCTTTGAATTCACGCGCCACCACCACATCGCTGGGCAGTACAATGGTGCAGCCCGCAGCTTCGGCTTTTTTCAGGATCTCGGTGGCAGTGCCGGCCATGTCGTGTTCGCACAGCGATTTGCCCACATCCACACCCTGCGCCGCAAGGAACGTATTGGCCATGCCGCCGCCAATCACCAGATTGTCGACCTTTTCCACCAGATTGCCCAAAAGCTCCAGCTTGGTCGAAACCTTTGCGCCGCCCACAACCGCGGTGACCGGGCGCTGTGGCTGACCCAGCGCGCTTTCGAGTGCGGTGAGTTCCGCCTGCATCAGACGACCGGCGCAATTTGGCAAAAGCTTCGCCACACCTTCGGTTGAGGCATGGGCCCGGTGCGCAGCGGAAAACGCATCATTGCAGTAGACATCACCCAAAGTGGCAAGGAATTTCGCCATCTCGGGGTCATTGGCTTCTTCCATTGCGCTGAAACGGGTGTTTTCCACCAGCACAACGGTATCCTGCGCCAGGGTATCAATGGCGTCGCGGCTGGGTTTTTCGATAAACGTTACATCGGTGCCAAACACAGCTTCAAGCGCGGGCACCAGCGGTTTCAGCGACATTTCCGGCACCACTTTGCCTTTGGGGCGGCCGAAATGCGCCAGCAGGATCGGGCTACCACCGGCGGCAAGGATGTCTTTGATCGTCGGGGCAATGCGTTGGATGCGGGTGTCATCGGTTACGCGGCCCGCTTCAACAGGTACGTTGATGTCAACGCGCACCAGAACCCGTTTGCCGTTCAGGTCCATATCATCCAGTGAATTCCAGCCCATGCGGCGCTCCTTTGAATAAATCGGCAGTGATATCTAACAAGAGATTAACGCGGCCTGTTTCAGCTGTTTTTGCCGCTGCGTCAATGCTCCCTTGGCATTCGGACGGAACCACCGTAACAATCGCTGCAATTCTACTGCATTAGGAGGGCCACATGGCCGAGATCAAGGATCCCGAAAACACAATCATCGTTGAGCTGAAAGACGGCAAAGTGGTCATTGAACTGCTGCCCGATGTTGCACCCAAGCATGCGGAACGCATGAAAGAACTGGCGCGCGGCGGTGAATATGACAATGTGGCGTTCCACCGTGTGATTGATGGTTTCATGGCGCAGACCGGTGATGTGGCCAATGGCGACATGGAAGACAATTTCAACCTGCGTATGGCGGGCACCGGTGGCTCGTCGCTGCCGGATCTGCCAGCTGAGTTCTCCAAGCTGCCGCACGACCGTGGCACCCTGGGCGCGGCGCGTTCCGCCAACCCGGATTCTGCTAACTCGCAGTTCTTCATCAACTTCAGCGACAACCACTTCCTGAACGGTCAATACACCGTCTATGGCCGTGTGATTGAAGGCATGGAGCACGTAGACGCGATCACCCGTGGTGAGCCGCCTGCGAGCCCCGACCGCATGATCAGCGTTAAGGTGGCTGCGGATGCGTAAGCTTGCCACTGCGCTGGCACTTCTGGTGGCAGGTCCGGCATTTGCCTCGGGGCTGACCATCGAGGTTGAAGGTGAAGCCAATGGCACCATCACCGTTGACCTGTTTGAAGATGTTGCGCCCAAACACGTTGAGCAGATCACCGCATTGGCCGCTGAGGGCCAATATGACGGGGTTGTGTTTCACCGGGTGATTGATGGCTTTATGGCCCAGACCGGTGATGTGCAATTTGGCAAAGAGGGTGGCGACATGCGCCGCGCAGGCACCGGGGCGTCTGACCGCCCGGATCTGCCCGCGGAGTTTTCCCAGCTGCCCTTTGAGCGCGGTGTGGTTGGCATGGCGCGTTCGCAAAACCCAAATAGCGGCAATTCACAGTTCTTCATCATGTTTGACGCGGGCTATTTCCTTAACGGTCAATATACCGTTGTGGGCGAAGTCACCGAAGGCATGGATGTGGTTGATGCGATCAAACGTGGCCGTGGCCCCAATGGCGCGGTCATCGGTGCGCCGGACCGGATGAGCAAGGTCACTGTGATCGAGGATGCAGCGACCGAGTAAACGGATCGCTTTGCCTGATAGAGCCACGCGGAGATCTGTCTTCGCGTGGTTTTTTGTTGCGCGCAGCTGCGGCTATGCACCTTTGCCTGCCTGTTTGGCCTGCGTTGGATTTGAGTATTTATAAAAAGATAAAGGCGGCACCGAATGCCGCCTTTGCTGTAGCTAGTATTGATCGGGGCAGGGTGGCCAGATCAGAACAGGAAGTTGTCCGCATCCTGCAGCGCGTTCAGTTCAACATCCTGGACCAGAATGGTCACATCGGAGAAGCTGACCAGAACGTCATCGCCCAGGGTTTCAAAGCTGAGGTCTTCAAGTGAATCCGCTCCATCCTGGATGCGGATGGTGTCCTCACCCGCGGCAAAATTAACGATGCGATCGTCGCCATTTCCTGATGTAAAGACAAAGACATCGTCACCTGCGCCGCCATTGAAAAAGTCGTTACCGGCACCGCCACGCAGAAGATCATTGCCCTGACCGCCAAACAGCATATCGTTGCCCGAGCCACCAAACAGGCTGTCGTCACCAAGTTGGCCCCGCAGCGTGTCGTTGCGCGCTTCGCCAAACAGACGGTCGTGGCCGCGGCTGCCATACAGTAGGTCATACCCTTTGCCGCCATAGATCTGGTCGTTGCCTTCGCCACCATTCAGCGTGTCGCGGCCATAGCCCCCACGCAGCACGTCATTACCTTCATTGCCCAGAATGCGATCGGCGCCGTTACCGCCGCGTACCATATCATTATCTGTGCCGGCTCGGATGAAATCTCTTCCATTGCCGCCCAGGATGGTGTCGTCGCCGCCTTCGCCGATCAACAGATCTGCACCAATACCGCCCAGAAGAGTATCATTGCCTTCGCCTGCGAGCAGAACATCATCACGGGTCGCGCTGAACTGATCGCCGCTGAGTCTTGCGCCCCCGGACAGTGAGAAGTCGCGCGCAATTGTGACAAGGCGGTCGTTGAACTGGAGCAGTTCGACACCAAACAAGGTGTCGGTGCCATCATTGCTGCGCACAGCAACTCGGTCCGGTGTGTCGAGGAACTCAGCGTTGGCAAAATTATCGTCGATGATCAGACGGTCAATACCCTCACCTGCAAAAATCAAGTCATCCCCACGACCAAGGTTGAGCGTGTCGTCGCCTGCGCCTGAATCCCAGTTGTTGTCAGCGTCGTTTTGCGAGACGAACACATCACTCCCTGACAGGGTTGCATCGATCAGGTCAGCTGGGTCTGTGATCTGCGTGTATTCATTAAAGCCGATTTCAAAATCAGTTGCGCGGATCTGAGTCTGATTGTCACGCCCCACTTCCAGTCCTGTAAGCGTCCATAGCGAGATATCGTCGCCGGTGAATTCGCCGAGCATGCGGACAAAAAAGCCGTTGTTGCTCTGAAAGAGCAGAACGGAGTTTGTGCGGGTAGCCAGCTCAACGTTGTCAGCGGTGAAGTCAGGGAGGAGGTAGAGAGAGATTTGAGACAGCCCATGATCCCCGGAGACGACAGTGATTCTGGTCATATTCGTATTCCTGAAATATTTTCAAAAAACTTTGCTCAAAAGTGTAATGGTTAAGGTTTAGTAAATTTGCAAGCAGGGTGAGAACGGTTTGGGGTGGTTTAGTTGCATCTCTGCATGTGTAGCAGCGTTGTTGGCATGGCGCGTTCGCAAAACCCAAATAGCGGCAATTCGCAGTTCTTCATCATGTTTGACGCGGGCTATTTCCTTAACGGTCAATATACCGTTGTGGGCGAAGTCACCGAAGGCATGGATGTGGTTGATGCGATCAAACGTGGCCGTGGCCCCAATGGCGCGGTCATCGGTGCGCCGGACCGGATGAGCAAGGTCACTGTGATCGAGGATGCAGCGACCGAGTAAACGGATCGCTTTGCCTGATAGAGCCACGCGGAGATCTGTCTTCGCGTGGTTTTTTGTTGCGCGCAGCTGCGGCTATGCACCTTTGCCTGCCTGTTTGGCCTGCGTTGGATTTGAGTATTTATAAAAAGATAAAGGCGGCACCGAATGCCGCCTTTGCTGTAGCTAGTATTGATCGGGGCAGGGTGGCCAGATCAGAACAGGAAGTTGTCCGCATCCTGCAGCGCGTTCAGTTCAACATCCTGGACCAGAATGGTCACATCGGAGAAGCTGACCAGAACGTCATCGCCCAGGGTTTCAAAGCTGAGGTCTTCAAGTGAATCCGCTCCATCCTGGATGCGGATGGTGTCCTCACCCGCGGCAAAATTAACGATGCGATCGTCGCCATTTCCTGATGTAAAGACAAAGACATCGTCACCTGCGCCGCCATTGAAAAAGTCGTTACCGGCACCGCCACGCAGAAGATCATTGCCCTGACCGCCAAACAGCATATCGTTGCCCGAGCCACCAAACAGGCTGTCGTCACCAAGTTGGCCCCGCAGCGTGTCGTTGCGCGCTTCGCCAAACAGGCGGTCATTGCCGCGGCTGCCATTCAGTAGGTCAAACCCTTTGCCGCCATAGATCCGGTCGTTGCCTTCGCCACCATTCAGCGTGTCGCGGCCAAACCCACCGCGCAGTACGTCATTACCTTCATTGCCCAGAATGCGATCGGCGCCGTTACCGCCGCGTACCATATCATTATCTGTGCCGGCTTGGATGAAATCTCTTCCATTGCCGCCCAGGATGGTGTCGTCGCCGCCTTCGCCGATCAACAGGTCTGCGCCGTTGCCGCCCAGAATAGTATCGTTTCCGCCAGCCCCAGCGATCAGATCGCGGGTATTGGGGGAGCCAGTGAGTAGGTCACTGTCAGCAGAACCGCCTGTGATTTCATAGCGTTCACCGTTGAACTCTGTCGCTTCGATCTCATAGAGCGTATATTCGGTGTCATCACTATTGGTTACGCGCAGGATATGAAATTCTTGCGTTTCGCCCTCGGGTCTTACAGTTTCTGCCTGTATCGTTGCGTCGCGCACTCCGAAATCAAACACCGCCGTGTCCTGGCCGCGACCGCCAGCAACATGCAAGCCAGACGATGCCATAGCAAAACGATCATCGCCATCGTATCCTTCAACGACAGCATCAGCGAAGTTGGTTTCTGTGGTGATGGTGTCATTGCCAGACATAAGGAAGCTGAGCAGGTTGTCCCCATCCTGCGCACCAACTTCAGGGCCGTTGATCGACAGCTCATCCAGTGTCAGAACAACTTCAGTACCCTGACCCATTTCAACGCGGTCGATTTGCCAGTCTTCGAAGTTATCAGAGCTAAAATCGCCGTAAAACTCGATGTATATGTCAGCGAGATCTTCGTAAGTGGTGCCGATGTATCGAATGGTGATTAGTGTGTCTGTTCCGATCTCATCTACCTGAGAGCTTTCCCACAGAAACGCGAGCGCGGTGCGGACGTCTTCAATATCAAAATTATCGTTAAAGGGTCTGAACGTTATATTGGCCAACGGAAAATCCTCGCAAAAGTAATATTAACTTTCACTAAATCCACCCTAGGTGGTTTGCAACATATTCAAAGGCGAGCAACACGAAAAATACAAATATGGAGATAGAAAAATGGAGGTGGAAAACACGACAAAGCCCCGATCAAGACCGGGGCTTTGAGTATTGTGATCGGCTTGTGTGTCGGCCTTAGCCCTGAACTGGGGCCGCTTTTGGTGCTGCTTTGCCCGGGTTCAGCGGATCGTCCTGACGCTGAACGGAGCCTTCAAAATGGGCGCCGCTCTCGATTGCGATGGTTTTGTGAATGATGTCACCTTCGACACGCGCGGTGGCGGTGAGGCGCACTTTCAGGCCACGCACGCGACCAACGATACGGCCGTTGATCACCACGTCATCAGCAGTGACTTCGCCTTTGATGGTGGCGCTTTCGCCGATGGTCAGCAGATGGGCGCGGATGTCACCTTCCACGGTGCCTTCAACCTGGATGTCACCGCTGGTTTTCAGATTGCCGGTGATGTGCAGGTCTGAGCTCAAGAGTGAGGCAGCCGGTTTTGGCTTGGCGGCGCTGCTGGCTTTGAAGTCGCTGCTGGGGGCAACTGGTGCCGTCGGAGCAGGGGCCGCAGTGGGCGCCGGTGTTGGGGTGTCGGCCTTTGCGCCGGGCTCGTTGATTTTGCTTTTAGAAAACATTTCTTGCAGCCTTGATATAGATCATCGGGTTTATTGGTTTTCCATTGACCCGTACCTCATAATGAAGGTGGGTCCCGGTGGACCGTCCGGTGTTACCCATATCAGCAATGTGATCCCCGCGCGAGACCCTTTGGCCTACCTTGACGCGGATGTTGGAATTATGGGCGTAACGGGTTTCAATGCCAAAATCATGTTTGATGGTGACAATGCGGCCATAGCCGGACTGCCAGCCCGCAAAGGAGATAACCCCATCTGCGGTGGCATAGATATCGGTGCCGGTTGGGCCTGCCAGATCGATGCCACTGTGCATGCGGCGGCCGCCGGTAATGGGGTGGCGACGATAGCCAAAGCCTGACGTGAAACGGCTGGAGCCGGGGCGGACAGGTTCGGCAAAAGGCGCACGTTCCGCCGCCAGACGATACAGGTTAAGCTGGCTCATCTTGGCCAAAAGATCATTGGCGCGCAGCGCATCTGCCGTCAGCGGTGCGCCGCTGGTGGACATGGCAAGCGGTTCAAGCGGGCCACCCTGGCCATCATAGCCACGCCGCACCTGTTCCAGAATGTTATCCGGTGCCATGCCAGCCTGGCGGAACATCTTGTCCAGCGGTTCAACCGAAACTGCCATTGCCTCTTCGAGCTGGCGGAAAATCTGGTCGTTGCGCTCTTCCATCAGGCGGATTTCAAGCTTGAGCGCGTCGCGCTCTTCCAGCGCGTGGCGTGCATCAGCTTCAATACGGTCGCGTTCCTGCGCGGTTTCTGACAGCGCTTCAGCCACAAAATCCATTTGTGCAGGCAGGGCAGCCGCCGCAAACTGTGCGCCACCTTCCTGGGCGCTTTCGCGCAGCTCTGCCAGGGCTTTGCGGGCGCGTTCACGTTCAGTCATGGTTTCGCGCAGCGTGGTCTGGATCACCTCGATGCCGGTTTCCAGCTCACGGCGGCGGGTTTCAGATTCCAGCAGCTCAGACTGCATCGCCGAGATCTGCGCCAGTGCCGCGTTAAATCGTTTCTGTGCCGCCAGCGCTTCGGCAGAGCGGTCATCGCGTTCTACTGAGATCGCATTCAGTCGCTCGCGGTAGGTGCTTTGGTCGCGTTTGGCCTGTTCGCGGAAATTGCCCGAGCCGATACTGTCCATCATCACAATCGCCGAGGCGACAATCGACCAGGTCACAACAGCGGTGATGCCCGCGGCGCAGAACAATTGGGTGGCAGGGCGTAGGCGAATGAAACGGGTGTCGTCATCGGACTTCACAAACACCCGGCGTTCGGGGAAGTGACGTTCCAATTTGGCGTTGATCTTGATGCCAAGACGAGTTCGCATCCCAGCGCTCCGTTTGTTATTCCCTCCAGCGGCAGCGGCTTCACCACTGCACACTGCCGAAAGGAAATAGCTAGACTGCCGCCATTCAGCAAGTGTTTCGGCTGTCGCAGGTGGTGTGCAGCCCTAAAAGCAGGGCAAGTCACCAAAAATGCGGCTAAATTTGAGCGAATTTTCGCCGATGCTGTCACCAATGTCTTCGCTGATGTCACGAATTGGCGGCCCTGCGCATCAATGCGCGCGCAGGCACCATGTTGCGTTTTATTGCCAGCCGGGCAGGGGGCGCACCTCATCCGCAAGCGGCCAGTAGAAATCTGGCGGCAGACCCGCTTCGGCGCGTTTTTCCTCGTTGAAGGGTGGTTTCAGCGCGCCGCGGAAGTATTTTTGCACCAGCTCATGAAACAACGCCTTTGGGTCGAGATTGTCGCGCCCACAAAGGAAGTTGAACCATTTCGCGCCATAGGCCACATGGCCCACTTCTTCGGCGTAGATGAGTTCCAGCGCGTCCACCACGCGGTCGAGTTTGGCGTTTTTGAAGATCTTGATCATGCCGGGGGTCACATCAAGGCCGCGCGCCTCCAGCACCATCGGCACCACCGCAAGCCGTCCCATCAGATCATCGGCGGTGTCTTCGGCGGCGCGCCACATGCCAGCATGGGCAGGCAGGTCGCCGTAAAAACTGCCAAGATCTTCAAGGCAGTCACACATCATATTGAAATGCTTGCTCTCTTCGTCGGCGGATTGCACCCAGTCGTCGAAAAACCCCAAGGGCATCGGCACATGGGAAAACCGGGCGATGATGTCCCAATGCAGATCCACCGCGTTGAGTTCAATATGGGCGACCGCGTGGATCAGCGCCTTGCGCCCGGCTTCAGAACCCGGTTTGCGTTTGGGCACATCGCGCGGGTTCAGCAGCTCGGGTTTGTCCGGGCGCGCCGGGTGCAGCGGCGGGTTGGCGGTGCCAATGGCGATTTCAGGCGCATCGCCCGCGCGTGCGGCTCGCCATTTTGAAGCGTAGCGATGCGACAGCGCGGTTTTTTCGCGCCCATCCGCCGTGGTGAGCACGGCCTGCGCCATTTCAGCAAGAGTGGAGGGGGTGTCTGTCATCGAAAGATCCGCAAATGTAAGGCAAAGTTGTTGTGAGCTGGCACAAAAAGTAAAAAGGATCAAAGGCTCACCAAAGCAAAAGCTCTGGATCCTCCCATCACCTGATCTGTCCCCTGCCATCGCACAGGCTGCGCTGCAAGTAAAATAGCCGCATCCCCAAAGGGGCCCCTCGGCGATTTTTCTGGCATCCCAGCCCGCGCGCTGACCCATCGGGGACAGGTGATGGGCGGCTCCAGAGCAAACGCCAAAGGTTGAGCGGTGGTGCGCCGCGCGTCAGCGGGGCGCCGGGCCCAACGCTGCCAGGGGGCGCTTTGCGCACCCGCAGGGGCGGGAGCACATGGGATTTGCAGCGAAGCGATGAGTTTAGGTGAGGTTCAAAGCGCTTGTGCAGCCTCCAGCACCTCTTCCACATGGCCGGGGACTTTTACTTTGGGCCAGATCCGGGCGATCTTGCCGTCAGCGTCGATCAGGAAGGTTGCGCGCTGAATGCCCATGCTTTTGCGCCCATACATGTTTTTCTCAACCCAGACGCCATAGTCTTCGCAGACCGTGCTTTCGGCATCTGACAACAGCGGCACCGTGAGCTCATGTTTGGTGGTAAATTTAGCGTGTTTTGCCAAAGTGTCGCGCGAGATGCCAAATACCGTGGTGCCCGCATCGGCGAAGCCTTGCAGATGTTGGGAAAATCCGATGGATTCCTTGGTGCAGCCTGGCGTATCATCGCGTGGATAAAAGAATAAAACCACTTTCTGGCCTTTGAGCGCAGACAGCGTCACTGCATCTGCACCATCGCGCGGCAGCGTGAAATCCGGGGCTGGATCGGAGGGGTTGAGCATAATATTGGGTCTCTCGATTAGGGTAATTCAAAACAAGACCCGCTAGATATAGATCAGCGCAGGCAAAGGAAAACAAAGATCGCAGTGGAGCGTGAAAATTCCAGCTCGGATGCGGTGGTGACGCAAGGCACGGCACCGCCTGAGGCTTTGCGCGTGTCTGCCTGGCGTCGGGCCTGCAACCAGGGGCTACGCCGCATGTTGCGCCGTGCAATTTTTGCGCTGGTGCTGTTTGTGGGGTTTGGCATCGGGCTTGTTTATATCTCCAAAGAGCGCAGCATTGATGTGCCCGATTGGGCGCGTGAAAAGATCGAAGCCCATATTGAGGCGCAGCTGGGTGAGCTGTCGATTGAATTTGGCGCGCTGCGGGTGATCTTGAACGAAGGGCTGCGTCCGCGGGTGGCGCTGCGCGATGTGGTGCTGCGTTACCCCGATGGGCAGGCGGCGGCGCAGCTCAATGATATGGCGGCGGCGATTTCGCTTGGCGGCTTGTTTTACGGCCGCTTCCAGCCCAAGGATATCTATCTTGGCGGGGTGTTGGCCACGCTGCGCCAGGACGGTGAGCAGATGGCGCTGAGCCTTGCGGATGGCGGCACTGCGGTGCGTCAGGCGCAGAACCTGCCGGATCTGATTGAACAATGGGATGCCTATTTTGACCTGCCGATGCTGAGCGCGTTGCGCGCGGTTGAGGTTGAGGCGATCTCGCTGCGCTATGAAGATCTGCGTATCAATCGCGCCTGGACCCTGGACGGTGGTTTCCTAACTATGGATCGCAACCGCGATGAACTGGCGTTGTCGGCCGGGTTTTCGGTGCTGGGTGGTGGTGACACGGTGGGCGCGATTGAGGCCAATTACACCTCAGACATTGGTGATACTGCGGCTGAATTTGGCATCTCTTTTACTGATCTGGCCAGCGAAGACATTGCGGTGCAAAGTCCGGCGCTTGGATGGCTCAACGTTTTGCGCGCACCGATTTCGGGTTCGGTGCGCGGCAGTTTGGACAGCGAGGGCGGGCTCAATCCGGTGGCCGCCAATCTTGATGTGGGTCGCGGCGCATTGCAGCCAGATCCACAGGCGCGGCCCGTCAGCTTTGACGGGGCCAGCAGCTATTTCACCTATTACCCGGCGGAACAGATCCTGCAGTTTGACGCGCTTGAGGTGTCGTCGGATCTTGGCAGCGGTCAGATGGAGGGGGTGGCCCGGCTCAGCGGGATTGAAAACGGCCAGCTCACCGATCTGGTGGGGCAGCTGCGGTTTTCCGATCTGAGCCTGAACCCGCTGAAGCTTTATGACAGTGAACAGTCTTTCCCCGGTGTCACCACCGATTTCAAACTTGAGCTGAACCCGTTCCGTTTCCGTCTGGGCGAAGCAACCGTGACCCACCGCCAAAGCACCGCCCATCTGAGCGGTGAGATCTGGACCGGGCCGGAAGGCTGGGCCTATGCGTTGGATGGGACGGTGGATTACGCCACGATGGATCAGGTCAAGGAACTGTGGCCGGTCACCGCGCCGCCCAAAGCGCGCCAATGGGTGCGTGACAATATACTGGCGGGCATCGGGCGGGATGCGCAGATTTCATTGCGCAGCCAGGGCGATGCACCGCCGTTTGTTTCGCTTAGCCTTGGGTTTCAGGGGCTGGAAGTGCGCTATCAGAAACAGATGCCACATCTGACCGATGCGCAGGGACAGTTTTCCATTCACGGCGATCGTCTGGTGGCAAGCCTTGGTGCGGGCCGGGTTACCCCGCCGGAAGGTGGCGCGCTCGATGCGGCGGGCACTTCGTTTATTATCCCGGATCTTTCGGTCAAAGGCGGCAGCCCGGCGGTGGTGCGTATTGCCGCCAAAGGTGCGGTGCAGGCCGCGCTTAGCATGCTCAATCAGCCGCCGCTGCAGGTGCTGAAATACACGGGGCTCGGCACCGATCTGAGCGCGGGCTATGTTGAGGCAACCGGCACGCTGGCCCTGCCTTTGAAAGATCATTTGCCGATTTCCGCGGTGGAGTATCACTATGCCGGCACGATCTATGGGGTCAAAAGCGACACGCTGGTAGAAGACTATACCCTAACCGCCCGTGAGCTGAGCCTGAGTGGTGACAATAGCTATGTTGCCATCCAAGGGGACGCCGCGCTGAGCGGGGTGCCTGCCACGGCGCGTTGGTATTTGCCGCTGGCAGGTGGCGCGGGTGAACATCATGTGGCCGGTCGGGTCGAGCTGAGCCCCGAGGCGCTTGATGCGTTTAATGTGGGGCTGCCACGCGGCATGGTGCGCGGCAAAGGGCAGGCGGATTTCAAGGTGAGCCTGCCAAAAGACGCGGTGCCCGAATTAACGCTGCGCTCTGATTTGCGGGGGGTGCGGTTGCGCATTCCCTCGCTCGATTGGGCAAAATCCACCAATGGGCGCGGCGATCTGCGCCTGAAGGTGGCATTGGGCGAGCGCCCCGCGGTTGAGGCGCTTGAGCTTGAAACCGCAGGGTTGAACGCGCGTGGTCGGATCAGCTTGCGCGATGGCGGAGGTTTGAATGAGGCCACGTTCACAGCGCTATCCATTGGCAATTGGCTCAAGGGCAGTGCCACATTGGCAGGGCGCGGCGGGGCAGCGCCAGCGGTGCGGCTGACTGGGGGGCAATTGGATCTGCGCCGCGCGCCATTTGGCACATTGGGCGGATCTGGCGGGTCTTCTGGCGGCGGCTCTGGCGGCGCTGGGATTGGACCGATTGAGTTTGCGCTCAATCGGATTCAGGTTACCGACAGCATTGCGCTGACGGATGCGCGCGGACGGGTGCAAACCTCGGGCGGCGTCAACGGGCAGTTTCGCGGACGCCTGAACGGGCAGACCCCGATTAACGGCGTGCTGGTGCCGCAGGCTGCGGGCATGGCGATGCGTATTCAGGCTGAAAACGCCGGCGGTGTGTTTCGCTCGGCCGGGGTGTTGCGCCACGCCGAAGGGGGCCGGTTTGACATGACGCTGCAACCCACCGGGCGCGCTGGACTTTTCCGCGGTCGGGTGGTGGCAGAAAACATCCGGGTGAAACGCGCACCTGCGATGCTGGCGCTGGTGAATGCGGTCAGCCTTGTGGGGCTGGTGACCGAACTGACCGGCAACGGGTTACTCTTTACCAAGGTGGAAGCGGATTTTGAGCTCGCGCCAACCCATATCAAAGTGCACAAAAGCAGCGCAGTAGGCCCGTCAATCGGCCTGTCGATGGATGGGGTTTATGATCTGCGCAATAGCCGTCTGGATATGCGCGGGGTGCTGTCGCCGATCTATGCACTGAACGTCGTCGGCAGTGTGTTGACCCGCAAGGGCGAGGGGTTGATCGGGTTTGCATTCAATCTGCGCGGCACTGCCGATGATCCGGATGTGTCGGTCAACCCGCTGTCGGGGCTTGCGCCGGGGTTCCTGCGTGAGATTTTCCGCCGTGAGGCGCCCTTGGCTCCGGGTGAAGTGCGCCCGCCGCGCAAATCGCTGCAACAACGGCGCGAAGAACGCGAGGAACGCTGATCAGCTGCGCTCTGGTCATAGGGGAAAAACCTCAGTAAGAGAGCGGCCCATGAAACTCAGCGATTTTGATTTTGATCTGCCCGAAGATCTGATTGCCACCCGTCCAATCACCCCGCGCAGTGCCGCCAAGCTTTTGGTGGCCGAGGGGGATGCCATTCACGATCAGCATGTGGGTGATCTGCTCACGTGGTTCAAACCCGGTGACCGGCTGGTGTTGAACGACACCAAGGTGATTCCGGCGCGCCTGTTTGGTCAGCGGTTTCGCGACAGTGCCCAGGGGCGGGTTGCGGCCAAGGTGGATGTGACGCTTCTGGAGCCACGCTCCGATGGATGCTGGGCGGGGCTGCTGAAGCCCCTGCGCAAGGTGAAGATCGGCGAAGAGATCGTGTTTTCTGAAACGCTGTCTGCGCAGCTGGAGGCGGTTGAGGACGGGCAGGGACATCTGCGGTTCAATCTCAGCGGTGATGATTTTGACGCGGCGCTGAATGAGGCGGGTGCCATGCCGCTGCCACCGTATATTGCCGCCAAACGCGCCGCCGATGAACAAGACAAAGAAGACTATCAGACCGTCTGGGCCAAAAACCGCGGTGCAGTTGCGGCCCCGACTGCGTCGCTGCATTTTGACACCGGGCTGTTGCAGGCGCTGGCAGACAAAGGGGTCACGTTCACCCATGTGACGCTGCATGTGGGGGCGGGCACGTTTTTGCCGGTAAAGGTCGAGGATGTGACCACCCATAAGATGCACGCGGAATGGGGCAGTGTCAGCGCCGCTGCCGCCGCCGAGATCAAGGCCACCAAAGACGCGGGCGGCCGGGTGATCCCCGTGGGCACCACCGCGCTGCGTCTGATTGAAAGTGCGGCCCGCGACACCGGCGCCATTGCCCCCTGGGAAGGGGAAACGGATATCTTTATCTATCCGGGGTTTAAGTTCAGCGTATGCGATGCGCTGATGACCAATTTTCACCTGCCCAAGTCCACGCTTTTGATGCTGGTCTCAGCCCTGATGGGGCAAGAGCGGATGAAACAGGTCTATGCCCATGCGGTGGCAGAGCGGTATCGTTTCTTTTCTTATGGTGATGCGTCGCTGTTAATTCCCTGATTGCCGCAAAGTGACTAGAAATGTCGTGATTTGGCGTAGACAAGGCTGCTCTGCCATCGCGTAGATGGTGGAGCTGATCTGTTTGAGTCTCGGGCGAAAATCCGGACCGGGCCGTCAGCCATTTCTCGCAATTTCAAGTCCCCGCCCGTACGCGGGGAGAGGTGCCGCTATGTTGCAAGTTCTGTCGAGCGCTTGGGCGCTCTTGCTGGGAGTTGGCCTCCTGATGTTGGGCAATGGGCTGCAGAGCTCATTGCTTGGGGTGCGCGGCTCATTGGCTGGGTTTTCAAACATTGAGCTTTCGCTGGTTATGGCGGCCTATTTTGCAGGCTTTCTGGGCGGTTCGCGGCTGGCACCGGTGATGATTGGCCGGGTAGGCCATGTACGGGTGTTTGCGGCACTTGGGTCGTTGATTTCAGCGGTGATCATTGTTTATCCCGCGCTGGATAATCCGATTGTCTGGGGCATTGGCCGGGTGATGATCGGGTTTTGCTTTTCGGGCGTGTATGTCACGGCCGAAAGCTGGCTGAATGATGCGGCGGACAATGAAAACCGCGGCAAGGCGCTGTCGCTTTATATGATGGTGATGACGCTGGGGTTTGTCGGCGCGCAGGGGCTTTTGCTGGTGGGTAGCCCTTCGGATTACCTGCCGTTTGTGATTGCCTCGATTGCGGTTTCGATTTCATTTGCACCGATTTTGCTGTCGATTTCGCCGACACCTATGTTTGAAACCGCCAAACCCATGAGCCTGAAAGAGCTGAAGGAAGCCTCACCGTTGGGTGCTGTAGGCATGTTCCTGCTTGGTGGTGCGTTTTCGGCGCAGGTTGGCATGTCGGCGGTCCTGGCCACCAATGTGGGCCTGTCGATTGCACAGACCTCTGCTTTTGTGTCGTCGTTCTATGTCGGCGCATTGGTTTTGCAATTCCCGATCGGCTGGATGTCAGACCGAATGGACCGACGCTTGGTGATTATGATTGCGGCGGGGATTGGTGCCTGCGCTGGGTTTGTCTGCATGATGCAGCCTGAAAACTACCTGATGCTGCTTGGCGCGGGGTTTGTAATCGGGGGGATGACCACGCCGCTTTATTCGCTTCTGATTGCCCACTCCAATGATTTTCTGTCGCATGAGGAAATGCCTGCGGCCTCTGGTGGGCTTGTGTTCATTAATGGATTGGGTGCGGTTGCTGGCCCGCTGGTGACCGGCTGGCTGATGTCGGATCAGCAGTTTGGACCTGCCGGCTATTTCCTGTTTATGGCGACATTGCTGTCGGCGATTGGCCTTTATGCAGCCTACCGCACCACGCAGCGTCCAACTGTGGATCTGGAAGCAACCGGTCCAATGGCCGTTATGGCCCCGACTGCAACTGCAGTTGCGGCGGAATGGGCGCAGGAATATGTCATTGAGACCGAGCTCGAAGAGCAGGAAAATGACCAGTGATAGCGGTAAACTCAAGAAAACATGCCGTTTATTTCAGCAAATCCTCCGCACGTCGCAAATTGTGACTGCGGAGGCGCTTGCCAATACCCCGTGAAACGCGCCTATGATGAGACATAGGTATTTTTACGGAGAGCATCCCGATGCAAGGGCCCGAACAGATCCTCGAATTCTGGCTGGATAAGGTTGGAGAAAAAGGCTGGTATATCCAGGACACCGCGCTGGACAGTGAGATCCGGCAGCAGTTCCAAAGCACCTGGGAGGCGGCCTGTGCGGGCAAGTTTTCCATGTGGATGACCTATCCCAGCGGCGCGCTTGCTTATCTCATTCTGACCGATCAGTTGCCGCGCAACATGTTCCGCGGCGACGCGCGGGCGTTTGAAACCGACGGTCTGGCACGGGCGGTGGCCAAGGCGGCCCTCGATAAGAAATGGGATCTGAAAATTGATGAACCGGCGCGCCAGTTTTTCTACCTGCCTTTGATGCACTCCGAAAACCTGGTGGATCAGGAACGCTGCGTGCGGATGTTCATGGAGCGGATGCCCAAACACGGGCTTGGCAATCTGCTGCATGCGCGCGCCCATCGCGAAGTGATCCGCCTGTTTGGCCGTTTCCCTTATCGCAATGATGCGCTGGGTCGCAACTCCAGCAATGCCGAGCGCGACTATGTGGATGCGGGTGGCTACGGGTCAACTGTGCGTACATTGCAAGCGGCAGAATAAATCTCCGCAAAAAACGGGCTTTCGGGCCCGTTTCTGATGCCGCTTCCAGATTTGGGGCGGCTTTTTTTATGCCTTCTTGAATGTGTGGCGAAAAAAACCTTTTGTTTTGAGGTCTATAGCAATTCTTCATACTCGCATGGCAGATATGTGCTTGTGTCATTGCGGTGATTTGAAAAGTAGTTTAATGGTAAACTAATTTTTGAGACCCTGATTTCGGAGAGGGAGCATCATGGCCGGACAGAACTTTGACGTGATCGTAATCGGCGCCGGACCCGGCGGCTATGTGGCGGCGATCCGGGCTGCACAACTGGGGCTGAAAACCTGCGTTGTAGAACGGGAACATCTGGGCGGTATCTGCCTGAACTGGGGCTGTATCCCCACCAAGGCGCTGCTGCGCTCGTCTGAAGTGTTCCACCTGATGGAACGCGCCAAGGACTTTGGCCTGAAGGCAGAAAACATCGGCTATGATCTGGATGCGGTGGTGAAACGCTCCCGCGGGGTCGCGTCGCAGCTTTCTGGTGGTATCGGCCATCTGCTGAAGAAAAACAAAGTCACCGTGGTGATGGGCGAAGCCAACATCCCAGCCAAGGGCAAGGTTTCGGTGAAAACCGAAAAAGGCACCGAAGAGCTCACGGCAAAAAACATCGTGCTTGCCACCGGTGCCCGTGCCCGCGAATTGCCCGGTCTTGAGGCCGACGGTGATCTGGTCTGGACCTACAAACACGCGCTGCAACCATCGAAGATGCCCAAGAAGCTCTTGGTGATCGGTTCGGGCGCAATCGGTATTGAATTTGCCAGCTTCTACAACACCTTGGGTGCCGACACGACCGTGGTCGAGGTGATGGACCGGGTGCTGCCGGTGGAAGATGCGGAAATCTCTGCCTTTGCCAAAAAAGCCTTTGTCAAACAGGGCATGAAGATCATGGAAAAAGCCATGGTCAAAAAGCTTGATCGTGCCAAAGGCAAAGTCACCGCTCATATCGAAGTGGGTGGCAAGGTTGAAAAGCAAGAGTTTGACACCGTGATCTCGGCCGTTGGGATTGTGGGCAATGTCGAAGGTCTGGGCCTTGAGGCGCTGGGTGTGAAACTGGATCGTACCCATGTGGTGACCGATGCCTACTGCCGCACCGGTGTGGACGGGCTGTATGCGATTGGTGATATCGCTGGCGCGCCCTGGCTTGCGCACAAAGCCAGCCATGAAGGTGTGATGGTTGCCGATCTGATCGCGGGCAAACACGCGCATCCGGTCAAACCCGAAAGCATTGCGGGCTGCACCTACTGCCATCCGCAGGTCGCCAGCGTTGGCTACACCGAAGCCAAAGCCAAAGAGCTGGGCTATGACATCAAAGTGGGTCGCTTCCCCTTCATCGGCAATGGCAAAGCCATCGCATTGGGTGAACCGGAAGGCATGGTGAAAACCGTGTTTGACGCGAAAACCGGTGAACTTTTGGGCGCGCATATGGTTGGTGCCGAAGTGACCGAGATGATCCAGGGCTATGTGGTGGGCCGTCAGTTGGAAACCACCGAAGAAGACCTGATGAACACCGTCTTCCCGCACCCGACACTGTCGGAAATGATGCATGAAAGCGTGCTCGACGCCTTTGATCGTGTGATCCACATGTAGGCTACCGTGCCAAACATCTGAAACAGTAAAGAAACGCCCCTCTCCGTTCTAGAGAGGGGCGTTTCTTTTGGGAATGGCACGTCAGGAGCGTGGCCAGTCTTATGGAAACATCAAGGTGATCTGCATCGAGCCGCCATTGGTGATGCGGATCTTGCGGGTTTCGCGGCGTTTGCTGTCTGGATCTATTGCGGTGAGCTGATAGCTGCCCGGTTTCAGATCAATCTGCCCGCCCGAATTGTGAAAGCCGGTCATCAGCAATGCGCCGCTGCCATCGTGCAGCTGCCAATGGGCCGGAAGGTTCTGCAATTTGCCGCGCACCTTGTGGGAGGCGACAAAATGCACCCGTCCGGCTTGGGTAATCAGCGGCAACGCCTCGCGCCGTTCGGGCAGGGCGGTTGTGGCAATCAAGGCGGCGCTCAGCTCATCGGCGCTGTCAACGCTGAGGTAGCGCCCGCCCGTGGATTGGGCAACACAGGCAAATTGGTCATGGGCGGCCTTGTCGCGGATATCAAAACCAATCACATGCGCGGTGAAATCAACGCTGCTGTCGTTAAGCGCGCGCACGGCCTCGCAGACATCCGGGGCGCAGGTTTCGACCCCGTCTGACACGAGGATCACGGTTGCCGGGCCGCTTGCAGCGCCAAGGCTTTCGGCGGCCTGACGTACCGCTTCGGCCATTGGTGTTTTGCCGCGGGGGATCAATTGCTCCATCTGGGAGCGAATGGCGTTGCGGCTGTTGGCATCCGGCTGCACCAGCACTTCGACGTCGGTGCAATCTCCGCTGCGCCGGTGGCCATAGGCGGTCAGCCCAAGCGCCAGATCCGGCGGCAGATCGGCGAGAAGATCCTGAACCACCTCGCGGGCGATGGTGATTTTGGCGGTGCCATCGATCTGGCCCCACATGGAATTGGACCCATCTACCACCAGCATTGCCCGTGGGGTCTGCGCCGCAGCGCTGCTGATGAGTGCCGTGCACGTCGCCAAACCCCAAGCAGCGGTGCGCAGTGCGGCGGGAAACTGTCTGGCCATCTGCGTTACTCCGTGTGTGGACCGGTCCGGGTTGGACCAGCCTGTCTTGTTCAGGGTAGTCAGCCTGACCAAAACGAGAGGGGCGCATAGGGCGTGAATGACAGTTCAAAAGACTGTCCGCCCCGATCTTTTGCGCGTGGGTTCAGATCTAGATATATCATATCGCAAGGTTTTCCGCGCCGGGATGGTTCAAATTGGACCGAATTTCGCAGGCCAAAAGGAGGTGGCGGGTGATCACTTAGCCGGGGTGTGGATTTTTGCGTTGATCTACATGAAGTCAACTATTTAGCGGGCGAGGTTGATTTAATTTAGCCTATGGATTGCCCCATGAGGATCGCAGTTGAATCAAGTTGGAGCAAAAGGTCTTAGTGTTGCCATAAAGACTTCTGCAATTTGCCGAGCAAAATCACCGTGAAATGACACCGTGATAGTGACACCGTGAAACGGGGCCTGCGAAACATTCAGCGAAAAACACGTAGGTCTGGAGTATCGTTGCGATGGCGCTGGCACAGGTCTGCTGCGTTTTCCTGAACCGTATCACCGCGCCAGCGGTGCAAGCGTTGATGTATGTGGCGCGGTGTTATTGGCCCGTTGTAGTGGGATATCTAGCCTTGAGTTTGTGGCTCTGTCGCGCTTGTTCGTATTTTGTTCGCAATTTTCTATTGGAGACTCGCCGCTCTTTGCCTATCTCTAGGGGAGCCCTCGGGGGGCGGTATCTGGAACTGAGGGCATTATGGCTGAGCTGAAGACCATCGAGGTGCGCGGTGCGCGCGAGCATAACCTGAAAAGCATCGATGTGGACATTCCGCGCGATGAGCTGGTGGTGATCACCGGGCTGTCGGGGTCGGGCAAATCTTCGCTGGCGTTTGATACCATCTATGCCGAAGGGCAGCGCCGCTATGTTGAGAGCCTCTCGGCCTATGCGCGCCAGTTCCTTGATATGATGGAAAAGCCCGATGTGGATCATATCAGCGGTCTTAGCCCTGCGATTTCCATTGAACAGAAAACCACCTCAAAAAACCCGCGTTCCACCGTTGGCACCGTCACCGAGATTTACGACTATCTGCGCCTGCTGTTTGCCCGCGCAGGCACGCCCTATAGCCCTGCCACCGGCAAACCAATTGAGGCGCAGCAGGTGCAGGATATGGTCGACCGGATCATGACGCTGGAGGAGGGCACCCGTGGCTATCTGCTGGCCCCGATCGTGCGCGACCGCAAGGGTGAATACAAAAAAGAGATGCTGGAGCTGCGCAAGCAGGGTTTTCAGCGGGTGAAAGTGGACGGGGAGTTCCATGAGCTCGACACGCCGCCGACGCTTGATAAGAAATACCGCCATGACATTGATGTTGTGGTGGATCGTCTGGTGGTCAAAGAGGGGATCGAAACCCGGCTGGCCGACAGTTTGCGCACAGCGTTGGATCTGGCTGATGGCATTGCCATTCTTGAGACCGCTCCGCGTGAGGGCGATCCTGAGCGGATCACATTCTCAGAGAACTTCGCCTGCCCAGTCAGCGGCTTCACCATCCCCGAGATTGAGCCACGGCTGTTTTCCTTTAACGCGCCCTTTGGTGCCTGTCCGTCCTGTGATGGGCTTGGGGTGGAGCTGTTTTTTGACGAACGCCTAGTCGTGCCGGATCAAAGCCTAAAGGTTTATGACGGCGCGCTGGCCCCCTGGCGCAAGGGAAAATCGCCGTATTTCCTGCAAACGATTGAGGCCATTGCGCGCCATTATGAGTTTGACAAAAACACTGCCTGGAAAGCGCTGCCCAAAAATGTGCAGAAGGTGTTTCTCTATGGCTCAGGTGATGAGGAAATCGAGTTCCGCTATGACGAAGGCGGGCGGGTTTATAATGTGACGCGGGTGTTTGAAGGTGTCATTCCCAATATGGAGCGACGCTACCGCGAGACCGACAGCAACTGGATCCGCGAAGAATTTGAACGCTATCAGAACAACCGCCATTGCGGGGATTGCGGCGGCTATCGCCTGCGCGAAGAGGCGTTGGCGGTTAAAATCGGTGGCATCCACATTGGTGAGGTGGTTGAAAAATCCATCCGTCAGGCGCTGGCGTGGATTGAGGATGTGCCCAACCATCTGACCGCGCAGAAACAGGAAATTGCCCGCGCGATTGTGAAGGAAATTCGCGAGCGTCTTGGGTTCCTCAATAATGTGGGTCTGGAATATCTGACGCTGTCGCGCGCTTCTGGCACTTTGTCGGGCGGCGAAAGCCAGCGGATCCGGCTGGCGTCGCAGATCGGCTCGGGGCTGACGGGGGTTTTGTATGTCTTGGATGAGCCGTCGATTGGTCTGCACCAGCGCGACAACGACCGGCTGATCACCACGCTGAAAAACCTGCGCGATCAGGGCAACACGGTGATTGTGGTGGAACATGACGAAGACATGATCCGCCAGGCGGATTACGTGTTTGATATTGGCCCTGGCGCGGGCGTGCACGGCGGGCAGGTGGTCAGCCACGGCACTCCGGCGGCGATCACTGCGGATGAAAATTCGACCACCGGGCAATATCTGGCCGGAACGCGCGAAATCGCGGTGCCCACATCCCGGCGCAAGGGCAATAAGAAAAAGGTCAAAGTGGTCAACGCCACTGGCAACAATCTGCAAAACGTCACCGCTGAATTCCCGTTGGGGAAATTTGTCTGCGTTACCGGCGTCTCGGGCGGCGGCAAATCAACGCTGACGATTGAAACCCTGTTCAAGACCGCGTCGATGCGCCTTAACGGTGCGCGCCAGACCCCGGCGCCTTGCGAAAGCATCAAAGGGCTCGAACATCTTGATAAGGTGATCGACATCGACCAGCGCCCCATTGGCCGTACCCCGCGATCCAACCCCGCGACATACACGGGCGCGTTTACCCCGATCCGCGAATGGTTCGCGGGTCTGCCTGAGGCCAAGACGCGCGGCTACAAGCCGGGGCGGTTCTCGTTCAACGTCAAGGGCGGGCGCTGTGAGGCCTGTCAGGGTGATGGGGTGTTGAAGGTGGAAATGCACTTTCTGCCGGATGTCTATGTCACCTGCGAAACCTGCAATGGCGCGCGTTACAACCGCGAAACGCTTGAGATCAAGTTCAAGGGCAAATCCATCGCCGATGTGCTGGATATGACCGTGGAAGACGCGCAGGAGTTTTTCCAGGCGGTGCCCACGATCCGCGACAAAATGGATGCGCTGATGCGGGTTGGCCTTGGCTATATCAAGGTGGGCCAGCAGGCGACCACGCTTTCGGGTGGTGAGGCGCAGCGGGTGAAACTGTCCAAGGAACTTGCCAAACGTTCCACCGGGCGCACGCTCTATATTCTGGATGAGCCCACCACAGGTCTGCATTTTGAAGATGTGCGCAAACTGCTTGAGGTGCTGCATGAACTGGTGGAGCAGGGAAACACAGTTGTGGTGATTGAACACAACCTCGACGTGGTGAAAACCGCCGACTGGGTGATCGACATCGGCCCCGAGGGCGGCAGCGGTGGCGGTGAGATTGTCGCCACTGGCACGCCCGAAGACATCGCCAATGAGCCACGCAGCCACACTGGGCACTATCTGAAACCGATGCTTGCCGCCAAGAAAGTTGCGGCGGAGTGAGTGATCAGTGAAGCGACCAGCCAAGCCCGCTGGTCGCACACAGACTATCAGGCCCGGAATGCGCTGATCAGGTGACATCCTTGCGGTGGGCGCGCTCTTCGGCGGCGTCTGCATATTTGGCCAGTACCTTGGTGATCAGCCCCACCAGAAACGCGGTGCTAAGACCAAAGGTCAACAGCCCGGTGACGGCCGCAAGGGTGAAATACATGCGGATTTCAACGCCCGGCACAATGTCGCCGTAGCCCAATGTGGTATAGGTCACCAATGAAAAATACAGCGCCTCTTCCAGATTGGGGGCGGCCTGTAGCAGCAGCAGGGTTGCGGCCCAGACCCAGACCTGCAGCGTATGCGCCACAACGGTGATGCCAAAGCCGACAGAGATCAGGACCGCGGCGCTGAAGAAATTATCGCGTTTGCGATGTGCATCCCCCAACCGCATCAGCAAGGGCAAGGCCAGCGCCAGCAGGCTGACATGGATCAACGCGCAGATACACAGAACCGAGGTGCCCAGCAGCAGTTGTTGAATTAGCCCCATGCTGGCCCCCTTGTGTCTGTCCAGGTTCAGAAATGGCAGGTTTCATCACTGCGTCAAGGGGGCCGGGATGGGTTTATTTGATCACCCACTCCTAGGTGCCACGGCTGCCGGTAAACGACACGGTGCCATCACCAAAGCTGAGCGTCTGACATTCGGTGCCGGAAAAGCTTTGGGGTTCTTTGATGGTGCGGCACCATTTGCCATCGCGGATTGCCCAGGCCCCTTCGATTTTGACATCGCCGTTTTTGCCGACCTTGCCGGTCATACGGCCGTTTTTGCGGATCTTGATCACCGATTTGCCCGATGTGATGGTTTTACCGGCCAATGCGGCCTTGATATCAGCGTCTGAGGCCAAGGCAGTGGATGGCACAGCAGCAGCCAGAGCCAGGGTAAAGTACAAATTTGAACATGTCTCTCTCCCAAGGTGATGGCCTGCAGGTTTGTTTGCGACCTGCAGCTTTGCTCAGCTTACGGCAAAGCGCCGGTTGCACCTAGGGCCTTGGCTGCGGGCAAAGTGTGAGGATCTGCGCGTTTGCCGCTTTCGTGCGCGCGAGATTATTGACAAAGCGTTTCAGGCAAGAGACAAAAATAGATCTTAACTCAGGACGGTCCAATATATGTACTGCGTCTTAGGCAGATTTGCGGGACACCCGCATGGCAAGGTTCACGAATGGTGGCCGCCGCCGCAGCTTGGCTGAAGCTTCGCCTTTACCCACATATATTCTAGGAACACTGATAATGCCCACTTTGAGCACCGGGGAACATTCCCTTGAGCTGCGCTGGTCTGACGGGACCTGCGCCAAACTGCCCTATATCTGGCTGCGCGACACCGATCCCTCTGGCTTTCATCCGCAAACCGGCGAGCGGATCTTTGAACTCACCAGCGTGGCGATCGATATCACCCCCGACCATGTTGAACTGCGCGATGATCTGTTGCTGCTGACCTGGCCCGGCAGTGAGACACCAAGTGAGTTTGAATTGAGCTGGTTGAAAACCCACCGTCCGGGTCAGCGCCGCAGCGATCCAGCAGATGTGCCCGCGCACATTTGGCGCGCCGATCTTGGCGCTGATGGCGTGCCGCGCCATCCGGCCAAGACCGTGCTGGCAAGCGGTGAAGGGCTGGCCAACTGGCTGCGCGACACCAAGAAATACGGGTTGGCGATTGTCACCGGGCTTGCCAATTCTACTGACGCGGGCACCGATATTGCCCGTCGTATCGCCCATCTGCGCGAAACCAATTTTGGCCTGACCTTTGAGGTAATGTCGAAACCGGATCCCAACAATCTGGCCTATACGTCGGTTGCGCTGCCGCTGCACACTGACCTGACCAATCAGGAGCTGCCCCCCGGTTTTCAGTTTTTGCATTGCCTAGCGAATGAGGCTGAGGGCGGCGGCTCTACTTTCTGTGATGGGGTTGCGGTTGCCGAAAATCTGCGCGCAGATGATCCCGAAGCCTTTGATATTTTGACCACGGTTTCCGTGCCGTTCCGGTTTCAGGACAAAGACACCGATATCCGGTCGCGCAAGACGCTGATTGTGCTGGATGGTGACGGGCGCGTGGATGAGATCTGCTTTAACGCGCATATTGCGGATATTGTCGATCTGGATCCCGATCTGATGGTGCCGTTTTATCGCGCCTACCAAAAGTTCATGGGGATGTTGCGTGATCCGGCCTATGTGATTTCACTGCGCCTAAGCGGCGGTGAAATGGTGGTGTTTGATAACCGCCGGGTGCTGCATGGGCGTGAATCGTTTGATCCCACCACAGGCTTTCGTCATCTGCATGGCTGCTACGTCGATCGCGGCGATTGGGACAGCCGCTTGCGGGTACTTGCGCGCGAGTCTGAGTAACGAAAAAACAAACGCGCCTGACATCAGGCGCGTTTTGGTCTGCGGGCTGGAAATTAGTGTTTTTCCAGCGGGCAGGTGGCAAGACCAAAGATCCGATAAAGCGGGCAGTGGTTCATCATTGAAGTCGCGGCAAGGACAATGCCGACAATCAGGCCGATGACCATCAGGCCACCACCAATGCCCGCGAAATAGGCCGCAACCAGTGCAACACCAATGATAAGGCGGGCAATTCGGTCCCAGCTGGCAAGGTTCTTGATCATGGTTATCTCCTGTCATGGTGTGTTTGAACTCTTGGTAATAAAACTAACAAGGGCCCTTACCTGGGTCTGTGACTCCGTCACCAACGCAGGCAGGATGCCCGGTGCCAAACTGTCGCAGCCCCTGCGAAAGGTGCAAAAATCCCGACATGACGGGGCGTTGGCGGGTTGTTGTCGTGGTGTTTCGGGTCTTCTGTGCTAGCGTCGCGGTAATAATTTGAAGGAGCAGCACATATGATTAGATCGCGTCGACAGGAGCTGGGATTGACCCAGGAAGATCTGGCCGGCATGGCCGGGGTCAGCTGCCGCACCTTGCAGCGGCTTGAAAGCGGCGGCAGTGCCAGCGCAGAAACGTTGAAATGTATTGCTGCAGCGCTGGATGTGGACTTTGCCCGCCTACAAGCCGCGCAGCGCGGTGATGCCCGATCAGGCGCAGCAGATGCCGATTATGGTTCTGCGGGTTTTGACGCGCAGGGTGTTTCTGCGGCGGATCTGGAACAGGCGCGCGAACACGTGCGTGAAATGCGCGGATTTTACAATCACGCAATCCAATATGGTGTGGTGATCTTTGCGCTGGCTTGCGTCAACCTGCTGACCAGCCCGGGCTATCTTTGGTTTCTGTGGCCGGCGCTTGGCTGGGGCATTGGCATTGTTGCACATGGGATGAGCGTGTTTGAGCTGTTCCCGTTCCTGGATGCGAAATGGGAAGAGCGCCAGGTCGCCAAACACCTGCGCCGCAACTGATCGCTGGCTGTTGTGTCTTAACTGTCTGCGGCGGCAAAACGCTGGAGCGCGGCGCGGTCCAGCACCCGCAGGCGGCCACGGCCGGTTTCGACCCAGCCTTTCTTGGCCCAGGCTTCCAGGCGGCGTGACACCACTTCGCGCGCGGTGCCGATTTCACGGGCCAGATCGCCCTGGGTGATGGTGATCTCATCGCCGTGATCCAGCACCAACAGCCGCTCGGCCAGCCGGTGTTCGGCGCGCTGAAAGGTGACTTTTTCCAAGAGCTGCATCAGCATCTGCATCCGGTCGGAAAACGCCCGCATTACCAGCGCGCGAAACGCATCTGATTGATCCAGAAGGTCTAGGAAAGCCGATTTTGGCAACAATACCAGCCGGGTATCGCCACGGGTGCGCGCCTCGGCTGAATAGTCTTCGCCACCCAAAAGGCCAAGCGTGGATTGAATGCAGCTTTGCCCCGGTGTGACGGAATACAAAAGCATCTCACGCCCGTTGACGCCAGAGAGCCCAACATCAACCCGGCCTTCAAGCACGATCACATAACCCTGCACTGCATCGCCGGGGCGAAACAGCACCTGATCATCCGGAAGCGAAAGCGGGTGCAGCTGGGAGAGGCGGGCAAGCGCCGCCTCATCCATATTGCGCATCAATGGAGAAGAATCGAGCCAAGTCATGGCCCGACGCTATCAGCCACGGCTGCGTTTTTCAAAGCGGGGCAGCAGCGCCGAAAAGTCACGGCCTTTGCCATCTTCGTGATCCACAAACTGGCTATAAAGCTGCTCTGCCAGCTGGCCCATCGGGGTATCCGCATCGGCGCTTTCGGCGGCCTGTTGTGACAGGCGCAGGTCTTTCAGCATCAGCTCTGCGGCAAAACCGGGCTGGTAGCCATTGTCAGCCGGTGAGGTGGGGCCAACACCCGGGGCAGGGCAGTAGGCATTCATCGACCAGCTGTAACCCGAAGAGGTTGAGACCACATCAAACATTTTCTGGCGATCAAGGCCAAGTTTATCTGCCAAAGCAAAGGCTTCGCAGGTGGCCGCCATTGTGACGCCAAGCACCATATTGTTGCAGATCTTCGCCGCCTGACCTGCGCCCGCTTCGCCGCAATGCACCGCCTTTTGGCCCATGATGTCAAACAGCGGTTCCGCAAGGGCAAAGGCTTTGGCACTGCCACCAGCCATAAAGGTCAGCGTGCCGCCAGCCGCGCCGCCGATGCCACCTGAAACCGGCGCATCCACCGCCATTTTCCCGGCAGCTTCGGCCTGCTTGGCCACATGGCGGGCGCTGTCCACATCCACGGTGGAGCAATCCAGCAAAAGCGCCCCGTCTTTCATCGCGGGCACCACCTCATCGGCCACCGCGCGCAGGATCGCGCCATTGGGCAGCATAGTGATCACCACATCCGCGCCATCAGCCGCCGCCGCGCCGCTTGTGGCAACTGAGACGCCCTCAACCGTAACGCCCGCGGCATCATAACCCACAAGGTCATGGCCTGCCTGTGACAGGTTTGACGCCATTGGCGCGCCCATATTGCCTAGGCCAATAAATGCAATTTTCATCTGTCTTTCCTCCGTCGTGCCAATATGCGCTGATTTAAAACGTGAGCGTTGCATCGCCCAAAGGCATCAACAGCTGCGCAATCACCGAGGTCGGCACGTTTTTATCTGGGTATTTCCATTTGGGGGTGCGGTCTTTGTCAATCAGCTGGGCCCGCACACCTTCCTGAAAATCGCTCATCTCCTGCGCACGGTAGGTGAAGCGGTATTCCAGCTCCAGCGCTTTCTCCATTGAGATCTGACTGCCGCGCAACCGGTGGATCACCTCAACCGCTGCGGCCATGGAAATTGCGGAATGGGGCGCAATGCGTTTTTTGACCTCTGTCGCCAGATCGCTGCTGCTTTGATCGAGCTGGGTGAGAATATCGCTCAGCGCTTCACCGTCAAACAGCGTGTCGATTTCGCTTTGCAGATTGGCGAGCGGGGCCACACCGGGATCCTGCGCTGCATCAGTTACAACGCCCACCTGACCGCTCTCTTCGAGGGCGGCAATCAGCGTGGGCCACAGCGCTTCGGGGATGTAGTAATCCGCAAACCCGGCATAAAGCGTATCTGCTGCTTTCATCCGTGCCGCTGTCATGGCGATATATTCACCAAGCCGTCCAGGCGCGAGCGCAAGCAGCAGTGATCCGCCAACATCCGGGATCAGACCGATCACGGATTCCGGCATGGTCACCTGGCTGCTTTCGCCCACCACCCGGTGGCTGCCGTGACAGCCGATGCCAACACCGCCGCCCATGGTAAAGCCCTGCATAAAGCTGACCACTGGTTTGGGGTAGCCAAAGATACGGGCGTTCATACGGTATTCATCGCGCCAGAAATCACGGGCGGCCTGAAAGTCGCCCCCTTTGGCGGCGTGATAGATATCAGCAACATCACCGCCGGCGCAGAAGGCTTTGTCACCTTCGGCGTCAATGATCACCAGCTCAACGGCGGGATCATTTTCCCAGGCGATCAGCGCCGCATCGATCTCACGGCTCATGTCATGGGTCAGCGCATTCAGCGCTTTGGGCCGGGTCAGTGTGATACGTCCGGCCTTGCCGGTCACGCGGATGGAAAGGTCGGACATAATGGCGAACTCCTTCAGCGCTGTTCTTGCAGCAGGTGGCGGGCGGTGATCACGCGCATGATCTCATTGGTGCCTTCCAGAATTTGGTGCACCCGCAGATCGCGTACCAGTTTTTCAATGCCATAATCCGACAGGTAGCCATAGCCCCCATGCAGCTGCAGACATTGATCCACAATGGTGGAGCCCGCCTCGGTGACAAACTTCTTGGCCATGGCGCAGAATTTTGTCGCATCCGGGGCGCCGGTATCCAGCTTCCATGCGGCCTGACGCAGGAAAGTACGCGCAGCCTGCAGTTCAATCTCCATCTCGGCAAGACGGAATTGCAGCGCTTGAAACTGATCGATGCTTTGGCCAAAAGCCTTGCGCTCAGACATGTACTGCAGGGTCTGATTAAGCGCCTGTTGCGCCCCGCCGAGTGAGCAGGCCGAGATATTCAACCGGCCACCATCAAGGCCGGCCATCGCGTATTTGAAGCCTTTGCCTTCTTCGCCCACAAGATCCGCATCAGAGATGTCGCAATCATCAAATTGCACCTGCGCGGTCGGTTGGCTTTTCCAGCCCATCTTTTGCTCAAGCGCGCCAAAGCTGAGACCGGCAGTGCCGTCTTTTACCAGCACACAGGAAATGCCGCGGGGCCCGTCTTCGCCGGTGCGTACCATGGTCAGATAGGCATCAGAATAAGAGCCGCCAGAAATAAACGCCTTGGTGCCATTCAGGCGATAACCGCTGTCGATCTTGGCCGCGCGGGTTTTCAGCGCCGCTGCATCTGATCCCGAACCCGGCTCAGTCAGGCAATAAGACAGGATGGTTTCCATCTGGATCGCTGCCGGCAGCACCGAGGCTTTCATTGCGTCGCTGCCGTATTTGTCGATCATCTTGGCGCACATATTGTGGATCGACAGGAATGCGGCCACAGAAGGGCAAGCCATTGATAGCGCTTCAAATACCAATGTGGCATCCAGACGCGAAAGCCCCGCACCGCCGCTGTCTTCGCTGACATAAAGCCCGCCAAAGCCAAGCGCGCCCAGCTCAGGCCATAGCGATTTCGGGATGGTGCCCTCGGTTTCCCATTGTTGAGCATGTGGTGCGATCTGGGTCTGGCCAAAATCATAAGCGAGGTCAAAAATAGCACTCTGTTCCTCGGTCAATGCAAAATCCATAGCCTCTCCTCCCATCGGCAAGGTCGAATTGAACGGTTGTTTAATTGTAGTCCATACACAGATGCAGAGGCAACCCGCGCGATTGCAAAGCTGCTTTGCATTAATGCATTGGGTAATTTTTCGAAGGTGGAGAGGAAATTTTAAGAGGATTGGATGAAAACTGCTCACAATTGAGTGTCGCATTGCAGAATTTGCGACTGCATACCTGTACTGAGGAGAAGCACAGTGCACCATCAAATGGAAACCTCTGCCAGTTCCGCACCTGTCGTTGCACAGCAAGCCCCAAGTATTCAGCGCGTTGTTACGCTTGCTGGTACGCTCGCCGGGCAAGGGCGCATCGATGAAGCGGTGGGCGCGCTGCTCGAAGCAAAAGAGTATGTGCCAGAGAACAGCCTGCTGGATATTGCACTTGCCGAAGCAGAGTTTCTGCGCGCCGATTACGCCAAAGCAATTGAATATTATCTGCTCGCGCTTAAACGCAACCTCGGCAACTGTCACTTGATGGTCAATATTGCAGCGGCGCTTTTTGGGCTTGGGCGTCTGGATGATGCGGCTAGCCTGCTGGATAAGGTTCTGCAGCTTGAACCGGATCACACCGAAGCGCTGGCGCGCAAAAGCTTTATCGACATGCAGCGCAGCGACTGGAGCAATTTTGACGCGATCCAGGCCGGGGTGACAGCGTTCAAATCCCTGGTGGTGACGCTAAGCCCGGGCAGTTTCCTTGGCCTGGCGGATGATCCCGAGCTGCAGCAGAAAACCTGCGAAAGCTATGTTGCCAAAACCTATCCGAAACCTGCCATTCAGCGCCCAGCCCCGCGCATCCGTCAGGCCGGAGAAAAGATCCGCATCGGCTATTATTCGTCGGATTTCTATGATCACGCCACCATGCGGCTGATGATCCGCATGCTTGAGCTGCATGACCGCGAAAAATTCGAAATCCATCTGTTTGATTATACCAATGGCATGGCCTCAAAAGAGTGGATGCCGCGCATCAAAGCGACAGCGGATCATCACCATGTGGTTGAGAAAGTGACAGATGGCGAGATCGCAGCGCTGTCGCGTCAGCTTGGCATTGATATTGCGATTGACCTCAAAGGGCACACAATGGGCGGGCGTCCGCAGATCCTGGTCCATCAGCCTGCACCTGTCACAGTGTCCTACCTTGGCCATCCCGGCACAATTGGCTGCAAAGAGATCGATTATATCGTTGCCGATAAACATATGATTCCAAAGCAAAATCGCAAGTGGTACAGTGAAAACGTCATGTATATGCCTGATTGCTATCAGGTGACTGACAACACCCGCAAAATTGCCGAAGTGGTGCCAAGCCGCGCGGCGCTGGGGCTGCCCGAAGACGCGTTCGTGTTCTGCTCTTTCAATGCAAACTACAAGGTGACCCCCAAGGAGTTCGACATCTGGATGCGACTGCTGAGCGAGGTTGACAGCAGCGTGCTTTGGATGTGGTGCCGCGAAGAAGCGGCAAAGGCGCGATTTGAAGCTGAGGCAGAAAAACGCGGCATCCCCGCGGATCGCCTGATCTTCTGTGACTCGGTTTCGCAGCCAGATCATCTGGCCCGGCTGAAACAGGCGGATCTGTTCCTGGATACGTTCAACATCTGCGCCCATACCACCGCTTCAGATTCGCTGTGGTCAGGGGTGCCGATCGTGACGCTTGAAGGGCAGCAATTCGCTGCACGGGTAGCATCAAGCGTGCTGCATGCGTTTGATATGCCTGAGCTCGTCACCCATAGCCCCGAAGAATATGAAGCCCGTATTCTGGAGCTGGCCCGTGATCCTGAACAGCTGCAGGCGCTGCGCGAAAAAATCGCCCAAAATCGCGAAAACACTGCCTTGTTTGACACCGAAGGCTTCACCCGTAATTGGGAACAGATGCTTGAGCGCGCGCTGCTGCGCGCCGAAAGCGGGCTGAAACCCGAAGACCTAACGCTGTAAAATGCGCAGCTTTGGGGGTGTGCCCTATGGGCGCATCCCCGGCTGTTTCAACAGTGCAACGGCCAGAATTGCGCAGAAACAAAACGTTACAGGTAACATCTAGAGATTGTGATTTCGCAAGCTCTGGTCCGGGATGATTTTAGCAAAGGTTTCCCCAAAGTGTCACACACACAGATTCACGCGCCGGGTGCCATGTCCGGGAAACCCGTTCTGTCGCAACTGATCCCGCCGCAGACACTGTCACCGCAGGATATGGCTGCACTGCTGAAAGTTGCCCACGAAAAGATAAAGCTGAACGAGCTGGATGTGGCGTTGAACATCTTGGCGAAAGCGGTCGAATTTGATCCCACAAACCCAACAATCAAAAGCCTTCAGGCAAGTGCCCATCTTGCGAGATCTGATTATGGCAACGCTATGGCTGCGTTGTTGGAAATTCTGGCGCTCAATCCCAACGATGCCAAGGCCTACTACAATCTTGGCAGCGTGGCAAAAAACTCGGGGGATCGCGCGGCTGCGAAAGACTTCTTTAAAAAAGCCGCTGATTGTGACGAGGAATATATTTTTGCCGCTGTGAGCCTGATGTTTGAATCGCTGCTTGATGCGGATTGGGACAGATGGGAGACGCTGCCCAAGCTGCGACACATGCTAAATCAGCATGTCGCCAATCTTGCGCCGGGTCCGATCATGTCATTTTATGATGATCCCCAGCTTCAATTTGAAAAGTCCATCATCTATTCGGGCACCCGGTTCGGAATAAAGGAGCCGCCACGACCAGCTCCGCGCAAACGGGCGGCAGGGGATAAAATCCGGATTGGTTATTTCTCATCCGATGTTTACGCCCATGCCACGATGTGGCTCATGGTGCGGATGTTCGAATTGCACGATCGCGATAAGTTCGAAATCTACCTATATGATTATTCAAACGTGTCCGATGAGATGAGCCAGCGGGTCTCTGCAAGCGTTGATCACCATCACCGGGTCAAAAAGCTATCTGACAATGAAATCTTTGCTTTGGCCAGATCCGACGCAATCGACATCGCGGTTGATCTCAAAGGGTTCACTGCTGGCGGTCGCTATGGGCTGGTTGCAAGCAGGCCCGCGCCCGTTACAATTTCATACCTTGGCTTCCCCGGCACGCTGGGCTTGAAAGCGGTGGACTACATCGTTGCCGATAAGGTGATGATCCCACAGGAACTGCGCCGCTACTACGCTGAAAACATTCTGTATATGCCGGAATGCTATCAGGTGACGGACGATCAGCGCGAAATTGCGTCGACGGTACCAACCCGCACAGAGCTGGGCCTGCCAGAAGATGCGCTGGTGCTGTGCTGCTTTAATGGCACCTATAAAATTACCCCGGCAGAATTTGATATTTGGATGCGGGTCATGGCCAAGGTGCCCCATAGTGTGCTGTGGCATTGGGCGACCGAAGAAAAAGCCATGGAAAACCTGTGCAACGAGGCTGAAAAACGCGGCATTTCGCGTGATCGGCTGATTTTCTGCAGTTCCATCTCACAGCCTGAGCATCTGGCACGGCTCGCACGCGCCGATCTTTTTCTGGATACGTTTAATATCTGCGCCCATACCACCGCCTCTGATGCTCTTTGGGCGGGGTTGCCGATTGTAACGTTTCAGGGCAAACAGTTTGCTGCGCGGGTTGCGTCTAGCATTTTGAATGCCTTTGAGATGCCAGAATTGATCACCTATAGCGCCGAAGAATATGAGGCACGCATTCTGGCTCTTGCGGAAAACCCGACTGAGCTGCGCCGCCTGCGTGAAAAAGTGGCCGAAAAGCGTAAGAGCGCGCCGCTTTTTGACACCGCAAGGTTCACCCGAAACTGGGAGCGGATGTTGGAAAAGGCGCTGTCAAACATTGAAACCGGGCACGCGCCGCGCGATTTACACCTGTAACAAGCTCCCGCCTGTTGCGGGAGCTTTTCTCTATCGAGGTTACAGCAGGCGCACCTGGGTGCCGATTTTAACCAACGCGAACAGCTGTTCAACGTGCTGATTGTAAAGACCAATACAGCCGGATGAACTTTGACGCCCGATCTTGCGGGTGTCGTGGGTGCCGTGGATGAGATAGGCGGGCCAAGTCAGATACATGGCGCGGGTGCCAAGCGGGTTGCCGACTTCGCCACCGCCAATGCGCACTGGCAGCGACGGGTCGCGTTCGCGCATGGATGCGGTTGGGGTCCAGCTTGGGTTTTCGCGCTTGCGCACAACCTTGGTATAGCCGCGCTTTGTCAGCTCTTCGGTCAACGGCACCGAGGAGGGGAACAGGTGATAGGTTTCGCCATCTCCGCCCCAGTAATGCAGCGCGCGCGAGTCGATGTCAGCCAGCAGGCAGCCAACGCCAAGCGTGTCAAAATGGTCCTGCCAATGTTGCTGGGCAAAGGCAGAGATATTGCGCGACACTGGGAATTGGTCGCGGATTGCGGCCTCATCCTGCGGGAATGCATCAGTGGATTGGGCGCGAAGCAAGGTGGGTGTGGCCAGTGATGCACCCAAGCCCATCAGGGCACTGCGGCGGGTCAGGGGATTCTTGGTCATCTGATGTACACTGTGTTGTTATGCTGTTTAGGCGACATAAGATGATCATGGGGGGCTTGCCAAGGGGCAGGGGTTCACTTTTGCGTATTCTTGCGCATGGCTGCGCTCTGTTTTACACTTTTTACGTGCATAATTTGCGATAACTCATCAGTTATTTGGCACCAGATTTGGCCATTATTTTAGGGGAGTGTTATGGGGCAGAAACTTGCCGTTGCGGTTATTCACGGAATGGGCAGCCAGGGGCGCAGGCCGCCTCAATCCTATGAGCTGAGCTTTTCCACCCAGCTTTACTGGGGCTTACGCCAGATTTTGGGGGATGAGGTCTTTGAAAATGTGGTTTGGCGCGAGGTCTTCTGGGCCGACATCCTGCAACGCCGCCAGGAAGACTATCAGCGCCACTTGATCGAACAGGAAGGGGCGCGCTGGCCCAAAAGCCGCAGTTTTGTGATGAACCGGCTGACCGATGCGGCGGCATATCGCCGGGATGAGGATGGCAGCCGCACCTATCGGCGCATCCACTGTCGCATTGCCCGCACCCTGCGGGAGCTGGAACGGCTGACCGATGGTGATACGCCGCTTTTGGTGCTGGCGCATTCGCTCGGCGGGCATATCATGTCAAACTACATCTACGACATTGCCCACAAACAGGCGATGTTCACCCCCAAAAGCAGCTTTCAGGCGGGTGAAACGCTGACCCATTTTGTCACCTTTGGCTGCAATATTCCGATCTTCACCTTTAATCAGCCGCGCCAGAAGGTGACGCCGATTTCCAACCCAGGCCTGCGGGTTGCGCCCGACGCGGGGCGCAAAGTGGCGCCGTGGTGGATCAATATCAATGATCGCGACGATGTGCTGGGGATGCCTTTGGCTCCCTCGGCACCGGCCTATCAGGGCATGGTGGATCGTGGTGAGCTGAAAGAAGACTGGATCCGTGTCCTGCCTGCGGGGCTTGGTCGGCTACCGTTTGCGCATAATCTCTATTGGCGCGACAAGGGGTTTCAGCACCGCATTGCCCATACCCTGAATGATGCACGCAACACCCGGATCCTGCCGGAAATCATGGGCGATCAAATGATGCCATCTGCGGCATTGATGGTTGCCTAAATAAAAAAGCCCCGGCGCATACCGGGGCTTTTCCAAGTCTGGTCAGAAACTTAGTCCATCGCTTTGAAGTTCAGCGCCGCACCATCCTTGATGCCGGAGAACCAGCGCGAGGTGACCTTTTTGGACTGGGTGTAGAACTTGAACGCATCGGGGCCGTATTGGTCCAGATCGCCAAAGCCGGATTTTTTCCAGCCGCCAAATGAGAAGTAAGACAGCGGAACCGGGATCGGGAAGTTCACCCCAACCATGCCAACATTGACGCGGTTCACAAAGTCACGGGCCACATCACCATCTGCGGTGTAGATCGCGGTGCCATTGCCGTACTCATTGTCGATCACCAGCTGCAGCGCATCCTCATAGCTGTCTTCACGCACCATCGACAGAACCGGGCCAAAGATCTCTTCTTTGTAGATGTCCATGTCTGGGGTCACATCGTCAAACAGGGTCGGGCCAACAAAATAGCCATCTTCATACCCCTGGATCGACAGGCCGCGACCATCGGTGAGGATCTTTGCGCCTTGCTCAACGCCCGAGGTGATCAGACCTTCGATCCGGTCTTTTGCCTGCGCGGTGATAACAGGGCCGAAATCAACATCATCACCACCGGTGTAAGGCGCAACTTTGAGGCTTTCGATTTTGGGCACCAGCTTTTCAACCAGTCGGTCGGCGGTTTCTTTGCCAACCGGAACCGCAACCGAGATCGCCATGCAGCGTTCGCCAGCGGCACCAAAGCCTGCGCCAACCAGCGCGTCTGCCGCCTTGTCGAGATCGGCGTCGGGCATGATGATCATGTGGTTCTTGGCACCACCGAAACACTGTGCGCGCTTGCCGTTGGTGGCGGCGCGACCATAGATGTACTGCGCGATCGGGGTGGAACCAACAAAGCCAACAGCCTGAATGGTTTCATTGTCGAGGATCGCGTCAACGCATTCCTTGTCGCCATGTACAACCTGCACCACACCTTCGGGCAGACCGGCTTCTTGGAACAGTTCAACCAGGCGCATGGCGGTGTTGGGGGTGCGCTCAGAAGGCTTTAGGATAATTGCATTGCCGCAGGAAACAGCGGGTGACATTTTCCACAGCGGGATCATCGCAGGGAAGTTGAACGGGGTGATGCCCGCAACAACGCCTAGAGGCTGGCGGATGGAATACAGGTCAATGCCGGGGCCCGCATCGCCCACGTATTCACCTTTGTTCATGGCCGGTGCGCCCATGCAGGTTTCAACCACTTCCAGACCACGCTGGATGTCGCCTTTGGCGTCGGGCAGGGTTTTGCCGTGTTCTTTTGACAGGATCTCAGCCAGCTCATCCATGTGTTCATTGATCAGCGCACCGAACTTCATGAACACGCGCGCGCGGCGCTGTGGGTTGACCTTTACCCATTCCTTCTGCGCGGCAGCTGCTTTTTCAACCGCTGCATCCAGCTCTTCTTTGGTGGCCAAAGGAACTTTGCTGATGATTTCGCCAGTGGCAGGGTTGCGCGCTTCGGCAAAACGACCAGAAGTGCCGGCAACTTTCTCGCCGTTGATGAGATGGGTGATTTCCGTCATGGGAGTCCTCCAATGTTTGAACTTGTGCCCATGTTAGTCTTGCAAAAAACATCGGAGAAGAGGAAAGATTTCAAACAGAGTTTGCAAAAACGCAAGGCATTTACCGCTGGTTAACCCTGATAGATTTAGGGTCTTGCCAGAAAATCTCCAGAAAGGAGCAGGGCAGTTATGGATCCGCAATGGGATGATATGAAAGTCTTTTTGGCGGTCGCACGCGAGGCGAGCCTGTCGGCCGCAGGCCGTGTGCTCAAGATGGATCCGGCCACGGTGGGCCGTCGCGTCACCCGGTTCGAAAGCGCGCTTGGCACCTCACTGTTTGTGAAATCACCGCAGGGCTATGCCCTAAGCGCGGCAGGTGATCGTTTGCTGGCCCATGCCGAAGCCGCCGAACAGGCGATGCGCGCCGGGCGCGAAGCATTGTCAGGGCCAAGCGATACATTGTCGGGCCAGATCCGCATCGGCGCGCCCGATGGCAGTGCAAATTATGTGTTGCCGCAGGTGGTTGCAAAAATCTCGGATGCCAACCCCGACCTTGATATTCAGATCGTGGCCTTGCCGCGCTTGATCAACCTGTCCCGACGTGAGGCCGATATGGCGGTGACCGTCAGCGCCCCCACTGCGGGCCAGCTGATGGTGCAAAAGATTTGCGACTATAAATTGCATCTGGTGGCCTCGCGCCATTATCTGCGCGAACATGGGCCGATTGAATCGGTTGCGGAGATCAAAAACCACAAGGTCATCGGCTATATCCCCGATATGATCTTTGACCGTGAGCTGGATTACCTCAACGAGCTGGGCATCGATCGGGTCGCCATGGCATCAAATTCGGTCTCGGTGCAGGTGCGTATGGCGGCGCAGGGTTCCGCGCTGTGTGTGGCGCATGATTTCACCCTGCCTGAACATCGGATGCTGCGAAAGATCCTCACCGATGAAATCAGCCTGACGCGCAGTTTCTATCTGGTTCGCCATCAAGGCGATCAGCGCAGTGAGCGGCTCAATCGGTTCGCGCGCGAACTTTCCAGCGGTATTCGCGAAGAGATTGAGCGGCTCGAAGCCTTGACTTGATGCGATGTTGCCGGAAGGATCAAGATATTAGCATTTAATGAGGAGCTATAATGCTTGTCCAATTGATCCTGAAATCCAAGGCCAGCGCATCGGTGCATACAGTTGCCCCCAATGCGACCGTATCCCAGGCGGCATCAATTTTGGCGAAACATCGGATCGGCACTGTGGTGGTGTCCTCTGACGGAACCAAAGCTGATGGCATCCTATCAGAACGCGATATTGTACGCGAACTGTCCCAAACCGGCAGCGGCTGCCTGTCTGAGCCTGTCAGCAGTTATATGACCAAAGATCTGGTGACCTGCAGCAAAGACTCCAATGTACAGGATGTGCTGCGCCAGATGACCGAGGGGCGGTTTCGCCACATGCCGGTTCTGGAAGAGGGCAAGCTGGTTGGCATTGTCACTTTGGGTGATGTGGTCAAGGCGCAGCTCAGCGAGCTTGAGATGGAAAAAGACGCGCTTGAGGGCATGATCCGCGGCTTGTAACACCCCGTGCTGAGGCGGGCAGGCTCTGCCTCAGCGCCCATATGTGCAAGAGATCACAATGGCCTTGGTGAATTTTATGGTTTTACGTTGGGAAACCCATAAACATGTGAAATTCCAGGCCACGCCCCCTTGCACTTTTGCCACGAAATATGATTGCGTGCAGCCAAAGCCAGCCAGGAGGACAGCGTGATGAGGGTTGCTTTATATCCCGGAACTTTTGATCCGATCACCTTGGGTCATTTGGACATTATCCGCCGTGCCAGCGCGCTTGTGGACAAGCTCGTGATCGGGGTTGCCATCAACCGCGACAAGGGTCCTTTGTTTTCACTCGAAGAGCGTGTGGCGATGATCGAAGCTGAATGCGCCAAGCTCAGCGAAGAGACCGGCACCGAAATTGTTGCCCATCCGTTTGAGAACCTTCTGATCGATTGCGCCCATGATGTTGGCGCGCAGCTGATCGTGCGCGGGCTGCGCGCGGTTGCGGATTTTGAATATGAATTCCAGATGGTTGGCATGAATCGCGCGCTTGATAGCTCGGTTGAAACCGTGTTCCTGATGGCCGAAGCGAAACATCAGGCGATCGCGTCGAAACTGGTCAAGGAAATCGCCCGTCTTGGTGGGGATGTGTCGACCTTTGTGACGCCACGGGTGCAGGCAAAACTGGCCGAGCGTCTCCGCGAAGGCTAAGCCCCGCGCGGTGGCTGCGGTCACACAAGGGTTTTTACAGTGCTTGAAACACGGCTCCTGCGGGGGCCGTTTTTTGTGCGCTCAACGCCAAAAGGCCATCCAATGGGTCAGTGCCAACAGCTTTTTGCCCAGAAACACCAGATGGGTATCGCCAAACATCAGCACATTTAAAACAAGTGCCAGCAGGATCAGGCTGCCAAGCCAAACAGCTATCTTATGGGTCATGACAATTGGCACTCTGAATGAATAAACGCCCGGCCAGTTATGACTGACCGGGCGCATAATCTCAAGATCTGCGGCTGAATTAGCCCAGTTTGCCCATGGCAATGGCAACATCGGCCATCCGGCAGGAGAAGCCCCACTCGTTGTCATACCAGGCCAGAACACGTACCAGACGATCGCCAACAACGCGGGTCTGATCCGGTGCAAAGATCGAGCTTTCCGGGCTGTGGTTGAAATCGGTGGACACCAGCGGCGCAGGCTCATAGCCCAGAACGCCTTTCATCTCACCTTCGGCAGCTTCTTTGAAGATGGAGTTGATCTGCTCTGCGGTCACATCCTGTGTGGCACGGAAGGTCAGATCCACGGCCGAAACATTCGGGGTGGGGACGCGGATGGCAGAACCGTCCAGCTTGCCCTTCATTGATGGCAGCACTTCACCCAGTGCTTTGGCCGCACCGGTTGAGGTTGGGATCATCGACATGCCAGCTGCGCGGGCACGGTAAAGATCCTTGTGACGACGATCAAGCGTCGGCTGATCACCGGTATAGGCGTGGATCGTGGTCATGATGCCCGATTCAACACCAACGGTCTGATCCAGAACCTTCGCCAGCGGCGCCAGGCAGTTGGTGGTGCAAGAGCCATTGGAAACCATGACATCGCTTGCCACCAGCTCGTTGTTGTTCACACCATAGACAACGGTGCGGTCAACGTTCTTGCCGGGGGCAGACAGCAGCACGCGCTTGGCGCCACGATCAAGGTGGGTTTTGGCTTTTTCACCATCGTTGAATTTGCCGGTACATTCGAGAACCACATCGCAGCCCTCCCAGTCCAGCTCAGCCATGTCGTAGGTGGAATACATCTGCATGTCACCACGACCCAGGTTCATGGTGTTTTCACCAATGCTCACTTCACCGGGGAAGCGGCCGTGGACACTGTCGTATTTGATCAGATGCGCAGCGGTCTCAAGCGGGCCGGTGGCATTTACTTTGATCACTTCGATATCGTCGCGGCCCGATCCAGCGATATGGGCCAAGGTGCATCGGCCGATCCGGCCAAATCCGTTAATACCTACTTTGATGGTCATGTTGCATCTCTCCAGGCAAGCGTGGTTGGCGGTGCTATAACTTTATACCTTAATTTCCTAAAGGAAAAAAACGTTTAAAAGCCAGACTGTTAGCGCAAAACATGACCGGTGGCGTTAACGAAATCACCGATGGCGATAACGAATTACGGTTAATTTCTGGCGATGGCGCTAACGCTTGTGCTAGGCCCGATTTGCGCTAGGGTGCGCGGGGCAGAGGACGCAAAAGAGGAACAGGACGATGAGCGGGTTACTGGCGCTATTGGATGATGTGGCTGCAATTGCCAAAGTGGCCGCGGCCTCGGTGGATGATATTGCCACCCAAACGGCCAAGGCAGGTTCAAAAGCTGCGGGCATTGTTATTGATGATGCGGCGGTGACGCCAAAGTATGTCACCGGGTTTGCGCCGGCGCGCGAATTGCCGATGATCTGGCGCATTGCGCGCGGCTCGCTCATCAACAAGCTGGTGTTCCTGCTGCCGGTTGCGCTTTTGATGGCAAGCTTTGCACCCTGGCTGATTGCGCCGCTGTTGATCCTGGGCGGCTGTTATCTGAGCTTTGAAGGCGCGGAAAAAATCGCCCATGTGCTGATGCATCGCAACGGCCATGACGCAGGCCCCGATGGCAGCCATGATGTGGGCGACAAATCCCACCTTGAGGAACAAAAAGTCAAAGGCGCGATCAAAACCGATTTTATCCTGTCAGCTGAAATCATGACCATCTCGCTGGCCACTATTGAGGCAGACCAGCTCTGGCTGCGCGCCGTGACGCTGGCGGTGGTGGGGATTGTCATCACCTTTGCGGTTTACGGCGTGGTTGCGATCATCGTGAAGATGGATGATGTGGGCATGTGGCTGACCCGTGTCAGCAAAGTCAGCGCCGTGCGCGCCCTGGGGCGTGGTATTGTAGTGGTGATGCCGTGGTTTTTGAAACTGCTGACCATTGTGGGCACGGCAGCGATGCTTTGGGTTGGTGGCTCGATTATTGTTCACTCGCTGCACGAAATGGGCTGGCACGGCCCCGAAGAGCTTATTCACCACTGGGCCCATGCGGTGGGTCATGGGGATGCGTTGATCGAATGGATCACCAAAGCGGTGATTGATGGCATTCTTGGTTTTGTTGTGGGTCTTGTACTGATCCCGCTGGTGACCAAGGTGATGATGCCACTCTTGGGCAAATCCAGCGCGCATTGATGTCTTTTGACAATAGATGGGCCGATGTGGTGTTGGGCATAGGTGGCAAAATGCTGCCGTGCCCAGACATCACACCAGCTGCGAACGCTCTTGCAGACCATCTTTGACCAGCTTGTAGCTCAACAGCAGGCCGATCAGGAATGTGCCGTGCTCCCACAGTTCGGCGCGATCCCCAAAGATCACGTCAAAGAAGGAAAAGCCGACAAAAATCACTCCGCCCAGAACGAATGACATTTCAAGAAATGCCTGGCTGATCTGCTTTCCGGATATTGCGGCAGCAAGGATCATGAACAGTGGGATGGAGACCAGCAGTTCAATGATGCCGGTGAAATAAAGGATCGGCTCCAGCGCCGAAAGCGAAGTGCCGGTGTTTTCCAGATAGTCGCCAAACTGGGTGCTGCGATCCTTGCCGTACCAGACAAACAAGCCCACATCGGTGCGGTTTAGGAATTTGTCGAGACCATTCATCAACCAATAGACACCCCAATGGAGCAGCAGCAGATTTGCAATGGTTGTGATCCGATAGAGCCCGGCACTATACGCGTGGCGTTGCGCGGTATGTGGGCTGTTGATGTCAGTCATAAGGGTTCTCCTGTCATTTATATTGGGTTGGAAACCGCATCTCCGGTAGGAGACACGCGAAAAACCAATAATCATGCGCTCAAGAAGGACGCTGAACTCAGTATTTAGATATTGAGTAAACTGTGGCTGGCCTAAGCGGGCGTGTTCAGCTTTGCTGTGTATGCGGATCCTAAGAGACCGTCACGTTTGCCCGCGCCGGACGCATCAGTGCCGCACGTCATTGCAGTGCCGCTGCTAATCGATAATCGCACCCCGGCCGCAAGCGACGGTATGCAAGAGTTGGCTTTGGGGCAAATTGCTTTGGTGGGAATAATCCTGCCTGTTCCAATATTAAACCGGAAACACACATTTAAAGCTGCTTTCTGAACCGAGACGCGAAATCAGCGCGCTGCTGATTATCACTTTTCCGTGAAAATTCTTAGGGCGCAAAGGGAGCTGGAGTCAATCCGTAAGCACTCCGCTGGTCAGATATTCCCAACCACCATGAAATTAGCCCAGATGTCGCAATCCCTGATCCAGCAGCTGGTTGAGCGTTTCCTGCTCATCCTCTGTGAACCCCGCAACCAGGTGTTTCTGCGTTTGAACGTGATCGCTCACCGCGGCATTGATCTTGGTGAAACCTGCTTCCGTCAGCTGCACCTGTACGCTGCGTTTGTCGTTGGGGTTGGGCAGGCGCCGCACCAGACCCTCTTTGACCAGCTGATCAATCCGGTTGGTCATCGTGCCCGAGGTCACCATCATGGTTTCCAGCAGCCGGTTTGGCGGCAGCGCATGGGGTGGGCCTGAGCGCAACAACGTTGCCAGCACATCAAAGCTCGCAAAATTCAGCCCATGCGCGGCAAAGGTCTTGTTCATTTCCTGATCAAACAATGCCGTCAGCCGCACCATGCGGCCAATCAACCCCATCGGTGCAGTGTTGAGATCCGGTCGCTGCTTGGCCCATTGGGTCCGGATGTCTTCGATATCAAACATGAAAACAGAATGGCACGCAGTTATCTTGACGTCAAGGTAAGTGGCATTATCTTGATGTCGAGATAAATAGAAAGTGACCAATGCAACGCCTGTTTAATCTAAGCCTGACGGCCACCGCGCCGCTGATCTGGGGCAGCAGCTATATTGTTGCCACCGAATTTCTACCCAACCTCGATCCGCTCTCGGTGGCGCTGTTGCGGGCGCTGCCTGCGGGGCTTTTGTTGTTGTGTCTGGTGCGCCAGCTGCCAAATGGGGCGTGGCTCTGGAAGATCACGCTGCTGGGGGCGCTGAATTTCTCGATCTTCTGGGTGCTGCTGTTTGTGGCGGCCTATCGGCTGCCCGGCGGGGTGGCGGCCTTGATGGGGGCGTTGCAGCCCTTTGTGGTGATCTTTGCTTCGCGGCTGTTGCTGGGCTCCCCCATTCGGCGGCTGGCGCTGCTGGCTGTGGGGGCAGGGGGCGTTGGGGTGGCGCTCTTGGTGCTGACCTCTGATGCGGCGCTGGATGTCTGGGGGCTTGCGGCCGGGGTTGGTGGTTCGACTTCAATGGCGTTTGGCACCGTGCTTAGCCGCAAATGGCAGCCACCGGTGTCACCGCTGACCTTCACCGCCTGGCAGCTTACGGCGGGTGGGGTGCTACTGCTGCCGTGCCTGCTGGTGGCAGATACGGGTCTTGCCACGCTGAGCGCTACCAACCTTGCGGGGCTTGCGTATCTTGGCCTCATTGGCGCGGCGCTGACCTATATCATCTGGCTGCGCGGCATTGGCAAAATCCATCCCTCCGAGGTGTCCCTGCTTGGATTGCTCAGCCCAATAAGCGCAACACTGCTCGGCTGGCTTTACCTAAGCGAAACACTCAGCTCGCTGCAAATTGCCGGGGTGGCCACCGTGCTTATGAGCGTGGTTATGGGGCAATATGCGCTGCGCCAGCCGCAGCAGAGAAGAACCTGAACAAACCGCCGCAACATATTGTGAAAATGCGAAAAAGCCGCCCTCGAAGGGGCGGCTTTCTGCGTTGTGCCGATGCGCGGGTTGGCTTCCGTTCGATAGCTGGATGAGCGAGAGAAACCCTCGATCTACTGGCTCGATCTGGCGAAATGCTGGATGGATGCGTGATCTGGCGATGCGGGCTTGCCCCTGGCGTAGGCTGGGTGGCGGGCTGGCGGCTGGATCAAATCTTGGCTGGGCGTATGACCTCTTTTGGTCTGGCTTGGCGGATCGCTGTTTATTTCGGGTGGCCTAGGCTGCTGTCTGGGGTTTCTCTGGCGTCTCTGTCTGGGTGTCTGTCTGGCTGGGCGCATATCTGGCGATTGGCTGGATATGATACCGGGCTGGATGGAGTACCTGGATCGAGTGGCTGGATACTTTCCTTGATTGCGGCCTAGACCTTTCTTGAAACCGATATTGTGAGTGGTGGCACCCGCGCCGGGTGCAACGTTTTCTTACTCGGCCGCGTCAGCGGGCTCTGCGTTCAGTGCGCCATAGTTCTGCGCGCCGATACTGTCGTGCAGACCGATTTGAGTTTCGAGGAAGTCGATGTGACCCTGCTCATCAAGGATCAGGTCATCAAACAGCTTCATCGAAGCATAATCCCCCACATCCTGGCAGTATTTGCGCGCTTCGCTATAAAGCGCCACGGCTTCCATCTCTGCTTCGAGGTCGCAGGTCAGTGTCTCGCGAACATCTTCGCCGATCCGCAGGGGATCGAGTGTTTGCAGGTTCGGATGACCCTCAAGAAACAGAATGCGGTCGATCAGCTTGTCTGCGTGCTCCATCTCTTCGATGGATTCCTCACGCATTTTCTTGGCAAGCTTGCCAAGGCCCCAATCCGCCTGCAGGCGGTAATGCAGCCAGAACTGGCTGACAGCAGTCAGCTCAACGCGCAGGGCCTTATTGAGATATTCGATGACTTTCTTGTCGCCCTTCATGGTGGCCCTTCTCCTGTGACAGCGTTTCATTCATGCCGCGAAGTATCGCTGGCACTTCAAACTTGTCACTTTTGCGCATGGTTGCAACGAACAATTTCATGCAACCACCACAGTCGGGGCTCTTCCCAAGGGCGCGATAGATCTTGCCCGGAGTGATGATCGTCTCCGGATCGGAGGTACGCATCCAGCTGATGGCGCTGTTGATATCGCTGCTGGAGATGGACTGGCAACTACAAACGATCATGGGCTTCTCTGTCTAACGTCCTCGCGATATTGTCATTTTTGCCCCGCAGGTCAATTCCGACAAAAAAGATAGGGATATAATTCTGTCGAAAAAGGTTGGAAAAGTTATTAGACTCGTTCTAAAGTGTATGAAAAATGTCGGAAATACAGTGCATTAGTGGTTACTGTGTCAGAGTGTCGCACCCCTCCCGCCGACGGTAAACCAGCGTGATTTGCCCCCGCGCGGTGGAAATTTATTCTCAATCCGCGAATCAATCTGTGAACTCGCGTGAAAAAACAACAAATCACTCGCTTCATTTTGGGGCCAGATCATCACCCGAGCCTGATTGAACGTGATTGGCGCGCAGGTCGATTTGCCGCGACACTGATACTGCGGCGGTCAGTGCTGTCTCCGTTGCGCAGTTCACAGGGGGAAATCTTATGTCTGCTTCACGTATTCTTCGGGCTGCGCTTGTGGCGCTCGCTACCTTGGTGGTTCAACCTGCCTATGCGCAAAACCAAACGGAGCTGCCTGATTATGTCATTGCGGAATTTGGCCAGCCCCCTGCGATCCCCAACGGCAATATGGCGCGCGACGTGAAACGCGCCATGCAGGTGGCGCTGGTGGATAGCCTGCTCAGCGGCACCTGGGGCGAGGCCCATCGCGTCGCTTTTGCCAGATTGGTCGAAAGCAAAGACCCCCGCGTGGTCTGGCTGATCAGCGATATGATGCGGTTCACCGCCCATCAGGGGCTGAACAACATCCTGACCGAGGGCGCAGCCAAGCTTTTGAACATCAAACCGCCACGCCGCAATGGCTGGGGGGTGATCACCGATCACCTGATTGCCTGGGATATCCCGGCACCGCCCGGCTATCTGAAATACAAACGCCAGATCTTTACTTCGATTGAACCAGGTTGGGAGCGGCTCTTTGTCAAAGGTGACATTGACTGGCGACATGTATCCTGGGGGGGCGTGTTGATGGATGAACGCGCCTATGACACCACCGATGCGCGCTGCAACTGCATCCCCGCCGCTGATAACCCCAAGGTGCAAAACGCCAAAGACGCCCGCTGGCTGAAAAACAAAGACATTGTGTTTGGCATTGTGGTCAACGGCGAAGCCCGCGCCTATCCGCGCCGGATTATGGAAGTGCGCGAGATGGTCAATGACACCCTTGGCGGGCGTGACCTTGGCATTCCTTATTGTACGCTGTGTGGTGCGGCGCAGGCTTATTTCACCGATGGCCTTGGCATCAAACGCCCGGTGCTGCGCACCTCGGGCCTGCTCATTCGCTCCAACAAAGTGATGTACGACATAGAGAGCGGCTCGGTCTTTGACACGTTTCTTGGCAAAGCCGTCACCGGACCGCTGGCGCGCAAGGGCATAACCTTGCAGCAAGCGGGCGTGGTCACCACCACCTGGGGCGATTGGAAAAAGGCGCATCCCAATACCACCGTTCTGGTCGAAGAGCTGGCGCTGGGGCGTGATTTTGATTTCCGCAATGGGCGTGATGCCGATGGGCCGATCTTCCCGGTGGGCGATGTGGATCCGCGTTTGCCGGTACAGGAAGATGTAATTGGCATTGTCACAGCCTCGGGCAAACCAGTGGCGTTTCAACGCTCCAAAGCGGTGTCTGCCCTGAAACGCGGCCGCGCCGTGAGCTATGAAAACGTCTCACTGGTGCTCGATGGCGGCGGGTTACGCGCGGTAGACAATGCGGGCAGGGACCTTGGCAGCCATCAGGCCTTCTGGTTCGCCTGGTCACAGTTTCATCCCGGCACGGCCGTTTGGGAAGGGTGAAGCCAACAGCGTTCAAAACTGATTTGGCCCAGGGGCGAACTCTCTCGCCCTTGGGTCGCATTTGCGCGTGGTTCAACCACAGTCTTTTGATGCGCCACCATTGAGCACTTCCAAAAGTGACCTAGGCAGTGGTAGAAATCCTGAATTCCAAAGTCTCATGACCACCAAGAGCCTTATTGGCATTGTAACTTTTCATCAGTTGGCCTCCGGCTTTCTCAATGACACGGATAGAGGCTAAATTGTCAGGACGGGTGGTTGCTGCTACGTATTTTAAACCAACCGGCTTGGCTTCTTGTAAAATGGCGCAGAGCGCTGCAGTTGCCAATCCCTCTCCCTGCCGCCAAGGCACAACGCTATAACCGATGTGTCCCGCACAAGTAGGTGGCAATTCCTCTGTTCCCGGTTGCCAGCGTAAACTAATGTGGCCGCAAAACCCGTCTGACCATATCCAGCGGCGGATACTTGGTAAACGCGGCACTTTCGAACCATCAGGCAATGTGATTGGTCCAGCCCTTGCACTTGGATCATCAAGGTTTGCAACGAATTTCAAGGCATTTTCGGAAATTTTCTGCAACTGCTCTAGCGCTGCCTCAGGGCGCAGGTTGTCTGGTGACCAACCTCGTTCCAATGCCTCAATATACGCTGAAACATGATCAACGCTTGGCTTGACTAATCTCATTTCACGTTCCGGAATTCAGATCTTTAACTGCATAGCTTCTTTGTGAACAAGGCGCTGGTCAACAAGGGAACCAGGTAACTACCATTAGCGCCCCGTCAAAAACATCCAAGTAGATCGCAGCTCAGAAAGCTGGGCGGACTGGCCCGAATTGTGCTCAATAGCAGTTCGCGACAGTACACCCATCACCACGCCGCTAAACAACATGAATTCAGCGCTGCCTTAAGACTAGTGCAGCTGTTCAGCCGCCGTTTGCGCCAGACTTGCCTGCACCACAGCTGACCTGTGGTCTTCCAATTCGCTGCCGCCATAAAAGGAGCGTTGCAGCTTCTCTTTGATGGCTTCCTGGATCTGCGCAATTTCGCGGTCGATCCGCTCAATCGCCTTGTCACGCGCTTCTGCCATCTGGGGCGAGCTGGGTTCCTGGGCCTGCAATGCCTCTTTTGCTGCCTTCAGCCGCTCCAGCTCTTCATGCAGGGCTGGTATCCCCTTGCGTGCGCCTTCCACGAGCGACTGCAGCGTCTCGCGCAGATTGTTGTCCGGGCCTGTGGTCATTGCATCGACAAGGGCATGCATCTGCTCAGGGGTTTTGACAAAAGACAGCGCTGTGGCAAAAATCTCGGTGTCTTGTTCCAGATCACCGGTCATCAGCGCCTGCGCCTCTTTGCGCATCTGGCTGTAAGGCGTGTCCGCCGTCCAGCCTGTGATCGTGGTTTGGATCTTGGCGCGGGTCGCATCCATATTGCCATAGACTGAGGCAAAATCACTGCCCTTGTACTGCTGCTCCCGGACAGTTTGCAGCGGGGGCTGGCCTGTGGAACGGATCTGCTCCGCATGTTTTGCGATTACTGCGATCATTCTGATCTCCTCTGGATTGCGAGGTGGAACATGACCAATCAGGAGCTAAGAAACGCTAAAAACACAGATACAGCAGCAAAAAAAAAAGAGGAGCCCAAAGGCCCCTCTTTTCATCATTATCGTGGCAAAGCCTTAACCCAGCAGGTCTTTGACCTTGGCCACAGTCGCCTCTGCGGTGATGCCGAACTTTTCGAACAGTTCCGCCGCAGGGGCCGACGCGCCAAAGGACGCCATGCCAACAAAGGCGGCTTTCTTTTCCTGGCCGCGCTCACCCATGAGCAGGCGATCCCAGCCACCATCACGCACGGCTGCCTCGATACCCACGCGCACGGGGCCTGCAGGCAGAACCTTGCGGCGGTAAGCTTCGTCTTGCGCCAGGAACAGTTCGATACAGGGCATGGAAACCACACGGGTGCCGATGCCTTCTGCTTCGAGCTTGGCTTTTGCTTCCATCGCCAGCGACACTTCGGAACCGGTTGCGATCAAGATCACCTGACGCTTGTTTTCCGCATCCGCCAGAACATAACCACCCTGTGCGGTGAGGTTGTTCATCTTGTGCTCGGTGCGCACGGTCGGCAGGTTCTGACGGGTCAGCGCCATCACAGAAGGCGTCTCTTTGGACGACAGCGCGATTTCCCAGGCTTCCGCGGTTTCAACAGCATCTGCCGGGCGGAAGGTATAGGTGTTCGGGGTCGCACGGCAGATTGCCAGATGCTCAACCGGTTGGTGGGTCGGGCCATCTTCACCAACACCAATTGAATCATGGGTCATGACAAAAACGGTGGGCAGTTTCGACAGGGCCGCCAGACGCATCGCAGGGCGCGCATAATCGGTAAAGCAGAAGAAGGTGCCGCCATAGGGGCGCATGCCGCCGTGCAGGGCCATACCGTTCATCGCTGCGGCCATGCCGTGCTCACGGATACCCCAGTAGACATAACGACCCTTGCGGTTGTCGGTGTCAAACACGCCGAGATCACCGGTCTTGGTGTTGTTGGAACCGGTGAGGTCAGCCGAGCCACCCACGGTTTCCGGCATCACCGGGTTGATCGCGGCCAGCGCCATTTCAGATGCCTTACGGGTGGCAACCTTGGGCTGCTCTTCCGAGACCTGCTTTTTCAGCGCGCGCACAACAGACGACAGTTTCTTTGGTGCTTCCAGCGCATAGGCGCGGTTGAACCGATCCTGTTTCTGGCTGGACACTTCGGCAAAACGCGCTTCCCATGCGGCGCGTTCTTCGGCGCCACGGGCACCAATGGCTTCCCATGCGGATTTCACATCTGCAGGAACGTCGAAGGCTTCGAGCGGGCAGCCATAGGCGGTTTTTGCCGCAATCAGCTGCTCTGCATCGGTCAGCGCGCCGTGCCCTTTGGAGGTATCCTGTGCCGCGTGACCCAGTGCGATATGGGTTTTGCAGGCAATCATCGAGGGTTTCTTGGTCTTCTTCGCGGCTTCAATTGCGGCGTCGATGGCCACAGGGTCATGACCGTCGATTTCCAGAACGTGCCAGCCCGAGGCCTTGAAGCGCTGTACCTGATTGGTGCGATCCGACAGTTCAACGGTGCCATCGATGGTGATGTTGTTATTGTCCCACAGCACAATCAGTTTGCCCAGCGAATGACGGCCAGCAAGACCGATCGCCTCTTGGCTGATGCCTTCCATCAGGCAGCCGTCGCCCGCAATCACATAGGTGTGGTGATCGACGATCTTTTTGCCGTATTGGGCGCGCTGCATTTCTTCGGCCATGGCAAAACCCACAGCGTTGGAAATACCCTGACCCAGCGGACCGGTGGTGACCTCAACTGCATCCAGCAGGAAGTTCTCCGGGTGGCCCGCAGTCAGCTGACCCATCTGGCGGAAGTTTTTCACCTGATCCAGGGTCACCTGCTTGTCGCCCATGAGATAGAGCAGGGAATAGATCAGCATCGAGCCGTGGCCCGCGGACAGGATAAACCGGTCCCGGTCCGGCCAGCTTGGCGCGGCCACATCAAACTTCATGTGCTTTTCAAAAAGCACGGTGGCCACATCTGCCATGCCGATGGGCATGCCGGAGTGGCCGGAATTGGCGGCAGCAACCGCATCGAGGGTCAGGCCGCGGATCGCGGCGGCTTTGGACCAATGCTCGGGGTTTGCAGAACGCAGGGCTGTCAGATCCACTGGAGTCTTCCTTATGGCTATCGTGCGGACAAATCGCTCAATAGCACCGATACGGCAAAGTGCAAGCCGCAGAAGGCGGGAAAACCGCTATTGTCGCGGCTTTCGGCTGCAAGCGCTTGAAAGCGCTAAGGCGCTCATTTACTCCTGTTCGGTGAAACAAGATGCCATGTGCAGCTGCGCGCGCGTGATTCGCCGGAAATGGCGATGATGCACGCTAACAATGACCCCACTTAGGGGGCAGCTATGTGCAGGGCATGAGGCAGACAACAGGCATAGGGACAGCCATGGAGCATATAGAAGAGTTGCAGGCCCGGATCCTGGCCGCGATGGAGCGGATCAGTTCCGGCGTCACCACATTGGAAGCCGCAGGCGCATCCTCTGCGGGCGGCAATGCAGATCTGGAACGCGCCCTCGATGAGGAACGCACCGCCAACGCCCAGCTGGAAGAGCGGCTGAAAGTGCTGCGCGGCCGTCTTGATGAGGCTGAGCTCGCCGCAGAAAACGCCAGCGGTGGTGGCGCAGACCCCGCCGCGATGGAAGCGCTGGAAGCCGAAGTGCAGCTGTTGCGCAATGAAGTTGGCAATACCGCCGAACGTGATGCGCTGCGCCTTGAGGTGGACCGGCTGAAAGGCGCGCTGGAAGGCGCCCAGAATGAGGCCGCCAGTTCCAAGGAACATTGCGAAACCATGGAGACGGAAAACACCCGTCTCAAAAGCGAGCTGGAAGCCGCCATGCTCGCGGCCGAGGTGGATGTTGATGCGCTGAACGCAGAAATCGCCAAGCTGACATCCGATCTTGATGCGGAACGTCAGGCCGCAACTCAGGCAGCTGAGGCCGCAGCAGACGCGGCGCAGCAACAGGCGGCCCAACACGCAACTGAACTGACTGCGGCGCAAGCCGCTGCCCAGGACGCGATCCAAGCCGCTGCAAATACCCAGCCCGCAATTTCCGAGGTGGATTTTGCCGCGCTCGAGGCAGAAAACACCCGCCTGAAATCAGAACTTCAACTGGCGCAGCAGCCGGTTGATGACAGCGCCGAGCTGATCAAACTGGATCAGGAGCTTGGCAACCTGCGTGCCGCCAACGATCAACTGGTGAGCTCCAACGCCGCCCTGCGCGCCGCCAATGCCGAAGGCGTGGGTGATCCCGCCTTGATCAACGCGTCGCTTCAGGCCGAAATCGAAGGTCTGCGCGCTGCCAAGGAAACCGACCGCGCTGAGATGTCGATGGTGATTTCCCGGCTCGAGCCGCTTTTGGCCACCGCACAGAACCTGCCGCAGGGAGAGGATGAATAATGCCCGAAGTGATCATTCATATTGGTGGCCGCGATTTTGAAGTCTCCTGTCAGGAGGGCGAAGAAAGCTTCCTGCAATCCGCCGCGCGCATGCTTGACGATGAGGCGCAGGTGCTTGCAGATCAGATCGGCCGCATGCCGGAATCGCGTATGCTTTTGATGGCGGGTCTGCTGCTTGCGGATAAAACCGCCGCGGTTGAGGATCGCAACAAGGAGGTCACAGCCGTGATCGCGCAGAAAGACGCGCAGATTGCTGCAATCACCGCCGAGCTTGAAGCCCTGCGCGCAGCGCCCGCACCCGCGCCGCAACAGATCGAGGTTCCGGTGATCCCGCCGCAGGTTTCAGACACGCTGGCAGAACTTGCCGCCCGCGCCGAAAGCCTGGCCCAGGAGATCGAGGAAAAAGCCGCAGGCTGATCCACAGCCCCCCCTGACTGCGCCCCGCTGCACGTGGTTGATCACCCAAGGAGTGAGTCGCATTCAGGTATTGAAATTTCGAAAGCCCAGGTTGCAACAGTGCTGCAGCCTGGGCTTTTTTTGTTTCTGCTCTGTGGTCAATCGTGGCCAGAAACGGGGGTAAACCAGCCCGGAAGCCCCGAAATTTTGGTTTAACTTGTCCAGTCAAAAAGATCCTCTTACAACTCCAGGGTATTTACGAATGGTTAAGAGGCGATTGCGATGATCGGATTATACGTGCTTGGCACGCTCCTCATTGGAGGAGCCCTGTTTGCTATTTTTGACGATGATGATGACAATAGTTCGGATGTGGAACGCGACACCGAACAGCAGTCAGAGCCGGATTTGCCGAGCGACATTGGCGATCTGCTGCAATTGGGTGATGACGATGATACGCTTGAAGCGCTGGACGGTGATGACACCGTGTTTGCAGGCGCGGGCAACGATCAGATCAATGGCGACGCGGGCCGCGATGATATTTCAGGGCAGGCTGGCAATGACACGCTGTCGGGCGGTGACGATGCGGATGTGATCAACAGTGGCGCTGGCAACGATACGGTCATTGGCGACGACGGCGCCGATACGCTGCTGGGCAGCTCTGGCGAAGACCTGCTGGTGGGTGGCAATGACGACGATCTGATCGTTGGCGGTTCTGGCCATGATATTTTGCAAGGTCAAGGCGGCGATGATGTGTTGTTTGGCGGCGAGTTTGACCGCGAACCCACTGCGGATGAGCTGCGCGACTCTGTTGCCGCTGGCGAAGGTCTGAGCGTCACCATGCAAAACTCCGTTTCTGGCGCGGATACGCTGGTGGGCGGCGCTGGTGACGACACGCTATATCTTGGGGCCCGTGATGTTGGGATCGGCGGCACAGGCGAAGACAGCTTTGTGGTGCTAAGCGATGACAGCGCGCAGGGTATTGCCGACATCTCTGATTACAATCCGGATGAAGACAGTATCGAAATCCAGATCAATGATCCGGACAGTACCCTGAATGAGGGTAATTTTGAACTGGTGGAAGATGACGACACCGGTGATGCCATGGTGCTGCAAAACGGTGTGACCATCGCCCGCATCGAAGATGGCGCGGGACAGCTGACGCTGGATGACATCTCGCTTGTGCGTGTGAGCGAGGATGGCTCCCTTGTGCCGCTTCCTGAGGCACCAGATGCGACACAACTTCCACCGGGCGCAGTTGAAGGCACCGATTTTGCCGATCGCATCGAGCTTGAAGGTGATGAGGCCGAGCTCATCAGCGCAGGCGAGGGGGATGACACCGTCTTTGCTGGACGTGGCGATGATATTGTCTTTGGCGACGAGGGTGATGATGCGCTGTTTGGTCAGGGCGGTGATGATACGATCGCAGGCGGCGATGGCTCTGACATTCTTTATGCCAGCAACGGTGATGATGTCCTGAGCGGCGGCGAAGGCAATGATGTGCTCTTTGGCAGCTCGGGCGCCGATGAAGTCTCCGGTGGTGACGACAATGATTTCCTGGTTGGCGGCAGCGGTGCCGATGAGGTTTCAGGCGGCGATGGCAATGATTTTGTTTACGGCGGTGAATTCGACCGGGTGCCAAATCAGCAAGATGCCGACCAGCTGCGTGAAAACAACATTGTTCAATCACAGGAAACGGTCACCTTTGACAGCACCACCACCTCGGGCGCTGACACATTGAACGGCGGCGCAGGTGATGACATCCTGGTTGTGGGCGCGTCAGATATCGCATCGGGCGGCACCGGCTCTGATACTTTTGCCATCCTGACCGATGAAACCCCGGAAGGGGTTGCGATCATCACCGATTATGACCCAGACGAAGATGTAATCCAGATTGTGGTCAATGGAACCGTGCCGGGGCCTGCGGATGAGAATTTAACCATCGAAGAGGACGGTGATGATGCGTTGATCGTGCAGCAGGGTGTCACCCTGGCGCGGGTTGTTGGCGCAGCCGGTGAGGTCGAAAGCCTGGCGTTCCGGGTCCTTGTGAGCTGATACCACGGCCTGAGAATCAAAGACCTGCGCGGCGCGTCCGGGCAGGTTTTTTTGTGACAATTTTTGCGACCCGGAAACAGTTTTTGCGCCATGCGGCCACTGTCTCGCGCATCAGCTTATATAGATAGTTAATTGAGATAACTTGTTAAATTCATCTTTGGATTGTGGAAAATTTACCGTAACCCTTAACCAATTGGTAACTGATATTGGATCAGCGAAATGATTGGTGTTGCACTGCTTGCCACGCTCCTGGTTGGGGGCGTTGTCCTGTCGATCGACGATGATGATGACGACAACCGCAATGAAACCTCCTTTGATGAAGGCGAAGAAGAACGCTTCTTGCCTGAGGTGCCCGAAGGCACCTCTGAACGCGCAACCGAGGGCGATGATTCATTGTTCGTCGATGCGCAAGACGTTGAAATCAATGGCGGCGCGGGCTCGGATACGGTGTTTGGTAGCGCCGGCGAAGACACGCTTTCGGGCGGCGACAATGTCGATATTCTCTTTGGCATGGAAGGTGACGACACCCTAGAAGGGGGCGCAGAGAACGACGCGCTGTTTGGCAATCAGGGCGATGACACCCTGTTTGGCGGCTCTGGCACCGATGTTGCCTTTGGTGGTTCGGGCGATGATCTGATCAATGGCGGCAGCTTCAGCGATGTCCTGTTTGGTGGCCACGGTGAAGATACGCTGAACGGCGATCAGGGCGATGATCTGATCGTAGCGGTTGAGCATGGCGATGACCTGCGCGAGGTCGAAGAGTTCATTGACCACGGTGAGCCGCTCACCGGTCTGGAACTGGAGGCGGCCAGCGATGGCGCTGATGTGATCAACGGCGGTGACGGCAATGATTTTACGATCTTTGGCGCAGGCGACACTGTAACCGGTGGTGACGGCAATGACACCTTTGCCCTGTTCACCGATCCTTCCCCCAGCGGCCCGGCTTATATCACCGACTACGAACCCCGCGAGGACACCATCAGCATCCTCGTTGATGTGGATGATGTAGAGGAGATCGAAGAGTCAAACGCACGCATTACAGTGGTCAATGACACAGACACTGGTGACGCGCTGATCATGCAGGATGGGGTGACGCTGGCACGGGTCGAAGATGCGGGGGACACGCTGACCGTAGATGATCTGCAACTGCTCTTCTATGATGCTGATGCGATCAGCTAAAGAGTTGCACGAAACAACAAAGGCCTGCCAAAACTGGCAGGCCTTTTTGATGTCAGCAGGTTGTCTGACTTATTCTTGGTTGGCTTCGCGGATCTTGTCTGCGGCCTCTTTGTCGAAAGTGATCTCATTGTCGACAAACAGCGTGTCAAGCTCACCCGAAAGGGTCATCTCGGTGATGATGTCACAGCCACCCACAAATTCACCTTTGACGTAAAGCTGCGGAATGGTGGGCCAGTCGGAATAGTCCTTGATGCCCTGACGCACTTCTTCGTCGGCCAGCACATTGATGTCGACAAAATCGAGGCCGATGTAGTTGAAAATGCCAGCCACACGCGAAGAGAAACCGCATTGCGGCATTTCTTTGGTGCCTTTCATGAACAGCACAACATCATTGGCTTTGACGGTTTCATCGATGCGGGCGTTTACATCTGTCATTTTTGTCTCCGTTTCCAGGCGCGGCGGCGCATCTGCCGTTCAACGCGCCAAAAGCGTGGTCCATATTTTAGAAGTTTTCTAAACTCACATAGGGCTAGTGCAAAGATATACGCAAGATCAATAAATAGAACCAGCCCATGAAAGGCCGCTTTTGTCGCACTTGCCAACAGTGCCGCGGGCCCATCATCCAATTGTGATCACCCGCTAGCGGCGTGACAGCGCGTCATTTCGTTTTTGATGGGCGCGGTTGCTGGCATGGGCCTCTTCAACCTGTTTCACATCAGTGGCTTCCATGCCAAGCGGGCGCACAGGTTTTTCCGGCCGCGATGCCGATAGGTTGCGGTGGTGGTTGCGCTTTAGATAGACCTCAAGCGCAATCGCGGCTCCAAGCGCCACAAGCAGTCCCAGAACCACCCACCGCCAATCCATTTATTCGGGCGCTTTGGTTGTTAGTGCCAGCGCGTGCAGATCACCGTCGGCCCCGTCCATCTTGCCTTTTAGTGCGGCATAAACCGCGCGTTGCTGCTGCACCCGGTTTTTGCCGCGAAAGCTTTCATCCACCACCATTGCTGACATATGCACCCCGTCGGAGCCGCCGACCTGGATCTCTGCATCTGGGAAGGTTTCGCGCAAAAGCGCTTCAATTTCATGGGCCTGCATGGGCATGGGGGATCGATGTCCTTCTAACTGTTTGTAGAAAATGTAGGGCTGCGCCGGGTCTACTGCAAGCAGATTAGCAGTCAGAGATTACATAAGGCGCAAGCTTGGGCAGGAAATCTGGTACCTCTGCCAGCGCCTCTTGTACCTCGGGCTCTTCAAAATCCCAGATGGAGCGATCCTCAGCCGGGCACAGCGCCGCAATCAGCGCGGTGCAGTCGCGGCGCAGGTCCGCAGGCATTGGGATTTCCAGCGCTTCGTTCAGGATCAGCAAAGCCTCGTGAATGGGCCGCAACACCCTGAGCGCATAGGTCATATGGTGCAATAGATCGGGATCATCATGCCAGCTTTCGCCGTCAAACAGCTCTTGTGTGACCCGCTGCCCCGCACCGGCGCAGGAATAGGCCACACAGCCGCTAAAACCCATTTCATTCAGCGAACAATGCACGCTGCAACCACTGGATCCATTTAGATTGGGGCAGGGGCTGTCGCCCTCTTTTTGCAGCGCAAATTCACGGCCCTTGTCAAAAGGGTAGGCCACACAACACAGGGCGGCGCAGCGGCTGCAATCATGGGTCAGAACAGGCAGGTTTGTCACCGCTGTGATCCCATCAGGTTCAGGCTGGCCCACCTGTGATGGGCCAGTCTGGTCTTTCAGCACGGTCTTAGGCCACCGCCGCCGCAAAGCTGGTGCGGTAGATCTCCGCCAGCTCTGCAAGGGGGGCTTCTGATCCGCCAAATTTCACGCTATCGCCGGTAAACTTACCAACGCTTGCAATCGGCACCCCGGCCTGACCCGCGGCCAGCATCAGCGCTTCGGCCTGATCAAAGTTACAGGCCACCAGATAGCGCGCCTGATCTTCACCAAAGAGCGTCGCGGTATCGCCCGCATCCAGCTGCACCCCAACCTGACCAGCCTCAGCCAGTTCAAACGCAGCCAGCGCCAGACCGCCATCAGCCAGATCGGTACAGGCTTTGATCAACGCGCGGTTTTCGCGAATGAATTCACCGTTGCGTTTTTCTGCATCCAGATCAACCGCAGGCGCATCACCGTCTTCACGCTTGAACGCTTCGGCGAGCAGGGCGGATTGGCCCAGATGGCCCTGGGTTTCCCCAATCAGCAACGCCACATGACCGTCGCGCGCTTCGCCAATGATCGGCTCTTCATCAGCGGCAATCAGACCCACGGCCCCAATGGTGGGGGTGGGCAGAATGCCCTGACCGTCGGTTTCATTATAAAGCGACACGTTGCCGGAAACGATTGGCACATCAAGCGCGGCTACCGCTTCGCCGATGCCTTGGATTGCGCCCACGAACTGGCCCATGATTTCGGGCTTTTCCGGGTTGCCAAAGTTCAGGTTGTCGGTGGTTGCCAAAGGCTTCGCGCCAACAGATGTCAGGTTACGGTAGGCTTCGGCCACCGCCTGTTTGCCACCTTCAACCGGGTTCGCCTTGACGTAACGCGGGGTTACATCGGATGTGAACGCCAGTTTCTTGTCGGTGCCATGCACACGGATCAGACCCGCAGAAGCACCGGGGCGCTGCTGGGTGTCACCCATGACGGTGGTGTCATATTGTTCATAGACCCACTGTTTGCCCGCATAATTCGGCGAAGAAATCAGCGCTTTCAGGCCTTCAACAGGATCGATTTCCGGAACATCCGCCAGCTCTGCGGCTGCAGGTGTTGCCACCCACGGACGGTCATATTCAGGTGCCGAAGACGACAGTTTCGACAGTGGCAGATCTGCTTTTACGTCGCCATTGTGCAAGATCAGGAAGCGGTCTTCCGCGATGGTTTCACCCACGATGGCGAAATCCAGATCCCATTTGACAAACACAGCTTTGGCTTCGGCTTCCAGCTCTGGCTTCAGAACCATCAGCATGCGTTCCTGAGATTCCGACAGCATCATTTCATAGGCTGTCATATTCTCTTCGCGCTGGGGCACATCTTCGAGGTTCAGTTTGACACCCAAACCGCCCTTGTCGCCCATTTCAACCGCAGAACAGGTCAGACCAGCCGCGCCCATATCCTGGATCGAAATCACCGCACCGGTCTGCATCAGCTCCAGCGTGGCTTCCATCAGGCGTTTTTCGGTAAACGGATCACCAACCTGAACGGTGGGGCGTTTTTCTTCAATCGTGTCGTCAAATTCAGCCGAGGCCATCGTGGCCCCACCAACACCGTCACGGCCGGTTTTTGCACCCAGATACACAACCGGCATGCCAACACCCGACGCCGCCGAGTAGAAAATGCTGTCAGATTTCGCCAGACCCGCGGCAAAAGCATTCACCAGGCAGTTGCCGTTATAAGCCGGGTGGAAGCGCACTTCGCCGCCGGCACAAGGCACACCAAAACAGTTGCCATAGCCGCCTACACCTTCGACCACGCCGTTTACCAGCTGGCGGGTCTTGTGGTGGCTCGGCTCACCAAAGGACAGCGCATTCATTGATGCAATCGGACGCGCACCCATGGTGAACACGTCGCGCAGAATGCCGCCAACACCGGTGGCCGCACCCTGATAGGGCTCAATGTAGGACGGGTGGTTGTGGCTCTCCATCTTAAAGACAACCGCATCGCCATCACCAATATCGATGATGCCCGCGTTTTCACCGGGACCACAGATCACCTGCGGGCCATCGGTCGGGAGGGTGCGCAGCCATTTCTTGGAGGACTTATAAGAGCAGTGCTCGTTCCACATCGCCGAGAAGATACCCAGCTCCGTAAAGGTCGGCTCACGTCCGATGATCTCAAGGATCAGATCGTATTCGTCGGGCTTCAACCCGTGACTCTCGATCAGTTCAGGCGTGATGGCTGGTTCCTGCATGCTTTTCTTCCCGATGGCTGAGTTTGCGCGCCTTTTAAGACAAGTGCTGCGATTGGAAAAGCCAAAAGAGCATTTTCAAGCCCTATCCATGCATCAGCTGCTGTTTCAGCCCAAGATTCGCAGCTCAAAATTGATATCGCCGCGCGAAACTCCCACAAAGAGTGCTCGAAAATTATGCAGACCCGCCAAAAATACGCGGATTTTATCACCAAATCCCGCCGGGGCACTGGCGTTTTACTGCAAAGACTTGGATGAGAGCTTTAATTGCGCAAAAGCTAGGTAAAACACGCGCATCCCTAACGGATACAATTGCTGGCCGCGCGCGAAAAAAAAGGCCGAGCACTAAGCTCGGCCGAAGTCCAACAGGGAGGTATGAAAGTCGGCGTTCGCCGCGCCTTCATGAGTCCCATTTAGGGAGTCTCCTATATCCCTTCAAGTCTATTAATGCCGAATTTACGCAGGGCGGATATGCGCCATGTGCATGGCTCATTCAGGCTTGAAAATCGGGCTTAAAGTTTGCCCAATTCTTTCATGTGTTTGCGGTGTTCAATAATCTCACTTTGAACAAAATCCCGGAACGCAGCAACGCGGCGTGAATGGCGCAGCTCTTCGGGGTAGGCAAGGTAAACTGGCACATCTTGCACCTCATCTTGCAGATGCACCTCAACCAGGGCCGGGAAATCCTCGGTGACGTAGTCGGGCAGGATGCCAATGCCCAGATCATGCACCACCGCCTGCAGCACACCAAAATAGTTGTTCACGTTCAGCAGTGACGCGGGATTATGCACCATCAGCCGTTTGATCATCAACGCGGCCGCGCCCACCTGCGACGCATGGGGGTTCTGACAGATCAGTCGGTGATCTTTCATATCCTCAGGTTTGAGCGGGGTGCCATGATTTTCCAGATAGCTTTCAGACGCATACATCTGCATCTTTACCGTCATCAGTCGCTTGCGGATCAGATCCGCCTGGCTTGGCTCTTTCATGCGAATGGCCACATCGGCCTCGCGCATCGGCAGATCCAGCACCCGTTCTTCCAGCATCAGATCGATGTTGAGGTTGGGATAGATCTCATAAAGTTTGGTCAGACGCGGCGCGAGCCACAGCGTGCCAAAGCCAAAGGTGGTGGTGACGCGCAGTTGGCCAAACACTTCTTCTTCGCTGTCGCGAATACGTGCCGCCGCCGCTTCGAGGCGCTGGCTCATGGAGCCGGTGGCCTCAAACAGCAATTCGCCCTGCTCAGTAAGAATCAATCCCCGCGCATGGCGGTGAAACAAAGTTGCGTTCAACCGCTCTTCAAGCGCACGGATCTGACGGCTTACAGCCGATTGAGACAAATTCAGCTTGTCTCCGGCATGGGTCAAACTGCCTGCATCTGCAACAGCGTGAAAAATCCGTAACTTATCCCAATCCATGGCGCGCTCGTTTTGTGTTGTTGTTTGCTCGAATATAGAACTTTTTGTCACCTATTTCCATTTTGTGACGGCACGTTTGCCCCGTCGTGGCGAAAAAACCTCTATTCAGGTCACATATCCTGACCCACAATGAAGATTCCAGAGGCAAGCTGATCATGTGAGGAGGATATGATGAGCCAGCAAAGGATATCACTGACTGATAAATATGATCTGAACCAATCCCCAATTCTGCTGAATGGCACCCAGGCGCTGGTGCGCTTGATGCTGATGCAAAAGGAACGTGATCGCGGCGCGGGGCTCAACACCGCCGGATTGGTAACCGGCTATCGTGGATCGCCCTTGGGCGCGGTGGATCTGCAGATGGTGCGGGCCGAACGCCAGCTCAAAGACGCGGATGTCCGATTTCAATACGGGCTGAACGAAGATCTTGCCGTCACTGCCATCTGGGGGGCGCAACAGGCCGAAGTGCGCGGGGAAGGGCGCTTTGATGGGGTGTTTGGCCTTTGGTATGGCAAGGGGCCGGGGGTGGACCGATCTGGCGATGCGCTCAGACATGCCAATATGGCGGGCTCATCCAAACACGGCGGCGTGCTGGTGGCAATGGGCGATGATCACACCGGCGAAAGCTCATCTGTGCTGCATCAATCCGAATGGTCTTTGCTGGATTGCTACCTGCCGATTGTCAGCCCCGCTGGGGTGCAGGAAATACTGGATTACGGCATCTACGGCTATGCGCTGTCACGGTTTTCCGGCCTTTGGGTCGGCCTCAAAACCATGAAAGACACGATCGAGGTCACCTCGGTTGTGGATGGTGATCCAGAGCGCATGAAACTCATCACGCCTGAATTTGACATGCCTGCAGATGGGCTCAACATTCGGCTGGATGATGATCGGTTCCGCCAGGAAGACCGCATTATTGAATACAAACGTTTCGCGGCTGAGGCGTTTTCCCATGCCAATAAAATGGATCGCCGCCACTGGGGCAAACCCGGTGCCAAAATCGGTCTGGTTGCTGCGGGTAAAAACTGGCTCGATCTGACCCATGCGCTCAAGCTTTTGAATATTGATGAAACCATGGCCGAACGGCTGGGGATCACCACCTACAAGGTGGGGCAGGTCTGGCCGATGGATATGAAAGGTTTTCACGACTGGGCCGAAGGGCTCGATCTGATCATTGTGGTCGAAGAAAAGCGCAAACTGATCGAGATCCAGATCAAGGAAGCCATCTTTGATGATCGCCGTGGCCGCCGGGTTTATGGCTGGTACAAAGGCGGCGCGGGCACCATGCACCGCGAAGAGCTGTTTCCCACCAAATTCGCGCTTGATCCCATTATGATTGCTGAAAAACTCGGCGCGATTTTCGCCGAAGAAGGCCGCGATACTGAGGCCATTCAAGCCGGGCTTGCCACCTTGCATGAAGCACGGCGCGCCGATAACGCCCGCGAAATCACCAGCCGCACGCCTTATTTCTGCTCGGGCTGTCCGCACAACAGTTCAACCCGCGTGCCCGATGGCAGCCGCGCTTATGCGGGCATTGGCTGTCACTTTATGGCGCAGTGGATGGATCGTTCTACTCTGGGCTTTACCCATATGGGCGCGGAAGGCGCGAATTGGATTGGCGAAGCGCCGTTTTCCAACCGCACCCATGTGTTTCAAAATCTGGGTGATGGCACCTACAATCACTCCGGCATTCTGGCGATCCGCGCCGCTTTGGCCGAAGGCACCAGTATCACCTATAAGATCCTCTATAATGATGCGGTGGCGATGACCGGTGGCCAGCCGGCTGAAGGCGGGCTCACCCCGTATCGCATTGCTGATGAGCTGCGCGCCATGGGCGTCAGCCGTCTGGCGGTGGTCTATGACGCCAAGGAAGATCTGGACCTGAACCGTTTCCCCAACGGTGTCAGCCTGCATGAACGCGCCGATATGATGCAGGTGCAGGAAGAGCTCGCCAGCGTAGAGGGTGTTTCGGTCCTTTTATATGTGCAGACCTGCGCCGCCGAAAAACGCCGTCGTCGCAAAAAAGGGCAGTTTCCGGACCCGGATCAGCGCGTCTTTATCAACACCGACATCTGCGAAGGCTGCGGTGATTGCGGGGTGCAATCCAATTGCGTGTCAATCGTGCCGGTCGAAACCGAACTGGGCCGCAAGCGCGCAATTGATCAATCTTCCTGCAACAAGGATTTCTCCTGCGTTGATGGGTTTTGCCCGTCCTTTGTGACGATCAAAGGCGCAAAGATCCGCAAAACCGCCACCGCCGATCTGGATCTGCCCGATCTTCCCATGCCTCAGCTTCCCACAATTAACGGCACCCATAATGTGGTGATCACCGGCGTTGGTGGCACCGGTGTTGTGACCATCGGTGCCATTCTTGCGCAGGCCGCACAAATTGATGGGCTCGGGGCCGGCATGATGGAAATGGCCGGGCTCGCCCAAAAAGGCGGCGCGGTGCATATTCATTGCCGTCTGGCAAATGACCCCGCAGATATCAGCGCAATCCGCGTGGCTACCGGCGAAGCCGATGCGCTGATTGGCGGTGATCTTGTGGTCAGCGCCGGGGCCAAAACCCTGGGCCTCACCGCGCAGGGGCGCACCGGTGCCGTGGTCAACAGCCATGAAATCGTCACCGGTGATTTCACCCGCGACCGCAGTTTCCGCATTCCGGGCGAAGAGCTGCAGCTGGCGTTGACTGCCCGCTTGCGCGAGGGTGTTGATCTGTTTGATGCTTCAGATCTGGCCCGCATCACCATGGGAGATTCGATTTACTCCAACATGATGATCTTTGGCGCCAGCTGGCAGCGCGGCCTATTGCCGATCAGCCTTGATGCGATCCATCAGGCGATCACCCTCAATGGCACCCATGTTGAACGCAACACACGCGCCTTTGATATCGGTCGCTGGGCGGTGCTGCATCCGGATGAGGCCACAGCCCTGATCACGCCGACCGTCGACAACACCCGCAAAACGCTCGCAGAGAAAATCGCCTTTCGCGCCGCACATCTGCGAGCCTACCAAGGTGCGGCCCTGTCGCGGCGCTATCTGAAGCGGCTCAACACCATCGAGGATGCAGAGCTGCGCGAAGCCGTTGCCGAGGGCTATCACAAGCTGCTGACCTATAAGGATGAATATGAGGTCGCGCGGCTATTGCTGAAAACTCGCGCACAGGCCGAAGCCGAATTCGACGGGGATCTGGAGCTGACCTACCACCTTGCGCCGCCGTTTCTGGCCAAAACCAACCACACAGGGCGCGCCAAAAAACAACGCTATGGCAAGATGTTCACCCGTTTCCTGCCGCTGCTTGCGCGGATGAAATTGCTGCGGGCAACGCCGCTGGATCTGTTTGGCTATAGCGCTGAGCGCAGGCTGGAACGACAGCTTATCCGCCAATATGAACGCGATCTCAAACGCTGGTTGCCCGATCACAGCGCCCACAATCACGACACGTTGGTGGCGCTGGCCAGGTTGCCGCTGGAGATTCGCGGCTTTGGCCCGGTCAAACTTGCCAGTGCGGCAGATGCAGCCGAAGAACGCGCAGCCCTGATTGCGGCGCTCAAACAACACAGCGCCGATCTGGCTGTCGCGGCACAATAGGCACACGCGTGATAGCCTGCGTTCACCAACAGATGCATAAGTGCTGGGCAGTTCCGCTGCCTTGCCTTATGTCTGCCTCCAGCCCGCAGTTTTGAAAAAAGACCGAGACGTTTTGAAACCCGCACAGCCCCGTACAGCATCCTCAACCGTGTCCGAGATCAGCAGCAGACAAATCGCGCGTGACATCTCATACGCCCATTCCGCCGAAACCCGTTCGGGCCGGGTGTTGATCCGTATGATGGAAAACACCACCGGTCGGCTGCGACTGATCCGCCGCGCGCAAGGCTATGAAGCTGAGGTCGCCTCGGGTGAAAACTTCTGGGAAGTCATGACCGCCCGCTATGGGCTGTCGCTGAATGTGGTGGATGGCGCGCTGGCCAATATCCCGCGCGATCGCCCGGTGATCCTGATTGCCAATCACCCCTATGGCATTCTTGATGGGATGATGATGGGCTATATTCTGGCCAAGACCCGCGGTGATTTCCGCATTCTGGCGCATCAGGTGTTTCGCAAGGCCCCCGATCTTAATCAGGTGGTGTTGCCGGTTGATTTTGCCGAAACCAAAGAGGCGATGCGCACCAATCTGCAAACCCGCAAGGATGCGCTGGATCTGCTGGGCGCGGGCGGTGCCATTGGCATTTTCCCCGGCGGCACCGTCAGCACGGCCGCCACCCCGTTTTCCCATCCGATGGATCCGGGTTGGCGCAGCTTTACCGCCCGTATGATTGCCAAATCCAACGCCGTTGTGGTGCCGGTGTTTTTTGAAGGCCACACCTCGCGCCTGTTTCAGATCGCCAGCCATCTGCACAATACATTGCGCATGGGGCTGCTCATTCAGGAGTTCCGCCGCCGGGTCGATTGCCCGGTAAATGTTGTGATTGGCAAACCAATTGAACGTGATATCCTGACACCATTGTCCAAGGACGGCAAAGCAATGATGGATTTCCTGCGCAAAGCCACGTATGAGCTGTCTCCAACACCGTTGAATTCCTTGGATTACGGCTATGAATTCGAGGCCAAACACCGCCTTCGCGCCTGACGCAGAGGCAAGACTTGAGAGAGGGTAAAAGAGGGTACATTGGCAGTAGGCATCTTTGATTCCGGCTTGGGCGGGCTGACCGTCTTTAACGCGGCGCAGAAACATCTGCCGGAGGTGGAGTTTCTCTATTACGGCGACAATGCCCACGCACCTTATGGGGTGCGCGATGCAGAAGATGTGTACCAGCTGACCAAAGCGGCCGTCGAAAGCATGTGGGACAAAGGCTGCGATCTGGTGATCCTGGCCTGTAACACCGCCTCTGCGGCAGCGCTGCGCCGGATGCAGGAAAACGGCCTGCCCGAAGGCAAGCGGGTGCTGGGTGTATTTGTTCCCCTGATCGAAGCGCTGACCGAACGGGAATGGGGCGACAATTCTCCCCCGCGTGAGGTCGAAGTCAAACATGTGGCGCTGTTTGCCACCCCTGCAACCGTGGCCAGCCGCGCCTTTCAGCGCGAACTCGCCTTCCGCGCCATTGGTGTTGACGTCGAAGCCCAGGCCTGCGGCGGTGTGGTCGACGCGATCGAAGATGGCGATCTGATCCTGGCCGAAGCCTTGGTGCGCAGCCATGTGGATGCGCTGATGCGCAAAATGCCCGCGCCTGAGGCGGCGATTTTGGGCTGCACCCATTACCCGCTGATGGAAGAGATCTTCCAAAAGGCGCTTGGTGACAGCGTCAAAGTCTACAGCCAGGGCGATTTGGTGGCCGACAGTCTTGGCGATTATCTCACCCGCCACCCGGATATGCTTGGCTCTGGCGAGGGTGGTTTTTACACCACCGGCGATCCTGCGCGTGTCAGCGCCCGCGCGACCCAGTTTTTGCGACGAGAAATCAATTTTCAATCCGCCTAAGGGCGATTTCTCAAACGCATCTCTGCGGCGATCTGCGCCGCAGCCACCCCTTTCAGACAGAGTGACGACATGACCCATAATGTGGCTATTCTTGGCGCATCCGGCTACACCGGCGCCGAATTGGTACGGCTGATTTCTCAGCACCCTTCCATCAAAATCGCAGCCCTCGCAGCCGAGCGTAAAGCCGGGCTGGAAATGGCAGAGGTCTTTCCGCATCTGCGTCACCTTGATTTGCCAACCCTTTGCAAAATCGGCGAAATCGATTTTTCAAAAATCGATCTGTGTTTCTGTGCGCTGCCGCATAAAACCAGCCAGGAAGTGATCAGCGCGCTGCCCAAAGATCTGAAAATCGTTGATCTTTCGGCTGATTTCCGTCTGCGGGACCCGGATGAATATGAAAAATGGTACGGCAACCCCCATGCGGCCGTGGAGCTGCAAGGTGACGCGGTCTATGGGTTGACCGAATTTTACCGTGAGGAAATCAAAGCCGCGCGGCTTGTGGCGGGCACCGGCTGTAATGCGGCCACCGGCCAGTTCGTTCTGCGCCCCTTGATTGCGGCGGGTGTGATTGATCTGGATGAAATCATCCTCGATCTGAAATGCGCCGTCTCTGGCGCGGGCCGTGCGCTTAAGGAAAATCTGCTGCATGCGGAACTGTCCGAGGGCTATCACGCCTATGCGGTGGGCGGCACCCACCGGCATCTGGGTGAATTTGACCAGGAATTTTCCAAAATTGCAGGCCGGCCGGTGAAGATCCAATTCACCCCACATCTGGTGCCTGCAAACCGCGGCATCCTGGCCACAACCTACGTCAAAGGCAACGCCGAAGAGATCCATAAGACATTCGCGCAAGCCTATGAAAGCGAACCCTTTATTGAACTTCTGCCCCTGGGTGAAGCGCCATCAACCCGCCACATTCGCGGGTCGAACTTCTGCCACATTGGTGTGGTCGCTGACCGCATTGAGGGCCGTGCAATTGTGATTGCGGCACTGGATAACCTGACAAAAGGTAGCAGTGGCCAGGCCTTGCAGAATGCGAACCTCATGTTAGGTGAAGAGGAGACAGCAGGTCTGATGATGGCCCCGCTGTTCCCCTAAACCAACCAAGAGGCGAGCGCGCCAGCTGAGGGCACGCTCGGTCCAGGCAGATGAAGACGCTCAAGAAACAACGACGCATTCAGGTGATTGCCGCCGCCACCGTGGCGCTGGTTTTGGCCACCGGGTTGATTGGCTATGCGATGCGGGATGGGATTAATTTCTTCCGCTCGCCCAGCCAGGTGATGGAAGAGCCGCCATCGCCTTCTGAGGTGTTTCGCATTGGCGGGCTGGTCGAAGAGGGCAGCCTGGTGCGCGGCGAAGGCCATGAGGTGCGATTTTCCGTGACCGATGGTGGTGCCACGGTGCAGGTGGTGTTTTCCGGCGTGCTGCCCGATCTTTTTGAAGAGAACCAGGGCATGGTGGGCACCGGGCGTTATATTGATGGCGTGTTTGAAGCCAGCGAAATCCTCGCCAAACATGATGAGACCTATATGCCCAAAGAGGTGGTCGACGCGCTGAAAGAGCAGGGCGTCTATCAAGAACACGACAGCTAAGCCGGGGCAGGTTTTGCCACACCTGTTTCACCCAGTATCAAAGGGCGAGGTGCTCCCGCCCCAAAGACGCCGCCCCAGATAAATCTGGGACGGCGTTTTGCCTTGGGCCGCGCGCCGCGCCTTGCGCGGCGCCACCCCCAACTGGACCAGTGTCGCAGACACGCACAGGCGGGAGAGCCTCCGCCAATGCAACAGGGCGCACCGCCTGAAACATTAGATATTCCAATGCTATAGACCACGCGTTGCCGGACCTGCGCGCGCGCCGGTTCACTTCTGTTAAACCCATACTGCCAGCCTGTTCCCAAGCAAAAGGAGCAGAGCCATGCAACATATCTACGACATTGCCCGCGATATCATTGCCCGCGAAGGCGGTTATGTGAACGATGCGGATGATCCCGGCGGGGCCACCAAATACGGCGTTACCCTTGCCACTCTGAAACGCTACGGCCACGATAAAACCGGCGATGGGCGCATTGATCATCACGATCTCAAACTGCTCGAAAAACGCGACGCGCTTCGTATTTTTGTTGATCACTACTACAAGGCCCCGCGCATCGATCTGCTGCCCGCAGAAATTCAGGACAGCGTTTTTGATATGAGCGTCAACGCAGGCCGCAATGCGGTGCGTATTCTGCAAAGGGTGCTGGTGCAGATGGGCTATGCGCTTAAGGTGGATGGCCGCATTGGTCCCAAAACCACACGCGCCTGTCGCGCCGCCGCGGATGTGAATGTGTCCGCCCTACGCGACGCTTATGGGATTGCGCGGCGCAACTATTACTTTGCCATTGGCGATCGTAGGCCCAGCTCGCGCAAATATGTCCGCAGTCGCACGGGGCGCAAAGGTGGCTGGATCAAACGCTCAGAAGAGTTCATCTCAAAGCGCTACCACCTTAGCACGGCAGAATTTAACGCACGGGTGGCACCATGGGGATGATACAGACGCTGTTTGGCATGTTGTTTGGCGGCGGCCGCAATGTGATCCGCGACACTGCCACCGTTTTTGGCGAAAACGCCGATGATGCCGCTGCCCGCAGTCAAGAGCTGCGCCTGGCCGCATTGGCGCAGATGGGGGCTGAACTGCAGCTGAGCAACAAGACCCATTTTGATCGCTTTATTGATGGGCTCAACCGATTGCCACGCCCGTTGATGGCCTTTGGCACCCTTGGTCTGCTGGTTGCGGCAATGGTGGATCCGATCTGGTTTGCCGCCCGTATGCAAGGGGTCGCCCTGGTGCCCGAGCCCTTGTGGTGGCTCTTGGGGGTGATTGTCACCTTTTACTTTGGCGCGCGCCATCAGCTGAAATCGCAGGATTATCACCGCGACCTGAGCCGCAGCCTCGCACGGCTGCCGCAGGTGGTGGAAAACCTGCATGAAATCACAACCCTGAACGAGCATCCCGCGCGCATTCCCGACCGGCAGGGCCGCAACCCGGCGCTGGAAGACTGGCATCAAAGCCGCGTGAGAAACTCATGAACAGGGGCGCGAAAGCCATGGTAAAACAAGTATTTCCGCTACAGCATTTTCACGAATGCGTACCTGCGACCAACTGCGCAGGGGCAGGCGACCTAAGGCCCATTGGCGTGGCTCACACAAGGGCGTATACACGATCTATGATTACAGAGCTCGGCCACTTTTCACTGATCCTAGCCTTCCTGATCGCCATTGTGCAAATGGTGGTGCCTCTTGTGGGGGCGCATAAACGCTGGCCTGGCTGGATGGCCATGGCGGAACCGGCGGCGCAGGCGCAATTTGCCTTTGTGGCGTTTTCCTTTGGCGCGTTGATGTGGGGTTTCATTACCTCGGATTTTTCCATCAATATCGTGATGCAAAACAGCCATTCGGCGAAACCGATGCTTTATAAGATCTCGGGCACCTGGGGCAACCACGAGGGCTCGATGCATCTGTGGGTGCTGATTGTGGCGCTGTTTGGCGCAACCGCTGCGGTGTTTGGCGGCGGGCTGCCACCGACGCTTAAGGCCCGAGTGCTGGCAGTGCAGGCGGCAATCGGCGTGGCGTTTTACAGCTTTATCCTGTTCACCTCAAACCCGTTCACCCGGCTGGCCTATCCGCCAATGGATGGGCAGGATCTCAATCCGCTGCTGCAGGATCCCGGCTTGGCGTTTCACCCGCCGTTTCTCTATCTGGGTTATGTTGGGCTTTCGATGGCGTTTTCCTTTGCGGTGGCCGCGCTGATTGAAGGCCGGGTTGATGCCGCCTGGGGGCGCTGGGTGCGGCCCTGGACGTTGGCCGCGTGGATTTTCCTTACCATTGGTATCGGGCTTGGATCCTGGTGGGCTTATTATGAATTGGGCTGGGGTGGGTTCTGGTTCTGGGATCCGGTTGAAAACGCATCCTTCATGCCCTGGCTTTTGGCTGCAGCCTTGCTGCATTCGGCGATTGTGGTGGAAAAGCGTGAAGCGCTCAAAAGCTGGACCATCCTTTTGGCGATCCTTGCCTTTGGCTTTTCGCTGATCGGCACCTTTATTGTGCGCTCAGGCCTGCTGACCTCGGTACATGCTTTTGCCACCGATCCTGAACGCGGCATCTTCATTCTGGTGATCATTTTTGTGTTCACCGGCGGTGCGCTGACGCTGTTTGCCATGCGTGCGCAGGCAATGGAGGCCAAAGGCGTCTTTGGGCTGGTCAGCCGTGAAAGCGGGCTGGTGGTGAACAATATTCTGCTCGCAGTCAGCTGTTTTGTTGTGTTCTTTGGCACGCTTTGGCCTGTGGTGGCGGAAATGGCATTTGGTCGCAAACTCTCGGTTGGGGCGCCATTTTTCAATATGGCTTTCACCCCGTTTATGGTCGGGCTTGGCCTGGTGATGCCCATCGGGGCGATGCTGCCGTGGAAACGTGGCAAGCTGGGTCGCACCTGCTGGCAGCTGCGCTATGTGTTTGCACTGGCGGTTGCGCTGATGCTGCTGGCGTTTACGCTGCAAAGCGGGCGTTCCATGCTGGGGCCGATTGGGCTGTTTCTCGGCAGTTGGATGGTGATGGGAGCCTTTGCCGATCTGTGGCTGCGCAGCAAATCCGGCAATCGTTTGGACCGTATTTTGCGCCTGCCGCGTGCCGATTGGGGCAAGGCGGTGGCGCATTCCGGCCTTGGCATCACCATCTTTGCCATTGCGGGCCTCACGGCCTGGGAGCGCGAAGACATTCGTGTGGCGCAGATGAATGAACCCTTTGATGTGGGGGCCTATACGCTGGTGCTGCAGGGCGTCAGCCGCGACCGTGGCCCCAACTATTTTGCCACCCGCGCCAAGGTTGAGGTCACGCGCAACGGTCGCGCGGTGACCACGCTCTATCCGGAAAAACGCGACTATCCGGTGGCGCGTATGCCCACCACCGAGGCGGCCATTGATTACCAGTTCCTGCGTGACATCTATGTGGTGATTGGCGATCAGCAAAAAGACGGCGGCTGGACCATGCGCACCTATATCAAACCGCTGGCCAACTGGATCTGGGGCGGCTGTTTGCTGATGGCCCTTGGTGGCCTTCTCAGCCTGTCGGATCGCCGTTTCCGCGTTGCAGCGGGTGCGCGCAAAACCAAAGCAAGCGGGGTTCCGGCGGAATGAAACATCTGATGCTCATGGCTGCTTTGATCACATCGCTCAGCCTGCCTGCATGGGCGGTGGAACCGGATGAGGTGCTGGATGATCCCGCGCTTGAGGCACGGGCGCGGATCTTGTCAAAAGATTTGCGCTGTCTGGTCTGTCGCAATGAAAGCATCGATGAATCAAACGCCGAACTGGCGCGCGATCTGCGTCTGGTGCTGCGCGAACGTCTGGTGGCGGGTGACAGCGATACTGAGGCGATGGAGTACCTCGTCAACCGCTACGGCGAATATGTGCTGCTGCGCCCCACGGTCAGTGGCGCAAACTGGATGCTTTGGGCCGCTGGGCCGATCATGCTGCTGATTGCGCTTGGCATTGGGGGCAGCTTTATCCGCAGCCGCTCCAAGGCCCCCGCCAAAAGCGAAGAAGCCCTGAGTGAGGACGAAAAAGCACGGCTGAAGGCGATTTTGGACGAATGATTGCCAGCCTGGGCGCGCCTTGGTATACGGGCCGTGGTCCGCAGTTCACCAAGGCTCCGCCAATTGCTAAACCTGCGTTTTATTATCTTTCCTGACGTGTCTTCGGATACCCCGGGATAAGGGCGGACATCCTGACCATTCAAATGGGCCGTGGTATCACGAGGAGAATGAACATGTCTCGGGATGTGATCCAGCTGAACATCAGTGATCTGTCGCAATTTACCAAAACCCTGCGCAAGGAAATCGACGCAGACGCCAGCCACAGCGAAATGCTTTCGCATGTGGCGCGGGCGGCGGGTTATCGCAATTATCAACACCTGCGGGCGCGCAACACACCGGTGCCCAAAGCCAATGACAAACAGGTCGCGCGCGCTTTGCGCTATTTCAGCGAAGAGGGCCATTGGTTGCAGTGGCCCCATAAACGCGGGGTGCGGGAGCTGTGTTGTTGGGTGGTCTGGGCGGCGATCCCACCACGCCAGAACTTTACCGAGCGCGAAATCAGCGCGCTGATTGATACCGAAACCGCCTTTCGCGATGCGGCGCAGATCCGGCGCGCGCTGGTGGAACTGGGCGCGATGGAGCGTAATCTGGATGGCAGCGTCTATCGCCGTATTGAACGCCCCTTGCCGCCAGAAGCCGCAGCCCTGATCCGGGCGGTGAAGGCGCGACGCTAGGTTATCCTTTGCAATTGCCGGGATTTGGGGCCAGCCTGAACCCCGGCATTGCATTTGGCATAGCGCATTGGAAGGGGTGGTATGGAGTATCGCACGATTAAAATCGAGCACATCGGCGGCTTGCTGGTTCTGACCTTGAACCGGCCGGACAAGATGAATGCGCTCAATACGGCGATGCGCGCTGAAATCACCCATCTGTTGCAGCATCTGCCCGAAGATCTGCGCGCGCTGGTGATCACCGGCGCGGGGGATGCGTTTTGTTCTGGTCAGGATCTGGGGGACGCGCGCAATGCCCATGACATCGATATCGAACGGGTGCTGCGCGACGAATATATGCCCATGTTAACCGCGCTGATGGCGCTGGAGATCCCGGTGCTGGCGGCGGTAAACGGCGCGGCGGCGGGTGCGGGGGCCAATCTGGCGCTGGCCTGTGATGTGGTGATTGCAGCGCAATCTGCGTTTTTTTCACAGGCGTTCAGCCGGATCGGGCTGATGCCTGATCTTGGCGGCAGCTGGGTGATGCCGCGCAAAGTGGGAATGGCGCGTGCCATGGGGGCGGCTTTGTTTGCAGAGCGGATCCCCGCGCCACAGGCGGCCCAATGGGGCATGATCTATGAGGCGGTGGGCGATGACAGTTTTGACGCCCATTGGCGTGGGCGGGCCGCCCAGCTTGCAGCGGGGCCAAGCTGCGCTTTTCGCGCCATCAAACAGGCGCTGCGCGCCAGTGCGAGCAATGATCTGGCAGCGCAGCTTGATCTTGAGGCGCACCTGCAGGGGGAACTTGGCAAAAGCCGTGATTTCCTTGAAGGGATCAGCGCATTTCTCGACAAACGTGCACCAAATTTCGAAGGCCGATAACCGAACGTTAGCGTAAATTCGCTATCTCTGGTTGCAACTTTGGATCAGCCTTCCCATCCCTTTGCCGCCGTAGACTATGCGGGCGGTCTACAGTCTTGGGGCTAGGGGTCCGTTATGCTGGCCCCAAGGGTATGCCTATGAAAATCAATTATTTGGAGCAAGATATGTATGTGATCCGCAGACCTCCGGTAACATTGGCAGGCGAAGCGATCACACAGGAAGATCGGGATGCTTTGGCGCAGTGGATTGCCGAGGGTGGCAATTTGCAAGGTGACGCAGAGCTGTGCCTGTTTGAGACCGCACTGGCACAATGGTTGGGCGCGCGCCATGTGGTGATGGTAAATTCTGGCGCATCCGCCAATCTGCTGATGCTGAACGCGCTAAAGCCACGGTTGCGCAACCGGCGGGTGGTACTGGCCGAACTTGGCCGGGCATCCACAATTGCGCCGCTGATGCAGCTGGGGTTTGATCCTTATCTTTGTCCCTGCGATCCAGAGGCGCTGTCGCCGGATCTGGCCGCGCTTGAGGCGCTGTTTCGGCGTGAACGGCCAGCGCTGTTGCTGATGCATCATATTCTGGGTGTACCCGGTGATATGGAGGCGGTTGCAGCACTTTGCGCGCGCCATGATGTGGTGCTGCTGGAGGATGCGCGCGACGCGCTTGGCGGGCAGTTTGGCGGGCGGCTGCTGGGCCGGTTTGGCACCGCTGCAAGCTATTCACTGCGTCGGGTGCTGGGCTGTCTGGACGGGGGTGTTGTGGTCAGCGATGACGCCGAGCTGGTGAAAACAATGCGCCGGCTGCGCGGCACGCCGGTGGGAACGCGCGCAGATCGGGCGCAGGCGGGTGATTTTGATCAGGCAGGCTTTTCTATGCACGCGGGCGAAATCACCGCGTTTCTGGGCAATCTGAAACTGGGCCGGATCGAGCAAGAAGCAGCGCGGCGCAGTGAAAACCACGCGATCTATCAACGGGAATTGGCACGCTATTATCAGCAGAAAAATGATCAGGCAGTGATCTGCGGCTCTGGCTTTGGCACCTTGGTGGCGAACCCGGATGAAACGGCAGAATTTCTGCGCCAGAACCGGATCGAGAGCCAGCCAATGCTGACCCGCCATATTGCGCAGCTGCCGTTCTGGCAGCAAAAATACGGCGCAACCGCAGCCGCAACCCAGATGGAGCGTTGCGGCATGGTGCTGCCGCTGCATGGCGGGTTGGATGCGGTGGAGATTGTGCGCATTGCCGAGCTGTTCAAACAGGTGGCGCAGCCGATTATGCCAGCAGCATCCACAGCGCAATCAGTGCAAGCATAACGCCAAAGCCGATATTGAGTTCGCGATCCGCGCGTTGAAACAGCGCCGCCATCTGCGCGCCGGCCAGCGTCCAGAGGCTAAAGGCAAGCAGATTGTTGAGCGTAAAAACAGTGGTGATCAGCACCACCTGCGTAAGCGCAACCTCAGTGCCAAGAAACTGGGTGAACATCAGAGCAATAATCACATAGGCCTTGGGGTTCAGCATCAACAAGATCACCCCATCCCAAAACCCGGCAACACGGGCGGTGAGATCCGGGTTAAACGCGCCCGCGCGCAGGAATTTCCTTGCGAGATAAAAGACATAGCCCGCACCGATGAATTTCAGGACCTGAAACAACGCGGGCTGCTGCGCCAGTATGCCATAGGCGCCCAATCCAATGGCCGCCGTCACCAGCCAGGTCGCCAGATGATAGCCAAGGTTTGCGCGCAAGGTCGCCCGAAAGCCAAACCGCGCCCCATTGGCGGCAAAGAACATATTGCCGGGGCCGGGGCTATAGGCGAGGGGAAACAGAAAGATCAACAAAGACAGCAGCATAGAAATTCCTCGGGTGGTGCACAGCTGCAGGGATAGAGCTGATCCATACAGCTGCGCGACCCGGTTTCTGCGCAATCGCCCTTAGCGGGGATCTGGCAGTCTGCGTTCGGGGGCTTCATCGGCGGTTTGGTAAGCCAGATGGGTTGCCCCGTCGTTGATTTCGGAAAACGTACCAAGGTAGGTGAGGCCCTCATATTTCGGTTCCGCAACGGCGGCGCGGCGTTCACTGCATTTGGCCGCTGCATCATCAAATTCAAGCGGGGAGAGGCGGAAGGCGATACAGCCATTTTGCCCTTCGTCGAGAATATAAAGATCCCCGGCCCGATAAAGGTTTGAACCACGCCACCAACCGGTATCAGCGGCAAGCTCACGCGTGATCTGGGTGTTGTCATGGCTGATGGTCAAGGTGCGGTGCCAGTCGCTTTGCAGGCTGAACATGCTGCGCAAAGCCATATTCACATGCAGACCATTGCCAAGCGCAACAGAGGCGGATTGTTCAGAGCCACAGCCGCTGAGAGTGAGGATCAGAGGGAGGAGAAAAAAACGCATAAAAAACCTCAGAATTCGATACGTCCTTGAGATAGGAACACAGAGGCCAAAGAAAAACCCCGCCGAGATCGACGGGGTTCTTTTTTTAATTGAAAACCTAAAGTTAGCGGTTTTCGATGTCGATGTAGTCACGCAGACCTTCGCCAGTGTAAAGCTGACGCGGACGGCCGATTTTCATGCCTGGATCCGAGATCATCTCTTTCCACTGGGAGATCCAGCCGACGGTGCGGCTCAGCGCGAAGATCGGGGTGAACATCGAGGTTGGGAAGCCCATCGCCTCGAGGATGATACCCGAGTAGAAATCCACATTCGGGAAGAGTTTCTTCTCAACGAAATAGGGGTCATTGAGCGCGGTCTGTTCCAGCTCTTTGGCAACCTGCAACAGCGGGTTGTCTTCGACGCCCAGAAGTTCAAGAACCTCATCCGCGGATTGCTTCAGAACTGTGGCACGCGGGTCGGTGTTTTTGTAGACGCGGTGACCAAAGCCCATCAGACGGAACGGATCGTTCTTGTCTTTGGCGCGGGCGATGAACTCAGGAATGCGGTCGACGGTGCCGATTTCCTTGAGCATTTCGAGGCAAGCCTGGTTTGCACCACCGTGGGCCGGGCCCCAGAGGCAGGCGATACCCGCAGCGATACAGGCAAACGGGTTTGCACCAGAAGAAGACGCCAGACGCACGGTCGAGGTGGAGGCGTTCTGCTCGTGGTCGGCGTGGAGCGTGAAGATACGGTCCATCGCGCGGCTGAGGATCGGGTCAACCTGATAGTTGGTTTCCGCAGGCACCGAGAAGCACATGTGCAGGAAGTTTGCCGCGTAATCCAGATCATTGCGCGGATACACAAACGGCTGGCCGATGGAATATTTATAGGCCATCGCTGCAATGGTGGGCAGTTTTGCGATCAGACGGATCGCCGCCACTTCGCGCTGCCACGGATCGGAAATATCGGTGGAGTCATGGTAGAAAGCAGACATCGCACCCACAACACCCACAAGGGTTGCCATCGGGTGTGCATCGCGGCGGAAGCCACGGAAGAAGTTGTGCATCTGCTCATGCACCATGGTGTGACGGGTCACACGGGTTTCGAAATCTTCCAGCTGTGCTGCGGTTGGCAGTTCACCGTAAAGCAGCAGATAGCAGACTTCGAGGTAATGAGATTTGCCAGCCAGCTGATCAATCGGGTAGCCGCGGTGCAGCAGTTCACCTTTGCCACCATCGATAAAGGTGATGGTGCTGTCGCAAGATGCGGTCGATGTGAAGCCTGGATCATATGTAAATACGCCCGCCTGGGCGTAAAGCTTGCGGATGTCCAGAACATCGGGGCCAGCCGTCGGCGAGAAAATAGGCAGCTCATATTCTTGATCATTCAAGCTGAGCTTGGCGGTTTTCTGGGTTTCGGTCATAGATGTCCCTTCCTGTTACAGGCACGGCATGAAATTAACGTTCATATCCATGCGGGGCGGCACCTGCGCTTTCGCCCAGGTGCTGTGTTATCGGGGCGGGATTACCTTCGCGTTAAAAGCGAACCTATCCCGCTACGTCCTGGATCCGGGCCAAGGATTCATCGCGGCCCAGAACCAGCATCATGTCAAACACCGAAGGTGTGACCGCCCGTCCAGCAAGGGCTGCACGCAGGGGTGCTGCCAGCTTTCCGAACTTGGTGTCATGCGCTTCGGCAAAGGCATTTAACGCTGCCTCAAGATCATTACGCGTCCAGCTAACATTTTGCAGATGCGGCGTCAATTCTTCCAGTATACCGTCGGATACATTTGTTAGCGCTTTTTCTGCCTTTGCATCACGATCCAGGGGTCGTGAAGCCAGCGCAAATCGTGCCTTTTCAAGAAGTTCCGGGAAAGTCTTCGCGCGATCTTTCAGGCAAAACATTGCCTTTTCCAAATTTACGCTTTGTTGCGGATCCAGCGCGGGCTCATTTGCCGCAACAAGATAGGCTTCGATCTCCTGCCGCAATGCGGCGTCATCGGCCTGAGCATTGTGCTGACCGCAGAGGTTTTCCAGCTTCTTGGTGTCAAAGCGGGCGGGGCTTTTGCCGATTCCTGCAAAATCAAACCAGTCTTTGGCCTGAGCATCGGTGAAGAACTCATCATCGCCGTGGGACCAGCCGAGACGCGCCAAATAGTTGCGCATGCCTGCCGCCGGATAGCCCATCGCCTGATATTCCTGCGCCCCCAATGCGCCGTGGCGTTTGGAGAGTTTTTTGCCATCAGCGCCGTGGATCAGCGGAATATGCGCGTAAACGGGCAGCGGCCAGCCCATCGCGGTATAGATCATCATTTGACGCGCTGCATTGTTCAGGTGGTCGTCACCGCGGATCACATGGGTCACCCCCATGTCGTGGTCATCCACCACCACCGCAAGCATATAAACCGGGGTGCCATCAGAGCGCAGCAGGATCATATCATCAAGCTGCTGGTTCTTGATGGTGACATCGCCCTGAACCTCATCGCGGATCACGGTTTCGCCATCCTGCGGCGCCTTGATGCGCACCACATAAGGCGCATCCGGGTGGGTATCTTCCGCCGCGTCGCGCCAGGGAGAACGATAGAGCGTTGATTTGCCCTCGGCCTTGGCCTGATCGCGGAAGGCTGCAATTTCTTCTTGGGTGGCAAAACATTTATAGGCTTTGCCTTCGGCGAGCAGCTGATGCGCCACTTCGGCGTGACGGTCGGCGCGGGCGAACTGGCTGATCACTTCACCATCATGATCAAGGCCCAGCCATGCCATGCCCTGCAAGATGGCAGCGGTTGCCTCAGGAGTGGACCGCTCACGGTCGGTGTCTTCGATCCGAAGCAGGAATTTACCACCACGGCCACGGGCATAGAGCCAGTTGAACAGTGCGGTGCGGGCACCACCGATGTGCAGAAAGCCGGTGGGAGACGGGGCGAAGCGGGTGACGACTTGTTGCGACATGTCGGGGATTAACCTTTCGGAAACCATAAGAGCCTTAGGCTTTTGCCTGTGATTTCCGCCTGTCTACCCAGACCACAGGTCAGGAGCAAGCATGCGCATAGGAGGATCCGTGGTGCGCGCGCCCTTTGTGGCGCTTCAGCGCAGTTGGCACGCCCAGCAGGGGCAACTGTTTCCCTGGGCTGCGGTCTGTTTTGGTGCGGGCGTTGGGATTTATTTCATCTGGCCGCATGAGCCTGCCTTGATCGAATGGGGATTGGCACTATCTGTATCGCTGGCCGCGTTGTTTGGGCTGTATCTGGGGGATCCCGGTGCAGCCCGGGCGCTCCTGCGCCGTGTGGGGCTCATGGCGGTGTTTCTCATTTTTGCGGGCTTTTTATGTGCCTCTGCGCGTGCGCATCTGGTGGCGGCGCCGGTGTTGGGTTTTCGTTATTATGGCCCGGTTGAAGGACGGCTGATTGCGGTGGATCGTTCCGCAAGCGATGCGCTGCGGCTGACGCTGGATCGTGTACGACTGCTTGAGGTCACGCCTGAAAAAACTCCGCAAAAAATTCGTATTTCAGCCCGCGCGCTGAATGAGGCCCCGCCCATAGGCGCGCGGGTGATGACCACGGCGCATCTGTCTGCCGCCGGAGGGCCGGTTGAGCCGGGTGGTTTTGATTTTCGCCGCCATCTTTGGTTTCAGGGCATTGGCGCGGTGGGATACACGCGGGTGCCGGTGTTGCTGGCACAACATCCCGGTGATGATTTGAAACTGGCCCGGCTGCGCGCGCGCATAACACAGGGGCTGTGGGAGACGTTGCCCGGCGAGGGCGGCGCGGTGGCGGCGGCGGTGTTGACCGGTGATCGCAGCGCCATTCCCCAGGCCAGCGTCGAAGCATTGCGGATCAGCAATCTGGCGCATCTTTTGGCCATATCGGGCCTGCATATGGGGCTTTTGTCAGGCGTGGTGTTTCTGGCGGCGCGCTATCTGTTGCTCATCCTTGAAATGATCACATCGCGCGCGTTTCACCCCAAACCCGCAGCGGCGATAATGGCGATGATCGCAGCCACCGCCTATCTGACGTTGTCTGGCGGTTATGTCGCGACCGAGCGCGCCTATGTGATGGCGATGATTGTGCTGGGCGCGGTGGTACTGGGGCGGCGGGCGCTGACCTTGCGCGCCGTTGCTATTGCGGCTTTTGTGGTGTTGATCCACCGGCCTGAAAGCCTGCTGAGCCCAGGATTTCAGATGAGCTTTGCCGCTACCACTGCGCTGGTGGTGACTTACGGGTTACTGCGAGAGCGGCGGGTATGGCTGGGGCCGCGTTGGATCAGGCCGATTGCAACGCTGGCGCTGACGTCGCTGGTGGCGGGGCTAGCCACCGCGCCGTTTGGGGCGATGCATTTCAACACGCTGTCGCATTATGGCTTGCTTGCCAATCTGTTGGCGGTGCCGGTGATGGGGCTGGTGGTAATGCCTGCGGCGGTGCTGGCGGTGGTGCTGTTGCCCATTGGCATGGAGGGCGTGGCGCTGTGGATCATGGTGCAGGGGTTGGAATGGATCCTGGGGGTGGCGCATTTCGTGGCGGCGCTGCCAAATCCGCGCAGCTATGTGGCGCAGCCTGCAGGGTTTATTTTACCGCTGGCAAGTTTGGCGGCGCTGGTGATGTTGCTGGCGCGCGGACCTGTCAGAATGGCGGGGTTTGCCGCGATGATTGTGGCGCTGATACTGTGGCAGACGGTGGAACGGCCTTTTGTGTTGATCGCCGAGGATGGTGGACTGGCTGGTATCTGGCAGGGCGAACAGAGGCTGCTTTCACACGGGCGCGGCAGTGGTTTTAGCGCGCGGGTCTGGCTGGAAAACGATGGCAGCGCGTTGGGCCAGGCACAAGCCGTTGGCGCGTTTCCAAGCGCGATCAACGTTCTGCGCGGCAAACGCGCGGCAGAAGCGTTTGAAGGCTGCGGGCAGGCGGCAGTGGTGAGCAGTAATCAAGCAATCACATTGCCCAAGGGCGAAACCTGTCTGCTGATCACCCCAAAGCTCCTGCGGCTGAGCGGCAGTATTTCGATTTCAAAACAGGGGGTGATTACCACCAGCCGGGCGCAATCTGGTCTAAGGCTGTGGAGCCCGGCGATCTGGCAGAAAACAAAAGACCCGCTGCAGGGGCGGCGGGTCTGGTCAGATCATATCTGGGAAGAATAGAAGCCCACAGATCAGTAGCTGCGGATCAACCCTACAAGACGGCCCTGAATGCGCACCTTATGGGAGGGGTATTTCTGGGTTTCATAAGCGGGGTTTTCCGCCTCAAGCGCGATTTCATCCCCCTTGCGGTAAAACCGTTTCAGCGTGGCTTCCTGATCTTCGACCAAGGCCACCACGATGTCGCCATTGTCCGCATGCGAGGTTTCGCGGATCACCACCACATCGCCATCATTGATGCCCGCGTTCATCATGGAATCGCCTTTGACCTCAAGCGCGAAATGCTGCGCCGTTGATGAGATCATCGCGGTGGGCACGGCCACCTGATGCGAGACCTCGGAAATGGCGGCAATTGGCACACCCGCGGCGATACGGCCCATCACCGGCAGTTCAATCGCAGCGGCAACCATATCTGACACGCTGGGTTTTGATGGTTCTTCCACCTTGTTGGCCTTGCCACCATCGATGGCGCGCAGCGGCTCCTGTCCCATGCTTTCGGGCAGTTTCAGGATTTCAATGGCGCGGGCACGGTGGGCGAGACGGCGGATAAAACCGCGTTCTTCGAGTGCGGTGATCAACCGGTGGATGCCGGATTTGGAGCGCAGGTCCAGCGCCACCTTCATTTCATCAAAACTGGGCGGAACACCATCACGTTGCAGGCGTTTGTGAATGAATTCCAACAAATCCAACTGCTTCTTCGTGAGCATACTCGCCTCGCACTATTGTATGTATCGTGTTTTGTTCTACGCATGTTCCTGTTTTGTGTCAACAGCTGTGCTGTGGATAAAAGCAAAGGCCGCTCCTACATAGGAACGGCCTTAGGTGTAACGCTGTGGTTGCGATCAAAGCGGCAGGTAGCTGACGGTTTCGCCCGCCTCGCGCGCGTCATCATGGGGCGGGCGGATCAAGAGCGCATTGGCACCCGAGAGCACCGACAAAAGTGAGCTGTCCTGATTTTGACAGGGCGCGATGCCTTTGGGGCCAAGGGTGGCGCGCATATAATGGGCACGAGGGCCATTTGCAGTGAGATCTTCGGTCAGAGGCGCGGTTTTCAGCGCAGGCTCAGACACAAGGCCAAGCATCTGATCCACCATCGGTTTCAAAAACACATGGCCGCAAACCATGGCAGACACAGGGTTTCCGGGCAGCCCCACCATAGCAGCATCGCCCATGCGACCACCCATAAGCGGTTTGCCGGGGCGCATCGCCACTTTGTAAAAGCTCTGCTCCATACCAAGATCCTGCGCCACGTCCGAAACCAGATCATGATCGCCCACGGAAGCGCCGCCAATGGTGACCACAAGATCCGCATCTTTGGCCAGGTTAAACGCCGCTTCCAGCGCGGGTTTCTGGTCGCGCGCAATCGGCAGGATGCGGGCGTTTGCACCAAATCCTTCAAGCATCGCCTTAAGACCAAAGGTATTGGAGGCAATGATCTGATCCGGGCCGGGAGTGTCGCCGGGCATTACCAGCTCATCGCCCGTAGAAATCAGCGCAATATCGGGTTTGCGCCGCACCGGCACCGTGGCGATGTTCATTGCCGCGAGCAGCGCCACATCCGCAGGAGCCAGCCGTTTTGGCGCCTGCACCACATCACCGCGTTTGAAATCCCCGCCGGCGGGGCGGATATAAGTGCTGTCAGAGGGTTGATCGACGATGGTGATCAGACTGCCCTTACGATCAACGTTTTCCTGAATAACCACACAATCAGCGCCCTCGGGCACTGGCGCTCCAGTAAAAATGCGCACCGCTTGTCCGGCACCCACGCGCCCGTCAAACCGGTGGCCCGCCGCAGATTCGCCGATGACTTTGAACATGGCGTGCAGCTCAAGCTCAGCACGATTGACCGCATAGCCATCCATGGCCGAGGCCGCAAACGGCGGCTGGTCGCGATTTGCGCTTAGATTTTCAGCAAGCACCCGGCCAGCGGCCTGCGCCAGTGGCACCTGTTCGATTTTAAGCGGGGCGACCAGATCAAGAAGATTGGCAAGGGCGGTGCTGACTGGGATCATCTAAGCCTCGTATCGTCCTGATTTTCCGCCATCTTTCAGCGTTACGTGCACGCCGCCGATTTCCATGGCCTTATCAGCGGCCTTGCACATGTCATAGACGGTCAGCGCAGCGGTGGAGACAGCGGTGAGCGCCTCCATCTCAACGCCGGTCTGGCCGGTGGTTTTGACCGTGGCCTCGATTTGCACGCCCGGCAGATCGGGATCAAGCGTCAGTTCAACCGCAACCTTGGTCACCGGCAGCGGGTGGCACAGCGGGATGAGATCGGGCGTTTTTTTTGCACCCATGATGCCAGCTAGGCGGGCAACGCCTAAAACGTCGCCTTTTTTGGCGCGGCCATCGGCAATGAGATCAAACGTGGCCTTCGCCATTTTGACAAAACCCGCTGCGGTGGCAATGCGCGATGTTACCGCCTTGTCGGAGACATCCACCATATGGGCGTCGCCCTTTTGATCAAAATGGGTGAAGGCCATGGGTTACGCTCCGGGTTGGGCAGGATGGGCGAGCAGGGCGCGGGTGGCATCCGCCACGTCATCCTGACGCATCAGGCTTTCGCCAATCAGGAAGCTGCGCGCGCCATAGCGCGACATATCCGCAAGATCTGCCGGGGTGAACAAGCCGCTTTCGCAGACAATCGTGCGGTCTGCGGGCACCTGTTTTGACAGGATGCGGGTGGTGTCCAGCGTGGTCTCAAAGGTTTTGAGATTGCGGTTATTGATGCCCATCAGCGGTGATTTTAGATTGCAGGCGCGCTCCAGCTCTTCGGCGTTGTGGACTTCGAGCAGCACATCCATGCCCCATTCAAAGGCGCAGGCTTCCAGTTCTGCGGCCTGCGCATCCGACACGGAGGCCAGAATGATCAGGATACAATCAGCGTTGAGCGCGCGCGCCTCGGCCACCTGATAGGTGTCATACATAAAGTCCTTGCGCAGCGCGGGCAGGGCGCAGGCGGCACGGGCCTGAACGAGAAAATCCTTAGCGCCTTGAAAACTTGGCGTGTCTGTCAGCACCGACAGGCAGGTTGCGCCGCCCGCTTCATAGGCTTTGGCGATGGCAACGGGGTCGAAATCTTCGCGGATTAAACCTTTGGATGGGCTCGCTTTTTTGACTTCGGCGATCAATCCGTAGCCTTCGCGGCTGGCGGAGATCAGGTTTTCAGCAAAACCGCGCACGGGATCAGCGGCGCGGGCCTCTTCTTCGACGGCTGCCAAGGGTTTTGCGGCTTTGTCGGCGGCGACTTCTTCGAGCTTATAGGCTTTGATCTTGTCGAGCACGTTTTCGGTCATGGCGGCAGGGGTTCCCTTATTGGCTCCAGTCGATGGGCGTATGCCCCTTTTGGGTAAGCCAGTCGTTGACGTTTGAAAAGGGGTGCGAGCCGAAAAAGCCACGCCGGGCAGAGAGCGGTGAGGGATGGGCCGATTTCACAACCAGATGGCCATCACCCGTGATGAATTTTTCCAGCTTTTGTGCGGTGTTGCCCCAAAGCACAAATGCCGTGGGACGTTTGGAGCATTCCGCCAAGATCTGATGCACCAATGTGGCCCAACCAAGGCGTTTGTGGCCGTCGGCTTCGCCTGCGGGAACGGAGAGCGCGGTGTTCAAGAGCATCACACCCTGTTTGGCCCAGCCGCGCAGGTCACCATTGGGGCGGGTAACATTCACGTCGGCCTCTAGTTCCTTGTAAATGTTATTTAATGAGCGTGGCAGCGGGCGCACATCCGGTTCAACCGAGAACGCAAGCCCATGAGCGTGACCGGGCGTTGGGTAGGGGTCTTGCCCCAGGATCACCACGCGGGTGTCAGCGGGGGCCGTGTGATCAAGCGCTGCAAAACGCTGTTCATCCGGGGGCAGGATCTGGCGTGGATCCCCAGCCAGCGCGGCCTCGATCGTGGGCCAGTCTGTGGTGAAAAACGGCAGATGCGCCCAGGCGGCGGGAATGGTGTGGGATGTCATTAAAAGAGCCCGTGTTGCGCCGGGTTTCCCCGGCGCGTGGAATTAGGCAGAGGTCGCAGCGGCAAGCGCCTCAACCTTGGAATTGGCCGCGCCGCTATCGATGCTTTCACGTGCCTTTTCAACACCTTCTTTCAAGGTGCTCACCTTGTCCGCAACCATCAAAGCCGCCGCCGTGTTCAGCAGTACCGCATCGCGATAGGCCGAAAGTTCGCCCGCCAAAAGCGCGCGGAAGGCAATGGCGTTTTCTGCGGGGGTGCCGCCAAGGATGGCTTCAAACGGATGCACCGGCAGGCCTGCCTCTTCGGGGTGGAGCTCAAAATCGCTGACCGCGCCGTTTTCCAGACCTGACACCCAGGAGGTGCCGGTAATCGTCAGCTCGTCGGTGCCGTCAGAGCCATGCACCAGCCATGCTTTTTCAGCGCCAAGCGCCTGCAGGGTTTGGGCCATCGGGCGGATGAGATCCCGGCTGAATGCGCCGGTGAGCTGACGTTTCACCCCGGCCGGATTGGTCAGCGGGCCAAGGATGTTGAAAATCGTGCGGGTGCCAAGTTCCTGCCGGGTGGGCATCACATGGGCCACTGCCGGGTGGTGCACTGGCGCCATCAGAAAACCGATGCCGATCTCATTGATGGCGCGTTCCATCACATCAGCGCCCACCATCACATCAATGCCCATCTGCGATTGAAGATCTGCGGTGCCGGATTTTGACGACAGATTGCGGTTGCCGTGTTTGGCAACTGTAAGACCTGCGCCAGCGGCGACAAAGGCGGTCGCGGTTGAGATATTCAGGGTGTTTTTGCCATCACCACCGGTGCCCACAATATCGATCGCATCTGCGGGGGCCTGCACGGCCTTGCATTTTGCGCGCATAACGGCGGCGGCGGCGGCGTATTCTTCCACGGTTTCACCGCGGGTGCGCAGCGCCATCAAAAGCCCGCCAATCTGGCTGGGGGTGGCAAGACCATCAAACAGGATGGAAAAGGCTTCTTCGGCCTCAGCGCGGCTCAGCGCGCGATCCGCGGCGGCACCGATCAGCGGTTTGATTGCATCGCTCATGCCGGGGCCTGCGTGTTTTTCAGGAAGTTTTTCAGCAGCGCATGGCCATGTTCAGAGGCAATTGATTCCGGGTGGAATTGCACGCCGTGAATGGGCAGCTCTTTGTGCTGCAGCCCCATGATGGTGCCATCTTCGAGTTCTGCGGTGATTTCCAGACACTCCGGCAGGCTTTCGCGTTCCACCACCAATGAGTGATAGCGCGTGGCATCAAACGGCGTGGGAAGACCTTCGAACAAGCCTTTGTTTTTGTGGTGCATTGCTCCCATTTTACCATGCACGATTTCATGGCAGCGAATGACCTTGCCGCCAAAGGCCTGACCGATGGTCTGATGGCCGAGACACACGCCCAGCAGCGGGGTTTTGGTTTCGGCTGCGGCCTCGGTCAGGGCAAGGCAGATCCCCGCCTGATCGGGATCACAGGGGCCGGGTGACAGCAGGATTGAAGACGGCTTCATTGCCATGGCGTCCTGCACGTTCAGCGCATCATTGCGGTGCACCTCTACATCGGCGCCAAGCTCACCCAGATAGTGGACGAGATTGTAGGTAAAGGAATCATAGTTGTCGATTAGCAGCAGCATGGTTCGCGGCCTCGTTTTGGACTGGCGGGGCGGGGCCCCACCGCAGTATAGTGGTTGCAACATACATGTTCAGGGATGCGCGGCAGCGTCAAGGGCAAGCGCCCCGGCAAGCTGCTGGTAAATGCCACAATTGCTGTAAAAGCAGCCGTGCTGACCCTGGCTCCGCAAAATGAGAGGCGAAACAGGCATGCGCGGTTTTTTGGGTGGTGTCGCTATTGGCGCGGTGGTCTCTGGCATGGGGGCGGCTTTGGTTTCATTGGCGGTGCCAATGCCACGCACGGTGGATGTGCCGCAGGATGAGCCACAGGCTATTGCTGCTCCGGTTGAAGCATCTGTGGGAGAGGCACGTGACGAGGGCACTGCCAGCCTGCGCGATGCGGATCTGGTTGAGGTGCCGCCTGTGGTGCCTGCGCCAGTTGAGCGCGGTGATGATCTGGCCATTCCGTCGGAACGTGCGGCAGTAGAACGCCCCGATGTGGGTGACGCCCCGCTTGAGTTGCGCGAGTTGGAAAGCACGGTTGCTGAAATTGCGCTGCCCGAAGGGGACACACCCCCGCAGCCCAATACGCTGAACCTGCCTGATGTGCCCGGCGCAGAAGCAGCACCTGAGGTGGAAACCACCCCTGCAGAAGAACCTGTGGAAGAGGTTGCAGCGCTTGCGCCTGAGGCGGCACTTGAGCCCGTGACTGAACCTGTAGCGGAGCCTGTTCAGGGCACAGAAAACCTGGTTGAACAGCCTGTCGACGTGCCCGAGCCCAGTGTTGATGCAAGCGTTGAACCTAGTGTTGAACCACAGGATCCGCCCGCAATTGGCAGCGTAAGCTCTTCCAAGGTTGCCATCCTTGCGCCTGAAATCAGCGCGCCCTCCAGTGCTGGCCTGCCCAATGTGACCTTGCCGCAGGTGGTGCGCCCGGTGCCCGCAACCCGTGAGCCCGGCGCGGCAGAGGAAAAAACCGCACAGGTGACCGAGGATCCATCCACAGAGACCACATTGCGGCCACGGGTTGGAACGCCCGCCACCGCGCTTGTGACCCAAGGTAGCGCCGAAGCCGCAGTAGAAGGCGCGCCAGAGCGCAGCCCGTTTGAGCGCAATTCCGAAGAATTCATCCTGATTGATTCGCGACCACTGATGTCGATTGTGCTGCTGGATGAGCCGGGCAGCCTGGGGGCCGAAGCCTTGGCGGAATTTCCCTATCCGCTGAGCTTTGCCATTCGGGCCGATGATCCGGATGCAAAATCCAAGGCGGCCGCGCGCCGGGCAGCTGGGTTTGAGGTGCTGATGCTGGTGGATCTTGCCCGTGAGGCGACACCAAAAGATGCGGAAATGTCGATGGAAGTCTGGCTGCCCAAAATGCCTGAGGCCGTGGGGCTACTGGAAGGGGTCGACAGCGGGTTTCAAGGCACGCGCGCGCTGGCCGATCAGGTGGCCGCCCTTGCCGAGAGCAATGGGCTTGGCCTTGTGACCCAGGCCAATGGGTTTAACACGGTGCAGAAACTGGCTGCGCGTGATGGCGTGCCTGCGGGCGTGGTGTTTCGCGATTTTGATGGCGCAGGCCAGGATCCACGCGCCATCCGACGGTTTCTGGATCAGGCCGCGTTTCGTGCAAATCAGGAAGGTGCTGTGATCATGCTGGGACGTTTGCAGCCTGATACCATCTCGGCGCTGCTGTTGTGGGGGCTGCAGGATCGCGCCAGCCGGGTGCAGCTTGCTCCGGTTTCTGCAAGCCTGAGCACGGCAATCTCCGAGGAGTGAGCAGGGCCGCAACATGGTGCGGCCCAACCTGCGCAGACGTCATAAAAGTGAGACCATCACTTTGTACTTCGACCTCATACCAAGCAATTCAGCCAGGGGTGGAAGATGACTGATAAACGTGTTGATCTGTCGTGGGACGAGTGGGACGAATTGAACGATCCGCGCCCGGACCACAGTGAATTTGATAATGTGGTTGAAACCGCATTGAGCCGCCGTGGCTTTCTGAGCGGCATTGTGGCCTTTGGCTCGGGTGCGGCTGTGATGGGCAGCGGTGTGCTGTCGGCGGTTGAAGCTGCAACCAGCAACCGTTTTGCGTTTAAGCCGATCGAGATTGCCACCGATGCCACCGTGCATGTGCCCGAAGGCTACAGCTGGGACATCCTGACCCGCTGGGGTGATCCGCTGTTTTCCGACGCGCCTGAGTTCAACCATGAGACCGGTGGCGATGCAGTGTCAGACCGGATCTTTGGTGAAAACACCGACGGGATGGAGCTGTTTGAAATTGGTGACAAGCAGCTGATCGCTGTGAACCACGAATATCTCAACCCAAAACTGAACCTGCCGCAAAACGAAGACGGCAAGCCCGCGTCAGAGGCAGATGTGCGCAAGATGCAGAACCTGCAGGGCGTCACGGTGATGGAAGTGGAAGAAAGCGATGCAGGCTGGAAGATTGTGCTCGACAGCGCGTATAACCGCCGCATCCACCACAACACGCCGATGCGCATTGCAGGCCCGGCTGCGGGTCATGATCTGCTGAAAACCGAAGCAGACCCCGCAGGCGTTGAAGTTCTGGGCACCATGAACAACTGCGGTTCGGGTAAGACGCCCTGGGGCACCTATCTGACCTGCGAAGAGAACTTTAACGGCTACTTTGGTTCAAGTGACGAGAGCTTTGAACAGAGCCCGGCGTTCAAGCGTTATGGCATCAAAGGCGAGAGCCGCTATGACTATGAAAAGTTTGATCCGCGCTACGATCTGGCGAAAAACCCAAATGAGCCCAACCGGTTCGGCTATATCGTAGAGATCGATCCGACCGATCCGAACAGCACGCCGGTGAAACGCACCGCTCTGGGTCGTTTCAAACATGAAAACGCCGAAGTGGTGATCGCGAAAGATGGCCGCGTTGTGGTTTATCTTGGCGATGATGAGCGCGGCGAATATCTGTATCGCTTTGTCTCCGATGCGGTCTATCAGCCCGGTGGCGAAACCGAAAACCTGCTGAATGACGGCACGCTGTATGTGGCGAAATTCCACGACGATGGCAAAGGACGCTGGCTGCCGTTGACGCCGGAAACCACCGGCATGGAAATGGCTGAAATCCACATCCACACCCGTATGGCCGCCTCAATTGTGGGCGGAACCACTATGGACCGCCCGGAATGGGTTGCGGCGAACCCGATCTCGGTTGAAGCCTATTGCGCGCTCACCAACAATAAAAACCGTGGTCTGAAACCAAATGCCGGTGGTGATGACACATCCCCCAATGCGGTGAACCCACGCGAAGCCAACCACTATGGCCAGATCGTGCGCTGGAAACCAGACAACGCGGATTACGCCGCGGATACCTTTGACTGGGATCTTTATGTGATGGCGGGCAACCCCAATGTGCATGGGGATGAATATGCAGGCTCTGCCAATGTGCATCCGGGCAATATGTTCAACTCACCCGATGGTATGGCGTTTGACAGCGCGGGTCTTTTGTGGATCCAGACCGATGGCAACTATAAAAACGAAGGCGATTACGAAGGTCAGGGCAACAACCAGATGCTGGTGGGTGATCCCGTGACCGGAGAAATCGTTCGTTTCATGACCGTGCCCTATGGTGCCGAAGTCACCGGCCTGTGCTGGTCGGCCGATCGCCGTTCCATGTTTGTTGGCATCCAGCACCCCAAAGCGCCGTTCCCCGATGGCGAAGGCAAGCTGGCGCGCTCATCCGTTGTGGTGGTGAAACGCAACGATGGCGGTCTTGTAGGGTAAAACCTGAAAACAGCGCGCCTTTTTAAACGGCGCGCTGTTTTTTTCGCGCAGCACCGCGCGTTAGCTTTTTTCAAATACGTCTGGCGCCTGCACGCATGTCTGCGTGATCCATTGGGCAAAATCGCGCATCGCCGCGCTGATTGCGCGTTCTGACGGCCAGGCCAGATAATACTGGCCAAGCGGCACCTCATCAGGGAAGGGCTGCACCAGACGCCCGTCTTGCAGGTAGCGCGCAAACATCGCCTTTGGTAGCAACGCCACACCTTCGCCTGCTGCAGCAAGTTCAGCCAGCGCAAGCGAGCTGTCAAACACCGGTCCCTGAAGCGGCGGGCAGGGGATCTGCACCGCGTCAAACCAATTGCTCCATTCCGCCGCGCGAAAACTGCGCAAAAGCGGCATCTGCCCCAGATCAGGCGGGTGGTGCAATCTTTGCGCCAGCTTAGGCGCGCAAAGTGGTGAAAACACAACCTCCATCAATGGCTGCACTTCATGGCCGGTCCAGCCGCCGGTGCCAAAGCGGATCGCCATATCCAACCCTTCGCGCAGGATTTCCACCCGGTTGTTATTGGTGGCAATGCGCAGATCAATCTGGGGGTGGGCGGCGCGAAACTGATCCAGCCGTGGCAGCAGCCAGCCCAGGGCAAAACTGCTGTTGACGCCAAGGTTCAACACTTCGGCATCGCGATTTCCTGTCAGCCGATCCAGACTGCGCGCAATGGCTTCGAAACTGTGTTCGAGCACCGGAAACAACATGCGCCCCTCATCGGTGGGCACAAGCCCCTGCGGCGTGCGCAAAAACAGCGTCACCCCCAACAGATCTTCGAGCCGGGCAATCTGGTGGCTGACCGCCGCCTGCGTCACCCGCAACTCTTGTGCGGCGCGGGTGAAACTGCCCTGACGCATTGCCACCTCAAGGGTTCTAAGCGCGTTCAGCGGAATATCCGGGCGATCCATGCATGACCTCAACTAATGGAAGGTTCTATTTTTTCTCGTCTATCAGACAAAAAGCCCGCGCAATAGAAAGGGTGCATTACTTTTGTTGATGAACAGAACCATAAACCAGACATTTGAAAGGATACCATCATGCGGCTTCGCATTTTGGCGGCAGGGTTGGGTTTGGCCCTGTCCTGTTTTAGCGCGGCAACGGCGCAGACATCATTTGACCCGCTCTCCCAAACCATCAGCGCGATTGAAACCCGCCTTGACGCGCGGGTGGGAGTTGCTTTGATCCACTCCGATCACAGCTGGTTTCACCGCCCGGACACGCCGGTTTTGCTGACCAGCACCGCAAAGACACTGATCTGCGCAACCGTTCTGGCGCAGAACGATCAAGGGCTGCTGTCGCTGGATGAACACGTGCCCATTTTGCAGGATGATCTGCTGTCATATGCGCCGGTCAGCACGCGTCATGTGGGGGGCAGTCTATCGATTGGTGATCTTTGCCTTGCCACCCTGGATCTAAGCGACAACACCGCCGCGAACCTTTTGCTGCAACGGCTGAATGGCCCCGAAACGGTCACTGCATTTCTGCGCAGCCTTGGTGATGAAGTTAGTCGGTTGGATCGTATGGAGCCTGCGCTGAACAGCCCGTCTGAAGATCTAGATACCACTACACCGCGGGCAATGGTTGAAACCCTCAGCGCGATTTTCTTTTCCGATCTCTTGTCACAAGACGCGCGGCAGCAGTTACGCAGTTGGATGGGCAAGGGTGGGGTGACCCAGAACCTTTTGCGTGAGGCTGCGCCCAAGAGCTGGAAGATCTGGGACAAATCCGGCGCAGGCAAGGACAGCCGCAGCCTGATTGCGGTGATCGCGCCGCCGAAGGGTTCGCCCTGGATTGCCGCGATCTACATCAGTGAGGCAGAGGTGGATTTTCAAACCCGCAATGCAGCCCTGCGTGAGCTTTCGGCGGCGGTTGTGGCAGTGCTGTCGCAGTAAGATTTGCGCCGCGCGGCAGAAACTGCGCGGCGCAGAATATCAGCCTTAGTGATAGGCGGGTTGTTTCCGCTTGGTCGTAAGGTTCCAGCCCTGCTGATCCCAACGCGCCGTCGGCTGATGATCAATGGCAAGGCTCAGGGCAGCGGCATCGTGTTGCGCTGTTACCGCGATTTCGGCACCGGGGTGCAGCATTTTGGGCTGATCGAGCAGAAACGCCGTGCGCCCCCAATGGCCGCCTGCACCAATATCATTGTTGACCTGAATGCCCGGCGCGAGCTGCATTTCAAAGCTCACCAAAACCGCCTGTGCGGTGCCTGCACGACTGCAGCGCAAGCGCTGGCTGACGCGTCCCGGTTCAATCGAGGGGCGGGTGAAATCAAAATCAAACAGATCCACCTTTGGCCCCAGCGCGCGCAGATCACAGGCGTCAAAATCATGCGGCGTCAGCTGTGCCACCTGGGCAAGGTGATGAAACGCGCTGAGATCAAAGCCTTCGGCGCTGGGGGGCTGCCACATCTGCTGCAGAGCCGCGCTTTCGACAAGCTGCGCCTTCAGCACACCATGTTCCGGCACGGCGCGGGCCTCTGGTTTGGCCAATACCGCCATCGCATGGGTCAAGGTCGCCAGCGCACCTTCGCCCAATAACACTGTGTCTACAATTTCAGACACCACCACATCCGCAGGCTCGGCCATATCGACGCCGATCACAATGTCATGCGACCATTTGTTGATCACGGTGATCCGGTCGCTCAGCCCGTTTTGCGCAATCACCCGGCGCGCGGCGCGGGCAATCAGCGGCTGCTGTTCGCAGGTGTATACATGTTTTGCGCCAGCACGTGCCGCCAGCATCGCCGTAAGCCCGGCGCCACAGCCAATATCCAGCACCACATCACCGGGGCGGACCTTGGCGGCAATCGCGCGCGCATAGGCCTGATTGCGAGCCTGATCCGCCAGCATAGGGAAATGCCAGCGCGGCACAAAGGTCTGATAAAGCCTCTCACGCAGCAGCTGTGCTTCGTGGTGGTGGGGATCAAGTTCCAGCGCACGCGTGAGCAACGCATCGGTGGTTAGCCCACCATCAGCCAGTGACGCGGCTTTTGCCGCTGTGACCAGCTCAGCTACCTCATCTGCGGTTTGAACATCCTGAAACTCCATCAGGAGATGAGGGGCAAGGATCGACTGTTGTTCTAACAAGTTTTAAATTTCCTCATTTGACGAAAATTCTGTCGATCCAGTTATTTCCTTGCCGCCCCTAACAAGCGGTAAAGCTGCGGCAAGTTTTTCACGCTGGCTTGATCACAGTGCTGTGTGAGGCAAAGAAAAAGGGCGCGGCAAACGCCACGCCCCTTCACCTTTTTTAAAATACTCCCGCCGAAGGCTTCTGAGCTTGCCTCAGCTGTTGCCGCCGCGAATGAAGCGCGACGCATCTGCGGCCGCGCGCCGGATGGCGTTGGATTTATGAACGGTTTCCATATATTCCGCCTCGGGGTTGCTGTCATAAACAACACCGCCGCCCGCCTGAATATAAAGCTTTTCATCTTTGACGATGGCAGTACGCAGGGCGATACACATATCCATGTCCCCCCCAGCCGAGAAATAACCAACACCGCCGCCGTAAACGCCACGTTTTTCCGGCTCAAGCTCGTCGATGATTTCCATCGCGCGCACCTTGGGCGCACCGGATACGGTGCCTGCAGGCATTCCCGCAAAAAACGCATCCAGCGCATCTTTGTCGTCATGCAGTTCACCAACGACGTTTGACACGATATGCATCACATGGCTGTAGCGCTCGATGATGAATTCCTCGGTGGGTTTCACCGTGCCGATTTTGGCCACACGACCCACGTCATTGCGCCCGAGATCCAAAAGCATCAAATGCTCGGCCAGCTCTTTTTTATCGGCAAGCAGATCGAGCTCATTGGCTTTGTCTTCTTCAGGGGTTGCGCCACGCGGGCGGGTGCCTGCGATGGGTCGGATGGTGACCTCATTGCCAAAGACCCGCACCAGGATTTCAGGCGACGCGCCCACCACCTGAAAGCCGCCGAAGTTGAAATAGAACATAAACGGCGAGGGGTTGGTGCGGCGCAGCGAGCGATAAAGCGCAAATGGCGGCAGCGGGAAATCATGGGTCCAGCGCTGTGCGGGCACCACCTGAAAGATGTCACCGGCGCGGATGTAATCCTTGGCCTTTTCCACCGCTTCCATATAGCCGGACTTGGTAAAGTTCGACACCGGTTCACCCACATCGCGGCTGTCACCCAGATCGCGGGTGGCTTCGGGCATGGCGCGTTCAAGATCACGCACCGCATCCATCACCCGCTCAGAGGCCTGCGCATAGGCTGCGCGGGCGGTCTGGTCACCATTGTTCCACACAGGCGACACCACGGTGACTTCGCCTTTTACGCCATCAAGCACGGCAATCACCGAGGGGCGCATCATCACCGCATCGGGCAGGCCAAGCGGGTCTGGGTTCACATTTGGCAGCACTTCCACATGGCGCACCATGTCATAGCCCAAATATCCAAACAGACCCGCGGCAGCCTGCGGCAGATCATCGGGCAGGTCGATTTTGCTCTCGGCCAAAAGCGCGCGCAGATTGTCGAGCGGGTTGCCGGATTGCGCTTCAAACGCCTGATCGTCAAAGCGCGCCGCGCGGTTGAGCTCAGAGTTTTCACCACGCGAACGCCAGACCAGATCCGGCTTCATACCAATAATGGAGTAGCGCCCGCGCACTTCGCCGCCGGTGACAGATTCCAGCATAAACGCATCTTTCTGCGCGCCTGTGAGTTTCAGCATCAAAGACACGGGCGTGTCGAGATCCGCCGCCAGCCGTGTGTAGACCACTTGATTGTGGCCTGCATCATAGGCTGTGGCGAAATCGCTGTATTCTGGGGTCAGAGCCATGAGAAAGCTGCCTTTTAGTGGAAGTTGGCCTGAACCGCAGACAGGGCCTGCTCGTTCACGCGGGGCTCAGCCTTGATGCGCAGATCAGTGGCCAGCGCATCAAACAGGGCCGAGGCCAGAGCCTGATCCAGCTGGGCCTCAATTGCGGAGGACAACAGCTCAAGCTCATCGTTTTGCGAAGGCTCCAGCAGCGCATCCAGGCGCACAACAGCGGTGTTTTCGGTGCCCGCAATCACGCGGTATTCACCCACGTTCATGTCAAACACGTCATTCACCAAGGTTGCCGGGGTCTGATCCAGATAGGCGGTGCGGGTGAGGCCGGTCTCAGTGACAACCTCTGCATCTTCGGCAAAACCATCCGCAGCGTTTGCTGCCTGCATCAGCGCATTGGCTTGTGCGGCAAGCGCGGTCCGGGTGCGCTGCGCCTGCCATGCGGCGAGCACATCATTTTCGATGGTGTCGAATTGGGCCGGGCGGGGCGGCAGGATTTCGTCAAGGCGGACAGCGTAGATGCTGCCATCATCGAGGAAATCGATAGTCGGGAAATCATCCACGGTCACGGCTGCGGCGCGGGCGCGGAAGCCTTCGTAGGCGGCGATGTCATCGCTGCTCACGGTGGTCCAGTTCAGGGTTGCCAGCGCAAGGCCGTCGCTGTCTGCCAGCTCTTCCAGCGTGGTGCCGCCGGCCAGCAGGTCTTCGAGATCTTCTGCGCGCGCTTCTACCAGACGACGGGCGCGATCTGATGCAACTTCACGCTGGAGCACATCGCGGACCTCATCCAAGGTGGTGTTGCGCGCGGCCAGTTTGCCGTTCACCCGATACAGCGCCGGGCCCAGATCAGAGGGCAGCGGGCCAACAACCGCATCTACATCCGCGGCAAAGATTGCATCACCCGCATCACCCAGCGCATCACGGGTCACATCGCCCAGATCCACATCCTGCAGCGTCAAACCACGATCGGCCACCAGGGTTTCAAACAGGGTGCCGCCCAGATCAAGCTGGGCTTTGGCGTGATCCGCGCTGGCCTGATCACCAAACACCAGACGTTCCACCAGACGACGCTCGGGCTGTTGATACTCCGCGCTGCGCTGATCAAACAGGGCTTGGATCGCGGCGTCATCCACCTGGACCTCTTCGAGCATCATCTCGGGCGTCAGGTGCACATAGGTGATGACTTTGGTTTCCGGCAGGGTGAAATCAGCAATGTTTTCATCGTAAAACACTCGCAATTCTGCGGTTTCCGGCAGCTCAGCCGTCAACACCGCATCATTTTCATCCAGCAGCACATAAGAGAAGCTGCGACGCGCACCGACATAATCCAGCAGCGTGTCTTTCAGCAGTGCGGGCATTTTGACCCCTGACAGGACTGAGCCCTGCAGAATGGTGCGGGCGGTTTCCTTGCGGATGTCTTCTTCAAACTCGCGCTCACTGAGGCCCGCGTTTTGCAGGGCAAAGGCATAGGCTTCGCGATCAAACTGGCCGTTGATACCCTGGAACGCGTCAATCTGGGAGATCTCACGCTGCAGGTTATGATCCCCGGTTGAGATACCAATGCGGCTGACTTCATTGTCGATCGCCGCAATGGAGACGAGCTGCGACAGCACCGCGCGATCCATGCCCAGTTCAACCAGCTGCGAAATGGTCATTGCCTGACCGGTCTGCGCCTGAAGTGCGCGCTGTTCGCGCTGCAGTTCACGGGCGTAGTCGTTGATGCTGACTTCTTCATCGCCCACAATCGCCACCGCAGTGGCGGAGCTGGTGAAGTTCACCGCACCAAAGCCGGCCAAGCCGACAATAAGCATCCCCATGAGGATCCAAACAAAGGTTTTAGAAAGCTGTTTCATGCCTGCCGCCCTGATGGCCAAAATCTCATTTCACTGCCGCCTATGGTTTAGCGCCAGTGGTTTGGGCACCTGAATACGCTGCCCAACCCAGAGGGGCAAGGGAGCGCAGCCCGCCCAGTGCTATATATGATGACAAATGCGGTGCTTATTGATCTGGCGACCAATTTGCGAGCCGGTCAAACAGTGTGTCGATCCCAGCTTCATCAATATTGGCAAAGGCAATGCGGAACTGGCGCGCGCCTTCTATGTCACCTTCGGGGGTGAACATGGTGCCCGGCAGCATCAGGATGCCGCGTTCTGCCAGCATCTGTTTGGCGATTTCATCAGAGGAGGCTGCAAACGGGTGGGAGACATAGGCAAAATACGCCCCACAGCCCAAAAGCTGCCAACCCTGTGCCACAAGCCGTTCAAAGCCGCTCACGATTTTGGCACGACGTTTGAGAATGGTCTGCCGTTCCCCCTGCAACCAGTCGCCGAGATGGCCAATCCCCCAATGGGCTGCGATCTGTCCGATCTGGTTTGGGCAGATGGTATGCGTGTCGAGAAACTTTTCAATTTCGAACATTTTTGACTCATGGGTCAGAATCGCACCAACCCGGTGTCCGGTCAGCCGGTAGGCCTTGGAAAACGAATATAAATGCACCAGTGTTTCACCCCAGTCAGGCTGTTGAAACAGGTGGTGTGCAACCTCTGAACGGCTATCAAAATCGCGATAGGTCTCATCCACGATAAGGCTGATCCGATGCTTTTTCGCCAACTCATAAAACGCCGAAAGCAGCCCATCCGGGTATTCCACACCACAGGGATTGTTGGGGGTAACCAGTACAATTGCGCGTGTGCGTTCTGTGATCAGCGCCTCGGCTGATGCAATTTCAGGCAACATATCAGAGCCAACCGCAAGCGGCACCGCGCGCACCCCCGCGAGATCCAGCGCCATTTTATGGTTGAAATACCAAGGCGTCGGCAGGATCACCTCATCACCCTCGCTGCACAGGCTGGCGATGGTCGCAGTGAACGCCTGATTGCAGCCCGCAGTGATGGCCACCTGTGCAGGCCGCACATCCGCTTGATAATGGCGCGACACGTTTTCAGCCAGCGCCTGACGCAGCTCAGTACGGCCCAGAACAGCCCCATAAAGATGGGCGCTGGTGTCGTGTAACGCAGTCACGGCAATTGCCTGACGCAGCGCTTCTGGCGGCGGATCTGCCGGGGCGGCCTGTGACAGGTTCAGCAAAGGATAGTCAGACGGGCAGGGGATTTCCGCCAGCCAGCGGCGTGAGAGCACAATCGGTGAAATAAAAGTCTGCTGCGTGCGGGACATGGGTGCTCCTGGGTAAAGTATTTCGCTGAATTAACGGGCGAAACAGCCTCTGGCGCAACAAAAAAGCGCCCCGGACCGACCGGAGCGCTTTGAAAAAAATCAGATTTCGGGCAGAGATCAATCCTTGCCGCGATAAGGCTCAACATATTGCAGCGCCATATCCCAGGGGAAAAAGATCCAAGTGTCCTGGCTGACCTCGGTGATAAACGTATCAACCTGCGGGCGGCCTTTGGGTTTGGCGTAGACGGTGGCGAAATGCGCCTTGGGGTACATATCGCGCACCAGTTCAAGCGTCTTTCCGCTGTCCACCAAATCATCGATGATCAGGATGCCTTCGCCATCTTTCATCAGCTCCGCATCCGGCGCTTTTAGCACCTGTGCGCTTCCCTGATCCTGATGGTGGTAGGATTTGACGCTGATGGTATCCACGGTGCGGATGTCGAGCTCACGGCTGACAATCATCGCAGGTGCCATACCACCGCGGGTGATAGCAACCACAGCGCGCCATGCGCCATTATCGGGGCCTTGCCCATCCAGACGCCACGCCAAAGCGCGACTGTCGCGGTGGATTTGATCCCAGCTGATGTGAAAGCCTTTTTCGTGCGGCAAACGATCGTTCATAGCGTTGCTCCTATCTGTGCGCGGCTGGTTCCGACAGGCCGCGGGCGATGTCGCCCACGGCCGTGTTTTCAAAGGGTTAGCCCTTGGTCATATCCGGCGCATCAACCGCCTTCATGCCAACGACGTGATAGCCCGCATCCACGTGCAGGTTTTCGCCGGTGACGCCCGAGCCAAGGTCAGACAACAGATAAAGCGCGGATTTACCCACGTCATCGATCGTGACGTTACGGCGCAACGGCGAGTTATGTTCGTTCCACTTCATGATGTAGCGGAAATCACCAATGCCCGACGCAGCAAGCGTTTTGATCGGACCAGCCGAGATAGCATTGACGCGAATGCCATCTTTGCCGAGGTCTTCGGCAAGGTATTTTACCGAGGCTTCCAGTGCAGCCTTGGCCACACCCATGACGTTGTAATGGGGCATAACCTGCTCTGCACCGTAGTAGGTGAGGGTCAGCGCGCTGCCACCTTCGTTCATCATCTTTTCTGCACGTTTCATCACGGCAGTGAAAGAATAGACGGAAATGTCCATTGTCATGGTGAAATTGTCACGGCTGGTGTCGACATAGCGACCACGCAGCTCGTTTTTGTCAGAAAAACCAATGGCGTGGACAATAAAGTCCAACTTACCCCATTTCTCTTCCAGGGATGCAAAAAGCGCATCGATTGATGCCTCATCCGAGACATCACAGGGCAACACAATTTCACTACCGAGTTGTGCCGCCAGTGGGCCGACTCGTTTTTTCAGGGCGTCGCCCTGGTAGGAAAATGCCAGCTCTGCGCCCGCGTCGGCGCAGGCCTTGGCGATGCCCCAAGCAATTGATTTGTCATTGGCAAGGCCCATAATTAGGCCGCGTTTGCCAGTCATGAGTTGACTAGACATGCAGGTTCTCCGCCTGTGATCACGTGATTGCTTGGTGTTTATTATGACATTGCGCCTGCTTCAAGGGGAGAGAACACAAGAGCGCCTCTTGACCCGCATCTTTGGGCGCTTAGGTTGGGTGTAACCACCGTAAAGCCCAGATAAGAGGTACATATGTCTGACCGCAGTGAACTATTTGCAGGCGATGACCCAATCCAGATTGCGCGCCGCTGGCTTGAAGAGGCCAAATCAAGCGAGATCAACGACCCGGATGCCATCGCCCTATCAACAGTTGACAGCGACGGGCTGCCCAATGTGCGCATGGTGTTGTTGAAAGAAATCGAAGACGCGGGTTTTGTGTTTTACACCAATTACGGCAGCGCCAAGGCGCAGGAGCTCGACGCCAGCGGCAAAGCGGCCTTTGTCATGCATTGGAAATCCCTACGTCGCCAAATTCGTGTGCGCGGTCTGGTCGAACGTGAAGAAGGGCCGCAAGCGGATGCTTATTATAATTCCCGCTCGCTCAAAAGCAGGCTGGGCGCCTGGGCATCGCAGCAATCACAACCCCTTTCCAGCCGGGGTGCGCTGATGGCAGAGGTGGCCAAGGTGACCGCCACCAAAGGCCCGATGCCGAAACGCCCACCATTTTGGGGCGGTTTTCGAATCTCTCCGCTGGAAATCGAATTCTGGGCCGATGGAGAGTTCCGCCTACACGATCGTTTTGTCTGGCGCCGATCAACGCTTGAGCAGCCCTGGGATATCACGCGATTGTCACCTTGATGTTTGGGTGGTTTTTCCATTTTGCGACATTTGCGAGAAATTTGTACTTGCAAATACTCGACCAGATGAAGCATCAGAAAATCGCTTAAATCACTCATAGAATATTCAGTAGGAATTCCAGTGGCAGAAGACGTTAACCTAAGCAGTATGCAGACCGTGCAGGGGGTCGTGAAATGGTTCGACCCCACCAAAGGATATGGCTTCATTGTATCCGATGAAGGCGGGCCTGACATTCTTTTACATATAAATGTGTTGCGCAACTTCGGGCAAAGCTCAATCGCCGATGGGGCTGTGGTGCAGCTGGTGGCGCATCACACGAACCGCGGCGTGCAGGCAGTGGAGGTGCTGGAAATCGAACCTCCCAAGCGTGAGGATGTCCCGGTGCTCAGCGATTTTGCCGATCTTGACATGAGCGAGGTCAGCGCCCAACCGTTGGAGGCCGCAAGGGTCAAATGGTTTGATAAGGGAAAAGGCTTTGGGTTTGCCAATATTTTTGGACGCACAGAAGATGTCTTCCTGCATGTGGAAGTTCTGCGTCAATCGGGTCTTGCCGACCTGCAACCGGGCGAAGCGCTCGCGATGCGCGTCATCGAAGGTAAGCGCGGCCGCATGGCGGTTGAAGTTCTCGCCTGGGAAGCCGCGATCTAACAACACCCTGGCCAGATGGCAGCAAGCGATGGGGATTGCTGTTGTGCTGTCTGGCCTCGGAAGCGCCGCTTGGGCGCAATGTAAAGACGACCGCGTGGATCTGCGCGGTGATTGGGGCCAGCTTTCTTTTCAGATTGAACTGGCCGACACAGCAGAAGAGCGTTCGCGCGGGTTGATGTTTCGCGAAACCATGGCGCGCGGGTCTGGAATGCTCTTTGTCTATGAGCACCCGCAGCGGGTTGCCTTCTGGATGAAAAACACACTGCTACCGCTGGATATGGTGTTCATCGAAGCGGATGGGCAGATCTCTCATATACATAAGAATGCGATTCCCGGTGACCTCACCGCGATTCCGGGCGGCGATACTGTATTTGCAGTCTTGGAAATCAACGCGGGATTGGCCTCAAGATACGGTATTTCTGTGGGTGATCAGGTCCGGCACAAAGTTTTTTCAAAAAATTCTCCAATTTGGCCATGTTAGGGGTTTTCAAATCAGAAAGGTAACTATAGGAACAGCGCACGGTCCGGGGCGTGGCGCAGTCTGGTAGCGCACCTGTTTTGGGTACAGGGGGTCGTGAGTTCGAATCTCGCCGCCCCGACCATATCTCTGATATATTGTGTTTCTCGCCGTAAGGCAGAACACAATATATTGTGAGGTTCTTCAAAAACCCTCCATCATCTTCCTGTCGATTTTTTACGCACCCGTTACTCCCGCGTGCAGTCGCTTGAGTGAAAACGCCCGTTGATTGCGCAATGTCATCGTAAGATCACAGAAAATACAGGCGTTAACATTGGTAAAGATTCACGGGTAAAAATGCTGCATCTGCGCGATCACGCGCATAGTAATTGACGATGCATTTGCGACAAGAAACCACTCGAAAACGATAATGCCCTGTTTTATAGAGCAGAAAATTTCCAAGTGAATTTTTCACGACAAACGCCCATCTGTGCTGCCGGCGCATCCTGTGAATCAAGAGATTAACAGCCGCAATCAGCAAAGAAGCCGTCAAGAGCAAAGAGGGGCAGATCGTGGTAAATTTGGCGTTGACCAATTGTGTTCAAATACGTCAAATTGTGTGTACTGGATGTGGCGCTACCAGATGTAGTAGATCACTAAATGGTACTCACTAGACCGCTCAAAACATTGATGTTTTTCCCTTGCCTGGGAACGGGGTGCGCCTTCGCATCACGAAGGTGGTTTTGTCACGTCGTATCCAGCCGGGTTGTTTATGGATAAAACTGCAGGACAGAGGCAGAGCACATGAAGATCGAGCGGAAGTTTACCACCGAAGGACAAGACGCCTACGCTGGTTTGGATTTCACAACAACAGCTTCCGAAATTCGAAATCCCGATGGGACGATCGTGTTCCGCCTTGATGACATTGAAGTGCCTGCAAGCTGGTCGCAGGTCGCAAGCGATGTGATCGCGCAGAAGTACTTTCGCAAAGCAGGTGTCCCGGTTGAAACCAAGAAAGTCCGCGAAAAGGACGTGCCCGAATTTCTGTGGCGCTCAGTACCGGCCAGCGACGAAATGGGCGGCGAGACCTCATCGAAACAGGTATTTGATCGTCTGGCTGGCGCCTGGGCCTATTGGGGCTGGAAGGGTGGCTATTTCAGCTCGGACACCGATGCGCGCGCCTATTACGACGAAATGCGCCATATGCTGGCGACCCAGCGCGCCGCCCCCAATTCACCGCAGTGGTTCAACACCGGTCTGAATTGGGCTTATGGCATTGATGGGCCTGCGCAGGGCCATCATTATGTGGATTTCAAAACGGGCAAGCTGGTCAAATCCAACAGCGCCTATGAACACCCGCAACCCCACGCCTGTTTCATCCAGTCAGTGACGGATGATCTGGTGAATGAGGGCGGTATTATGGATCTATGGGTGCGCGAGGCGCGCCTGTTCAAATATGGCTCTGGCACCGGCACCAATTTCAGCCATCTGCGCGGCGAGGGCGAAAGCCTTTCGGGCGGCGGCAAATCTTCGGGCCTCATGGGGTTCTTGAAAATCGGTGACCGCGCGGCTGGCGCGATCAAATCAGGCGGCACAACCCGTCGGGCAGCAAAGATGGTGATCGTGGATGCCGATCACCCGGATATTGAAGACTTCATCCAGTGGAAGGTGCTGGAGGAGCAGAAAGTTGCCTCTATTGTTGCGGGCTCAAAGATGCATGAGAAAATGCTCAACGGCATTTTCCAGGCGATCCGCAACTGGGACGGGGCGGAGGCAGATGCCACTGATCCGGCCAAAAACGACGGGCTGAAAAAGGCCGTGCGTGAGGCCAAAAAGGTTGCAATCCCAGAGACCTACGTCAAACGCGTGCTGGATTACGCCAAACAAGGCTACACCAGCATTGAGTTCCCGACCTATGACACCGATTGGGACAGCGAAGCCTATAGTTCGGTTTCGGGGCAAAACTCCAACAACTCAATCCGCGTCACCAATGCATTTTTGACCGCAGTTGAAAAAGACGCGGACTGGGAGCTGATCAACCGTGTGGATGGCACAGTTGCCAAAACCGTCAAGGCGCGCGACCTGTGGGAAAAGGTGGGTCATGCGGCTTGGGCCTGCGCCGATCCCGGCATTCAGTTCCATGACACCGTGAATGAGTGGCACACCTGCCCGGAAGATGGTGAAATCCGCGGTTCAAACCCGTGTTCGGAATATATGTTCCTGGATGACACCGCCTGTAATCTGGCCTCGATGAACCTGCTGACCTTTCTTAAGGGCGGTAAGTTTCAGGCAGAAGATTTCATGCATGCCTGCCGCCTGTGGACGCTGACGCTGGAAATCTCGGTGACCATGGCGCAGTTCCCATCAAAAGAGATTGCGCAGCGGTCTTATGATTTCCGCACCCTGGGTCTGGGCTATGCCAATATCGGCGGCCTGTTGATGAATATGGGTTACGGCTATGATTCAGACGAGGGTCGCTCCCTTTGTGGTACGCTGACCGCGCTGATGACGGGCGTTTCCTACGCCACATCCGCGGAAATCGCCGGTGAGCTGGGCGCCTTCGCAGGATATGAGCGCAACGCGAAACATATGCTCAAGGTGATCCGCAACCACCGCAATGCAGCGCGGGGCATGGCCAGCGGCTATGAAGGGCTGTCGGTCAAACCCGTGCCGCTCGATCTGGAAAACTGCCCGGATGCGCGGCTGGTGGAATTTGCCATGAGCGCCTGGGATGAGGCGCTGGAACTTGGTGAACGCCACGGCTATCGCAACGCGCAGACCACAGTGATTGCGCCCACCGGCACCATTGGCCTGGTGATGGATTGCGACACCACGGGCATTGAGCCTGATTTTGCCCTGGTGAAGTTCAAAAAACTTGCGGGCGGCGGCTATTTCAAGATCATCAACCGTTCGGTTCCCGCCGCGCTTGATGGGCTGGGCTACACATCTTCGCAAATCGAAGAGATCGTGTCTTATGCGGTGGGCCATGGCACTATTGGCAATGCGCCGTCGATCAACCACACATCCCTGACGGGCCATGGGTTTGGACCCGAAGAGCTTGCAAAAATTGATGCAGCCCTTGAAAGCGCCTTTGACGTGCGCTTTGTCTTTAACCAGTGGACGCTGGGCGAAGATTTCTGCACCGGGGTTCTGGGCATCCCAACCCCCAAGCTGAGCGATCCAACCTTTGATCTGCTAAAACACCTTGGTTTCAACAAAAGCGACATTGACGCCGCCAATGACCACGTCTGCGGCACCATGACATTGGAAGGCGCGCCGCATCTGCGCCCCGAACATTACGCCATCTTTGATTGCGCCAATCCATGTGGCAAAAAAGGTGAGCGTTATCTGAGCGTTGAAAGCCATATCCGCATGATGGCGGCAGCGCAGTCGTTCATTTCCGGCGCGATTTCCAAGACCATCAATATGGCCAATACCGCCACTATCGAAGACTGCCAGAGCGCCTATGAGCTGAGCTGGTCTTTGGGGGTGAAGGCCAATGCGCTTTATCGTGATGGATCAAAACTCAGCCAGCCGCTGGCCGCGGCACTGGTCGAAGATGATGATGAAGCGGCCGAAGTGCTGGAAACCGGCAAGCCGCAGGAAAAAGCGGTGGTGCTGGCCGAAAAGATCGTCGAAAAAGTTGTCATCAAAGAGGTGATGAAATCCCATCGCACCAAGATGCCAGAGCGGCGCAAAGGCTACACCCAAAAGGCGGTTGTGGGTGGGCATAAGGTCTATCTGCGCACCGGGGAATACTCAGACGGTTCTCTCGGTGAGATCTTTATCGACATGCACAAGGAAGGCGCGGGCTTTAGGGCGATGATGAACAACTTCGCCATCGCCGTGTCGGTTGGTCTGCAATATGGTGTGCCGCTGGAAGAATTTGTCGATGCGTTTACCTTCACCAAGTTTGAGCCCGCGGGCATGGTGCAGGGCAATGATTCAATCAAAAACGCAACCTCGATCCTTGATTATATCTTCCGCGAACTTGCGGTCTCTTATCTGGATCGCACCGATCTGGCGCACGTAAAGCCAGAAGGCGCGAGCTTTGATGATCTGGGGCGCGGCGAAAAGGAAGAGGGCGTTTCCAACGTGTCGGAAATCAGTGAAAGCGCAGCGAGCAAATCGCTTGAGGTGCTGAAGCAGATTTCATCAACAGGTTATCTGCGCAAACGTCTGCCGCAGGATCTGGTGGCGCTGCGCGGCGGACGTGACACCCCAAGCGAAATCAGCGAGTTGAGTGATCCCGTGACCGCGTTGCAAAAGCTGGTGCCTGAAACCAGCCTACCTGCCGCAAGCGGGATGGATGCGCGCACTAAGGCACGGATGCAGGGCTATGAGGGTGATCCCTGTGGCGAATGCGGCAACTACACTTTGGTGCGCAACGGCACCTGCATGAAATGTAACACCTGCGGCTCAACATCTGGCTGCAGTTAAAGGCAGACGCGTAAGCGCTGCGGCCTATGGCCCCCGGGCTGAAAACGGGGGTCACGACATTCAAATCCTGGGGCGGGTGCGCTCGCCCTCAGCGTCGTTCAGACCACAGGCAAGAACCAACGGGCGGTATAAATAAGCTGAGTCTGAGGGACGAAACTGACCTCCTCTTGTTTTAAGAGGAGGTCTTTATTTTTTTGGCATCACATATGCGTGACCGGAAAACTAACGTAAACTCCAACTCCATTTTGGAAACTTTGGGTTAAGCAATTTCTGCAAAACTTAATCCAAGGGTATCTGGATGGCCCGCCATCCTCCGCTGCAACCCCGTGAATTCATACGAACTGTACCTCGTGCAAGCCCTGGCTTGTGCTCTCTGCGATCTGGGTCTGGCCATGATGGGAATTGGACATTTAGCAAAGCGGCGTTGGGTTGATGCCTGTGGTTTTGCCTGTGTCTGCGCCGTGCTGGCTGGCACACCCCAGGCAGAAGAATCCACCAATGGGTTTTATCTTGGTGCAGGCTGGCCCGGTGGCGGCCATTTGCAGCGTGTAAATCTGGCCTCGGGGCAGGGCGCGGATGATCCTTTGCAGATACAGGCGCAGGATATGGGCACGCATCTTGCACAGGCGCATTCGGATGATCGCCCCTCGTTTAGCAGTGGCGCATTGCAGCTGCGTGCGGGCTATGATTTTGGCGCGGTGCAGGGGTTTGTCACCCTGTCTGGCGAAGCGCAGCAAAGCGCGCTGCTGCGCGAACGCGAAGTGGGGGTTGGACTTGCGCTGCCGCTGAACCCGAATGTGCAGCTGCTTGGCGAAGTGCAGCAATCTCAGGCGGACAATAGCAAAGACAGCTCACACGTATGGTCAGTGACTGCGGCATTTCGGTTTTGAGACTGGTTTGACGTTAAGCTCAGCTATGATTTGGCTTGGCGTGGCCAAAACAGCGTGGTATCTGAACACCATGAAAACAAATATCCGCATCTGTTGTATTTGCATTACCTGCTGAATTGCACAGCCGGGCGGTATCTGTCGTTTTCTTTTTCCTGACAAATTGCTAAGCCCGCGCTGCGCGAAATCTATTGTTTTGCGCATACGCTGATAGAGTGCGTGCCCAAGGAGCTGTCATGACGACAATCAAACTGCACAATACCAAATCGCGCAGCAAAGAGGTGTTTACCCCAATCGATGCTGAAAACGTGCGGATGTATGTCTGTGGCCCCACAGTCTATGATCGCGCCCATCTGGGCAATGCCCGCCCGGTGGTGGTGTTTGACGTTCTTTATCGCCTGTTGCGTCTGACCTACGGGGCAGATCACGTGACCTATGCGCGCAATTTCACCGACGTGGATGATAAAATCAATGCGCGTGCAGCCGAAAGCGGCCGCGCCATTGGCGACATTACCGCAGAAACAACCCAGTGGTTTCTGGACGATATGGGTGCACTTGGCGCGCTGGAGCCCAACCACATGCCACGCGCCACCGCCTATATCCAAGAGATGATCGACATGATCGAGGATCTTATTGCGCGCGGCCATGCCTATGCTGCCGAAGGTCATGCGCTGTTTGCGGTGGACAGCTGGAAAGAGGGCTATGGCAAACTGTCGGGCCGCTCGGTTGATGATATGATCGCAGGTGCCCGCGTGGAAGTGGCCCCCTATAAGAAAAACCCGATGGATTTTGTGCTGTGGAAACCCTCCACCGGTGATCAGCCCGGTTGGGACAGCCCCTGGGGCTATGGGCGTCCGGGGTGGCATATTGAATGCTCGGCCATGAGCCGTGATCTGCTGGGGCCAAGCTTTGATATTCACGGTGGCGGCAATGATCTGATGTTCCCGCATCATGAAAATGAAATCGCCCAAAGCTGCTGCGCCAATCCCGATGGGGAGTTTGCCCGCTATTGGCTGCACAATGAAATGTTGCAGGTGGAAGGCAAGAAAATGTCCAAATCACTGGGCAATTTCTTCACTGTGAAAGACCTGCTGGATCAGGGCATTCCCGGCGAAGTGATCCGGTTTGTGTTTTTGCAGACCCATTACCGCAAGCCGATGGATTGGACCGAGAAGAAGGCCCAGGACGCTAGGAAATCGCTCCAGAAATTTTATAGGCATATCGCTTCTATTATTTCGCCTAAAATGAGCGTAGCGGCACGTCAGCAATTTTCAGACCCAAGCGTGTACCCTGTCGATCAGGTAGTCCTCGATGCTGTGGCGGATGATCTTAACACACCTAAAGCCATTTCGAGGCTTCATGAACTACTCTCGTCTAAGGACGAAAGATCCGGCACGCTTCTTGTTGGCTCAATGTCTCTACTGGGGTTGCTTAACCCTGATACCGACATCGAATTTTTGTCACGTCCAGAAGGTGCGTCTTTCCTGACTTGGACTGGGGATCTCAGCTTATTCGCTCGGAAAATCGACGATGCTCGAAAAGCCGCAATGGAGAGCAAGGACTTCTCCGAGGTTGATCGCCTTAAAGCGGCCTATATTGCGGCGGGTCTTGAGGTGCGGATGTCAAAATCCGGAGTGGAACTGGTGCCAGGCCCAGCGTTTGACGCGGCTAAGCTTGAAGGTGTGGGATGACACAAAAAGAACGACTGTTTTTGTACGACACCACCCTTCGGGATGGGCAGCAAACACAAGGGGTGCAGTTTTCCACTGCCGAAAAAAAGCAAATTGCCCAGGCACTTGATCACCTAGGTATTGACTACATCGAAGGGGGATGGCCCGGTGCCAACCCCACCGACAGCGCTTTTTTTGACGAAGCCCCCAAAACCCGCGCCACCATGGCTGCCTTTGGCATGACCAAACGCGCGGGGCGCTCGGCCGCCAATGATGATGTTTTGGCGGCCGTTTTGAACGCGGGCACAAGTGCGGTCTGTCTGGTGGGAAAAAGCCACGACTACCACGTGCGTGAAGCGCTTGGGATCAGCCTTGAGGACAACCTCGAAAACATCCGCGCGTCCATTGCCCATATTGTGGCCGAAGGGCGCGAGGCGCTGTTTGATGCCGAGCATTTCTTTGATGGCTACCGCGACAACGCTGATTATGCGCTGGCCTGTTGCCGTGCGGCGCTTGAGGCTGGGGCGCGTTGGATTGTGCTGTGTGATACCAATGGGGGCAGTCAGCCCTCGGAAGTTGCACGGGTGGTGCGCGCGGTGATCAAAGCTGGTCTGCCGGGGGATCATCTGGGCATTCACACCCATAATGATACAGAGCAGGCCGTAGCCTGTTCGCTGGCAGCGGTTGAGGCGGGTGTGCGCCAGGTTCAGGGCACGCTGAACGGGTTGGGCGAACGCTGCGGCAATGCCAATCTGACCACGCTTATTCCTACGCTTGCGCTGAAAGAACCCTATAAGTCGCAGTTTGAAACCGGCGTCAGCGCGGATGGGTTGATTGATATTACCCGGATCAGCCGGATGCTGGATGAGATCCTCAACCGGGTGCCAAATAAACAGGCGGCCTTTGTGGGGGCGTCGGCCTTTGCCCATAAGGCGGGGCTGCATGCCAGCGCGATCCTAAAAGATCCCAGCACCTATGAACACATTGATCCCGCCGTGGTGGGCAATGCGCGCATTATTCCGATGTCAAATCAGGCGGGCCAGTCCAATCTGCGCAAGCGTCTGTCGGATGCAGGGCTTGAGGTGGCCAAAGGGGATCCGGCGCTTGTGCGCATTCTCGAACGGGTGAAACGCCGCGAGGCAGATGGCTATTCTTATGACACTGCCCAGGCGTCGTTTGAACTGCTTGCCCGCGAAGAACTGGATTCCAGCCCCTCGTTTTTTGATGTGCAGCGCTACAAGGTCACCGTGGAACGAACCAAAGAGCAACTAAGCCTGTCTGAGGCTGTTGTTGTTGTTCTGGTGGACGGTGAAAAGCGCCTTTCCGTCAGTGAAAGCCTGGATGAAAGCGGCAGTGATCGCGGCCCGGTGAATGCGCTGGCGCAGGCGCTGCGCAAGGATCTGGGGCGCTATTCAGCGCAGCTTGATGATATGCGTCTGGTCGACTTTAAGGTGCGTATCACCCAGGGCGGCACCGAGGCTGTTACCCGCGTTATCATCGACAGCGAAGATGGCGCCGGGTATCGCTGGTCTACTGTTGGGGTCAGCGCCAATATAATCGATGCGTCCTTTGAGGCGCTGGTGGATGCGATCCGCTGGAAGCTTATGCGTTCCAGCGGGGTGGAGTAAGCTTTGACAGAACTGCAGTTTGACGACGATATCCGGGCCTGCGCGGAATTTGTGGAACGCGTGGATCCGGAACGGTTTCAGGCTGCCATGGCTGCGCCGATTGAGGCGCGGCTGAAGCTTTTTGTGATTTATGCGTTTTACGGTGAGCTGTCGCGCGCGCCCTGGGCCAGTCAGGAAAGCATGATCGCTGAAATGCGGGTGCAATGGTGGCGCGATATTGGCGACGATATTGCCCAGGGTCGTGCGCCGAAACGTCACTATGTGGCAACGCCGCTGGCGCGCATTCTATCTGCGGAACTGGCGGCCGAGGTTGATGCAATGGCCGAGGCGCGGCGTTGGGATATTTACCGCGATCCTTTTGCCGATGAAGCCGGATTTGACCACTATATGGACAAAACGGCGGGCTCTGTGATGTGGCTGTCTGCGCGCAGCCTAGGCGCAGCCGATGAGGACACGGTGCGCGCCATTGGCTATGCGCATGGGCTTTCCAATTGGATGCGCGCTATTCCTGCGCTGGAAAAAGCCCGCCGTGTGCCGCTTTTGGATGGAACGTTGGACGGGGTGCAGGCGCTGGCAGCGCGGGGTCTGGATCGGTTGTCGCAGGCACGCAAAAAGCGCAACAAGATCAGCACAGATGCACGGCCCGCACTGATGGCCGCCTGGCAGGCGCAAGGGATCTTGGAGCAGGTCTACCGCGAACCTCAACGTGTTGCTGAGGGTGAGCTGGTGCTGAGCGAGTTTAGCAAACGTTTTGGTCTTTTGTGGCGCTCCACCACCGGGCGATGGTGAAGCGCGGCGCTTAAATCGCGCGCGGCTTCATCGCCAGACGGATCAGCGCGCCACCTGCAAGCACCAGAAACGGCACCATCGCCAGGTTCACCGCGGTCCAGCCTTCAACCGGGCTGCCGCCAGAACAGTTCATCAATCCACCCGATGACAATGACGCCAATGTGACGCCACCAAACACCAGCAGATCATTCAGCCCCTGCATGCGGCCCTTTTCGTGGCCCTCATGCGCTCCGGCCAACATGGTGGTTGCACCAATAAAGCCAAAGTTCCAGCCAATACCCAATAGGATCAGCGCTAGGTAAAAGTTCTCCAGCTGAACCCCGTTGAGCGCTACAACACCAGCGGCTGCAAGGATCACCAATCCCAGCGCCACAATGCGTTCGACGCCAAAACGGTTGATCAGCTGACCGGTGAAGAACGAGGGCACAAACATCGCCAGAACATGCGCCATGACAACGCTTGCGGCGTCATCTTGTTCAAAGCCGCAGCCAACAACCGCCAAGGGCGTTGAGGTCATCACCAAATTCATCAGCGCATAAGACACAACCGCGCAGATCACCGCAGTAGAAATCACCGGGTCACGCAAAAGCTCCATACGGGACCGGCCCTTGGGCGCATCTGCTGCAAGCGGTTCAGGCGCGGGAATACGCAGGAAGAAAAACACCATTGAGCCAATGATATTAAGCAAAATGATCGACATATAGGTGCCCATGAACGGCACAACAAAGGCGTCCGAGGTTTCCACCACCAGCGTTTTGCCAATCACCGCCGACAAAAGACCACCCGCCATCACATAAGAAATCGCCTTGGCGCGAAATTCATCACTCGCGGTATCAGCTGCGGCAAAGCGGTAAAATCCCTGCGCGCTCATGTAAACGCCGGTCAGCAGGCTGCCGAGCAGGAAGATCGGGAACGAGCCAAGATAGAGACCATAGGCCCCAATAGCCGCACCAAGCGCGCCCGCAAACGCCCCGATGAAAAACCCGGCGCGCCGGCCCCAACGTTGCATGATCGCCGAAAGCGGCGTCGCCGACAGCATGGATCCCGCCACAATCAGCGAAATCGGCAAGGTGGCAAAACAGGCATTTGAGGCAAGCGACTGGCCAGCCAGACCCCCGATGGTAAAAATCATCGGCATCTGCGCGCCCAGAACGGCCTGGGCAATTACCAGTATCGCCACATTTCGTTTGGCGGTGCGATCATCGGATGCGGGCATGGTCATTGTCATAGGGTTTGCCTACTCTTGCTGTGGTGGATTAACAAGTGAATCGCACCCGTTGGTACAATTGATAATCGGTAATTTTGGAATGTGAAGGGGCAGGCCGCGTGGCTGAGCTGATTGAAACTGTGGCAACTGGGCGCATCATACACGGCCCCGATTGTGTGGCTGAGGGCGCGCGCTGGCTGGCCGATCACGATCCGCGCTTTGCTCATGCGCTTAGTTTGACGGGGGATCTGCCGCTTAGACGCAAACCTGATGGATTTGCTGAACTTCTTAGCGCGATTGTTAGCCAGCAGGTCAGCGTTGCCGCAGCGGGTGCGATCTGGACACGGTTGAAAGACGCGCGCCTGACGGGGCCGCGCAAAATCATCTGGGCCACTGACGACGAGCTGCGCGCAGCCGGGCTCAGCCGGCAGAAAATCCGCTATGCCCGCGCGCTTGCTGAGGCGCGCATCAACTATAAAGCCCTGCGCGACGCTCCCACCGATGAGGTGATCAACACCCTCACAGAGGTGTCGGGCATTGGCATCTGGACGGCTGAGATCTACGCGATGTTTTCGCTGGGGCGTGCCGATGTGTTTGCGCCCGGTGATCTGGCGCTGCAGGAAGCGGCGCGAATGCTGTTTGATCTGGACGCGCGCCCCAAAGAGCGCGCCCTGCGTGAGATGGCAAAAGACTGGTCGCCGTGGCGCTCGGTTGCAGCGCGCGTGCTCTGGGCCTATTACCATGTGGCAAAGGACAGGGAAGGGATCCGATGACTCGAGTATTAAACGCAGGCCGCAAGGCACCTTTGTCGGGGGATACCCGCTCTATTGTGGTGTTTTTGCACGGCTATGGCGCCAATGGTGCGGATCTTCTGGGCTTGGCTGATCCGCTGGCCGAGCATCTGCCGGACACATTGTTTGTTGCACCCGATGCGCCAGAAGACTGCGACGGTGCGCCGATGGGCTATCAATGGTTCCCGATCCCGTGGATTGATGGATCATCCGAGGAAGAGGCCGAGCGCGGCATGATGGCTGCGGTGGAAGACCTCAACGCGTTTTTGGACGCGCTGATGGTGGATGAAGATGTGCTGCCCGAACAGGTGGTGCTGTTTGGTTTCAGCCAGGGCACCATGATGAGCCTGCATGTGGCGCCACGCCGCGAAGATGCGGTTGCGGGTGTTGTTGGCTTCTCTGGTCGTTTGCTGCGCCCGGATCTTTTGCAAGATGAAACCGTATCACGCATGCCAGTGCTGCTGGTGCATGGCGACCAGGATGATGTGGTGCCGATCCAATCCATGCCTGAGGCCGCCGAAGCCCTGCAGGGCGCGGAGTTCAAAGATGTCTATGCCCATGTGATGAAGGGCACCGCCCATGGGATTGATCCTGATGGGCTGGGTGTCGCGCTTGCGTTTATGCGCGATGTGCTGAGCCTGTAAGTTATCAGCCGCGCGGGGAACTGCGCGGCTTTTTCACCCGGGTGTTCTGTTTGCGCCGGGGTGGTTTGGCTGAAGGTTTTGGCGGGCCCGGCACATGGGGCACCGCCAGATCCTGCCATTTGCCCTGTCCCAGATCATCCAGCGTCCAATTGCCGATACTATAGCGAATGAGCCGCAATGTGGGATGGCCCACTGCTGCTGTCATCCGCCGAACCTGACGGTTTTTACCTTCGCTGATGGTAAGCTCAAGCCAGCAATCGGGCACGGATTTTCGTTCACGAATAGGTGGATTGCGCGCCCAAAGGTTTTTGGGCACATCCATCCGTCGCGCCTTGGCGGGGCGGGTCAGCCCATCTTTCAGCGTCACCCCTTTGCGCAGCGCCTCAAGCGCCGCATCATCGGGAATGCCTTCGACCTGCACCCAATAGGTTTTGGGCATTTTATGTTTAGGATCGGACACCCAGGCCTGCAGTCGACCATTGTCTGTCAGCAGCATCAAACCTTCGCTGTCACGATCAAGCCGCCCAGCAGGATACACACCAGGGCAGTCGATATAATTGCTTAAGGTCGGCCGTGGGCTATCAGAGCCATCGGTGAACTGGGGCAAGACATCAAAGGGTTTGTTAAAGCGGATAAGACGGGCCATGACCGATGGCTTTAGGCGCAGCTGCCACCGCATGCAAGAGCTGCGTCCCTATCACATCCTGTGGATAACTGTCATGGCACCGTCACCAAAGGCGCTTATATCCTGCGACATATTGTGGGCAGAAGGGGCTTGCCACATCTCAACCACGATATATAGTTTTAGTAGCTGGGGCGGGTTCCCCGCTCTGGTGCCATATGAGGCTGCAGGGCGAGGAAGACGTTACCCATGGACGGAGACTTCAGGACTGATTTTGTACGAAAACCCGGCGCGTTGAAACATCATCCGGCGCTGGTGCTGAACGCGGATTATCGACCGCTGTCTTATTACCCGCTGTCACTGTGGCCCTGGCAGGATGCGATCAAGGCGGCCTGGCTTGATCGTGTTGATATTGTTGCCGAATATGATGAGTATGTGCGCAGTCCAAGCACCCAGATCCGAATACCTTCGGTTGTTGTACTGAAAGACTATGTAAAACTGCAAAAGCGCGTGGCTTTCACGCGCTTTAATTTATTTTTGCGCGATGAATTTCGCTGTCAGTACTGCGGTGCCAAGGGTGATCTGACCTTTGATCACGTGGTACCGCGTGCGGCCGGAGGTGTCACCAGCTGGGAAAATGTGGTGGCGGCCTGTTCCAGCTGCAATCTGAAAAAAGGCTCAAAACCGTTGCATCGCACCGGAATGTCGCTGCTGAAACCCCCGCGCAGGCCAAATTCAGAAGAGCTGCGCGATGTGGGCCGCAAGTTCCCGCCAAACCATCTGCATGAAAGCTGGATGGATTTCCTCTATTGGGACACCGAACTCGACGCGTGAGAAAGCGCTGATATAGCTAGTTTACAAGCGGGAAGGGTAGCGCTCGGAGCTCACCTAAGCAGCAACTTCGGATCCCTCCTCTTGGTCGCAATCTGGCAGAAGCGGAGCCTCGCTCAAGGAAAATGGACGTATCCGCGTCGCGGAGCCTCGTCAATTTTCCTTGCGCTCTACTCCTGAACCTTCTGCCCTATTGGACCTGCGAGGACGGCTCCAAAGCAGCAACTCAGGCTTTGGCGCGCCCCAACATGCCAAAGAGATCGCGTGGATCATCGGGATCTGCCAGCATATCCAGATCATCAAAGAAATCCGTGCCTTTGATGTGATCGCGAATGTAGCGCAGGGCAGAAAAATCCTCGATTGCAAAGCCAACACTGTCAAACAGGGTAATCTGGCGCGGATCGCGACGCCCTTCTTTCTGGCCGGTGACCACCTGCCAGAACTCTGTCACCGCAAAATCAGGATCCATCTGCTGGATCTCACCTTCGATGCGGGTTTGCGGCGGGTATTCCACAAACACATCAGACCGGTTGAGGATCGCAGCAGCCAATTCGGTTTTGCCAGGACAGTCGCCGCCGATTGCATTGATGTGCACGCCCACGCCAACCATATTGTCGGTCAGAATGGTGGCGTTTTGTTTGTCAGCAGTGCAGGTGGTGAGGATCTGCGCGCCTTGGATTGCGTCTTCGGGAGTTGCGCAAGGCACCACCTCAAGGCCAAGGCCCGCAAGGTTTTTGGCGCATTTTTCAGTGGCTTTGGAATCCGTGTCATAAAGGCGCACGGATTTCAGCCCACAGATTGCCTTCATCGCCAGGGTCTGGAATTCGGACTGCGCGCCATTGCCGATCATTGCCATGGTGGTTGCGTCTTTTGGGGCGAGATATTTCGCCACCATCGCCGATGTTGCCGCCGTACGCAGCGCGGTGAGGATTGTCATTTCGGTCAAAAGCACGGGATAGCCGGTGTAGACATCTGCCAGCAGACCAAAGGCTGTGACAGTTTGCAGGCCTTCAGAGGTGTTTTTCGGGTGGCCGTTCACATATTTAAAGCCATAGGCCTCACCGTCGGAGGTTGGCATCAGTTCAATCACACCCACGTCCGAGTGGCTCGCCACCCGCGGGGTTTTATCAAACTGTTCCCAGCGTTTGAAATCATCCTCAATATAGCCGGCAAGTCCTTTGAGCACCTCTTCCACCCCGATGTGGTGGATCAGCTGCATCATATTGTCGACACTGACAAAAGGAACAAGGGCTTTATCAGAAGGTTGGGTCATGGAAATCTCCTGTGGTCTTAGCGGGATGCGCGTGGGCTAAGGTGGATACCCGCCATCATGCAACGCACCGATCCGCCGGCAGTTTCAAGTGTGGGAACAGACAGCGGCAGAAGTGGCGCTGTTTGTTCAATTCGGGTGATCTGATCATCAGTGAGTGCGGCCGCAGCGGTCATAGACAGCGCCAGTCGCAGCCCATCAGCGGTCGAAAGCTCCAGCGCATTGCCCGCAAAGGCGCGGATCTGATCAAGGCTAAGATCAATTACATCACGGCCGCTTTCGGCAAGGCGGGCAGCAACCTCAGCACGGCGGGCACCATCGGTGATCATCGACAGGCAGATCAGCGCGAAATGGGTGCCAATGCCCATCATCACATTGGTATGGTAGACCTCGGTGCCCTGATCATCACGGGCGTCAAAGGCCATCGGTTCAAAATTGAAATGGGTGCAAAACCGCTCCAAAAGCACCGGATCCGCGCGATTTGAGCGCGCCACATAAGCAATGCGGCCAATGTGATCGAGCACCATGGCGCCGGTGCCTTCGAGGCTGAGACCGTCCTGTTCCAACCCGGAATAGTCGATCACATCCTGCACCCGATAGTCGCGTTTCAGCTGCTCAATGATATCCCAGCGTCGCTCCTTGCGCCGGTTGGCAGTAAACATGGGATAAAGCGCAATATGGCCACCGGCATGGGTCGAAAACCAATTGTTGGGAAACACGCTGTCGGGGGTGGCTTTTGACGTGTCATCAAACACATGCACGATGACGCCGGCTGCGCGCAGCTGGGCCACGGCCTGATCAAATTCCGCGCGGGCGCGGGCAGAGACGGCGTCTTGTTCCAGCTCGCTGTGGCTTTGAAACGCGTTGTCGCCAATGGTTTCGGGATTCGAACAGAAATGATGCGGGCGCACCATCACCAATGCGCCAGGAGCTTGTTGTGAGGTCACAGGAAGCTCCGCGTTGGACGATCAAAGACTTGGCGACCAAAGGCAGAGGCACAGAGATCCACCATCAGATGCGCAGTGCGTCCGCGCTCATCAAGGAAAGGATTGAGTTCGACCAGATCCATCGAGGTCATCAAACCGCTGTCATGGAGGATTTCACACACAAGATGGGCCTCGCGCACGGTTGCGCCGCCGGGCACCGTGGTGCCAACCGCGGGGGCAACGGAGGGGTCAAGAAAATCCACATCAAGCGACACATGCAACATGCCGTTCGCCGCCGAGACCTGCTCAAGGAAAGACTGCAGTGGTTTCACCACCCCGTTTTCATCAATATCGCGCATGTCATGCAGACGAATACCGGTGCCCTGCATCGCTTCGCGTTCCGCCGGATCAACCGAGCGCAGACCCATCATGCAGATATTTTCGCGCGGCACCGGATGGGGCACGGGCGGGAAGGGGGCAAAGCCCTCGCGCCCGGCGAAATAGCCAGCGGGGGTGCCATGCAGATTGCCGCTGCCGGTTGATGCAAGGTTGTGAAAATCACTATGGGCATCAAGCCAGAGCACAAATTGCGGACGGTTGATTTTGGCCGCATGTGCGGCAACACCCGTGACTGTGCCCATGGCCAGCGCGTGATCGCCGCCAAGGAAAATCGGCAGACCATCCGTCATGGCATCCTGGGCTGCACGGTTCAGCGCCTTGGTCCAGGCAACAGTCTGGTTAAGCGCATAAAGATGTTCTTTTGGATCCTCAGGCGCATAGTCACCGGGTGAGACATTGCCGCGATCTTCCACATTATGACCCAGATCGCGCAGCGCATCTGCAAGCCCCGCGGTGCGATAGGCATCTGGACCCATCAGACAGCCTTCGCGCCGCTTACCGCTGTCCAGTGGCGCTCCCAGCAAAATGCAATTCTGTGTCATATAATCCGACCTCATTTTCTGACTTATCAAAAGTATTCAAACAAAAAGGGTGGAGAAAAGTCATCAAATTGATCATAACGGATGCCGAAGAATCAAAACGGATACAGTTATGGACAAAGTGGACGAACGTCTGATTTCAGCGCTGCGCCATGATGCGCGGTCCTCCCTGTCGGATCTGGCGGCACAGCTGAACCTGTCGCGCACCACAGTGCGCAGCCGGATTGAGCGGCTTCAATCCCGCGGCGATATCCTGGGGTTTACCGTGGTGCTAAAAGAGGATGTTCTGCGTGATCCGGTGCGGGGGCTTATGCTCATCGGAATTGAGGGGCGCGGCACCAATCGGATTGTGCGCCAGCTGCAGGGCCTGTCAGAGGTGCGCGCGATCCACACCACCAATGGACGCTGGGATCTGATTGTGGAGCTGGGGACCGAAACGTTAGAAGACTTCGACGGTGCGCTGGCAAAGATCCGGCTGTTTGAAGGCATTGTCAGCAGCGAGACCAACCTGCTGTTGGCGACCAAGAAAGACAGCTGAGCGCGCATTGCGCGCCCAACAGATGGTTATCGATTGTGGCGCGCGGCTGCAAACCACAGCAGCGCAAGCGTAAAGGACAAGATCACATTCCAGCCCGCCATCGAGATGCCGAACAGCTCCCAGGCAATTTCATCGCAGCGTACCAAAGGTGCGCTCATGATTTGCTCCATCAGCTGTTCAGGTGAAAGGTTTGTTACCGGAGCAGAGGTGCAGGTGGTTGGTCCTTCCCACCAGCCCTGTTCAACGCCCACATGGAACACGCCAACTCCACCCGCTGCAACAACCGCAAGCCAGCCAAGCCACATCAATGCAGACACCGGTACAAACACCGCAATGACACCAATCACAATGGCGGCCGCGTGTGGATAGCGTTGCCAGAAACAAAGCTTACAGGGCGCAAGGCCCCCAAGATGCTGAAAGCCAAGCGCCGCCAGCAACAGCGCCGCAGAACCGCATGCTGCGATCGTAATCAAAATCCTGCTCACGTTATCCTCATTGTTTTGTCAGTTTGGGAACTTTGCAGGCCCCATGTCAGAAGTCAAAGACCGATCCAGCCTTTGATCAGGCTGGCCAATGTGGCACCTGCAAAAATCAAAGATGCGATCCAGCTGGAGCCGATAACCGCCCCAACAATCACCAAAATTCCATCACGTTGCAGCAGGCCCATTGCCACAATCACCACCGCAAAGCCCGGCACTGTGTTTGTTCCCGGCAGCGGCACCAGGATCGACGCGCTGAACAGCACCAGAGCCGCGCCCAGCACGCGATCAAGCGGCGGATTTGTCAGCAGGCTCAACCGCGGGCGGCTCAGGCTTTCGATACGGCGCAGCCAAGGGCCTGCACGGTTGGACAGATTTTTCAGACTGTCCGCAGAAACGCTGCGCTCTCCGAGTTTTCCGGGCAACCACGGAACCCGCCGCCCCAGCAGGATCTGCACCGATACAAACATCAAAGGCAGCGCCACGATCTGTGGGATCCCATAAAGAAACGGAATACAGCAGGGCAGTGCCAGGATCAGCAGAAACAATCCAAACGCACGTTCATGCAGCTGCGCAAGGATCCAGTTCAGCGACACATCACCATCACCCGCATCCATACTCAGGCGGTGCAGGCGATCTGAAATCGCCACGTCCTGGGACATCGCGTCCTGAGATACCGTTGCTGTCATTGTGCGACCCTCAAAGCGTAAAAACTCAACCAATTGCGCCATCAGGTAGCAAATCGCCACCAATGACGCCAGCACAACGACCAAGCAATTGCGTTTTGATCCCGATTCAGCCGACGGTGGAGTAGACCTGCAATACCGGCGCATAGAACGTGAGACAGATCGACACTACAGCATTGGAAATAATCGCAAATAAGATCACGATCTGCTCTTGTCCTTTGTCAAAGACTTGGCTAAGACATCCCACACGCGGCCCAAGTGGCGGAATGGTAGACGCAGGGGATTCAAAATCCCCCGCCTTAACGGGCGTGTCGGTTCGAGTCCGACCTTGGGTACCAAATCCTTTTTAAAGGATCAGCCGCGTAAAACCTTCGAAAAACAGAAGTCGTTTAATGTTCTATTGTAGGGCTTGCGACGGCTTGTTTTGCAATTTTGAGGATTATTTAGCCCTAAGAATGCCGCTTTGAGATGTTTTGTTGATCTCGTATTGATGCATTTTCAGGACCTACATCATGAAATCAATTTTCTTATGCCTCGCTATTCTGTCCCTGACGGCCTGCAACAGCACCGCCCCAATTGGCCAGCCCGTTGAGCAACGCTCAGCAACGGCAAAAAACCTGCATGTCCCTGTTCGAAACACCCATCTGAGGGTGCAATATGACCCGGCGCAAACCCCAACTATTGCCTATCTGACCTATGTCGGCCCTGTCAGCATCGCTGATCTGCTCTCCATCAACAAAGAGGTCATTCCGGCGGTTCAATCCGTGACGGGCTGCCGTATCACAGCAGCTCCAGTGGCTGACAATCGATTGCTGCCAAGCGAAGGGCGCACAGCTGTTCCGCTTCAGTGTTGACACGTATCCACAAAAAAGCCGCCCAGTTTCCGGGCGGCTTTTTCAATTTCTGACACCTGAGGTTTATTCCTCAGAAGAGGTACCCTCGGCGCCATCCTCATCTTCGTTCTGCTCTGCAATCCAGGCGACCGAAACCACCTCTTCGCCAGCGCCGGTGTTAAACACCCGCACGCCACCTGCGGAACGGGAGCGGAAGGAAATGCCATCCACCGGCACCCGGATCGATTGCCCCTTAGACGTAGCCAGCATAATCTGATCGCCCATATCAACCGGGAAGGAGGCAACAAGCTGGCCGCCGCGCATGCCCTTATCGATGGCAGTGACCCCCATGCCGCCACGGCCACGAACAGGGTAATCATGGCTTGAGGAAAGCTTACCCTGACCACCAGCGGTGATTGTCAGGATCAGATTTTCCACCGCGGACATTTCCGCATAACGTTCCTGGCTGATGGTGGCGTTGACGTTCACCTCTTCGTCGCTGACGCTGCCTTCAGATTCATCGCTTAGACCCGCCATTGCGCGGCGCATCTTGAGATAGGCGGTGCGCTCATCCGAGCTGGCGTTGAAGTGACGGATGACCGACATCGACACAACCTCATCGCCGTCACCCAGTTTGATGCCACGTACACCAACCGAGTTACGCGAATTGAACACCCGCACATCCGTCGACAAGAAGCGGATGGCGCGGCCGGTGTTGGTGACCAGCATCACATCATCGTCCTCAGAGCAGATGCGCGCATTGATCAGCTTGGTTCCGGCGTGTTCATCTTCGAACTTCATCGCGATTTTGCCGTTGCGCATCACATTGGTGAAGTCAGACAGACGGTTGCGACGCACAGTACCTGCCGAGGTGGCAAACATGATCTGCAGATCGGCCCATTCTTTTTCGTCGCGATCCACCGGCATGATGGCCGCGATCGAAACACCTGGCGGGATCGGCAGAATATTGACGATCGCCTTGCCTTTGCCGGTGCGGCTCGATTGGGGCAGGCGCCAGGTCTTCAGTTTGTAGACCATGCCATCGGTGGTGAAGAACAGAAGCTGCGTGTGGGTATTGGCCACAAAGAGAGTGGTGACCACATCCTCTTCTTTGGTCTGCATACCGCTGATGCCTTTGCCGCCACGTTTTTGTGCACGGAAATCTGCCAGCGGGGTGCGTTTGATATAGCCGCCCGAGGTGACGGTCACGACCATATCCTCACGCTCAATCAGATCTTCGTCTTCCATGTCGCCGGACCAGTCAACGATCTCGGTGCGACGGGGAACAGCAAAGCCCTCTTTCACTTCGCGCAATTCATCAGCGATAATGCCCATGATGCGTTCGCGCGACGACAGGATTTCAAGGTATTCCTTGATCTTCAGCGCCAGCTCTTCCAGCTCATCGGTGACTTCTTTGACACCAATCTGGGTGAGACGCTGCAGACGCAGTTCAAGAATGGCACGGGCCTGTGTTTCCGACAAGTTATAGGTGCCATCATCATTCATCTTGTGGGTCGGATCATCGATCAGCTGAATGTAGTCTGCGATATCCGCCGCAGGCCAGCAGCGCGTCATAAGTTTCGCGCGCGCCTCAGCCGCATCCGCAGAAGAGCGGATGGTGGCAACAATTTCATCCACATTGGACACAGCCACAGCCAGACCACACAGAATATGACTGCGTTCGCGGGCTTTGCGCAGCATGTGCGCGGTGCGGCGCGCCACCACATCTTCGCGGAAGTCGATGAAAGATGTCAGGAAGCGTCGCAGTGTCAGCTGCTCCGGGCGACCACCATTCAGCGCCAGCATGTTGCAGCCAAAAGAGGTCTGCATCGGCGAGAAGCGATAAAGCTGGTTCAGAACTACCTCAGGTGTTGCGTCGCGTTTCAGTTCAACAACAACCCGCACACCGTTGCGGTCAGATTCATCCTGAACATGCGCGACGCCTTCGATGCGTTTTTCGCGCACCTGTTCGGCGATCTTTTCGATCATCGAGGCTTTGTTGACCTGATAGGGGATCTCATCCACGATAATGGCGTAGCGGTCCTTGCGGATTTCCTCAACGCGGGTTTTGGCACGGATGATGACGCTGCCGCGTCCCTCAAGGTAGGCCTTGCGCGCGCCAGAGCGGCCAAGCATCACACCACCAGTGGGGAAATCAGGACCGGGAACGTATTCAATCAGCTGTTCGGATGTCAGATCCGGCTCATCAATAAGGGCAAGGGTCGCATCCACCACTTCGCCCAGATTGTGTGGCGGAATATTTGTGGCCATGCCCACCGCAATACCGCCGGCCCCATTGACCAGCATATTGGGGAAGCGGGCAGGGAGCACGGTAGGCTCTTGGTCTTTGCCGTCGTAGTTGTCCTGAAAATCGACCGTCTCTTTATCGATATCCGCAAGCATAAACGCCGCTGGCTTATCCATACGCACTTCGGTGTAACGCATCGCAGCCGGGTTATCGCCATCCATCGAGCCAAAGTTACCCTGACCATCCAGAAGCGGCAGCGACATAGAGAAATCCTGCGCCATCCGCACAAGCGCATCATAAATCGCGCTGTCACCATGCGGGTGGTATTTACCCATCACATCACCAACGGGTCGCGCTGATTTGCGGTAGGATTTGTCGTGGCTGTTGCCGGTTTCATGCATGGCGTACAAAATGCGCCGATGCACCGGTTTCAGACCATCGCGTAGGTCGGGAATGGCGCGGCTGACGATCACCGACATCGCATAGTCGAGATAAGAATTGCTCATCTCAGACTCGATGGAGACGGTGGGCCCGTCGTATGCCGGGCGCTCCGGCAGGTTTTCGTCCATGTTTTCAGGAGTTTCCGGCGTATCGCTCACGTGCTGTGCCCGCTCTTTCTTATGGGTCTATATTTTGTGTCTTTACCTTAACAGACGCAGCATATCATGCGCAAGCAACAGGATCACAGCCGAGTGATCATTGCGTATCAGATAGGGTAAATAGCTGACGAATTTCGACAAATTTACTTTTTGTGATAGCATGGCTCCCCCGGCGCATAAGCCGCATACTAAAAGGGAGGAGCCCATGGCGCTCAGCGAGACCGAACGCATGCTTGCAGGTTACGGTTTAACCACAGCAGAGTTCACCTATCACATGCCCGATCACGCCCATGTTTTGAACGTGTTCATCTGGCAAGATTACGATCTGGCACCGGACCACCCGCGGCTGTTCAAATTCATTGAATTCTGGCAGCGTGAAATCGATGGACCTCTGCATTCGGTCCGGTTTTCTCATCGTCGTGAAATTTCAGCCGGTGAATGGCGCAATGTCGTGGGTGAGTTTCGCCTGCATTAAAATCAGCCCGAACAGCTCGCCCCGCCAAGTACGCAGAATTTGGCGCAATGGGGGTGGTTCAGATAGACGTCTTGCTCGGCCTCTTCCAGCGTGCGGCCAAGTTCAAATTCGCTTTCATAGGGCAAAAGCGTACAGGCAAGCACGGTTGGGGTTTCTGCGCCTTTGCGTTTGACCACCATACGCGATGATGAACACATGATCGCATCGGGGGATTTGTTCAAAATACCCCAGCAGTCCGTGGTGATTTCCGGCACTTCCACATTCACATCCATTTCGGGAAACAGCACGGTTTCGGCCGGGTTGTTTGGGTCGATATTGAAACCATGCTCCGCAAACAGCGCCGCAAAGCCAGCGCGCGCCTCAGTGTCGCTTTCTTCCCAAAGGGCACGGCCCGCAACGGCCATTTTGAACCCGTTTTCATGCAGCCACTTCATGCCCTCAATCGAGAGCTCAAAGCTGCGTTTTCCGCGCACCTGGTTGTGCAATTCAGCGCTGTGATGATCGAGCGAAATGCGGAAATTCAGCTTGTCGCCGAACGCGCGACCAAGCTCAAGAATACCATCCTGCACCTTTTTGCGCATCATTGGGCGCATCGCATTGGTCAGGATCAGCACCTCATAGCCGCGCTCAAGACAAGCACGCGCCATATCGACCATCTGCGGGTTCATGAACGGCTCACCACCGGTGAAGCCAATTTCTTTTACCGGCCATTTGCGCTCTTCGATCTGGTCGAGATACTGCGCAACCTCATCACGGGTGAGATAGACCAGCGCATCATTTTGGGGCGAGCTGAAAATATAGCAGTTGTGACACTGAATATTACACAGCGTTCCTGTGTTGAACCACAGGCTCTCCGGATTGGTCAGCGAAACAGAGGCACGTGTGTCCCCCTTGGCTGTTACAAGCTTGTCTTGGAACTTGCCTACATTCGCTTCAGGTATGGAGAGGTCTTTCATATGATCAGCTCCTGCGCGTTTTGGTTACGCCATTAGCTATGACTATGGCCTTGAGAAGGAAAGCATTTGCGCGGGCCTTAACAAGGTTGTGAACGTCAAAGCATGAAATTCAACGCGCTTTTGCGCCACAATTTGAGAAATACGCAAGAAAACAGACCTGCAAACTAATTTTGACAAAATATCCGTTAGCGGTACCATTTTTTAAGAATTGCCGCTACACAGCGCTGAAATTTCTTTCCTGCAAATGCAGAAACCCGGTTTGAGCCTGAGATCTAAACAGGTTAAACCAGCGCTGAAAAGAACTGACGATGGGAGGTCAGGCTTTGGAGATCATTGAATATTCTACCCGCACCGCTTTGGCAGAGGGCGTAAGCGCCGCATTGGCAGCCGCGTTGACACAAGATCTGAACACAACAGGGCGATCAACCCTGGCGGTCGCAGGGGGAACCACACCTGCGCCGATCTTTGATCTATTGTCGCAAGAACAGCTGGACTGGGCCAACGTTGAGGTTATGGCCAGTGATGAACGCTGGGTGCCAACGGGCAACGAGCGTTCCAATGCCAAGCTGATCCGCGCCCACCTTTTGCAAGGGCCCGCGGCAAACGCCGGGTTCATTCCATTTTACCAAGAAGGGCTGACGCCGGAGCAGGGCGCGGCACATCTGTCAGCACGGCTGCAAAATGGCCCTTCGGTGATATTGCTGGGCATGGGCGAAGACATGCACACGGCCTCCCTGTTTCCGGCAACCGAGGGGCTGGAAGCGGGGCTTGCAGCTGATGCGCCCGCCTGTGTGGTAATGCGCCCGGACAGCCAGCCCGAGGCTCGCATCAGCCTGTCTGCACGGCTGATCAATGCGGCTGGTGCAAAACATCTGGCCATCTTTGGCGAGGGCAAACGGGACGCCCTGCAACGTGCCGCCACGATTTCCCCTGAAAAAGCCCCCATTTCCGCAGTACTGCCCAACCTAAAGGTCCATTGGGCCAAGTGACGAGTTTGGAAAAACCATGTTTGAAAACCTAAAAGTCCTTCATGCGGCGCGCGCTGATCGTCCTATTGCGGATCTCTTTCAGACCAGCTCGGCGCGGGCTGACGCTTTCAGCACCTCTCTTGGGGATCTGCTGTTTGACTATTCAAAAACACAGATCGATGCCGAGGTTCTGGCGGCATTGCTGCAGCTTGCCACTGATCGCGATGTCGCAGGGCGTGCCAAGGCGATGTTTTCCGGCGAAAAGATCAACACCACCGAAGGGCGCGCGGTGCTACACACAGCGCTGCGCGACCCGGACGGCGCACCGCTTGTTGTGGATGGTGCAGATATTCGCCCGCCACTGCGTGAAACCCTTGATCGCATGCGCAAAACCGCAAATGACGTGCGCAACGGCGCGCTGACCGGCGCAGGCGGCGCGTTTACCGATGTGGTGAACATTGGCATTGGTGGCTCGGATCTTGGCCCTGCGATGGCCGCACTGGCGCTGGCGCCCTATCATGATGGCCCCAAATGCCATTTTGTGTCCAACGTGGATGGTGCCCATATCCATGATGTGCTGCAGGGCTTGGACCCGAAAACAACGCTGGTTGTTGTGGCCTCCAAAACCTTCACCACAATTGAGACCATGACCAACGCCCGCACAGCGCGCGACTGGATGACAGCTGGCGGCGGCGATGCATCAGCGCAGTTTATGGCCGTCTCCACCGCAATGGATCACACGGCCACCTTTGGCATTCCGGCGCAGCATGTCTTTGGCTTTGAAGACTGGGTTGGCGGGCGCTATTCCATGTGGGGGCCGATCGGCTTTAGCTTGATGCTTGCCATTGGTACAGATGATTTTGATGGCTTCCTTGCGGGTGGTAAGGCGATGGACGATCATTTCCTGACAGCAGAAGGCACAGACAATATGGCGCTGATGCTGGCGCTGGTGGGGATCTGGCACCACCAGGGGTGTGACTATCCCACCCGTGCGGTTTTGCCATATGATCAACGGCTTGCACGACTTCCTGCATATTTTCAGCAGCTTGAGATGGAATCCAACGGCAAATCCGTTGCTATGGATGGCACGAGCCTCGAATACGTTTCTGGCCCGGTGGTCTGGGGCGAGCCGGGCACCAATGGCCAGCACGCGTTTTATCAGCTGATCCATCAGGGCACCGGTGTGGTGCCGTGCGAATTTATGGTGGCGGCACAGGGGCATGAACCCGATCTGGCCCATCACCACCAGCTGCTGGTTGCCAATTGCCTGGCCCAGTCTGAGGCGCTGATGCGTGGGCGCTCCCTTGAAGAAGCACGGGCGCTGATGGTTGCCAAAGGGTTTGAAGGTGACGAACTTGAACGTCAGGCGCGCCACCGGGTGTTCCCGGGCAACCGCCCTTCAACCACATTGATTTACACCAAGCTGACCCCCTTTGTATTGGGGCAGATCGTTGCGCTTTATGAACACCGGGTGTTTGTTGAAGGGGTGATCCTTGGGATCAACTCATATGATCAATGGGGTGTGGAACTGGGCAAAGAGCTGGCGAAATCGCTGGAACCTATGGTCTCAGGTGACCAACCGCCTGAGGGAAAAGACGGTTCAACCGCGGCTTTGATCAACTACGTGCGGGCGCGCTCTTAACAGCGCGCCTTTCACGGGCGTTCATACCTCGGGCACGGCACCTTCGCCATCGCGCCAATACTCTTTCAGGCTCTCCGGCAACGGGTAGCCTTCGCTGCCATCAGGCGTGCGCAGCACCATCACCCCCTCCATACGACAGCGCAACACCCCGCCGGACCAGATCTGCTGTTCCTGCACATATGAGGTGCGCCGGAACCGTTTGATGGTTGTTGTGGCAATATATGGCTCATTCAGTTTCATTTCCTGAATGTAATGCACATTTGCATTGCGCAGCACCGTGCGTGGCTCGGGCATATCCTTAAAGTGTGGCATGCACAGGTAATTGAAATGCACCACTCGTGAGGTTTCAAACCACTCAAGATAGGCTTTGTTGTTCACATGCCGCAGCATGTCCACTTCGGCAAAGCGCACTCGGTCCGCCATTGCCATCGCCTGCGGTTCTGAAATCCCGTGGGCCAACTGCTCTTCCGCGCTGAGCGGGGTGTGAAAACGTAACTCCATACCTCGTCCTAATCACCTCGCTTTTGCTTTCCAAGCATCGAGTTTTGTGACGTCGCGACAACCATTCACAACCTCTGAACCACGCGCCGTAAGCGCCCGCCCATGGCCGCAGCACCAAAACGCCCCGTCGCAAGCTGGGCAAACGATGACAGTGCCTGAAAGCAGCAAAACCACCTGTTAAGCCCAGACTGAACCGGGCCTCGGCACGTTTAAATCAACCTTAGCCCCAACTATACGATAGCGATAACAAAGCCACGCCGCGCCCAATTAGTATTCATCACGAATACCAAAAAAGAAACCGTATTCAACACGAATACTCCAGGCGCCTAACGCGCCCTCTGAGCCCCATCTCACCAAGCCATAATCATAGAGCAAGGCCCATCCGGGCGACATTTTTCACCTGTTCGAAGCAACTTCCTTGAAAGGGAAACAGGATGAAAAACGCACTTGTTCAGCGCAAATCGGAGCAATTGAAAGAGAAGCTGTCGCAACGCGGATTTGAACTTAGGCTGGTCCAGGACGAACAATGTCTTGGTCAAATGTTCAACGATATTGGCAAAACAGAAACCCATCCGGTTTCGGAATTGCACCTCGATCAACTCAAACGCGGGGAGGGGTTCTGGCTTGCCATGCAGCATGAAGGTGAATTTGTGACCTGCATTTCCGCGCGGGTTGAACACCTGCATGACCGCAGTTTCGGCGAGTTCTGGACCAACCATTGCCAAAGCAAATACCCAGAGCGCACCCATCTGGTGGATCAGGTCTCAGATCAACTGAATACAACGCTTGATGGCTGTCTGGTCTATTTCGGCGGCGTGCAGGTTGCGGAAGGATGGCAGGGCAATATCGCACGGCTGAAGCTGTTTTGCGACTTTGCCAGATGTGTGGCCTATGACCGCTGGGCGTTTGACTGGCTTTACACCATCATCAATCGCAAACACCGCGCGCTCTCTCGGATTTATGGGTTCGAAGAGATCTTTGATGACGCTGTATCCTGGGTAGATCCGGTTCCAGAGGGTCTGAGCAATGATCAGGTCTATCTGGCATCCCGGCGACAAATGGTCGAAGCGAGACTATTTGCCAATCCAGGTGAGCTTGGAGACAACCGCTGTCACGGGTGAGCCGTCCTCGGTCGTCAGCCGCATGGTGATCTTGCGCCAGCCGCCTTTCAGGCGCTGACCTTTCACCTCTTCATCGATAACTTCATCGGTGACAACAAAACCACGGGATCGCACCAGACGGTGCGATTCCATCGCCCGATGGATCCGTGCATCGCCCAGTGAACCTACAGTGTTGTAGAAGTCCTTCTTTCCCGACAGCATAAGCCGCTCAGTCGTGATGCTGTTTTCACCAAATGAGATTGGATGCATGATTTTGTCCTCTTCATCAACGGGTTCATACAGATCAAGCTGATCTGCAAACCAGTGATGATTTTTCAAAACCCCGCCGGTCTCGCGATACCAATCCAGAATATGATCCGTCATGATTTCAAACCCCGCCCGGGTGAGCTTGGTCCGTTCCCGGTTCGCGTCCGCTGCCAGTTTCGAAGAGATATCCGCCCCGGATTCAGTAGGATTGGGCGGCATAAAAAATGCAAGCGGAAGCCCGAACGCCTTGCTCAACGACCAGATGGTTTCAGCAGGTATCGTTCTGCCTTCGCGGATCTGTTTTGACGTCGGCTGATAAGAAACTCCGGCACGTTTACAGGCCTGGCTGAGGTTTATGCCGGTAAATTGGGTGGCTGCCACAATGCGTTCGATGATCTGATCATTTCTTGCGGACACAGCTTCCCTCCAAATGTCCATTTGGACATTTATTACATAATTGTTGACACTTGGACACGTCAAGACCGACAATCATAGGGAGAACTGTTTTATTGTATTTTTCGAGGCATTGACGTTGGACCGCCCAATTGACGAAACCCAGGATGCAGAGCGTCTGAAGCTCCTGAAACACGCTCGGAGCTGTTCAAACCTGAGTTTGGACTTCTGGGAAGATCTGACCCGTGACCTCCCGCTTGAGATTGTCAAAGTGGTGGCCGCCAGAGCTGAAGAAGTTTCTGACTTTATTCAGGAACGTTCCGAGGGCTGAGCTCGCGCGCAATTCTGCTGGGCAAATCATCTGTCCGACCGAAGTAAAGAAATTCGAGGGTGAGCCCAAATTTCTTGCGCAGCTTTTTGGCAGCGTGCAGCGTCAAATCCCGGTTGCCGTTCTCAAAAGCGCCGTAGGCTTGTTTTGAGATTCCGACGTAGTCAGCAAAATCCGTCTTTTTTTCGAATCCTAAGATGAGTCGCGCGCGCTTCAGCCGCGCAGAAACCGCATCAATGTCGTCTTCGAGTTCTTCCAACACGTTTTACACCTCATATTCCGCGAAAACACAGTAAGTATTTTAAGTACAAGTTGTGGATTTTTCCTATACTCAAAACGCATACGGTATTCGGCGGACCGGGCGGCAGGCATATGCGGGGGAATGAAGGTATTGATCGGGCGCGGCTCCAAATAAGACCTCGGCCATAAGCAGCTAAATGCAATCAACGGGCGATTGCATAAGCCCACATCTGAGATATTAGCGTGACAAAGCAAAGATCAGGACTGATTTGCAATTCAGACAAGGCGCCCGGTCAGGAAGTTAATACCTGCATAGAATGCGATAAACTCTATACGATACGGCAACGCAAATCACATTTTCTTAAGAAATTGATTTTTCGCGTGCGTTGATCATTGAGACACTCAAACACGCATCACCAAACTACAAAATCTATGGGGGCTTCAAATTCCCTGGGGCAGGGGTGGCTGAGTGAAGATCCCGACTGGATGGAGCGGGTAACGGGAATCGAACCCGTAACTAAAGCTTGGGAAGCTGCCGTGATACCTTTTCACCATACCCGCGCGCCGGTGCTCAGAATTAGGCGGCAGCGCGCGGAAGGTCAAGGGTAGGGACGCGAGATTTTGCGCCTATTTGCACGGTTTAGCTGCGGCGGCGACGACGACGGCGGCCACCGGTTTCTTCACCCGCATTAAAGCTCACATCGGGCAGGGTGACGCGACTGTTGAGGATAGGGAAAGGATCCACCGCATTGGGCATGGCCGATGCGTTGACAAAATGCTCCTGAAAGCGGGGTTCAACGGCGGTTTCCACTTTTTCGATGGCGCGCACGGTCTGCTCGATCTCTTTGCGCGCATCAGTGTTCAATAGTGCAATACGGGCACCGGTGCCTGCAGCATTGCCCGCGCTGGTCACCTTGTCGAATTCACAATCGGGGATCATCCCCAAAACCATTGCGTGTTTGACCGAGATATGCGCGCCAAACGCACCCGCAAGCACCACACGATCAACGCTTTCCACATCCAGTTTATCCATCAACAGGCGCGCACCGGAATACAGCGCGGCCTTGGCCATCTGGATCGCACGCACATCGCTATTGGTTACTGTGATGGTTGGGCCGCCATCGGCGGATCCATCCCACAAAAGATACGAATTTGTGCGCCCATCCGCAACGCAGCGCGCCGTGCCCACCTGTTCGGCTGAACCGATCAGGCCCGAGGCATCCAACACCCCAGCCAGACGCATTTCTGCAAGCGCTTCAATAATGCCAGAGCCGCAGATGCCGGTGATACCCGTGGTGGCAATTGAAAGATCAAACCCTTCCTCGTCGGACCAAAGGTCTGAGCCGATCACCTGGAAACGTGGCTCTTTGGTGATGGGGTCGATTTCAACCCGCTCAATTGCACCGGGGGCAGCGCGTTGGCCGCTGGAGATCTGCGCGCCTTCAAAGGCCGGGCCAGTGGGTGACGAACAGGCCAGCACCTTTTCCTTGTTGCCGAGAAGAATTTCGGCATTGGTGCCCACATCCACCACCAGTACCAGGTCTTCTGATTTATCCGGCGCTTCCGATAGGGCAACAGCTGCGGCATCGGCGCCGACGTGGCCCGCAATACAGGGCAGCAGATAGACCCGCGCCGCCGGATGGATATTCAGATCAAGCTCATTGGCGCGCAGTGACAGCGAATCTGATGTCGCCAGCGCAAAGGGGGCCTGACCCAATTCAAACGGATCGATACCCAAAAACAGATGGTGCATCACCGGGTTACAGACAAACACCGCATCCACAATCAGCGCCTTGTCGATTTCGGCTTCTGCCGCGATCTGGGTGAACAGCGCATTCATGCCCTCACGCACCGCGTGGGTCATTTCCTGATCGCCACCCTTGTTCATCATCGCGTAAGAGACCCGGCTCATCAGATCTTCGCCAAAGCGGATCTGCGGGTTCATCACCCCAGAAGAGGCCACCACTTCGCCGCTTTTGAGATCGCACAAATGCGCGGCAATGGTGGTGGAGCCCAGATCAACCGCCAGACCGTACATGGTGCCTTCATAATAGCCGGGCCAGATGTGCATGATTTTTGGCGGCTGGATGTCATCGCCCAGATGCACCGCCACGGTTACCTTCCAGTTGCATTTGCGCAGAACCGGCTGCAGTTGCTGCAGAATATGGAGGTCGGTTTTTACATCCTTCAGCTGCCATTGCTCATCCAGCGCCGCAATCAACCGCTCCATATCACCCGAAGGTTTGTGCATGTCGGGCTCTTCCACCTCAACGTAGAACAGCCGGGTAGAGGGATTCATGGTGATGTCGCGGGCTTCGGCGCGCTTGCGCACCACTTGTTTGTGCACCTGGCTTTCGGGCGGCACGTCAATGACCACATCGCCCTGTACCGTGGCCTGGCAGCCCAGGCGGCGACCATCTATTAAACCGCGCTTGTCTTTATAGCGTTGTTCAACCGCGTTCCACTCGCTGAGCGCCTCTTCGCGTGAGGTCACCCCATGTTTGGAAAACTCACCAATTGAGGGGGTAATCTGGCATTTAGCGCAGATCCCACGCCCGCCACAGGTCGAGTCTAGATCGACCCCCAATTGCCGCGCAGCAGCCAGAAGCGGTGTCCCATGTGGGAAATTTCCGCGTTTGCCGGAAGGAGTAAACACAACAAGTGGGTCGGAAGTCATAATCGGGCCTATTTTGTGCACGTTTTTTTATGAAACATATGCAGATTGCCCCGTCGCAAATAGGGCCGCTTGTTCATATGCGACCCATTTGCCCCACTCACGCGGCTTTTCAACCCTTAATTTGAACGGTTTAAGTCGAACCGGCCTCTTTTGTCTCGAGCCACGCAACTATGCCGTCCCGGTCACCATCAAGGCTGGGCGCGGGTGCACGGGTCTTGGGGTCTTCCATTGCGGACATTTTGATCGGGTTGCCCGCTGCGACATAGGCGGGTGTTCCGGCCTTATCGAGCACCGAAACAACCATATTGCGCGCGAGCATCTGTGGGTCTTCCATCGCCTGCGCCACGTTTTGAATTGGGCCGGTGGGAATGCCCGCGGCTTCCAGCTCAGCAATCCAATGGGCGGCAGGGCGATCAATGGTCACCGCTTCAATCAGACGTTTGAGCAAACGCGCGTTCTCACATCGGGACTGGTTGGTGGAAAAACGCACGTCGTCCGCGATCGGGAGCGCAAGCGCTTTGCACAAACGCTGAAACAATACATCATTGCCCGCCGCAATGACAAACAGCCCATCTTCCGCATGGAAGGTTTCAAATGGGGTAATCGAGGGGTGGCGGGCACCATTGGGGCGAGGCGCTTCGCCGGTGGTTGAGGTGATCGCCACCGCATGTTCCAAAAGCGCCAGCTGACTGTCGAGCATGGCCACATCCACCATCTGACCATCGCCGCCTTTTTGCACCTGCAAAAGCGCGGCCAGAATGCCATGGGCCAGAAACATACCAGCCGCAATATCTCCAATGGAGGCCCCAACACGCACCGGTTCGCGGTCACGTTCACCGGTGATCGACATCACCCCGCCGCGCGCCTGAACAACCATATCATAGGCCGGTTTCATGGCATCCGGCCCGCTATGGCCAAACCCGGATACAGCACCGTAGATCAGTTTGGGATGTTTTGCATGCAAAGTGGCCCAGCCATAACCCAACCGATCCATCACGCCAGGGCGATAGTTTTCCAGCAAAACATCTGCCTGTGCGAGCAAGCGTTCAAACAGCTCACGATCCTCTTGTTGTTTGAGGTCCAGTGCGATGCTTTCTTTGCCGTGGTTGATGGTGGCGAAATAGGCGCTGTCATCACCTTTGAACGGCGGGAAAGCGCGGGTGTCATCACCGATTTCAGGGCGTTCTACCTTAATCACCTTGGCACCAAGATCTGCCAAAATCATCGAAGCGTAGGGCCCTGCCAAAACATGTGTAAGATCCAGAATCACTGTGCCTTTGAGCGGTTGTGACATCGTTCTGTCCTCTTATGGTTCTGCCTGTTCAGCGCGCATCTGACCCCATGTGATTTCAGGTCACTTTGACACGCCACATCATGTAAGGTTGCGATGTAAATAGATGGATTTGCGCGGTAAATTAGCCTGGCATTTTCTAGTATACCCGCTTTGATTACCGTTTTGTGAAAGAAAGCCCCGTCTGATTTTTTCCTTTTCTCCGTTATCTTGCGATCAGATCGCTGCGGCTTGGGGTATCGCGCATAGGGGCGAAAATGACTTTGCGTCAGATCAAGCACCGTGTTTTGTGCAATAAACATCCTATCTTGTTGATTATCTGCACGCTTGGCGACGATCAGCCCTTTTCACTCCATAACAATCGTGCCATAGGGTGACCGCCAAACGGGGTTATGCATAGGGGTCGAAAATGCAGATTCGTGAGGCACTCACTTTTGATGATGTTCTACTGGTGCCGGGTGCATCAAATGTGCTGCCAAGCACGGCTGACACACGCACCCAGGTGACGCGCTCAATTGCGCTGAACATCCCGCTGCTTAGCTCAGCAATGGACACAGTTACCGAGGCGCGCATGGCCATCGCCATGGCACAGGCCGGCGGCATGGGTGTAATCCACAAAAACCTGGACATCGAAGAGCAGGCGCGCCAGGTGCGCCGGGTCAAACGCTTTGTCTCTGGCATCGTTTACAACCCAATCACGCTGACCCCAGACCAGACGCTTGCCGATGCAAAGGAGCTGCAGGAACGCTACCGTGTGTCCGGGTTCCCGGTGGTGGATGAAGAGGGTCATGTGCTGGGCATTGTGACCAACCGCGATATGCGTTTTGCGTCTGACGACAACACACCGGTGTCTGTCATGATGACATCCAAAGATCTGGCAATGCTGCAAGAACCTGCCGATCTGGAAGAAGCCAAATCGCTGATGAAATCCCGCCGCATCGAAAAGCTGCTGGTGGTGGATGACACCCAGAAGCTGACCGGTCTTCTGACCCTGAAAGATTCAAAACAAGCGGTGCTGAACCCAACTGCCTGTAAAGACGATCTGGGTCGCCTGCGTGTTGCGGCAGCCAGTTCTGTAGGGGACAGCGGTTTTGAGCGTTCGATGGCGCTGATTGATGCGGGTGTTGATGTGGTGGTGATCGACACCGCCCACGGCCATTCGCAGGGTGTGATTGATGCGGTAAAACGCGTAAAAGCCGCAACCAGCGACATTCAGATCATCGCAGGCAACGTGGCCACAGCTGAGGCAACCAAAGCGTTGATCGACGCGGGTGCGGATGCGGTAAAAGTGGGCATTGGCCCGGGCTCGATCTGCACCACCCGTATGGTTGCAGGTGTTGGCGTACCGCAGCTGACCGCGATCAACGATTGTGCCACAGCCGCCGGCGACGTGCCGGTGATTGCGGATGGCGGCATTAAATTCTCTGGCGATTTTGCCAAAGCAATCGCAGCAGGTGCATCCTGCGCCATGGTTGGCTCTATGATTGCGGGCACCGATGAAAGCCCGGGAGAGGTGATCCTTTATCAGGGCCGTTCGTTCAAATCCTATCGTGGCATGGGCTCGCTGGGCGCAATGGCGCGTGGCTCTGCTGATCGTTATTTCCAAAAAGACGCAGCAAGCGACAAGCTTGTGCCCGAAGGGATCGAAGGTCAGGTGCCTTACAAAGGTCCGGCAAACACTGTGGTGCATCAGCTGGTTGGCGGCCTGCGTGCCGCAATGGGCTACACCGGTTGTGCAACCGTCGCGGAAATGCGCAAGAACTGCAACTTTGTGCGCATCACTGGCGCGGGTCTGAAAGAAAGCCACGTCCATGACGTGCAGATCACCCGCGAAGCACCAAACTACCGTGTGGGCTGATAGATGATGACTTTGGCCGCTTGTTTCACTGTGCACGACATGCGTGTTGCCCGATGACACCTGGCGCACGGCTACAGGCGGCCATTGAAGTCCTGGATCAGATCATCGCAGGCATGCCTGCGGAAAAAGCATTGACCACCTGGAGCCGCAAAAGCCGGTTTGCAGGTTCAAAAGACCGCGCTGCGGTGCGTGACCATGTGTTTAGCGCGCTGCGCTGCTGGCGCTCACATCAAGCGCTTGGTGGTAGTGAAACCGGTCGGGGGTTGATTTTAGGTGGCCTGCGCGATGCGGGTATAGATCCTGACACTCTGTTTAACGGCGAAGGCCACGCGCCCCAGCCGCTGAACGATCAGGAACGCAATGGCACCACCCCGGTACTGAGCAGGGCCGTGCGTTTAGACCTGCCTGATTGGATCTGGCCCGCATTTGAACAAAGCCTTGGCGATGATGTAGAACAAGCAGCCCAAGCCCTGCGTCATCGTGCGCCGGTGCACCTACGTGTAAACGTACAACGTGCTAGCCTTGCAAAAATGCAAAAAGAATTGGCGGCGGAGGGGATTGAAACCCAACCGCATGCGGCAGCTGAAACCGCGTTGGAAATCACCGAGGGCGCACGTAAGCTGCGCAACTCCAAAGCCTATCAAAATGGACTGGTAGAGCTGCAAGATGCGGCAAGCCAAGCCGTGGTTGAAGCGCTTCCTTTGCGCGATGGTATGCGGGTGCTGGATTATTGCGCGGGCGGCGGCGGCAAAAGCCTTGCCATGGCTGCGCGGGCAAAGATCGAACTTTTTGCCCATGATGCCAATTTTGCCCGCATGAAAGATCTGCCCGAACGGGCCAAACGGGCGGGCAGCAAAGTTCAGCAGCTTGAAACGGGTGACATCGCCAAACATGCCCCATTTGATCTGGTGCTGTGCGATGTGCCCTGTTCCGGCAGCGGCAGCTGGCGGCGTGCGCCCGAAGGCAAATGGGCGCTGACCGCGGAAAAATTGGCCAAAACCCAAGATATTCAGGCCGAAATCCTGCGTCAAACCGCAGACCTGATCGCTCCAGGTGGCACCTTGGCCTATGCGACTTGCTCAATGCTGAACAGCGAAAACCAAGATCAGGTCGCCGCATTCATCCAGGAACGCCCTGAATGGCGGATGCAATCCAGCCACAGCTGGCGGGTTCACAATGGAACGGATGGTTTCTTTGTTGCGGTGTTGACGCGCGAAGTCGCAGGTTGATAGGGTCGCTCAAACTTAAACAGCGTTAACTTAAATTTAACTCTGATTATTCATTGATCAACTGTTGTTAAGCGAACCTCTACGGAGCCGGAATGATCGGTCGCGATAAGTCTTACGTGCCAGAACTGCGCGTATTTATGCCAGAGTATTCCCGTTTGGCCGCGGCCGTACTTGTTTCTGTCCTCTTGCTGGTTGTGCCGCTGTTTCTCGGCCTGCCGCTGTGGGTGTCCCGTGGTATCAGCGCCATCGGCCTGACGCTTTGCTGTGTCTCAGCCTTTATTGCGGTGCAGACCAAGTTGCAGATCCGCGCGCAGAAAATGGCCACTGAACTGCTGACCGGTTTTATTGACCGCGATGCCACCCCCAGTTTTGTGACCGACGATGAAGGCATGGTGCATGCCTGCAATCAGGCGGCTATGACGGCCTTTCAGGGCGTGGCTCAGCAAACCCTTGGCGCCAATCTGCGTTCAATCCTTGCCAATCCCTCGGCCGTATTGTTCCGTCTCAAAAGTGCTGCGCAAAAAGATGGTGCCGCGCGCGAAGACATCGCAACCCGGCGCGGCCACGTGCGGCTGGCAGTGCACAAGATGGCATCGCAGAGCTTTTTGTGGCGCATTGAAGACATCGCGGAACACCCGCAGTCCTCCCGCAACCGCGAAACCACTCCGTTTCCCATGCTGACGCTTGGTCGTAATGATGCGGTGATCTATATGAATGAAGCTGCGCGCAGCTTCTTTGGCGAACGGGTGAAATCGCTGGATACTGTGGTTCAGGGCGACGCACTTGAACCCGGTATCGTACAGACCATTTCGACCAAAGCCGGGCTGAAACTTGCTGCTGTGCATGAACACACGCGCAATCAGGGCCGCCGTGAGCTCTATTTTGTGGAAATGGATGCAAGTCAGGCAAGCAGCGGCAAAGCCGATTTTGACACGCTGCCGGTGCCTTTTATCAAAGTAGCACCAGATGGTGAAATCCTGTCACTGAATCGGATGGCGCTGAACCTTCTTGGTGTGTCCAGCTGCAACAATATGAAGCTCGGGCAGCTGATGGAGGGTCTGGGCCGCCCAATGGCGGATTGGCTTGCGGATACCATCAAAGGCATTGCTCCGAATAAATCCGAATTCCTGCGTATCTCGCGGCGCGACCGTGAAGTGTTTGTGCAGGTCACCCTGACGCGGGTGATGGAAGAGGGGGAGCCGGTTCTGATTGCGGTTTTAAATGACGCAACCGAGCTGAAAACCCTTGAGGCACAGTTTGTGCAAAGCCAGAAGATGCAGGCGATTGGCCAGCTTGCGGGTGGTGTTGCGCATGATTTCAACAACCTTCTGACGGCGATTTCCGGCCACTGCGATCTATTGCTGCTGCGTCACGATCAGGGCGATCAGGACTATGGTGATCTGATCCAGATCCATGAAAACGCCAACCGCGCCGCAGCGCTGGTGAGCCAGCTTCTGGCGTTCTCGCGCAAACAGACCCTGCAGCCTGAAGTTCTGGATGTGCGCAATACGCTGTCCGATCTGACCCATCTGCTCAACCGGCTGGTTGGTGAACGGGTGACGCTCACGCTTAGCCATGATCCGATTATGAAATCGATCTGGGCCGACAAACGCCAGCTGGAACAGGTACTGATGAACCTGGTGGTAAACGCACGTGATGCGATGCCACAGGGCGGTGAGATTCGCATTGAAACCGAAGTGGTGCACCTGGAAAAACCGCTGGAGCGCAACCGCGCGACCGTGCCCGCAGGCGATTGGGTCACGATCCGCGTTGCAGACGAAGGCATCGGTATTGATCCCGACCGGCTGCAAAAAGTGTTTGAGCCGTTTTACACCACCAAACGCACCGGCGAAGGCACGGGGCTCGGGCTTTCAACCGCTTATGGCATCATCAAACAGACCGGTGGCTTTATCTTTGTGGACTCGGTCAAAGGGCAGGGCACGCAGTTCTCTCTCTATTTCCCGATCCATGTGCAAAGCAAAACCGCAGTGCTCGAGCAGGTGGAAGCCAAGGCCGAAAAAGCCGCGCCAAGCCACGGCGAAGGGGTTGTGCTATTGGTTGAGGATGAAGCACCAGTGCGTGCCTTTGCCTCGCGCGCGCTGCGGATGCGTGGCTACACCGTGCTCGAAGCTGAATCCGCCGAAGAAGCGCTGCATGTGCTCGAAGAAGAAGAGCTGCATGTGGATGTCTTTGTCACCGATGTGGTGATGCCCGGCATGGATGGCCCAACCTGGGTGCGCAAGGCGCGCACCACACGGCCTGATACGCGGGTGGTATTTGTGTCTGGCTACGCCGAAGGCGCCTTTGACGACGCAGAACCAGAGATCCCCAACTCCATCTTCCTGCCCAAACCTTTCTCGCTCAACCAATTGACCGAGACGGTGCATGCGCAGATGGAAATCAAAGACAGTTAAGCGTCATTTGATGCTGTTATAAAGGTCAAACTCGGGCGCATATTTGCGTCTGAGCACCGCCTCAACATCCGCACTCAGTGTCAGATCTGCGCTTTGGCTGACGTTTTTTTGCTCCGGTTGCAGCGCGACCTTCAGCCGCTCTTGCAGGAACAGGCGGTAGTCTTCCAGCGCCTCATAGCGAAACAGGTGGCTGACTTTGCAGCCATTTGGCTGCGGCTCCAGAAATTTCGCCTGACTGCCCACATTTGCATAGGGTGGCTGTTTGCCACGGCAATAGTCGCGCACAAAGTCGTCAAAGCTAATGTCTTTGGTCGAGGTGGGTTTGCCATCCAGATAGGGGCGCTGACGGTATCTGTACCAACTGCCAAGCCAGCTGACAGGTTCACGCATCACCGCCACCAGTTCGGGTTGCTTGTCAAAAATCTTGTCAAACATCGGTCGAAACCAGCGATTATATCTGAACACAGGCGCATGTTTCAGCTCGGGCGGGTTGGCCACAACAATATCCGCATGGTCTTTCAGCGCATCCATATAGGCGGTGGTGCCAGTTTTAGGCACCGAGAGCAAAACCAGGTTTTCCTTTAAAAAGACCAGCATTTCGTAAAGCTTTCAGTAAATCTTCGGGCACAATTGTGGCTATAAACCACTCCTTAACATTCTCGCCCTTCTCTGAATATCAGAAGTTTTTTCTTGCAATGTTCTCCTTTTGATCGCAAAAGGAACAAGAGGCGAACAAAGCAGTGATTGCCGGCACCCTGCAGGTATGACACATAGAGAGGGACAAGGGACTATGGCGGATCTTTTGACCATGAAAAAGAATAAAGTAGGCGACGACAAGCAAAAGGCGCTCGACAGCGCATTGGCGCAAATCGAACGTCAATTTGGCAAGGGCTCGATCATGAAGCTGGGCGATGATAATGCGCTCGCTGAAATCGAAGCCTCCTCGACCGGCTCATTGGGCTTGGATATCGCGCTTGGCATTGGTGGCCTGCCCATGGGGCGGATCGTCGAAATCTATGGACCGGAAAGCTCGGGTAAAACCACGCTGACACTGCATTGCATTGCTGAACAACAGAAAAAAGGCGGCGTTTGTGCCTTTGTTGATGCGGAACACGCGCTGGATCCGCAATATGCGGCCAAGCTGGGCGTTGATCTGGATGAGCTGCTGATTTCGCAGCCCGACACCGGCGAACAGGCGTTGGAAATCACCGATACGCTGGTGCGTTCGGGTGCGGTGAATATGGTTATTGTCGACTCGGTTGCGGCGCTGACCCCCAAATCGGAACTCGAAGGGGACATGGGCGACAGCAATGTGGGCGTGCAGGCCCGCCTGATGTCTCAGGCGATGCGCAAGCTCACCGGCTCCATCAGCCGCTCCAACTGTATGGTGATCTTCATCAACCAGATCCGGATGAAAATCGGGGTTATGTTTGGCTCACCGGAAACCACAACCGGTGGTAACGCGCTAAAGTTCTACTCCTCTGTCCGCCTCGACATCCGCCGCATCGGCGCGATCAAGGACCGCGATGAGGTTGTGGGCAACTCCACACGCGTGAAAGTGGTGAAAAACAAAGTGGCCCCGCCGTTCAAACAGGTTGAGTTCGACATCATGTATGGCGAAGGCATCTCTAAGATGGGTGAACTGCTGGATCTGGGTGTTGCAGCCAGCGTGGTGCAGAAATCCGGTGCCTGGTTCTCATATGGGGATGAACGCATCGGGCAGGGGCGTGAAAACGCCAAGAACTTTCTGCGCGAACATCCTGAAATTGCCTTTGATATTGAGGATAAGATCCGCGCCTCACACGGGTTGGAGTTTGACCGCCCCGAAGGCGGCGATGATGACATCCTTGAGGCGTAATTCGGCCTGACATCACAGTTTCAAACGAGGGCGCACCACTGGTTGCGCCCTTTTTTCTATCGGTTTTTCATATCAATCCGGCACATTTTGTGGACACCACCGCAGCGGGCGGATAAACCGGGTCGACTATGCTGTGTAAGCCTCTGAAAAAGAGAGACGGAAGATGCCAAGCCTTAATGAAATCCGTTCCACATTTCTGAACTATTTCGAAAAACAGGGACATACGATCGTTGACTCCAGCCCACTGGTGCCACGCAATGACCCGACCCTGATGTTCACTAACTCTGGTATGGTGCAGTTCAAAAACTGCTTCACCGGAGTGGAAAAGCGCGACTATGTGCGTGCCACCACCGCGCAGAAATGTGTGCGCGCAGGCGGCAAACACAATGACCTCGACAATGTGGGCTATACCGCGCGCCACCACACGTTTTTCGAGATGCTTGGCAACTTCTCCTTTGGCGATTATTTCAAACATCAGGCGATCCCCTTTGCCTGGGAGCTGATCACCAAGGAATTCGATATTCCTAAGGAAAAGCTCTATACCACCGTTTATCACACAGACGATGAAGCCTTTGAAATCTGGAAGAAAGTCGGCGTTCCAGAGGACCGTATCATCCGCATCGCAACGTCAGACAATTTCTGGCAGATGGGCGATACTGGTCCCTGTGGTCCCTGCACCGAGATCTTTTACGATCACGGCGATCACATCTGGGGTGGCCCTCCCGGCTCCCCCGAAGAAGACGGCGACCGGTTCATCGAAATCTGGAACCTCGTTTTCATGCAGAACGAGCGCTTTGCCGATGGCTCCATGGTTGACCTCGACATGCAGTCGATCGACACCGGCATGGGCCTGGAGCGCATCGCGGCGCTGCTGCAGGGCACCCATGACAACTATGAAACCGATCTGTTCAAAGCATTGATCGAAGCCTCGGCCAATGCCACCAACTCGGAACCCTTTGGTGATCAAAACGTGCACCACCGGGTGATTGCAGACCATCTGCGTTCCTGCTCGTTCCTGATTGCCGAAGGTGTGCTGCCTTCTAACGAAGGACGCGGCTATGTTCTGCGCCGCATTATGCGCCGCGCCATGCGTCAGGCATCGCTGCTCGGGGCAAAAGATCCGGTAATGCACAAACTGGTGCCTGCACTGGTACAGCAAATGGGTGCGGCCTATCCTGAACTAGGCCAGGGCCAGGCGCTTATCGAAGAGACATTTGAGCAGGAAGAAACGCGCTTTCTCAAGACCTTGGATCGCGGACTTAAACTGCTGGACGAAGCCTCCACAGACCTTAGCACAGGCGACACGCTTCCGGGTGAAACCGCGTTTAAGCTCTATGACACCTATGGCTTCCCGCTTGACCTGACCCAAGACGCGCTGCGCGCCAAAGAGATCGAGGTCGACATCGACGGTTTTGACGCCGCAATGAAAGCGCAAAAAGAGAAATCGCGCGCTGGCGGCATTGGCCTTGGCGAGGCGGCTGACGTCAAAGTCTATTTCGACATTCTGGATGCCAAGGGTTCAACCGAGTTCCTCGGCTATGAGACCGAAAAGGCAGAAGGCCAGATCGTGGCCATCGTCAAAGACGGCAAGCAGATCGAAAAAGCCAGCATCGGCGACAATGTTCAGATCATCCTGAACCAGACGCCGTTTTACGGCGAAAGCGGCGGCCAAGTGGGTGACACCGGTGTGCTGACCGTTGAAGGCGGCGCGGCCAAGATCAGCGACACCAAAAAGGTCGAAGGCCTGTTCCTGCATATCGCGGAAATCACCGAAGGTGAGATCGCGGTTGATGCGGGTGCTGAACTGGCGGTGGACAATGCGCGCCGCAGCCAGATCCGCGCAAACCACTCTGCAACCCACCTGTTGCATGAGGCGCTGCGCAATGCGCTGGGTGATCACGTGGCGCAGAAAGGCTCGCTCAACGCGGCGGATCGTCTGCGGTTTGACTTCAGCCACAACAAAGGTCTGAGCGAAGCGGAGCTTGTGAAGGTCGGTGCAGAAGTGAATGATTTCATTCGCCAAAACAGTGCTGTTACCACCCGCATTATGACCCCGGATGATGCCCGCGCAATTGGTGCGCAGGCGCTTTTTGGTGAGAAATACGGCGAAGAGGTGCGCGTGGTGTCTATGGGCCGCGCTCCAACTGGCAAGGGCGCGGATGGCGAAACATATTCGCTGGAACTGTGCGGTGGCACCCATGTCAAACAGACCGGCGACATCGGCACCTTTGTTATTCTCGGCGATAGCGCATCCTCTGCGGGTGTGCGCCGGATTGAGGCGCTGACTGGCGCGGCCGCGCTGGAACATCTGGGCACTGAGGCAGGCCGGATGGCCGATGTTGCCGCAGCGCTTAAGGCGCAGCCCGCGGATGTTCTTGACCGTCTGAAAGCATTGATGGATGAACGCAAGGCGCTGCAAAACGAAATCTCCAACCTGAAACAACAGGTTGCCATGGGCGGCGGCTCTGGTGGCGGGGTTGAAGCCAAAGAAATCGGCGGCAAGAAATTCCTGGCACAAGCCCTGCAAGGCGTGTCCGGCAAAGATCTGCGCGGCCTGATTGACGCACATAAACAAAACCTTGGCTCTGGCGTGATCCTTTTGATCGCCGAAGACGAAGGGAAGGTTGCGGTTGCGGCAGGCGTCACCGATGATCTGACCGGCGACATTTCTGCCGTGGATGTGCTAAAAGCGGCTGTGCCCGCTGTCGGCGGCAAAGGCGGCGGTGGACGTCCGGATATGGCGCAGGGCGGCGGCAAGGATTTCGCGGGCGCACAGGACGCAATCAAAGCCGCAGAACAGCTGTTGGAGGGATAAAATGCCAGCTCTTTGGATCGCACATGTCACGGTAACCGATGCGGAAGCTTATGCAAAATACGCCGAGCTCGCAGGCCCGGCGATTGCCAAGCATCAGGGGAAGTTTCTTGCCCGCGCGACGCGCTATGTTCAGCTGGAAGGCAAAGACCGGCCCCGCAATGTAGTGGCCCGATTTGAAAGCCTCGAAGCCGCTGAGGCTTGCTATCACAGCGATGAGTATCAGGCTGCGCTGGCCTTTGCCAAAGATGCCTCGGAACGGGAACTGATGGTGATTGAAATCAACGAGGATTAAGCGCGAAATCACCGTGCTTAATTTTGTGTAAATGAGACCCATTCGGCATTTTGCCGGGTGGGTTTTTCTATGTAATCTCTACGCGGGTTCAGCGTACAAATTCCAACTGCAATATATTCAAGTTTTCAAAACTCAACACTTTGCGAGCGGTGATTTCAGCTTTGCGGTAACAACCTACAAACAGATGCTTTGTAGGTTACAGGTGCAACATGACGTTGCTTACTCTAAACAAAACGGAATGACATCATGATTGGTCACCTAGGCGCCGCAGCATCACACGCACATACCCCACAACAGACACAGGCCCCCAAGCCTGTCGATACATCAGCGGCGGCGGTTTCCGCCCAACCCGCATCGCAAACGCCCAGCAGTGCAGAAGCTTCAAAAGTTGTTCAACCCGTACCAGATAGCGACAATGGCCGTGGTGCAGATCTGCAGCCGCAGCTGAACCAGACACCGCAGGGAAACGGGACATCAGGCGTTAATGCAGATGCGGTGAAAATTCTTGAAGACGTTCAGCAGAATACCTCCTCAGCTGATTTTCGCGCTGAGCTAAACACCCAACTAGAAGCTGCGGGTCATGATCCCGCGGAGTCTATTGTCGATATCCGCGTTTAATTTTGCACAGCGGGGCAGGCCGGAATGGGCGCTCCGCTTGAATTTGACAAAACAACAGTTGCGCAATCCCCAAGTTCCCACCAAACTCCCACCGCGCAAGAAAAAAGGCCGCTGTAACAGCGGCCTTTCCCTATTCAGAACGACACCAGTTTTACTGGTTGGCTTTTGCCATACGCTTACGCTCATGCGGGTCTAGGTAGCGCTTGCGCAGACGCACATTGTTTGGTGTCACTTCCACCAGCTCATCATCATCGATGTAGGCAATCGCTTCTTCCAGCGACAGTGTCATCGGCGTGGTCAGACGCACCGCATCATCGGAACCGGACGCACGCACGTTGGTGAGTTTCTTCCCTTTCAGCGGGTTTACCTCCAGATCGTTGTCGCGGGAGTGTTCACCAATGATCATGCCCTGATACACGTCGGCCTGCGCACCGATCATCATCTTGCCGCGCTCTTCCAGGTTCCACAGCGCATAGGCCACCGATGTGCCGTTTTCCATTGAGATCAGAACACCAGCGCGACGGCCTGGGATGGCGCCTTTATGCGCAGTCCAGCCGTGGAATACCCGGTTCAAAACACCGGTGCCGCGGGTATCGGTCAGGAATTCGCCGTGATAGCCAATCAGACCGCGCGAAGGGACATGCGCGATGATGCGAGTTTTACCAGCACCAGCGGGTTTCATCTCAACCAGTTCACCTTTGCGGTGGCCAGTGAGTTTTTCGATGACCACGCCAGAGTATTCATCATCCACGTCGATGGTGGCTTCTTCAACCGGCTCCATCCGTACGCCGTCTTCTTCTTTGAACAGAACCTGCGGGCGAGAAATCGACAGCTCGAACCCTTCGCGGCGCATGTTTTCGATCAAAACACCCATCTGAAGTTCGCCACGACCGGCAACTTCAAAGGCTTCACCACCGGGGGTGTCGCTGATCTGGATTGCCACGTTGGATTCCGCTTCCTTCATCAGGCGGTCACGGATAACGCGCGACTGAACCTTTTTACCATCGCGGCCCGCCAGGGGGCTGTCGTTGATGCCAAAGGTCACGGTGATGGTGGGCGGGTCAATCGGCTGCGCAGGCAGGGGCTCATTGACAGAAGTGTCCACCAGCGAGTCTGCGACAGTGGCTTCGGCCATACCTGCAACGGATACAATATCACCTGCTTCGGCCACATCAATCGGCTGCTGCGCCAGACCACGGAACGCCAGAACCTTGGTGCAGCGGAAGTTTTCGATCAGTTCACCTTCGCGGCTCAGCGCTTTGAGGCTGTCACCGGCTTTCAATGTGCCGCTTTCAACGCGACCGGTCAGGATTCGACCGATGAATGGGTCAGAACCCAAGGTGGTTGCGAGCATGCGGAAGGGTTCACCCTTCTTTTCGATCTGCTTGGGGGCAGGGACGTGATCCACGATCAGATCAAACAGCGCCGAGAGATCTTTGCGCGGGCCATCAAGGGTCATATCAGCCCAGCCGGAACGACCAGACGCATACATGGACGGGAAGTCCAACTGCTCATCATTGGCGCCGAGGTTGGCAAAAAGGTCGAAACATTCATCCAGCGCGCGGTCAGGCTCACCGTCGGGTTTGTCGACTTTGTTCACAACAACAATAGGGCGCAGGCCAAGCGCCAGTGCCTTGGAGGTCACAAATTTGGTCTGTGGCATCGGGCCTTCGGCTGCGTCCACCAGCAGAACCACACCATCCACCATCGACAGGATGCGTTCAACTTCGCCGCCGAAATCGGCGTGGCCGGGGGTGTCAACGATGTTGATACGGGTATCGTTCCATTCAACCGAAGTCGCCTTGGCGAGAATGGTAATGCCGCGTTCCCGCTCCAGATCGTTGCTGTCCATGGCCCGTTCAGCCACGGCCTGGTTCTCGCGGAACGCGCCGGATTGTTTCAATAGCTCATCAACCAGGGTGGTTTTCCCGTGGTCAACGTGGGCGATGATCGCAATATTGCGCAGGTCCATGATATCTGCCTTCTAAGGGAGGTTGCGCCGCCCATAGCGTGATCAAAGGGTAAAGGCCAGCAAAAAGAGGTGGAATACTGGTATCATTGCCGCTGAACCCGGTCTGCGCCTAGTGACCAGCCGTGCCCGAGAACAAATGGATCACCAAAATACCCCCAAGGATCAGCCCCATACCGAGCACCGCAGGCAGATCGAGCGATTGACCAAAGGCAAAATACCCAATCACCGCAATCAGCACGATGCCAAGCCCGGACCAGATTGCATAGACAATACCCACGGGCATCAGGGCCAAGGTCTGCCCCATCAGGAAGAAGGAAACACCATAGCCAATCACCACAATGATCGACGGGATCAGCCGGGTGAACTGATGGCTGGCCTGCAATGCGCTGGTGGCAATGGTTTCAGCAACCACCGCAAAAAGCAGGATAACGTAGGCTTTGGGCATTGTGCGCGTCCCTGTTGAACTGTCTTGCACAGATGTTCAAAAATCAGGCAGGCGCGCAATGCTAAATCGTACGTTCTAAGCGCTAGCCATTTTTGGTCTGGCCCGCAAACCATGCGGCCACCTGTGGCTGCACAAAATCCCACAGCTCGGGCGCGCCACGTTTGACCTTTTGGCCGACACGGCTGTCGATTTGATCAAGGGTGACGTTGTATTCTGGCCAGCTGCCGCCACCGTTGAGCAGGTTCAAGATCACCGGCTGCACGCGGTCGATGGATTTGGCAAACCGCGCCTCATTGGTTTCAGCAGCCTCAAAGCGCTGCCAGATCTGTTTTAAGGCAGTGCCCTGCGCGGTGGGCAGCAGGCCAAAGATACGGTCTGCGGCGGCGGTTTCCGCATCCGCCAATGCAGCAAGCGCCTCGGCGCTGACCACGCCATGAATAGGCGCGTCACCTGCATCAATTTCTACCAGATCATGCAGCAACAACATGGTGAGCACTTCAAGCACATCCACCTGCGCATTTGCATGCGGCTCAAGGATCAGCGCAAACAGCAGGATGTGCCAGCTGTGCTCAGCCGAGTTCTCGCGACGGCTGCCATCTCCAAGGCGGGACGCGCGCAGCACAGATTTGAGCTGATCCGCCTCTTTCAGAAACGCAATCTGAGCGGCAAGCGTCGCGTCTTTCGCCTGAGCGTCAGGCTGGTCGAGCAGCACGGTGAGATAGTCATACACCTCAGCAAAACGTTCTTTCACCGATAGGGCTCGGCCGAAATAGATGTTTTCACGGCAGATATCGCGATGATAGTCGGGCGCATGGCCCAAAAGGGTCTGAAACAGCGGCTGCAACCGATCAAGCGTTTTGGCAAATTGCGCATCTTTGCTCGTGTCGGCTTCAAATTCCCGCCACAGCGCAATCAGCGTATCCCGTTGCTCAACCGGTAAAAGTCCAAAGATACGGTCTGCAGCGGCCCCTTCGGCGGCTGCAACATCCTGCCAATCCGTTGAAAGATGGATCGGATGATCACCCACGTCGATTTCAACAATATCATGGATCATCAGCATCTGAATGACCCGCAGGATCTCAACGCCCGCTGGCGCGTGCTCTTGCAAGATCAGCGCATAAAGCGCCAGATGCCAGCTGTGCTCGGCGGAGTTTTCAACCCGCGAGCCATCAATCAACACATTGTGCCTGTTCACCCCCCGCAGCTTGTCTATTTCTTTCAAGAACTCAAATCGCTGCGATATATCGGTGCGCACGCCTAATCCTTGTCGTTGAGCGCAGCCTGGGCTGCCGTAATTTTCTGATTGAGAAAGCTTCGGGCTTTTTGTTCCGCGAGACGCACCCGCACCTCGGTCAAAAAGGCCTCTTCCATCGATTGTGAGGCGGCCGCAAGAACCTGGGCCACCTCTACATAAAGACGCTCGTCGCCCAAGGCGTCTTGCACCTTGAGCGTATCTTGCGCCAGTTTCTGCGCCAGAGTGTCCAGCGTCGTGGACATTAGCGGGTGTTTTCCGTCAGGCGGCGTTTCACATAGTCGCTCACATTGCCGACCATTGTGTCCATATGCTCTTCCTGGAAGAAGTGATCCGCACCTTCCACCTCAGTGTGGGTGATGGTGATGCCTTTTTGCTCGTGGAGCTTGTTCACCAGGTTCACCGTATCAGCGGGCGGTGCCACGCGGTCGGCGGTGCCGTTGATGATCAAACCAGACGAGGGGCAGGGCGCTAGGAAGGAGAAATCATACATATTGGCAGGCGGCGCAACCGAGATGAAACCGGTGATTTCAGGGCGACGCATCAACAGCTGCATGCCGATCCAGGCCCCAAAGGAGAAACCCGCAACCCAGCAATGCTTGGAATTGTTGTTCATCGACTGCAGGTAATCCAGCGCTGAAGCCGCATCAGAGAGTTCACCAACACCCTGATCGTATTCACCTTGGCTGCGTCCAACACCGCGGAAGTTAAACCGCAGCACGGTAAAGCCCATGTTGTAGAACGCGTAATGCAGGTTGTAGACAACCTTGTTGTTCATGGTCCCGCCAAACTGCGGGTGTGGGTGCAAGACGATGGCAATCGGTGCGTCACGTTCTTTTTGCGGGTGATAGCGGCCTTCCAGGCGGCCTTCGGGTCCGGGAAAAATGACCTCAGGCATGGGCGGTTTCGATCCTACTCTCGTTTTGCGCTCACTGTTCCAATAGACATTCTTGACGAAATCCATCAGGCAGTTTAGAACGGTTCTAAATGGCGAATGTTGGGCTTGCCCAAACATCGTCCCGATGAGATACGCATAGTCGTCCGAAACGTCAATGTTTTCGCGATTTCTCGTGCTAATGAGGGGTAAAAAACGATGAAGCTTTCGACCAAAGGCCGCTATGCGATGGTTGCGCTCACCGATATTGCATTGCAGCCCAAAGACAATCTGGTCGCATTGGGTGATATTTCCAAACGCCAGGACATTTCTTTGCCGTATCTTGAGCAGCTGTTTGTGAAGCTGCGCCGCGCCAATTTGGTGACGTCGGTGCGTGGCCCCGGTGGCGGGTACCGTCTTGCGCGCCCACCAGCCGAGATCCGGGTGATTGACATTCTTTCTGCCGTCGAAGAAACGCTGGACGCGATGCACAAAGGCGCGGGCGCGTCTGGTGGTCTGTCGGGCAGCCGCGCGCAATCGCTGACCAACCGTCTGTGGGAAGGCCTAAGCGCACATGTATATGTGTTTTTGCACCAAACCCGCCTTTCAGACATTATCGAAAATGATCTCGCCCCATGTCCGGCCGTTCCCAACCTGTTTGCGGTTGTGGATGAAAAATGAGCTGCTTGAACTTTTTGCTCTAGCCGTTTGTAAATAAGTGTTTTCGAAAGCATCGACCATGCGCCGCACCTACCTTGATCACAATGCAACAACATCCCTGCGCCCAGAAGCGCGCGCGGCGATGATTGAAGCAATGGATGCCTGCGGCAACCCTTCCTCTGTTCATGCCGAAGGACGTGCAGCCAAATCCATCATCGAAAAAGCGCGCGGTCAAATCGCTGCGGCTTTTGGTGCGGATGGGGCCGATATCGTCTTTACTTCAGGTTCAACCGAGGGCGCATCGCTGGCATTGGCCGGGCGCAACCTCCACGGAAGCCCACTGGAACATGATGCGGTAAGATCTTGGATTCGCGAAGATCTACCTGTTTCTGAAACCGGGGCTGTGACCATTGAAGCGCCCGAACAATCAACGCTGCAGTTTGCCAATTCCGAAACCGGGATCTTGCAAGACATCCCCCAAGGTCTTGCCGTCACCGATGCGACCCAGGCTTTTGGCAAGCTCCCGATTGCGTTCAATTGGCTGGGCGCAACCATGGCGCTGATTTCAGCGCATAAATTTGGCGGCCCCAAAGGGATCGGCGCGGTCATTTTGAAACGCGGCACCGATCTTAAGGCGCAAATTACCGGCGGCGGCCAAGAGATGGGGCGGCGCTCTGGTACGGAAAATGTGATTGGAATCGCGGGCTTCGGGGCCGCAGCTGAAGCGGCTGCGCGCGATCTCAACAACGGCGTTTGGGAGGAAATCTCCCAATTTAGAAATATTCTAGAAAACACCCTTGTGGATAGCGCAAGACAGTCTATTTTTATCGGAAAAGATATACGCCGTTTACCTAATACTTTGTGCATCGCAACACCGGGGTGGAAAGGTGAAACCCAGGTAATGCAGATGGATCTTGCGGGTTTTGCCATCAGCGCGGGCAGCGCCTGTTCCAGTGGCAAAGTTCGGGCAAGCACGGTTTTGACGGCGATGGGTTATTCGCCCGAAGTTGCTCAATGCGCCATTCGCGTGTCGTTGGGCCCAGATACAACAGAAGAGCAAGTGATGCGTTTTGCGCAGGTCTGGCTCGACAAACAGAAGAAACACCACGCCCGATCGGCGTGACTGCAGGAGACTAGGAAGCATGGCCGCATTGGACCCAATTGAAGCCAAAGAAGGCGTCGATCAGGAAACCGTCGACGCGGTCCGGGAGATCAGCACATATAAATATGGCTGGGAAACCGAGATCGAGATGGAATATGCGCCCAAAGGCGTCAACCCTGACATCGTTCGCCTGATTTCGGAAAAGAACCAAGAGCCCGAATGGATGACCGAATGGCGTCTGCAGGCTTTTGAGCGTTGGGAAAAGATGGAAGAGCCCGATTGGGCCATGGTCAACTATCCGGAAATCGATTTCCAGGAACAGTATTACTATGCGCGTCCCAAATCGATGGAAGAAAAGCCGAAATCGCTGGATGAGGTGGACCCCAAGCTGCTTGCCACTTACGAAAAGCTCGGCATCCCGTTGAAAGAGCAGATGATTTTGGCAGGCGTCGAAGGCGCTGAGGATATGCCCGCCGAAGGCCGCAAAGTTGCGGTAGACGCGGTGTTTGACTCGGTTTCTGTTGGCACAACCTTCCAGGATGAGCTGAAAAAAGTAGGGGTTATCTTCTGCTCGATCTCTGAAGCGATCCGTGAACATCCTGAACTGGTGAAAAAATACCTCGGCACCGTGGTTCCGGTGACCGACAATTTCTACGCAACGCTGAACTCGGCCGTGTTCTCGGATGGTTCGTTCGTTTACATCCCGCCCGGGGTACGCTGCCCGATGGAATTGTCGACCTATTTCCGCATCAATGCGGAAAACACCGGCCAGTTTGAACGCACGCTGATCATCGCCGACAAAGGCAGCTATGTGTCTTATCTGGAAGGCTGCACCGCACCCCAGCGCGACACCGCACAGCTGCACGCGGCGATTGTCGAAATCATCATCGAAGAAGATGCGGAAGTAAAATACTCCACCGTGCAGAACTGGTTCCCTGGCGACGAAAACGGTAAGGGTGGCATCTACAACTTTGTGACCAAACGCGCAGATTGCCGTGGTGACCGCTCTAAGATCATGTGGACGCAGGTTGAAACCGGCTCTGCTGTGACCTGGAAATACCCGTCCTGCATCCTGCGTGGTGATGACAGCCAGGGTGAGTTCTACTCCATTGCGATCACCAACAACTATCAGCAGGCCGACACCGGCACCAAGATGGTTCACCTGGGCAAAAACACCAAGTCGCGGATCGTTTCCAAAGGTATTTCCGCTGGCAAGGCACAAAACACCTACCGTGGTCTGGTGTCGATGCACCAAAAGGCCAAGGAAAGCCGCAATTACACCCAATGCGACAGTCTGTTGATTGGTGATAAATGTGGTGCCCATACGGTTCCGTATATCGAGGTGAAGAACAACTCTTCCCGCGTGGAGCATGAGGCAACAACCTCCAAGGTGGATGACGATCAGCTGTTTTATTGCCGTCAACGCGGCATGGACGAAGAAGAGGCGGTTGCACTGGTTGTGAATGGCTTCTGTAAAGAAGTCCTGCAGGCGCTGCCGATGGAATTTGCCATGGAAGCACAAGCGCTTGTCGCCATTTCACTGGAAGGATCCGTCGGCTAACCCATGCCAAATGAGGATTTCCAGAACCGGCTGAGCCGTATCTCCACCCGTCACGAGGCGGATCAGGAGATGCGGCAGGCCAAGCGGCCGAAATCAGGCGCTTTGAGCAAAGGCTCACGTGGGCTTTATGCACTTAGTCTGATTGGAGCACTGCTGTCTGGGATCCTTACCGTGGCCTTGGTGCGATACGTGCGGTTTCATCTTACCGGCGAAGGTGAGATAGGCGGGCCGGTTGCATTCCTGATGGACGCGGGAATTGCCATCGTGGCCTGTTTGGCGATCAAGGAAATCTTCAAGCTCCACGATGCTGAATTCAAGGCGGCACAGGGGGTTGGTGTATTCCTGATGGTGATGATGATGCACAATCTGGCTTTCTGGGCACCCCGGATGATGTCGGCGGCGTTTTCACCAGCATGGGTATTCCAGCAGCAACAGGACACCGTTCCGAACTCAATTTGGATCATGGTCCAATATGTTGAAATCGGGCCTAAAAAACCCGTGACACCTGAGCAAACTGTACCTCAGGTCGTCTACCGCAACTGAAACCAACTCTGTCATGCAGCGCCAGCACAGGCCAAACATGTCAAGCAACGAGAGATTTGCACGATGATTGTCACGACTACAAACTCCGTCGAAGGCTATCAAATTTCTGAATACAAAGGCATCGTGGTCGGTGAAGCGATCATGGGGGCCAATGTGGTGCGCGATGTCTTTGCCTCCATCACCGACATCGTCGGCGGCCGCTCCGGCGCATATGAAAGCAAGCTACAGGACGCACGCGAAACCGCACTGGCGGAACTGGAAGAGCGTGCGCGCACCAAAGGGGCCAATGCGGTGGTTGGTGTTGATCTCGACTATGAAGTGGTTGGGCAATCCATGCTGATGGTATCAGCAAGCGGCACCGCCGTGGTTCTGGGATAAACAATGATGCTGGGTTCGGTTGATTTTATGCAGCACTATGCACAAGGCGGGGAAACACGCCTTGTGATTACTGATGGAATCAATCACACGTTAAAATTGTTCGAGTATTTTTATATGGGCAATTTTAATGACCTCCGAATCCAACGACGCCTTTCAGCGGCGTCTCAACCGCATTGCAAAAGAAAATCCGCTTCAAACCTACCAGGCCAATCCCGAACCTATCGTCAAGAAACGCAGCCTGTTCCTGCGTGTGCTCGACGTTACGTTTGGCCTGATCAGCGGCCTGTTGTTCCTGTTCTGTATCAAAGCCCTGCGCGTCCAAGCCCTCGGGCTGACGCTAGAGGGAAGCGAACTGCTGTTCTTTCTCGACATCGCCGCTGCGGTGTTGTGCAGCTGGGTCTGGAACAAACTCAACGATGTGCACAATCTGTCCAACGTGATCTCTCAGCAGTTCGGCATATTGATACTTGCCCTTGGGATACACAATCTTGCGTTCTGGGCACCGCATCAGATGTCGGTCGCATTGTCGGGCGATTGGGTGCGCCATCAGCAGCTGAATGCAGAGCAAAAATCAATCTTTGTCGGGGTGCGATATATCCGCTGGAGCACGGAGCATTCAGATTATGATCCTGCCAGCTTTGTCACCCCAAAGGTTGTTTACCGAAACTGAGTTTCCTCAACGGACCGGGCAGGGGCAGCGTAAACTGCCGCTCCCACAGCTGTCCTGCGCAGCGCGCGGGACAGATGAAGCTGCGCTTGCGATGTGCAGCCCCCAATCTGATCTTCACTCAGACACCGAAACCTTCCGCCCGCTCAGAGCTGCCGGAATTCTTTTTGCACGTCAAATCGTGCGTTTAGCCATGCCGCTGCTGTCGCAAACGACACAGCCCAAACAGTCAAAATACGAGGTTTAAAAATGCTCGAAATCAAAAACCTGCACGTCAAACTTGAAGAAGAGGACAAGCAGATCCTCAAAGGTGTGAACCTGACCGTAGAAGCGGGCAAGGTCCACGCGATCATGGGCCCGAACGGCTCAGGCAAATCCACGCTGTCTTATGTGCTTTCTGGCCGTGACGGCTATGAAGTCACCGAAGGTGAAGCAACCCTTGGCGGCGAAGAACTGCTGGAGCTGGAAGCCGAAGAGCGCGCCGCACTGGGCCTGTTCCTTGCGTTCCAATACCCGGTTGAAATCCCCGGCGTTGGCAACATGACCTTCCTGCGCACCGCTGTAAACGCTCAGCGCAAAGCGCGCGGTGAAGAAGAGCTCTCTGCTGGTGACTTCCTGAAAGTTGTGCGCGAAAAAGCCAAAACGCTGAAAATCGACGCCGACATGCTGAAGCGTCCGGTCAATGTTGGCTTTTCCGGCGGTGAGAAAAAGCGTAACGAAATCCTGCAGATGGCCATGCTTGAGCCAAAGATGTGCATCCTGGACGAGACCGACTCCGGTCTTGACGTTGACGCGATGAAACTAGTGTCCGAAGGTGTCAACGCACTGCGCGACGAAGGCCGTGGCTTCCTGGTGATCACCCACTATCAGCGTCTGCTTGACCACATCAAACCAGACGTTGTGCACATCATGGCGGATGGCCGTATCATCAAAACCGGCGGCCCCGAGCTGGCGCTTGAAGTTGAAAACAACGGCTATGCCGACATCCTCGCGGAGAACGCATAATGGCCCTGCCAAAGTTGAAGCAATCAGCAACGGAAGCGCGTCTTGACGCGCTGACCATGCCAGAGGGTGGGCTGCTGCAATCCGCCCGTGCCGCAGCCGTTGCGCGGGTTCAGACTATGGGCCTGCCGCATCGCCGTGACGAATACTGGAAATACACGACGCCAACATCGCTGGTGGAGGCCGAAGCGCCCAAGGCAGAGGTGTTTGTCTCTGGCGAAGCGCCGCTGTTTGACCATTTCGACAGTGTTAAAATTGTCTTTGTCGATGGCGTATTTGATGCGGAAGCCTCTGATGATCTTGCGCTGGACGGTGTCACCATCGAGCGTCTGGTAGATGTTGCGCAAAAAGACATCCACTGGTCAAAAGATCTTTATGGTGTGCTCGAAGCGCGGGGCCAGACCCCGGTTGAACGCCCGCTTGCAGCGCTGAACACGGCCTATGCCGCCGATGGCGTGGTGATCCACGTCACTGGCAAGCCGTCGAAGCCGATCAACCTGGTCTATCGCCATGAAAGCGAAACCTCGGACGCCTATCTGCACCATGTGATCCGTGTAGACAGCGATGCCGAGGCGACCATTCTGGAAAACGGGCCTGCAGCCTCACGTTTCAACAACGTGACCGAGGTGGAGATTGCCGACAAAGGCACGCTGCATCACGTTCGGGCGCAGGGGCGCGATCATGAACGCCGCGCCTCGACCCATATGTTTGCGCGTCTTGGCACCGAGTCTGTTTATAAGACCTTTACCCTGACAGTGAACGGCGTGCTCACCCGCAATGAACATGTGGTTGAACTGACCGGCGATGACGCTGCGGCCCATGTGGCGGGCGCCTGTGTTGGTGATGGTGATTTCCTCCACGACGACACGGTGTTTATCACCCATGATGCGGTCAACTGTGAAAGCCGTCAGGTTTTCAAAAAGGTTCTGCGCAACGGTGCAACCGGCGTATTCCAAGGTAAGATCCTAGTTAAGGAAGGCGCGCAAAAGACTGATGGATATCAGATTTCTCAGTCTCTGCTGCTGGATGACGACAGTCAGTTTCTTGCCAAGCCTGAGCTAGAAATCTACGCCGATGACGTGGCCTGTTCGCATGGGTCCACCTCTGGTGCGATCGACGAAGAGGGGCTGTTTTACCTGCGCTCGCGCGGTGTGCCAGCGGCTGAAGCAACCGATCTTTTGACGCTCGCCTTCCTTGCAGAAGCAATTGAAGAGATCGAGAACGAAGAGATTGGCGAAACGCTGGTTGACCGCCTGCAAAGCTGGTTGTCGCGTCGTCGCTGATGGCTATTACGACCGAAATCCTTGCCACCTACAGGCAGCCGCGCAAAGTCATCGCGCGGCTGCTTGCAGCGGGTCCGCGTGAAGATCGCCTGGTGGCACTGGCCATGGGCAGTTGCGCCATTATGTTTATCGCGCAGATGCCCAAGCTTGCGCGCATTGCCCATATCAACGATCAGGAACTTTCTTCGCTCATGGGCGGATCCCTGATGGCGTTGATGTTCATTTTGCCGTTGCTGCTGTACAGCCTCGCCTTTGTGTTCCACCTTTTGGCGCGCGCGTTTGGTGGCCAAGGTCACGGTTACCGTGCCCGCATTGCGCTGTTCTGGGCGATGATGGCCAGCACTCCGTTGATGCTGCTGCATGGGCTAGTAGCAGGGTTTATTGGCGCAGGGACCGCACTAAATCTAGTCGGAGCATTGTGGTTGGCTGCGGTTTTGTGGTTTCTGATGACAGGTCTAAAGGTCTGCTATTGGAGCAATAAATCATGAAACCCTGGGGCGATTTGATTTGGAAAACCGTTCTCAATCCCGCTGAGGCAGCAGCTGAAATTTCTGCCATTCAGCCAAACCGCGAAGTCCTGTGGACGGGCTTTGCCTTGGTTCAGGTGTTGGGAACCGCGCTGTTTGCGCTGCAATCTTTGCTGTTCCCGCAACAGATGCAGTTTCTTACGGTGAATGTGACACCGGTCAACCACCTTGTCGCCAACACGCTTATCATATTGGTTTTTGCTTGCGCAGCAACGATTTGCGGCCGTTTCCTCAACGGCATCGGAACCTTCTCAACAGTGCTCGCTTGCCTGACATGGGTGAACTTTGTTCAGGTCTTCGCTTTGGCGGCATTGATCGTGGTCTCTCTGGTGTCTCCAGCTCTTTCGGGCACGCTTGGCATTGGCGTGTCGCTTTATGCGCTGTTTGTATCGCTGCATTTTATCAACGCAGCACATAAGCTGGGATCATTGTGGCGCGCATTGGGAGTGATGGTGCTGAGTGCGCTTGCGATCATCGTTGCCATTTCGATTTTTGGGCAGTCGTTTATGCCGAATACTCTGGGGTAAATCCATGTATGATATTGAAAAAATCCGCTCCGACTTCCCGATCCTGTCGCGCGAAGTAAACGGCAAACCCCTGACCTATCTTGATAACGGGGCCTCGGCACAAAAACCCAAGGCGGTGATTGATGCAACCACCACGGCGTATGCAGAGGAATATTCCAATGTTCACCGTGGCTTGCACTATCTTTCTAATCTCGCAACCGAGAAATATGAAAGCGTCCGTGGCACTATCGCGCGGTTTTTGAACGCCGCTCACGAAGATCATATCGTTCTGAACTCCGGCACCACCGAAGGCATCAATTTGGTGGCTTACGGCTGGGCGATGCCACGTCTTGAAGCAGGCGATGAAATCCTTTTGTCCGTCATGGAGCACCACGCCAATATCGTGCCCTGGCATTTCCTGCGCGAACGCAAAGGGGTCGTGCTGAAATGGGTGGATGTGGATGCGGATGGCAGCCTTGATCCGCAAAAGGTGCTCGACGCGATCACTCCAAAGACAAAACTCGTGGCAATTACTCAATGTTCCAATGTGTTGGGAACGGTTGTTGATGTAAAATCCATCACCGCTGGCGCACAGGCCCTTGGGGTTCCAGTGTTGGTGGATGGCTCACAGGGCGCGGTGCATATGCCCGTGGATGTACAAGACATCGGGTGTGATTTCTACGCGATCACCGGGCACAAACTCTATGGTCCATCCAGCTCTGGTGCGATCTACATCCGTCCGGAACGTATGGCCGAGATGCGACCCTTTATCGGCGGCGGTGATATGATCAAGGAGGTCAGCAAAGACGCGGTGATCTACAATGATCCACCGATGAAGTTTGAGGCGGGCACCCCTGGCATTGTACAGACCATCGGTCTTGGCGTTGCGCTCGATTATATGATGGAGCTGGGGATGGACAATATCGCCGCCCATGAAGCCAGCCTGCGCGACTATGCACAATCGCGATTTGCCGGGCTGAACTGGCTGAATATTCAAGGGCACGCACCGGGTAAGGCGGCTATTTTCAGCTTCACCCTGAATGGTGCAGCGCATGCCCATGACATTTCCACCATTCTGGACCGCCGCGGTGTTGCCGTGCGGGCAGGTCACCACTGTGCCGGGCCATTGATGGACCACCTGGGTGTATCGGCAACCTGTCGCGCGTCCTTTGGCCTATATAACACCAAGGAAGAAATCGACACTTTGGTGGATGCGCTGGAGCTCGCGCAAGAGCTGCTCAGCTGAGCTTAAATGCTGCGCGGGCAGGGGCCTGCGCAGCGCCGAATCTCTTTCGCAGTCGGCATCTCTTTTATTTTCCATTCAAATCCAACCTTTGAGAGTGCCATCAAAAGGTCCAAACCATCACGGAAGATCGTGATGCCACTCTGATATCCAGTTGCGCGTGCAAACACAGAAACTGCGCACCGCGATTTGAGCTGTGAATTTGTAAAGATCCGCCAACAAACGACGCTTTCACGGTTACCGTTACAGCTGGCAACCCCTTGAAACGGTGAGCTTGCGAAAAAAACCTTTGGTTACTTTTGCCAAAATCGAATTTTCCGGCCCGAAATTCGTCACTCTCTCGTGACTTCCAGCGACCTATACATATACGGTTTTTGGTCTCATCCATTGTGATACCTTCGGGGAATGCTCCCCAAGAAGGCAAAAAACTTTGGAGCATATTATGAACATTCCAGACCAAACCTCCCGTAATGTATTTGGTGCAGGTTCGCTGCTGTCGCTTGCAAAAACCATGGCTTTTGTGATGGCGGGTTTGACGACGCTGATGGGCACATCAGCCCAGGCCGACGAAGATGACACCTTCCGCATTGGCGTCATGCTGTTTGACAGCAACCTCACCAGTGACGTGACCGCTCCGCTTGAGGTTTTTGGCGCAGCAATCACCAATGAGGTGATTGAAGATGTGGAAATCGTCACCATCGCGACCAAAGCAGGCCTGATTAAAACCCACGAAGGCCTGATGATTGCAGCCGAATATAGTGTCGACAACGCGCCTGAGCTTGAAGCCATTCTGGTGGGCAGCAGCTACGATATGGACAGCGTGCTGGCGGATGACGCGGGGTTTCTGAAAGGCGTGCGCGCGACCACTTATCCCGGCGGTGAAATCTGGCTGAAACTGAACCACCCATCGATCAACATCGACATTAATGAAACGGTTGTGGTCGACAAGAACGTGATCACCAGCAATGGCCCTATGGTGAGCTGTGCAGCCGCGTTCAAACTGCTGGAAAAAGTGTCCGGTGAAGACAAAGCACAAGAAATCTCAGAGCTGCTGTATTTCCCGCGCCTTGTACGCGCTTATCATGAAGCCAATTCCTAAACCTCTATAAACGCGATGAAATCAAGCCAGGCGGCGGCCGACAAGGCCCCCTTAGCCTGGCTTTTATCGTTCAAGCTGGCGTTATATCTATTCACCACAAACAGCACCTGTTACATGTACCATATACATGCGGGTCGGCGTTTTCATAAGTGATTGATTTTATGGCGCACCCGAGAGGATTCGAACCTCTGGCCTCTGCCTTCGGAGGGCAGCGCTCTATCCAGCTGAGCTACGGGTGCCTGTCTGCGCGGTATAGCTTTGCCTGCCTGTCACTGCAACGGGAAAATGCGTGTTTCTGCAAAGAGTGCTACGCTTGATACAACTGGGCTCATGCGCAAAAATAAACCCCGGGACCGGATCACGGGGTCTTGGCAAATTTCTGTCTGGATCAACCGCGCCAGCTACGCACCACACCACAATCCATATGCACAAAGTTGGAGCCATGGTATCTGCCAACGCCACCGGCACGGCAAGATTGTGCAGCTGCCGCCATTTGGGAAACCGAACGTGTCGCCAGACGCAGATCCGCAGCTTTACCCTGCATGTGCAAAGAGTTCTTCGCCACACCGCGGGACCGGCGGCGCAACATTGCGTTGGTCTGAGGGCTGCGATAGCCCGACAATAGCAAGTAGGGTTCGCTCACATCCAAAAGGTTGTGGGAGGCTGTCATGATATCGATCGTGCGCAGATCCACCGATATAACCTGATCGGTGCGCCAGTCACGCATGAAGTGATTCACTTCTTTCAGGGCGTCTTTGATGTATTCGCCTTCGATCCAATAGATCATATCGAGGCGCTCGCCGGTGCGGCCTGAGTACATGCGGATGCGTCGGATATCACCGGCACCGCGCAGAAAACCCGCTGCGTTAGAAAAAGTTGGAGCCGCTGCAACCGCTGTTGCCGCAAATGCACCCAAGATTGCTCGCCGGCTAAACCGGTCCTGTTTGGTTTCTGCCATAGTTTACTGCGCCGTCCCGTACGCGAGTTATTGTCCTGCCTCTGGCCCGATGTTACGGACCGTTTGTGAGTACCTAGCGATGTGAAATCTATTACACAGTAGGAATAATCTGCCAAGATTTGTTTACCAAGAATGGACATTCTGCCGATTTTTAGGCGAAAATTTGCGCAGGAGGGGAGTGTTACTCAGGATTTCCCCCTAAAGAAGTCACTGTTTATGCGGACTTGCGGTGTTGGTGCACCACCTGCTAACTTAATCGCCCTAAATTACAAAATGTGAATGGACCTCAGATGGTTTTTGCCGAAAAACCGTCGTTAACCATTTCGAATTGCCGCGATTCATACCTTTTTTGTCAAGGATCTAGAGAATGCCGAACGTTGATCAGTCGTCCCGCGCACCCTGGCTAAGAGCAGGGCTTTTTGCCCTGGCGCTTGGAGGTTTGATGCTCACAAGCCCATCTGCGCAGGCACAGGTCACAGCATTCAAACAAGCGGTGGCTGAAGCCGCGTCCGACAATTCCTCGGTTGCGTCATTTTACCGGAAAAACGATTTCAACGGCCTGTGGACCGGATCTGACGATGCTTCACGCCTGCGCCGCCAGGCGCTGTTTCGCGCGCTTGAAGATGCAAATGCACATGGGCTTCCGGATCAGTCCGTCACTATTGCCAACCTGACTGCGCAGCTCAAAGGGGTGCAAACCACACGGGATCTGGGCCGGGTTGAGGCCGCGATGAGCAAAGCGTTCATCGACTATGCCCAAGATATGAAAACCGGCCTTCTGGTGCCGTCGCGCATTGACGAAGGCATGGTGCGCAAAAAGACAAAATTGGATGGCGGCGCGCTGCTGGAAGGACTGTCCCAAAGCCAGCCTGCTGCCTTTATGCGCCAGTTGGTTCCGACCTCTGCACAGTACCGCGCCCTGATGCGGGAGAAGATCCGGCTGGAGCGGGTTGTGGCCAAGGGTGGCTGGGGGAAACCAGCTCCAAAAGGCAAATACGAACCCGGAGATACCGGCGCGGGTGTTGTTGCGCTGCGCAACCGTTTGATCGCCATGGGCTACCTTGATCGCAGCGCATCGGCGGAATTTGATGCAGCGCTCGCCAATGCAATTCTTGAATTTCAGGGCGCACATGGGCTTGAGCAGGATGGCGTTGCCGGTGAAGGCACCATCAATGAAATCAATGTGGCAGCGCGGGATCGTCTGAAATCCATCATTGTTGCGATGGAGCGTGAGCGCTGGCTTGCCCCGGAACGCGGCAACCGTCACGTTCTGGTCAATCAAACCGATTTCAGCGCGACAATTGTCGACAACGGCGAAATCACTTTCCAGACCCGCTCGGTTATTGGCAAAAACACCAGCGATCGCCGTTCGCCTGAATTTTCCGATGTTATGGAGCATATGGTGATCAATCCGAGCTGGTATGTGCCGCGCTCGATCATCACCAAGGAATATCTGCCCAAATTGCGTGCAAATCCCAACGCGGTTTCGCATCTGCAGGTCACAGACAATCGCGGCCGGGTGGTGAAACGCGGCTCAGTCGATTTCTCTAAATACACGGCAAGAACCTTCCCTTATGCGATGAAACAGCCCCCCAGCACGAGCAATGCGCTGGGTTTGGTAAAGTTCATGTTCCCGAACAAATACAATATCTACCTGCACGACACGCCGCAAAAACACCTGTTCTCGCGCGAAGTGCGGGCCTATTCCCACGGCTGCATCCGTCTGGCGCAACCCTTTGAATTTGCGTATGCATTGCTGGCCAAGCAGACCGAAGATCCAGAAGCGTTCTTCCAGCGCATTCTGAAATCGGGCCAGGAGACAAAGGTCAACCTGAAAGAACATGTGCCGGTACACATCATCTATCGCACCGCATTTGTGCCCAACAAAGGCCCCGCAGAATTCCGCCGTGATGTTTACGGGCGTGATGCAAAAGTTTGGGCCGCATTGGAACGGGCAGGGGTGGCGCTGCCCAGCGTTCAAGGGTAAAGATCGGGGCCTATCCAACTGCTGAGGAAGAGGCCCCGATGTTCACTGTTCGCGAGATTGCTGAGGCCCTGGGAGCGCAAGCTGCCGGAGATCTTGACCTGACCATCACCGGCGCGGCCGAACCTCAGGATGCGGGGGCAGGCCAGCTTGCCATGGCAATGGATCCTAAATACGCCGACAAACTTGAGGCGGGCGCGGCCGAAGCAGCCATCCTGTGGGACGGCGCGGATTGGGAAAGCTTTGGCCTGAAGGCTGCGATCTTTGCCACCCGTCCACGCATGGCTATGGCGGGCGTCACCGCCCAGCTCGATCCCGGTCAGCATTTTGGCGAAGGCATCCACCCAAGTGCGGTGATCGATCCCTCTGCCGAGCTTGCGGATGATGTAAATGTTGGCCCGCTGGCGGTGGTTGGACCACGCGCAAAGATCGGCGCAGGCTCTTGTATTGGGCCGCAGTGTTTTATTGGCGCAGACGTCACCATGGGCGCGGGCGCAGCGCTGCGCGAAGCGGTAACCATCGGCGCACGCACCACCATTGGCGTAAACTTCCGCGCCCAGCCCGGAGCGCGGGTTGGCGGCGACGGCTTTTCTTATGTGACCCCCGAAGTATCCGGTGTTGAAAAGGCGCGTGAAACCCTTGGTGATCAGGGCGACGTCAAAGCACAGGCCTGGGAACGCATCCATTCGCTCGGGGCTGTCACCATTGGTGACAATGTGGAGCTTGGCTCAAATGTTACCATCGACAATGGCACCATCCGCGACACTGTGGTTGGCGACGGTTCCAAGCTCGATAATCAGGTTCATATCGGCCACAACACCCGCGTCGGGCGTGACTGCCTGCTGTGTGGTCAGGCTGGCGTTTCCGGTTCAGTTGAGATCGGAAATAACGTGGTGCTGGGTGGTAAAGTTGGCGTCAGTGACAATATCTTTATCGGCGACGGGGTGATTGCTGGTGGCAGCTCGATCATTTTGTCCAATGTTCCGGCTGGTCGGGTGATCCTAGGCTACCCGGCTGTCAAAATGGAGACACATACGGAGATGTATAAGGCACAACGGCGACTGCCACGGCTGATGCGCGATATCGATGCGCTGAAAAAGGCTGTTTTCAAATAGGCAATCTGCCGCTACATCACCTCAAGCACCAAGGATTGGAGAGGCGCAATGAGCACTCAAGATAAGGTCATCGAAATCATTGCCGAACAGGCAGTACTTGAGCCGTCCGATGTGAAGCTTGACAGCACACTCGAAGATCTGGGCATCGACAGCCTTGGGTTGGTTGAAAGCATCTTCGCGATTGAGGAAGCTTTTGACATCTCTGTGCCGTTCAATGCGAATGAACCAGAACAAAGCGATTTTGATATCTCCAATGTTGCCGCTATTGTCGCGGGCATTGAAAAACTCATCGCTGAAAAATAAGTTATTTAGATCAATAGTATGAAACGCGTAGTTATTACCGGGGCCGGAACAATCAATGCACTGGGCCATTCGGTGCCCGACACGCTGGACGCCATGCGCGAAGGCCGGTGTGGCATTGGTCAGCTGGACTTTCAGGATGTGGATCGCCTGTCGATCAAAATTGGCGGCCAGGTACGCGGCTTTGAGGCCGAAGGCCGCTTCAACCGCCAGCAAATGGCGCTTTATGATCGCTTTACCCAGTTCACTTTGATCGCCACCAAAGAAGCCATCACCCAATCCGGGCTGGAATTTACCGGCGATCTTGCTGCACGTTCCGGTGTGGTTCTGGGAACCGCGGGCGGAGGCGTATCCACCTGGGATGCCAATTACCGATCAGTCTATGAGGACGGTAAAAACCGCGTGCACCCGTTTGTTGTGCCCAAGCTGATGAACAATGCCGCCGCAAGCCATGTCTCGATTGAGTATAACCTCAAAGGACCGAGCTTTACGGTTTCCACTGCCTGCGCGTCGTCAAACCACGCCATGTCACAGGCGTTTCAGATGGTCCGTTCCGGCATGGCACCCGCAATGGTCACGGGTGGATCCGAATCCATGCTCTGCTTTGGTGGGGTAAAGGCCTGGGAAGGTCTGCGGGTGATGTCAAAAGACGCCTGCCGCCCCTTTAGCGCCAACCGCAATGGCATGGTACAGGGCGAAGGCGCTGGGGTGTTTGTGTTTGAAGAATATGAACACGCCAAGGCACGCGGAGCTGAAATCCTCTGCGAGGTTATCGGCAGTGCAATGTCATCGGATGCTGCCGATATCGTGATGCCAAGCAAACAAGGTGCTGCACGTGCAATTTCCGGGGCGCTGAAAGATGCCCGCGTTGACCCATCTGACGTGGGCTATATCAACGCCCATGGCACCGGAACCGCTGCAAACGACAAAACCGAATGCGCTGCCGTTGCCGATGTCTTTGGTCCGCATGCCGACAATCTGATGATTTCATCAACAAAGTCGATGCACGGTCATTTGATTGGCGGCACCGGCGGGGTTGAGCTTTTGGCCTGTATCATGGCGCTGCGCGACGGCGTTATTGCCCCCACAATTGGATATGAAGAGCACGATCCCGAATGTGCTTTGGACGTGGTGCCCAATGAAGCGCGCGATGCCAAGGTCAATGTGGTGCTGAGCAACGCTTTTGCCTTTGGTGGCCTGAACGCAGTGCTGGCACTGCGCGCCGTTTAACATCGGAAATCACAACAAAAAGGCCGCGTGAACCTATGTTCGTGCGGCCTTTTTATTATTCAGAAAGAAGCGCTTACTGCTTTACCAGGTCCACAACTTTGTAGCCTGCGGTAAAGCCGCTCAGCGATACATTCATATCGATCACCTGATCAGGGGCCTGCGCCGGACGCAGCGACATAACCGCAGCATTGCCACGCTTATAGGCGTCAATATCTTCTTGGGTCAGGCCGATTTGGGCAACGCAGCCAAGTGAGTTACAGAAAGAGAACCCATAGCGTTTAGCCGGAGCACCATCGATTGCAATGGTCAGACCTGCGGTCAACAGGGTTTCAAGCGGCACAATCACCGTAGCACCAGCAACGGCCGGGCTGTTTGCGCTTTCGATGCGGAACATGGAAATTTCCGCCAACGGGTTGCCATTGCTGTCGAGCACAATCTGCAACAGCGAGCAGGGGTCCTGTTCGGCTTCGGTTTTTACACAGGCCAGATCCCAATCGCCGTGCTTTTCCTTGGAATAGCGCTCACCAAGGCGCGGGCCGTTTTGGACTTCTTGGCCCAGATCAAGTGCAGGACCGTTGGAGCCTGCGCCCTGCTCGGATTGACCTTGCTGTTCGGGTTGAGCGGCCGGTGCCTCTCCTGCGGTTGCATCAGGTGTTTGCGTTTCCGCATCCTGGGCTGCGACAGAAGTGGTCAGTGCCATAGCGACAGCAAAAGTGATTGGCGTCAGCGACTTAAACATGAATGCCTCTTGGATTTATGAAGGTCTTTGCAACACGTTCTCTAACACGGCAAGTGCGAGGTGTCAGCGAAATATCGACAAAAGCAGCGGTCTTTTACCGGTGACGTGGTGATGTAAAACGATCACGGAAAACTGCCGAAACATACAGAGTCAAAAAGGAAACCCGAAGGTTTCCTTTTCGATATTTCTCCCCATCGGACTGGCCGACTTAGTTATTTGAGAGGAAGGTTACGTAAGGGGGGCACATCGGTCAACAGCCAATGACGAAAAAATGACACTTTTCCCTAAATGGCCCTCAAACATGGGTAAATTCGCGTATTCCTGCTGACAATGTCGCTTTTGCACCGTTACATGACCAAAACGACTGATGAGGATGCGCAAAAAAAGGCCGTGCGCGAAGCACGGCCAGTCTGACAGGGAGGAAATGACCACCGATACATCCGCATATGTTCCGTTGGTCAGTTTCTACCATACGCTGTATTCGTTAACCATCGGTTGCCAAATTGAATGCAATTCCACTTATGGAGACCCCATGACAAATCCTGTTTTTATCGGCGGCGGTGGTGAAAACTATCAGGTAAAACAATTCCTTGACTGTAAGTATGCTAACCGTCACGGACTGATCGCAGGTGCAACAGGAACAGGTAAAACTGTAACGTTGCAAATCTTGGCTGAAAGTTTCTCGGCGCGTGGGGTGCCTGTGATTCTGACCGACATCAAAGGCGACCTCTCTGGCCTCGCCAAAGCGGGCAGCGCGGAACATAAGCTGCACGAAGCGTTTCAATCGCGCGCGCGCCAGATCGGATTTGAAGGGTATGGCTATCAAAATGTACCCGTCACATTTTGGGATCTCTTTGGAAAACAGGGCCATCCCGTGCGCACAACCGTGGCCGAAATGGGGCCTTTGCTGTTGTCACGGCTGCTTGAACTCAGCGAAACCCAAGAAGGGATCCTGAACATTGCGTTCCGTCTGGCCGACGAAGACGGTCTGCCACTGTTGGATCTAAAAGACCTGCAGGCGCTGCTGGTCTGGGTGGGCGAAAATCGCAAGGAACTCTCTCTGCGCTATGGCAATGTTTCCACCGCTTCAATCGGAGCCATTCAGCGCCGTTTGCTGGTGCTGGAAAACCAGGGCGGCAATGCGTTCTTTGGCGAACCTGCGCTGGAGCTCTCGGATCTCATGCGCCAATCCACCGATGGGCGCGGCATGGTCAATATTTTGGCCGCCGATCAGCTGATGTCGTCACCGCGGCTCTACTCAACCTTTCTTTTGTGGCTGTTGAGCGAGCTGTTCGAAGAACTGCCTGAGGTGGGCGACCCCGAAAAACCGCGCCTTGTGTTCTTTTTCGATGAGGCGCATCTGCTGTTTGATGACGCGCCTAAGGTTTTGATCGATAAGGTTGAACAGGTTGCACGCCTGATCCGTTCAAAAGGGGTTGGTGTCTATTTCATCACCCAATCGCCCGCTGACGTGCCCGAAGATATCCTTGGCCAGCTTGGCAATCGTATCCAGCACGCGCTGCGCGCCTTTACCGCGCGGGATCGTCGCAACCTAAAACTGGCGGCAGAAACCTATCGCGACAACCCCGCGTTTTCGACCGAGGACGCCATTCGCGAGGTTGGCGTGGGTGAGGCCGTGACCTCGTTTTTGCAGAAAAAAGGTGTGCCTGGCGTTGTAGAGCGCACCTTGATCCGCCCGCCAAGTTCACAACTTGGCCCGCTTGCTGATGCCGACCGTGAGGCGATCCTGTCATCTTCGGCCTTGGGGTTGAAATACAATCAGGCGGTGGATCGTAAATCCGCCTATGAAATCCTCAAGGCACGCGCGGATACGGCCGCGGCAGAAGCCGCAAAAGCGGAAAAGGTCGCCGAAGAGGCCCCACCGATGGAGCGCGAGTTCAGCGCCGCGCGCAGGTTTTCAGGCAGCCGGGTTGGTCGGTCCAGCGCGCGCAGCTATCGCAAGAAAGATACCTTTGCCTCAGCAATGTCAGATGCGGTGATCAAAGAGCTCAAAGGCACCACCGGTCGTCGCATTGTGCGCGGCATTCTGGGCGGCTTGTTCAAAGGGCGCTGACAGATATGTGATCTTTTGCCGGGCTCGCCGGGCGCTCTCGGCGGGCTATAGTGATGCCAAACCAACGGAGGCACGCCATGTTTCGCAGAGTTTACGGATCCATATTTGCTGCTGCTTTGGCAGGATTTGCGACCTTGGCCGGTGCCGAAACGCTGCAAACCAGTGCCGGGCCGGTCGAGCTGACAAAAATGGCTGAAGGGTTGGATGTGCCCTGGGGGTTTGACTTTCTGCCAGATCAAAGCGTGCTGATCACTGACCGGGGCGGTCGCCTGTATCACCTGAAGGATCAGAAGCTTTCCAAAATCAAGGGCGTGCCCAAAGTGGCCGAGGTCGGGCAGGGCGGGCTGCTGGATATCTTGGTGCCCCGCGATTTTGCCACGCAGCGCGAAATCCTGCTGACGCTTTCGCGCGCTACAAAAGGCGGCGCAGGTACTGCAGTGGTTGCCGCAAAGCTGAGCGCAGATTTCAGCACAATTGAAAGCGCCCAGCTGCTGTTGCAGGTGCGGGGCGCAAAAGGCGGTCGCCATTTTGGCTCCCGCATTGTTGAGGCCAAGGATGGATCGCTTTTTGTGACCTCAGGCGAACGCGGCGATCGCCCGAGCGCACAGAACAATCGTAACCTGCAAGGCACCATTTTGCGGATCCATCGCGACGGCAGCCCGCATAGATCAGCGCCTTTTGCAAATATGCCAGACGCACGTGATGAAATCTGGTCGTTTGGTCATCGCAATCCGCAGGGCCTTGCACTGGATGCACAGGGCAGGCTCTGGGCAGTGGAACATGGCGCGCGTGGTGGTGATGAAATCAACCGCATCCACAAAGGTGCAAACTATGGCTGGCCGGTGATCGCCTATGGGCGACACTATTCGGGGGCACAAATCGGCGAAGGTCAGGCCAAAGATGGGATGGAGCAGCCAGCGTTTTATTGGGATCCCTCAATCGCGCCCTCGGGCTTGATGATCTATTCCGGCACGCTCTGGCCTGAATGGAAGGGTGATTTCTTTGTTGGGTCTTTGAAATTTGACTATATCGCCCGGCTTGATGGCGCCCCAATGCAAGAACGCGAACAAATTCGCCATGACCGCACCGGGCGCATCCGCGACATTCGCGAAGCGCCCGATGGCAGCATCTGGTTTGCCTCTCAATCCGAAGGGGCGCTGTTTCGGATAAGCCCGGCGAATTAGGCTGTGTTCTCTTCTCCGGCACCGCGCGTACCGCGCTCCCGGTACGGCGTGGTGTTATAATGTGATCGATAGCATTTGGAGAAATGCGACGGCGATGCAAAACCACAGGCAAGCGCCACATTGATCACGCTGAGGTCGGTCTGCATCAAAAGATTGCGCGCTTTTTGCAGCCTGAGCTCCATGTAGTAGCGTTTGGGCGAACGATTGAGGTAGCGCCGGAACAGACGCTCCAGCTGGCGCGTCGACATGCCAACCTCTTGCGCCAGTATCGAAGGGCTGATCGGCTCTTCAATGTTGATTTCCATCTTCTGGATCACCTGCGAGAGCTTTGGATGGCGCACGCCAATGCGGGTTGGCACTGACAAACGTTGGCTGTCGCTTTCTGTGCGAATACTGGAATAGATCATCTGATCCGCCACCGCGTTGGCCAAATCTTCACCGTGGCTGCCAGCAATCAGATTGAGCATCAGATCAATGGATGCGGTGCCACCAGCGGCAGAGATTCGCTTACCATCCACCACATAGACCGATTTGGTCAGATCCACATCCAGGAACTCTTCTGTGAAACCGTCAATATTTTCCCAGTGGATGGTTGCGCGTTTGCCGTCCAACAGCCCGGCTTTGGCCAACGCATATGACCCGGTGCAAATACCGCCGATGGATACACCTTTACGGGTCTCGCGCCGCAACCACCCCAGCAGTTTGGCGGTGGTAGATTCGGCCACATGCACGCCACCACAAACCAGCACCACGTCGTCGCGGCGCAGCTCGATAAACCCATCGTCCAGCAGGAACGAAGGACCGGCAGAACAGCGCACTTCCTGGCCGTTCTCGCCCAGCATGATCCACTCAAACAGAGTTTCACCACTCATTTTGTTGGCTAAACGTAAACTATCCAAAGCTGACGCAAACGGCAGCAAGGTAAAGTTTTCCAACAACACAAAAACAAACCGCTTAGGCGGCGCCGCTGGCTGAGCGTTCATGTTATACACCTGCAGACAATGTGGGTACGAAGGGCGAGTGAGGCCCATTTCACTTCTTGGATACTAACCCTGCCCATAGGATGCCTATTTGGTCAAGCCTTCGTAAATCGGAACTGGCCACAAGCCGTAGGTTTTTGTATAGCTAGCCAGCAATTATAATGGATCGTGATCCCGGAGACCAACCGATGAGTGAGTGGCAAAAAACCACCTGGCGCAATAAGCCCCGGGTACAGATGCCGGACTATACAGACCAAAACGCTCTGAATGCGGTGGAAACGCAGCTCGGCAAATACCCTCCGCTGGTGTTTGCAGGCGAAGCGCGCCGTCTGAAACAACACCTAGGTGCCGCTGGCCGGGGTGAGGCGTTTTTGCTGCAAGGCGGCGACTGCGCCGAGAGCTTTGATCAATTCAGCGCCGATGCCATTCGCGACACATTTAAGGTCATGCTACAAATGGCGCTGGTTTTGACCTATGCCGCCAAAGTACCCGTGGTCAAAGTGGGCCGTATGGCAGGCCAATTCGCCAAACCGCGCTCGGCACCAACCGAAACCGTAGATGGCGTGGAACTGCCCAGCTACCGCGGCGACATCATCAACGAGCTGGCTTTTACCTCTGACTCGCGCATCCCCAACCCGCAAAAGATGCTGCAGGCCTACACCCAGGCGGCGGCAACGCTGAACCTGCTGCGCGCCTTTTCCACCGGTGGTTACGCGGATCTCAACCAGGTTCACGCCTGGACGCTTGGCTTTACCGAGACCGAAAAAGCCGAAACCTACCGCGCAATGGCCAGCCGCCTGACCGATACGCTTGATTTCATGAAGGCCGCAGGCATCAACAATGATGTTTCGCACCAGCTGCAATCTGTAGAATTCTACACCAGCCACGAAAGCCTGCTGCTGGAATACGAAGAGGCGTTAACCCGTCTTGATTCGACCTCGGGCAAATGGCTTGCAGGGTCTGGCCATATGATCTGGATCGGCGATCGCACCCGCCAGCCTGATGGCGCCCATGTTGAATTCTGCCGTGGGGTGTTGAACCCGATTGGCCTGAAATGTGGCCCATCCACCAGCGCTGAAGATCTGAAAGTGCTGATGCAGAAGCTAAACCCCGAAAACGAAGAAGGCCGCCTGACATTGATCGCGCGCTTTGGCGCAGGCAATGTAGGTGATCACCTGCCGCGCCTGATCAAAGCGGTTCAGGAAGAGGGTGCAAATGTCACCTGGGTCTGTGATCCGATGCATGGCAACACCATCAAATCGGCAACCGGTTATAAAACCCGCCCGTTTGAACGGGTTCTGGGCGAAGTGCGTGACTTCTTCGGCGTGCACAAGGCCGAAGGCACCATTCCAGGCGGCGTTCATTTTGAAATGACCGGTCAGGATGTCACCGAATGCACCGGCGGTGTTCACGCGGTGACCGAAGAAGATCTGTCAGCACGCTATCACACAGCCTGTGACCCGCGCCTCAATGCCAGCCAATCATTGGAACTGGCCTTCCTCGTGGCAGAAGAGCTGGTCAAACAGCGCGCTGACACAGCTCAGGATGTAGCAGTTTAAACTGCCCTCAAAACACTTTGAAAAAGGCGTGCGCAAGCGCGCCTTTTTTTATGGGTCGCAACGAGGCAGGGTTACACCTGCCAAAATGGGAAACGCCCCGGACATTCTGTCACGAGGCGCTGTTGCTTTCAGGATGACGACCAATTCATTCTAAAAGCAGGATAAATTTTCACTATCGGGGAGGTTAATCCCGGCTGGACACCAGACGCAGATGCGTCCCACGGGCCGCTTTGGGCTGAACCGGATTAGCCTCGTCTTGGCTGGTTTCACCCTGTTTACTTTCAGTGTCCTGACGCGCAGCCTCATTCAGTTTACGGCGTTTCAGCAGCTCACGGGCTTCGTCCATAATGCTGGGCTCAGCTTTGAACCGCGTCTGAGTTTCGGCAAAACCGGGGTTCACGGTATTTTTCTCAGCCGCTTTTTCGACGTCTTTGGTGTCTTTCGCCGCATCTGAGGTTGCCGAAGCCAGCGGAGCCGCTGCAATGGTACGCATATCGATATCTTCGATCGAGAACCGCTGCGACAGGCCGTTTGGGTTACCTTCTGAGACAAATACACCCAAGGCGCGGCTGATATCGCCAAGATCGCTGCGCAGTGGCAGCAGCAGAATATGTGCTTCACGCGGGCCATGGCTGCGGGTGCTTTCGGTCAGCAGGCTCAGCTCTACGATGGCGGGCGTTTCAAACATATGCTCCATCGCGGCGCCAAGCTGTTTGCGCGCATCCGGTGTGAAAAACGCGCTCAGCGGCATGCCACGCACTTCCATTCCGGCCATCTCATTGACCTTTTGACCGGCCAGACGGAACCGCGCAATACCCGGTGCAATCCGTTCAACAATAAAGGTCTGGCTCAGGATGTTTTCCAGCCCGCGCGGATCAACCTGCGACCGGTTCGGCACATCATCGCCCTGACGCAGCGCCTGCCAATAAGCTTCGGCCTGACGCATAGGAGACACTGATACCTTGTTGCGAAAACGCCCAATGGATACCACTTTGTCCTGCTCCGACCCTTGTTTAGATCCTTTGCGACCGCCAAAAAACATTGTCGTTATCCTTATGCATCCGCTTTGGACTATCCGCCAAGATGACACCCCATCGTGTACTCTGGCTTAGTCCTCTTTTGGTTACCTTGAAGTTAACATGCCATAATATGAATCAATTTTGGACGACTTCTTTAAGCAATGGTTAACGCTTTCGTATAGTCGCATATTCTTGTGCTCTTGTCCTACGCCCTTAGCAGCAGGTAAGACTGGGCTATTCCTTTGTTTTATGACGGAGTTCTCTTATGACCATTCGCTCCATGACCGGGTTCGCTTCCTCACAGGGCAGCGCCCAATCCCACGCCTGGAGCTGGGAAATCCGCTCTGTGAACGCAAAAGGATTAGACCTACGCTTGCGTATACCCGACTGGCTCGAAGGGCTGGAACAACACCTGCGTTCTACCTTGAGTAAGTCCTTGGCCCGTGGGAATATCTCCTTCTCGTTGCGGATCAGCCGCGAAGATGAGGATGGTCAAAGCTACCGCCTGAACCCGCAGGCGCTGGGATCTATCCTTTCGGCAATGGGCCAAGCCCAAAGCGCAGCAGAGGCCGCCGGGGTGACACTTTCGCAATCCAGCGTGGCGGATCTGTTGTCGATCCGTGGCATTCTGGAACAGGATCAAAGCGAAACGGATCCAGCCCCGATCGTGGCCGCGCTTAAAAAGGATTTCGAAACCCTTTTGGCAGAATTCGTTCAAATGCGTGACCAAGAGGGCAGCGCGCTTGAAGAAATTCTACTGGGCCAACTCAAACAGATGTCGGATCTGCGCGCCCGCGCCATTGCCTGCGCCGATGATCGCAAAGCCGCCGCCAAAGAGACCTTGCGCGCCAATCTCGCCCGCGTGGTGGAAAATGTTGACGGGCTTGATCAAGACCGCGTGGCGCAGGAGTTGGCGCTTTTGTCAGTTAAGGCGGATGTCACCGAAGAAATCGACCGGCTGCATGCCCATATTACGGCCGCTCGTGATTTGATTGCTGGTGGTGGTGCCGTAGGGCGCAGACTTGATTTCCTGATGCAGGAATTTAACCGCGAGGCAAACACGCTCTGCTCCAAGGCGCAGCACAGTGAACTGACCGCGGTGGGGCTAGAAATGAAAGCGGTGATTGACCAAATGCGCGAGCAGGTCCAGAACATCGAATAACACTAAAGATAAGGAGCAGCTGCCATGGACGATCGTCGCGGCCTTTTGATCATTCTAAGCTCACCTTCGGGTGCGGGTAAATCGACCCTGGCCAAACGGCTGCGGGCCTGGGATGACAGCATTCGGTTTTCGGTGTCTGCCACCACCCGCCAGCCGCGCCCCGGCGAAGAGGATGGTCAGGATTATCATTTCTCCACCGTTGATAATTTCAAAAGCGCTGTTGCCAATGGCGATATGCTGGAGCACGCGTTTGTCTTTGGTAATTTCTACGGCTCTCCCAAGGGCCCGGTGAAAAACGCAATTGATACCGGACAGGACGTCTTGTTTGATATCGACTGGCAGGGTGCGCAGCAGATCCGCAATTCTGACCTTGGTCAGCACACGCTATCGATCTTCCTGTTGCCGCCCTCAATCACTGAGCTGCGCCGCCGTCTGGAAAGCCGTGGTCAAGATGATGCGGAAACCATCAAACGCCGGATGCAGAAAAGCTGGGATGAAATCAGCCATTGGGGATCTTACGACCATGTTCTGGTCAACGATGATCTCGATGCCACCGAGGCCGCGCTGAAAACCATCATTACGGCCACCCGCCTGCGCCGCATTCAACAGCCACAGCTGCTCGATCATGTGCGCGCGCTGCAAAGCGAGTTTGAGGAAATGTCATGACGATCTACGCGCTTGGTGAGTTTGAGCCTACAATTGCACAGGACAGCTGGATTGCACCCGATGCCAACCTGATCGGGCAGGTGGTGATCGAAGAGGGCGCTTCGGTCTGGTTTTGCTCCACCATTCGTGCCGACCATGAGGAAATCCGCGTCGGTGCCGGATCCAATGTGCAGGAAAACGTGGTGATGCATGTGGATGCGGGTTTTCCGCTGACCATCGGTAAAAACTGCACCATTGGCCATAAGGCGATGCTGCATGGCTGCACCATTGGCGAAAACTCCCTGATTGGCATGGGGGCAACTGTGCTGAATGGCGCAAAGATCGGCCGCAACTGCCTGATTGGGGCAGGGGCGCTGATCACCGAAGGTAAGGAAATCCCAGACAATTCTCTGGTCATGGGGGCTCCCGGCAAAATCATCCGCACGCTGGATGCTGCAGCCGAGGAAAAACTACACCAGAGCGCCTTGGGCTATCAGCGCAATATGCGCCATTTCCGCGAGAACCTGCGCGCGTTGTAACCTCTCAGGGCTGCAACGCCGGGCCGCGCCATATAAGGTAGCAGGCGCTTTTGTGGTGTTTTTCAGCTTGTGCCATGTGCAGTTTACAATGGTGGGGTAGCAAGCTGCACCAAATTTAGGACAATAACGAATGCCCCAGGAAAATCAGGACCTCATTCGCGGCTTTTTGGATGCTATTCCTCAGCCTGCACTTCTTGTTGATCAAAGCGAACGCTTGATTGGGGCAAACTCGGCGGCGGTTGCGCTGTTGGGCAATACCATTGTTGGACGTCACTTCGCCACCATCCTGCGCCAGCCACAGGTGATTTCTGCAATCGAAACCTGCCTGCATGAACGCGCGCCCAAAACCGCGCGCCACCTGTCCAACGATGGGGCGCAAGACACCTGTTTCGAAGTCACCCTGCGCTATGTGCCCGGTATTGGCGCGGTTTCTGGCGGGGCGGCGCTTTTGTCATTTATGGACATTACCGAACGTGAACAGGCCAGCCAGATGCGGCGCGATTTTGTCGCCAATGTCAGCCATGAGCTGCGCACGCCTTTGACGGCGTTGATGGGGTTTATCGAAACCCTGCGCGGCCCGGCCCGTGATGATCCCGAAGCGCGGACGCGTTTTCTTGACATCATGGAAGGTGAGGCCAGCAGGATGAACCGTCTTGTTGGCGATCTCTTGTCGCTCAACCGCGTTGAAAGCGAGGAACGTGTTCGCCCCAAGGAAGTGATGGATCTCAACGGGCATCTGGCCTCGACCATCAAAACGCTTGAGCCACTGGCGCGGGCACAGGACACCACATTGGAACTCTATGTGCCCGAAGAGCCGATTGAAGTGCTTGGCGATCCGGACCAGTTGCAGCAGGTGTTCACCAATCTGGTTGAAAACGCGATCAAATACGGCGGCGACCGGGTTGAGCTGCGCCTGCATGCCAGCGAACGTGACCGGGCCGTGCGCGGTCCTGCTGCGCGCATTCAGGTCATTGATAATGGTCAGGGCATAGATCCGGTGCATTTGCCACGGCTGACAGAGCGGTTTTACCGTGCTGACAGTCACAGATCCCGCGAAATGGGCGGCACCGGGCTTGGACTGGCAATTGTAAAACACATCGTTAACCGGCACCGCGGCCGCATGCGGGTCGAAAGCGATGTGGGCAAAGGTTCGGTGTTTACCGTTATTTTGCCTTGTTCCTGAGTGTTTTACCCAGATTAAAGCACCGCATGACACCAGAATAAAAAGACAAACAGTGGCGAAGGTTACTTTTTTTATTCGTTAATGGCCCATTGTCATACTGCTGTTACATACCTGTCACAAAAGGCTCATGCGACGTGCTTACCACCTGCGTCAGATCATCGTGGGGGTGATCGAATAAACTTCTTACTCATGGAGACAGATATGTCCTTTGTGAAACTGACCGCATCCGCCCTGGCCATCGCAGCCGTATCCGCAACAGCTGCTTCGGCACGTGACCAAGTTCAGGTTGCTGGTTCGTCCACCGTTCTGCCTTACGCGTCTATCGTTGCTGAAGCATTTGGCGAAAACTTCGACTTCCCAACACCTGTTGTTGAGTCCGGTGGTTCTTCTGCTGGCCTGAAGCGCTTCTGCGAAGGCGTTGGCGAAAACACCATCGACGTTGCAAACGCATCGCGCAAAATCAAAGACAAAGAAATCAAAGCCTGTGCCGAAGCTGGTGTTAAAGACATCATCGAAGTACGCATCGGTTATGATGGCATCGTGTTCGCATCCGACATCAAAGGCAACGATTTTGCCTTCACCCCAACCGATTGGTTCCTGGCTCTGTCAGACAAAGTTCTGGTTGACGGCAAGCTGGTTGCAAACCCGAACAAAACCTGGGCCGACGTAAACGCAGCGTTCCCTGCGCAAGACATCCAGGCCTTCATCCCAGGCACCAAGCACGGCACCCGTGAAGTGTTTGAAGACAAAGTGATCCTGGCAGGCTGTGAAGCCACCGGCGCATTCGAAGCAATCCTGCACACCGTTGACGGTGACAGCGACAAAGCCAAGAAAAAAGCAGCTGAAAAAGCCTGTATCGCTCTGCGTACCGATGGCGTTTCCGTTGACATCGACGGCGACTACACCGAGACCCTGGCACGTATTGAGAGCAACAAAGACGGCATCGGCGTCTTTGGTCTGGCGTTCTACGAGAACAACACCGACAAGCTGCAAGTTGCAACCATGTCCGGCATCGTTCCTTCGACCGAATCCATCGCAACCGGCGAATACCCTGTATCTCGCCCGCTGTTCTTCTACGTGAAGAAAGCACACATCGGTGTGATCCCTGGCCTGAAAGAATATGCTGAGTTCTTCGTATCTGACGAAGTAGCAGGTTCCGACGGTCCTCTGTCCGAGTACGGTCTGGTTGCTGACCCTGAGCTGGTAAAAACTCAGGAAGCAGTTGCTGCTGAAGCAGTAATGGGCGGCAATTCTTAATCGCCCCCCGCACACTTAAATAGGTGGCCGGGGTGGGGATAACCTGCCCCGGCCACTTTCATACCGAAACCCTCGCTCATAGTTGCGCACCCGAACCGGAGCAAAAGATGCCCACTTTCTGGCTTGTTGCGACCCTCCTTGCGCTCGCCCTCGTTGGTTTTGTCATTGGACGCCAACGTGCAATCGCCACCGCAGGAGGAAATGCAAAAGAATTGCATTCGCTTCCATCATATTACGGCCATAACGTTGCCTTCACGACGCTTGTACCTGCATTGGGTGCTTTGGCAATCTGGCTGCTAGCGCAGCCGGTTTTTATTGAATCCCGGGTTTCCAACCTGATCCCCGATACCATCGCAGCAGATGATCAAACGCTTGGTCTGGTGATGAGCGATGTGCGTCGGGTGGCAGAAGGGCTGGATATCGCCGTTGAGCGTGGCGCGATGAGCGCCGAACAATCTGTTGCACTTGATGCCGAAACCACCGATGTGCGCGCACGTCTTGGTGAAGTGGGCGTGGCCCTTGGATCTGAAGTGCGACCAGAGGTTCTGGCTGCCGCGCAAAAATTTCGGGTTATGACCACAACAGGCAGACGCGCCATGACCATTGTGGTTGCGTTGATTGCGCTGTTTGGTTTTGCCACATCCTACATGAAATCGCATAAGGATTTCCGCGCCCGCAATGTGGTTGAAAAGGGTGTCATGACCCTGCTGATCCTGGCGGCATCGCTGGCGATCCTCACCACCATTGGCATTGTGCTGTCGATGTTCTTTGAGACCATCAATTTTTTCAAACTGCATGAAGCGCGTGATTTCTTCTTTGGCTCCACCTGGGCGCCGAACTTCCGCGGAGACTCGGAACTGTCGATCCTGCCGCTGTTGTGGGGCACGCTTTACATCTCAGTCATCGCGCTGTTGGTGGCGGTGCCGATTGGCCTGTTTGCAGCAATCTACCTGTCTGAATACGCTAACAAAGCCGTGCGTTCCTTTGCCAAACCTTTGCTGGAAATTCTCGCAGGTATCCCAACAATCGTTTACGGCCTGTTTGCGCTGTTGACCGTTGGCCCAATGCTGGTGAACTTCTTCGGCAAAGGCGGCACAATGGGTGTTGAATGGATGGCGGGTGCCACCTCGGTTCTGACCGCGGGTGTGGTGATGGGCATTATGCTGATCCCTTTTGTGTCTTCGCTGTCTGATGACATCATCAACGCGGTACCACAGGCCATGCGCGATGGCTCGCTTGGTCTTGGTGCGACAAAATCTGAAACCATCCGCCAGGTGGTTATGCCTGCGGCGCTTCCGGGTATCGTTGGCGCGGTGCTTCTTGCTGCTTCTCGCGCGATTGGGGAAACCATGATCGTGGTGATGGGGGCAGGGGCGATTGCCAAGTTCTCCGCCAACCCGCTCGAAAGCATGACCACCATCACCACCCGTATCGTCAGCCAGCTGACCGGCGACACTGATTTTGCCTCACCTGAAACGCTGGTGGCCTTTGCACTGGGGCTGACACTCTTTGTCCTCACGCTTGGCCTGAACGTTCTGGCGCTATACATCGTGCGCAAATACCGGGAGCAGTACGAATAATGTCCGATACATCAAAAACCTCCCTGCTGGCGCTGTCGCCACGCACAAAAAAGCGCAATGCTGCCGAAAGACGCTTCCAGGCCTTTGGCATTGCCGCAATTGCAATTGGTCTTTTGATGCTGGTGATCCTTGTCACCAATATCATCGGCCGCGGTACAGGCGCGTTCCAACAGACCTTTGTCACCGTTGATGTGGAACTTCTTGAAAGCAAGCTCGACAAAAAGGGCAACCGCAATCTGGAAGACATCAAAAAGGTCACAACCTTTGGCTACAACCCGCTCATTCGCGGTGCCGTGCAAGCCAAAGTTGAAGAGCTGGGCATTGAAACTTCGCTCAAAGCCAAAGATCTGGCGGGCATCCTCTCAAAAGGGGCCGTTGGTCAGCTGCGCGAATATGTGATCAACAACCCGGATCAAATTGGGAAAACGGTTGAATTCCGCTTCCTCGCACAAAGCCGCGTAGATGGTTATCTGAAAGGCCGCGTCACACGCGAAAGCATCGCCAACGACAAGGCAATCAGCCCCGCGCAGCTTGATCTGGTGGATGCGCTGGTTGCAGCAGGCGTAGTCGAAAAAACCTTCAACATGGATTTCATCCTTGGTGCAGATGCCTCTGACCAACGTCCCGAGGCGGCCGGTATCGGTGTCGCAATGCTCGGTTCCCTGTTCATGATGCTTGTGGTTCTGGCGCTGGCGCTGCCCATCGGTGTGGCTGCATCGATCTACCTCGAAGAGTTCGCGCCAAAGAACCGTCTGACCGACATTATTGAGGTCAACATTTCCAACCTCGCCGCGGTTCCATCAATTGTGTTTGGTATTCTGGGCCTTGCGGTTTTCATCAACTATCTGCACCTGCCCACATCCGCACCATTGGTTGGTGGTCTGGTTCTGACGCTGATGACCTTGCCAACAATCATCATCTCTACTCGCGCAGCCCTAAAGGCGGTTCCACCGTCGATCCGGGATGCGGCACTGGGGGTCGGGGCATCCAAGATGCAGGCGGTGTTCCACCACGTGCTGCCACTGGCCGCGCCCGGCATCCTGACCGGCACCATCATTGGTCTGGCACAGGCGCTTGGTGAAACCGCTCCGCTGTTGCTGATTGGTATGGTTGGCTTTATCGCTTCCAACCCGCCGGAAACGCTTGTCGATGGCCTCCTGGCCCCGAACTCCGCAATGCCTGCGCAAATCTACGAGTGGGCCAAACGCGCCGACCCTGCGTTTTATGAACGCGCCTGGGGTGGCATTATCATCCTGCTCGTGTTCCTTGTCACAATGAACACTCTCGCCGTCATCCTGCGTCGTCGCTTTGAGCGCCGCTGGTAACTGGAGGACACAGCCATGAACGATATGCAATTTACGGACAGAACCGTGGACCAAAAAGAAACCAAGATCGCAGCCCAGGGTGTCAACGTCCATTACGGCGATGCGCACGCTATCAAGGATGTCAACGTCGAGATCGAGGACAAGACCGTCACCGCCTTTATTGGCCCCTCAGGTTGCGGCAAATCCACCTTCCTGCGGTGTCTCAACCGCATGAATGACACCATCGACGTTTGCAAAGTCACCGGTGACATTTTGCTTGATGGCGAAGACATCTACGACAAACGCGTCGACCCGGTGCAGCTGCGCGCCAAAGTGGGCATGGTGTTCCAAAAGCCAAACCCGTTTCCCAAGTCGATCTACGACAATGTGGCCTATGGCCCGCGCATCCACGGCCTGGCCAAGAATAAGGCCGAGCTGGACGAAATCGTAGAAAAAGCCCTGCGTCGCGGCGCAATCTGGGATGAGGTCAAAGACCGTCTGGACAAACCCGGCACCGGGCTTTCCGGTGGTCAGCAACAGCGTCTATGTATTGCGCGCGCGGTTGCTACCGAGCCCGAAGTGCTGCTGATGGATGAGCCCTGTTCTGCGCTTGACCCAATTGCAACCGCACAGGTCGAAGAACTGATCGACGAGCTGCGCGCACGCTATTCGGTTGTGATCGTGACCCACTCCATGCAGCAGGCCGCGCGTGTCAGCCAAAAGACCGCCTTCTTCCACCTTGGTACATTGGTTGAATTTGGCCCCACCGGCCAGATTTTCACCAACCCGGAAGATCCGCGTACCGAAAGCTATATCACCGGCCGCATCGGTTAATTCGAGTAAGAGGTTCCGTTATGGATGAACAACATATCGCATCTGCATTTGATCGCGACCTTGAGGCGATGCAGGCGCAGATCATGAAGATGGGCGGCCTGGTTGAGGCCGCAATCTCGGACGCGGCACATGCGCTTGAAGCGCGTGACGAAGAGCTGGCACAGCATGTGCTGGAAAACGACATTGCGATCGATGGTCTCGAAGAGATCATCGATGCAGAAGCCGCGCGCGTGATTGCGCTGCGGTCCCCGACTGCGGTGGATCTGCGCTTGATCCTGTCTGTGATGAAAATTGCAGGCAACTTGGAACGCATTGGGGATTATGCCAAAAACATCGCCAAACGCACCGGTGTTCTGGCGCAGACTGGCCATATCCTTGATAGTGGCCCGGCGCTGCGCCGTATGGCGCGCGAAGTTGAGCTGATGCTGAAAGACGCGCTGGACGCCCATGTGCAGCGCGATGCAGAACTGGCCCAAGACGTGATCGCACGCGATCTCGATGTGGATCAGATGTACAATGCGATGTTCCGCGAATTCCTCACCTATATGATGGAAAACGCGCACAATATCACACCCTGCATGCATCTGCATTTCATCGCCAAGAACATCGAACGCATGGGCGACCATGTTACAGCGATTGCTGAACAGGTGGTCTATGTGGTCGCAGGTGCAACCCCATCAGAAGAGCGGGAAAAGGGTGACACCACTTCGACCGCACCGCAGGAGGGATAAACCATGTCTGCCGATCAGCCCACCGTTCTGATCGTTGAGGATGAGCTCGCCCAGCGAGAAGTGCTTGCCTACAACCTGGAAGCTGATGGCTTCCGGGTGATCAAAGCCGAGCACGGCGAAGAAGCCTTGCTGCTCGTGGACGAAGACACCCCCGACATCATTGTGCTGGATTGGATGATGCCCAATCTCAGCGGGATCGAAGTCTGCCGCCGCCTGAAATCGCGGCCCGATACACGGTCCATTCCGATCATCATGCTGTCTGCGCGCTCCGAAGAGGTCGACAAGGTCCGTGGCCTTGAAACCGGCGCAGATGACTATGTGGTGAAACCCTATTCCGTGATCGAGCTGATGGCGCGCGTGCGCACGCAGCTGCGCCGGGTCCGCCCGGCCACTGTTGGCATGCGGCTTGAGTTCGAAGACATCATTTTGGATTCAGAAACCCACAAGGTCAGCCGCAGTGAACAGCCGCTGAAACTGGGCCCGACCGAATTCCGTCTGCTGTCGACCTTTATGGAAAAACCCGGCCGGGTCTGGAGCCGTGAGCAGCTGCTCGATCGGGTCTGGGGCCGCGACATCTATGTTGATACCCGCACCGTTGACGTCCACATCGGCCGCCTGCGCAAAGCGCTAACGCAACATGGTGGCGAAGATCCCGTGCGCACAGTGCGCGGTGCAGGATATGCATTGGGTTAAGTCTTTTACCTCTGTCCCTTAACGGGGCAGGGGATCTTCTGCTTGTGCCTGCGGGGCAAGCCATTCCCGAAACAGCTTCAGATCTTTGTCCTTTGCGCGTGCTTCGGGCCAGACCAGATAATAGGCGCTGTCTGTCTGCATCGGTTGATCAAACAGGGCAACCAGACGCCCCTGCGCCAGATCCTGCTCCACCAGATAATCCGGCATCAATGCCACCCCCAACCCATGCTGGGCCGCCTGGGTGATGGTTGCGAATTGATCATACTGCGCGCCACTGCTGGCCGTCTGTGCATCCACTCCATTCGCGCGAAACCAATCCCGCCAGGCCTGCGGACGGGTTTGAATATGCAAGAGCGAGCAGGACAGCAGATCCTTAGGGGTCTCAATCTGGCGCCCCTCCAAAAATCCCGGCGCACAGACTGGCAACAGCTGCTCATGCTTTAACATGAGCTGCTCAGTCTCAGGCCAGTCCTCTTTGCGCCCGTATTGAAGGGCGGCATCCACGGTGTCGCGCGAAAAATCCACCCGTTGCAAACGTGTGGTCATATTGATGGTTATATCGGGATTAAGTCGCGCAAAATCAGGCAGTTTTGGCATCAGCCACCGCATACCAAACGCGGGAAGGATTGCCAGATTAAGCGTGCCACCCACTGGCATTTCCTGCACCCTATGCGTGGCCTGGGCAATCCGTGTCAGCGCGCGCCGAATTTCAGCCGCATATTCTTGCGCAGCCTCGGTCAGGGCAAGCTGTTTATGGCTGCGTTCCACGAGGGTCACCCCCAGCTGTTGCTCAAGGGCCTGCAGCTGCCTGCTCACGGCGCTTTGGGTGAGATCAAGGTCAGCCGCGGCCTCGGATGCGCTGCCAAGCCGGTCAAGCGCTTCCAATGCGCGCAATGCCGCAATGGAGGGGAAATATCGTCTTGGGGCTACCATGTATTCCTTTTACTCATACAAACTTGCAAAAGTCTTGTTTTTATTTGCATTCATCTCCGATTAACTTGCCCCCAAATGCAATTTCCTCGAAGGAGAGCCACAATGCCTGATGGACAACTGCCCACGCTGCGCGCCAAAGATGCCCCGGATCTGGGCCGTTTCACCTGGGAAGACCCCTTCCTGATGAACGACCAGCTGGAAGAAGATGAGCGTATGGTTGCGGAATCCGCGCGTGCCTACGCCCAAGACAAACTGGCCCCGCGCGTGCTTGAGGCTTATGAAAACGAAACCACCGACCCGGCGATTTTTGCTGAGATGGGCGAAATGGGTCTGCTTGGTACCACATTGCCCGAAGAATACGGTGGCCTGGGTGCAGGTTACGTGACCTATGGTCTGGTTGCGCGTGAGATTGAACGCGTTGACAGCGGCTATCGCTCCATGATGTCAGTACAAAGCTCGCTGGTGATCTACCCGATCTACGCCTATGGCAGCGAAGAGCAGCGCCAAAAGTACCTGCCCAAACTGGCAAGCGGCGAATGGATCGGCTGCTTTGGTCTGACCGAGCCAGACGCAGGCTCTGACCCTTCTTCCATGAAGACCCGCGCCGAAAAAATCGATGGCGGCTACCGTCTGACCGGCTCCAAGATGTGGATCTCCAACGCGCCGATCGCAGATGTGTTTGTAGTCTGGGCAAAATCCGAAGCCCACGGTGGCAAGATCCGGGGCTTTGTGCTGGACAAAGGCACCAAAGGGCTGAGCGCGCCGAAGATTGCCAATAAAGCCTCGCTGCGCGCCTCGATCACTGGTGAAATCGTGCTCGACAATGTGGAAGTGGGCGAAGATGCGCTGCTGCCAAATGTCGAAGGTCTGAAAGGTCCGTTTGGCTGTCTGAACCGTGCGCGTTACGGCATCAGCTGGGGCACCATGGGCGCGGCCGAAGCCTGCTGGCATTCCGCGCGTCAGTATGGTCTTGATCGCATCCAGTTTGGTCGTCCGCTGGCCAATACCCAGCTGTTCCAGCTGAAGCTTGCAAACATGCAGACCGAAATCGCACTGGGGCTGCAGGCTTCCTTGCGCGTGGGCCGTCTGATGGATGAAGCCAAAGCGGCACCTGAGATGGTTTCGATCGTGAAGCGCAACAACTGCGGCAAAGCGCTCGAAATTGCCCGTCTGGCCCGCGATATGCACGGCGGCAACGGCATCAGCCTTGAGTTTGGCGTCATCCGCCACATGGTCAACCTTGAGACCGTGAACACCTATGAAGGCACCCATGACGTGCATGCTTTGATTTTGGGCCGGGCCCAAACTGGCCTGCAGGCGTTCTTCTAAGCATTTATGCAAAGCAAAAGCGCAAAACACCCTTTGCGCTTTTGCATTCGTTAAGGCCCGCTCCGGTTTCAGCATCGCCTCAACACTCGGCTGCGGGTTAACAGCGGCTCCACTCCAACATTTTTGCAAATTGATCGCTGCATTTGTGCAAAACGCGCGTCGTTTTGCGTTTTCGGCAGAATGTCACGCCAAAAATTCAAATCACTTTGCGCTAGCGCAGGGCTTGATCTGTCGTGCAGAGCAACAAGATTAAGCTCAAATCTTACTTTTCGCGGCGAAACCTGGCGCGCTTCGACATAAATGCAGCTGCAAAGGCGATAAGCCAAGCGCATACCTGCACATGTGCAAAACGCATGCTTAGCGCGCAAAACCAGATCACTTCCTTAACCTGAGCTTAACGCGCGCGACGATTACAGGCAATCTGATTGGAAAACATGGTTAACGCCATAGGGTTTACCCGCAAACCAACAGAGCAGAACTGCGGGTTTGATTTGCAGTATTGTCGGATTACCCAAGCCTTAAACACAAATTCACCTCTAAAAACACCAGATCCGGCACCGCTTGGACGAGTGTAAAGCAGCCAAGGAAATGCAGGTGGCGCTGATAGAGGCGTTAAAACCCTTGCTGACAAAGCAGAGGCGGCATCCTATCTCAGCAATCAACGCAACAACCGCCACTATCGGCGTGACGTTTATTGATTTTGCTTCCACCCGCCACAGCGCGGGTGGAGATTTTGTAAAATCATATACCTGAAGTTCTTGGCTCTGGCCTGTGAAAAGCCCAGCGCCCAAGGATCAGGGCAAGGATTGCCAGCACCGCAGCCAACACAAAGGTCAGCATATAGCCCTGCTGTACAATAGCAGGCGAAGCCGCTGCCAGATCGCGCTGGCCCAGCGACGCGCGAAAGGCTGCCCCCATTAAAGCACCACCCAGCATAAAGCCCAGATTGCGCGCAAGGTTCAAAAGCCCCGAGGCGCGGCCGCGATCTTGCGCCGGGACCAGCTGCATAACGGCGGTATTCACCCCGGCCAGAAACTGTTGATAGCCCGGCGCAAGCACCAGAAAAGCGATCACAAAGCCCCAGACCCCCAAAATGATCGGCAAGGCCGCCATCAGCGCAGCCCCCAAAACCATGCCAAAACACCCCAACAGAAGCGAGCGTTCTGGCGAGAGATAGTCGGTCAATTGGCCTGCAACACGGCCATACACAGCAGAAGACACTGGCCCAACCGCCATGACCGCGCCCATTTCAGCCGTGCTGAGACCATATCCAAGCGTCAGAAAAAACGGCCCAACCACCAACATGCCAATCATGATCATCGACACCAGCGCGTTCATCATCAGACTGGCGGAAACACGCCGCGATTTGAACCAGATGAGATCAATCACCGGATCGACACTGCGCCGTTCAATATGCACAAATACAGCGCACAACAGCAATGGCAGCCCAAGCAGCGCAAGCTTAAGCTCTGCCAAAGTTTCACCAACATCGCTCACTAGCAGGACCAGACTGACCATCAGCAGCGCCAAGACCAATGCGCCTTGTATGTCAAAACCGCTTTTGTTTGTGTGACCCGCGGATTTGGGCGTCCAGAGCGCAATCAACACTGCCGTAAGTGCAGCCAGCGGCAATTGTAGCAAAAACACCATCTGCCAGCCAAATTGTGCAAGCAGCGCGCCCCCCAATGTGGGGCCCAGCGCGGTGCCAATGGCCGACATGGATCCCATTGTACCCATCCAACGGCCAACCCCTTCATCGCCGATTACATCGCGTACCTGTGCCACTGGCATCGAAAGCATCGCCGCCGCGCCAAGCCCTTGGCCCGCACGTGCAAGGATCACACCGGGCAGGGTGCTTGCTGAGCCTGCAAACAAGGCCCCAGTGGCAAAGATCAACACCCCCAATAGCAAAACCAGGCGTTTGCCATAGACATCTCCGGCACGGCCCACTGGCACGATCGCTGCGGTGATGGTCAATATATAGGCCGAAACAACCAAGCTGCTGTCCCAGGCCGCATTCTGAAAATGTTGTTCCAGCGTGGGCAGTGCCACTGCTGCGATGCTGATCCCCATGGAGCCCAGAACAATAGACAAACAGGGCCCCAAAAGCCTGAGTGCATGAGATGACGTAGACATGGCGTTTTCCTGTGGATTGACCTGAAAGAGAGGGCAGGCTACGACTTGAAGCCAGCTTTAGGTCAAGACCAAAGGATAGGGCAAATGCTTGATATCGGCGAGGTCACGGAACGCGCAGGCATCACAGCATCCGCGCTGCGTTACTATGAGAAACTGGGGCTGATTGAATCCTGCGCCCGCAATGGGCTGCGCCGCCAGTATGATCATGGGGTGCTGGAACGGCTTGCGGTGATTTCATTGGGCAAGGCCGCCGGGTTTTCGCTGGATGAGATTTCCGAGATCTTTGGCCTGAATGGCAAATTCGACATCCCCCGCCACAAGGTCCACGCCCGTGCAGATGCGCTGGATGCAGAGATCCTGCGCCTGCAGGCGTTGACCAAGATGATGCGCCATGTCGCCGACTGCCCGGCTGAGCACCAACTTGAATGTCCAAAGTTTCGTAAATTGCTGCGCGTGGCCCATAAGGCCGACAAACGCTAGGTCTTAAAAAGAACCGCGCATAATGCTGTAGCGATCTTAGATGCCATATCCCCCGGAAACAGTGCTGCGAAAAAGACTGCGTTTCCGGAGGATATGATTTAGAAAGCCGGGCTCACGCCGCAGCTTGTTTCTTTTTGTTTGCACTTGGAATGTAGTTCAAAACAGGGGCCAGCCAGCGCTCGGCTTCTTCTACATCCATACCCTTGCGCGCGGCATAATCTGCAACCTGATCTTCCTCTACGCGGCCCACGCCAAAGTAATAGCTCTCTGGGTGGGCAATATAGAGCCCAGACACAGAAGAGCCGGGCCACATCGCCATGCTTTCGGTCAACTGCACCCCAGCCGCAGCTTCGGCATCCAGCAGTTCGAACAGCGTTCGCTTTTCAGTGTGATCGGGCTGCGCCGGATAACCGGGGGCAGGACGGATGCCCGCATAAGGCTCGCTGATCAGTTCTTGGGGATCAAAGGTTTCATCCTTTGCGTATCCCCAGAACTCACGCCGGGTGCGTTCATGCAGCATCTCTGCCATGGCTTCGGCAAAGCGATCCGCCAGCGCTTTTACCAGGATTGCGCCGTAGTTGTCATTGGCCTTATCCATACGCTCTGCGATTTCGATCTCTTCGGGGCCTGCGGTGACCACAAAACCACCGACATGATCCGCGCCTTTACCTTCGGGGGCCACAAAATCAGACAGCGCTACATTACGGCGATCACCGCGTTTTGAGGTCTGCTGGCGCAATGTATGCAGCATCGCAAGCTCGGTTGAACGATCTTCGCCAGTATAAAGCGTGATATCATCACCAGTGGCATTGGCGGGCCAAAACCCCACAACCGCGCGTGGGTTGAACCAACGCTCGGAGATGATCTTTTCAAGCATCTCCTGCGCATCCGCAAACAGCGCGCGGGCGGCTTCGCCTTTTTTCTCATCCTCAAGGATCTTGGGATAGGTGCCACGCATCTCCCATGTGTGGAAAAACGGCGTCCAATCGATATAGCGGGCGATTTCCGCCAGATCCCAGTCTTCAATCACGCGGGTGCCGGTGAATGCGGGCGCAACCGGTGAATAGGCGCCCCAATCCAGCTGCAACGCGTTAGAGCGCGCCTTGGCAAGCGGCAGGCGGTTCTTGGCCCGTTCGCTGCGTTCATGATTTTCGGCAACATCGGCGTATTCGGCCTGAATGCCTGCAACATAGTCGGGCTTTTGCGTGGGGCTCAAAAGTGCACCCACCACACCCACTGCACGGCTGGCGTCGGTCACATATACTGCCTGACCGCGATTGTAACGCGGCGCGATCTTCACCGCCGTATGTACCCGGGATGTCGTTGCCCCGCCAATCAGTAGCGGGATGTCAAAGTTTTCACGCTCCATTTCCGAAGCCAGATGCACCATCTCATCCAACGAGGGTGTGATCAGACCGGAAAGGCCAATAATGTCGACCTTTTCCTCACGCGCGACCTCAAGGATCTTTTGCGGTGGCACCATCACGCCAAGATCAACAATCTCATAGTTGTTACAGGCCAGCACTACACCCACGATGTTTTTGCCAATATCGTGTACGTCGCCTTTGACAGTGGCCATCAGGACCTTGCCCGCGGACTGGCGGCCTTCGCCACCATTTTGGCGCTTTTCTTCTTCCATATAGGGCAACAGAACCGCGACAGCCTGTTTCATCACCCGCGCAGATTTCACCACCTGTGGCAGGAACATTTTGCCCGCGCCAAAGAGATCACCCACAACGTTCATACCGGCCATCAGCGGCCCCTCAATCACATGCAGGGGGCGCTCTGCCGCAAGCCGGGCCGCTTCGGTATCTTCTTCGATAAACTCGGTGATACCATTGACCAGCGCATGTTCGAGACGTTTTTCAACCGACCACTCGCGCCAGGCCAGATCGCGCACTTTTTCTTCGCGTTTGCCACCACGGAAGCGTTCGGCAACGTCCAGCAGGTTTTCCGTTGCGGTGCCGCCGGATTTTGGTGTGCGGTTCAGCACCACATCTTCGCAGGCCTCGCGCAGGTCGGGATCGATCTGATCATAGACCGCCAGCTGCCCCGCATTGACGATCCCCATATCCATACCCGCCTGAATGGCATGATACAGAAACACCGCGTGCATCGCTTCGCGCACGGGTTCATTGCCACGGAAACTGAATGAAAGGTTCGACACCCCACCAGAGATATGCGCATGGGGCAAGTTTTTACGGATCCAGCGCGTGGCCTCAATGAAATCCACGCCGTAGTTGTCGTGTTCTTCAATACCGGTGGCAACGGCAAAGACGTTTGGGTCAAAGATGATATCTTCCGGCGGGAAGCCCATCTCATCCACCAGAATGCGATAGGCGCGGGCGCAGATCTCTGTCTTGCGCTCAAAAGTATCCGCCTGACCGGTCTCATCAAAGGCCATAACGACAACAGCTGCACCATAGGCCAGACACAGCCCGGCGTGATGGCGAAACGCGTCTTCGCCTTCCTTCAGGCTGATTGAGTTCACCACCGGTTTGCCCTGCACACATTGTAGACCGGCCTCGATCACCTCCCATTTGGAGCTGTCGATCATGATCGGCACGCGGGCGATATCAGGCTCTGAGGCAATCAGATTGAGGTATTCAACCATTGCCTGCTTACTGTCGATCAGGCCTTCATCCATATTGATGTCGATGATCTGCGCGCCGTTTTCAACCTGATCCCGCGCCACATCCAGCGCCGTAGCGAAGTCGCGGTTGACGATTAGTTTGCGAAAACGGGCCGAGCCTGTGACATTGGTGCGTTCCCCCACATTCACAAAGGGAATATCAGGCGTCAGAACAAAAGGTTCCAGACCGGAAAGACGAAGATAGCGGGTCATGCTGGCACCTTTCGCGGGCTATAACCCGCTGCTGTTTCTGCAATTGCGCGGATGTGATCGGGAGTGGTGCCGCAGCAGCCGCCAACCACGTTCAAGATACCATCGCGTACAAATTCTTCGACCTGAGCCGCTGTTTGATCGGGCGTTTCATCATATTGGCCAAACTCATTGGGCAGGCCCGCATTGGGATAGGCGCAGGTCAGCGCTTTGGCGACACCAGAGATTTCAGCCATATGCGGACGCATGGATTCCGCGCCCAGCGCACAGTTAAGCCCAACAGTAAACGGTCGCGCATGCGCCACCGAATGCCAGAATGCGGTGGGAGTCTGCCCCGACAGCGTGCGTCCTGACGCGTCGGTAATGGTGCCCGAAATCATCAGGGGCAGGCGGCGGCCCACTTTGGCAAAGCTTTCAAAGGCTGCAAAAATCGCAGCTTTTGCATTCAGCGTGTCAAAGATCGTCTCAATCAGAATCAGGTCAGAGCCGCCTTCGATCAACCCGTCGATCTGTTCACCATAGGCTTTGCGCAGATCATCAAAGGTCACGGCGCGGTATCCGGGATCGTTCACATCCGGGCTGATTGATGCGGTGCGGTTGGTGGGCCCAACAGCGCCCGCAACAAAGCGTGGCTTGCCATCTGCTGCCTGGGCGCGATCTGCGGCGCGGCGTGCAACCTGGGCACCAGCCACATTGAGATCATGCACCGCAGCCTCAAGCCCATAGTCAGCCTGCGCGATGGTGGTGGAAGAAAACGTATTGGTTTCAAGGATATCCGCACCCGCCATCGCAAAATCGAACTGGATGTCTTCAACGGCTTTGGGCTGGGTCAGCACCAGCAGGTCATTGTTGCCCTGCTGCGGATGCTCAGGATGATAATGATGACGACAGCCGGGGCCGTGGATATGACCTTTGGCCGAGAAATCCTCTTCGGTCATATTCAGCGTCTGGATCATTGTCCCCATAGCCCCATCCAATATCAGGATGCGCTGCGCCGCTATTTCGCGGAGCGCCACTGTGGCGGGTGAATCGGGCAGGGAGAAGTCAAGCATAAGCGTATGATCCAATCGGCTGTTTAGGCCGACTGTATAACGCTCCCGAATTATGAGGTGAAATGATAGTTATGAGAAAAGATTATGAATGTGGGTAATATAAAACACCCCAATGATCCGCGATTTGGCTGAACGCAACCAAACCAGCGGCAACAATACGATCGCTCGTCTGCCAGCCGGTGCAGCGCTTAAACCGCAGCATCGGTCAGGCAGACACTGCGTGCGCTTGGAAAATATCAGATCACAGGGCCGCGCGACGGGCGCGGGCACCACCGCGCCGCTGCTTAACCGGCAAGGCCAGAACCAGCGGTTTGAGCGGCCTTTTCAGCGAGGCTTTCAGCAGATCACAAAATACCGCAACAGCCGGTGAATTTTCCGCAAAGGGCCGCGCCTTATCCAGCGCTTGTTGTGCTAGGGTCAGATAGTTTGCCGCGCCGGGCTGCACACCCAGCCATTGCATATAGCCGAGCTGCCCAACCTCTTGCGCGCGTTCAGGCGGCATGTAGCCAGTATCAAGTTGTGAAATCGTCAGTTCCAAGGTGATCGCCCCGCGCATGTGTTTGTGGGGGATTGATCTGTTGTTTCGGTCTGTGCCGTCCATCTCTTGTCGCTCCTGCCAAGGGCGCCCCGCCCAAGTTAAGGTGACTGCGGCACAGATGCGCCGGAGATGGCAGGTCTCCTGACTTGCGGATCATCGCTTTCCCGTCCTTCCCGGCGTGTCTTGCTAGCACACCAGTGGTTTTTCGGGGTCACTCACCGCTTACAGTTGCGGGGGCAGTTGTGGCATAGGGCAGAAACCCGCACCACATTCCCTTTTCAGTCGGCCGATAAAGCCGAACACCATCTAGGGCACCCTCACATATCACCAGATCTCTGTCCACCGGCACATGCGGCGATCCAGCTCAGGTGACGTGACGACGGATTAAATGCCAAAGGATCACGCAGCAGTCTGACCCACGCAACTAGGGCGCAGATCAGCTGCAAGATCGCCCCTAAAGGCTACATTTGATGCGCTGAAAGACGCCGCCGCATAGCCCGCCCATCTGTTAGCCCGTTCACCTTTTCGACAATTGCCGCAGCATCAATGCCGTGGTGGCGATACAGATCGGCGATGGTTCCGGTCTGGCCAAAATGCTCAACACCTAGCGGGATGGTCTGATGGCCCTGTACACTGCCAAGCCACGACAGTGTTGCCGGATGCCCATCTATAACTGTGATGATTTTACAATGGGGCGGCAGTTCCGCCATCAGGGTTTCGATATGTGAGATTGCTGCCGGGTTTCCGCGGGAACGCGCCCGTTGCGCTGCCGTCCAGCCCGCATTCAGACGGTCTGCCGACGTGACCGCCAGCACCCCAACTTCACGCCGAGTTTCGCCAATCATCCCCGCGGCTTTAATCGCTTCGGGGGCGACTGCACCCTGATAGGCAATCACCACCTCGCAATTGGGGCCGGGCTGGCGCAACCAATAAGCACCATCAATCGCCCCCTGACGGAAGGCATCATCATTACGTTTGCCGGGCTGTTCTATCGGGTTGGTGGTCAGGCGCAGATAGACCGAGCCACCGGTTTCGTCGCGCAGCCAGGTGCGTTCACAGGGATCACCTTCGCCGTCGCGCTGCACATAATCAAACGCCCAGCCCATGATCACCGAAAGCTCATCGGCAAAGGCGGGTTCAAAACTGGCCAGCCCGTCCTGGCTCATTCCAATCAACGGAGAGCCAACCGACTGATGCGCGCCACCTTCTGGGGCAAGCGTTACCCCAGACGGCGTGCCAACCAGTATAAACCGCGCGTCCTGATAACAGGCGTAGTTCAACGCATCGAGCCCGCGTGCCACAAACGGATCATAGACCGTGCCAATTGGGATCAGCCGCTTGCCAAACAAGGAATGCGACAATCCCGCCGCCGCCAAAAGCAGCATCAGGTTCATCTCGGCAATGCCAAGTTCAATATGCTGGCCTTCCGGCGTGAACTCCCATTTGGCGGTAGAAGGGATGCGGTTTTCGATAAAGGCATCGGCCTGCGCGGTACGCGCAAACAGTTTGCGGCGATTGACCCAGGGGCCAAGATTTGTGGTCCCGGTAACATCAGGAGACGTGGTGACAATACGCGCCGCCAGATCACTGTCGCCTTTGGAGAGGTCATCAAGGATTTTGCCAAAAGCCATCTGGGTCGAGATTTCGCGCGAGCTCTCACTTGCAATTGTTGGCACTGGGAGTTTTTGATCGACGTAGCGCCGCGGACCTTTGGCAAAAAACGGAACCTTTGACAAGAAATCGCCCAGCGCCCCTGTGTCTGCCACGGTCGCCAGCGGCTCCCACTCCTCGCCCTTGGCGACCCCCATATGGCGCTGCCAGTCCTCAAACTGGCTGTTGTTCATCAACCCACCGTGGTTGTCTTTGTGCCCGGCAATCGGCGTGCCCCAGCCCTTGATGGTGTAGGCCAGGAAACAGGTGGGGCGGTCGTGATCAATGGCGTCAAAAGTCTCAGCCATGGTTTCGACGCAGTTTCCACCAAGGTTTTCCATCAGTGCCGCAAGTTCTTCATCACTGCGCCGATCAATCAGCGCGCTGACATTACCCTGATCGCCTAGATCCTCCATCAGGCGTTTGCGCCAGATCGCGCCGCCCATGAATGTCAGGGCCGAATAATCCTGATTGGGGCAGCTGTCGATCCAATCGCGCAGCCTGTCACCACCTGGCTCGTCAAAAGCTTTGCGCTGCAACACCCCATGTTTGATCCGCACCACATCCCAGCCAAAGGCATCAAAGATCTTTTCGACGCGTTCAAACAGACCCTCGCGCACAATCCCATCCAGCGACTGACGGTTGTAATCAATGATCCACCATGTGTTGCGCAGATCGTTTTTCCACCCCTCCTGCAGCGCCTCATAGACATTGCCCTCGTCAAGTTCGGCATCGCCAACCAGCGCCACCATCCGGCCCATTGGAGCATCAGCCCCCCAGCTTTTGGCGCGGATATAATCCTGAATGAGCGCAGCAAATGAGGTGATCGCCACACCCAGACCAACCGATCCGGTTGAGAAATCCACATCATCTACGTCCTTGGTGCGGCTGGGGTAGCTTTGCACCCCGCCAAAGCCGCGAAAGTTCTCCATTTTTTCGCGGCTTTGATTGCCCATCAGATATTGCATCGCATGAAAAACCGGCGATGCATGGGGTTTAACCGCAACCCGATCTTCGGGCTTCAGCGCAGAAAAATAGAGCGCGGTCATGATCGATACCATCGATGCCGATGAGGCCTGATGGCCGCCGGTTTTGATCCCATCCACCTTGGGGCGGATGTGATTGGCGTGGTGGATCATCCAATGAGACAGCCACAACAGCCGCTGTTCAATGGTTTTTAGATGTTGAATATCGGCTGTCATGACCTTGGGCTCCCTGATCTGTGTGGCCTGATTTATTCTGCAGCCTGAGTTATTCTGCAGCCTGACCTACAGCCGAACGGTCCGCAGCGGGCAGGGCCTGATCAAGATCGGCCAGAATGTCTTCGACTTCTTCGAGCCCAACAGACAGGCGCACCAACCCATCACAAATACCATGTGCGGTGCGTTCTTCCGGCGTATAGGGTGAATGGGTCATTGAAGCCGGGTGCTGAATGAGGCTCTCCGCATCGCCCAAAGACACCGCGCGCTGGATCATATTCAAACGGTTCATCAGCGCGATACCAGCTGCCATGCCGCCTTTGAGCTCAAAGGCAATCATTGCGCCGGGCTGCTCCATCTGACGGCGCGCCAGTTCATGCTGTGGGAACGAGGGAAGCCCAGGGAAATGTACGGTTTCGACGGCCGGATGCGCCTCAAGCCATTCCGCGACGGTTTGAGCCGACGCACAATGACGATCGAGCCGCAGCGCAAGGGTTTTCAGCCCGCGCAGGATCATCATGGCATTGAACGGCGCCATCACCGCACCGGTCATATCCTTCATGCCAATCAAACGAATATCGCGGATCATGTCGGCACTGCCCGCTGCAAGACCAGCCACCACATCGCCGTGACCTCCAAGGTATTTGGTGGCCGAATGCACCACCAGATCCGCACCCAGTTCAATCGGGCGGGTCAGATAGGGGGTGGCATAGGTATTATCGACGATCACTGTTGCCCCAACCGCATGGGCTATCTGTGAAACCGCGGCAATATCAACCAGACGCATATTGGGGTTTGCAGGGGTTTCGAAATAGACCACCCGGGTTTTATCACTGATGGCTGCGCGCAGGTTTTCCGGGTCTGTCATATCCACATGGGTGATGGTCACGCCCCATTTATCAAGCCCGTGGCGCATATAGGCAAAGGTGCAGCCATAGAGCGTTTCATCCACGATCAGCTCATCACCAGGGCTGAGGAGGGTCCAGAGCGCGGCAGTAATCGCCCCCATACCAGACGACAGCGCAAGCGCGGCCTCGGCCCCTTCGAGCGTTGCAATGCGCTGCTCCAACAGATCGCAGGTGGGGTTGGAAATACGGCTGTAGATATGGCCTTCGCGTTCTCCGGCAAACATCTCGCCGCCTGCCTCGGCGTTTTCAAACACAAAGGTCGAGGTCAGATGCAACGGCGGGTTCAACGCGCCCTCGTTTTGCAACGGATCATAAGCATGGTGAATAGCACGTGTGGCAAAACCGGATTTCGAGTTCATGGCAACCTCTCTGTTCAGCGTTAAGAACAGTTTGAGCTCGAAACAAAGGCATTTAGTTGCGAATTATGCTTGGATTGACCACTATATTGGCAACATCTGCCAATGAGGGCCAAATGGATAGTAAAGACCGCCAAATCATTCGCACCCTTCAGGCCAATGGGCGCATGACAAATCAGGACCTTGCCGAGCAGGTCAACCTGTCACCATCCCCCTGCCTGCGCCGTCTGCGCCTGCTTGAAGAGAGCGGTGCCATCCAGGGCTACAGCGCCGAAGTTGACGCCAAAGCCTATGGGCTTCCGATCACGGTCTTTGTTCGTATTCGGCTGGAACGCCACAACGAAGAAGATGTGAAACGCTTTGAAAACCAGATCATGTCGATCGATGAGGTGCTCGAATGCCACGTGCTGACGGGCGCGTCGGATTATCAACTGCGGGTCGTAGTCTCTGATCTTGACGCATACGAAGAATTTATCCGCAACCGCATCCACCGGATCGGCGGCATTGCTTCAATTGATACAAGCTTTGTTTATGGGACCGTCAAAAAGACATCGGTGTTCCCAACCATCAGCTAACAACAGTCTTTCTACCCAAGGCCCCAAAAGCAGCAGGCCTTGATACAAGGCACATCTTGCTAAAAGCGAAGGGGAGTAATGGCGAAGAGACAGAGTTTCGAATCCTGGGGCTCGGCGTGAAGGGACAACGATTTCCGTGACCGTTTTTGAGTCTATTTCCAAAGGGATGCACCGAAAAAAATTCGGACATTCTAACGGTGAACAACGCAAAATCGGCACAGAAGGCGGTCAGGGGTGTCATAGAAAAGTGTCATGCGTGCATGTGGGCTGTGCTGCTTTGGTGTCAAAAACAAAAGAAGCACGGCGCAAGACAAGAAACGAACTCCAGATCTTCGGCGCAGATAATATCCGATCATGGTGTGATATTGGACCCGACTCTCGGCCTACTTTGAGTGCCAATGAGCGTTCAATGTTGCCGCAAGACCCTTTTTTGCCCGGCCTCGCCTTGGCTAAATGAACAGGTGATGAGGAGCCACAATATCAGTCGAAGCGCAACAACGTCGAGGTGATCTGCTCAAAACCCCGCGCTCTGGCATGTTCCAGCGGTGTGATGCCGTCACGGTCGCCTATGGTCTGATCAGCGCCGGCCTGCACAAGTAGTCGGACGACCTCCTGATGATCCGGTCCTCCGTCACCCAGAACCACAGCCTCGATCAGGGCAGTCCAGTCCAGATTGTTGACGTGATCAAGTGGTGCGCCTGCTTCAATCAGTCGGCGAACCACCTCGACGTGCCCCAGATGGGCAGCGGCGATCAGCGCGGTTCCGTCATAGGGGCTGGTGATCAAACTGGGATCATTGCCCAACTTGATAGCGAGCGACATCAGATCTGGGTCATTCGCGACTGCGGCAATGGTCACCACATCATAGGCCTGATTTTCCAGTGCATTCATATCGGCCCCGGCCTGTGCGAGAACGCGCAGTGCCCCATCCTGTGAAGCATATGCAGCGACATGAGCAGGGGTGCGCCCGCGCGCGTCTCGGCTGTTGAGCTCGACGCCAGCAGAGACAAGACGTGCAATGCCTTCGAGATCCCCGGTATGAGCGGCGCGATGCAGCCCCTGATAGCTGGCGACTTCACCTTTCGACGGGGCTGTCTGTGCCTGAGCAAAGTTGGCGAAGGCGCTCATAAGCGCCACCAGAAGAAGCTTTTTCATATCAACCTCCGTCATCTAAAATGCAGCCCGCCTTGTAGGGGCGGGCTGCGATCCGATCATTGAGCGCTGATAGCATCCAGTCCAACACGCGCGCAGGCTTCATCAAGATGACCGCCAGGTGCGCCGCCAACACCAATGCCGCCCACCAGTGCGCCTCCGATCTTGATCGGCAATCCACCACCCTGAATAACCATGCGGCCATCCATGTAACGCAGACCGTCATGTTGTGGGTTCTCTCCAATGAAATTCGCCAGACCAGCGGTATCACGCCCCATCGAGGCCGAGGTAAAGGCCTTGCCCTGGGCGCTGCCCACAGTGTGCGGACCAGAACCGTCGGCCTTGAGATGCACCTTTGTGGCACCATCACGAGCGACGATGGCAACGCTGACATTGTATCCATCAGCGGCACAGGCTTCGAGAGCTGTTTGGGCAGCTTTGGCGGCAAGTTCCAACGGCAAGTAGGGGGCGGTGGGCAGGTCTTGGGCGGCTACAGATACCGGAGCCAGAAAGGCGGCAAGGGCCAGTTTGCGGATCATGTTATGTCTCCTCATATGCAATGAAGAGGTTTTATGAACAATGAGTCGTCCGGGAAATTCGTAGACTTCCCGGTCATCTCCGTAGTCCTACGGAGATACTCCGCCCTCGATCCAGGCACGCGTCATTTCTGCTTGTGAGGTGGTTCCCAGCTTGGCCCCAATTGCGGCCCGGTGGCTCTCCACGGTGCGGGGTGACAGGCCAAGCCCTTCGGCAATCTGCTTGGTTGTGAACCCCTGAGCAATCTGTTGAAGCACTTCACTCTCGCGTGGGGTCAGAGAGGACAAAAGCGTGCGCAACTCAGCCAGCTCCTGATCCGTCTGCAACCGCGCCTCCAGAGTATCATTGCCTTTCTGAATCGCTTCGATCAAATCCTGTTCGTCTACCGGTTTCGACAAGAAATCGACAGCGCCATTGCGAAACGCGCGGCGGCAGGCCTCGATGTCACCATGACCGGAAATAACCACTGTCGGCCAGTCCACTCCTTTTTCAGCAAGTCTTTCTTGAAGCTTCAGGCCTGAAATTAGCGGCATTCGGATATCGAGGATCAGACAGCCGGGGTGCAGCCTATCAAGCCGCGCCAGAAATGATTGGGGATCTGCAAAGGTGGTGACGTCAATATCAACCGTCGAAAGAAGCAACTGCAACGCCCGGCGAACGGCTTCGTCATCATCAACAAGATAGACAGGATGGTTCATAGTGCTGCCTCCTCTCGTTGTGCGCTGATGGGTAAACTGATGTGAAAACTGGCACCAACATCGGCAGGCCGGTGGGTGATCTCACCACCTGCACGTTCGACCAGCCTTTGGCAAAGCGCCAACCCAAGGCCAGTGCCGTTCTCGCGTGTCGTCACAAAAGGCGTGAACAGGCGTGATTTCAGATCGTTATCTACCCCTGGGCCATTGTCGATCACATCAAGGAAAATGTTGTCTTCAGAGATCCCCAAGTGAACGCGGATCTCGCCTCCTGTTTGAGGCTCCAGTGCCTCAAATGCATTTCGGATAAGGTTGTGTAATACCTGTTCCATCTCGACTTGATCTGCCCGAACTATTGTAGGGTCGCTGGGCATATTGAATCCCAAATCCACCCCACGCTTGTCTGCTTCGGGCCGAAGAAGGGCCTCAATATTGGTCAACACTCTTCGCAAATCAATGGATTGAATCGGCCCCCGGTGAGGGCGAGACCAGTTTCGCAACTGTTCCAGAATTGCCGAAGCGCGCTTAGCTTGCGACGCGATGTCGGACAGCGCTGGATCAACCGCTTCTGCTTTGCCGCGCGCCAACAGCCGCCGCCCGGCTTGCGCCTGAGCCAGGATAGCGGTCAGGGGCTGGGTTAGCTCATGGGCCATTCCGCTGGCCATTTCTCCCATCGCATTCACACGCGAGGCATGTGTCAACTGCGCTTCCATCCGCCGCATTTCCGCGTCTCGTTCGGCCGCCCGCACCCGTATGCGCTGATGAACGAACGCTAGGGCGGAAAAATAGATCAGGCTGACCAGCGCAAGGACGATGGCAACTTGGAGAGGTGGCAGCAAATGTGCGAGTTTGGTGCTTCTTGATGTTTCCAGCAACAAGGGTTGGGAGCCGCTTTCCAGGGGCCGCGCAAAACGAGGATTGGGGGCAGGGGACCGAAGGAGAAGATTGCCCCCGCCGGGCAGCGAAAGACCTATTTGCACGGTGTTCTTTGACCAGAAATCTGCATCACTACCCACCAGCTGCGCTGCATCAATTCCGAGGGCTAAGGCGTAAATCGCATTGTCAGAATTGGGGCTGCGCTTCACCAGAAAGTAGTGTTCTTGTCCCAGGGGGTGGGGCAAAAGCTCTGGCAACCCGGTAGATCGTTTGGCTGCAGAACGGATCATTGCCTCGACGCCCGAGGATATCGGCTTGGACCCGACGGTTTCGCCCGCAGGATCAAGCGGCACCAATTGTACCTCGTCTATTCTCGGATAAAATCTCGATATGGTTGCAGCAACATCAAGAAACAGATCAGAGCGCTGACCTGCACCGGCAACAGCAATGGCGGACAGTGCCGTCAAATGGGCATCATGTTGGCCAGCACGCAACGACGCCAGCCGATGAAGCTCCCCGCTTTCGTTCTCCAGCTCCTTGAATTGTAAGTTCACCTGAACAACAGCCAAGGCAATAACTCCTAAGGCCACAGCCACAAGCCACCCAACCCAACTGCGCAATCGGGTTCTGGGATCTATCGAATTTGGTTGTTTTAAGCTCATTTCGGCAAGCTAACATTTAATCCAAGGTCACCATGTCACAATTCTTCCCTCCGTTTATGGGGCGAACGGTAGCTTTGGGAAGGCGTGAGTAGGCATATGCAATTCTATTTGAAGAAAACGCTAAAACTATTTTGATTCATCTGGAAACAGACCATCTGTTGATCAATGAATGGAACACCCGAATGTGAGACGCCGACACAGCTACGCATCGCTCATTCTGTAGTGTCACACTGGAATGTCACGATCGCGAGAATAAATGGCGGAGAGACAGGGATTCGAACCCTGGGTCCCCGTGAAGGGACAACGGTTTTCGAGACCGCCCCGTTCGACCACTCCGGCACCTCTCCGCGGGGAGTGTGAGGGGGCGTTTAATGTGCACAGGCTAGGGGTGCAAGAGAAAATTCCAACTTTTTCAACATCACAGTGATTTTCCTTGTTCGCCTTTCAGTTTGTCTTACTGTTCACTGCATGACCCAGAGATATTCCCCCCTCCGCCTGCTGCCCGCTTTTGCCGTGATGGTTTGTGCACTGACCTTTGCGCAACTGGCGCGCGCAGCTGATCGCAACCATGTGGAAACCTTCCTCAATGTTACGGGCTTTGATGTGGCGCTCGACAGTATTGCGCTCTCAGCTGAAAGCGTGCCTGCAATGATTGGGCTTGAACCAGACGTGTTTGGCACCGAATTTGAGCGTATTTCAAAAGATGTGTTTGACCACAAAGACATGCGCGGTCAGGCGGTGGACTACCTCGAAGAAACGTTGAGCGACAAGGCGCTGCAGCATGCGCAGGATTTTTATGACAGCGCACTTGGACAGCGGCTGGTAAAGGCGGAAAACGCCTCTCATATGATCGAAGATGATGATATCAAACGCATCGCAGGAGAGCGGATCATTTCCGACCTGCTAAAACAGGGTGATGAGCGAATTGAAATCCTCAAACGGATGGGGCGCGCGGTGGATGCGGATGACAGCGCGGTGCATGCGGTGCAGGAGGTGCAGCTGCGCCTGCTGATCGCGGCAGATGCGTCTGGGCTGATCGAGCTGCAGCTCGATACTGAGGCGCTGAAGGCGCTTTTGGCTGAACAATCTGATGAAATGCGCCTGTCGATGCAAACAAGCGGCCTTGCGGCGTCTGCCTATACCTATCAGGGCTTTGACAATGCCGAGCTTGAAAACTACATCACGGCGCTGGAGACCCCGGAAATGCAGGAAGTGTATAGCCTGCTCAATGCGATCCAATATGAGATCACCGCCTCACGCTATGAGGAAATGGCCTATCGGTTGGGCCGTATCGGGGCAGGGCAGGATATCTAGGGCTCAGATCCAGCGATAAAACATTTGACTTTTGGCCCATCTGTCGGCAAAAGGCGCCATCCCGGCTTGGATTCTGTTCTGCGCCGGGATGTTTCTATTCATACGTCCGAAATCGGACGCGCTGTTCGAGGCGGAGGTGTAAGCCTTCCTGAACGCCCTTATGGGGGCCGTAGGACGCGGGTAACAAAAGGAAAACGCAATGTTCGCGGTCCTCAAGACCGGCGGTAAGCAGTATAAAGTACAGGCAGGTGATATCCTGCGTGTCGAAAAACTGGCTGCTGACGCTGGCGAAACTGTTCAATTCAACGACATCCTGATGCTGGGCGGTGACGCACCGGTTGTTGGTGCACCTCTGGTTGACGGCGCAGCCGTTCAGGCGGAAGTGATCGACCAGATCAAAGGCGACAAGGTAATCAACTTTGTCAAACGTCGTCGTAAGCACAGCTCCAAGCGCACCAAAGGTCACCGTCAAAAGCTGACCCTGGTCAAGATCACTGAGATCCTGGCGTCTGGCGCAGACAAATCCGGTGTAAAAGTTGCAACCGGCAAAGGCGAAACTTCCGCTGCTCCTGCTGCAAAAGCTGCTCCTAAAGCCGCTGCTGCAGAAGGTGATGATCTGACCCAACTGAATGGTGTTGGTCCTGCTGCTGCCAAGAAACTGGTAGAAGCTGGCCTGTCCACATTCGCTCAGATCGCAGCCTTGTCCGAAGACGCAATTGCTGCTATCGACATCATCAAAGTGAAGCCCGAATGGGTGGAACAGGCCAAAGAACTGGCCTGAGGCTAAGGAGAGACACTTATGGCACATAAGAAAGCTGGCGGCTCATCCCGTAACGGTCGCGACTCTGCCGGTCGTCGTCTTGGCGTAAAACTCTATGGTGGTCAGGCTGCAATCGCAGGCAACATCATCGTGCGTCAGCGCGGCACCAAATTCTGGCCCGGCGAAGGCGTTGGCATCGGCAAAGATCACACAATCTTTGCGACTGTTGACGGCGCTGTAAACTTCCAGAAGGGCCTGAAAGGCCGCACCTTTATTTCGGTTCTCCCGGTGGCGGAGGCCGCTGAGTAAGCCGAAACCTGAAAGGTTTGTAAAAGTTCAGGAGGATCGGCCCCAAGGCCGGTCCTCTTTCATTTTTGACGTTATGCACATGCTTGGGTTACAAATTGGAAATGATTTTCCCCCAAAGGGAGAGAAATGCATCACATCCTATTTGATGCGGTGGATGCATTGGGGGTCTATTGCGCAGCGGTACGCCGCTTCCTATCTCAACAGCAGGCACGGGCGATACAGCGTCAATAGGCCTAGCGCGGCACGCGCGTTCGAAGGAGGATCGAATATATGAGTTTGGACCAGGCAGTCATGCAGCCAACGATCAACACAGAGCATTTCACCCTGCGCCCCCTTCGCAAATCTGACGCGGGGCTGATCGAACATTACGCCAGCGATCTGCGCGTGGCCGGCATGACCAGCACCATTCCACATCCGCTGCCCCCCGGCGCAACCGAAGCCTTTGTAACCCGCTCTATGGCCAATGAAGGCAATGAATATGTCTGGGCCGTCGATGGCACCGCAGATGGCGGACCTGAACTCAAAGGTGTGGTGTCGCTCAAACGCATGGATCGCAGCCAGTCGGAAATCGGATTCTGGATTGCGCCGGTATTTTGGAACACAGGTATTGCCTCGGCATCGGTGCGCGCATTGATTGAGGCCAATCCTTTTGGTGACAGCGCGATCTTTGCCAGCGTGTTTCAGGACAATCCGGCCTCAGCACGGGTGCTGACCCAATGCGGGTTTGAATACCTTGGTGACGCGGAAACCTTCTCGGTGGCGCGCGATGCCAATGTACCAACCTGGACCTACAGCCGAAAACTGTGATTGGCCCTCGGGCGCGTTTACGTTAAAGCAGGCAAAACACATCAACAGGGCAGGGGTTCAGCCACCTGCCCATTGTGACGTTTGTGCGCCCCAAAGGCGGGCCACAACAAGGAGTCGAAATGAAATTCCTCGACCTGACAAAGGTTTATATTCGATCTGGCGGCGGCGGAAACGGCTGCGTCAGCTTTCGCCGTGAAAAATACATCGAATATGGCGGACCCGACGGCGGTGACGGCGGCAAGGGTGGCTCGGTCTATGCCGAAGCGGTTGAGGGGCTGAATACGCTGATCGACTTCCGCTATCAGCAGCATTTCTTTGCGCAGAACGGTCAATCCGGCATGGGCCGCCAGCGCACCGGGCGCGACGGCGATGACATCATCCTTCGGGTGCCGGTTGGAACCGAGATCCTCGATGAGGACGAAGAAACCGTGCTCTGCGACCTGACCGAAGTGGGCGAACGCGTGCTGCTTGCAAAAGGCGGCAACGGTGGCTTTGGCAACCTGCACTTTAAATCTTCTACCAATCAGGCACCCCGGCGCGCAAACCCCGGCCAGGAGGGCATTGATCGCACCATTTGGCTCCGGCTGAAACTGATTGCGGACGCGGGTCTGTTGGGGCTGCCGAATGCCGGCAAATCCACCTTCCTTGCGGCCACATCAAACGCGCGCCCCAAGATTGCAGATTACCCCTTTACCACCTTACACCCAAACCTGGGTGTTGTTGGCATTGATAATGCGGAATTTGTAATGGCCGATATCCCCGGCCTGATCGAAGGCGCGCACGAAGGGCGTGGTCTTGGCGATCTGTTCCTTGGGCATGTGGAACGCTGCGCAGTGCTGTTGCATCTGATCGACGGCACCTCTGAAACCGTGGCCCAAGACTACCGCACCATTATCAACGAGCTTGAAGCCTATGGTGGCGAGCTGGCTGAAAAGCCGCGCATCACCGCGCTCAACAAAATCGACGCGCTTGACGACGAAGAACGCGAAGAGGCCCGCGCCGCCCTGGAAGCCGAAGTTGGTGGGCCGGTTATGCTGATGTCTGGTGTCAGCGGTGAAGGGTTGAATGAAGTGCTGCGTGCAGTGCGCCAAGAAATCAACGATGATCGTATTCGTCAAAAACCCGCAGAGGAATCTGAGCCTTGGCAGCCTTAACTGACGCCAAACGCATTGTTGTCAAAATCGGCTCGGCCCTTTTGGTGGACCGGGACAATGGGCGTTTGAAATCAGACTGGCTGGCGACTCTGGCCGCGGATGTGGCCTGGCTCAAAGGCCAGGGTAAGGATGTGATCCTGGTGTCATCGGGCTCTATTGCGCTGGGGCGTGGCGTTCTGGGCCTGCCTGCGGCGCAAGATCTCGCGCTGGAACACTCACAGGCAGCTGCTGCCGTGGGCCAGATCCAGCTCGCGCGCGCTTATGAAGAGGCGCTTGCACCGCATGAGATCACCACTGCGCAGGTGCTGGTGACGCTGGAAGACAGTGCCAACCGGCGACGCTATCTGAATTCACGTTCCACGCTGCGCACGCTTTTGACCCTGGGCACCGTGCCGATCGTCAATGAAAACGACACCATCGCAACAGATGAAATCCGCTATGGCGACAACGATCGCCTGGCGGCGCAGATTGCCGTCACCACCGGTGCCGATTGCTTGGTGCTGCTCTCGGATGTGGATGGGTTTTACAGCGCAAATCCCGGCCTCGATCCCAGCGCCAAACGGTTTGAACGCATTGATCGCATCACGCCCGAAATCGAAGCGATGGCAGGGGATGGCATCTCTGGCCTTTCAAAGGGTGGTATGATCACCAAACTGCTGGCCGCCAAAATGGCCACCGCCGAGGGCTGCGCTATGGCGATCACCGAAGGCTCTGCTCTGAACCCGCTGAAAGCGCTGGAAAACGGTGCCAACTCAACCTGGTTTACGGCCCAGGGCGATCCGCATACTGCACGCAAACGCTGGATTGCCACGATGAAACCCCGCGGTGAGATCACCGTGGACGAAGGCGCCGCGCGCGCGCTCAGCTCTGGAAAAAGCCTGCTGCCCGCAGGCGTCCGTCATGTGGAGGGTGACTTTGGTCGCGGTGAGCCGCTGACCATCCGCAGCCCAGAAGGCCACAAATTGGGCCAGGGGCTGGCGCGCTATACCTCGCATGAGGCCAAAGCCATCCAGGGCCACAAATCTGCTGAGATCGAAGACATTCTGGGCTATCCTGCCCGCGCTGCTTTGATCCACCGCGATGATATGGCGCTTTAGCCTTCATCTTTTCAAAAATACTCCCGCCGGAGGCATCCTTCGGCCTGCCACATATAAAGGCATCTGAGATATGAAAGATTTGGAAAATATTCCCGCCCTGATGCAAGACCTGGGCAAACGTGCAAAGGCAGCTGCTGCAAAACTGGCAACAGCCCCTGCAGAACGCAAAGCACAGGCCCTGAACGCAGCCGCTGATATCGTCTGGTCCAAACGCGCTGACATAATTGCCGCCAATGCCAAAGACCTGGAATTTGGCCGCTCCAAAGGTTTGAGCGACGCAATGATGGATCGCCTGTTGCTGAATGAGAGCCGCATTCAAGGCATCGTCGATGGGTTGCGCGCCATTGCCGGCCAAACTGACCCGGTTGGCGAAGTGCTGACCGAGTGGGATCAGCCTTCCGGCCTGAACATTCAACGCGTGCGCACACCGCTTGGCGTGATTGGGGTGATCTATGAAAGCCGCCCCAATGTGACTGCCGATGCAGGCGCGCTGTGTCTGAAATCCGGCAATGCGGTGATCCTGCGTGGCGGCTCGGAAAGTTTTCATTCCTCGCAGGCCATTCATGCATGCCTTGCCGAAGGGCTCAAAGCTGCGGATCTGCCCGAAGATGCGGTGCAGCTGGTGCCCACGCGCGACCGCGCAGCGGTGCAGCAGCTGCTGACCATGACAGATTATGTTGATGTGATTGTGCCACGCGGTGGTAAGGGCCTTGTGGGGCTGGTGCAGCGCGAGGCCCGCGTGCCGGTTTTTGCCCACCTAGAAGGCATTGTGCACATCTATGTCGACAAAGCAGCCGATCCGCAAAAGGCGCTGGATGTGGTACTGAACGCCAAAACCCGCCGCACCGGCATCTGTGGCGCAGCGGAATGCCTGTTGATCCACCGCGATGTTGTGGCGGGGCTGGGCGCTGAGATCCTAACGGCACTGGCGGCCGCAGGTGTTGAAATCCACGCAGCCGAGGATCTGACAGGGCCCGAGGGCATGACCGCCGCAACGGATGAGGATTGGGGTAAAGAATATCTCGATGCAATCATTGCCGCGCGGGCGGTTGATAGCATCGATGAGGCGATTGCCTTTATCCGTGATCACCATTCCCAGCATACCGACTGTATCATCACCGAAGATGATGCCGCGGTTCAGCAGTTTTTCAGCGAGCTCGACAGCGCCATCCTGATGCACAATGCCTCAACCCAATTTGCCGATGGTGGTGAATTTGGCATGGGTGCAGAGATTGGCATTGCCACCGGTAAGATGCATGCGCGTGGCCCGGTTGGTGCGGCGCAGCTCACCAGTTTCAAATATCTGGTACGCGGCAACGGCACCACACGATCCTAAAAATACTGTACTTAAAACAAAAGCGCCGGGAAACCGGCGCTTTTTTCCGTTTAATCTGAGCCTTAGGTCCGCTCAAAGCGTGATGGAAACATCTGTTTCGCTTTGAGAAAACGCAACGCTTCGACCAGTTTCTTTGGCAAGCTCTGGCAAAAGCGCAAACTGCACAAAGGCTGGCGTGATTTTTGCCACAGCCTCATCCGCAGACAGCCAGGTCCACAGATCCGCATCCACATTGATCTTACGCCCGGTGCCGGACACACGCCAGCTGTCACCAGATTTCTGCATGGTCACTTCGCCGCCATAGGGCAGGGCGCTTTCCAGGCAGAGCGCGGCCAGAAACACCAAACGCACCTCAACGCGGCTCACCGCGTCTTCAACCTGCCAGTGGTATTTCAATCGCCCGCCTTTGCTCAGATCATCAAGCACAGAAACCACTTCGGCCTTGCCAAGGCTCTGCTCACCAGCAGCCCCAAAGGCGATGCGGAAAAACCGGATCCGCGCATTAGCATTGCCCACACTGTCAGAGATCAGCTCAAGCTCGGGCCCATCTACCGCACCCGCCATGCCCAACAACTCTAGCCCGTTGTTGATCGCCCCAACCGGGCTGATCAGGTCATGACAGATACGAGACCCTATCAAAGTGGCCAGATTAACGTTATCAACAGCCATATTCTTCCTCCGACTTGGGCCACTTTTATGAATGACCTCAATGCAATTCTTGCCCCGGGCATGTTTGTCAAACATCCAGACCACCCAGAATGGGGGATCGGGCAGGTTCAATCCAATGCAGCGGGCAAAATCACCGTAAATTTCCCGGATCAGGGAAAACTGGTGTTTGATGGCGCCCGTATTGGTTTGATCCCTGTTTTTGATCTGTGAAAACGGTTTACGAACCGTTAACTACACCCGTTCGATTTGACTTAAACTTGCTCAATCTGTGCCTTATGCGCTATCTGCGCGCAAGAGTGAACAATCCGGAAGACCTATGGCTGCGCCAAAACAAGACTTTGAAGTAAAACTCGCCGAGACCGAAGACGAACTGCGGGCGGCGCAAGCGCTGCGCTATGAGGTGTTTGTACGTGAGCTTGGCGGTGATGGCGACATGGTCGATCATGACGCGGGGCTCGAGCGCGACCGGTTTGATCCCTATTTTGACCATATGATCGCCAAGGACTGCCAGACCGGTGCTGTAATCGGCGTTTACCGTCTGCTGACCGGGGAAAAAGCGGCTGAGATCGGACAGTTTTACTCCGATGATGAATATGATCTGAGCGTTCTGCAGACCGCAGACCGCAAGGTGCTTGAGCTGGGGCGGTCATGCCTGCACAAAGACTACCGTGGTGGCATGGCGATGTATCACCTGTGGAATGGTCTGTCGCAATATGTGCTGTCGCGCGAAATTGAAGTGCTGTTTGGCACCGCGAGCTTTCACGGCACCGACCTTGAGGCGCTGGCAGCGCCACTGTCGATGCTGTACCACAACCACCTTGCCCCCGAAGATCTGCGCGTGCGGGCAAAATCCTATCAAAACATGGATTTGATTGCCCCAGATCAGCTGGACAGACGCGCGGCAATGCTGAAAATTCCTGCCTTGATCAAGGCCTATCTGCGACTTGGAGGCTTTATTGGTGATGGTGCCTATGTTGACCACGCCTTTAATACCACCGATGTGTGCCTGATCCTTGACACCGCCCGCATGAATGAGCGCCAGCGCAAAATTTACACAAGTGAAAGATAACCCATGTCGATGAGCTGGCAAAGCGAGAGTGCACCGGACCCGGTGCACGTGTCCCTTAAAGGTTGGGTATTGATCGGGTTGCGCGGCGGTGCCGTTATACCGGTATTGGTGTTCACCTTCCTTTTGATGGTTGCGATCCGACCAGTTGAGAGCATCTTTAGCGGCACCAGACGCCCCCTCAGTTCTCGGGTTCCCCAATTTGCAAGCCGTGTGGTGCTGCGGCTCATGGGCTTCCAGTACAAAGTCAGCGGCGTGGCAATGCGCAACCCCGGAGCGGTGGTGGCCAATCACTCCTCCTGGCTCGATATTTTTGTGGTCAATGCTGCCAAGCGGGTGTTCTTTGTCTCCAAGGCCGAAGTGGCCGGATGGGCGGGCATTGGCGCGCTGGCCAAAGCCTCGGGCACCATCTTTATTGAACGCGAACGGGCTCAGGCGCGTGATCAGGCAGTGCTTTTTGAAAAGCACCTGATTTCCGGCCATAAATTGATGTTTTTCCCCGAAGGCACCTCAACCGATGGCTGCCGGGTGCTGAAGTTCAAATCAAGCCTGTTTGCGCCCTTTATGCGCGATGAACTGCGCGACCATCTTTATATTCAACCGATGTCGGTGATCTATCATGCGCCCAAAGGCGAGCCGGATCGGTTTTATGGCTGGTGGGGTGATATGGATTTTGGCGAAAACATGCTGAAGATCCTGTCACAGCCGAAGCAAGGCACAATTGAAGTGCTGCTTCATCCGCCGCTTTTGGCCGCAGATTTTGCCGATCGCAAGGCGCTGACCGCAGCGTGTGAAAAGGCCGTGCGCGATGGATTTGAGGCGCAAAAAACGCTTGGCGCGGCGTGAGGGCCTAGCAATTGCACTTTCTTGCGCGTTTCATGTCCAAAGCCCTTGTCAAACCCTATAATCTGGACTAAACGCGCGACATTCGAACCCGCAGGCGGGGTTTGGTGTGATCAGGGGAGACATCCCTGACGTACCGCCGGTTGGAGCATCCGCTCTGAGACCCCCGCCGAGGACTGAAACCGGAAAAGGAATAAAAAGCATGGCTCTTCCTGAGTTCTCCATGCGTCAGCTGCTCGAAGCTGGCGTACACTTTGGTCACCAGACACAACGCTGGAACCCGCGCATGGGTCCGTATATCTACGGTTCGCGCAATGGCATCCACATCATGGACCTCACCCAGACTGTTCCTCTGCTGGACCAGGCTCTGCAGGCTGTTCGTGACACCGTTGCCAAAGGCGGCCGCGTTCTGTTCGTTGGTACCAAGCGTCAGGCAGCAGGCCCGATTGCTGAAGCAGCTGAAAAATCAGCTCAGTATTACATGAACCACCGCTGGCTCGGCGGCACCTTGACCAACTGGAAAACCGTTTCCCAGTCGATCAACCGCCTGAAAGAAATCGACGAGCGCATGGCGACCGGCGCCGAAGGCCTGACCAAGAAAGAGCGTCTGGGCATGGAGCGTGATCAAGAGAAGCTGAACGCATCTCTTGGTGGTATCCGCGAAATGGGCGGTGTTCCTGATCTTCTTTTCGTCATCGACGTGAAAAAAGAAGCACTGGCGATCGCAGAAGCAAACAAACTGGGTATCCCTGTTGTTGCTATTGTTGACACCAACTGCTCCCCCGATGGCGTTGACTATGTAATCCCAGGCAACGACGACGCATCCCGTGCGATCTCGTTGTATTGCGATCTGGCCGCGCGCGCAGCGCTGGACGGCATGACCGCACAGCTGGGCGCAGCAGGCGTTGACCTGGGCGAATTCGAAGAAGCACCAGTTGAAGAAGTTGTTGCGGAAGAAGTTCAAGCCTGATCTTCACCCGTGTCACATGATTGACATGCGGGGCAGGGTATGACCTGCCCCAAATCCCTTTGATATTGAGGAGAGCCAAAAGATGGCAATCACAGCAGCACTCGTGAAAGAACTGCGCGACAACACCGGCGCCGGCATGATGGACGCCAAAAAAGCGCTGACCGAAACCAATGGTGACATGGAAGCGGCAATCGATTGGCTGCGCACCAAAGGTCTGGCCAAAGCTGCAAAGAAATCCGGTCGTACCGCCGCTGAAGGTCTGGTCGCCGTGGTTGTTGAAGGTGGCAAAGGTGTTGCGGTTGAAGTGAACGCCGAAACCGACTTTGTTGCGAAAAACGCTGAGTTCCAGGAAATGGTTTCTGGCATTGCAACCGCCGCTCTGGGCGTTGCGGATGTTGACGGCCTGAACGCAGCTGAAGTTGCAGGCAAGCCTGTTTCCGAGCTGATCACCGACAAGATTGCCACCATCGGCGAAAACATGAACCTGCGTCGCATGGCGTCGGTCGAAGGTGAAACCGTTGTGGCATACGTCCACAATGCGGCAACCGCTGGTATGGGCAAAATTGGTGTTCTGGTTGCAATGAACGGTGGTGACGAAACCATCGGCAAGCAGATCGCAATGCATATCGCCGCTGTTAACCCTGCTGCTCTGTCTGAAGCAGATCTGGACGCATCGGTTGTAGAAAAAGAGAAGCAGGTTCAGATGGACATCGCACGCGAGTCCGGCAAGCCTGAGCAGGTCATCGAGAAGATGATCGTAGGTCGCATGAAGAAGTTCGTTGCAGAAGCCACTCTGCTGAACCAGTCTTTTGTTGTGAACCCTGATCTGACCGTAGAAGCAGCTGCCAAAGAAGCAGGCGCAACCATCACTGGTTTTGTTCGCCTCGAAGTTGGTGAAGGCATCGAAGTCGAAAAAGAAGACTTTGCTGCAGAAGTTGCAAAAGCAGCTCAGGGCGGCTAAGCGCTGCTTCACAAAGCAATTAAGAGCCGGGGTGCCCCCAAGCACTCCGGTTCTTTATTGCCCACGATACGGGCGTTATATCACCGCTATGGCGATGCTGTTCAAATAGATCGCCACAGATATCAGTTGGTGATTTGCGATGATGTATTGGGACATAAAAAGAGGGACCCCATTGATGGGGATGGATGGGGCCCCTCATAAGTTCTGGCATGAACACAGACCAATAAGCACCCACAACCAGACAAGCAACAGGGCCCAGAAATAACAGGGGTGTTGCCTGACGCTCCTTGGCTAAAGCCACCACTCACGGAACATGTATAGTATGTTACTATATCACGGCACTCTGTAGTAGTGTTTTCCATACCTTTAGCAAAAACTTGCCAGATAGTTAATCATGGGTTATTTGTCATATTTTTCAATACATTACGAGGCGGCTTTAGCCTTCAATTTGGTAGATTTGATTGTGCAGCGCGGCTTTTAGGACGGCCTGCGCGGATGTGTCGACCGCCAACGCCTCACGGGCGAGTCGCAAATGCTTTTCAATCGTAGCGGTGGTAAGCCCCATGATCGTAGCAATATCCTGGGTGGTTTTGCCATCGCCAACCCATTGCAATGCCTCGCGCTGACGATTGGTGAGCGATCGGTGCGGCGGCACATAGGGCAGGGTGAGAATCTTCAAGTGGACGATATTATTGATCAGTTCAATATCGTCACCAACCTCCTCCCAAATCGCATCAACCTGCTCCTGCGTGACACCCGCCTCGGCCGCAAGCGACACCGCACCTTTGAAACGTGGTGAAAACGAAAAAAAGCTGATGGTATAGCCCGCGGTCATCTCAAGCTGGCGGTTGAAATCGACCACTTCCATCGCCTCAGGGCTCAAAGCCTCTTGTGCGAGCTGCGCATGCACATAGCTCCAGCTACAAGCGCCTTCATTTTCCAAGGCCCAGCGAACCATGGGCGCATGAAAATAAAGCCCCTTGCGCAGAAAACCATCCATATAGTCTTTGCCATGGTTGGAAAGGATCAGAAAATCATCCGGATCTCCCAGCGATTTTTCGGTCTTATATCGCGTGTAACCGTAAATCAGCCGGGTAAAGCCATATTCGGCCATCTTCTCCTGATAGCCATCCCAAAGCTGCTCAAGACTGCGATATTTGGCGACGCAGTTGAGAAAATCAACAACAGACATCGGTTTAATTATGTCCCAGATAGGTGGCCATGGCATCGATTGCCATCAGATAACCGAAGGAGCCAAAACCGCAGATCTGACCAACGACAGCACGCGAAATATAAGAGGTATGGCGGAATTCCTCACGGGCGTGGATGTTTGAGAGGTGAACCTCAACTGCGGGCAATTCAACTGAGTAGAGCGCATCCATCAAGGCGATCGACGTATGGGTATAAGCGCCTGCATTCAAAATGATACCGTCCTGCACACCTTTGGCCGCGTGGATCGTATCAAGCAGCACACCTTCGTGATTGGACTGCACGCAGGTGATATCCATCCCGCGAGCTTTGCCGTGTTCGTGACAGGCTTGTTCAACCATTTCCAGCGTTTCGCTGCCGTAGACTTCAGGCTGGCGCGTGCCCAAGAGATTGAGATTGGGGCCATTCAGGATCAATAGATGCGGCATTTTTATTCCCATAGTATCAAATTGGCACAAAGCGCCCAATGTCTCTGCTTTGATCTTAACATCAAACCGGACTGGCACCTTTTGTACAGAAGTTCATGAGATTAGGAAAGAAAGGCTGCACAGATATGATCAAAACTATCTCTGCTGCCCATTGAACTGATGCAGCATTGCTTCTTAATTTAACAATTAAAGCAAAGAATTGCGCCCAATCGTAAGGCTTTGCACATGTTCCTGCGCCAAAATGGCGCTAGTGGTTTTACGTATCGCAAAATGGCTCGACCCAGTGATGTAATCCACGCAAGATGCACCGACCAGCGGAGAGATAAAATGAGTGCGCAAGACTGGCTAAACCGCAGAAGCCATGGGGCAGGGATCGTTGAACTGCAGCTTGGAAAAGGCCCTTCAAACGGTTTGAACGCGGAGTTTCTTTTGGATTTCAGCGCAGAAGTTCAATCGCTTGCAGAAGATAGCGCCATTCAGATTATTCTGATCAGCAGCCCCTTTCACAGCTTTTGCAGCGGTGCTGAGGTGGCAGAGAACAGCGCTGAATTTGCGGATGGTGTGCAATCTGCCATCGACGCGCTGCTGTCTTGTGGCAAACCCACCATTGCCGTGATCAATGGCGATATCTTAGACGCGGGGCTGTGCCTGGCGCTGGCCTGTGATAGCCGGATTGGCGTGACAAAAACCGGATATGGGCTGCCATATGTCCATACCCGCCGCAGCCCAACCGCAGCTGAGCAAAAGATCCTGCATCAAAAGCTCGACCCGAATGTAGCGCGTCGACTGCTGCTGACCGGGCAGACAATCGGCCCGGTCGCTGCTCGAAATTACGGCATTATTGATCTTGTTGCCGAGGACCAGGAAGATCTATGGATGTTTGCGCTGCGTGAGGCCAAAACATTTGCGGCGGTGCCTGTCGATCATTTTGCGGCCGTCAAAAAGCTATTGAATAACCCGCTGGAAGCGACCAGCCAAAATACAGGCTAAAACGGCCAAGATTAGGGGATGAGGTGTCCGAGCACAGGTTTAAACCAATCATTGATTGGCAACATGAATATGTCGCTGCACACAAATATCCCGGCAGCTCCATTCTGATCCAACATGGCGGAGAAGAGCGTTTCTTTTCCGCTGTTGGCCTGCGCGACATTGAACACCGTTTGCCGTTTGAACGCGACACGTTGGTACGTCTGTATTCGATGACGAAACCCGTTACCTCCTTGGCCATTATGATGCTGATCGAGCGTGGCTTAATGCGGCTTGATACGCCTCTGGATGAGATTTTACCTGAGTTTTCAAATCCTTCGGCGCTGATCGGTGGCGCGCAACATATCGAACAATGTGAACCGGTGCGTGCACCAACTGTACAAGAGCTGCTCACCCATACTGCTGGCCTGAGCTACGCATTTAATCCCGGCGTGCTGCCTGAAGCCATGGATAAGGCAGAGCTGTTTTTTCAGCCCAGGCAAGGCCAATTGAAACATATGGTGGCGCGCCTGGCCGCGCTGCCGCTGGCATTTCGACCAGGAACGCGTTGGGAATATTCTGTGTCTTGCGACGTGTTGGGCCATGTGGTCGAACGGGTTTCGGGCTGCGAACTGGACGAGTTTTTCCAGACTGAAATCTTTGCGCCGCTGGGGATGAAAAACACGAAGTTTAAGATCGAAGATGCTAATTTAAAGTCATTTTCATCGCTATACATACCTAAGGAATTGGACAACGCCTTCGCTGTACATCGCGATGCGGCACCCATATCGGGATTGGCGCTACATGACAGCCGCGAGGCATCAGAATTCAGTTCGACCACATTGTTTTCCGGAGGTGGCGGCCTGATCGGCACCATTGATGATTATGCGCGTTTCCTGCAGCTCATCCGCAACCGAGGTAAGGTTGGCGTCAGCCAATTGGTTCAGGCACGGACCATAGATATGATGATGCAGAACCATCTGCCAGGCGACATCGCATCTATGGGCCCAACCAGTTTTGCCGAACAACCGATGCACGGTATGGGCTTTGGGCTGGGCGGATCTGTTTTACTAGACAGCACACGTGCAAAGCTTGCTGGCTCTGCTGGTGATTTCAGCTGGGGTGGCATTGCGTCGACTTATTTTTGGATCGATCCGATCCGTGATCTGCAGGTGATTTTCTTCACCCAGCTTTCACCATCCAGCACATATTCATCGCGCGCCGAGTTGAAATCATTGGTTAGTCAGATGCTTAACTAACAAAGCTCGACTAGATATCGCTTCCGCCTACTGCTAATTTACCATAATACACATTATACAACGTATATACCCATGAAACGCGTGGCGCTCTTTTTCTGAAAACCACACAAAAAAACCGAGCTCTACGGCCCGGTTTCTTTGTTCTCATGTAGATTAGATCAACGACGGCGGCGGCCGCCGCCACGGCGACCACGGCCACCTGCGGCAGCGTCATCATCGCTTTTGTTGAAGTTGATCCATTCCGCGCCACCTTCGTCATTGTTGGTGAGGAAGTTTGCAGCCCGGATTGCTTCCATCTCTTTGCCTGCACGTGGCTTGGTCGAGCCCATGCCAAAGAGCTTCACAAAAGTCTCGTCATCCATACCTTCTGGCAGCACGATACCTGCAGCTTCGATTTCAGCTTTTTTAGCTGCGATTTTCTTTGGCCCGATTGGCAGCGCCACCGGGTTCATAATCGCCGATGTCATACCAGTGGCCATCGCCATCGGCAGGAATGCGTTGTTGATGCCGTGGCGATTTGGCAGACCAAATGAGATGTTTGAGGCACCGCATGTGGTGTTTACGCCCAGCTCGTCACGCAGACGACGGTTCAGTTCAAACACCTGCAAACCAGCGGACCCCATTGCACCAACTGGCATAACCAGCGGATCTACAACGATATCATGGGCTGGGATGCCAAAGTCTGCAGCGCGTTCAACGATCTTTTTCGCAACAGCAAAGCGCACTTCTGGATCTTCAGAAATCCCGGTGTCATCGTTGGAGATCGCCACCACCGGAACATTGTACTTTTTCACCAGCGGCAGAACCAGCTCAAGACGTTCTTCTTCACCGGTAACAGAATTCAGCAACGGACGGCCTTCTGCGGCTGCGAGACCAGCTTCAAGCGCGCCAGGAACCGATGAATCGATACACAGCGGGCAATCTGTCACCGCCTGCACGGTTTTGATCAACTGCGTCATCAGGTCAGGCTCAACAAAGTTGTTGTCCGCGTAACGCGGATCTTCAGCCATCTTGTTGGAAAACACCGCGCCAGAGTTCACATCCAGCACGGTTGCACCTGCGGCAACCTGCGCCAGCGCGTCAGATTCCACGCGGGAAAAATCACCGCGTTCCAGCTCTTCGTTCAGAATTTTACGGCCAGTTGGGTTGATCCGCTCACCAATAACTGTGAAGGGTTGATCAAAACCCATGATCGTTGTTTTTGTTTTAGATTCAATAATAGTACGGGTCATAGCTGATCCTTAGGAGTTCACAGGTTTTGCGGCGTCGCCACCATTGTTCATGGCCCAAGTTGCATTGGTTTTAATGCCGCCCAGTGGGAAGAAATGCACTTTTTCGATACCAAACTCGGGGTTGGCTGCCTTGTGCGCTGCAAGATCTGCAAGGATCTCACCCGGCTCATGCGGCAACAGCAGTTTGGAGACGTCTTTAGCACGTTTCTGCAGCACTTTCAGCGACGGCCCTACCCCACAAGCGATTGCGAATTTGATCATGGTCTGCAGTTTCGCAGGACCTGCAATCCCGATGTGAACCGGAATATTCAGACCGCGCTCCTTCATCCCGTCCACCCATTCGATGACCGGCTGCGCCTCAAAACAGAACTGTGTCGCAAGCGCCATGCTGGCATCGGTGCGCTTGGAGAACTCTTGTTTCCAGTCCAGTGCCGCATAGGTGTTGGCGCGCCCACCATTCGGGTCGATATCGGCGTTGGGTTCTGGGTGGCCTGCAACGTGCAGATTGCTAAAGCCTGCTTTGTCAAACAGACCGGTTTCCAGAAGCTGCATCGACGAGTGAAAATCGCCATGCGGATTGGCAACGCCCCCAGCCAGGATCAAACCCTGTTTCACATCCGCTTCGCCCTGATATTGGGCAATCCAATCCGCCAGCGTCGCTTCATCTTTGATGATACGCGCCGGGAAATGGGGCATAACATCATAGCCTTCGCCTTTGATGCGCTTGGCCGTGGCCACCATATCTTCAATGGGTGTGCCCTCGATATGCGCGATGTACACGCGGGTTCCCTTTGGCAGCAAGTCGCGGAAATCATCAACTTTTGCGGCAGTACGCGGCATGACCTCAATGGAGTACCCTTGCAAAAAGGCTTCCATTTCAGGACTGACGGTTTGTACCTCAGTGTCGCGTCTCATAAAGTTCAGCACAGCCATCAAGACCTCCCCTATAGAATTGGGCTTAAGCCCGCCCATCATTGGCGATCAGCGCTTTCAGACGCTCTCGATCATATTCAGTCTCCAGACGTTCGACTTCGGCGGTGGCAATATCTTCTGCCTCACCTTCAACCGTAAAGGGGTCAGCTTTGCGCCATTCCGCAAGATAGGCATCTGCGTCCTTGGCACCAACTTTCATGGCAGCCCGGTCAATGGCTTGCTCGAAACGCTCGTGCAGCACCTTTTTGGTGCCGCGTCTGCCTTTCCCAACAATGACCTGCGCTGGAATATCGCGCCAATATACAATTGTGACGTCGGGCATGTTCCCTGATCCCCTTAACTATCTGGGTATTTTTAAGTTCTAACCAACGCTGTGCGCCGTCGACTGTCATTTTTCGACACGACGCGAGATGTGAGCGACCTTTTGCATAACTGAACTACGAGGTTTACAGCTCGAAAGCCAGACTGAGGCTTTTCAATACGTTTCGCATTTGAGTGGTGCCGCCGAAGAAATCCCATCAAATCAACCAGATTATCCCTGTGCCAACTTGCACAGCGGTGATGCGCGACATATTCTTATCTTAACACGATAATCGGAGGGCGTGAATCATGGCGCCCAGGCGTTCAAAAGGTGCGCGTGCGTTTCCCCGCGCGGTTGAAACCCTCGCACCGGCCCGCCCTGATCCTGATGCGCTATATGCGGCGCTGGATCTGGGAACAAACAGTTGCAGGATGCTCATTGCCCAACCCAAGGGCAGCGGGTTTCATGTGGTAGACAGCTTTTCCAAATCGGTGCAGCTAGGCGCCGGGCTGGAGAAGTCTGAACGCTTGTCGCGTGGCTCAATGTCACGCACTATTCAGGCGCTGCGCATCTGTCAGAAAAAGCTAAAACGCCACAAAGTGCGCAATATGCGCCTTGTAGCAACCGAAGCCTGCCGCCGCGCACGCAATGCGCGGGATTTCATCCATCAGGTCAAACGCGAAACCGGTCTTAAGCTTGAAATCATCAAGCCAGAAGAAGAAGCGCGCCTGGCCGTGATCTCCTGTGCGCCGCTGGTGTCCACCAAAACAGAACAGCTGCTGGTGGTTGATATCGGTGGTGGCTCTACTGAACTGGTGTGGATTGATCTGTCATCCGTGCCGCGCCGGGATCGCCCCAGCGCCATTATGCGGCTGCAATCGGGCTTTCACAGCAACGACACGCCTTTCCCTGCGGCCAAGGTGGTGGATTGGATCAGCGTACCTTTGGGCGTTGCCACATTGCGCGATCAATTCAACGATGTGGAAGATGACTCTGCCCGCTTTGCGTTGATGAGCTGGTATTTTGAAGAATGCCTTGCAGATTTTGCCCCATATAAGAACGAACAGCTGCGTGAGGGCTTTCAGATTGTTGGCACATCTGGCACCGTAACAACGGTCGCCGCGTCGCATTTGGGGCTTAAACGCTATGATCGCACCAAGGTGGATGGTCTGCGCATGACGTCTGACCAGATTGACAAAGTGATACGAGGTTATCTAGACCTCGGCCCCAGCGGTCGCCGCAGTGATCCACGCATTGGCGATGATCGTCAGGCGTTGATTATGTCGGGATCGGCGATTTTGCAGACTTTGCTGCGCTGCTGGCCGACGGATCGGCTGTCGGTTGCGGATCGGGGCCTGCGCGAAGGGCTGCTTTATGCGCAGATGAGCGCCAATGGCGTTCTGGAAGATGGGCCGTTCTGAGCCTGACGAATATGTAGAATTTAAACAGCACCGCAGCGCCAGACGCGCTGCCTGCAATGGTTGAGACAATGGCAAAAACACCAACTGGCAAAAATAACTCTGGGCGCGGCATGCGCGATCTCAAGGTTAAGGTCAAAACCGCACGCGGTCGCACGATGAGCTCAACCCTCTGGCTGCAGCGGCAGCTGAATGATCCTTATGTGCGCCGCGCGCAGCAGGAAGGCTACCGTGGGCGTGCTGCCTTTAAGATTATGGAACTGGACGATAAATACCGCTTTCTCGTGCCAGGAGCCCGAGTGGTAGATCTGGGCTGCGCCCCCGGCGGCTGGAGCCAGGTTGCGGTGAAACGCATCAATTCGCTCGGGGAGCGCGCCGGTAAATCCGTTGGCCGCATCGTTGGCGTCGACTTGCAAGAGATTGAGCCGCTGGCGGGCGCTGAACTGCATCAGCTCGATTTCATGTCCGATGGTGCGGATGATCAGGTCAAGGAGTGGCTTGGCGGCCGCGCGGATGTGGTGATGTCAGATATGGCCGCATCAAGCTCCGGCCACAAGCAGACCGACCACCTGCGCATTATGTCACTGTGTGAAACTGCGGCCTACTTTGCCTTCGACGTGCTCGAAGAAGGCGGCACATTTGTGGCCAAGGTTCTGGCCGGTGGTGCCGAAGGGGAGCTGCAAAAGCTTTTGAAACAGAAATTCACTAAGGTTGCCAACGTCAAACCACCCTCCTCACGTTCTGACAGCTCAGAAAAATTCGTGGTGGCAATGGGATACCGCGGCTCTGATGCGTCCTGACGGAACTGGATCACATCCGGCGCAGTGAATGGGCCGCCGTGTCGCGCTGCAACTTAGAGAGATCTTCATCATCATTGCTCAGCCGCCAGATGGCTGGGCGCTGCTCTGCGCGCGGTGCGGCCACAACGGATTTGATCGCGTTCAGGGTCAGTGCAACGATGGACATAACAAGCTCTCCTGGCTCTTAACTGCTTCTCCTTTAGTGTTTGAACAATGAGTGTGGACAGGTAATGGCCCAATTAAGGCGGGCCCGCCTTATTGTCTCTTTTTTCGAAACGATCCGTGTATTTTACGGGGTTTTGACGCGCGCTTGGCGCATTTCAACCAAAACGCCATTAAATTCCGCCCCCAGTATCAAGATAGCCGCGTTGAGATAGAGAAACACCAGCGCGACCATCGCGCCGGCCAAACCGGCATATGTCGCTGAATACTGCGCAAAACCGCTGACATAGATGGCAAACCCAATGCCGCCCAGCCACCACAGCACAAAGGTCACAATCACCCCCGGCGCGATTTCGCGTAACCCATGAAACCGGTGCGGCAGAACCAAATGGCACAGCGTCACCCCAATCAACGGCAACGCGATCACCAAACCACCGCTCAGCCCGTTTTGCCATTGCTCCACCCAGTGCTGCGGAACTCCCAGCGCCACCACGTCCAATTGGGTTAGTACCAGTGGCAACAATAGTTCAAACACCGCAGCGGCCAAAATGCCCAAACCACCCAACAACACCAAGCCGATACAGATCAGGCGGCTCTTCCAATAGGCGCGCGCATCTTCTTCGTGATAGGCGGACACCATCGCCAGCCGCACCGCATCCACCCCGTTTGAGGCAAAATAAAGCGTCACCAAGCCACTAAAGGTCACCAGCCGCAGACCAGAGTTTTCCAAAACCGCTAGAACCTCCTGCTGGATCGGCTGGGATACGGCCGCTGGCCAGGCCCCAAACACCAGATCCATCACCGCATTCAGATCAAAAGACTGGCGCGACAGCTCCGCCAAAGCCCCCGCAAGCGAGACCGTAAACAGCACAAATGGAAACAACGCCATCATCATCGACATGGCGATATGGCTGCTCAGCACCCAGCCGCGTTTGCCAGAAAACCGCGCAAGCGCGCGCCAGAAAGCTCTGATCAGAATTTTCATGGCAAAAGCCCCCCTATTTTACGCGACCAACAGCTGTACAAATCATTGCGACATTAGCTATTTTTCCTTTCATTTCAATCACAGCGTCCTATCCCTAAGGAAGGCCAACACCCGCTGGAGCGCATCGTGACTCTCAAAATAAGCCATGTTCAAAAGTCCTATTCCATTGGGGGCGAGAAAAAGACGGTTCTACAGGATGTGTCCTTGCAGCTTGCCGCTGGGGAAACCCTGGCTTTGACCGGAGAAAGTGGCTCAGGCAAAAGCACGCTTTTACATCTGGCGGCCGCTCTTGACGATTGCGAAAGTGGCGATATTTCTGTTTGTGGTCAGAAACTTACCGGCCTAAGCGAAAAATCCCGCGCCAAGCTCAGACGTGATGTGATCGCGGTGGTGTTTCAACAGTTCAATCTGGTGCCTTCGCTTTCGGTCTGGGACAATGTTGCGTTGCAGGCGCGAATGGGCAACCGATTTGATCCCGATTGGTGTGCTGAACTTTGCGCGTCCCTTGGTCTTGCGGATCTGCGCAATCACTTTCCAGACCAGCTTTCGGGCGGACAACAACAGCGGGTTGCCATCGCACGCGCGATGGCCTTGCGCCCTGCCCTGATGCTTGCGGATGAGCCGACCGGAAACCTTGATGAAGCCACCAGCGCAACCGTGATGGACAATCTTCTGGAGCTCGTGGAGCAAGAAAACACCGCATTGTTGCTCGTGACCCATTCTGAAGCGATCGCCAACCGCCTAAGCCGCCGCCTGCATTTGAGCAATGGGATGCTCGCATGATATGGGCCGCAGCGAGGGCGCTTTTGTCGCATTGGCGGCGCGCACTGGTTCAGCTTGTTGCTATAGTCTTTGGTCTGGCGCTGTCGACCGCGCTCTGGTCGGCGGTTCAGGCGATCAACGCCGCCGCGCGTTACAGCTATGCACAGGCAGAAAGCCAATTAAATTCAGCGTCATATGATGTGTTGCTGCCAAAAAATTCTGACCACATAGCGCTCTCTCGCTATGTTGATCTGCGGCGTCAGGGCTATGCGGTATCCCCGGTTTGGGAGCGCAATGCACCACAAGCCATTATGGCGATCGATATGCTGAGCCATCCCATACTCAGCTCGCTTGAACCAAGCGAGGAAGCGCAGTTTTCGCTCAAGACGCTGCCGGTTTTAGCCCACCCCGAAACCGAAATTGCGCCAGAACTGAACCTTTCGAATATTAATCGCAATGACGCCATCGCCCCTGGTTTGCTTTTGATGGATTTTGCCCGCGCACAAGAGCTGTTTGGCGAGATCAGCACACTCAGCTATCTGATTGTTACGGCACCCCTTTCTGATATCCCCGAGGATCTTCGCTATCAAGCGTCTGCACCGCTGCTCTCTCCGGCTGAACTGACCGATAGTTTCCACCTGAACCTCACCGCTTTTGGGCTATTGGCCTTTGTTGTTGGACTGTTCATTGTCCAAAGCACGATTAAGCTCGCGCTTGAACATCGACGCCCAGTCATCCGCACGCTACGCAGTATAGGTTTACCACTGAAGCAATTGATTTCATTGCTCACGCTTGAACTTGGCTTCTTTGCCCTCATCGGCGGCGGGCTTGGGTTGGTATTGGGGCATGTTATCGCCTCGGCCCTGTTGCCCGGCGTGAATGCAACGTTGACAGATCTATACGATGCACCTGCGGTTGGGCAGCTTACGGCGCAGGCGTCCTGGGCATTGTCCGGTTTTTTCATGACTTTAGCAGGAACATTTATAGCAGGAGCAACATCGCTCTGGCAGATCTACAAACTGCCGGTACTGCAAGGCCCTGCTTTCAGCGCAAGGGGGCAAGCTGCACAACAAATCCGCAACCGTGGCTTTTTCATCGGCCTAGCCTTGGTGATCTTTGCACCACTCACTCTGCTCTCCAACACCTTGATTGCGGGTTTTATACTGATGGGAGCAATCCTGCTCGGCGCGGTACTGATGTTGCCACGCATTCTATCAGCACTGCTGACGATGTTCCTGGCTTGGGCCCTGCCGGGACTGGCGCAGTGGTTCTGGGCAGACATGCGGGCACAGCTTGTCAATCTCAGCGTTCCTTTGATGGCACTATCACTTGCAATCGCGGCCAATATCGGCGTGGAAACAATGACATCCAGCTTCCGGCTCACCTTTGTAGGCTGGATAAATCAACGCTTTGATGCTGACCTCTATATTCCGATCACAGACGCTGATGACGGCGCAGAACTACAGCGCTGGCTGGGGGCAGAAAACATCCGTAACCGCCAGCTTTATAGCGCGGATCTCCCCTCAGCCGCGCATCCAACCCGGATCTGGGGCATTGTAAAAGACCCGTCCTACGCACAGCATTGGCCAATGATCGCAGAAGCCAAGGACAGCTGGGCCCGCCTGCATCGGGGACAGGGTGCGATGATAAACGAGCAGATGGCGCGGGCACAAAATCTCTGGCCTGGTGATCAATTGATGCAAAATCCGCCGCTTGTGGTACTGGGTGTCTATCCTGACTACGGCAACCCATCGCATCAGATCATGATGTCACATACGGTTGCACGGCAGATCTCACCTGAAATTTCACTGTCTAGCATCGCAATCCATACAGATGATAAAAATCGTATTATCAAAGCGATAAACGAATTACCTAACTTAGGAATAAGTACTGTTCTCGACCAGGATCAAATCCGCAACCAATCGATCCGGGTCTTTGATCAGACCTTTGTTATCACTGCAGCGCTCAACATACTGACCCTTGGTGTTGCTGGGTTTGCGCTACTCACAAGCTTCCTCGCGTTGTGGAACCAGCGTCTGCCACAGATTGCGCCTCTTTGGGCGATGGGAGTGCCAATGTCGCAAATTGCGCAGATTGATATGATCCGCAGCCTTGGTCTTGCGCTGTTTACTGCGATCCTCTCTGTGCCGCTTGGCCTCGTGCTCGCATGGGTATTGCTGGCCGTCACAAATGTACTGGCCTTTGGCTGGCAGTTGCCCATGTATCTCTTCCCACTCGTTTGGGGGAAAACGGTTGTGCTCGCGCTATGTGCGGCTGCACTCGCCTGTCTGCCCGGCGCGTTGCGGCTCAGACGGTTGTCTCCTTCCACTTTGCTCAAGGTGTTTTCCAGTGAACGTTAAAACGCTGATATCACTGCTATTGCTGCTCCCGTCTCTTGGCTTGGCGCAGGGGTTTGCGGGCCTCGGACAAGGTCAGGACGGGTTTTCCAAACCCGAACGCGGCGCAGCATTTTCATTCCCCCGAGATCATGGAGCGCACCCTGATTTTCGTATTGAATGGTGGTACTTAACCGCAAACCTTAAAGATGCATCAGGCCGAGATCTGGGCGTACAGTGGACGTTATTTCGCTCGGCGACGGAGCCCTTTGAACAGCTCGATTGGCAAAGCCCACAGTTTTGGCTGGCCCATGCCGCACTCACCACACCTGACGCCCACTATCACGCAGAAAAACTCTCACGTGGAGGGATTGGCCAAGCCGGTGTTATTGCTGATCCCTTTGCGGCTTGGATCGATGATTGGCAAATGGCGGGCCAGGATTTCAATCACCTTACCCTGCGCGCCACCGGTGATCGGTTTTCCTATGATTTGACGCTCAAAGCTGATGGCCCATTGGTGTTTCAGGGTGATCAGGGATATTCGGTCAAATCAAGCCAGGGGCAGGCAAGCTATTACTACTCACAACCGCATTTTAAGGTCAGTGGCCAAGTGGTTGAAAACGGTGAGATCATTGATGTTACCGGCACCGCCTGGCTTGATCGGGAATGGTCCAGCCAACCGCTTGCGGCGGATCAAAGCGGTTGGGATTGGTTTTCACTGAACTTTGACGATGGCAGCAAACTGATGGGATTTGTACTACGTGGCGCAGGTGAGAATTTCACCTCAGGTACATGGATTGATGCGGATGGCGGCGCGACCCCATTGCCGCATGGTGCATTTCAGGCCGCGCCCCGCGCATACGCATGGGATAAAAACAAAAACATTCCAACGACATGGAACGTAAAGCTTCCGCAGAAGGACGTTGATATTTCTGTCAGCGCGCTCAACCCAGGCAGTTGGATGGACACGCGTTTTTCCTATTGGGAGGGGCCGGTGCAGATCAGCGGCAGCCACCGCGGGCGCGGATATCTTGAAATGACGGGCTATCCAGACTGAAGCGCTTTACCAAGTGATAAGAGAGTTAGCGTTATAGTTGCGCGATGTTCAATCAACGGGAGAGGCCCCGATGAATCTTTATCACTGCTCCATCGATCTGGTGCATGAAGCCAAGGCGCTGGCCTTTGCCAATGCGGTTGAGCAATGGATGAATTATCTAAAGGAACGTGGCACCGTGCAGGACTGGCGCCTGATGCGCCGCAAACTTGCACTGGCAAGCGGCAACTGCCGCGATTTCCTGCTTGAGGTCGAGTTCGACAATATGACCCAGCTCGACAGTGCGTTTCAGGTCCTGGGCGAAAGCGATGAGGATGTGGAGCGGCTTTATGCGGGCGTGTCATCCCTGATTGCAAAAGTGGACGTTGGGCTATACCGCCCCTTCCCCGATCCCGAACGCGCAGAGCGTATGGCGCTGGTTTAAAAGAAAAAGCCGGGCAATTGGCCCGGCTTTTGTTCAAAGATCGTAGAGATCTGAAAACTTTGTTTTCAAATAGCTGATCAGCGGTGCGTGGCTTGGTGTTACGCCGCTGGCATGTTTGATGGTTTCAACCGGGCTGCGCAGCCCGCCATGTTGTTGCAGGTTTTCCCGCAGCCACCCTGTTGCGGCAGCTGTATCGCCTTTGGCCAGATCCGCATCCAAGCCTGGAACCGCATTTCGCAGCGCCTCATACAGGCAGCCGGAATAGACGTTGCCCAGCGAGTATGTCGGGAAATAGCCAAACAGGCCAACAGACCAATGCACATCCTGCAGGCAACCATTAGACGGTTTGTCCACACTATAGCCAAAATCAGCGGCAAAACGCGCGTTCCACGCCTCTTCCAGATTTTTGACCTCCAAATCATCCTGCATCAACGCGCATTCCAGATCAAAACGCAGCATCACATGCAGATTATACTGCAGCTCATCGGCCTCAGTGCGGATATAGCCATTTTGCACTGCGTTGACGGTCTTATAAAACGCATCCGGGTTATCCACGCCGAAATCACCAAAGCGCGCACGCATCTGTTCAAACAGCCACCCGGTAAAGGCGCGGCTACGGCCGAGCTGGTTTTCATAGATCCGGCTCTGGCTTTCGTGCACACCCATCGACACCCCGCGACCCAGAGGTGTCAGCAGATAATCGCGTGAGATGTTTTGCTCATAGCAGGCGTGGCCAACCTCATGAATTGTTGAGTAAAAACAATTAAATGGGTCGCTCTCGCTGGTGCGGGTGGTGATGCGCACATCAAGCCCGCTGCCCGATGAAAACGGATGCACCGCTTTATCAAGGCGACCATGCGACAGGTCATAGCCAAAGCTTTCGGCCAGCGTAGTGGCAAGCGCCATCTGGTCGGCCGCATCAAAGCGACCTTGCAGAGGTTTAGGCGCGGGCTGCTCCAGCACCGCCGCGCGCAACGCCACCAGCTCCGGGCGCATTGCATCAAAAATCGCAGCGATTTCCGCAGCAGTGGTGCCCGGCTCATAGTCCTGGATCATAGCGTCGTAAACATCGCCGCCATCCGCCAGTGCTGCACCTTCTTCACGCTTAAGGGCAACCACCTCTTCGAGCACTGGCACAAAGGCCGCAACATCTTCATTGGCGCGAGCTTCGGCCCATTTGCCCTGCGCCTCTGATGTCACGCGCGCAAGCGTGCTTGCCAGCTCGGCAGGGACCTTTACAGCCCGGTCATAGCTGCGGCGGATATGATGAATCTGTGCCGTTTCAACATCATTTTCAGGCTCAACCTGTTGCAGCCACTCAGCAATCTTGGGATCGCTGCGGCGGGCGTGCAAAACCGTTTCCAACGCCGCCATTTCCGCGCCCCGTTGCGAAGCCGCACCGCGGGGCATCACGGTTTCCTGATCCCAGCCAAGACGGCCTGCCACCTGTGACAGCGCCTCAGTATCGCGCTGAAACGCCATCAATTCATCAAATGCACGCATAACTTATTGATCCTTAATTGAAACAGCCTTCGGATAACCCGACAAAAACCGCGCCCGCAGGATCAGCACCCAGAGCAGAACCGCAACCAGCTGGTGGGTAATCGCCACATGCACATGCGCAGCTTGCAGCACCGTGACAATCCCAAGCATAAGTTGCAAGCCCATCGCGGCAATCACGCAGTTAAAGGCAAACCGAGTTGAGGCATGCGCGCTTTTTTGGCCCCGACGCCAGACGATCACTGCAAAGATCACCAAGAGATAGCCGCTCATCCGGTGGATAAACTGTACAAGTCCCGGATTTTCAACAAAATTAACCCACAAGGGTTCCAGATCAAACGCCTGTGGCGGGAAGAACTGACCGTTCATCAAAGGCCAATCGGTGAAAGAGCGTCCTGCATCAATACCGGCAACCAATGCGCCCAACAGGATCTGAAGCATCGAAAAATGCAAAAGCCCGGTGGCTAGGCTGAACTGTTTTGCCTCCTTGGCCCGACGTGCCTGCATCAGATCACGCTCGCTGCGTGAAAGACCAAGCATGGCCCAGGTGATGAAGCCAAGGATCAGAAACGCAAGCCCGAGATGCACCGCAAGACGGTAGGAAGCAACCGTTGTCACCCCTTCACCCTGGGTCACGCCAGAATGGACCATCCACCAGCCGATCGCGCCCTGAACACCGCCCAGCAGCCCTGGTATTGCAAGACGCATGCCCCAACCGGTTGGGATCTTGCGCAATAATGCAAAACCAGCAAAACCCACAAACCACACAAGCCCGATGATACGGCCAAGCTGGCGATGCCCCCATTCCCACCAATAGATCTGTTTAAAATCAGCAAGTTCCATCCACTGATTGTCGATCGCCCATTGGTCAATCTGTTTGTATTTATCAAATTCCGATTGCCAGTCTTCGGCTGACAGGGGCGGGATCGCGCCTGTAACTGGCCGCCACTCGGTGATTGATAGACCGCTGTCGGTCAGCCGGGTCAGGCCACCAACCGCGATCATCGCCACCACCAGCGCAAAGAGCACGCCGAGCCAGATCCGAATGGCAAAGCGTGCGCCGCTGTTATCGCGCTCCAAAAGGCCGGATTGGGGTGTCGCCTTCTCCGCCTTGGAGCCGTCAACCTCTTCAAAAATACTGCGTTTGCTCATGCTCGCCTCATGTCATTTCGCACATAGCTAGGGCGCGTGGCCCGTCACGTCCAGTCCGCAGACATGCAGATCAGTCGCCTTTTTCTTTCCAGCGGACCATCTGCCGCATCACCCCATGCAGCATCTGCACATCGGCACGGGTCAGGCGCATGCGGCTCCAGAGGTTGCGAAACACCACTTTCATCCCCGGAGCCTTCTCCGGCGGGTAGAAATAACCGGCGTCTTCCAACCGATCCTCATAATGGGTCACAAGCGCCTCGATCTCCGCCCCGGTGGCCCAGTCAGATTTGCCGATTTCAAACACTTCATGCTCAATGGTTTCTGCCTGGCGGCGCCATTCATAGGCCGTCAGCAGCACACATTGGCCCAGATTGAGCGAGGCAAATTCCGGGTTGACCGGCACAGTGATAATTGCGTTTGCCTTGGCCACATCTTCGTTTTCAAGCCCGGCGCGTTCTGGGCCAAACAGCACAGCAACCTTTTCACCGGCTTTGATCTTGTCAGCGGCCAGTTTCATCGCCGCCTCAGGGCTATAGACCGGTTTTGTCAGCTCGCGCGGACGCGCGGTTGTGGCAAAGACAAATGTGCAATCATCCAGTGCCTCAGCCAGATCACCTGCAAGCTGTGCTTCATCCAGCAAACGCCCGGCGCCCGATGCCATTGCCACAGCCTTTTGGTTGGGCCAGCCATCGCGCGGAGCCACAATGCGCATCCGGTCGAGACCGAAATTCCACATGGCACGGGCGGCAGCACCGATGTTTTCACCCATCTGTGGGCGCACCAGAACAAAGGAAGGCTGAGGGGTTGGGTTTGGCATCACTGTCTCCGCAAAATCCGCTCTGCTCTACTGGTCCACAGGCTTGGGGGCAAGATCTGAGATGGTCCATTAGGATGTGAAACCTATCTTTTGGTGGGACAGATCCTTGCGTCTTGCCTCAAATCGGGTAAATACCGATCAATCATCAAACAGGAGCCCGCGGAATGGATAACCAGGCCCAAGAGCAGACAGAACAGCCCCAGGTCTATCTGATCTCACCGCCAAGCTTTGAATTGGCCCGTTTCAGCGAGCAGCTTTCGCGCGTCCTGGACGCCGTGGATGTGGCCTGTGTGCGCCTTGATCTGGCGAGCCGCGACGAAGACATGCTAAGCCGCGCAAGCGATGCGCTGCGTGAGGTGACCATTGCGCGCGATGTCGCTCTGGTAATTTCTGACCATCAGGTTCTGGCCGAACGGATGGGCCTTGATGGGGTACACCTGACCGATGCGTCCAAATCCGTGCGCACCGCGCGCAAGGCGCTTGGCAATGATGCCATCATTGGCAGCTTTTGCGGTGCATCCAGCCATGATGGCATGACCGCGGGCGAAGCCGGTGCGGATTACGTGTCCTTTGGCCCGATCGGCGCATCCGGCCTTGGCGATGGCGCGCAGGCAGAAGCGGATCTGTTTCAGTGGTGGTCTCAGATGATCGAGGTTCCGGTGGTCGCCGAAGGTGGCCTGACCGAAGACACCATCCGCAAGATTGCGCCCTTTACTGATTTCTTTGGCGTGGGCGATGAAATCTGGCGTTGCGAAGATCCGCTGGCCGCATTGCAGCGGTTCCAATCAGCAATGGGATCATAACGGCAGGCTTGAAAGCCCCAGATAAAGCGAAATACCACCAAGGGTGACGCTGACAGGCATGATCACCCTGCCCCGGTATTTCGCCCAACGTCCCAATTGCAGACCAATCACCACATAGGCCGCCAGCAGCAGCGCAGCCAAGCTGCCGATGAGCCCCAGCCCAAAGCCCGCGACCGCAGGAAACACCTGCGCCTGCGCAAGACCAACGTTTTTCAAAACCGCTGCAAACCCCAAGTTTTGCAAAGCGGCAAAGAAAAACAACGCCAGGCACCGTGCAAAATGCAATCTGCGCAGGGCAATATTATCCAGAAACAGCAAAGCAGCCAGCAGCGGCAAAGCCCAGATCAGCACCACGCGCGGTGGGATCAGCACATCATAAGAGATACAAACAAGCGCCACCGCAGCCCCCGCCAGCAAGGAACCGATCTGAACAAACAAAGAGGTCAGGCGGCCACTTTGCAAAAACATCGCAATTGCAAACAGCACATAGGGCAGTGTCATCACCTGTTGTTGGCCATCGCGCGCATAGTCGAGAAACACATCGACTTCCGCACGTGCAGCACCGCCCGAGAGCGCAATACTGGGTGTGCTTTGCCCGGCAGAGAAATAGCCGGAAAACGGATCATCTACCCCGTGCTGGCGCAAAACCATATCCCCAAGCCCAAAGGGCCAGTGAATACGAATTGAACCGGTGTTTGCGTTCTGTTGCGCACGTAGCGAAAGATAGACCACCTGTGGCGCATTGGGCTGATCAGGCCGGGTGAGCGTGATCCGCGTCAGATCAAACTCAAGCGGTTGTTGATCTGAGCCCTGCACCAGCTGATCAAACCGCAACTGCCAGGCATCAGACACGGCGTCTTTGACCGAGGTTTCCGGGCGCATAAGTTCGGCCACCAGATTTCGCGAAAGCTTCATCTCAACCGCGAGTTCACGCTCGTTGAGACGAAAATCAATCACCGTTGGCGCACCGTCTTGCGCAAAGGCCGCAACAGAACAAATCCCCCAAATGATCCAGCCGCAGAAAATCCGGTATATACCTGCCATGTGCTGCCTCATTTGCCCGATTTGTTGTTGATACCGAAATAGATCACCCAAACCACAGGTGATTATAGCGTGTCCCGTTAGGGTTGCACCAGCGCCAAAAACACCAGCAGGTGAGTGTTTTTACGCCCATAATCAAATAGATCAGCGCTTTAGCATTTATTTATTTCCCACGACTGTCGCAAGCAACTTGCGAAGGTGTTGAAAGGTTGCAATACGAAAGTATGAGCATGAATTCATCTTTAGCGACGCAGCACGTGGTCTGCATCGGGTCGGTTCTGTGGGACATTGTGGGCCGCAGCTCGCGCAATATGGCGCTATCCCATGACGTGCCCGGCCATATTGAACGCCGTCCCGGTGGTGTGGCACTGAATATAGCCATGGCACTGGCAAGCCAGAACCTGTCCTCCACCTTGCTGAGCGCGGTTGGTCAGGATCTGGATGGCTCTACGCTGGTTGATCAATGTATCGCAATGGGGCTTGGAACAGAACTGCTCTATCGCCCGACAGATCTGCCCACCGATCAATATATGGCGATAGAAGCAGAAAACGGGCTGGTTGCCGCCATTGCCGATGCGCATTCGCTTGAAAAAGCGGGCGACCACATTCTGGCACCGCTGTCAGATGGGCGTTTGGGCAGTGAGAAAGCGCCCTACGCTGGATTGGTGGCGCTTGATGGCAATCTGACCGCAGAGCTGCTGGATGAAATGTCCCAAAGCCCGCTGTTTTGCAACGCGGATCTACGCATTGCCCCGGCCTCTCCCGGTAAGGCAAAACGCCTGTTGCCCTTTGTCAAAAACAGCCGCGGAACGCTTTATGTGAATTTGATCGAAGCGGAAATCCTCTGCCAGCAGAAATTCGACAATAGCACACTGGCCGCCAAAGCCCTGCTTGCCAAAGGGGCCGCGCGGGTTCTGGTGACCGACGGCGGCCGCGATGCAAGCTTTGCCGATGCAGAAATCTGCGTATCCCACACACCGCCTGCAGTGACTGTCACACGTATTACCGGCGCGGGTGATACCTTTATGGCGGCCCATATCGCTGCTGAGGCCACCGGCGCGACCCCAGACATTGCTTTGCAGCGCGCACTGGAAAGTGCCGCGCGCTATGTTTCCGAAGGATCCTACTGAACCATGGACATTATCTATTCCGCCGAAGTACTGGCCGCAAAAGAGAAAAACCTCGCAATTGTAGCGCTGGAAAGCACCATCATCACCCATGGTATGCCCTATCCGCAAAACGTGGAAACCGCGCGTCTGGTTGAACAAGATGTCCGCGAAGCAGGTGCAACGCCAGCCACAATGGCAATTTTGAACGGCACGCTTCATGTGGGCCTTGAGGCGGATCAATTGGATGCCTTGGGTCAGGCGCAAAATGTCTCCAAGGTTTCGCGTGCTGATTTCGCCGCCTGCATTGCCCAGGGCGGCACGGGTGCAACCACCGTTGCGGCAACCATGATCGCGGCTCGCCTTGCTGGTGTTGAGGTTTTTGCCACGGGCGGGATTGGCGGCGTCCATAAGGGGGCTGAAACCAGTTTTGATATTTCTGCCGATCTGCAAGAGCTTGCACAAACACCAGTGACCGTGGTTGCAGCAGGTGCCAAGGCAATTCTGGATATTCCCAAAACGCTGGAATACTTGGAAACTCAAGGGGTTCCAGTCATCTCTTATGGTCAAGATGACTTCCCGGCGTTCTGGTCTGCGCAATCCGGTCTGGCCGCGCCGCTGCGGATGAATGATGCCAAAACAATTGCAAAATCACAGCTGCTGCGACAAGAAATCGACCTGCCCGGAGGCCAGCTGGTGGGCAACCCCATTCCAGCAGACGCAGAAATCAAAGCCGAGGAGCTCGCGCCAGTGATTGCCCAGGCCCAGTCTGAAGCAGACGCGCAGGGTGTTGCGGGCAAAGCGGTTACACCGTTTCTGCTACAACGTATCTATGAGCTGACTGAGGGGCGTTCGCTGACGGCAAATATCGCGTTGGTGCGCAATAACGCCAAACTGGCCGCCCGCATCGCGCAGGAGCTTGTTGCGTTAAAACAATGAGCAAACTTTGCGCACAACACACCATTGCCGTGCGCTGGATCCGTCCCTAAGTTGCAGACGTCTAACGGAATAAGTGATCAATGACGACGCCTTTTGATGAAGAGCCGCACCGCGGACCCGGATTGTTTTCCAGACTGCGGTCTTCCTTTCTGACCGGGATCGTGGTCATTGCCCCTGTTGGCCTTACGATCTGGCTGCTATGGAGCGGTATGGGCTGGATCGATGGCGTTGTGCTGCCGTTGGTACCGGAAACCTTCCAGCCGGAAAAATACATTGGCATCAACCTGCGCGGCGTTGGTTTGATTATCTTTTTGCTCTTCACCATTGTGGTGGGTTGGATCGCCAAAGGCATTCTGGGGCGTTCGCTGATTAGCTTTGCCGAAGGTCTGGTAGACCGCATGCCGGTGGTGCGTTCCATCTATTCTGGCATCAAACAGATCTCGGAAACGGTGTTTGCCCAGTCGGAACGCTCATTTGAACGCGCCTGCCTGATCCAATACCCGCGCAAAGGTATTTGGGCGATTGGCTTTATCTCGACGCCAGCCAAGGGCGAAGTGTCGGAACGGGCCGAAACCAGTGGCAAATTGCTAAGCGTGTTTGTCCCAACCACACCAAACCCCACATCTGGGTTCTTGCTGTATTTCCCTGAAGAAGACGTCATCGAGCTCGACATGAGCGTGGAAGACGCCGCTAAATTGGTGATCTCAGCCGGGTTGGTCTACCCGAATGAAAAAGATCCAACCGCACCAAAGAACGGATCATAACCTACTGAAAAGGCGCCAAATGGCGCCTTTTTTAATGTCGATATTTTATCTTCTCAAATCAAAGCGCAGTCCAGCCGCCATCGACGCTGATGGTGGTGCCAGTGATTTGTGCGGCCGCATCTGATGCCAGAAACGCCACTGTGCCCCCCAGCTGTTCAACCGTTGCAAATTCACGCGACGGCTGGCGCTCAAGCATCACCTTCTTGATCACCTCTTCCCGGCCCATGTTGTATTTTTCCATCGTGTCAGGAATTTGCGCCTCAACCAGTGGGGTCAATACGTAGCCAGGGCAAACCGCATTGCAGGTGATCGGCTCTTCCGCGGTTTCCAGCGCGACCGCTTTGGTCATGCCCACAACCCCATGTTTGGCCGCAACATAGGCCGATTTATAAGGTGATGCGGTCAAACCATGGGCCGATGCGATATTGATGACCCGTCCCCAACCGGCAGCGCGCATCTTAGGCAGCGCAGCAGCCGTGGTGTGAAAGGCCGAGTTCATATTGATCGCAATGATCGCATTCCATTTTTCAACCGGGAAGCTTTCGATTGGTTCCACATGTTGAATGCCTGCGTTATTAACCAACACATCACAGGAGCCTGCCTGCTCAATCAGCGCGCGGCACTGCTCACCATCCGACATATCCGCCTGAATATAGCGAGCCTCGACGCCAAAATCCTTGGCGATTGTTTCCGCCAGCGCGTGATCTTCGTCGCGATTGGTGAAAGAGTTCAAAACCACATGCGCGCCCGCACGGGCAATCTCTCGCGCAACCCCCAGACCAATGCCGGAATTGGATCCTGTAATTACCGCTGTCTTTCCCTTAAGTGACATGTGTCTCGCCCCTCTCTCTGTGCGCCGCAGTGAATAGTGCAGCATGGATTATTCTGCACATGCAAAAGAGCACAGAATGACACAACCTGCCAACATCCAACTGGCCCCAGAGTGATGCGTAGAAATACGCGCAATGGGGCCGGGCGTTACAGGTACAATGGGAGCGCAGAAAAAAAACGCCCGCGCGAAGCGGGCGTTGAGTTATTGAGGCAGGTTTCATACAGGCAAGAAACCTATCGAGCAGTGATCCCTTTATAAGCAATTTCCAGCTTCCATCCAAGCTAAAAGTTTGATTTGAGACGCCCAACTGGCTAGCGTTCGTAGCTATGTAAATAAGGCGCATGCGGGATTGTTGCTAAATTGAGATCTAAATTTTTCCCAAAGTTCCTCGGCGTGATGTCGGGAATCACCACTTTTCTGACAGCGCAAACCGTGCTGGCAGAATCATCTCATGGCATTGCTATGTATGGGAGCCCTGCTCTACCACCGGATTTTGTGTCCCTGCCCTATGCCAACCCCGACGCTCCCAAAGGCGGAAAAGCTGTGTTTGGCGTGACTGGGGGCTTTGACACATTGAACCCATTTGCCCAGAAAGGCAGCTCCCCTTGGCCCTATCGGTTCTGGGCCGCCGAAAGCCTGATGGGCCGCAGCCTGGATGAGCCCTTCACCCTTTATGGGGTTTTGGCCGAATCGATTGAGGTGCCAGAGGATCGCTCATGGGTGGAATTCACCTTGCATCCCGCGGCGCGATTTGCTGATGGCTCTCCGGTCACAGTGGAAGATGTGATCTGGTCTTATGAAACTTTGGGCACAAAAGGCAATGTGCGCTACCGCAGTTTCTGGCAAAATGTTTCCAAGATCGAAACAACCGGACCGGGCAAGGTGCGGATCAGTTTTAACAGTGACAACCGTGAACTTGCCCTGATCGCCGGGCTGCGGCCGATCCTGAAAAAGGCGCAATGGGACGGCAAGGATTTTGCCGAATCCGGCCTGAGTGAGCCCCTTATCACCTCATCTGCTTATCAGCTCGCGGAATATGAGCCCAATCGCTTTCTGGTGATGCGGCGCAATCCGGATTACTGGGGCAAGGATTTGCCGTTTCGCCGCGGCACCCAGAACCTTGATGAGCTGCGCGTCGATCTGTTTGCCGATGGCACAGTGATGTTTGAAGCCTTTAAGGCCGGAGAGCTGAGCACCTATCGCGAATACAATACAAATCTCTGGGACAGCAATTACGATTTCCCCCGCGCCAGTGCGGGTGATGTCATCCAAAGTGAAATCCCCCATCAAAAGCCCACCGGTATTACAGGCCTTGCGATCAACACACGCAACGCACCTTTGGATGATTGGCGCGTGCGCGAAGCCCTGATCCTGGCGTTTAACTTTGAATATATCAACGAAACCATCACAGGCGGGCGCCAGCCGCGAATTTCGTCCTATTTCTCAAGATCTTCTTTGGGTTTCTTGCCGGGGAACGCCAAGGGGAAAGTGGCGGAATTCCTGTCCCCCTATGCGTCTGATCTGATCCCCGGCGTTATCGACGGTTACACACTGCCCAAAGGTGACGGCAGCCTGCGCAATCGCCGCAACCTGCGCAAAGCGGTGAAACTCCTGCAAGACGCGGGATGTAAGGTTGTCGACAGCAGCTTGCACTGCAACGGGAACGACGCAGTGACCCTAACAGCGGTTCTGCGCCAAGGTGACACTGAAAACAAAGCCATTGTTGAGCTATACGCGCAGGCGTTGAAACGCCTAGGTATCACCCTTGAAATTGAAACGGTTGATAGCGCCCAATTTGTTGAACGCGAAAGCCAGTTTGATTTCGATCTGATCCCCATTCGTCGTGCGCTTTCGCTCAGCCCGGGCAACGAACAGCGGCTGTATTGGGGCAGCCGCGCCGCTGACACCGCAGGCAGCCGCAATTTGCCGGGCATAAAAGAGCCCGCAGTGGACGCGATGATTGATAAAATGCTGTCCTCAACCGAGGCCGAGGATTTTCAATCAGCCACCCGCGCCCTGGATCGCCTGCTCACGGCCGGGCGTTATGTGATCCCGATCTGGCAATATAGCGCTGCCTATATTGCCCACGACAGCGATCTGAAATTCCCAGAGCACACGCCCATCTACGGCGATAGCGCCACGAATTTCATGCCTCATGTCTGGTGGCACGATCCAAACTAAGCGCTAAAAAACCTTATTTCCTAAAACCGCGATATTTGATCCATATCGCGGTTTTTTCTTGCCTTTTCAATTTTATTCTATATTTCACGAAATATGGAAATAGAAATCATCACCCGGCTCTCTGCCCTTGCACATGAAAATCGGCTGGCGCTGTTTCGCTTGCTGGTGCGCCGCTATCCCGATGCGGTGCCCGCAGGTGAAATCGCAGATGCATTGGGGTTTAAGCCCAACACCACCTCCACCTATCTGTCGATCCTGCGCAATGCCGGATTGATCGTGCAAACCCGCATGGGCACCTCGCTCAACTATCAGGCCAGCTTGCAGGGGCTGCAGGGTATGTTTGATACGCTGCTGTCAGATTGCTGCCAGAACCGCCCGGATGTGTGCCAAACGCAACCGCCGCTCCCAGCGCTAGATCGCCCGTTCAATGTGCTGTTTGTCTGCACCGGAAATTCTGCCCGTTCCATCCTGGCCGAGGCCCTGCTGAACACCGAAGGTGGCGGTCGGTTTCGCGCATTCTCTGCGGGTGTGGCCCCCGCGGATGCACCGCATCAGGACGCGATTTCAACCCTTGTGGCACGCGGGTATGACACCAAACATCTGCACTCCAAAGATCTGAGTGCGTTTTCACACACGGATGCACAGCAGATGGATCTGGTGATCACCGTCTGCAATCGCGCCGCCAACAGCGAAGCATTGCCGCTGCCCGGCCACCCATTGCGTGCCCATTGGGGGGTGATCGATCCACTGCACCCAGACAGCCCCACAACAATGCGCGACGCATTCGAGACTCTGAAACTGCGCATCCAAACCTTCACCTGGTTGCCATTTGATCGGCTTGATCGGCAATCCTTGCAAAACCGGCTAGATGAAATTGGCCATCTTGCCCCAACCTAACATTGGAACAGGACAGTAACCCAATGAATATCCTTGTTTTATGCACCGGTAACTCGGCGCGATCCATCCTCTTGGAGAGCCTCTTCAACACGCTTGGCAAGGGCCGCGTTACCGCTTTTTCCGCAGGCTCCCAACCGGCTGGTAAAGTGCACCCACAATCGCTGATCCTACTGGAACGCGAAGGTCATGATATCAGCGACGCACGTTCCAAATCCTGGGATGAATTTGGCGGCGCTGATGCCCCACGTATGGACGTTGTGATCACCGTTTGCGCCTCTGCTGCAGGTGAGACCTGCCCAATTTGGGCCGGCGCACCAATCCGCTGCCACTGGGGCGTTGAAGACCCGGCCGCCGCAGCTGAGCCAGAGTGGGAAAAAGCCTTCGATACGGCTTATAACATCTTGAAAAAACGTGCCGAAGCGCTGCTGGCAACGGATTTCGAAAACCTCAGCCAACCGGCGCTGACCGCCGAACTCAAACGCATCGGAGATCTGCTATGAACCCACAGAAACTCCTTGCCGAAGGGTTAGGCACCGCCTTTCTGCTGATCAGCGTGATTGGCTCGGGCATTATGGCGGAAACACTGGCACAGGGGAATGTCGCGCTGGCGCTTTTGGCCAATGCGATCGCCACCGGTTGCATGCTGTTTGCCATCATCACCACACTTGGCCCGATCTCCGGCGCCCATTTCAACCCAGCTGTCAGCCTGGCCTTTGCGCTGCGCGGCGATTTGCCCTGGAAAGACGTCCCAGCCTATGTGGTGATCCAGATTATTGGCGCGATCCTCGGCGTTTGGGCCTGCCACTTGATGTTTGATCAGCCCATTCTGCAAGTCTCCTCCACAATGCATCGCACTGGCGTTGCGCAATGGTGGTCCGAAATTGTTGCAACTTTCGGCCTGCTGTTTGTGATCTTTGGTGGCCTGCGCTCACGTCCTGAGGCCATTCCAACGCTGGTCGCGCTCTATATCACGGGTGCCTATTGGTACACGTCTTCCACAAGCTTCGCCAATCCAGCGGTGACCATTGCACGTGGGTTTTCCGACACCTTTGCGGGCATCTATCCAGGTCACATCGTGATGTTCATCGTGATGCAGATCATCGCCGTATTTATCGGCCACATCGTGTTGCGCACCCTCTTTAAAGAAGATGCGTAACAGCTTGTAAAATCAAGCCAGGGACGTCACCCAAAGAATGGTGGCGTCCTCATCACTGACAGAGATCACATTGTGGCCCATGGTGGCGTCATAATAGGCGCTGTCGCCGCGCCGCATCTCAATGGGCTCGTAAAACTCGGTGTAAAGTTTGACCACACCGGTCAGCACATAGAGAAACTCTTCCCCATCGTGGCGCACCCAACCGTCGAACTCATCCATATTACGCGCCCGCACCCGAGCCCGGTACGGCAGCATCTGCTTGCGCGATAGCCCGTCTGCGAGCATCTCATGCTCATAGGTCGCGGTGGCATGACCCGCGCCTGTTCCGCTTTTGGTAACAGTAAAACGCCCGTTGATCTGTTCGCGCTTGGGCGGCGTGAACAGCTGCGGAATGGTGATTTCCAACCCTTCAGCCAGTTTTTTGAGCGCCTCATAAGTGGGCGACATCTGACCGTTTTCGATCTTCGATAGGGTTGAACGTGCCAGCCCAGCCTGATTGGCCGCATGTTCCAACGTCCAATCGCGCGCCTTGCGCAGCTCACGCACCCGTGCGCCAAGGTCCAACGGCTCCGGTTCATTGGTGCCGCCGTTTTCACGCGCAATTGAGATCAAGGATTTGGGATCTTTCTCTGTCATTCGACATCTATACGGAAGCCGCGAAGGGCTTGCAACGTGTCGAGCACCGCGCTAGCCCCTGTTTATGCTTTCTGTTTCAGATAATACCCCCCATCCGCCCTGCCCGCAGCAGTTCAACCTCAGCGCCTATGTGTTGGGAAAAGCAGAAGAAAACCCCGAAAAGACAGCGCTCTCCATTGTGTCAGACAACGGCCAACAGGATATGAGCTTTGCTGAGCTATCGCAAAAAGTGCGTGCTACCGGGCAAGGCCTGCTAAATCAGGGTCTAAATAAGGGCGATTTGGTCCTTATGCGGCTTAGCAACACTGTTGATTTCCCAATCGCGTTTCTTGGGGCCATCGCAGCCGGTCTGGTGCCCGTACCCACATCAGCCCAGCTCACCGCTGCCGAGACGCAGAAGATGATCGAAGACCTTGCACCCAAACTGGTGATCAAAGCGGATGATGTTGCCTGTGCGCCGCATGACCGCACGATCAGCCAGCAGGAGCTGCGCACCATGTGGACCGGCCCGGCCTGTGCCTATGATCTTGATGATCCCAACCGGCTCGCTTATGTGGTTTACACCTCGGGCACCAGCGGCGTGCCGCGCCCCGTTGCCCATGCCCACCGCGCCATCTGGGCACGTCAGATGATGCTGCGAGACTGGTATGGGATGCAAGCAAGCGATCGCATGATGCATGCCGGGGCGTTTAACTGGACCTTCACATTGGGCACCGGTCTGATGGATCCCTGGGCCGTCGGCGCCACCGCTGTGATCCCGGCTCCAAATACCACGCCTGAAAATCTACCTCAGATCATCAAAGACCAAAACGTGAGTATTTTTGCCGCTGTACCAGGCATTTACAGAAAGATCCTCAAACAAAATCCTACGTTAGACCTGCCGGACCTGCGTCATGCGTTAAGCGCGGGTGAAAAACTCTCCCCCGCGATCCGCAGCGCCTGGGAAACAGCCAGCACAACGCCGATCTATGAAGCCTTTGGCATGTCGGAATGCTCTACCTTTATCTGTCACGGGCCCGCGCGCGACACCACCGCTGACAGTCTTGGCGCGCCCCAAACTGGTCGCCGCATCGCAATTGTCGATGATAGCGGTGTGGTACCGCGGGGAGCCTCTGGCACCATTGCCATACATCGCACTGACCCCGGCCTCATGCGTGAATATCTCAACGCGCCAGAAGCCACCAAGGCGCGTTTTCAGGGCGAGTGGTTTTTGACAGGTGATCACGGCAAGATGGATGAAAACGGTTCAATCCATTACCTTGGCCGCAGCGATGATATGATGAATGCAGGCGGTTTTCGAGTTTCACCACAAGAGGTTGAAACCGCACTTTCACGTTGTGAAGGTGTTGGACAGATCGCTGTTACCAGCGTGTCCATCAAAGAAGACGTCTCGATCATCGCCGCTTTCTATATTGGTTCACCAGAACTTGATGCTGAGATGCTTTCCGATTTTGCCAAGACATGTTTGGCTGAGTATAAGCGCCCCAAGCTCTACCAGCGTGTGGATGTGCTGCCAACAAACCCCAATGGCAAACTGAACCGGCGCGCGCTTGCGGATAACTTCAAAGGATAACCCATTATGAGCACTGTAAAACTCGACGTCCTCTCGGATCCGATCTGCCCCTGGTGCTATATCGGCAAGACCAATCTCGAAAAGGCACTTGCCGCAGTGCAGGACCATCCGTTTGTGATTGAATGGCATCCGTTTCAGCTGAACCCCGAAATGCCGGCCGAAGGCATGGACCGGCGCGCCTACCTCGAAAACAAGTTTGGCGGCAAAGACGGCGCTGTGCGTGCCTATGCTCCGGTTGTGGAACATGCTGAAAAAGCGGGCATCACCATCAATCTTGATGCTATAAAACGCACCCCTAACACTTTGAACGCGCATCGTTTAATCCACTGGGCAGGGATTGAGAGCAAACAGAACGCTGTGGTGGACGCCCTGTTTCAGGCCTATTTTGTTGATGGCAAAGATATCGGCGATATTGCGACGCTTGCAGATATTGGCGCAGCCGCCGGGATGGAGCGCGACGTTTTGGAAAACCTCCTGAACGGCGACAGCGACACAGACACCATCCGTGATCGGGATAACCACTCGCGCAAAATGGGCGTAACATCGGTGCCCACATTTATTGTTGCCAACCAACACGCGGTCCCCGGCGCGCAGCCGCCCGAACTTTGGGCGCAGGTGATCAAAGACATCACCGACCAGCTTGAGGCGGCAGAAAAATAGACCAGACTGGGCACCATTCAAACTGAACGCACAAGTTTAGCATAGCAGCTTCACTTAACATGTTCTATGTTTGCCACGAATGGTGCCCCGGCATCTATCCTTTCCCCAAATAGGTGCGCCCCCGTGTCCACTCAGCCCCCCGTGCTTGGCAAAGCCGAATTGACGGCGATGGTCGCCATGATGTTTGCAACCATCGCATTATCGATTGATGCGATGCTTCCAGCCTTTCCTGCAATTTCCGAAGAGCTGACAAAAACAGACCCTAACAAGGCGCAATTGGTGCTGACCTCATTTATTTTGGGCATGGGGTTAGGCATTTTCTTTAGCGGCCCGCTGTCAGATGCCTTTGGGCGGCGACGGGTGATCCTCGTTGGGGCTGTGCTCTATGGCCTGGCAGCTTCGCTTGCTGTTATCAGCAGCTCGCTTGAGATGCTGATCGTCTCACGTTTCCTTATGGGGATTGGGGCCGCTGGCCCCCGCGTTGCTGCACTGGCACTGGTGCGAGATCGATTTAAGGGCCGTGAAATGGCGCAGATCATGTCCTATGTGATGATGATCTTCATGTTGGTACCCGCAATTGCGCCTTCCTTGGGAGCGGTAATCCTCACCTTTGGCAGCTGGCGCGCGATTTTTGCCAGTTTCATCCTTTTTGCCATCGGGATCCTCGTCTGGACCGGGCTGCGACTGCCGGAAACTCTGGCAAAAGAACACCGCCGCCCGCTATCGCTGCGTGCTTTGCGCCACGCATCTGTAGAAATTCTGCGCCACCCCAGCGCACGCATCGCTATTTTTGTGCAAACACTCTGCCTCGGCATCCTGTTTTCCATGATCACCACGGTGCAACCGGTCTATGATGTGATCTATGAACGCGCCGAGACCTTCCCGCTTTGGTTTGGCCTCACCGCTTTGATCGCGGGCAGCGGCAGCCTGCTCAACGGTTTATTGGTTGCACGGTTGGGCATGCGCCGCATCGCGGCTACGTCGCTCTGGTCACAGGTGGGTTTCAGCGGCGTGATGGTTGCGCTTGCCTTTGTCCTGCCCGCAGCTCAGGTTCCGTTTTTCACCTTTGTTATATGGCAGTGCACGGTTTTCTTCATGGTCGGAACCACGATGGGAAATCTCAATGCCATCGCGATGGAACCCATGGGCCATATCGCGGGTCTTGCAGCCTCGGTGATTGGTGCCATTTCCACCGTTGGCGCTGTGCTGATTGCAGGCCCGTTGGGGCAGCTGTTTGATGGCAGCCTGCGCCCGCTTGCTGGTGGTGTGCTGCTGCTGGCGCTGTTGTCGTGTTATTTGATGCGACGCCTGGCGATGGCCGAGGCGCAGATCGCCTCGGCAACGTAGTCGCTTAGCCTTTTGCTTTTGCGCGTTTTTTCTCGGCTACAACTTTTTCAGCCAGATCGCGGGCAATGGCAAAGGCACCTTTGATCTTATCCGCATCTGATCGCCAATCGCGACGAACAACAATCTTGTTGTCCTTCACTTTGGCCAGGCCGTTTTGCTCCTGGATAAAGCTTACCAACCCCTGCGGAGAGGCAAACTTATCATTGTGGAACTGAATGGTTGCACCTTTTGGTCCACCATCCAGCTTGGCAATACCCGCGCGTTTGCACATTGCTTTGATGCGAACAACCAACATCAACGTGTTGACTTCACGCGGTAATTTTCCAAATCGGTCAATCAGTTCTGCGGCAAAACCTTCCAGTTCCACCTTGGTCGAAAGCGACGACAATCGACGATACAGCCCAAGGCGCACATCCAGATCCGGCACGTAATCATCCGGGATCAGAACCGGCACACCCAGATTGATCTGCGGCGCCCATTGATCATCCTGCTCGCTCAGCCCTTCGGCTTCGCCGGATTTGATCTTGCCAATCGCCTCTTCCAGCATCGATTGATAAAGCTCATAGCCCACATCGCGCATCTGACCAGATTGTTCTTCACCGAGCAGATTGCCCGCGCCGCGAATATCAAGGTCTTGCGAAGCAAGCGTAAAACCCGCACCAAGCGTATCGAGAGACCCCAGAACGCGCAGACGTTTTTCGGCCGTATCGGTCAGTTTCTGCCGCGGTTTGGTGGTCAGATAGGCATAGGCCCGTGTCTTGGAACGGCCCACGCGCCCGCGGATCTGATAGAGCTGCGCCAGACCAAACATATCGGCGCGGTGCACAACCATTGTGTTGGCGGTGGGAATATCGAGCCCGGATTCTACAATCGTTGTCGCCAGCAACACATTGTATTTACCATCATAAAAGGCGTTCATTCGATCATCGAGTTCACCAGCAGCAAGCTGTCCATGCGCCACCACATAGCTCAGCTCTGGCAGTTGTTCCTTCAGAAACTCTTCGATCTCGCGCAGATCAGAAATGCGCGGCACCACATAGAAACTTTGCCCGCCGCGATAATGTTCGCGCAACAACGCCTCGCGAATAGTCACCGCGTCAAACTCGCTCACATAGGTGCGGATCGCCAGACGATCCACCGGCGGTGTGCCAATAATCGACAGATCGCGCACCCCTGTCAGGCTCAACTGGAGCGTCCGGGGGATTGGCGTCGCCGTCAGCGTCAGCACGTGGATATCGCTGCGCATCTGTTTCAGTCGTTCCTTATGGCCCACGCCAAAATGCTGTTCCTCATCAATGATCAGCAGACCCAGGTTCTGAAACCGAATATTTTTAGCCAAAAGCGCATGGGTGCCGACCACAATATCAACAGTGCCACGGGCCAGACCCTCGCGGGTTTTGCTGGCCTCTTTTGCTGAAACAAATCGCGACAACTGCCTGACTTCTAAGGGAAAGCCGCGAAACCGCTCCTTAAACCCTGCCGCGTGTTGGCGTGCAAGCAAGGTGGTCGGCGCAACGATTGCCACCTGCAGCCCCGACATCGCCGCAACAAAGGCTGCCCGCATCGCAACCTCGGTTTTGCCAAAGCCAACGTCGCCACAGATCAGACGATCCATCGGGCTGCCCGATTGCAGATCATCCATCACATCGGAAATCGCCCGCAGCTGATCATCTGTTTCCTGATACGGAAAGCGCGCGGCAAATTCTTCCCAGGCGCTTGGCGGAGGGTCAATCATCGGCGCTTTGCGCAGCGCACGCTCAGCCGCGATACGGATCAAACGATCCGCCATCTCGCGAATGCGCTCCTTGAGCTTGGCCTTTTTCGCCTGCCAAGCGCCGCCACCCAGACGGTCAAGCAGACCCTCATCGTGGCCATATTTGCTCAGCAGTTCAATGTTTTCCACCGGCAAGTAAAGCTTGGCGGCTTCGGCGTATTCCAACAGAATACACTCATGCGCCGCACCCGCAGCCGTGACCACTTCCAGACCTTTGTAGCGGCCAATACCGTGATCCACATGCACCACCAGATTGCCCGGCGATAGCGATTGGGTTTCCGTCAGGAAGTTCTCAGCCTTGCGCCGTTTCTTAGGCGTCCGGATCAGACGATCGCCCAGCACGTCCTGCTCGGAAATCACCGTCATATCCGGTGCTTCAAACCCGTGCTCCAGCGCCCAGACCGCCAGATGCAGCCCGCGTTTTCCGACCCTGGTGCCATCGGTGATGGCGATGGTTTCGGCCAGTCCTTCATCTTCGATCAAGCCCGACAGGCGTTCGCGCGCACCATCGGAGTAAGAGGCAATAACCACCGGGCCCGACAAAAGCTTTGATTTAATATGATCCGCCAAGGCCCCAAAAAGGCTGATGGTTTCCTGCTGCCGTTCCGGTGCAAAATTGCGCCCAATACGGCCACCTGCATCAACAACACCGGGCCCGGACGCCTGCGCAAGCGGGTGAAACTGAACAACCCGATGCGGCGCTGTCGCCACCTCCCACGCGTCATCATCCAGATAAAGCAGCGCAGGCGGAATAGGTTTATAGACCGAATCCATCCGCCCCTTTTGCTTCATCGCGTGCTGGCGGGTTTCATATTGATCAGCAATGCTGTCCCAACGGACCAGACGCGCCGGTGTCACCTGGTCATCCAGCGTCACCGTTGCCTGTGGCAGGTAATCAAACAGGGTTTCCAGCTGCTCATGGAAAAACGGCAACCAATGTTCAACGCCCTGATGTTTGCGCCCCGCACTTACGGCTTCATATAGCGGATCGTCACTGCCCGCCGCGCCAAACTCAATCCGGTAGTTCTGGCGGAACCGGGTAATCGCGGCCTCATCCAGAATAACCTCTGACACGGGTGCCAGCTCAATTGACGATAGTTTTTCGGTTGTACGTTGCGACACCGGATCAAACCGGCGCGCGCTGTCCAGCACATCGCCAAACAAATCCAATCGCACCGGGCCGCTTTCACCGGGTGGGAAAATATCGATGATGCCGCCACGAATGGCATAATCGCCCGGTTCCATCACCGTAGGGCTTTGCGAAAACCCCATGCGTACCAAAAACTTACGCAGCGCGTCTTCGTCAATCCGGCGGTCTACCTCAGCGTAGAACACCGCCTCTTTCAGCACGTCACGCGCGGGCAGACGCTGGGTCGCCGCATTGAGCGAGGTGAGCAGGATAAACTGTTTCGGCGGCGCATGCAGCAACGTCGCCAAAGTTGCCATGCGCGCGGCCGAAATATCCGGGTTTGGTGACACCCGATCATAGGGCAGGCAATCCCAACCCGGAAACACCAGAACCGGAACATCCGGGGCAAAAAACGCAAGCGCGGCGCGGGTGGCTTCCAGGCGGCGATCATCGCGTGCCACATGCACCACCGCGCCCGAACTGCGCTCAAGCTCTTTCAGGATTTGGCGCGCATCAAAACCTTCAGGCACGCCGCCCATTTTGATCAGTTGGCCAGCCATGGTCTGTCTCCGTTAAATCGCGCCCAATTGCAGGTTTTGCCACATACCCCACATAGAGGTCACAAAAATAGAAACAACACCAATGGCTTGCGTAACCATGCGCAGGTTATTGAACGATTTGATCAGCGCCTCCCCCTGAAGGTTCTCGCGTTCAACCTTTGCCGCCAGACGCAATCCAAACAGCGACACAATCGTCATGGGAAAAGCGATCAACAACACCGCTTGCGCAAATTCAACCGCATACCAAAAGCCCAAAACCAACAGCCCGCTCAGCACAAAGCTCACCAAGGCCACCAACCAGGCACCAGCAGTGCGCATAACATACAGCCTGCGCGTCACGTTAATATGGACCAGGGTTTCGAAATCCTGCGTGCTCTGGCCACCTTTGCGCCGCGCGCGCCCAACCAGATCAAAGGGCACGCCCAAAATCCAATGGCTTGCGCTTGACCAGGCAATCGCCAGAACGATCCAATACCAAAGATTGGAAAATGACCGCATATCAATCATTTCCGACAGGATTTGAAACAGTGTCACGCCTGTATTCCTTATTACTTTCGCGCGAGCCACCACGCGTGCTTGTCCCTATATCCCCTCTCAGGCCTCCAGACACAAGAACAGAGATAGGGAGGACGATTTGTATCAGCCTGTCCACCTTGTTTTTCGCACATTTCCATGCAAACCAAGGGAAAAGCTGAAATCGGAAGCCTGTTATGAAACCGACTGTTGCCACCTTTCCCACCGCGCGTCTGCGCCGCACCCGTCAAAGCCAAGCTCTGCGCAATCTGGTGCGACAGAACAGCTTGGCGGTGGATGATCTGATCTGGCCCATTTTCATTCGCGACGGCGAAGACATCTTGGAACCCATTGCATCCATGCCGGGTGTGGCGCGCCAATCGGTCGACAATGCGGTTAAATCCGCAAAACTTGCGCAGGACCTTGGCATTCCGGCGATCTGCCTGTTTCCCTATACCGACCCCGCGGTCAAAACCGCAGATTGTGCTGAGGCCTGGAACCCCAACAATCTGACCAACCGCACCATCCGCGCAATCAAAGACGCAGCCCCTGATGTGGCGGTGATGACGGATGTGGCGCTTGATCCTTATAATATCCATGGTCACGATGGCTTTGTTGTCGATGGCGAGATCGTCAATGACGCCACCCTTGAAGCGCTGGTAAAAATGACACTCGCGCAGGCGGATGCGGGCGCGGATATCATTGGCCCCTCTGATATGATGGATGGCCGTGTTGGCGCCATGCGTGCAGCGCTGGAAAGCGCCGGATATCATAATGTTGCGATCCTGTCTTACTCCGCAAAATACGCCTCTGGCTTTTATGGGCCGTTCCGCGATGCCGTTGGCGCCTCTGGCGCGCTGAAGGGCGACAAGAAAACCTATCAGATGGATCCCGGCAACTCAGACGAAGCCCTGCGCCTGGTCGAGCGCGACCTTTCGGAGGGCGCAGATATGGTGATGATCAAACCCGGCATCAGTTATCTCGACATTTGTCATCGGGTCAAAACCACATTTGGGGTTCCCACATTTGCCTATCAGGTCTCGGGCGAATACGCGATGATCAAAGCCGCTGCTGAAAACGGATGGGTTAACGGCGAACAGGTTGCACTAGAAAGCCTTTTGGCTTTCAAACGCGCAGGTTGCGACGGTATCCTCACCTATTTTGCGCCAGAGGTGGCAAAAATCCTAAACGATTGACCCCAAGCTCCATCCGCATCAAACATGGGCAAATTATTGCTGTTTCAATATTGATGCGGATGACAATCAGCAAAAACGCGCGTATAAACCGGCTTAAGGCCGCTTGAACGGCCATGCTTGAAACAGGACAGGCAACAGTATGAGCAGTAATCAGAATTCCACTTTGACACGCCGTGGCTTTGCCGCCGGGGCACTGGCCGGGCTTGGTGTCACCGCAGCCTGCGGCAATGGTGTTGGTAATTCCAACGCCCCTAAAATCGATGCTCGGGTGGATGCCACCCTGCAACAGATGTACAGCCTTTACCCCAACACCCGCGATCTTGCGAATAAAGCAACCGGCATGCTGGTGATGCCTCTGGTGACCGAGGCAGGCTTTGTCTTTGGTGGGGCCTTTGGCCGTGGTGCCTTGCGCATCAATGACGTGACCGTCGATTATTATTCCACCCTAAAAGGCAACGCGGGCCTGCAGATCGGCGCACAGCAATATGCGCATGTGCTGTTCTTCATGACACAGGACGCGCTGTCAGATTTCCGCCGTTCCTCTGGTTGGGCTGCGGGCGCGGATCTGGAATATGTCATCCAAAACGAAGGCAACGCGCTGGCCACTGACACCAATACGCTGACATCACCCATTCTGGCGGCGATCTTTGCCCAGGCTGGTCTGCGCGTTGGGGCCACGCTGGAAGGTACCAAATACACACGCATCATCCCCTAAGCGCGTGTAAATCAACCTAAATTGAAAACGCCCCGGCCAAAACCGGGGCGTTTTTCTTATCCAAGCTTGCGCAGGCGTTTGAACAGGCTGGATGTATCCCAACGCCCGCCGCCCATTTTCTGCACGTCTTTATAATACTGATCCACCAGTGCGGTGACCGGCAGGCTTGCGCCATTTTCATCAGCTGCATCCAGACAGATGCCCAGATCCTTGCGCATCCAATCCACCGCAAAACCGTGCTCAAAATGATCATCCAGCATGGTCTCAAACCGGTTCGCCATCTGCCAGCTGCCCGCCGCGCCCTGCGAGATCACTTCAACCACCGCGCGGCCATCCAGCCCGGCTTTCTCGGCAAAATGCAGCGATTCAGACAGGCCCTGCACCAGACCGGCGATTGCAATCTGGTTGCACATCTTGGTCATCTGGCCCGCGCCGGTGTCCCCAATGCGGCGGCAGATACGTGAATAGGCCTCCATCACGGGCTCTGCACGCGCGTAAGCAGGCGCATCTCCGCCGCACATCACCGACAATACGCCATTTTCCGCGCCCGCCTGACCACCAGACACCGGCGCATCCACAAAGAAAATGCCGCGCTCTTTGGCCGCGTCATACAGCTCGCGCGTCACTTGGGCTGAGACTGTGGTGTGATCCACAAACACGCTACCCGCCGCCATCGCCGCAAAAGCACCGTCATCGCCGAGGCATACAGCGCGCAAATCATCGTCATTTCCCACGCAACACATGACAAATTCCGCACCCTCAGCTGCCACGCGCGGAGTTGCGCCCATTGCGCCACCATAGGTGTTTACCCAGGCCTCAGCCTTTGCAGAGGTGCGGTTATAGACCGTCACATCATGGCCCGCCTTTTGCAGATGCCCCGCCATCGGAGCCCCCATGACCCCCAGCCCCAAAAATGCAACCTTCGCCATTTGCTTTTCCCTTCGAATGACTTGCCTTATGTTGGCGCTGACCCTACCAGCATATGCAGCAGGCGCAAGAAATCCCTCAAAGGCAAGGACACAACGCATCCATGGCACGACTTGTTAACTGGCTGCTGCGGCTCACCGCGTTCAGCGTTCTTTTCGCCCTGCTTGCAGTCATTGTGGTCTATTTTCTCGCCTCGCAATCGCTGCCGGAATATGACAAAGAAATCACCCTGCCCGGCCCATCCGCGCCCATAGAAATTGTGCGCGACAATGCCAATGTGCCCCATGTTTTTGGCAGTTTTGGCGCCAGTGACGAGGATGTGTATTTCGGGCTTGGCTATGCGCATGCGCAGGATCGCCTGTGGCAAATGACAGTGCTGCGCCGCACCGCACAGGGGCGTCTGGCCGAGGCATTCGGCCCTCGTGCAGTGGAATCTGACATTTTGATGCGCCGCCTTGATATCTACCGTCTGGCGCAAAGATCGGTTGCCAGCCAGTCAGAAAACACCCTGGCAGCGCTGCGGGCCTATTCCGCCGGGGTCAACGCCCGCCTTACCGAGGTAAACGACCGCGCTCTGGGTCGGGGCGCACCAGAGATGTTCCTGTTTCCTGCCCCAATCGCACCCTGGCAACCTGCTGACAGTATTGCGCTTTTGAAACTCCTTGCAGTGCAGTCCGCCACCCATATGCAAAGCGAGATCCTGCGCACCCGCACGTCGCTTGCACTTGATAACCAGGATCGACTGGTCGACATCTTGCCCGATGCTCCCGGCAAGGGCCTTTCAACCCTGCCAGAATACAGCGCCCTGTTTCCGGATGTGGTGAAACTTGCGCACTCCACAACGCAGCCGCTGCCGCATCCGCTGGCACAACTTGGCTTTGGTGGCGCTTCAAACGCATGGGCCGCCGCGCCTGAACGCTCCACCACTGCGGGCACGCTGCTCGCCAATGATCCGCATTCCATGCTCGCCGCGCCAACCTCATGGTATCTGGCCCGGCTTGAGCTTGGCACCGGCGGCATCATTGGTGCCACATTGCCGGGCATCCCCGCGGTTCTTTCTGGTCGTTCGGATGGGCTGGGCTGGGGTATCACTGCATCCTTTGCGGATGTGCAGGATCTGTTCATCGAACAGCTGAACCCGGAAAACACTGAAGAATACCTGACCCCAAGCGGCTTCAAACCTTTTCAGACCCGCCGCGCGATCATCAATGTCAAAGACAGCGCCCCCGTCACCGTCACCCTGCGATGGAGCGAAAACGGCCCGGTATTGCCCGGCGGCATGGCAAACCTCGCAGATATCACCCCGCCCGGTCATGTGGTCAGCTTGGCCTGGAGCGCATTGAGCCCCGCAGACGCCAGCCTTACAGCCGCACAGGACCTGATGCGCAGCCAGTCGGTAGAAGACGCCATCAAAGCGGCCGAACCCTTTGTTGCGCCCTCGTTCAATCTGGTACTGGCAGATGAAACCCATATCGCGATGAAAACCATCGGCGCGCTGCCGCAACGCAGCAGCCGCCATCAAAGCCAGGGCCGCCTGCCTAGCCCCGGTTGGCTGCGCGACAACCGCTGGCAGGGCCGCGCGCCCTATGCGGCCAATCCGGTGTTTCGCAATCCCATCGGCGGCATTTTGGGCAATACAAACAACAAGATGGTGGATCGCCCCTTCCCCAACCACGTATCGTTTGATTGGGGCGATGCGCAGCGGATCAACCGCTGGCAACGGCTGATGCAATCGCGCGAAGTGCACACCCGTGACAGTTTCATTGAGGCGCAACAAGACACGGTTTCCTTTGCCGCACGCACCTTGCTGCCGCTGATTGGGGCCGATCTCTGGTTCACCGGTGAAGCCGCCCCCGAAGGCACCCCCGCCCGCCAGCGCAGAATTGCGCTTGATCTGCTGGCGCAATGGAATGGCGAAATGAACGAACACCTACCCGAACCGCTGCTTTATGCGGCTTGGGTGCGTGCTTTGCAAAAACGCCTGATCGAAGATGATCTTGGCCCGTTGGCCTTTGAATATTCTCGGGTTGAGCCCCTGTTTCTAGAACGGGTGTTCCGCGATATTGATGGGGCATCGGCCTGGTGCGACATTCACCAAAGCGCGCTGAAAGAAAGCTGCGCCGATATTTCCCGTCTGGCGCTGGATGATGCCATCCTCTGGATCGAAGAGCGTTACGGCACCGCGTTGGAATCCCTGCGCTGGGGCGATGCCCATCAGGCGCTTCACCGGCACGAGGCCCTCGGCGGCATTCCGATCCTGCGCTATTTTGTCAATATTCGCCAATCCACCAGCGGCGGTGACAATACTCTGCAACGCGGGCTCACCTCTGCTGAGGGGCGCGATCCGTTCACCAACATCCACGCCTCTGGCTATCGCGGTGTTTATGATTTTGCCGATCCCGACAGCTCTGTTTTTGTGATTTCCACGGGGCAGTCCGGCCATTTCCTGTCGCGCTATTATGACGATCAGGCCCAGCTCTGGCGCCGCGGTGAATATATTCCAATGTCACTTGACGAAGAACTTGCACGCGCAGCGGCAGTTGGTATTACACGGATACTCCCGCAATAGTGGTGCAAATCGCGCCACGTTCTCCCTGAGGTCTGAACATGTCGCGTCTTGTCCTTGTGGTTTTGCTGCTGATTGGTTTGATCGGGATTGCTGTTTTCTTGGGAGAACCTGAGGCCCGCCAGCCCTTTGCTGTAGCCCCAACAAGCCCCGTTCCCGAAGGCGGCTATGCCACAGTTTCGCGCAACACACTGCGCGGCAAGGTTTTGCGTGAATATGCCTATGAACCCTCAAAAGCCGCGCGATCCATTGCAAAACGCCAGGCGTCCGGCAGCCGAAATTGGTATCAATTCGCGCCCTCTGGCAGTACAGCTGCACCTTTGGTGATCCTGTTTCACGGCGCGGGCCGCTCTGGCCTGTCGATGATTGATATGTGGAAAGAAGTTGCGCAGCAAAACGACATTTTGCTGCTAGCGCCAAACACTGGCGGCAAAAACTGGCAACTTCAGGATTTTGACCAACTGGATTTTGACATCATGCTCGCCGCGCTGGAGCGGAACCGACCGGTCGATCGCAACCGGATCTATCTGTTTGGCCATTCCAGCGGAGCATTGATGGCAAACTGGATGAATAATCGGCTGGAGGGGCCCTGGCGCGCCGCCGCGGTACATGGCGGCAATGCGCAAGCCTCAGATATTCTCCCCAATGCGCAGGGCAAACCCTTCCGCATCTATCTGGGTGATCAGGATCACATCTTTTCTGTCGAAAACGCCGAAGCCACTGGCCGTGCCATGGCCCGCGCAGGCCATGTGGTCACAGTCAATGTGATCCCCAATCACACCCATTGGTTTTATGAAATCGGGCCGCAGATTGCCCACGACAGCTGGCGTTGGTTCGACCAGCTGCCGCGTTAAAGCTTTTTGAACTGGGCTTTTTGCTTTTCGGTCCAATGGACCGTCACAGAAAACCCGTTTTCACCCTGCTCTTCAGATTGCACAACATCCTGTTCAAACAGCCAGGCGCGGGCGCGACCTTGCGAAAATGCAAGTTCGAGGGTCTCCTCGAAACGTTTTCCCTGCAAATGCAGCGCAATCTCATCCAGAAGCCCTTGCAGCCCCTCGCCGGTGATCGCCGAAATCGCATGAATACCCTCTTCACGCGCCGCGCGATCACGACGCGCGTCGCGCTCATCCGGATCCAGTTGATCGATCTTGTTCCAGACCTCGATCATGGTGCGGTTTTCATCCACACCAAGCGAATTCAGGATCGCGTGAACATCCTCAGATTGGGTGACCGTCTCTTCATGGCTGATGTCGCGCACGTGCAAGATCACATCAGCCGCCAGCACCTCTTCGAGTGTGGCACGAAACGACGCCACCAGCTCGGTTGGCAGATCAGATATGAAACCCACGGTGTCAGACAGGATGATTTCAGGCCCATCAACCAGCTCAACCCGGCGCATGGTGGGATCCAGCGTGGCAAAAAGCATGTCTTTTGCCATCACGTCCGCCCCGGTCAACCGGTTGAACAATGTGGATTTTCCAGCGTTGGTATAACCCACCAGCGCCACAATTGGATAAGGCACTTTGGCACGGGCGGCGCGGTGCAGCGTGCGGGTTTTTACCACTTTTTCCAGCTGACGGCGCAGACGCACCAATTGATCATCAATGGCGCGACGGTCTGCTTCGATCTGAGTCTCACCGGGACCCCCAACAAAGCCAAGACCACCCCGTTGCCGTTCCAGGTGGGTCCAGGCTCGTACCAGCCGGGTCCGCTGATAGCTAAGCGCGGCCATCTCAACCTGCAGCACCCCTTCACGGGTGCGGGCGCGATCGGAAAAGATCTCCAAAATCAGCCCGGTGCGGTCCAGGATCTTTACTTTCCAGGCTTTTTCCAGATTGCGCTGCTGCACGGGTGTCACCGGGCCGTCGATCAGCACCAGCTCGATCTCATCACCCTTAAGCTGCTGCGCCAGCTCTTCGATTTTACCGGAGCCAAACAGCATCCCTGGCTGTGCCTTGGGCAAGCGCACAACTTGAGAGCCGATCACATCAAGATCGGGCAAAGCCTTGGCAAGGGAAACTGCTTCTTCGAGCGCAGCGGCAGGATCCCGCCGCGCCTGTTCAGATTTGATATCCGGATGCAGCACCCAGGCCCGGGTGCGCTTCCTGTCGTGTTCCATCAAGAGGCGTCTTCACCTTCATACAGGCTGATCGGCTGCGATGGCATAATGGTCGAAATCGCATGTTTATAAACAAGCTGCGATTGACCATCCCGGCGCAGCAACACGCAGAAATTATCAAACCAGGTGATCACTCCCTGAAGCTTCACACCGTTGATAAGAAAGATTGTCACGGGAACTTTGGTTTTGCGAACATGATTCAGGAATGCGTCCTGAAGATTCTGTCTGTCCGAAGCCATTTTTATTATCTCGCTTTTGTTCTTGTGCCACGCGCTGCGGACCAACGCGCCTGGTTTCTAGCTAGTATGGACGCAGACGGCAGGAGTTTCCACCAGAAAATGTCTCATACACCATATGGTTAACCATGATTGTTTAGCCGCGCCAGAGCTTGGGTGACAAAAGCGCGATGAAAGCCAAAGTTTCCAGCCGGCCAAGCACCATGGCAACACATAGGATCAATTTTGCCGCGGGTGACAACAGCACCAGTTCAATCGCCTCACCGCCCGCAATCTGGGTCAGCGGGCCGGTGGTTGACAGGCTCGCAACCGCAAGGATCATCGCCTCTTCGAAATCCGATCCAACCGCCGAAAACGCGGTGGCAATCACGGCCAGAGACAGCGCAAACAGCATGAAAAAGATCCAGGCCACATAGGCCCCATCACGCTGGATCCGCTTGGTAAACCGGTTTGCACCGCTCAGAGATGACGGATGAACAAGGCGTTCCATCTCCCTAACCCCATTGAGATAAAGCGCAAAAACCCGCAAAAGTTTCACCCCGCCGGCTGTGGTGGCAACACCTCCACCAATCATCGCCATCCCCATCAGGATCATGCCCGGTGTTTCCAGGCCCGACCAATCCTGCGCTGCCCCCCAATGGGCGCTTTCAAACCCGGTTGTGCTCAGAAACGACAAGACCGTGAACACGCTGCCCCAAAGCGCACCAATCGCGCTGTAGAGATCGGCACTTGCATCCACCTCAAGCGCGGCAACCCAATGGCGCAAAAATAGCATCAAAGGCACCGCAATCACCAGCATAACCCCCATGCGAAATTCTGGATCCTCTTCCAGATGGCGGGTTTCACTGCTCAAGGTGTCAGAGGAAAACGTCAGCCGGGACAGCGCAAAGAACATGAACAAAAACATGATCATCTCACCGCCAAGGCCGCTTTGGGCGTTTTCCACCCCGCCCACGGGCGAAATCCCCGAGGTCGACATCACCGACATGGCGTGAATGGCAGAGGTGGTCAGCCCGCCTCCGGTGATCAGCAACAGCACCCATAGGGCCGCCGTCAGCCCCACATAGATCGGCGCGATATTTTTGAAAACAAACACCAGATGCCTGCGCGGATCACTGCGTTCCATCTGGCGCGAGATTGTGCCGCTGCCCTGAGCACCGCGTGCCGTCACCTCAAAGCCACCAAGCGACAAGGGCGCCAGCACGGCCGCTGCCGCAATCAGCATCAACAGCCCCCCCAGCCAGGCCACAAGCCCCCGCCACAGATGCACGCTTGGCGGCAGCCGGTCGCCATCGCCAAAAATCGCAGCCCCGGTGGTGGTGACCGAACTCACCATATCAAAATAAGCGTTCAAAAACCGAGTATTACCCAGCGCATCTGACACGGGAATAGCCAGAAAAACCGGCAGCACAACAAAGGTTGCAAGCAAGGAAAGCAACTGCCCCGGCATGCCATATTGTGGCACCCGGTTGCCCATCGACAGGCCAATCATTGTGACCAGCATCAGCCCCACAACGCCTGCGTAAAAAAAGCTCTGCGAGCTGGGGTGATCATTCAGAACCAGCGCATGAACAGCAGGCACCCACATCGCCAATGAGGCAATGCCCCAGATCAGCAGAAACAGCGGCAGTCGCAAAATACCACGCGTTTTTTTGGGGACCCGCCGTTTCATGCTAGAAATAGTCGATTGAAACTTGCAGCAGCCGTTCGACTTCGGGCACGTCGCTGGACACGGCAAAAATCGCGATCACATCCCCTTCTTCGATGCGCAGATCGCCACGTGGGCGCAACAGCTTATCACCTTTGACAATGCCCCCCACCAATGCCCCTTCGGGGAAGTCGATCTCACGAATGGCTTTGCCCGCAATCGGTGAGGTCGATAGCACCTGCGCCTCGATCATCTCGGCTTCGGCATCGCCGAGCGAATAGACCTGACGCACCCGGCCATAACGAATATGGCGTAGGATCGAACTTACGGTGGTTGCGCGCGGGTTAATATAGGCGTCAATACCCAGGTGATTGGTCAGCGGCACCAGGGTTGGATCATTGATCAGCGCTATGGCAAATGGACAGCCCTGCGCCTTGGCCCGCACCGCCGCCAGCAGGTTGGTTTTATCGTCGTCCGTCACCGCAAGCATGGCATCGGCGCGTTCAATCCCCGCCTCAGACATCAGATTACGATCAAGCCCGTCACCATTCAAAACAATGGTACGCTCCAGCGCCTCAGCCGCGTGTTCCGCGGATTTACGGTTCTTCTCAATCACCTTGGCGCGGACGCGCGATTCACGTCCTTCCAGCGCCTTGGCCACTTCAAGCCCCACGTTGCCGCCGCCAACAAGCACAACGCGATCTTGACGTTTTTCTTTCTTACCAAACACTTCGATGGTGCGGCTCACGTCATCTGAATGGCAAAACACATAGCAGGCATCGCCCACAAACACCTGATCGCCCGGCTCTGGCGCAAACAGGCTGCCGTCGCGGCGGATCCCCACCACAATTGCACGCAGGGTGGAAAACAGATCGCTCAGCTGACGCAGCGGCGTGTTGACAATGGGGCAATCCTCTTCGATCTGGATCCCCAGCAGCTGCGCTTTGCCTTCCATGAAGGTCTCAATATCAAAGGCCGCGGGCGCCGACAGACGCAGCATCGCGGCCGCAGCAACTTCGCGCTCGGGGCTGATCACCACATCAATCGGCAGGTGATCGCGGCGATACAGATCGGTATAAATTGCATGCAGATAGCTTTTGGCCCGCAACCGCGCGATCTTGCGCTGGATTGAAAACACCGAATGCGCCACCTGGCACACCACCATATTGACCTCATCGGAATGGGTGGCGGCAATCACCATATCCGCATCCCGCGCGCCCGCACGATCCAAGACATCCGGGTATGAAGCAAAGCCCGCAATCCCTTGAACATCCAGCGTATCAGTGGCCAGACGGACCAGCTCGGGGTTGCTATCGACGACGGTCACATCGTTGTGTTCGCCGGACAAATGACGGGCGATCTGCCACCCCACCTGACCCGCGCCGCAGATGATTACCTTCATGTTTTTAATCCCTTGGCGCAAAACTGCCTGAATTGAATGACAGAAGCGGCCCCACCGGTCAATCCAATTGTAAACACCTGCAAAACCCAGCATACTATGGGCATGGTCAAACAGCGAACTGCACATATCGTGTTCGCGCTTGCGGCTGTGCTCGCAGGATGCGGACCCGTCACCGTATATCACAAGCCAGACGCAAGCTTTGCGCAGCTAGACCGGGATGTTTTGGAATGTCAGACCAGCGCCTTGAAACAGGCACCGGTCGCCAATGAAATCCGCCAGTCTCCGTCTTACTTTCGACCGGGGCGACGCATCTGCGAAGATGGCAATTGCTATCACACAAGTGGCCACTGGGTGCCCGGCAATATCTACACCGTTGATGTAAACCGCACGTTGCGGCTGCGGCTTCAGAGCAGCTGTATGCGTGATCGCGGCTACAGCGAGATTGAAGCCCGGCGTTGCCCCGCAGGCACGCCCCGCCCTAATGGCGGCAATCTCGGCAGGCTGGTAACACCCACAGGCAATGAATGCGCCGTAGCGGTGCAAAACGGCCCACGGGTGCTGCAACCCTTGTGATACAACGGCCATCACATGAAAAATGCGCCCCAATCACATGGGACGCATCTATAGAAACCGACTGAAAATCAAGCCTATGCCGGGCTGTCTTCTTCCTCGACATGGGCGATACGCGCGCCCGCTTTGTTTGAGGTCACAACCCCCAGCGATTTCAACTTCCGGTGCAATGCAGACCGTTCCATCCCAACAAATGAGGCGGTACGGCTGATATTGCCGCCAAAGCGATTGATCTGGGTCAGCAGATACTCACGTTCAAAGGCTTCACGCGCCTCACGCAGCGGCAGGGTTGCAAGCCCGCCAGACAGGCCCGTACGCCCATCCGAACTGGCCTTTTCATCTTCGCGCGGCAGGTCTTTTGCCTCAATCAGACCGTTGCCATCACCAAGGATCAGCACCCGCTCCATCATGTTTTTCAACTGACGCACATTACCGGGCCAGATCATGGTCTGCAGCAGCGCTTCTGCATCTTCTGACAGGCTGCGCAGCGGCAGGCCCTGGGTATCGTTGAAATGCTTCAGGAAATGCGCCGCCAGCGTTGGAATATCTTCGCGACGATCTGCCAGCGATGGCACGTGGATCGGCACCACATTCAAACGGTGATACAGCTCCTGACGAAAATTATCCTTGGCAATTTCACGGTCCAAGTCTTTGTTGGTTGAGGAAATAACCCGCAGATCGACCTCGATGTTTTCACCGCCGCCTACCCGCTGAAAGCGCTGATCCACCAGTACCCGCAGGATCTTGGATTGGGTGCCCATCGGCATATCGGCGACCTCATCAAAAAAGATCACCCCGCCATTGGCCTGCTCCAGCAGCCCCGGCTCAATCCCGCGCTCAGCACTTTCCTTGCCAAACAACACCTCTTCCATCCGATCCGGATCGATATTGGCGCAGTTCACCGTCACAAATGGGGCCGATGCGCGGTTGGAATGGGCGTGGATATAACGCGCCGCAATTTCCTTGCCGCTGCCCGCAGGCCCCGACAGCATCACCCGACCGTTGGATTTGGTGACCTTTTCCAGATGGCTGACCATCGCACGATAGGCAGAGGAATTGCCGATCATCTCGCTGGCGCCAGATTCTTTACGTTTCAGCGTGGTGTTTTCCCGACGCAGGCGCGACGTCTCCATCGCGCGGCGAATAACCACCATCAACTGGTCGATATTAAAGGGTTTTTCGATGAAATCATAGGCACCCTGTTTGATCGCCGCCACCGCAATTTCAATATTGCCGTGACCAGAGATGATCACTACAGGCACCTCAGGCGTGTCGCGTTTCACCGTTTTCAGAATGTCGATGCCATCCATCTGACTGTCTTTCAGCCAGATATCGAGGATCAGCAAGGATGGCAGCGCCTCAGACAGCTGCGCCATACATTCATCGGAATTGCCTGCCTTTCGGGTCGCAAAGCCTTCGTCTTCGAGGATATCCGAGATCAGCTCCCGAATGTCACGCTCATCGTCTACAATCAGAATATCGCTCATGTCAGACCCGTCATTACTAAATTTTTCTCAGTATTCATATTCTCCACCTGCGCAGGCAGCTTAATAACTGCCATTGCGCCATAATGGCTCTGCCCGGCAAACACCGGCGCATCTTCTAGGGCAAGGCTGCCGCCATGCTCCTCGATGATCTTTTTCACAATCGGCAACCCCAATCCGGTGCCCTCGTCGCGCGTGGTCACATAGGGCTCAAACAATCGGGCGCGGTCTTCTGGCAGGCCAATGCCATTGTCCGCAATGGTGATGTGATGCATCTCGCCCTCCTGCCAAACATTGATACGGATTTCCGGCACAAGCCCGGCAGCACGTTCGGTGCCTTTGGCGCTTTCCACCGCTTCGCCCGCGTTTTTGATCAGATTTGTCAACGCCTGCCCTATCATAGTTGCATCCAGATCCGCCAGCATTGGCACCTTCGGCAGATCGGCCGAAATCTTCAGATCCGGCTGCCCTGCCTGCTGCAACAGCACCGCGCCCTGCACCAATTGCACCAGATCTTCCTGGCGGCACTTGGGCTCCGGCATGCGGGCAAATTTAGAGAACTCATCCACAATACGCCGCAAATCATTGGTTTGGCGTACAATAACATCAGTCATGTTTTGCAACTGATCGCTGTTTTCTTCGCCAAGCTTGGGCGCAAATTTGCGTTTGATCCGCTCCGCGCTCAGCTGGATCGGGGTCAGCGGGTTTTTGATTTCATGGGCAATCCGGCGCGCCACATCGCCCCAGGCCGCCATACGCTGCGCGCTGACCAGATCGGTCACATCATCAAAGGCCACCACATAGCCCTCAAGATCGCCCTCTTCCGAGGTTCTAAGCGACATGCGCACCAGCAGGTTTTCCAGCCGCCCCTGACGGGTGACTTTGACCTCTTCCTGCAGCACCTCATGTTTTCCGTCCAAAAGACGCTCAAACAGGGGGCCAAACTCAGGCACGGCAACCGAAATCGCCACCGCGTTGCGCGTTTGTGTCCAATCCAGCAGCCGTTCAGCAGAGCGGTTCACAAAGGTCACGCGCCCCTCGGAATCCAGCCCAACAACCCCCGAGGTGACAGAGCTCAAAACAGAATCAAACAGGCGACGGCGGCTTTCGATCTGGCGGGTATTTTGCAAAAGCTCGTCGCGCTGCACCTTAAGCTTGCGCGTCATCTGGTTGAAATACTGCCCCAATTGGGCGATCTCATCACCACCATCCGAAGGCGGCACCTTGGCGTTCAAATCGCCGCTACCAACCCGTTGCGCCGCGACCGTCAGACGACCCACCGGGCGCGACAGCCGTTCAGCAAACCACATGCCCAGCCACATCGCCGCCAGCACCAGGATCAGAACAAACCCCAGATACAGCAGCCCAAATTCAAACAGCACCCGGCCGCGGTCATTTTCCAGCTGGTTGTACAGATCTGCAGTTTTCTGGGTCTCATCCAGCAGTTTCAGCAGATCACCTTCCACATCACGGCTAATATAAAGGAAGCGATCAACAAAATTGGCCAGCGGCACCAGCGCGCGCAGCTCGCTGTTGTCCCAATCCTCGATGATCAGCAGCCCGTCAGATTCGGCTGCGGCAATATCCGCGCGCGACGGCGCTTCAAAATCAAACTCATATGAGCGTTCACCGCGCACCCGGATCGCGCCGATCCCATCAACAATATAGGCTTCGCGCAATCCACGCTGCACCAGAAGCTGCCCCTGTGTCAGCACCTCTCGCAGTTCTGCGTCGCTGATAAAGAAACTGCGCTGGCGGCTGTTTTCCACAAACCGCGCCAAAGCGCGGGCATCATCAGTCAGATCAACACGCTGCACCTCGTGATAGGCCTCAGCCGCCGACAGTGAACTGCCCACCGCATCCCGCACCCGGCTGGAAAACCATCCCTCCATCCCGACGTTTACGGACAAAACCGCAAAGACGGCGACAATAACCGCAGGCACCAGCGCCAAAAACGCAAAGGTTCCGGTCAGACGCAAGTGCAACCTTGAGCCCGCAGATTTTGAACGCCGCGCCGAGCGCAGCCGCACAATCTGCGTCAGCACCAGAACCGCAATGGTCAGGATGTAGATCAGATCCGCCAGCAGCACCAATCTGAGCGAGGGCGACGCGGAATCAAGTCGCAGCGGCCCGGTGATCAGATAAGTCAGAATCGCCAGAACCGGACCCAGCAACACCAAACCGAAGGTAGACATATTGCGCGCGCGCCGACTGCGGCGCCACTGGTCCAGTGCCAAGAACAAGCCATAGGCCGACCGCAGTTGTGACTTATACGCCACGTGATCCCCTCGTACTGATGTGGATTCTTCTGAACCCAACCGCCATATCTGGTAGCGACCCCAATGGGCGGCCACTGCTCTGTGGCGATATTACATCAGTTTACGGCGACGTGTCACCTGAATATCGAGATCTGTAATTTTTTTCCGGAGCGTATTGCGGTTGATTCCCAAAAGTTCGGCACATCGCGCCTGATTCCCGCCAGTTGCAGCCAGTGCAATCTCGATCAACGGGGCCTCAACTTCGCGCAAAATGCGCCCATACAGGCCCGGAGGCGGCAACATATCCCCATGCAGGTCGAAATAACGCTGCATATGGCGCGCAACTGATTCTGACAGTTTTTCGTTGCTGATCGTGCCACCGCTTACGGGTTCGACGCCCGCCTGCGGCCCAAGCGCCTGCGCCACCTCAGCCTTGGTGATCTCTTCGCCACGCGCCGTCAGCGCCAGTGAACGCACCATGTTTTCCAGCTGGCGCACATTGCCCGGCCATGAGAAATGGCGCAGCATCTCGGCCGCGTCATCTTCAAGGCTGCGCATCGGCGCGCCATCCTGCTCGGCGCGGGTCAAAAAGTGGTTGGCCAGCAGCACAATATCTTCCACCCGCTCGCGCAGGGCTGGCACATGCAACTCGGTACCGCAGATCCGGTAATAAAGATCCTGACGCAGCTGACCGCTTTCAAGCAGGTTGCTTACATTGTCCTGACAGGTCGCCATGAAACGCGGCGCATGTTCACCCGGCGCATCAATCATCCGCACCAGACGCGCCTGCACCGTGTCTGGCAGATCCTCAACCGCATCCACGAGAATGGTGCCACCTTTGGCCTGGCGCAACAGCTCTGACGGGCCATCGATTGCGTTCATCTTGGCGGGACCGGCGGTCACAAACGGCAGGGTGCGGCGGTCGGAAAAATCATGAATTGCGCGCGCAATCAACGATTTACCGGTTCCGCTTTCGCCAGTGATCAGTAATGGAATTTCAGAATTCATCACCCGCGCGATCAGACGATACAGCGCCTGCATCACCTCTGTGCGCCCCACCAGCGGCAGCTCTTCCGGGCGCTCCTGCGCATCCGCCGCATTCACCTGAGACACCAGACGTTTTTCATTCAACGCCTTAGAGGTGCGCTTCATCAACTCAGGCAGATCAAAGGGTTTGGGCAGATAATCATAAGCATCCGCCTCGGCCGCTTTGATTGCGGTCATAATGGTGTTTTGCGCCGAAATCACGATCACCGGCAGGCCGGGGCGATCTTCTGCGATTTTTGGCAGCATTTCCAAACCATTACCATCGGGCATCATCACATCCGAGATGACGACATCGCCCTTTCCTTCGCCAACCCAGCGCATCAGCGTGGTCAGCGACGAGGTCGCATGCACCTTACATCCGGCCCGCGTCAAAGCCTGCGTCAGAACCGTGCGGATGGTGCGATCATCATCTGCAACAAGTACGGTGCCGTCCATGGTGTTACTCCTGCTTGGGTTTGCGCCCACGCGGCTCGCGCGGTAGCGACAGTCTAAATCGGGTTTCGCCTGGCTTGGATTTCACCGAAATCCAGCCGTTGTGTTCAGCGATGATCTTGCTCACCAGTGCCAGCCCCAGCCCGGTGCCGTTTTCACGACCCGATACAAAGGGATCAAAGATGTCATCCTTGATCTTGGCGGGCAGCCCCGGGCCATCATCGATAATCTCAACCTGCAAAGGCAGCGCCCCACCGGATCCATCGCGGCGGCGTAGGTTGAAAGAATGTTCATAAAAGGTGCGAATGCGAATGGTGCCGCCCATGATACAGGCTTCAGAGGCGTTCTTGAGCAGGTTCAACACCACCTGCAAAAGCTGATCCCCATCGCCCCAGGCTGGGGGCAAAGATGGATCGTATTCCTCTATGATCTTCATATGCGCGCCAAACCCCAACAGGGCCGAACGACGGGCACGATCCAGAATATCGTGCAGGTTCACAGGCTTAAACGCAGGTTCAGTCAGATTGCCGAACTGTTCCACCTGCTCCAGCAGCTTCACGATCCGGCGGCTTTCAGACACGATCAGCTCTGCCATTTCCAGATCTTCCGGACCAAGGTTCATGCTGAGCAATTGCGCCGCGCCGGTGATCCCGGCCAGCGGGTTCTTGATCTCATGGGCCAGCATTTCCGCCATGCCAATCGCCGATTGCGCCGCCGATTTTGCCGAATGGTTCTGGGTCATCCGCCCCGCCAGTTCACGCGGGGACAGCATCAACAGCATCCCCCCCGGCTGATCCCCTTGTACCGGCGCCACCTGCACCCCGCATTGCAATGGTGCACGCTCGCGGGTGCCCACATCCAGATCGTTCACAAACAAGGTGCTGGTATGGGCCCGCGCCCGTTCAAACGCGTCGTGAATTGAAGAATCCACCGCCAGGATCTGCCACAACCCCTTGCCGCGCAACGCTTTGTTGGACGCGTTGGTAAAACCTTCTGCCGCTGCATTTGCCTCAAGGATGGCATTGTCGCCATCCACAACAAAGATCGGCACAGGCAAAGCAGACCAAATGGCGCTATCACTCAGGGTCATGCGGCGCGCTCCTCATAGGGCTCCAGTGCATCCGGTAAAATTTGCAAAACCTCAGCGGGTGTTTTTGCCGTAAGCAGGCGTTTGCGCAAAACGGGATCGCCGCCCTCGGCGTACCAGCCCAGATGTTTGCGCGCGACACGCAGCCCCAGATCAAGCCCGTAAAACGCAAGCATTGCCTCATAGTGGCGTGCCACCAGATCCACCAGATCGGCGCCCTGGGGCACCTCGGGCGCATCCGTGCCCCAGATATCATGGGCCACCTCGGCCAGAACCCAGGGCCGCCCCTGACTGCCGCGGCCAATCATCACCCCATCCGCACCAGATTGCGCCAAAGCGCTGCGCGCAGTGTTGGTGTCAACAATATCGCCATTGGCCAGAACCGGGATCGTGACCGCGCCCTTAATGGTCCGGATCGCGGCCCAATCTGCGCTGCCTTTGTAAAACTGACAGCGGGTGCGGCCATGGATTGTCACCATCTGAATGCCCGCATCCTCGGCGCGGCGCGCCACATCTGCCGCATTCAGACTGTCTTCATCCCAGCCCAGCCGGGTTTTCAGCGTCACCGGTACACTTGAAGCAGCAACAACCGCTTCAATCAGGCTCAGCGCGTGATCGGGCGTTTTCAACAACGCCGAGCCGGAATAGCCATTGGTCACTTTCTTGGCCGGGCAGCCCATATTGATGTCGATCAACCGCGCGCCATTGTCTACCAGCTGCCGCGTGGCCTCAGCCATCCATTGGGCGTCACGCCCTGCAATCTGCACGCTGGTGTTTTCCACATCCGCGCTCAACTCGGCGCGTTCACGCACGCCGGGCTTGGCCTGAACCATTTCCTGGCTTGCCACCATCTCGCTCACCATCAGCCCCACCCCAAAGGAGCGCACCAGATCGCGAAACGGGCGATCGGTAATACCGGCCATCGGTGCCAAAGCAATCGGCGGGTTGAGTGATGTAGATCCAATGTCAAACGACAACTGCATAATCCTTGTGCAATTGGGGCCAAATTAGCCGAAAGCGACTCGCGCCCACAACGAAAGCCCCGTGAAAAACGCCTCGAAAAAATGCTTATGCCTATTTTTTAATCACTTATACAGGGGTCATTGCCTCCTTTCGCATCACCTCATAAAAACATTGCCACCTGCGCCCGGCTAAATCTCACGCTTGCTGCCCCAACATGTAGGCTGCCCGCGCACTGCACCAATAAGGAAGATCACGATGCGCCCGATTGCGAATTTCATTGCCACCGTTGCTGGTGCTGGCCACCTGCGCCCTGCCCCCGGAACCTGGGGTTCGCTGGTTTCGCTGCCGCTGGCCTATGCTGTTTATATCGCAGGAGGTTTCTGGGCGCTGGTGCTTGGCACGCTGATTGCTTTTGCTCTGGGCTGGTGGGCCACATCTGTTGCCACCCAGGGTCAGGATGATCATGACCCTTCTGAAATTGTCATCGATGAACTTGCCGGTCAGTGGATCGCGCTGCTGCCAACGCTTTATGCTGCGCATATTCACGACATCCCAGCTCTTGCGCTTTATCCCGGCTGGATCACTGCGTTTTTGCTGTTTCGGCTGTTTGACATCACCAAACCCGGCCCAATCGGCTGGGCGGATCGACGTGGGGATGCGTTGGGGGTGATGCTGGATGATGTTATTGCAGGTGTGTTTGCAGCCATTGGCACTATGATCTTTGCCGGGATCTGGCATGGTGTGCTTGGGCTATAAGGGCCTTTGGCAACCCACCCTGCCCCAATCTGAGCCTGTAAAGACGGAGCACATATTTAATGGATAGCCCTGACATCGATTTGAGCCAGCTGATCCAGGACGCACAGGCGCAAAACATCATGCTCACCACCGCCGAAAGCTGCACCGGAGGCATGATCGCTGCGGCGCTGACAGAAATCGCGGGCAGCTCTGCGGTGTTCGACCGTGGCTTTGTCACCTATTCCAACGCCGCCAAGATGGAGATGCTGGGCATTCAGAAAGCCACGCTTGATGCGGTGGGCGCCGTCAGCGAAGAGGTGGCGGTGCAAATGGCCGAAGGTGCGCTCAGCCGCTCAAACGCAGCGATTGCCGTTTCTGTTACCGGCATTGCAGGCCCCGGTGGATCTGAATTCAAACCCGAAGGCCGGGTGTGTTTTGGCCTCGCACGGCGCGGGCACGTCACACAGGTTGAAACGGTGGAATTTGGCGCAATCGGGCGGGACAATGTGCGCAAAGCGACCAAATCACATGCACTTGCGCTCATCAAACAGGCGCTGTCCGCAGGGTGATCAGTTTTTAAACACGCCCCCATCAAAGCTGCATATTTTTTACGCAGTTTGTGTTTTGCACCGATTTTAAGCGCCCGAAACCCGCTTGCTCCTTTTTTAATCCCGAAATTCAGTTTCTTTGGGCTCCCAAACATCAATCGTTTGGAGGAACTCCCCGATGAATGGAGCGGATACCGCCTGGATCATCACCGCAACTGCGCTGGTCCTGCTAATGACCCTGCCCGGTCTGGCATTGTTTTACGGTGGGCTTGTGCGCGCCCGCAACGTGCTCAGCGTCTTTATGCATTGCTACGCCATTGCCTGCCTGATGAGCATTCTCTGGCTCGCCTTTGGCTACTCCATTGCCTTTGGCAGCGGTGAAAGCGGTTACTGGGGCGGCTTTGATAAGGTGATGCTCTCTGGTGTCACCACCGAAAGCCTCTCAGGCACCCTGCCCGAGATCCTGTTCTTTGCCTTCCAGATGACCTTTGCCATCATCACCCCGGCGCTGATCGTTGGCGCCTATGTGGAGCGGGTTGGCTTTGGCTTTGTCATGGTGTTTTCCGGCCTGTGGATGCTCTTGTGCTATGCGCCCGTGGTGCATTGGATCTGGGGCGGCGGTATGCTGGCCGATGGTGGTATCTTTGGCGAAACGGGCGTGCGTGACTTTGCCGGTGGTATTGTGGTGCATGAAACCGCGGGACTTGCTGCTTTGATCATTGCTGTGGTGCTTGGCCCGCGCAAAGTGCAAAACAAACCGCCGCACAATCCTGGCTATGTGGTGATTGGCGCGTCGCTCTTGTGGGTGGGCTGGTTTGGCTTTAACGGCGGCTCACAGCTGGCGGCCGATGGTGGTGCAGCACTGGCAATCACCGTCACCCATATCTCAGCGGCGGCTGCATCGCTCACCTGGGTTCTGTGGGAGCGGATCAAATACGGCAAAGCCTCGGTTGTGGGGCTGGTCACCGGCACCATTGCAGGTCTTGCCTCTATCACCCCTGCGTCTGGCTTTGTTGGCCCGGTTGAAGCGCTGATCATCGGCTCCATCGCTGGCATCCTGTGTCAGGAAGCGGTGAATGTTGTGCGCAATATGCTAAAAATCGACGACACGCTGGATGTGTTTGCGGTGCACGGCGTTGGCGGCATCTTTGGCACCATCATGATTGCGGTCTTTGGTCAGGGCACCTGGCTTGCGCAACTTGGCGGGCTGGCTGTTGTGGGTGTCTTCACCTTTGTGGTCACGCTTGTACTGGTCAAACTGGTTGCAGCCTTCACCCCGATCCGGGTGGACGACGAGGCGGAAACCAACGGGCTCGATCTGTCGTCGCACGGTGAACGCGCCTATGAGCTGACAAGCTAAAACAGGATTCACCCCTTAAAAACGCAACGGGCCCCAACTGGGGCCCGTTTTTCATTTGGGCTGTAACAGCCAGACCTGTTCTTTCGCCGCAACCTGCTGGCCCAATGATCCCCCAGCCGCGCCTTCTACAAGCAATTCAACAAGGTAGCGCCCATCGTAAACCGTTCGGATCGCCCCCTCTGGCAGCGAAAACGGCGGGCCATCTTTTTGCGCCTGATCATAGTCATAGCTGATAATCAGCTGTTGCGCGCCCGCAGCCAATGCCGCGATCTGGTTGCCATAGGCCTGCCGCGTCTTGGGATCCACCGCAACCATAGCCGCGCGATCATAAACCAGATCCACGCGGCCAAGCTCTGCCGCCGCCAGCGCGTAAAAATCCCCAACATAAAGCGTGAGCTTACCCGCACGGTAGCGTTTTAAACCACCAAGATCGGTGATCTCAGGCGTGCGCTCCAGGCGGGCAAATACCTCAGCCACAGCGGCCTCGTGAAATTCGATCCCCGTGACCTGCATCCCCTGCGCCAGCAGCCAATCCAGATCCAGGCTCTTGCCACACAGCGGCACAAACACATGCCCGCCGCGCGCAGTGTCGCCCGGCAAGAACTGTTCAAAATACCACTGCAGATGAGGGTTTACTGCGCGCTGGTGAAAACCAATCCGGCCTTCGCTCCAGCGGGCCTGCCAAAATGCCTCTTCCATACGGGCCTCCATAAAAGGTCTCTTTGCCCCAAGTGATGCCACTTAAAGCCCGGATGAGGTCAAGCGCTTTCTTCAGCTATAAAGTTCAGCCGCGCGACGTTCAAAGGCACGCACGATCCGTTGCATCGCCTCATTGAACACCACACCAATTATGCCCTGTAACACCGCGTTTTTAAACTCAAAATCAACAAAGAACGACACATCACAACCGCCATCTTCGCGGTCCGAAAACGCCCAGTTCGACTTCATATAGCGAAACGGCCCATCCAGATATTCGGTGTCGATTTCATGCTTATTCGGGTGCAACACCACCCGGCTGCCAAAACGCTCACGAAACACTTTGAACGAAATCACCAGATCCGCCTCCATCACCACATCATCACCTGTGGGCACAGTAGAGCGAATACGCGCAGCCGCGCACCAGGGCAGGAACTTGGGATATTTGGCCACATCTGCCACCAGATCATACATCTGCTGGGCAGTATAAGGCAGCGGCCGTGTTTCAGAATGGGTGGGCATAAATTTCGCGCTTCTGTTTGTCTTTCAACACGTTCATGTCTTATGAACAGAGGGAAAATTCAAGGGGACAATCATGGAACAGCGTCCATATGTCATCGACGTGATGATTTCAGCCAAGGCGATCGCGGCAAAGATAGAAGAGCTCAGCCGTGAAATCACCAAGGAATTTGGCGATACAGACAAGCTTGTGGTGGTCGGGCTTTTGCGCGGAAGCTTTGTGTTCATTGCCGATCTCGTGCGCGATCTTGACCTGCCGATCGAGGTGGATTTCCTCGAGGCTTCCTCCTATGGAGACGGCATGGAAAGCAGCCGAGAAGTGCGTATTCTCAAAGATTTGCGCGGCGCAATTGAAGGGCGCGATGTGCTGGTGGTGGAAGATATTGTTGATACCGGACACACGCTGGCGCATGTCACAAAACTGCTGCAAAGCCGCAACCCCGCGCGGCTGAAAACCATTGCCTTGCTGGATAAACCCTCGCGGCGCGAAGCGGATTTCAAAGCGGACTGGATCGGTTTTTCGATCCCGGATGAATTTGTTGTCGGCTACGGTATCGATTTTGCCCAACGCAATCGCAACCTGCCCTTCATCGGCAAGGTGCGCTTTACCGAAGACAGCTAAACACAGATCCCCATACATAAAAAACCGCGCTCAAAGGCGCGGTTTTTCACATAAATCTGCTGTTTCAGATCGCTCAGGCCCGGATCACTCAGGCTCAGATTGCTTAAGCAATGCCCAGCTTTTTGTTGCGCGCCTCACGCAGCTGCGCAAAATCGTCGCCCGCATGGTAAGATGACCGCGTCAAAGGGGTCGCAGAAACCATCAAAAAGCCCTTGCCATAGGCGGCTTTTTCATAGGTTTCAAACTCTTCCGGTGTCACAAACCGATCCACGGCGTGGTGTTTTGGCGTCGGCTGCAGATATTGACCAATGGTCAGGAAATCCACATCAGCGGCACGCATATCATCCATCACCTGTTTGACCTCAGGGGCTTTTTCGCCCAGGCCAACCATAATACCGGATTTGGTAAAGATCGACGGATCCATTTCCTTGATCTGCTGCAGCAAACGCAGCGAATGGAAATAGCGCGCACCGGGGCGCACTTCGAGATAGAGCCCAGGCACGGTTTCAAGGTTGTGGTTGAACACATCCGGCTTCGCTTCGACCACCATCTCAAGCGAACCTGGCTTGGCTTTCAGGAAATCCGGCGTCAGAATTTCAATGGTGGTGCTGGGGCTGCGGTGACGTACCGCCCGGATGGTCTGGGCAAAATGGTCAGCGCCCCCGTCATCCAGATCGTCGCGATCCACCGATGTGATCACAACGTGGTTCAGGCCCAGTTTCTGCACCGCATGAGCCACCCGGCCCGGTTCAAACGCATCCAGCCCATCGGGTTTACCGGTGGCGATATTACAGAAGGTACAGCCACGGGTACAAATTTCCCCCATGATCATCATGGTGGCGTGGCCCTGGCTCCAGCATTCGCCAACATTGGGGCAACCGGCCTCTTCGCAGACGGTGACAAGCCCGTTTTCCCGCATGATTTTATGCGTATCCGCATAGCCTTTACCACCGGGCGCCTTTACGCGAATCCAGCTTGGCTTTTTTGGCTGAGCATTGTCGGGGCGATGCGCTTTTTCCGGGTGGCGCTGCTCTGGGATTTTAAGGTCTCTCACACGCGTACTCTCTGTCGTTCGGCCGATAATTGCTTCGGCCTATTTCAGCGCAACATCCTTGTTACACCTGCATCAAAAAGGGCGGCACTCTGGAAACCCTTCTCAAGGCCTGCCCGCATTTAGCACAATGTCATATCACAGTGCCACTGGAAAGGCACCCGGCGTCCCGTGCAGTGCAGCCCTGTCAGATTTGCATAGGAGCTCAGAATAAATGTTTAAATTTTGACCGCTTCTCCCACCGCATTAGCAGCGCAGCATTTGCCACCAAAAACGTCACATTAGCGACCACAAACGCCACAAATGCAGACAGTTCGTGACATTCTGCGACGCAGCATTTTCAATCAATACCAGCGTGCCGCAAACATCCGTTGCGCCAAAATTAGAATTATTATAACCAACCCTAGAAACTCTACCTTAGATGTTATGGAGACCAAGATGAAAGCTGGCGTAAAGCTCCCAGACGTGACCTTTCACACCCGCGTGCGTGATGAGTCGATTGAAGGTTCAAACCCGTTCCGCTGGGAAGACAAAACCACAGCAGACTATTTTGCAGGCAAGCGCGTCATCCTGTTCTCGCTGCCCGGTGCCTTCACCCCGACCTGCTCCACCTACCAGCTGCCCGGCTTTGAAAAAGGCTTTGCTGATTTTCAGGCCGAAGGTGTGGATGCGATCTACTGCATGTCCGTCAACGACAGCTTTGTGATGAACAAATGGGCGCAATCCCAGAACCTGGAAAACGTTGGCGTGATCCCGGATGGTTCTGGCGAATTCACCCGCAAAATGGGCATGCTGGTCGACAAAGCCAACCTGGGCTTTGGTGCACGCTCCTGGCGCTATGCAGCCATCGTAAACGATGGCGTGGTCGAAGCCTGGTTCGAAGAGCCCGGCCTGTCGGACAACCACCCCGAAGACCCCTATGGCGTGTCTTCGCCGGAAACTCTGCTGAAGCATCTGAAAGACGCAAAAGCAACCACCGCAGCCTAAAGCGCGCGGCCACACAAAACACCCAAGGGTCCGCCACACGCGGGCCCTTTATGTATGGGTAAAGCAGCCAAAGAATGAATTTTTGCAAACGCCCAAATTCATGGCTGCATATGGCCGCAGTGCCCTTCCTCGAACTCCCAAACAGAGGCCGCTTCGCCAGCTTCCAGCAGGCGATAGGCCTTGTGAATATCGGTCTCTTTCGGCACATGCACGGCCCGGATCTCAAAGCCAAAGTCGCCATGCTCAAAAGAACAGCCCGCCTGCTGCAACGGCTTCCAGAACCGCGTGAATTGCGCGGCCTCTACATTTTCACCCAGCAGGATGCGATAGGTTGAACTCCCCGAAGGGCGCGCCAAGCCGGTGATCCAAGCAACCCCATCTCGCATTATGGTGTCAACGATATCTCCAAATGAGAAACCCTCGGCAAAAAAAGGCGAATTCTCGATCCTGAACCGTCCTTCTTCGACGGGGGTCGCCCAAAGGCTCTCGGTGCTGTACCCGTGCCAATCCTCTGACTTAAGCTCTGCAAATACCTTTTCCATCAGGTCATCTCTTCCTTCCTCCATGCGCAGAGAAACAGTCCCTGTTGTTTTGCGCCATAGCAAACCGACACCATCATTTCAGCCCTGAAGGCTTGGCATGCCCGTTGCGACAGCAAACAAAACACGGCTCTTTGTGGCGGGCGCTTGGTCAACACCATCAACCAATCATCTCCTCTTCCGCAAGCAGCGTGTCATAGTGAAACTTCAGCTGTTGCAAGGCGATGCGCAATACCACCTTGCCGGAACGCGCCGACCAGCCAAGCTGTTTTTCCGCCGCTTCCAGCCCCTCAAGATGGCAACAGCAGCGCAGCGCAATATCGCTGAGCCCCGGCCCCAGCGCCGCAAGCGCATTCATCGCCCGCTCCTGCGCGCCGCGATAGGGCGACACCGGGGCTGCATCAGCGCAACCATCAGCAAAGGCCTGCTCTGCCTGATTGATATGCGTGCCGATCTGCGCCAGTTCAAAGTCTTCGCGCAGCCGTTCGCCCGCCCGCACCAGATCTGCGCTGACAAAGGGCGCGCCCTGCGGATCAAGCAGCCGCGACAGCACCATCAGCGGGGTGTCGGTGGTTGGGCAGCGTAGTTTGCGCGCGCTGCGGGTCTTGCCCTGCGCCGCATGCTGAAACGCCACGGTGGATTCGCTAAAGCCGGTTTCACGGATCAAACGGGCGCGGTTTGCCTCGCGCGCCAGAAACTCGCTCAACGCCAGACGGCCGTCTTCGCTGATTTCATAGCGCGACAATCGCCCCTTGTTCAGGCACGCCACCCAGCCACGCAGCGCCAGCTCCCCGGCCTCTGCTTTGTCGAGGCTGATCTTGTCTTCATGGCCTTGCGGCCCACAGACGATTACCGCCCGATCCATACCCTGCGCATAGGCCAAAACCGCCTGACTGCGGTTGAGCCATCCAAGCACCTGATAGATCCGGGTTTCGGGGGGTTCCTTACCCGTTCCAAACAGTTGAGCAGATCCTTCCATCCCTTTGTCAACACGCTGAAAAAACCGTTTCGACAATACCTCAAGCGCCACCTCGATCAATGGATCATCGCGCAGCGCTTCAACCCGGCGCACCTGCCGCATGACCGTCGACGGATGGCACCCCGCCAAACGTGCAATCTGACGGATGGAACGACCATTTTCCGTGTGTTCCAGATACCGCCGTACCTCCTCAGGAATCCAGCGTGGGACCCGTGTCACTTTTATCGTTTGCATCGATGTAGCCCTATGTTTAGTGCGATCATCACCCCAATTCAGTCGACCAATCCCCGCAGGCACATGACAGCTGACATGCACCACACGCGCGGGTCCCAGAATTGTTTCCCATAAGTTATCAATCAAGACTAAAGGGGGCGCGCGCTCTTCACTCGGCTGCCGCAACACCCCAATAGGTTGCAATATCATTCCTTCGTTCACAGCACGAAAGGAAGAAAAGATGCAGCCTGTCGCAACCCAGATAACACAGCTGACCCGTCCGAACCTTTTGCTGCGCGCAGCTCGCATCGGCGAGGGAAAATATCGCCGCGCCATAGATTTAAAGCGTATCCTTAAACGTGAAGAAACCCCGCGCACCCTGCCCGGATTGATGGCATTACTGGATCTGGAACGGGCGATGAATCACCTGCGTACATGTAATTCTTATGCCTATAGCTACCAAGATCACATCGATGTTCTTATCGCTTTGCGTGCAGAGACCGCGCGGTATTTTTCACAGATCGGCAACAAAAAAGACGGCCCTCGCGAGCCGCCTGATCTGTGCCGATGTGCACCGTTTACATAAACGCCTCTTAGATAAAGGCGTCGGGCATCGAGGCTTTCTTGGCTGCAACATAATCGTTGAGCGCCTTGTTGATCGCCGGATCCAGCGCGGGCTGCTGATAGTTGTTCAGCAGATATTCCACCCGGTTGGTCGCCAGCGCATAGGTGTCGCGTGCGCCTTCTTCTTCCCAGGCTTCAAACGGTTTGTAATCCAGCACCTCTGATTTCCAGAACGCGGTCTGGAAATTGGCTTGGGTATGGGCACAGCCCAGATAGTGACCGCCCGGCCCTACTTCGCGGATGGCATCCATCGCTTGCGCGTTTTCATCCACCTCAACGCCTTTGGCCAACCCATGAAGGACACCCAATTGGTCAGCATCCATCACGAATTTTTCAAAGTCAGCCACCAGACCACCTTCAAGCCAGCCACAGGAGTGCAGCATGAAGTTCACGCCAGAAAGCAGCCCCATGTTGAGCGAGTTTGCGGTTTCATAGGCAGCCTGCGCATCCGGCAGTTTGGAACCACAGAACGACCCCGACGAGCGGAACGGCAGGTTCAGACGCCGCGCCAGCTGCCCTGCGCCATAGGTGATATGCGAGGCTTCTGGGGTGCCAAAGGTCGGCGCGCCCGAGTTCATATCGATCGAGGTTACCATTGCGCCAAAGATCACCGGCGCGCCGGGACGGATCAGCTGGCTATAGGCCACACCGGCCAGAACTTCGGCCAGAACCTGGGTCAGCGTGCCTGCAACCGACACCGGTGCCATGGCACCGCCCACGATAAAGGGCGAAATGATGCAGGCCTGGTTGTTTTTGGCATAGACTTCCAGCGCCCCCATCATCACGTCATCAAAGGTCAGTGGCGAGTTGATGTTGATGAGCGAGGTCATCACGGTGTTTTCCTGCACGAATTCCTTACCAAACAGGATTTCGCACATCTCAACACTGTCTTGCGCCCGACTGGGTTCGGTGACCGAGCCCATGAACGGCTTGTCCGACAGGGTCATATGCGCCAGCAGCATGTCCAGGTGGCGTTTGTTGACCGGCACATCGGTGGGTTCACAAACGGTGCCGCCGGAATGGTGCAGCCATTTCGACATATAGCCGAGTTTTACAAACTTCTGGAAATCATCCAGCGTGGCATAGCGGCGGCCACCTTGTGCATCGCGTACAAAGGGCGGACCATAGACTGGTGCCAGCACCATATTATTACCGCCAACAACCACCGATTTCTCTGGGTTGCGGGCATGTTGGGTAAATTGGCTTGGCGCGGTTTTGCACAGCTCACGTGCGAGACCACGGGGAATGCGTACGCGTTCACCATCGATGGTTGCACCCGCTTCGCGCCAGCGCTCCAACGCGGCCGGGTTGTCAACAAAGTTGACACCAACTTCTTCGAGTACGGTTTCCGCGTTGGCCTCAATGATCTGAAGCGCTTCTTCGTTCAGAACTTCAAAATTGGGCACATTGCGGGTGATGTATTTTGCGGTTTCAATTTTCACCGCAGTGCGTTCTGCCCGACGCGCAGCGCCCCCACCTCCACGCGCGCGACGGCGCGGTGCTTTTTCAGCTTCAGCCATGTGTTTTTCCTCGGCACAGATCTTATGGTTTCTCGACAGATATCCAAGATCTAGGGGCAAGTGCCATAAAGAAGCGGCGCATCCGTTTCAAATGCGACATGTAGATGGGCTCATCTGCGCTATTTCGAATAGTTGTCATCCCGGTTGATCATGATGATCTCGACGCAAGTCCCAGCGCAGGCACGGTACAGGCGCGGTAGTTTTCCATGCCGCGGCAATCGGCAATGCTCGGCCCATCCCGCGAGCATTCTGCCGGTGGTTGGGTCAACCAACCTGCAACCTATCCGCCCGGTTGAAATCGCCGTTCGTATCACACCTGGCCGCGAAGACGGGTTTGATCTTTATGGTCTTTCCCAAAGCTGCGATGTTCCCTGAACACGTGAAAATTTGCGCCGATACACCCTTTGTTTGCAGCCACAAATCTTCGCGTTCAATTTGCGCAAATTGCCTTTATTCACCCTTGCCATGACAGCGGCTTCGACGTATTGGCGGAACATGACAGAGACATCCCACGACCGCCTTCTTATCATCGACTTTGGTAGCCAGGTGACGCAGCTCATTGCCCGTCGCTTGCGCGAGCTGAATGTCTATTGCGAAATTCACCCCTATCAGAATGTTGATATGGCATTTGTGCGTGAGTTCGCGCCCAAAGCCGTGATCTTTTCTGGTGGCCCCGACAGTGTGACCCGCGAAGGGTCTCCGCGTGCGCCGCAGGAGATCTTTGATCTGGGCGTGCCGATCCTTGGCATCTGCTATGGTCAGCAGACCATGATGACCCAGCTTGGCGGCAAAGTCGAAAGCGGCCATGGCACTGCGGAATTTGGCCGTGCCTTTGTGACCCCGAAAAACAGCCTCGACATTCTGGACGGTTGGTTTGCAGACGGTGACGAGCAGGTCTGGATGAGCCACGGCGATCACGTCTCTGAAATCGCACCGGGGTTTGAGGTCTACGGCACCTCCCCCAATGCGCCTTATGCCATTACCGCTGATGTCTCGCGCCATTTCTACGCGGTGCAGTTCCACCCCGAAGTGCACCACACCCCCAATGGTGCCAAGCTTTATGAGAACTTTGTCAAACTGGCCGGGTTCAAAGGCGACTGGACCATGGGCGCCTATCGCGAGCAGATGATCGAAAAGATCCGCGAACAGGTTGGCGATAAACAGGTGATCTGTGGCCTTTCTGGCGGCGTTGACAGCTCGGTTGCGGCCGTTTTGATCCACGAAGCCATTGGTGATCAGTTGACCTGCGTGTTTGTGGATCACGGTCTGCTGCGCAAGGGTGAGGCCGAAGAAGTTGTCACCATGTTCCGCGACAACTACAACATGCGCCTCATTCACGCCGATGAGCAGGAATTGTTCCTGGGCGAGCTGGACGGCCAGTCTGATCCCGAAACCAAGCGTAAAATCATCGGTAAGCTCTTTATTGATGTGTTCCAGAAACACGCCGACACCATCGAAGGGGCCGAGTTCCTGGCGCAGGGCACGCTGTATCCGGATGTGATTGAATCGGTCTCTTTCTCGGGCGGGCCTTCGGTCACCATCAAATCGCACCACAATGTGGGTGGTCTGCCGGAAAAAATGGGCCTGAAGCTGGTAGAGCCGCTGCGCGAGCTGTTCAAAGACGAAGTGCGTGAGCTGGGCCGCGAACTGGGCCTGCCTGCAAGCTTTATTGGCCGCCACCCCTTCCCAGGGCCGGGCCTTGCCATTCGTTGCCCCGGTGAGATTACCCGCGAAAAGCTGGAGATCCTGCGCGAAGCTGATGCGGTCTATATCGACCAGATCCGCAAACACGGTCTTTATGATGAAATCTGGCAGGCCTTTGTTGCGATCCTTCCTGTCCGCACCGTGGGTGTGATGGGCGACGGGCGCACCTATGATTACGCCTGTGCATTGCGCGCGGTGACTTCCGTTGATGGGATGACTGCGGATTATTATCCGTTCACCCATGAATTCCTTGGTGAAACCGCAACCCGGATCATCAATGAAGTCAAAGGCATCAACCGCTGCACCTATGACATCACCTCCAAACCTCCAGGGACAATTGAGTGGGAATAATCCGCCGCAGTCTGTGGTTATTGAAGGCCGGGGGTTTCCTCGGCCTTTTGACATTTGGCGCGGTCTACCTGTGGAGCTATCACTGGCCGCGCAAGGATCTTGCCACGTTTGAACCGGCCACCGCGATTGTCTGTCTGGCGGCGGGGCTTAGGGCGGATGGCACGCTGGGCACCTACACCAAGGCGCGCGCAGAGCTTTGTATTGCGGCCTATCACGCGGGTCTTGCGCCACTGATTGCCTTTAGCGGCGGCAACACCACCCATGATGCGGCAGCGACCGCCCGCCAGATGGCGGAACTGGCGCGGGATATGCGGGTGCCCGAGCGTGCGATAGTGGTGGAAGATCGTTCAGAATCAACGCTTCAGAACGCGATCTTTACCCTGCCAATACTGCCTGCGACGCGGGATCTGATCCTTGTGACTGACACATTTCATCTGCCCCGCGCGGCGGCGTCGTTTTATTGGGCTGGCGCACGCGATCTGCAGCTGCTGGCGGTTCAGCCAGACCAGCTGCCCCGACGGCTTTTGGTTGCGGAAGTGGCAAAAATCTGGATCAATGGCGCGCGGGCGCTGGCCTATTCGGCGTTCACCGCGTTGGGCGCGGATAACCTACACTGGATGCTGCGATGATTGAGCTGAGCGGATATATTGATGTACCACTGGATGAGCTTGATCTGGTGCGCGTGGCCTTGCAGGAGCATATCCGCCTGACCCGGCTTGGGTCGGGCTGCATCCTGTTTGAAGTGAATGAGCTGCCAGATGTGGCCGGACGTTTTTCTGTGCTGGAACGTTTTGTCGACCAAGCCGCCTTTGACGCGCATCAGGCACGGGTGAAGGCGTCAGACTGGGGTAAAATCAGCCGCAATGTTGCCCGCAACTACCAAATCCGCCAGCTTGATACAGACTGATACATTGCAGATCTGCGTTAGCACTGTGCGGTTATGCACAGCGTTTCCCCCTTGACCTTGTGGTGAATGGCGGGCTTGTGGAGGCGGGAGATACACGCATGACCACCGAAGTTGTACCAGAACAGTCCGTATTGTTTCGAACAGTCCTCTGGATGTCCGGCGGCATTGTATCGTTTTCCGCCATGGCAGTGGCCGGACGAGAGCTGAGCGCGACCCATGATACCTTTGAAATCATGGCGTTTCGCAGCCTGGTGAGCATGTTAATTGTATTCGCCGCGCTGAGCCTGACCAAAAGCTGGTCACAGGTACGCCGTGAACGATTGCCCCAACATATGCTGCGCAATGTGGCCCATTTCACCGGACAGAACCTGTGGTTCTGGGCGATTGCGGTGGCACCGCTGGCGCAGGTGTTTGCGCTGGAGTTTACCTCACCTTTGTGGGCGATGGTGCTGGCGTCTGTCCTGCTCAAGGATCAGATCCGCCGGGTGCAGGTGGTGGCGGCGCTGATTGGTTTTGCGGGGATCTTGATTGTGACGCGCCCCGGTGTTGGGGTCTGGAACATCGGCATTCCGCTGGCGGCCATTGCGGCGTTTTTCTTTGCGCTGACCAATGTGGTCACCAAGAGCCTGACCAAGGTTGAAGGTATTGGATCGATCCTGTTCTGGCTGACCACGCTGCAGCTGGTATTTGGTGTGGTGGCAATGGGTTACGATGGGGTGATCACCTGGCCCACCTGGCAAACCGCGCCCTGGCTGGTGCTGGTGGGGATCTGCGGATTGTCTGCGCATTTCTGCTTGGCCAATGCATTGGCGATTGCGCCGATTTCGGTGGTGACGCCAATCGATTTTGTCCGCCTGCCCGCGATCGCGCTGGTGGGGATGGTTTTGTACAATGAAGCCATCGACATCTGGGTGATCACTGGCGCGGTGGTGATTTTTGCGGGCAATTATCTCAACATCACGGCGAGCCGACGCAGCCTCTAGCATTGACCCGCCTTCACGCACTGGCTAGCAAGTCGTGAACAGGGCCCGCGCAGGGCATAAGATCAGGATAACCCATGTTGTATTCTTCTGCACAGGCGTGGCGTGATGCGCCGCATAAACGCATCTTGTTTTTTGGCATGTCGGGTCTGGGCAAGACTTATGTGTCAAACGTGCTGCGTGGTGCTGGAGACTGGTTCCACTATTCGATCGATTACCGCATTGGCACCCGCTACATGGGGGAATATATCGCCGATAACGCCAAGGCCGAGGCGATGAAAGTGCCGTTTCTGCGCGAGCTGCTGCTGTCGGATTCGATCTACATTGGCTCAAACATCAGCTTTGAAAACCTGGCGCCGATGGCGGCCTATCTGGGTAAACCCGGCAACCCGGACAAAGGCGGGCTGCTGATTGATGAATACCGCCGCCGTCAGGAGCAATTCCGCCAGGCAGAAATCCGAGCGCTGATGGATACGGAATATTTCATCAACCGCTCGCAGACGCTCTATAATTATGACAATTTCATCTGCGACAGTGGTGGCTCGATCTGTGAATGGGTCGATGCGGACAACCCCAAAGATCCGATCCTGACCGAGCTTTCCAAACACACGCTGCTGGTCTGGATCAAAGGCAGTGACGCCCATACCGAGGAGCTGGTGCGCCGGTTTGATCGCGCGCCCAAGCCGATGTCGTATCAGCCAGAGTTTCTTAACCGTAGCTGGGATAAATATCTAAAAGAACAAGATATCAGCGCTGATGCGGTGGAGCCGGATGAATTTATCCGCTGGACCTATGCCCAGGCGCTGGCCCATCGTCAGCCCCGCTATGCCGCAATGGCCAAAAATTGGGGGGTGACGGTCACCGCCGAAGAGATCTCCGCCGTGAAGACGGAAGAGGATTTCATAAACTTGATCGCCAAGGCTCTTGAGGACCAAGCCTAGGCTGACTATTTTCTGGTCTCTTAAACCACCTGACCGGGGGCAAACACCTCGGTCTCAGATACAAACTGCAAGGACTGCGTGAACAATGCCTATCAAGATCCCCTCTGACCTGCCCGCCTTTGACGTTCTGACGAACGAAGGCGTGATGGTCATGTCGCCGGATCAGGCTGCGCGTCAGGATATCCGGCCAATAAAGATTGCTCTGCTCAATCTGATGCCGAAAAAAATCCAGACCGAAAACCAGTTTGCGCGCCTGATCGGGGCAACGCCTTTGCAGATTGAGCTGACGCTCATTCGTATGAGCGAGCATCAGACCAAAAACACCGCCGCCGCCCATATGGCAGAATTTTATCGCACCTTTCAGGAGGTGAAGGATCAGAAATTCGACGGGCTGATTATCACCGGCGCGCCGATTGAACATCTGCCGTTTGATGAGGTGACTTATTGGGATGAGCTGCGCCAGATCTTTGACTGGACCCAGACCAATGTGCATTCCACCTTTGGCGTGTGCTGGGGCGGCATGGCGATGATCAACCATTTCCACGGGGTGGAGAAACAGCTGCTGGACGCCAAGTATTTTGGCTGTTACCGGCATCAGAATATGGATCCGGCCTCGCCGTATTTGCGTGGTTTTTCAGATGATTGCGTCATCCCGGTGAGCCGCTGGACCGAGATTTTGCAAGCCGATATTGATGCGCGTCCCGATCTGCGCACTCTGTTGAGCAGCCCCGAGGTTGGCCCCTGTTTGATCGAAGATCCCAAACATCGTGCGCTTTATATTTTTAACCACTTTGAATATGACAGCGACACGCTGAAGCAGGAATATGATCGCGATGTTGCCGGTGGCAGCGCCATTGATGTGCCGGTGAATTACTACCCCGATGATGATCCCAGCCGCGCGCCGCTGAACCGCTGGCGCAGCCATGCGCATCTTTTGTATGGCAACTGGATCAGCGAGATCTATCAAACCACCACCTTTGATATCTCAAAGATCGGCCAGGAAAGCACTGATCTGCGCGCGTAAACAGCACAGCATCTGGTTTAGGTTTTGGGCGGGGTTTCACTTGGGGTCGCGTCCCGCTAGACTTTGACTGATAAATCAGTGCGATATCAGGAGGTTTGATCATGTCTTTGCCGTTTGATGGGGCCATCAGCCGCTACCACAGGGAAGATGCGCCCAAAGAGGTGCGCAAAGCGATCAAATCGGCCGAGAAAGACCAGATCCTGAACCCCAGCTACCCTTACGGCGAACGCATGGCGCGCAAGGACTATGAGCGCGCCATTGACGCGTTGCAGGTCGAACTTGTGAAACTGCAGGCCTCGGTCAAAGCGCGCGGCAAACGGGTGGCGATTGTGTTTGAAGGCCGCGACGCTGCTGGCAAAGGCGGTACAATCAAGCGGTTTCGCGAAAACCTGAACCCACGGGGCGCGCGGGTGGTGGCGCTGCCCAAACCCACGGATGCGGAAAAGACCCAGTGGTATTTTCAGCGCTACATTGCCCATCTGCCCGCAGCCGGAGAGATCACATTCTTTGATCGCAGCTGGTACAATCGCGGTGTGGTGGAAAAAGTGTTTGGCTTTTGTACCGATCTCGAGCGCGAACGCTTCTTCCATCAGGTGCGCGGCTTTGAAGAGGCACTGGTGGATGATGGGATTGTACTGTTTAAATTCTGGCTCAATGTGGGGCGTGCGGAACAATTGCGCCGGTTTCTGGCGCGTGAAAGCGACCCGTTGAAACAATGGAAGCTGAGCCCGGTCGATGTAAACGGGCTGGCGCTTTGGGATGACTATAGCGCTGCCATTCGCGAAACATTGGATCGCAGCCATTCACTGGCGGCGCCCTGGACGGTGGTTCGATCAGATGACAAACGCCGCGCGCGACTGGCAGCGATTTCCACCGTTCTCAGCGCGGTGGACTATGACAACAAAGACGAGGCCGCGATTGCCTTTTGCGATGAATTGATTTGTGGCGGGCCGGATATGCTTGATGTCTAAACGCGGCTATCATCACGGCAATCTGCGCCAGGCCCTGGTTGAGGCAGCGCTGCGCCTGATTGAGGTAAAAGGCCCCACGGGTTTTACCCTGTCAGAGGCGGCGAAACAGGCGGGGGTCACCCCGGCTGCGGTCTATCGCCATTTTGAGGGTCGCGAAGATCTGATTGCCGAAGCTGCGCGCCAAGGCTTTGTTATGTTTGCAGATTTGCTGCAACATGCCTCGGAGAAATACCAGCCTTCTGCGCTTGCCGCCTTTGAAGCAACCGGGCGCGCCTATCTGGCTTTTGCGCGCAAACATCCGGGCCATTATATTGCGATGTTTGAAAGTGGGATTTCTGTCAATCGCACCCCGGATCTGGCCGAAGCTGCAGCGCGGGCGCGTGGCATCCTGGAACAGGCCGCAGATGCATTAAGCCAGCACATCCCAGCCGATAAACGCCCGCCTGCCTCGATGTTTTCGGCCCATATCATGGCGATGAGCCACGGGGTGGTGGAGCTGTTTGCCCGCAACGCACCGGGCACAGCCGCGCCGTTTGCGCCCGAAGACCTGCTGGAAAGTGGGATCGGGATCTATCTGCGCGGTCTGGGATTGATTGAGCCGGATCAATAGACCACCCTGCCCGATTGTATCATATTACACCGGCAGCCCGTGTTTTTGGTGATTGTCCTCTAGCGATTGTACCACTTGTACCATATCAACCTCACCAATGCCTTTCAGCGTTTCGCGCCCCAGCGGGGTGATGTGAAACTCTTCCTCCAGCCTCTGCTGCATGGCGGCGGGGGCGACAATGGTCATGGGTTCGGCCTGCACCTGTAGCCGCGCCGCCAGGTTCACCGCTGGGCCAAAAACGTCATAGACATATTTCTGCACCCCCACGACCGAGCCAACCACCGCGCCATACCCCAGCCCCACCCGCGCCTGCCAGGTGTGCGGGTGGCTTTGATTACGCCGCTCCAGATAGCGCAGAAACCGGGTGGCGCAATGGGCCACGGCGCTGGTGTGATCGGGGTTGGGTTCCGGCATGCCCGAGACCGCCAGATAGGCATCACCAATGGTTTTGATCCGCTCGCAGCCAAATTGTTCAACGATGCGGTCAAAGGCTGTGAAAATATCGTTGAGCTCACCAAGGGTGACGGTTGGATCCGTTTTGGAGGCAAAATCAGTGAAATTGACAAAATCGAGCATCACCACCGAGACCTGCGGATAAAGTTGCGGGGTGACCACGCCAAAGGTTTTGAATTCCTCATAGACGCTGCGCGGCATCAGATTGAGCAGCAACCGTTCGGCGCGTTCCTTTTCGCGCGCAAGCTCGCGGGTGTTGCGCTCCACCATGGTGGAATAGCTGTCGATCATGCTTTCGAGTTCGCGAATGCGGGTGATATTCTGGCATTCCACCACCAAAAGCGGCGTTCCGGTTTCCGTGGTCAGCGAAATATTAACCGCAAACACCAGGGTGCGGCGTTTGCGTTTGATCTGCAACTCGGACGAAAAGCGCAGCCCATCGGTGGTCAGCGCGCTGAGATCGCCCATCTGTAATGTCTCCATCACATCGGTGAGCTTTGCATTTTTGTCGGGACTACCGAACCATTCCGCAAAAGGCTGATTGTGAAACACAAAACTAAGATCATCCGCCCGCACCAGCGCCACCCCAACCCCAATGGCGCGCAGCAACTGTTCATTGATGGCAGCAATGCTCATGATGGCTCGCGGGCGACGATAACCCCGCGTTTTGTTTCAATGGCTTGGCGCACCATATTAATGTCACCCTGCTCCATGCCATGCATCTGTAATGCCTCAGAAAGCAGGGTGATAATCTCGTCAAATTCTGCATGGGTAATGATGAGACCGCGATGCACCGTCCTGAGCCGTTCATCCCCAAAGGAGACCGGCCCGCCCAGAAGCGAGGACATGAATTTGGTCTGATGATCGATCAGGCGGCCCATATCGATGTCATCGAAATGATGGCCCACAACGTCAGAATCGAGCACCAGCTCGTAGAAGGTGATCACCACCCGGCTGACCGTTTTGAAGCCGCCGTATTTATCATAGAGGCTTTTGGACATTGAACCCCACCACACAGCTGAATGGCATCAACTATACGCGGGATCCAAGGCTTTGGGTATTGACCATATGATAGTCGTGACGACGGTGGATGTATCCACAAACCAAAAGGGCCCGCCTGAGCGAGCCCTTTCGAAAATCTTTGCAAGTCTGCGAGCGATTAACGCTTGGAGAACTGGAAGGAACGACGCGCTTTGCGGCGGCCGAATTTCTTACGTTCAACAACACGCGAGTCGCGGGTCAGGAAGCCAGCAGCCTTGAGGGCGCCACGCAGGGAGGGATCATAAAGCTGCAGCGCTTTGGAGATACCGTGCTTAACCGCACCGGCCTGACCGGACAGACCGCCGCCTTTTACGGTGGCGTATACGTCGAACTGGTCTTCAACACCGGCAACCTGGAACGGCTGGCGCAGAATCATCTGCAGAACCGGACGGGCGAAGTATTTGTTCAGCTCTTTGCCGTTGACTTCGACCTTGCCGGAACCCGGCTTGATCCAAACGCGGGCAACAGCGTCTTTACGCTTACCAGTGGCATAGGAACGGCCCAGCTCGTCACGGACGGGCTCACGCGGGGTGAGCTCTTCTGCGGCGGGGGATTCAACGCCTGCAACGGCGCTCAGCTCTTCGAGAGTAGTGATCTGATCAGCCATTGATATTAGCTCCGGGTGTTTTTCTTGTTCATGGACTTAACGTCCAGAACTTCGGGGCTCTGTGCGTCGTGGCCGTGCTCGGTGCCGGCATAGATGCGCAGGTTGGTCATCTGCTTGCGGGACAGGCGGTTGCCTGGCAGCATGCGCTTAACGGCCTGGTAGACCACGCGCTCAGGGTGCGCACCTTCAAGGATCTCTTGCTTGGTACGGGATTTGATGCCGCCGGGGTGACCGGTGTGCCAGTAGAACTTTTCGTCGCGCTTCTTGCCGGTCATTTGGATTTTGTCGGCGTTGATCACGATCACATTGTCGCCCATATCCATGTTCGGAGTGAAGGACGGCTTGTGCTTGCCACGCAGGCGCATGGCGACAATCGAGGCAAGACGGCCCAGCACCACGCCTTCGGCGTCGATGATGATCCACTTCTTGTCGATGTCTGCTGGAGTAGCAGAGAAGGTTTTCATATCAGGTCAATCCTGTTTGTCGTGAGAATGGCACGATGTGTGCGCATCCGTATTCGCTGGAGGGGGTTTAAGCGCTTCGCTGGCAGCGGTCAATATGCACAAATCTATTTTAATGGCGCAAAATCAATCACTTATAAAATAGGTATCAAAATACCCCATGTTATTTTGCCGGATAGCATCACAAATCGGCGTTTTTACGGCTGCTGGGCTGCATGGGCGCAGTTCAGGCTTGCCGCGCGCCAAGTGCACAGTTAACAGAAAGGCCAATTGATGGAGAAGCGTTGTGATCCGGCCCAGTATTGCTACAGTTTTATTTCTAACGGCTGTGGCAGGGTGCACGGCGGTAGATGGCACTGGCGAAGCGCCGGAAACGGTTGCAATCAAAAACCCCGGCATCAACAACAAGCGCATTACCGGATTTCAGGAAATCACCGTGCGCAGCTATGTGCCCCGTGCAAAGCCCGATACAGTGGTCGGCAGCCCCCGCCCCTCTGAGCTGCGCGAAGAGATTGCGGGCGCAAAATGCATCATTGAAACTGGTGAATTCTACCTGAGCTTCACCACCCCCCGCACGCTGGCGTTGCCAAAATTCACCGCGCGCCCCACCCGGGGCACGGTGAAATGCGAAGCCCCCCATGGGGCGGATGCCGTGCTTGCAGGCGGCGTGCAGATCACCCCTATTCCCAACACGCCGGTGTTTGGCGCCCCAACGCCAAGCGGGCTGCTGGTGTCGGCGCTGACCGCGGGTCTGGCAGTAAAGCGCGACATCTGGGTCTATTCGATCCCGCCAGTGATGTTGCAGCAGATGGCCCTGCAGGCGGATGAGACAGAGACCGGAGCGCAGGCTGAATAAACTGGCGGAATAAATCAGCCGCTGATTTGCTCTGGTGGATTGTCCAAGAGCGCACGCAGGCGCAGCATGGCCTCTTCGAATTTCTTGATCGATACATGTGCGTTCACCGCAATGCGCACTGCGTGGGGCGCGCGGCCATCGCGCAGGGCAAATTCATCAGCGGAACGGATCTGGATGCCTTCTGCTTCGGCGGCGCGGGTGAACGAGCCAGCCCGCCATCCCCCCGGCAGGCTGAGCCAGATAAAGGGCACATCCGGGCTCCAGGTGATGTCAAACCCGCCAAGCGCATTGACCGCAGCCCGCACATATCGCGCCATTTCTCCGCGCACATCATCCATTAGTTTCGGCATCCGCGGATCTTCGAGCAAGATGCGCACCAGTTCGGCGCTGTGCTGAGCCAGGCCAAAATAGCTGTATTCTGCAGCCCGGCGCAGCGCAGTTGCGCCACCTTGTGAGGCAACCACAAACCCAATGCGCAAGGCCGGGGTCAGCAGCTTGGAAATTGACGACACATGCCAGGCCAGTTCCGGCGCCAATGAACGGTAACTGGGCGCCTGGGCTTCGCCAAGACGGTAACAATCATCTTCGATGATCTGCAGATTGTGTCGACGTGCCACCTCTACAATTTCGAGACGCCGTTCCAATGGGGTGAACAATGCGGTGGGATTGTGCACCTCGGGGCTGGTACAAAGAACAGTCGCTCCGGTCTTGCGGATCATCAGTTCCAGCAGGTCTGGGCGCAGCCCATGTTCATCCATCGCCACACCAACCACATTGGCTCGTAACATTTCTGCCGCACGGCGAAAGCCCGCATAGGCGAGATCTTCCACCAGAACCACCGGGTGCGGGCCACGCAAACAGGCCTGCATGGTGATCATCAACCCGTTTTGGCCGCCGTGGGTCAGCACCACATCGTTTTCATCCACCGGGCCAATGGGAGAGTTCGACAGCCATTTTGCCGCCGCATGACGCACCGGAAGATAGGCATCGCGGGTCGGGTAGTTCAGCAGCTTATTGGGGTCGCTTTCCGCAACTTTGCGCAGGGCTTCACGGATTGCAGCCACCTGCCCCATATCGGCGATACGAGGACTGAACAGACTGACATGATTGGGATTTTTCTCTTCTTTTAGGTGCAGCTGGCGGGACCAGACGTCATCTTGTATCGATGTTTTCTTTTCCGCAACAAAGGTTCCGCGCCCAACTTCGGCCACCAGGATCCCTTCATCGGTGAGAACAGTATAGGCGCGCGCCACCGTGCCCGGCGTGATCGCCAGCTGATAGGCCAGTTCCCGCACTGGCGGCAATTTGGTGCCCACGCTTAGCGCACCGCTTTCCACAGCCCCTCGGATCGTTTCCGCAACCCGTCGGTATTTGGGTCCGGATTTCTTGCCAAGGTCAGCGCCCCATATTGTACTCATGACAATCCTTCTTTGGACATTCGAGTCATTCATATTGTACCGGAATACACGAAACAAGTCCTGACAATACGAAACAATGACACGGATCGTAACGATACAAGACCCATAACATTCAAGATCATCACGATACAAAGCGAGGTTCACCATGTCACATGCTACTCAGCCCCACCCTCATATCGCCTTTCTCTCTGCCAGCGCACCTTTGCCGATGCCTGCGCAGCTGGCGCTGGCGGTTGCTGTGTTGATGACAAAATGGAGCCAACGCCGCCGTACGCGCCAACATCTGGCCGAGCTGGATGATCACATGCTTAAGGACATTGGTATCAGCCGTGATGACGCACGGCGCGAAAGCACTCTTCCGTTCTGGCTCCCCTGATCCCCGGGACCAGAACCACTCAAGGCCGGCTTTGTCCGGCCTCTTTTTATTTCAGGCTGGATTTCATATGTGCTGTATGCGCAAGACCTTTGGAATTGCGTGTTTCAGCTGATGATAGATTAGACCCCAATGACCCTTAACACCGCCGCGCCGCATCACCACACCAATGGGCTACATCTGCTTATTGATCTGTATAATGGCAGCCACCTTGATGACACGGCGCGGATTGAAGCGGCCTTTCACGCCATTGTAGAGGCCTGCGGTGCCACGCTGATCCGCTGTCATACCCATCGTTTTGCCCCCCACGGGGTGACGGGCGTTGCGCTTTTGGCGGAAAGCCATATTTCAGCCCACACCTGGCCCGAACAGGGGTTTGCCGCATTTGACGTATTTATGTGCGGCAACACCAATCCACACGCAGCGATTGATGTGATCAAAACCTATTTTGAAAGCGACGACATCACGGTGCGCGAAGTCCCACGCGGGCGTTAAAGACTGGGTAAATCACGTTTGCGGCCGCAGGTTTGCAGATTTTCTGAAAATTTTAGTCTTTGTTTACCATTGCGCACATATTGTTTCCAAGGTGAGCCTTTCAATTTGGGCAACATCATGGCAAAGATCGGGCAAGGCTAACACCTTTATCGATTTGGGCTGCAACTGTGGAAGGTCTCTCCAACCGGGTCTCTCACCCCGGGTTACAAATACCCACAGTTGCAGCCCCAAAATCCCCGCAAAATTGCATGTAAACTGTTCCGCTTGGCGCGGGACATATACATATGTGCAAAATGGCGCATATTTCAGAACCACGTCCCAAACGTCAGGAAATTGCCGCATTTGCACCGCGCCCCGTTGCGTTAACCCCATGGCTGCCCTATTTGGCAGCTCATGACACAGATACTTCATATCGTTGGCGGCGGCATGGCCGGATCCGAAGCAGCCTGGCAGGCGGCAAACATGGGCGTAAACGTGGTGCTGCATGAAATGCGGCCCAAGGTGGAAACCTTTGCCCATCAAACCGGGAACCTGGGGGAAATGGTTTGTTCCAACTCCTTCCGCTCGGACGATGATGAACAAAACGCGGTGGGTCTTTTGCATTGGGAAATGCGCAAGGCGGATGGGCTGATCATGACCACCGCAGGTGAACATCGTCTGCCCGCGGGTGGCGCGCTGGCGGTGGATCGTGATCCCTTTGCTGAAAGCATCACCGCTAAGCTGAAAGCGCTGCCCAATGTCAGCGTCTCATATGAAGAAGTGACAGAGCTGCCCGATGAGGGCCAGTGGATCTTTGCCACCGGGCCATTGACTTCGCCGGATCTGGGCGCGGCGATCCAGCGCGAAACCGGCGCCGAGGCGCTGGCGTTTTTTGATGCCATCGCGCCGATTGTCTATGCCGAGAGCATCGATATGTCGAAAGCCTGGATGCAATCGCGCTACGACAAGGGTGAGACCGAGGAAGAGCGCACCGCTTATCTGAATTGTCCCATGACAAAGGATCAGCACGAAGCCTTTATCGACGCGCTTTTGGCCGCGGATAAGACCGAGTTTCACGAAGGTGAAACCGCGGGCTATTTTGATGGCTGCCTGCCGATTGAAGTGATGGCGGAACGTGGCCGTGAAACCCTGCGCCATGGCCCGATGAAGCCGGTTGGCCTGACCAACCCACATGCGCCAGACGATAAACCCTATGCGGTGGTGCAGCTACGCCGTGACAATGCGCTGGGGACGCTGTTTAATATTGTCGGCTTTCAGACAAAGATGAAGTACGGCGCGCAAGCAGATGTTTTCAAAATGATTCCAGGATTGGAGAATGCGCGTTTTGCCCGCCTCGGCGGCATTCACCGCAACACCTTCCTCAATTCCCCCACGCTGCTTGATACGCAGATGCGGCTGAAATCAAAACCAAACATCCGCTTTGCAGGCCAGATCACCGGGGTTGAAGGCTATGTGGAAAGCGCGGCAATGGGATTGCTGGCGGGGCGGATGGCCGCGGCGGAAATTCTGGGCCAAGATCTGACAGAGGTGCCACAAGACAGCGCCATGGGCGCACTGATCCACCATATTACTGGCGGCGCTGAGGCCAAAACCTTCCAGCCGATGAATGTGAACTTTGGCCTGTTCCGTCCGGTCGAAGGCCTAAAAGGTGGACGTCGCGGCCGCAAGGATCGCTACAAAGCCTATACAGATCGGGCGAAAGAAGCCTGGAGCGGCTGGCTCACCCAATTTGCCTGATCGCATGAGCCAGGATGACATGACCCCGCGCCTGCGTTTTGCTCCGTCTCCTACGGGACCGCTGCATCTAGGTCATGCCTATTCTGCACTGCTGACGCAGCGCCTCGCATCAGAGTCTAACGGGCTGTTTTTGCTGCGCATTGAAGACATTGATCAATCCCGCGCCCGCGACCATTGGGAAACGCAGATCTATCAAGATCTTGCCTGGCTGGGGCTCAGCTGGCCCACACCGGTTCTGCGCCAGTCTGACCGGTTAACGCGCTACCAACAGGCGCTGGATGAGTTGTCAAAACAGGGGCTTACCTACCCTTGCTCATGCAAACGCGCGGATATCGAAGCCGCTGCGGCTGCACCACAGGAAGGCGTGCCACAGTTTGGCCCCGATGGGCGCATCTATCCCGGCACCTGCCGTCATCGCAGCATGGACAGCAAAAAAGAGGGTGATGTGATCCGGCTAAACGTTGAAAAAGCTCTGCAACAGATTGGTTCTGCGGCGTTTAATGAGGACGGTCCCTGCTTTCACGGCCGCCATGAATTGTTGGATCAGTCTCTTATCGATGGGGTTGGTGATTTCATTCTGGTGCGGCGCAATATGGGCAGCTCCTACCATCTGTCGGTGGTGGTGGATGACGCAGACCAGGGCATTACCCAGGTCAGCCGCGGCGAAGATCTGTTTGAGGCCACCCAGATCCATGTGCTGCTGCAAAAGCTGCTCAATCTTCCTACGCCGCGATATTACCACCATGAACTGATCCGCGACGATCAGGGCAAGCGATTGGCCAAACGTGACGATGCGCGCGCCATTGCGAAATACCGCGAAGATGGCGCCAGCCCCAAAGACATCCGCGCGCTTGTAGGCTTGAACTAAAGCACCGCGCCTTTCACCTTTTTAAAAATACTCCCGCCGGAGGCAGGGCCCAAAGGGCCCTTAAAAATTTATTTCCAGCGTTTACATGACCATAGGTGTCATAAGTTCATGTTCTTCACCATCGCGCACGGCGGTGTAAAAACAGCTACGGCGATTGGTGTGGCATGCAGGGCCTTCCTGGCGCACCACCGCCAATAGGCAGTCACGATCACAATCAAGACGCAAATCAACCAACTCCTGCGTATGGCCGGAGCTTTCCCCTTTGATCCAAAAGCTTTGCCGTGACCGCGACCAATAGGTCACTTTGCGGGTGTCCAGCGTCTTTTGTACGCTTTCCACATTCATCCAAGCCATCATCAGGATCTCGCCACTGGTTTCATCCTGTGCAATACAGGGGATCAGGCCTGCCTCATTATAGCGCAATGTGGTGGGGTCAAATGACATGGTAAAAACCTTTTGCATCTGGGTGTTGGCACCCTATGTAAGGCAAACCAAGGCACAGGAAAAGCCCTCCAAGGCGAAAGAGACATATGACGCGCGAAACAGATCTGATCAAACTCTACTCGCAAAAGATCCTCGAACTGGCGGCGGATATTCCGCATCTGGAGCGTCTTGATGCACCCGATGCCAGCGCCAAGAAACGCTCACCCATGTGTGGATCTACCGTGACTGTGGATCTGAAACTGGAAGACGGCAAGATCAGCGCCTTTGGCCAGGACGTGAAAGCCTGCGCGCTGGGTCAGGCCTCTGCGGCAGTGCTGGGCCATGTTGTTGTGGGCCGCAGCCCGGCAGAGCTGCAGGTGGCGCGTGATCAGCTGAAGGCGATGCTGCGCGAAGACGGCCCCGTGCCGGATGCGCCATTTGACGGCTATGAGGTGCTGATCCCTGCGCGAGAATTCCAGAACCGCCATGCCTCGATCCTTCTGGCGCTGGATGCCAGTCTTGAGGCGCTGGCCCAGATCCACGCCAACGTCTGAAATCATCCGATTTCCAGCACAGATCCGCAACAATTCATCCAATAGACCAATGAACAGCTGCCAGATCCAATGGATCTGCGCAGACCTGGTGTTTTGCGCCAAATGAACGGCGGGCTGCAGTTAAGAGCACATAAAAAGACCGCCGCATAAAGATGCGGCGGCCAGGTGTGCGTCACCAACGGGACTTTTGCAGTGCGATGGCTATAAAGCCGGGACGCGCGCGGCAGGCTCGCGTTTTACCGTTCGGGACAGGAACAGGCGCTGCGAAATGGGACGCAATCTCAGATATTCACGAAATGTTCTCAATACGGGTTTAAATCAGACCGGGCAGATGCAGCGCCGCCACCAGCATCACCACTAGCGCCGCCGCGCCAATGGCGTCTTGCAGCAGGGTTCCTTGTGTATTCTCAACAGTTTGTTTGAGCTGCGCGATCATATTTCAGGCCTCCAGTCAGGGTGTCTGCGTTCTGTGACGCTTTTGTTGCTACTTTGTTCTCATGTGAAGCGAGTCGTGTAAAGAACTTTATGAGAACATTGCGCAGAATTTTTTGGAACATCTCAAGAACAAGGAGATCAGCCGACCGAAATCAGCCTGATTGCCTGATCCTGTTTCATCAGCCACAGCAGCACCCGTGCGGCGCGGCCACGCTCTGATTGCAGGCTTGGATCCTGATTTAGCAAGGCACGCGCATCACTTTGCGCGATCGCCATCAGATCTGACTGGCGCTCTAGATCAGCGATCTGAAACCGCGGCAGGCCGGATTGCGCCGTTCCGATCATATCGCCTGCCCCGCGCATTTGCAGGTCAGTTTCGGAAATACGGAAGCCGTCCTCGCTTTCGCGCAAAACCTCAAGCCGCTTTTGGCCATTGTCGCTGAGCGGCGCCTGATACATCAACAGACAGTTGGATTGGGCAGAGCCGCGCCCCACCCGCCCCCGCAGCTGGTGCAGCTGCGCCAGACCAAAGGTTTCGGCGCGTTCAATCACCATAATGGTGGCGTTGGGCACGTTGACCCCTACCTCGATCACAGTGGTGGCCACCAGAACCTTGGTTTTGCCTGCCTGAAAATCGGCCATGGCGGTGTCTTTGGCGTCATTGGCCATCTGACCGTGCACCAGCCCAACGATATCCCCCAGCTCAGCGCGCAGATGTTTGAACCGCTCTTCAGCGGCAACCAGATCCACCAGCTCGGATTCTTCCACCAGCGGGCACACCCAGTAACATTGCCGCCCCTCGTCCACCGCGCGGCGCAGATGGTTCACCACCTCGGCCATGCGTTCCGTGCTCATCACTGCGGTTTTGATCGGCTTGCGCCCCGGTGGTTTTTCATCCAGCACCGAAACATCCATATCGCCATATTGCGCCAGTGCCAGCGAACGCGGGATCGGCGTGGCCGTCATCACCAAAACATCCGCACCCTTGCCCTTTTCCGCCAACTCCAGCCGTTGACGCACGCCAAAACGGTGCTGTTCATCAACGATGGCAATGCGCAGATCAGCAAACACTACATCAGCCTGAAACACCGCATGCGTCCCAACCAGAATATGAATATCACCCCGCAGCAAGGCCGCCAATTTGGCCTGTCGTTCCTTGCCCTTGTCGCGCCCGGTGAGCAGTTCAATCACCACGCCTGCGCTTTCGGCCAGGGGCTGCAGCCCCTCCATGTGCTGACGGGCCAGAATTTCGGTTGGGGCCATCAAAACACCCTGCCCACCTGCTTCAACTGCAACCAGTAAGGACATGAAAGCAACCAAAGTTTTACCGGACCCAACATCACCCTGCAGCAAGCGGTTCATCCGGTGCGGCGCGGCCATATCCGTGCTGATTTCATCAATGGAACGCGCCTGCGCATTGGTGGGTCGGTACGGCAGATCCGCGAGAACCTTGCGCTGCAATGCGCCGCTTGCACGCGTTGGGATACCGGGTTGTTTGCGCTCAATCTGACGTGCAAGGGCCAGCGTCAACTGATGCGCCAAGAGTTCATCATAGGCTAAACGACTGCGGGCCGGATCACTGCTGCTGACCGCATCCAAACTTTCCGGCGCATGGGCCAAACGCAATGCTGTGGCCCAATCGGGCCAGGCTTTGTCTTTTTGCAAAGACGGGTCAATCCACTCGCTAGGATCTGGGATTTTCTGCAAAGCGGAGCGGGTCGCCTTGAACATTGTTTTCTGCGTCAGCCCCTGCGACAGGTGGTAAACCGGTTCAAACGCGGGGATCTGATCTGCCTCAGCCGCCGCCACCATGTGATCGGGGTGAACCATCTGGGCACTGCCATCAAACAGCTCAAGCTTGCCGGACACCAAACGCCGCGCACCCACCGGCAGCTGCGCCTCAAGGTAGCGACTGCGGCCGTGGAAAAACACCAACTGGAATTCCACTTCTGCGTCACGCACCAAAACGCGATACGCTCCGCTGCGATTGCGCGCAGGTTGGTGGCGCAGCACTTCAATCTCAACCGTGGCAACCGTTGGAAATTCAAGCCCTTGAATTGTTTCGCGTCGTTGCCGATTCACTAGGGAATAAGGTAGTGAATACAGTAGGTCACGCGGCGTTTCTATATCAGATTGCGCCATGTTTTGCGCGATTTTGGGGCCGATCCCGGTTAAGGTTTCGACCCCAGCAAACAAGGGAAACAGGATCTCCGGACGCCCGCTCATGCCTGTTCAATCAGCTCCAGCCAGCCGTCTTCGTCCATGGTCAGAATGCCCAGATCTGCGGCCTTTTTGGCCTTGGATCCCGCGCCGGGGCCCGCAACCAGAATATCGGTTTTTTTTGACACCGAACCAGAGACCTTGGCCCCCAGACTTTCGGCACGTGCCTTGGCCTCAGCGCGGGTCATTTTCTCCAACGTGCCGGTAAAGACCACGGTTTTGCCCGCAACCGGGCTGTCGCTGGTGACAAGTTTGGCCATTGCTTCGATCTGCAACTGGGCAACAAGACGGTCAATCGCCGCGCGCTCATCCGGAATGGACAACGCATCCGAAAGCGACAGCCCCAACACCGGGCCAATGCCATCGGTGTTGATCAGCTCTTCCCAGGCGGCGGTGGCCTCGTTGGCGACAGCGCAGGCTCTGATCGCTTTGGCCCGGTTATCGCTGATCTTCGGGCGGCGACCTTCGGATTGCGCCGCGGCGCGTTCTTCTTCTTCGGCCTTGTCGGCAGCACGATGGGCAAGCGCGGCCGGGCGCGCCAGATCCAGCGCAGCCGTCAGTGCAGACCAATCGCCGTAGTGCGCTGCCAGATCTTTGGCCGCAACCTCACCAACATGACGAATACCAAGCGAGAAAATGAAGCGACGCAAAGGGATTATGCGCTTTTGCTCAATCGCGGCAAAGAGGTTTTCTGCGGATTTCTCTCCCCAGCCATCCTTGTTTTTGAGCTGCTGCAGCCCAGTGCCGTATTTTGATTGCAGGTCAAAGATATCCGCGGGCTCTTTAATCCAACAATCGCCGTGAAACTGTTCAACCTGCTTGTTGCCAAGCCCTTCGATGTCAAAGGCCGCGCGGGAGACAAAATGTTTCAGCTTTTCAACTGCCTGCGCGGGACAGATCATGCCGCCTGAGCAACGGCGCACAGAATCGCCTTCTTCGCGGATGGCCGGGCTACCACATTCAGGGCAAATCTCAGGAAATACATATTTTACAGCATCTTCCAGCCGCTTATTCAGGTCGACATCCGCCACTTTGGGGATCACATCACCGGCGCGATAGATCTGCACCCAGTCGCCGATACGGATGTCTTTGCCATCACGGATGGTGCCACCTTTGGAATCGCGCCCCGCAATATAGTCTTCGTTGTGAAGCGTCGCATTGGAGACAACCACACCACCAACGGTCACCGGTGTCAGCCGCGCAACCGGGCTGAGCGCGCCGGTGCGGCCAACCTGAATGTCGATCGCTTCAAGCCGGGTCCAGGCGAGCTCGGCCGGGAATTTATGGGCAATCGCCCAACGCGGCGTGGTGGCACGAAAGCCAAGGCGGGCCTGCAGCGCCAGATCGTTAACCTTGTAGACAACGCCGTCGATGTCATAGCCTAGCGTCGCACGCTGCGCTTCAATCGATTTATAGTGGCTGATCAGCGCCTCTGGCGTGTCGCAAAGTTGGGTCAGCGGGTTGGTCTGAAAGCCAAAGTCCGAAAATCTTTTGATCGCATCAAATTGCGTTTCTGCCAGAGGCTCCGACAATTCCCCCCAGGCATAGGCGAAGAAACGCAAAGGGCGTGCCTTGGTGATACTGGCATCGAGCTGGCGCAAACTGCCCGCAGCGGCATTTCGTGGGTTGGCAAAGATCTTGTCACCGGCCTCGGCCTGGCGCGCATTCAAGGCTTCGAACGCTGCGTGGCTCATATAGACTTCGCCGCGCACTTCCAATACTTCGGGTGCGTTTTCAATACGTTGCGGAATATCAGCAATAGTGCGCGCATTGGCGGTGACATTTTCACCTTCAGCGCCATCCCCACGGGTGGCGGCCTGGATCAGCGTACCGTTTTCATAGCGCAACGACAGCGAAAGCCCGTCAATCTTGGGCTCTGCGGTGAACGGCAACGCGTCATCTGTGCTGAGACCAAGATATTTGCGAATGCCCTTGGCAAAATCACTGACGTCTTCGTCTTCAAACGCATTGCCAAGCGACAGCATTCGCACCGCGTGCTGGACCTTTTCAAAGCCGCTACTGACCGGCGCGCCCACCAGTGCAGACCGCGTCGACAACGGAGCAAGTGCGGGAAACGCAGCCAAAAAGGCATCAAATTCGCGGCGCAGCCCATCATAGTCTGCATCCGACATGATCGGAGCATCATTTTGGTGATAGGCCAGATCCGCCGCATCCAACTGGCTTTGAAGCTGCAAAAATTGCTGTTTTGCCTCTTCTGGCGACAGATTTCCAATCGTCTGGTTCATCTGTGATCCCTTTTCGTTCTCACCATCCGGTGTAGGGCGCAATGAAACCGAGGTCGAGTGAAAATATAAAGCCCAGAGCCGAGCTCTGGGCTTTTATTTACGTTTTACTAATCCGCAGGAGCGGCTTGGCCGTCATCAGGCTTTCAGGCGCTAACTGCCATTGGGGTATCACCCGCCATCTGATCCTCTTGCGGGTCGCGCAAAACATAGCCACGGCCCCAGACCGTTTCGATGTAATTGTCGCCGCCCGTCGCGTTGCTGAGTTTTTTACGCAACTTACAGATGAATACGTCGATGATTTTCAGTTCAGGTTCATCCATGCCACCATAGAGATGGTTAAGGAACATTTCCTTGGTCAGCGTGGTGCCTTTGCGCAGGGAAAGCAGCTCCAGCATCTGATATTCCTTACCGGTCAGATGCACGGTTTTACCTTCAACCTCAACGGTTTTGGCGTCCAAGTTAACCGAGATCTTGCCGGTTTTGATGATGGATTGGGAATGCCCTTTGGAGCGGCGGATAATGGCGTGAATACGCGCCACCAGTTCTTCGCGATGGAAGGGTTTTGTGAGATAGTCGTCCGCGCCGAAACCAAAACCTTTGATTTTGTTTTCAGTATCATCCGCGCCGGAAAGGATCAGGATCGGGGTTTCGATCCGCGCCATGCGCAACTGGCGCAGCACCTCGTGGCCGTTCATGTCAGGAAGGCCCAGATCCAGCAGGATCAAATCGTAGTCATAGAGTTTCGCCAGGTCGATCCCCTCTTCCCCCAGGTCCGTCGAATAGACGTTGAGGTTTGCGTGGGTGAGCATCAGTTCGATGCTTTTTGCTGTTGTTGGATCGTCCTCGACCAAAAGAATGCGCATATGGAAGTCTCCGCCTGTACTCTGTTTCCCTCAGGTTGTGTTAACCGTGATGGAAAAAGGTTAATGCCGCGTTACCATAATTGTTAATTCTTATATTGGCGGTGTAAACCTGTGTTTTTCTACGAATTTCGAAATTTTTTAAGCTGTGTGGTCTTGAGCGCCTCTTCGCCATGGTCGGCGACGGCTGCAACCCAGCTGCGAAACTCCTCTTCGCTGAGCCCATAAAGACGCAAGGCCTCGGATTGGGGAATCAGCCCATAAAGCACGCCGCGCACCACAGCAGCCTTGCGTGAGGCCACCCAACGACGGGTTTTCTCGGGCGGCAGGTCCGCACGTGTCATGATGGTGCCATCGGGCAAAGTTACCGCGCGGGGTCCATCAACTTTCTTTAAAAACATTACCCTATCCTTCTTCGGAGCATGTTATTTCTGATCCGAGAGCAAAGTTCCCCGCTTTGGTTTAACGATACATGAACCACGCCCCTTGAGAGTCTTTAGGATTTTCCTATATTCTGCGACGCCTCCACTCTTGACCCGAAGGATTCGCCACATGGCGCTGGATAATGATCACCCTGTGAACCTGCTTGGCTTTGCCAAACCGCCATCCGAGACGCGGGTTGTTGTTGCCATGTCGGGCGGCGTGGATAGTTCTGTTGTCGCGGCATACCTTGCAGATAAGGGCTTTGACGTGGTTGGCGTCACGCTGCAGCTTTATGATCATGGTGCGGCGCTGGCGAAAAAAGGGGCGTGTTGCGCGGGTATCGATATCCACGACGCGCGCCGCGTTGCCGAAGAGCGCGGCTTCCCGCATTACGTTCTGGATTATGAGAACATTTTTAAAGATGCGGTGATTGATGAGTTCGCTGACAGCTATCTGGGTGGTGCAACCCCGGTTCCCTGCATTCGCTGCAATGAGCGGGTGAAGTTTAAAGACCTGCTGGAAACCGCCAAAGATCTTGAAGCAGACTGCATGGCAACCGGCCATTACATTCAGCGCAAGGATGGACCAAACGGGCCCGAGCTGCATTGTGCCGAAGATGCCAATCGTGATCAAAGCTACTTCCTGTTTTCTACCACACCAGATCAGTTGAACTTCCTGCGCTTCCCGCTGGGGCATCTGCCGTCAAAAGATGCCACCCGCGAGATGGCGGCGGAATACGGTCTGGCGGTTGCCGATAAACCTGACAGCCAGGACATCTGTTTCGTCCCCGATGGCGATTATGCCAGCGTGATCGAAAAACTGCGCCCAGGTGCTGCGGAACCTGGTGACATTGTACATGCGGATGGCCGGGTTTTGGGCACGCATAACGGTGTGATCCACTACACGGTTGGTCAGCGCCGCGGTCTTGGCATCGGCGGGTTGAGTGAACCTTTGTATGTGGTGAAGCTCGACGTTGATAAGAAACACGTGGTTGTTGGGCCAAAAGAGATGCTGGCCACGCGCACTGTACCTGTGCGCGAAATCAACTGGCTGGGAGACGAGCCGTTCATGTCGCGCAAAGAGTGGCACCTGAAGGTAAAGGTCCGCTCCACCCGGCCACCACGCGAAGCGATCATTCGCCCGATCTCAGAGACCGAGGCCGAAGTGGAGCTGTTCACACCAGAAGCGGGAATTTCGCCGGGTCAGGCCTGTGTGTTCTACGCCAATGAAGACAGCCGCATCTTTGGCGGTGGCTGGATCTGGCGCGGCCACTGATCAGCTCTTCAGCCGGGCCAGCACCGCTTTGGCGGCACGCAGGCCCGGCGCTTCGCCGCCCTGTCCCAGCCGCTGCATCGTAAGCGCCATAGCGTCAATCTGCGCCTTGGGGTTGGCGGCCACCGCGCTGAGCGTTTCTGAAATCAGATGTGGCTGGCAATCGGGGCCAAGGCATTCGGGCACAACGCGGGTGTCGCTCACAAGGTTCACCAAAGTGGCGGTATCAATCAACGCCATGCGTTTCATGATCTGCCAGGTGAGCCAGTTGAAATTATAAGCAATCACCATAGGCGTCTGGGCCTGCGCCAGCTCCAGCGACACAGTACCAGAGGCCGCAAGCGCCAGATCAGCCCCAGCAAAGGCCGCGCGTTTATGGGCCTTGGCGGTGTCAGCATCCAGCTTTGTGGGATCCAGCAGCATTGTATTGTCAGGCCAGCTTTGCAGATTTTCCTGTACCAGCGGCACAACCGGCGCTGCGGCTGGCACAACCACACGCATATCAGGGTGTTTTAGAACAAAATCCCTGACCGCATCACCAAAGACCGGCGCAAGGCGGCTGACCTCAGACCTGCGCGATCCGGGCAGTGCAATCATATAGGGGGTATCTGTCAGGCCGTAGGCGGCGCGAAACTCAGCGATTTCGGCATCTGTCGCCAAAGGTTCATTGACCACCGGGTGGCCAACAAAATCACAGGCCATCCCGGCCGCTTCCATATAGGGTGGCTCAAACGGTAAAAGCGCCAGCACCTGATCGATGCATTTTGCCATCTTTTCCGCGCGCTTGGGACGCCAGGCCCAGACCGAGGGTGCCACATAATGCACGGTGCGCACGTCAGATCCTGCCTTGACCAGCTTTGCAACACGTAGGGAAAAATCCGGGCTGTCGATGGTGATCATTACATCCGGTTTCGATGCAATCACCGCATCAGCGGTTTCGCGGATGCGGCGTTTCAGATGGCGATATTTGGGCAGCACCTCGGCAATGCCCATCACCGAGAGCTCTTCCATCGGGAAGCGGGAGACCAGCCCCTGTTCCTGCATCAGGCTGCCACCGATCCCATCAAAGGTCACATCTGGCATCAGCTGTTTCAGCCCCGCCATCAAGGCACCGCCAAGACGATCACCCGATGGCTCCCCTGCGAGGATAAAGACCCTCACGCCGCGCGCACCCAGAAAAACAATCCAAGGCGATCACAATTGGCAATGACCTCAGCACGGTCGAGCACAATCACGCCGTCGGCTTCAATCACAATGCCTGAAAGCTTGGCCGCGGCTGCGGCAACAACCGTATCAGGGCCAATGGTGGGCAAATCAGCACGACGATCCTGGCCGGGTTTTGGGGCTTTGAACAATAGCCCGCCCTGCCCGTCAGGCCGTTCCACCAGGCTTTGCAACATCCAGTCTGTGCCAAAAATGCTTTCTACTGCAATGGCTTGATGGTTGCGCACGGCGCAGGACTGCCCCACATCAGCGGCGGCCATTGCAGCCACCACCTCAGCGCCGCGTTTTGCATCAGGTTTATCAAGCTCACCGGGCTGGACCTTGGTATAGACCCCTTCGGCCAACAGTAGATCTGGTGCGATGTCATGGGCGGCACGCACGGCAAAGCCTGCCTCCTCCATGATCGCGATAATCGCACGCAAAGCACCATCATCCCCCTGCGCCAAAGCCGCCTGAAGGACAGGCACCAATGGCAGGGTTGGGCCATCAATGGCGGCCGGGTCAACCGAGGGACGGCTGACGGCACCCGCCAGACAGATCTCAGATACACCACGGTTTTTCAGCTCAGCAAGGAAACTGCCAAGCTGTTCAAAGCGAAACACCAGATCCGGTTGGAGCTGATCCGGCTCTGATCCCATCATTGCACAAACCAGCGGGCGCACCGGCAAATTTGCAACGATTTCGCGTGGAAGAGCGCCGCGTCCAGCTATCAGTGCAATCATAACTTCGCCTTTATCCGCCGGGTGTCAGGAAGGAACGGTCGCTTTCACCAGTGATGAAGGCAACAATTTCTTCGACATATTTGCTATCGGTTTCGTCGCCCATGCGACGTGCGCGTTCTTGAAAGGTGCCTTCACCCTGCGCAAGCATCTGAAACGCGGCCCGCAGCGCGGTAATATCAGAGCGCTGCACCCCACGGCGTTTCAAACCAACAAGGTTGAGCCCGTCAAGTTCGCCACGTGGGGCCTGCACAAGACCGTAAGGAATGACATCATTGGTGACCATTGTAACCGCGCCGATAATAGCACCACGGCCAATACGCACCCATTGGTGAATGCCAGAAAGCCCGCCAATGATTACATCATCTTCGAGCACGCAGTGACCTGCAACTGCCGCAGAGTTGACCACAATCACCCGATCACCAACCTGCGCATCATGGGCAATGTGGCAGCCGGCCATAAACAGCCCGTCGTCGCCAATCTGGGTGACACCACCACCACCTTCGGTGCCTGCATTGATGGTGACATGTTCACGGATGCGATTGCGCGCACCGATCTTGGTGCTGCATTTCTCACCTTTGAACTTCAGATCTTGCGGGATCTCACCGATGACGGAAAAGGGAAAGATTACAGTCTCTTCGCCAATGGTGGTGACACCGGTCACCACCACATGGGATTTCAGCACAACCCGGTCGGCCAGCTCAACCTCGGCGCCAACAATACAGAAGGGGCCGATTTCACAACCGTCGCCGATTTTGGCACCGGGCTCGATAATGGCGCTGGGATGGATTGTGGACATGGCAGTTACCCTTGCTGACGGTCAACCATAGCGGTGAAATCGGCCTCGGCCGCAATTTCACCATCAACGGTGGCCACACCGTGGAATTTAAAAATCTTACCGCCAAGTTTGCCGCGGGTGGTGGTGACATTCATTTCCAGCACATCACCGGGCACCACTTTGCGGCGGAACTTACAGTTGTCGATGTTCATGAAATAGATCAACAATTCAGTGTCGATCATATCCATGCCAACACCAAGCATAACACCAGAGGTCTGCGCCATCGCTTCAACGATGGTGACGCCGGGCATGATCGGGGTTCCGGGGAAGTGGCCCTGGAAGTGCGGCTCATTCATGGTGACGTTCTTGATGCCGCGCGCAGAGCTGTAGCCATCGATATCAACCACTTTGTCTACCAGCAAAAACGGGTAGCGGTGGGGCAAGATCCGTTGGATCAGATGGATATCGGCGCTTTTGAGTTCGGACGTCATAACAGTTTCCTGCGGTTTTTTGTTATCTTAAGATGTGCCTAGCAAGGCTGCCCCAAGGGGGCAAGCCGTGAGCTGGTCTTATTTATTCGCGATTGCGGCTGGTGCTGCCATCGCCAAGGACGGCATCCACCCGCTGAATGGCGAGCTGGGTGATGTCAGCGGCATCACTGCTGAGGAATACATTGGATTTCTCCAAGATCGCCCCTGCCCCTGCTTCGCGCATAATTTCCTGCAGCACTGGCAGCGACACGGTTAGAAATTCACGCCGCGCGTCTTCGTTCATCTGATTGATTTCGCTGAGTTTTGTGTCTTGTGCGCGGCGATTTTGCTGCACTTTTTCATCAAAGGCATCAGCAAGACGGCGAAAATCTTCGGGCGCCATATCCGGGCGACGACGGGTGAGCTCCTGCTCTTCGGCGCGCAGCTCTGCCTCGATCCGGCGGTTCTCTGCCGTTAGCACCGCACCTTCGGCGTCAATTTCGCGCGCAATGCGCTGACCAAAGGCGCTTTCGTTGAACAAGACATCCGAGCGCAGGGTCAGAACCCCGCTGAGCGGCACCCCCATTTGCAAGGATGCACCACCAAAGCCCAAATGAGGCTGCGGTTCAGCTGTTTGCGCAAAAGCAGATACCCCCGGCAGCGCCCCAATCAGGGCGGCACCGAGGGCGAATTTCAAAGACACAGAGACTGTGTGGATCACGTTAGAACCGGGCTTGCAGCGTCAGGTCAAAGTTGCGCTCTTCGTCGAAATCCTCGGCTTTGATCGCCTTGGAGAAGTTGAAGCGCAGCGGGCCAATGCCGGTGGTCCACAAGAGCGAGAAACCCACAACCTGACGGAAGGAGCCGCCACGGCCAACCACGTTGCCCGCACCGGAAAGATCCGTGTTATCCAGCCCCCAGAGGTTGCCGATGTCATAGAAGAGGCCACCGCGCAGGCCAAATTCCTCTGGCAGACCCAGCGGGAATTCCGCGTCAAAGCGCGCAACCGCATAGTAGTTGCCGCCCAGGAAGTCATCATAGGTGGTTGAACCGGTGGTGGACTGGTCACGAGGGCCGATCCCGCCGGGATCAAAACCACGGATCAGATCCGGGCCAAGCACAAAGCGATCAATGGTGCGGCTGGAGCCGCTGCCTTCCCACTGGAAAGCGCCTGCTTCAACGGTTGCACGCAGGGTGACTTCTTCGTTGAAGACGCGTTTTTGCGCCACGATCCGCGCGGTGCTGCGGATGTATTCGGAATCGCCACCCAGACCGGCATAATCCGCGCCCACTTCAAACAGGAAGGTACGGGTTGGGTCAATTTCGTTGATTCGGCTGTCAAAGGTGTAGGTAAACCCAACCGAGCTAGCGGTGCGTTCGCCCTGCGCGATTTCATTACTGATCACCGGGCCAGCCAGCGGATCGCCAGCAGAATTGGTTCCGCGTGAGATCAGCTCATCAGAATCCCACGTGTAGCGGATCTGCAAACGGCTGTCTTCGTTGGCGCGGAAGGTCAGCGAGGGGCTAAAGAAGATGCGCTCGGAATCATAGGCTGCAAAGCTTGAATCGCTGGTGCTCAGGCCAAGATCAAGATTGAATGACAGCTCACGGCCCAACAGGTGCGGCTCAGTAAAGCCAAGCGAGTAGGACTGGTTTTCTTCGGCGGTTGAGACGTTCAGGCTCAGACGCTGACCACGACCCAGGAAGTTGTTTTCGCTGAGACCAAGAGCAACACCAATACCATCTTCAGCAGAGAATGAGCCACCGATGGACAAGGAGCCGGTGGGTTGTTCCACCACATCCACATCAACGATAACCTGATCTTCGCTGCTGCCTTCGCGCACATCTACATCAGATTCAGAGAAGAACCCAAGCGCACGAATACGTTCCGCAGTCTCACGGATTTCGCGCGGGTTATAGGGATCACCCTCTGCGGTGCGGAAACGTTGACGGATCACCCGGTCAAGCGTGGTGGTGTTGCCTTCGATATCGATGCGTTCCACAAACACGCGTGGACCGCGTACCAGAGCAAACTCCAGATCCAGGGTCAGATCTTCAGCGTTGCGACGAATGCGCGGTTCAACTCGCAGGAAGTCAATGCCCTGGCGCACCGCGAGGCGCTCCAGCTTGACCATTTCGCTGTCGACCAGCGCAGGGTTGTAGACACCGCCGGTTTTCAGTTTCAGCTTGGACTGGAACAGATCGGCGTCAGCTTCGGGCACTTCGCTGGTGACAGAGATGTCACCAAAGCGGAACTGCTGGCCTTCGGTCACGTCAACCACCAGGAACACGCCGTCGCGCTCTGGGGTCAGTTCAGCATTGGCGCTGTTGACGCGGAAGTCCACATAGCCGCGCGACTGGTAGAAATCGCGCAGAACCTGTTTGTCAAATTCGATACGGTCCTGAACCAGCGTGTCTTTGTTGATAAAGGCACGCAGATAGCCCGCTTGTTTGGTTTCCAGCACCCGGCGCAGACGGCGGTCAGAATATTTGCGGTTGCCCACAAATGACACGCGCTCCACCTCGGTGGTGTCGCCTTCAGCGATTTCAAATACCAGATCAACACGGTTGTCGTTGCGGCGAATGATACGCGGGCTCACCTGCGAAGCGATACGGCCACGGGCGCTGTAGAGCTCAGCGATCAGGTTTGCGTCACGCTCAGCCACTTCGGGGTTAAAGACACGGCGGGGCGCGGATTCGACGATGGCTTCAAGCGCATCATCCTTGATGCGCCGGTTGCCTTCAAAAGCGATGCGGCTGATTGTGGGGAACTCGGTGACTTTGATCACCAGCGTATTGCCGCTGGGCACCAGTTCAACGGTTTCAAATACGCCACTGTCGAGAATGCGCTGATAGGCATCGTTCAGTTCACCGGCGCTCACCGCCCGGCCCTGTTGGATGCCAGTGTAGGCCACGATGGTGGACGTCTGGATCCGCTGGTTTCCTTCAACCCGAACGTTGTTGAATTGGAAACTTTGCGCGCCCGCAACATCCGGCATGGAGGAGAGCCCCAAGGCCACCGCCAATGTCAACGCCGATACATTGCGCAACAAAATCTTGGAACGTTTTTGCCCACCGCCACAGGATGTACCTGTAGAAAAACCCCTTGCCATCTCTCTAACCCGCTATTCGCTGCTTTTAAAACGTGCGTATCGGGTTTGAGAGCCGATGTCAAAACTAACCAAACATTAACATGAAGAAGAGTCGGTTAAGCGTCGTAAAATCCACGATTGCGGCCGCGGCGTGCCGCGACCACGTGGATAGCTAGCCGATCATCATCGACGCCATGCCCAAAGACAGCGCGATAGCACCCACAAAAAGCAGGCGGTCAGCGTTCAGACGCAGCAGCAGGTGAACGCCGTTCAGATTGAAATTTACAGACCCCATTTTGGCCCCCAGCCAAATTTCACACAACTGCCCAATTGCAGCGGTTAACAAAAGGTAGCCATGAAATGAGGCAAGACTGGGGCAGCACGCGGGCCAGAATCAGGCCGCTGAGCTGACAAAAGGGCCAGCAGATCGCCGCTGCCGCCCACGCAAGGGGGTCACAGCCTGCCCCAAAAGAAAAGGGGCCGCCAATGGCAGCCCCGGATCATTATCAGCAGAAGATATCATTGCTGAGCGCAAATATCATCATGCCCAGCACCAGCGTAATTCCGATGCTCATCAGGAACTGCAACGCGCGGTCGCTTGGCGGGCGGCCGGATACGGCCTCATAGGCGTAAAACACCAGATGGCCGCCATCAAGCGCGGGCACCGGGAACAGGTTCAACAGGCCCACAGCCGTAGAGATCACCGCAATAAAACGCAGGAAGCTCTCTCCGCCCTGTTTTGCAACCGAGCTGGAGGTTTCCGCGATGCTGATCGGGCCAGACAGGTTGCAGGTGCTGATCGCGCCAGTAACCATATGTTTCAAACCAGAGAGCGACATTTCGATCACGGCACCCACCTGCGAGATCCCGCCAGTGATAGAGCTGCCAAGGCCGGTTGGCTCCGTTTCGAAATCAAAGGCCATGCCGCCAGCAATACCAATGCGCCATTGGGTGGCAAACCCGCCATCGGGCTGCGGCTCATCGGTGGCGCGCGGCACCAGCACCATTTCGATAGTTTGGCCGTCGCGCCAGATGTTTAGCAGCAGCGGCTTGCCTTCGCCGCCTTCAACGATCTGTTTCAGCTCATCAAAGGCAAAAATGTTTTTGCCATCCACAGCGGTGATCACATCTCCCGCCTTAACGCCCGCCTCATCGGCCGCGCTGCGCGGCGCAAGCGAGCGCACATGCGCAGGTGACAGCACCGGGCCGTTCACTGTGATCTGCTTGCCATCGCGGCGCACTTCATACGGCAGCGACGCGGCGGCGGGAATGGCATCGGAAAACGTGCGCCAGGCGTCAGCGTCATCAAAATCGGGGATTGGATTGCCTGCGATTTCGACGATTTCATCCCCTTCACGCAGCTCATTTTGCACGCCAGGCAGCGGCACCAGCTCACCCACGGTCAGCGGTTCGCGCACGGTGCCTGCGGTGTAGATCGCCGCAGCAAAGATAATCGCAGAAAGACCAAAGTTGAAAACCGGACCCGCAGCAACGGTTGCGGCGCGCGCCCAGAGCGGCGCCCCATGCATGGTTGAGCGCAGACGCACGGGATCATCCGCAGCCTCTGTCATGGCCTCTTCGTCTTTACCAGAGGCCGCATTTGCATCGCCGCGAAATTTCACATAGCCGCCAAAGGGCAGCAACGCCACCTGCCAGCGGGTGCCCCGCTTGTCCACGCGGCTCCACAGCACCGGGCCAAAGCCAAGCGAGAACACATCTGCATGGATGCCCGACCAGCGGCCCACAATATAGTGGCCATATTCATGTACGGCGACGATCACCGACAGAACTGCCACAAAGGTCACGATGGTAAAGGCAAAGCCGCCAACCTGCGGCAAGAGTGAGACGATATCCAAGGCCCATTCCTATTTCTGACAAACCATCTCTCAGGCTCTTAGTGGCGAGATGGTTCGCATACATCACATTTTCAAGATCTGATATCAGACGTTTTGGCGCAAAATATCATCTCTGTGGCCCGCAGCCGCAATACATAGCGCTGGTAAAGCCGATCTTTGCGGCAAGAAAATGGAAACGGCACCCGATGGGATTGGTTTTTGATTTTCTGGCCGGTTTTCTTAAGCAATTCCAAATCTAGCGCAGCAATGTTGCGCAGGAACGGTGCAATTAAGTCTTGCTGGTGAAAGATATGGTTCAGCCCACGCTGTGCAACTCAATCTGGGTCCTGCTCACCATGAGGTGAAACCCCTTTAGAAAGTCTTGTGCTCACAGGCTGTGCAGCGCCAGAAACACCATGAAAAGGGCGCTTGCGCCCAACATGCCATCAAAGCGGTCAAACAAACCGCCGTGACCCGGGATCATGGCGCTGGAATCTTTGACTTGGCAACGCCGCTTCATAGCGCTTTCGGCAATGTCACCGGCCTGACTGGCCATCGCCACCAGGACGGAAAACACCACGCCACCAAACCCAAATCCAAGCGTGCCGGTGAAAGCAATGCCAACACAGGCCGCAGCCACCCACCCAGCAGAGGTGCCGGACCAGGTTTTCTTGGGGCTGATACGGGGCCAGAATTTGCGGCCACCAATGGTTTTACCGGCAAAATACCCTGCCACATCACAGGCCACGACCACAGAAACCAACCACAGCAACCAGTCGAGCCCCAAGTTATTGCGCAGCCCGATAAAACCAAAGCCTGCCACCATGACCCAGATCGCAAAGGGTGCAAACCGTATTCCAACCTTTTTATCTTCCAAATAGGCAAGCACGGCGGGCAGCAAAAGGATCGGCAGCGCCAGAAGCAGCGGCAGGAAAGAAGCAGCAAACACGGCGCTGCCCCCAACGACTGCAAACCGCAGCGCCCGCATGCCCTGCCCCGGCCACAACATCGCGGCGAGCTCCCACAGAATACCCGCACAAATCAATGCAATCGACAGCGTAAAGACCAGTCCACCGCTCCCAATTGCCAGCGCAGCCAACGCCACCATAACCACAGCAGAAATCACCCGCGGCCGCAGATCTGCCCATCGGGAAGAGGTCTTCATGTTTTTACTGCTCCAAAACGCCGGTCTCGTCTGCCGTAATTGGCACAGAGACTTGCAAGCTCTTCCTTGGAGAAATCAGGCCAGAGCGTGTCGATAAATTCATATTCTGCATAGGCAGACTGCCACAGCAGAAAATTGGAAATCCGCGCTTCGCCGCTGGTGCGGACCACCAGATCGGGATCCGGCAACACATGGGTATCCAGATACCGCGGCAGCGTCTCTTCATCGACCTTTTCAGGGTCCAGATTTCCAGCCGCCACGTCCTGAGCCAGACGTTTGGTAGCACGGGCCACCTCATCACGGCCGCCGTAATTCAATGCGATGGTCAGATGAGTGCCGTCGTTATTTTCTGTTTTGCGCTCAAGCTTGTCCATCAGGTCAATCAGCTTGGCATCAAGGCGCACGCGATCACCGATAAACCGCACCCGCACGTTTTTGGCGGCGAGCGCATTCATTTCTTTGGAAATATAGCGGCGAAACAGGCTCATCAGGCCGGTGACTTCGACCTGGGTGCGTTTCCAGTTCTCGGTTGAAAAGGCAAATATCGTCAGATACTTAATGCCCAGTTCCGGGCAGCACTCTACGATCTCGCGCACCCGTTTGGCCCCCGCATGGTGACCAAATAACCGGGGCCGCCCCCGCGCCTGCGCCCAGCGGCCATTGCCATCCATAATAATAGCAACATGACGCGGGCCTGACCTCTGGCCAGACCCCGCAACCGGTTTTTGTTCAGCCATGACTGGGTTTACACCTGCATGATTTCAGCTTGTTTGTTTTCAAGCGCATCATCAACAACTTTGATCATCTTGTCGGTGAGCTCTTGAACCTCGGATTCCCAGAATTTCTGGTCATCTTCGGACATGCCGTCAGATTTGGCTTTTTTGATCTGGTCCATACCATCCCGACGCACGTTGCGGATCGCAACGCGGGCGTGTTCAGCGTATTGGCCCGCAACTTTGCCCAGCTCGCGGCGGCGTTCCTCGTTCAGCTCGGGGATCGGCAGCATAATGATGGTGCCGTTGAGCTGCGGGTTGATGCCAAGGCCGGATTCGCGGATCGCTTTTTCCACTTTACCCACCAGGCCCTTATCCCAGACGTTGATGGTGACCATGCGCGGCTCGGGCACGTTCACAGTGCCGACCTGGTTGATCGGTGTCATCGATCCATATGCGTCAACCATCACAGGCTCCAGCATAGAAGCTGAGGCGCGGCCGGTGCGCAGGCTGGCAAACTCGGTTCTGAGGTTGCCCATCGCGCCATCCATACGGCGTTTCAGATCGTCGGTGTTCAGTTCAAAATCGTCAGACATTCTGCTCTCCCCTTTTTGAGGCGGTCTGTTTCGTTCTCAATAATCCATGGGGGCGCAAATGTATAGCAATCTTGCCACCCTGGAAACGCAGGCAACAAAAACACGCAACCACCGGCGGCAAAGCCGGGGCGCGCGTCTGTTGTCTTACAGGGTTACACGATTAGCCGTGAACCGTGGTATAGGTGCCTTTACCGGCCAAGATGCCTTTGAACCCACCCGGCTCATCCAGTGGGAAAACAATCAGCGGCAGGTTATTGTCACGTGCCAGCGCAATTGCCGAGGCGTCCATCACTTTCAAACGTTTGGCGAGCACTTCATCGTATGAGATATGTTCGTAGCGCACGGCATCGGAATGTTCTTTCGGGTCTTTATCATAGACGCCATCAACACCGTTTTTACCCATAAAGATCGCCTCGCAGGCCATTTCATTGGCGCGCAGGGTCGCTGCGGTATCGGTAGTGAAGTAAGGGTTGCCGGTGCCTGCCGCAAAGATACAGACCCGTTTCTTTTCCAGGTGACGCACGGCGCGGCGGCGGATGTAAGGCTCTGCCACCTCATCCATGCGAATGGCCGAAATAACCCGGGTAAAGACGCCCAGATCTTCGAGCGCAGACTGCATGCCAAGCGCATTCATCACGGTGGCAAGCATGCCCATGTAATCAGCCGTGGTGCGTTCCATCCCCTGTGCAGAGCCTGAGAGCCCGCGGAAGATATTGCCGCCACCAATCACCATGCAGATTTCCACGCCCATGTCGTGAACGGTTTTTACTTCTTTGGCGATCCGCTGAACGGTGGGCGGGTGTAGACCAAAGCCCTGATCACCCATGAGCGCCTCACCGGAGATTTTCAACATGACGCGGTTATATTTAACGGCCGAAGAGTGATCCGGCTGGTCCAAAGCAATGGGCATGTTGCGCTCCACAAGATGTAGGGGTTAATTTCGGCGCAAAATGAAGCAATTTGCAGCCGGGATCAATGTGCTCTATGCCATCTGAGCTGTAAAAATACACCGATATGCCGCTCTGCCACAGGACCGCCCGAAATGATCTTGCCCGATTGCGATCCCGACTTGCCCATTCTTATCGCGGGTCCCACTGCCTCGGGCAAATCCGAGCTGGCGCTGCGACTGGCGGAATCACAAGGCGGGGTGATTGTGAATGCGGATGCAAGCCAGGTCTATGATTGCTGGCGCGTGGTAACGGCCCGCCCTTCGGCTGAGGATGAAGCCCGCGCACCTCATCTGATGTATGGTCATATTGCTTTTGATGCGCCCTATTCGGCCGGCCATTGGCTGCGTGACGTCACGCCGTTGCTGAAATCCAGTGAGCGCCCAATTATTGTTGGCGGCACCGGGCTGTATTTTCAGACCCTACTGCGTGGAATGGTAGATATTCCACCGACCCCGCCTGAAATCCGCGCCGAGGCCGATGCAATGGATGCCGCAGACATGCTGGCAGCGTTGGATGATGAAACGCAGGCGCGGATTGATGTGCAAAACCCCATGCGGGTGCAGCGCGCCTATGAGGTATTGCGCACAACCGGGCGCAGCCTGGCTAGCTGGCAAGATGATACCCCGCCGCCAACGCTCGAACGCGCCGATTGCACCACCCTGGTGATGCAGTCCGATAAAAACTGGCTCGAATCCCGTATTCGCCAGCGTTTTGACATGATGATTGCAGCGGGCGCGCTGGAAGAGGTGGATGAGATGCGCACGCGTTATGACCCCAAGCTTCCCTCCTGCAAGGCCATCGGCGTGCCCGAACTGATGGGCTATCTGACCGGCGCGCTGGATCTTGAAAGCGCGCGCGAACAGGCCTCTGTTGCCACGCGCCAATTTGCCAAACGCCAGCGCACTTGGTTTCGTTCGAAAATGGCGGATTGGCAGGCGGTGCGGCCGGATCTTTGAACGCCGCGTTCAGCCCAGCATCATTGGAAAACCGCCGGGTTTCTTGCCAGAATCGAATTTCTGTGGCGTTGTGGCCCGCGTTCAAACGCCCAAACTCAAAACAACCGCTCCTTTGATGCTCCTCAAAACGCCCACTGCAACCGAGATTGAGATCACGACGCTGCCGCGGCTGGCTCCCATTGGCCCCTGGCAGATTGAGCTCAGCCATGATCGCGCGCAGGATCTGATTGTCTGGATCACCCGTGGCCAGGGGCGCGTGATGATTGATGGGCAACAGCGTGGTTTTGGCGCCCATCACGTGTTTTATATTCCGGCTGGCTCGCTTTGGTCATTGGATCTGGGACGGCAATGCATTGGCCGCTGCCTGTTTTTGCCCCGCCTGGCAGATGCGCGAGCACTGTTCTTGCGCATTGCTGACAGCCAGATCCAGGCGCAGATCAATTTCATGCTAGAACGGATGCAACAAGAGCAAAGCAGCAAAGCCACCGCCTGGCAGGCCTCGATGCAGGCCCTAACGCAATTGGTACGGATCGAGCTGCAGCGCACAGCGGCGCAAGATCAGGCTGATACGCGCCCAACCGCCGCGCAGCGTCTGTGCAGGGCCTATTGCAAACGGGTGAGCCAGTTTTACCAGCAGGGTGACAGCATGTCAGATCATGCAGATGCGCTTGAGGTCACGCCAACCCATCTCACCCGTGTGTGCAAGGCGGAAACCGGCAAAACCGCAGCGGCGCTTTTGACCGAGCGCCAGCTGCATGCCGCGCGCTCACTGCTGACCTATAGTGATACTCCGGTGCAGGAGATCGCCGGGCGCCTGGGTTTTGGCAGCCCCGCCTATTTCACCCGCTTCATTTCGCAACACACCGGCATGTCCCCCAGCCGGTTGCGCAAATCCGCCCGCAGCCAATAGTACGGCTGAGCCTCAGCTCAACATCAGCACCATAATCATCAGCATATTAAACAGCGAAAACCGAAAAAGCTGTGGCACCTGATTGCGCAGTGCAACCGTGATTGCCAAAAACGCAACCGAGCCTGCGCCCGCAAGCAGGCTGATTGCCCCAATGATATAGCCAAGCAGATCAGCATGCGCGCCAAACGGCCCGCCAGGCATGACCGTCCCTTTGATCCCAAAGCCGATCAAAATGCCCAGCACAGTGCCCGCAATCGCCCATTCGACCCATTGCGGCTGCATCTTGGAATGGCCCAGAACATCAGCAACAATCTGAGCGCTCGGCTCAGCAGAAGGCTGCCATTCCATGCGGTTTAGCCGATGCTCAAAATTTCTTACACTCACGCGATCTCTCCCAATTCCGCGCAAGATTTCATAAAATTTTAAGGCAACTTAAAGGCAGGCCTAAGACGTTAACGGGGCATTAACCCTGATGAACAAAGTGCTGACGAATGCGCAACAAAAGACAGCGTGCGTACCTGAACCAAGTCGCGCAATCTTTTGTTTTTGTTGAGTTATGTGAAACGATTACCGCGGCTTAGCTGCCAAGGATCTTACGCACGTAATCCTTGGTTTCCTTATAGGGTGGAACCCCGCCGTATTTTTCCACCGCTCCGGGGCCTGCGTTATAAGCCGCCAAAGCCAGCCGCCAGGAGCCAAATTTGCGGAACTGCTGTGCGAGATAGCGCGCGCCCCCTTCGAGGTTTTCACGCGGCTTTGTTGGATCCACCCCAAGCACAGCAGCGGTTGCTGGCATCAGCTGCGCAAGCCCAAGCGCCCCTTTGTGTGACCGCGCGCGCGGGTTCCAATTGCTTTCTTGTTGAACAAGACGCAAGAACAGCTCTTCGGGCACGCCGTGTTTGCGCGCAACACTGCGCGCCACGCTGAGATACTGACCCTTGTAAGATCCGGTATAGCGAAGTTTGGTCGGCGTCAGTTCAATCTTGTAGCTTTGCGGTTTGAGCCGCTCAGACCCTTTATATTGATCTGCAGCCCGCTGATCGAGCACCCGCGCCTGCGATGCAAACAAGTCGCGGCGGTTTTTGCTGGAAATGGCTTGCGCCGATGCAGATTGTGCAACCAGCGCACTGGTCGCAATGAGCCCCACAAGCAGATTGCGCATGATTTGTGTCCCGTATCCCCCGTAACATTCTTTAGTATAGTCAATTCCGGCAAATTTTAAAGGGAAACGCGCGCAAGTATGGTATCTCGGCATATGATTGCCACTGCCTGTATGGTGAGAGTTTCCTGCACTCGGGCGCGATGGCAGCTTTCCTCTGCTGTCTGTGCCCGGTAATGTAGCCCAAATATGGTGCGCCGGATTCGAAGATTTCCGGGCTACAACAGATGCCAACACACGCTCTTCAAGACAAAGGACACGACCAAGATGGCCGGATCTCTCAACAAAGTTATGCTTATCGGCAATCTGGGCCGCGACCCCGAGGTGCGCAGCTTCCAGAACGGCGGTAAGGTCTGCAACCTGCGCATTGCCACCTCTGAAACCTGGAAAGACCGCAACACCGGTGAGCGTCGCGAAAAAACCGAGTGGCACTCGGTTGCAGTGTTTTCCGAAGGGCTTGTCCGGGTCTGTGAGCAATATCTGCGCAAAGGCTCAAAGGTTTATATCGAAGGTCAGCTGCAAACCCGCAAATGGCAGGACCAGAGCGGCCAGGATCGTTATTCCACTGAGGTTGTGCTGCAGGGCTTTGGCTCCACATTGACCATGCTGGACGGTCGCGGCGAAGGCGGCGGCGGCGGCATGGGTGGCGGCCAAGGCGGCGGCGGCAGCTACGGTGGTGGCGGCGGTAGCTATGGCGGTGGTGGCCAAGGCGGCGGTTACGACAGCGGCCCACAGGGCGGCGGCGGCTTTGGCGGCGGCTCCCAGGGTGGCGCGTCCCACAACATTGATGATGATGAAATCCCGTTCTAAGCCGGATCACATCGCGCAAAACAAAAACGCCGGGGGCTTTAAGCCCCCGGCGTTTTTTATTGTTGTCTCGCGGATCTGCGCTTTAGGCGCCAAACCCATAGGTTTCGGTGACGTAGTCGATATCCTTGTCTCCCCGGCCTGAAAGGTTGATCAGGATCGAGCGGCCCGGATGTTTTGGTGCCTCACGCAGGGCAAAGGCCAGCGCATGTGCGCTTTCGAGCGCGGGGATGATGCCCTCATAGCGCGATGTGTCATAAAACGCCTGCAGCGCTTCTTTGTCATCGGCCCATGTGTATTTTGCACGGCCCGTGCGATAAAGATGCGCGTGCTCTGGCCCAACGCCGGGGTAATCCAGACCCGAAGCCAATGTGTGCACTGGCGCGGGATCACCATTTTCATCGGTCAGCACCATGGTTTTGAACCCGTGGATTTCACCGTCCTGACCATAGGTGATGGTTGCGGCGTGATCGCCCAGATTGGACGAAGTGCCGCGTGGCTCAACCCCATAAAGTTCAACTTCTGCGTCTTCGATAAAGCCCGCAAACATCCCCATCGCATTTGAACCGCCGCCCACGCAGGCCGCAACCATATCAGGAAGTTCCCCTGTCATTTCAAGGAATTGCTCGCGTGCTTCAATGCCGATCACATGCTGGAAATTGCGCACCATCATCGGGAAAGGATGTGGCCCAACAACCGAACCAATGGCAAAAAGCGCCGTATCCGCCTGTGGCACATAGGCCTGAAAACAGCTGTCGACCGCCTCTTTCAACGAGCGCCCGCCAAAGCCCACCGGCACCACATTGGCACCCAGCAGTTTCATACGGGTCACATTCGGCGCTTCTTTTTCAATGTCGATCTCACCCATGTGGATCTCACATTCCATGCCGAAATACGCCGCCGCCGTTGCCAGCGCCACACCGTGCTGCCCTGCACCGGTCTCCGCCATCAGCTTGGTCTTGCCCATATGTTTGGCCAAAAGCGCTTCGGCCATACAGTGGTTCAGCTTATGTGCACCGGTGTGATTGAGATCTTCGCGTTTGGCATAGATCTGCGCGCCGCCCAGCTTTTGGCTGAGATTGCGCAGGTAGGAGACAGGCGTTGGGCGACCCTGGAAATGTTTGCGAATGTAACGCAGCTCACGGATAAATTCTGCCGACTTTGACAAACGGTCGTAAGCTTCAGAAATCTCGCGGAAATGCGGCTCCAGCGGCGGTGGCAGGCTGGCCCCGCCATACTCCCCAAAATAGCCCTCACGTGTGGGGGTCGTTTTTAGATACGACATCACAATCTCCCTTAATACTCATACGGAATTTCGATCATCTAAGGATGCCCGGCGTCAGCTGGAAAGACGCGCTTTAAGCAAGCGCATCTTCCAGAACGCCTTGCACCACATCCGATGGCACATCGGCGGTGACAAAGGCGTCACCAATGCTGCGCGCAAGGATAAAACGCAGTTGGCCATCAACCACTTTTTTATCCTGGCTCATCAGCTCCACCAGTTCGGCTGCTGGGGGCAGATCCCCTTCGATATCATGCAGGTCGGTTTTCATACCCATAGCCTTGAGGTGCGCGCGCACGCGGCTTGGATCTTCCTGGCTGCACAGGCCAAGGCGCGACGAAAGCTCAAACGCCAGCGCGCAGCCGATCGCCACCCCTTCGCCATGCAAAAGCCGGTTGGAATAGCCCGTTGCCGCCTCAAGTGCGTGACAGAAGGTATGGCCAAGGTTCAACAGCGCGCGATCGCCCTGCTCGGTCTCGTCGCGGGAAACGATATCAGCTTTCATCTGCACCGAACGTGTCACTGCTTCGACCCGTTTTGCCATATCACCAGATGCAAGCGCCGGGCCGTTTTCCTCGAGCCAATTGAAAAATTCGGCATCACCCAAGAGGCCGTATTTCACCACTTCACCGTAGCCTGCTAGAAAATCGCGCGGCTCCAGCGTGCCCAGAACAGATGTATCCGCCAGCACATGGGTTGGCTGATGAAACGCCCCCACAAGGTTCTTGCCATGACCGGTATTGATGCCGGTTTTGCCACCAACCGAACTGTCGACCTGCGCCAAAAGTGAGGTCGGGATCTGCACAAAACGCACGCCGCGGCGCAGGATTGCGGCGGCAAAGCCAACCAGATCGCCAATAACACCACCGCCAAAGGCAATAACAATATCGTTGCGTTCCACTTTTTGGTCGAGCAGCCATTCAACGGTTTTGGTCAGATGCGGCCAGCTTTTGGTGCTTTCACCGGGCGCAAGCGTCAGCGCGCTCATCTCGATGCCTTCTGCCGCAAGCCCTGCACGCAGCGCCTCCAGATGCAGGCTGGCAACGGTTTCCTCGGTGACAACTGTCACCTTGGGGCGGCGCAGAAACGGTTTAATCCGTGCACCGGACTGTGCAATCAGCCCCGGACCAATCGCCACATCATAAGAACGTTCGCCAAGATCAACGTGAACTACCTGTTCCATCAGTTCCATTCCAATACGTCTGGGCGGTCGCGCAATGCTTCAAGCACGCGTTCAACCATGTCTTCAATTGTGGTTTTACCGTCTGAAACAACGGATATATCTGCCTGTTCATAAAGCGGTGCACGCGCCTGATAGAGCCCCTTAAGCGTGGCATAGGGGTCATCGGTGCGCAGCAAAGGGCGGGTGTCACGATGGCGCACCCGGTTCCACAGCACATCCAGATCGGCCTTGAGACAGACCGCCACCCCAAAATCCGAGATATTGCGCCGGTTTTCTTCAGCCAGAAACGCCCCACCACCAGTGGAGAGAATACCGCGTTCTTCCTCAAGCAGGCGCGAAATCACCTGCCGTTCTTTTTCCCGAAAGAAGGCTTCACCCTGACGCGCAAAAATTTCGGGAATAGTGAGATTGGCAGCCTTTTCAATCTCATGGTCGCTGTCCAGAAAAGGCACGCCCAAACGCTGGGCCAAGGCACGCCCCACCGCGGTCTTACCCGCGCCCATCATTCCAACCATCACGATGGTCTTCTTCAGCTGGCCCGGTTGTGTCTCCGGATTTGCCACTGACTCGGCTGCAATTTTGTGCTCTTTTTCGCTCATTCTTCTGTGAATGACGTGATATTCGACAAAAGGCCATATATAACTTTTGGAAAAGATATAGAAATGGGCAGAGCACTTCATGGGACGCATCTTTAAATACCTGTTTTACCTCCTTATTTTGGCGAGCATCGCCTTGGTTGCATATGCCTATGTAGGACCTTGGTTTGGAGCAGATTTCAATGCGCCCACATCCGAAGTGCGCAAATCGGTGATTTTGGATGCAAAGTAAGCTGATTGGGGCGGCATTTTTGTTGCTGTACCCAAGCTTTTCGGCAGCTGTGTTTGCACAAGAACCACTGGCCGCGATCGACTGGCTGGAGGTGCCTGCAGCTGCGGTGGCCGATCTGCCAGAAACAATTTTGCTGGAACCCCCGGTGAGCGCCTCGGTTGCGCGCCCCGATATAACCGTCACACCGCTGACCGCGTTGCCCGCGCCCGTCGGACTGGTATCGCCAGCGGCCACCGGCCTGCCGCTGGACCTGTGGCAAGGTAGCAAGGCACGCGATCTTACCCGACTGATCCGTCAGGTTCGGGTTGATGACAGCCCTGCGATGCAGGCGCTGTTGTTTACGCTGCTTTTGTCGGAAACCCGCGCCCCCGAAGGCGACGAGGATGCATTGCTGCTGGCGCGGCTGGATCGACTGATGGATCTGGGTGCGATTGATCCGGCGCTGGCGCTGGCGCAGCAGGCTGATCCGTCGCAAAACGCGGCACGGTTTCAGCGTTGGTTTGATGCAAGCCTGCTGACGGGAGACGAGGATCGCCCCTGCATGTTGGCCGCAACAGCGCCGCATCTGGCCCCAGACTACGACGTACAGATTTTCTGCCACGGGCGTCAGGGGGATTGGTCAACAGCGTCATTGCTGCTCGACAGTGCGCGCGGGCTTTCCCTGATCTCTGAGGCAGAAAGCGCGCTGCTGGACCAGTTTCTTAACCCTGATCTGTATGAAGATGCAGCCGCACCCAATCTGCCCGCGCAAATAACCCCATTGGTGTTCCGCCTGTTTGAAACCATCGGAGAGCCGCTCCCCACAGCCACCCTGCCCCGTGCCTTTGCGGCGGCGGATTTGCGTGATTTGGCCGGATGGAAAGCCCAGCTCGAGGCCGCAGAGCGGCTGACCCATATTGGCGCGCTCCACCCGAACCACATGCTGGGTCTGATGAGCGCGCGCAAACCTGCGGCCTCTGGCGGTATCTGGGATCGGGTCGCGGCCTGGCAACGCTTTGAGGCTGCGCTGAAAACCAAAAGCAGCGATGCGGTTGCCAAAACTCTGCCCAAAGCCTGGAAAGCCGCGCGCGCTGCAGAAGTAGAGACCGGGTTTGCCGATCTGTTTTCGGAGCAGCTTGCGCAGATCCCGCTTGAAGGCAGTGCTGCGGAACTCGCCTGGCGCATTCGCCTTTTGGCCGCGGATTATGAACTGGCTGCGCAACAGCCGCCCAGTGATGGTGCCGCAAATCAGTTTCTTGCAGATCTCGCAATGGGGCAGCCGCCAACGGTCCAAGCCCCTGATATCCGCGCGGCTTCTATCGCTGCGGCATTTGCCCCCGATGCATTTGAAACCTATGTGCCCCGCAGCTTTCAGCAGATGATTGAACAGGGACGCCTCGGTGAGGTGATCCTTGAAACGATCATGCTCTTTGGGCGTGGCAGCGAGGGCGATCTCAGCGCACTCAGCGAAGCCCTTGCCACTTTCCGTTTGGTCGGGCTTGAAGAAACCGCGCGCCGCGCCGCGCTACAGTTGATGCTGCTGGAGCGCCGCACATGATAACCCCCAAAACCTCTGACGATTGGATTTCCCTGTTTTTGGATGCGCAGGCCGCTGAAATTGGTGCCGCGCGGAACACGCTTCTGGCGTATGGCCGTGATTTGCGTGATGTGGCGCGCTGGCTTGAACATCGCCAGAACAGCTTTGCAGAAGCGCAAAGAGAAGACGTGGAATCCTACCTGATTTCCTGCGATGCAGAGGGGCTGTCACAGGCAACCCGCGCCCGCAGGCTGTCGGCGATCAAACAGATCTACCGTTTTGCCTTTGAAGAAGGCTGGCGCAGTGAAAACCCGGTCATTCAGATCAAAGGGCCAGGACGGTCCAAACGGCTGCCCAAAACGCTCGACATTGCTGAGGTCGACGGGCTGCTGGGCGCCGCGCGTCAAAGCGGGCGCAATGTCTCTGACCGGCTGCGCAATACCTGCCTGCTCGAGCTGCTTTATGCCACTGGTATGCGGGTGAGCGAGTTGGTGTCGCTGCCGGTGGGGGCCGCGCGCGGCAATCCGCAGCTGCTGCTGGTGATGGGAAAAGGCAACAAGGAGCGTCTGGTGCCTTTGTCACCCCCAGCCAAGGCGGCACTTGCAACCTGGGTGGAAGAACGCGACCGGCTCGAAGAGCTGGCCGTTGCCAAGGGAAAACCAACATCACGGTTTCTGTTTCCCTCACGCGGCAAGGCAGGCCATCTGACCCGGCACCGGTTTTACCTGTTGATCAAGGAACTTGCAGTGGCGGGTGGAGTTGCCCCGGATAAGGTCACGCCGCACACGCTGCGCCATGCGTTTGCAACGCATCTGTTGGCCAATGGGGCCGATCTGCGGGCGATTCAGGCCATGCTTGGACACGCGGATATCGCCACAACGGAAATCTATACCCATGTGTTGCAAACCCGACTGCAGGAACTGGTGCAAGATCATCACCCGCTGTCGGATCAGCGCGATGTGACCCCTGCGGAGCACTAAAGCAGCTTTTGCGCCCCCCCTCTCTTGATTGCAGCACAGACGCTGCCCATAAGCATACATAAGCCTTCAGAAAAATTGGCCCCAGAACTAACGGACAGATTTTATGGATATTGCCGAGGCAACCACATTTGACAGCGCCTTTTGGATCACCGCGGCAGGGATTTTATTGCTGCTGGTCCTATCCGGATTTTTCTCGGGCTCAGAAACCGCGCTGACCGCTGCATCCCGTGGCAAACTGCGGCTTCAGGCTGACAAAGGGTCACGTGGGGCGCAACGCGCGTTGGATGTGACCGAAGACAGCGAACGCCTGATCGGCTCGGTTCTTTTGGGCAACAACCTTGTAAACATTCTGGCAGCCTCGCTGGCCACAGCGCTGTTTACCCGCGCCTTTGGGGAAAGCGGCGTGGCGCTGGCGACGCTGGTGATGACCTTCCTCGTGCTGATTTTTGCCGAGGTTCTGCCCAAGACCTATGCAATTTCCAATGCGGAAAAAGCCGCCTCTACGGTTGCGCCGGTCATTGGATTTCTGGTCAAAGTCCTTGCGCCAATCGTTGGTGCGGTTCGTTTCTTTGTGCGCGGGGTTTTGCGCATCTTTGGGGTGCGGATTGACCCGGACAGCCACATTATGGCGGTGCGCGAAGAAATTGCAGGCGCGCTGAACCTGGGCCATTCCGAGGGGCTGGTGGAAAAAGAAGACCGCGACCGTATTCTGGGCGCGCTGGATCTGTCTGACCGGCTGGTCGAAGAGATCATGCTGCATCGCTCCAATATTGAGATGATCAATGCTGATGATGAGCCCGAAGCGATTTTGACCCAATGCCTTGAATCGCCGCACACCCGCCTGCCCGTGTTCAAGGATGAGCCGGAAAACATCATTGGCGTAGTGCACGCAAAAGATCTGTCGCGTCAGCTTTATGCGCTGGTGGGTGGATCAGATGGTGATGCATCGGCGCTCAACCGGTTTAAGATCACTGAGGTGGCCAAACCGCCGTATTTTGTGCCGGAAACCACGTCGCTTGATGATCAGATGCGCCAGTTTTTGCGCCAGCGGTCGCATTTTGCCCTGGTGGTGGATGAATACGGTGCGCTGCGCGGATTGATCACGCTGGAAGATATTCTGGAAGAGATCGTTGGTGAAATCACCGATGAATTTGACCCCGATGCCGAAAACATTGCCGTCAAAGATGGCGAAGGCAATTATCTGGTGGAAGGGGCAACCACCATCCGCGACCTCAACCGTGCCACCGATTGGATGCTGCCGGATGAAGAAGCCAATACAATTGCAGGCCTTGTCATCCATGAGGCGCAGATGATCCCAACCATTGGTCAGGTGTTTTCGTTCCACGGTTTCCGATTTGAAGTCACTGCGCGCGAAGGCAACCGGGTGACTGAGCTGAAAATCAGGCCCCTGTCCTAAGCCCGCCGCCGTAAGGCATTCTTTCAAAACAAAAAAGGCGGGCGTAACAGCCTGCCTTTTTCACATATTCTGAAGGGTTTAGTGCACCAGAAGCCGCGCTTCGTGCTTTTTCAGCGAGCGGCGTGCAGCAACATATTCTGCGCGCCCAGCTTCGGTTTTTAGTTCAGGGAAGATTGCAAATACTTCTTCGCGCTGGGCACGGTCCAAGCCACGCAGGGTCTGATCTCCCGGCTGGAAGCTTTCGGTCCAGGCACCGTCAGACAGGATCACCTCATGCTGGTCGAACATGAAGTGGATATAGGTCACCGCATCGGCCGTAACCTGATCAATCCCTTCCAGGCCAATCAGATGTTTGGCAGGCACCAGCACTTCGCGATCCTCAAAATAGAGCGCGGTCTTGTCGTTTGCCACCAGCACGCGGTGGTTTGGCGACACCAGCATATCGCGTTCGGGCAGACCATTGCCAAGCGCGCCCTGACGAATAAGGATCGGGTGCAGCTTTTCGTTGGCTTGCAGATCTGCACCAGTCAAAGCGCGCTGACCATACCAGCGAATATCCTGAATGCCGTTGTCACGGGTGATCACCCGGTCACCCACTTTCAGGTCTTCAACCCGGCGCTCCCCTTCCGGGGTGGCAATCAATGTGCCTGGCGTAAAGCACGGAACCACGCGCTCCACTTCGGAGAAGGTTGCGGTGCCCGTCAGCGTGCCATCTGCATCAAAGAACGAGACTGTGCCGCTTTCTGGATCGCTTGGGTCAAAATCAACCGTGAGAGACCCACCCGGATTGGCCGCTTCGGCCGCGCCGGTCAGATCCAGAACATCGGTGTCGGAGTCATCAGGGTTTTCACCACCCACAATAACATCACCCGCCCCCACACCGGTAAAGGTGTCGGAATCCAGCCCACCTTCGGCGCGGTCGGCCTGATCGTCATCGCCCAGGTCGATTTCATCATCGCCGTCACCGCCCAGCAGCTCATCCGAGCCCTGACCACCAAGAATGGTGTCATCGCCGTCGCCGCCATCAACAAAGTCATCGTCAATGCCCGCATCGATGCTGTCATTGCCGGTGCCGCCGGTGATGCTGTCGTCATCATCCTGACCAAAGATCACATCATCGCCTGCACCCCCATCAATGGTATCCATACCATTGGTTGGATCAGGATCGACCGGGCGCCCATCAGAGCCATCATCGGTGATATTCAGCCCGTCCGGGAAAGCAGGATCGAGACCACCATAAATGGTATCTGCGCCCGCACCCCCAAGGATGCTGTCAGAGCCTTCGCCGCCAGTGATTTCATCTGCATCGGCACCGCCATCGATGGTGTCATCATCGATGCCGCCATCAATCACATCTTCGCCGCTGCCCCCCGTGATCAGGTCAGCATCATCACCTGTTGTAATGGTGTCATTGCCTGCACCGCCATCAACGGTGTCGCGATCATCCAGCGGGTCGCCATCTGCCGGGACCGGGGGGATATTCGGGGTGGTGCCAGTATAGCCTGGGAAGCCACGATCCGGCAGTGCAACGCCTTCGCCAGAGGTGTCGATAACATCGTCACCATCATCGCCGGTCACACTGTCGGAACCGTCACCACCGGTGATGGTGTCGTTCCCGTCACCCCCAATGGCCACATCATCACCGTCACCTGCGAGGATGACATCGTCGCCTTCGCCACCATCCAATGTGTCGTCACCCGCGTCGGTGACCGGCACATCGAGAATTGGATCGTAATATACGTCGGTCACCTGAATGCCCGAGTTTGAACCGTCTTGCGAATGGTCTATTTCGATCCGTTCAATCGGGCCAGGAATAGTGACCAGCAAGGAGTAATCCGGGTTATCGGTATTGGCGAACCCACCTGTCGAGGTGGCTGTGTCATCGCCTGCCTGTGCATCCGTGTCACTGAGATCAAGACGCGGACCACCTGAAAGGTTTACATCAACCAGATTGCCATCGGCATCATAGGCACGCACGGTGACCACACCGCCGCCGTCGATATCATTGATGCGGAAAGAAACATTCTCAACCGGGCCGGAATAATCCAAGCGATAGGTAATATCATTGCCGTCGGTCTGTGACAGCGAATTCAGACTGCTGTTGGCATCTACTGTGCCACCACCGGAATCGATATTGGTGGTGTTTTGGGTGAATTCAACAAAACTGGTCTCAATGCCGGGATCCTGGCTTACGACCGAGAAACCTACGGTGACAGTGCCGGTATCAAGCGAGAAACCACCAGACAGATTGTCATCCGCATCAACCTCACCACCATCATCAGGATCTGGTGCGCGGTCCCATTCAAATACTTCACGGCCCGGCGTTACGGTCGCACCATCAGCGTTGGTGTCGCCTTCCAACACGTCATTACCGGCGCCACCGACAAGGCTGTCATTACCGCCGCCGCCGTGGACAGTGTCATCCCCTTCACCAGCAATTACCGTGTCATCACCGCCACCTGCATTGACCAGATCATCATCCGCACCAGCGCCCGGCGCGATGGCATCACCAGCATCGATCATGTCGCCATCGGGATCACCCGTATAGGTCACATCGATCAGATCATCGCCTTCGCTGCCTTCGACAATACCGTCGAGGCCCTCAGAGATCACATCATCATCAAACACCGCAACATAGTCGATGAACCCGTCAAAGTTCTGATCATAGCTGCCCTCGGTGGTTTCGCGCGCGCCAATGGCAAAGCTCTGCTCGGAGGGGTCAGTGATATCGAGCGACAGGCTCACGCCATCCTGGCCGTCGGTGACGGTTGTGCCATCAGCCGTGTTGACGACCCGCATCTGCACACCATCTGTGCCCCAGGTATAGGTCACTTTGATGAATTCACCGGGCTCAAGGAAACCGGGATCTGTGCTCAACAGTGCGCTGTCACTACCGTCTGCGTGGTAGATTTCAACAGCGCCATCTTCGGTCACGCGGATCTCAAAGAAATCATCGTCTGCGCCATTGGTGCCGGACAGGCCGCGGCTGACAACGGTCTGGCCTGCGCCAACTGCATTGACTTTGAACCCTGTTTCGATTGAGCCCTCGCTCAGATCAAATTCAGCGTCATTGCCATCATCCACGTCAAAGCGGGTGTTGGAGCCATCGCCGACAAGCCAGCCACCGGCGATCTGCCCACCACCCAGGCTGCCATCCTGGGCAATGCCATCACCAAGACCGGAGTCATCATTTTCAAAACCGGTGCGGAAATCCCATAAACCAACGAGGTTTGCGGAATACGGGTTGTCAAAATTATCCGCCATCAGCTTCTCCTTTAAGTCGCATCGGTCCTATTCCCGACACAGCACACGCGAAACCCTACAATCGGCGGGTTCCAAACACGTTAATCATACCTATCCGGGAGAGTTTACAGGTGCTGCTCATGTGCATGTGCGTCTGGCACGCCTATGACATCATAGGAGCACCACCAACACGGCGCACTTGTGCACGAACCACGCGCAGCTCTACTTAAAATACCCCCCCAAGGGCTCACACTGTTGTACCCTGCCCGTGATACCGCTCAAAGAAATAATGCCGTGACCTTTTGGTAAGGTCGGCGTAAATCCATCGCGAAACACCCCACTAGGTTGAAATATTACCTGAAATACGGGTTAATTGTTTCCGCGAAATCCTGGTTTACCCGTCCTATGAGCCTGCAACTCATTCGTTTTTGTAATTTGTCCGCTCGCGCGAAACAGTGATCCACCTGGGAATAGGATGGCTTTTATATCTTTTATTTTACATCTCACCAGCGCATCAGTGCACAGTTTAAATTTCCTGACCTAATTACGCAAAATTAAGAAACAATCTCGTACTTTCATTCGATTCGAATTCAAACAACCCTGCGCTATCGCTTGGTCAATTCTTGAATAGTATGGGCCGAGGATAGGACCCAAACGCAACGTATATGCGTATCCACCAAAGCAATCATCGAATGCGTGTTTCGGCCACATTCGCGACCAGTCGCGCTGGCCTGATTATTGAAAGATCAAACCATCGCCACCCTGCGTCCCTGCACACCACGATTTGCCAGAGAATATCATTTATTTTCCGGCTAAAATCAGACCCTCAAAATGATCTTTCAAAAGATGCCTCCCCGTGCTGGTGCCCACCATATTCATGCCCATTGCCGTCAAAAAGAAAGACATCGGCCCGGCGATAGGCCTTGGCATTAATTTGGGAACCACAAAAAGCGCGGCCCGGCGGGTGAAGTCCGGAAGAAAGCTTAAGCGGGGGTTTTGACCAAGACAGGCAAACGCCAACTCTGCAAGTTCCTGATGGGTAAAGGTCTGCGGCCCCCCCACATCAAGCCAGCGCTGGCTTTCCCCAACCGCAGTGGCAAGTGCCTGCGCCAGATCTGCGCCGTGGATGGGATTGATCCGTTGTTGCCCCGCGCCAAACAGCCAGACGCGCCCTTTACGCGCCATGTTCAGAAAATCTCCCATGTCTGAGAAATAGCCAGATGGCGCAATCACGGTGGAGCCAATAGCCGCAGATTGCAATTTGCGCACAAAGGCGCTTTTTGCGGCCACCATCGGCACATGGCTCATCCGGTCAGCGTTGAGCACATGCACATAGGCAAAATGATCAACCCCGCTGCGCAAAGCCTCGTTTAGAAGGTTCACATTGGCCTGGTAATCCACATCCCAATAGCCGACACCATCGGATTGACGCGTAATCCCCAGTGCTGAAATCACCAGATCTGCGCCTTGCATAATGCCCGCAAGCGCCTCGGGCCAGGTGGCTTCGGCTGTGACAAGCTGATCCGCACCTATGCCATGCGGATCAGTTGATTTACGCACCAGCGCGGTGACATGCCAGCCACGACGCTGATATTCTTGGCAGAGAAACCGTCCCAGATATCCGCTGGCCCCGGCGATGAATACGTTCTGTGTCACACTGTATTCTCCTGCTTCTGAGCAATCGCAAAACTGTCAAGCGTAGCTGAGCGGAGGTAACCCTCCTCTGGGTGATCGAGAATATGCGTTTCAACCGAGGATACGCATATTGGTTTTATGCCGGTCAAAAGCAGGTGCAATGCTTCAAACCGGCACAGGCGCATATGTAGAAAGCTGCGCGTCATTGCGACATCTAGCCCACCACGCGGTGGCCACGACCGCGCATGCACTCGATCACAATGCTCTGGCTGCGCTCAGTCGTTTCAACCGCACCAGCAGCGCCACCGGCCACCGCGCCAACAATGGCTCCGCCAAGTGCATCTGAATCATCATCAAGTTCGCCAAGCACCGCACCAACCCCGGCCCCAACCAATGCAGCATTCGCCGCGGATCCGCCGGTGTTTTTATGCTCATGCGCCAGGCGTTGACATTCCGCAAGGTCCGAGTGATAGGCCGCGTTTGCGGGGCCATCAAGGATCGGGCGATAGCTGGCACCCCGTTCACCACAGGCGGCAACGGCCAACAGCAGCGGGAGGATATTTACATGTTTCATTTCGTATGTCCTGTTTCGGTCAGATTAGATGAGAGAGAGATCAAGTTCGCTGCTGAGGCCCTGCAACAAGATGATGTCGCCATCCCCGTCCAGCGTCAGCAACAGACCGTCTTCTTCGATGGATTGCGCCACGATGCTGCGATCTTGCAGGCGCAGCTGATCAACGCCTTCGACAAAATCAACGATGGTATCCAGCTCGGCTGTGCCATCACGTTCGGAGGCGCGGAAAACAAACACATCCTCGTCCGCGCCGCCTCTCAGCACATCCTCACCTTTGCCACCGACAAGGCGATCATCACCGCGCCCGCCGTCTAGGGCGTCGTCACCTGACCCACCAAACAGCGTGTCGCTGCCATTGCCACCGTTGAGCTGGTCATCACCTCGCCCGCCAAAAAGCCTGTCTTGGCCTTGTCGCCCCATCAAAAGATCGTCGCCGCGCCCCGCGCGCATCAGATCATCGCCCCGGCCACCAAAGAGGCTGTCATCCCCACGGCCACCAAAGAGGTTATCATCCCCACGAGCTCCAAACAGCTGATCATTGCCAGACCCGCCGCGCAGTTCATCATCGCCATAACCCGCCTTGAGCGTGTCAGCCCCCCAGCCACCGAGCAACAGATCGTCGCCGCGCCCGGCGCTGAGCAGGTCTGCGCCGCCAAAGCCACGCAGCTGGTCATCTGTCTGCGCAGTTGTGCGCAGCTCATCCCCTGCGCGGCTTCCAAGCATAAGCTGCGAGCCATCCGTGAACATGAAATCATCTGCATCCATTGAACGCAGATTTGCATCGAGCTTCAGATGCGCATCCGCCGCATGCAGCTCGGACAGGCCGTCTGATGTCACAATGTCAACATCCGCGGCGCTTACTTCATCAATGGTAAACTGCGACCCGGAAGATGTATCAGCCCAGGCCGCGTCCCCTGCTGTCAAAGCAGCCGTTGCCAGCACGCCATTGGTGGCTGACGCATCCACATCTGCGCGGTTGATCGCGCCTGAAATGATGCGACCGCTTTCGACATGCAGATAAGTCGCGCTATCTGTGCCAATGGTGCCGCCAGAAAAGCCAACAAATGTACCCAGGCCATCAATCTCAATCTTCACCAGACCGCTGTTGAAGATAATCCCGTTTGGATCCAGGCTGCCGTTGTCAAAATCCGTCATGGTTTCAAGGATGCTGTCTGAAACCAAGGTCTGATCCACCAGCAGCGCCTGAAAGAAAGTGGTCATGTCCTTGAGCGTGGACACCACCCCACCGGCGCCATTGTTGTCAGACAAAACGCCGCTCACATCATAGATCTCATCGTCATCTTCTAGAAAACTGCCCCATTCTTTGGGATCGTCGCGAAAGTCATTCACATAGCTGTCAGACATGCCAAGCGGCGCAAAGATACGCTCGTCAAACACCGCACCAAGGTCTTTGCCGGTGACCGCCTCAATGACCATGCTCAGGTAGAAGTAGTTGGTATTGGAGTAATAATATTCACTTCCCAGCTCGGCCACGGCAGGCAGGCCCTGCACCAGCTCAAGGATTTCTTCGCCGTCGAAAACCTCATCCGGATGGTCCACAAAGAAATCATCCATCGACGTCCCGTCTGCGCGTTCAACCTCGGTGTAATTGGGAATGCCGGTTTTCATTGTCAGCGCCTGCTGCACGGTTGCGCGATCCGCGTTCACCACCCCGGAAATCAGGGCGGGATCGATGTAGTTTGCAAATGGCACATCCAGATCAATCAGCCCCTCTTCGGCCAGCTGCAGCACCACCAAGGCACTCATAATCTTGCTTTGGGATCCGATCTGAAAGCTCTGGTCTGATTGTGCCGGGGTGCCATCCAGATCCGACAGGCCACTGGCAACGGCTGCAAACCGCGTGCCATCCGACACTGAGATCAGCGCCCCTGGGGCACCATTTTCACCTGTAAGACTGTCTGCAACCATCTGCGGGTTCAGGCTCAACAGTTGGGGAGAAAAGAAAGCCATGGAATGTCCTTTACGTCTGTATATCGTTTCAGCGTTTCAAGCTGTGTGAGGCTGATATGCAGAGCGTGGACAAATCTTGCGACCGGACAGGCCGGTTCAAACGTACGAACAAGCTTGCACGTACATCTGAATGTATTTTCATCGTAATTTCAAACGGTTAAATCCAGGCAGGCGTTTCCCCCTCCCAGCTGGATCGGACTTTAGGGTTGGTGAGCCTTGCGCCATTGCGAGGGCGTTTGATCTGTCACCTTTTTGAAACTGCTGTTGAAGGTGGATTTTGCGTTAAAGCCCACCGCCTCGCTAATCTCAAGAATGCTCATATTGGTTTCAATCAAAAGCGCGCAGGCGTCCCGGACACGGCACTGATTGATATAGTCATAAAACGACATGCCCAGTTTGGTATTGAGCACCTCAGACAGATGGATCGAAGGAATGGAAATCTCAGCCGCCAAACGGCGCAGGTTGAGCGCGTGATCGCGCCACAAACGCCCATCCGCCACCCGTTGTTCCAGCCGCGCGGCGTAACGGTCAAGGTCGCTTTGCTGCAGCCCCGAGCGCGCATAGCGCTTCACTTCAAACTGTGCCCCCTGCACATCGCGCGCTTCGGGGTATTCTTCAGGCGCGGGCGTGTGCAGGATCTCTTCGGACCATTGCGGCAACGGGGGCTGGGCGCGCAAGGCAAAGATGCCAAAACTGCCCGCCAGAACCACATCATACAGCATCGCATTCACCCCGCTCAGCCAGTCGGGATAGCCCAACAAAAGCCGCGCCTCATTGATGATCACAAGCAGCGCTAAGCCAAAGATTGTCACCACCAGCGCATCAAGCCATCGCAGAGTCTTGCCGTCGAGATCGGAAAACAACACCCGAATATTGCGTTTGTGCCGAAAAAGCCTGCGCACACACAGCGCACCGTAAATGATGAGCATCAGGATCCACAACATCCAGAAGGCGTTTTCACCAAGCTGAGCCAAGCGCAGATAACCCTCGGACAGATCGGTGGCATCTGACAGATCACCTGCAACGAACAGCGTAGGTGACAGGCAGAGGAACGCCCCCACAAAAGGCAACAAATGCAGCAGATCCTTGCGCCCAAGCTTGGGATTGGAACTGGTGAGCCCGCGCACAAAGAAATAGAGCGACACCATAAAGCCCGGGATCAGGACATTCTGCCAATCTTGCAACCAGTTCGGCCCGGAAAACAGCTGACTGTAGGCCAGCGTGTCGAGCGCATCCAATGCGTTGAACACAAAAAACGCAACCATCGCCCACAGGAACATGCGCCGTTTATGTGTTTCGATCAGCCTGATGGCCAAGCCAATCAGCACAAACAGCGACAGCGCCAAAGCCGCGGCCAGACCAAAATGTTCCCAATAGAGTTCCATAATCACTCTCGCGCGAAAAACCTGAAAATCCGATCAGGTCTTATTGAACACAGCCATAGAGCTTTGGGGAGAAAAACCTCGTTTAAATACACAAGAATCTTAGAGGTGATTATTCAGCGCCTAGCCACATTGGATAAGCCCTCACTCCACACCACTGATGGATCACTTCAATGAAACATCTTGCAGGGTCCGCATAGCAAACCAAACATTCGAAATATCAGTACTTCTGGGGAGGAACCAAAACGCCCAAGTTGGGGGTTATGGCGGAGAGACAGGGATTCGAACCCTGGAGACGGTTTCCCGCCTACACACTTTCCAGGCGTGCGCCTTCGACCACTCGGCCACCTCTCCGTGAGGCGGATATATCTTTGATTACAGAGGGGAATGCAAGAGCGAAAACAGGATTTCTTTGCCGAAATGTGACTGTTTTTTGTGGATAAATTACGTGTGGTCAAAAAAGCGCCCGACACTGGGGGTGCCGGGCGCTTTTGATGGCGGATTTAGCTGTCTTTTGGCGGGTCACCGCGCAAAGCTTCGGGGTTTCGAATCCACAAATCGCGCTGGGCAAAGGGAATTTCGATACTTTCTTCGCGGAATCGGCGCTCAATCTCGAAATTTATTTCCGATTTCACCGTCAGCATCCAATTCACATCCCGCAAAATGGCGCGAATCTCAAAATCGAGGCTGTCGGCACCAAAGCCCTGAAACACCACGCTTGGCGCAGGATTGGCCAAGACCATAGGATGGGCATTGGCGATGTCCGCAAGGATCGTCTCAACTTTGCGCACATCGGTGCCATAGGCGACGCCCACGCCCACGATCACCCGGCCCACTGTGTTGCCACGGGTGAAGTTGGTGACGGTTCCGGTGATCAGATCAGAGTTCGGTACAATCACATCGGTGCGGTCAAAGGTTTCAATCCGGGTAGAACGCACAGAGATATCGCGCACATAGCCCATCATGCCCCCAACTTCGATCCAGTCCCCTTTGGAAATCGGGCGCTCAATAAGCAAGATAATGCCCGACACAAAGTTTGACACAATCGTCTGTAGGCCAAAACCAATTCCAACCGACAGCGCACCAGCCACAATCGCCAGTGACGACAGATCAAGCCCCGCAGCGGAGATCGCCACAAGGGCCGCCAGGAAGATGCCAACATAGCCCGTGCCCGCAACAACCGCGTTTTGGCCGCCTGCATCCAGCCGGGTTTTTGGCAGCAGTGACGTGCGCAAGCTGCCCTGCAGCAATCGCGTGATGCTGTAGCCAATGGCAAAAATCACCGCAAAGCTGAGGAAGGCCGTGGGGGAGATGGTGAAATCTCCGATCTGGAACCCATTGCGCAGTTTGTTCCAGAGCTCCCAAAGCTCAGACTCACGCGCGCCCCAGATAACCGCCAGAAACGGCACTGCAACCAGTGTCAGCGCAAAGCCCAATAGCACGGCCACCAGCGTATCCCCTGCCCCTTTGCCAAGGCCTGAGATATAGCCATACACATCCACCAAAAGCCGCTGCACCACCAGCATGGCCGCAATCAGCGCAAGCGTCAGAATCGAGGGGTAAATCAGCGCCTCTGCCGCGTTGATATAGCCTGCAAGCGCCAGAACCGGTGAGACAAAGCCAAACAGATAGGCAATGCGGCGCACCATATGAATGATGCCGCTGACACCAAAGGCAATCGCGCCATCATCTGTGTCATCGTCATTGTCAGCACGCTGCTGTTTGCCAATACGGTGCAGACGCAACATCAGCAACGCCGCCATCAGGATCAACGGGAAACGGATAACCGCCAGCGCGCCTTCGCTGAAGGCGATGAAATCTTCGAGGCTCGCCAGAACTTCTTTGGCCACCAGCAACACCGCAAGCAGATCAAGCACCAGCCAGGTGGCCGCCGCATTCTTGGGATCCACCGGCAACAGCGGATTGTCCTCGCGGCTGACATATAGCCTGCCTCCCAGCCAGTGAAACGCCAGCAGGATCAGCGCCCAGTCATCCACCTTGTCCAACAGCAACGTGCCGCGCACGCCCAGAACATCAGATGTATGCACCGCTGCGATGATCAGACCGATGCCCCAATAGGGCAGGATCACCTGGGTTAGCGACAGGCAGAAATCCCAAAGCGATGTGCTTTGCCAGCTGCGGGTTTTCAGATGTGCCGCCGCCCATTGCGAAAGCGCGCGACCGCGTAAGGTCAGGGTCAAACCAACACCAATCAGCAACACCAGACTGGGCCACCCCGTTCGGATCCGCTGCAAGGTGGTGACATGGGACAGCTGGTCAGCGGTTTCACCGGTCAGAGCCGAGAAGGCTTCTGACAGGCTCTCCATCGCATCGGTCCAGTTTTCGGGTGCAAGCGGCGTTGGGCCGCGTTCCAGCAGCAGCGATTTGCGACGGTCGCGGATGATCAGGTCGATTTCACCGATCAAACCATCCGCACGTCGGTAAGCCTCATCGGAGACAATGCGCGGCACTCGCAGTGCCAACAGTTGATCGCCGAGACGTTCGCGCAGCCGCGCCAGATCTTCGGGTTCTTCGCTGCCATCCTCGGGCGCCGGGCCCAACGCATCAAGCTGCGCCTGCAGGGTTTCGATCCGCTCGCCGTTTTGCGATTGAAGGTAGCGGAAACGGTCGCGATAAACCGATATGTCGGATCGCAGCTGTTCCAGATCCACGGTTGAGGCGCGACGCGCATCCACCACCTCTTCGGCGCGATCCGCCAGTTTCAACCAGTTGTCGTAATAGGCGCGACTGTCTGCATCAAACTGCGCGTGCGCCGGGAGACACTGTACAAAAACACAGAGGCTGATCCATAAGACCAGCCCCTTCATCCAATTCAACATCATCTGCACTGTCGCGCTCATACGTCCTCGAACACACCGGGGATCGAAGCCGGGGTGTGGGTCATCCATTCAGGCACCGGCAAATCCTTTTCCCGCAGGAACTCAGGGTTAAAGAGCTTGGACTGATAGCGGGTGCCGTAGTCACACAGAATGGTCACAATGGTGTGGCCCGGCCCCATTTCCTTGGCCATGCGCACGGCGCCCGCGATATTGATCGCAGTGGAGCCGCCCAGAACCAGACCTTCGTCATGCAGCAGGTCAAACACATAAGGCAGCGCCTCTGCATCCGGGATCTGATAGGAGAAATCCGGGGTGAACCCTTCAAGGTTCTTGGTGATCCGGCCCTGACCGATCCCCTCAGTAATCGAGCCCCCTTCTGAAGCCAGTTCACCGGTGGTGTAAAACGAATAGAGCGCGGCCCCCATCGGATCCGCAAGGCCGATTTTCACCCCTTTGGGCTGCAGCACTTCGGCGACACCGGCCAATGTACCACCAGAGCCAACCGCACAGGTAAACGCATCCACCTTGCCGCCGGTCTGTTCCCAGATCTCAGGCGCGGTGGTTTCCACATGGGCCTGACGGTTGGCAACATTGTCAAACTGGTTGGCCCAGATCGCGCCATTGGGCTCAGACTTGGCCAGTTCCTTGGCCAGACGTTCAGAATAACGCACATAGTTGTTGGGGTTGCGATACGGCGCGGCCGGAACCTGTACCAGCTGCGCACCCGCAAGGCGCAGCATGTCTTTTTTCTCTTCAGACTGGGTTTCCGGGATCACGATCACGGTTTTGAACCCCATCGAGGCCCCCACCAGCGCAAGACCGATGCCAGTGTTACCGGCAGTGCCTTCAACAATGGTGCCGCCCGGTTTCAGATCGCCGCGGGCAATGGCATCTTTGATGATATAGAGCGCCGCGCGGTCTTTGACCGATTGGCCAGGGTTCATGAATTCCGCTTTGCCCAGGATCTCACACCCAGTTTCGTCGCTGACGCGGTTCAAACGGATAAGCGGTGTCTGGCCAACTGCATCGGCCAAGTCGCGTGCAATGCGCATGGTGTCCCTTTCGATCATTCCTCCAATGATGTAGCGAAGCATATGCCGCTTCACAAGGCAGGAAGCCCGAAGGTTTTTGTCATTTATAGGCTGCGCGCAGCCGGTCGCGGTGACGTGCCAGCCAAAGCGCCGAGGTGACCAAAGGCATATCGCGGTACAGGTTGGCGTCAATTCCTTCCATCAAGGCGTCAAAACTCAGAACCCGGTGACGAATATCTTCGCCCTCACAGTCCAATCCTCCTCCCTGTGACACCAGTTCAAGGCGGCCGAGTCCCACGAAACAGTGGAAAAATTCAGCCGAAGCGCCGGATGAGGGAAAAACATCTGCAACCTTTTCCAGATGAGTTATTTCGATACCAGCTTCTTCACGGGCTTCGCGCAGAGCCGTCTGATCAGGCGATTCGCCCACATCCACCATTCCGGCCACCGCCTCCCACATCCAGGGGCGCTGGTAGCCAGCCACATAGGTGGCGGCGCGAAACTGTTGGATGATCAGCACTTCGTCGCGCACCGGATCATAAGGCAAGACAGAAGACGCTCGCCCCACCATAAAGGCGCCGCGATTGATCACCTCACTCATCGTGCCATCAAACCGGCGATAGCGCAGATCGATCTCATCCATGGCAAAGAAGTTGATATAGAGGTGTTTGTGCGCATGCACCTCTATGTCTTGGTCCAGCGGGTGATCGGGGTGCTGTTCTTCGCGGCTAAGCGCAAGCCAGGCATCTGCACGTTTAAAAATGGTTCCACGGCTGAAGGTCATTTCCTCAGCGCGGCGCTTGCCCTGCCAGACCATGATTTCCTGCGCTGCGCGCAAGAAAAGCTCAGACCACTGCGCCAGCCAGTTTTCAAACGACCAGGGCGCGTTGTCTGCACCGCCCAGCGCGGGCAGGAACATCAGGGCAGAACATGTGCCGCCCGCCTCTACTGTGCGTGTCTGCGCACTATAGCCATAGGTGCTTTCATGATGGGCCACCCGGCCAAGTTCCGCATCACTCAGCCCCGACACCAGCACACCATCGAGAAAACTGTCACTGTCCGCAGCAAGTGCGGGAAAAAGTTCAGGTGCGTTTTCATACGCTTTCAGCCCAGCGCAACGGGCATCGCAAATATCTTCGGCAGCAAGCGCGCGCCCCACAACAGCCTCAAGCAGGGGCACATGTCGCAAGGCCCCAAACACAAACAAATCTGACATAGCGGGAATACCCTAAATTAAATCATTTCCACCGTTTGGAGATATTCTCCGCAACAAGGCCAATCATGCAGCCCCCGACGATCAATGTCGCCCATATCTTGGGAACAGCGATAACAAAGAAAAAATCCAAAGCAATTTCAAAAATCGCGCCCAGCGCCTCAAATGGGCCATCGTAGAAATTGCGATTGGCCATGCGGAACATTTCCCATGCCCCTTGCGCAAAAAGCGCAAATAGCACCAACAATGCGACCCCAGTAAGGCCGTTGTTGAGCGCGGGTACAAAACCATCGCCAACCCGGCGCCCCATGTAGACCCAGCCCACCACAATCGCCAGCCCCATGTTCACATGGGTGAAATAGCCAAAATCGGTTCCCTCGGGCAGCAAAGGCATCACCTGACCGGATACAACAAAGGCAAGAAAGGCCAGAAGGATAGCGGCAATCATACGGGTCGCAGTAGGCATGCGAGAGGCAGTTGGCATTCAGTTTTCCACTTAACGATGGGCAATAGTTATCTGGGTGACATCACATGTGCCCGTCTTAAAGGCCGCCGCACAAGAGGTCAGGTAGAAATTCCACATTTTTCGAAAGCGATCGTCAAACCCTAAGTTGTGAATCTGTTCCCATCGATCATTGAATGTGGCATGCCAACGACGCAACGTCTGATCATAGCTTGCGCCAAATTCAACGGATCCCACCACATCAAGCCCAGCCGCCTCTACATGGCTGTGCAATACCGAGGGGCTTGGCAGCATACCACCGGGGAAGATGTGTTTCTGGATGAAATCGATGCCGCGCTGATAAATCTCCCAACGGCGATCCGCCACGGTGATGATCTGCAAGGTGGCGCGCCCCTGTGGTTTCAGCCGTTCCCGCACGGTGTCAAAATAGATCGGCCAGTATTTCTGCCCCACCGCTTCAAACATCTCGATCGAGGCAATGCCATCAAACCGCCCATCGCAGTCGCGGTAATCCTGCAAGCGCAGTTCCACCTGATCAGACAGCCCCTGACGTGCCATGCGATCCTGTGCAAATTTCAGCTGCTCTTTGCTGATCGTCAGCCCCGTTACCCACAGCCCCCGTTCACGGGCCGCGTATTCGGCAAATCCACCCCAGCCACAGCCGATCTCCAGCACGTGATCGCCGGGCTTCACCCCCATCTGATCCACCATAGAAGCGTATTTGGCAGTTTGCGCCCGCTCCAGGCTTTCTTGGCCGGTGTCGAACTTGGCACTGGAATAAGTCATCGTGTCATCAAGCCACAGCCCATAGAAGTCATTGCCCAGATCATAGTGATAGGAAATGTTCTTGCGCGCCTGTGCCCGGTGGTTGCGATGCAGCCAAAATCGAAACCGTTCATAGGCCCGCGCCAGTGAGCGCCCCGGAAATCCGTCATAGACCGTGTCCGCGCCCATATGCACCAGATCCATAAAGGCTTGCAGATCGCTCGTGCTCCACCAGCCTTCCAGATAGGCATCGGAAAATCCCAGATCACCTTCGCGGATGAGACGGGCAAAACTATCAACATTGTGGATATGGAGATCTGCGGCTGGTCCGGGCTTTGGGCCTTTTGCGCAAAACACCCGCCCATCGGGCAGGTGTATGTCTAATTGTCCTGCCTCCATATGGCAGAGCGCCCGAAACACATGGGCAAAATAACGTGGTAGATCCTTATGGCCATCGGTGGTCGTGAATGGCATTCGCTTCCCCCTGATATCGCTGACATGAGGTCAGGCTAAGAGTGAAACGTTTTTGTGACAAGGAAAACTCTACTTTAACTATTCTTTGCGGCGCAGCACCTCATACGCATCAAGCGCCGCTTGCCGTCCGGCACGCAGATCTACGATGGGGGCTGTGCGATGATCACTGGCAGTCATTGTCCACGCCTTTGGACATGCATCAAAAAACTGCAGCGCGGTCTTTGACGGCAGGGCGCGCCCTTCTGCAAGCCAGCGATGGCAATATTCATGGTCTGCGTCAAACTTTTCGCGCTGGCCATCCGGATTGAAAATACGGAAAAATGGTGCCGCGTCCGGGCCACACCCCGCCACCCATTGCCAACCCATTGCATTTGAGGCGGGATCCCAATCAATCAGGCAGTCTTCAAACCATGCCATCCCCTGCCGCCAATGCTGGCGCAGGTGTTTGCACAGGAAACTGGCCACAACCATACGCACCCGGTTGTGCATCGTGCCAGTAACATACAGTTCCCGCATACCTGCATCCACCAGATCAATCCCGGCCTGCCCACGCTGCCAGGCGCGCAAGGCTGCGGTTTCCTCTTCGCTCCAGGGGAAACCATCCCATTGGTCGCGCCAGTTGCGTTTCAGGATATGTGGGGTGTGATACATCAGGTGATAGGCAAACTCGCGCCAGACCAGTTCTTTGAAATACTGCTCGGCCTTGATGCCATTGGCGTCTTCGACCAGTCGCCCAAGGTTCCATATCTGGCGCGGGCTGATTTCCCCCCAGGCAAGATTTTCCGAAAGCCCCGAGGTGGCGTTAACCGCGGGATGGTTGCGCCCTGCCCCATAGGTGCTAAGCCGCTCATGCAAGAACTGCTCGGCCCGTGCCCAAGCTGCCTCTTCTCCCACCACACAATGGGCCGCCACAATAGCCGCACCGCGCCGCATTTCCCGCGCCATTTCAAAATCCGCAAGGCTGTCAGTTGCGATGCCACCATCAGCTGCGCGCAAACTTTGCGGCGCAGGCAGTGACGCGCCGATATTGCGCTGGTTCACGGCTTTCCAAAACGGGGTGTAGACCTGAAACATGCCACCGGTCTTTTTTTCCACCGTCCAGGGTTCAAACATCAGATGGCCCGCAAAGGAGCGTGCTTCAAACCCGTCTTCCTGCAGCGCGGTTTTCACAACAGTGTCGCGTTTGATCGCCTGGGGGTCATACAGGCGCGACCAATAGACCCCAGCGCCATCACATGTGCGCAAAACATCCCGTAGCACCGTCAGCGCATCCCCTTTGCGCAGAATCAGCTTCAGCCCTTTTGCAGCAAGGCTTTGTTGCAGCGTCTGCAGGCCCAGCCCCAAACGAAACTTGGGCGCAGCGCCCAAGCGCGCTTCAGTTGGATCAAATATATAAAGCGGCACAACCGGGCGACCGCTTTCAGCAATCGCAGTGAGCGCGGGGTTATCCGTAAGGCGTAGATCCCGTCGCAGCCACCAGATGATCGGTTGCTGCGACGTTGTTGTGGTATCGGTCAAAGAGTATCTTCCAAAGCGGTGATCAGTTGTGTGATTTCCTCTGGCGAGGTGTAATGCACAAAACTGATACGCAGCACACCGCGATCAGGATCAATCCCCAGTGCTTGCAGCGCGCGCACCGCGTAAAAATCACCCGCAGACACCATGATACCGCGCGCAGCCAAGGCGCTGGCGATCGAGCGTGGATCTCCCGTGGGCACAATTGCTACGGTTGGGGCGCGACTCTCGGGGGCCTGCGGGCCAAGCACACGAATATCATCGCGCGCGCCAAGATATTCCATCAGCGGCTGCAACAGGCGTGTTTCCTGATCACGCATCAGATCATGCACCAATGCGGCCTTAGCGCGCGGCTGCAAACCTGCACCACCATGGTGGGCGGCGAGCTCTTCAAAATAGTCGATCATGCCGTTACAGGCGGCAATCTGTGCGTGATCCGGCCCTGCAGGGGTAAAGCGTTTGTAGCGAACATCCGCGTTAAAATAATGCGCCTGATTGGGCAAAAGATCCGCCAAGGCGCGGCGCACAACCATCACCCCCTGATGCGGGCCATAGGTTTTGTAAGACGAAAACAGATAGATATCCGGCCCCAACGCCTCGATATCCAGCAGACCGTGGGGCGCATAAGACACCCCATCCACACAGACAAATGCGCCAGCAGCATGGGCAATCGCGGTGATCTCTGACACCGGATTGATTTGCCCCACCACATTGGAGCACTGCGGAAAACACACAAGCCGCACGTTTTCATCAAGCATCGCCTCAAGCGTTTCAATATCAAGCGCGCCGGTATCCGGGTTCATCTTCCACTCGCGCACGTCAATGCCCGCATCAGCCAACCTGCGCCAGGGGCCGCTGTTGGCCTCATGGTCCTGATTGGTGACAATGATCGCCTCACCAGGGGACAGAAAACCGCGAAACGCCTGCGCCAGAACATAGGTGTTTTGGGTGGTTGAGGGACCAAAGCTCACCTCATCGGGCTGCACCCCCATCCAGGCCGCCAATCGCGTGCGCGCTGTATCCATTTCCTCACCGGCATCACGCGATGCCGCATAAGGCCCGTAAGGCTGGACTTTGCGCCTGCGATAAAAGGTCTTCAGACGCTCAATCACCGGCGCGCAGGTATAAGATCCCCCAGCGTTTTCAAAAAACGCCTGACCCTGCAGGCTTGGCTCATCAAAGGCAGGAAAACGAGAACGGACAAAATCGAGGTCCAGATCGGCCATGGAAAGGATCCCTTGAGATATGGAAACAATGGCGCCACCGTCCTGCAATATCTCGCATTCGACAAGAGGCAATCCTGTCAAACTTGGATTTCCTGGGTCCGGCTGCCCCGCATTGGGATCAGCCGGAGATTTGCCGCATCAGCCGTTCACATCAACCACAACCCGGCCCTGCACCTGACCGGCAAGGATTTCTGATCCAAGCGTTGGCAGATCTGCCAGAACCGCCGGGCGCACCATCTTTTCCAGCACATCCATCGGCAGATCGCTGGCCACACGCTGCCAGGCGCGCTGACGGTTTTCAAACGGCTGCATCACGGAATCGATGCCCAGCAAATTCACCCCTCTGAGTAGGAAAGGAATGATCTTTGCGGGAACCTCTGCACCACCGGCAAGACCAACCGCAGAGACCGACGCGCCATATTGCATCTGCCCCAGCACTCGCGCGAGCATGGAACCGCCAACCGCATCAACGCAGCCAGCCCAGCTTTCTTTTTCCAATGGCGATCTCACCACCTCGTTGAGATCACCACGCGCCACAATGCGTGCTGCGCCCAGTTCACGCAGGTAGCCCTCGGTCTCAGGGCGACCGGTGACCGCGGCAACCTCATAGCCAAGTTTATTCAAGATCGCACAGGCAACAGAGCCCACGCCACCTGCCGCACCAGTGACAAGAACTGTGCCTTTTTCAGGTGTTAACCCATGATCTTCAAGCGCCATCACCGCTAGCATCGACGTAAATCCAGCGGTCCCAACAGCCATCGCCTGACGCGTTGACAGCCCTTCAGGCAGCGGCACCAGCCAATCTGCTTTGACGCGGGCCTTCTGACTGTAGCCACCCCAATAGGCCTCACCCACACGCCAACCTGTGAGCACGACCTTGTCACCAGCGGCGTAGCGCGGATCTGACGAGGCCTCGACTGTGCCCGCAAAATCAATGCCCGGCACATGGGGATAGTTGCGCACAAGGCCGCCACCTTTTGGCGTCATGCACAGACCATCTTTGTAATTCACCGTGGTGTATTCCACCGCAACGGTCACTTCACCATCAGGTAAATCGCTGTCTTTGAGATCGCGAATATGGCCCTGCGCGAGGCCGCTTTCCTCATCTTTTTCAAATACTAACGCTTTAAACATAACCATTCTCCCATATGGTTCATTGGCAGGGCTGACCGACATCAAACCAGCTGGGATCATTCAGATATCCAGCCAATCCGCCCGCCATTTACCCACCACTTAAATGTCAGACAATTAAATGTCTGACATTTGACTTCCTGTCAATATTGTTTCAGATGCTTGTTATGAAACTTAATCCACAAAGCGCCGCTGACCTGTCGGCCCAGATTGCCACGGCCATTCGCGATTCCATCATCTCTGGTGAGCTGATCGTTGATGAGCGTCTCCCCTCTGAGGCGGAGCTTGCGGCGCAATTCAACGTCTCTCGCCCCACTGTGCGTGAAGCGTTGAAACGGCTGGCAGCGCAATCGCTGATCCGCACCCAACGGGGGGCCAGCGGCGGTGCCTTTGTGAACCGGCTCAGCTACGAGGACGCCTATAGCCAGCAGATCACCACCTCGACGCTGCTTTTGTCGATGAATGAGGTGGATTTTGACACCGCCTGCGAAGCCCGCTACGCGCTGGAACGCGCCTGTGCGCCCCTGGCCGCGGCCCGACGCAGTGCAGATCATATTGCAACAATGCGCACAGAAATCTTTCGCCAGCGTCAGCCCGAGCTGTCAGATGAAGCATTCTGCGCCTCGGACGTGGCTTTTCACCGGGCGCTGGTCGATGCCGCTGAAAACCCGGTGTTGCGCTATCAGCTGGCGGGCGCGGTTGAAGCCATGCAGCCGCTGATGAATATGATCACGTTCAAAACCCGCGACCGCGAAACCATCGCCACATTGCACGAACGCATCACCAGCGCCACCGACGCACGCGACTCCTCAGGCTTGATTGCGACGCTCAGCGACCTGGAACGAGAAACCATCGCCTTGGGACGCAAAGCATTTAAAGCTGCAAAATCAGTTTAATCCACAACAAAGAACAGCTGATTTCTACTTTCCCTCTTCAACTCCCCGCGCGGCTTGCTTATATTCGTTCTGTTCCCTCGGGAACTATGGACATAAACGCGCTCGTAATAAACGGCTCGGACCCGGGGGCGGTACCCGGCGTCTCCACCAAATCACCTTCGGTGTGTTCCTTCGTTTGGGGAATGGATCGAGTTTGTGGGGACGAAATAGGATCGACGGACGTCTAAAGGGGTTAGCTTTGTCTCGGCTGTCTGCCACCGTTATCGGCGAAACTAGTACAATTGCAAACGACAATCGTGCTCCGGTTGCTCTGGCTGCGTAAGCAGTTCGAGTCGAACCGACTTTAAGCCCTGTCGCCTAGCCGCGGCAGGCGGGGTTCGCAGGTACCTGGCAACAGAAACCTGCACTTCCCCCTCACAGATAGATTTATTGCCCTATCGAACCGCTTGACGCTGCTGCATCTTTCGGGTTTCCTAAAGGCATGGGGCTCATGCGACCGCCCCGTGAGGCGCCAGCCAAAGTCGCATCCGCTGAAACCCCAATTTATCAGAGGATGTAGCATGCCTGCGCCAAATGAAATGACCCCAAAACAATTGATGCGCCTGATTGGCACGCCTGAGTGCCCGAGCCTCATCGATGTCACCCTGTCCGAAGATGTTGCTAAAAACCCGTACCTCGTTCCCGGTGCAGCTCAGCATGACCACAACGACCTGTCGGGCTTGGCAGCAAAGCTGCAGGGGCAATCTGCGTTGATCATCTGCCAAAAAGGTAAAAAGCTGAGCCAGGGCGTCGCTGCCTGGCTGGCGAGCGAGGGAATATCTGCCGAATTTCTGCAAGGAGGCAATTTAGGGTGGGCCACAACAGATGGCGCCCCGCGGGTGCCTCTCGCCGCGATCCCGCCGCTTCAGAACGGGCAAACCCTCTGGGTCACCCGCCACCGTCCCAAGGTGGACCGCATCGCCTGCCCCTGGCTGATCCGCCGTTTTGTCGATCCAAATGCACGGTTTCTGTTTGTGTCCCCCTCTGAAATCAATGCCGTGGCAGAACGTTTCAACGCCACACCCTTTGACATTGAGGACACATTCTGGAGCCATCGCGGTGCGTTTTGCACGTTTGACACAATGATTGAGGAATTTGGCCTCAAAACCCCGGCGCTAGAGCGTCTCGCCCTTGTGGTGCGCGCAGCTGACACCAACCGCCATGATCTGGCCCCAGCTGCGGCGGGGCTTCTGGCGGTTTCTGTTGGGCTGTCGCGGCAGTATAAGGATGATCAGGCGCAAATGCTGGCGGGGTTTGCAATATACGACGCGCTCTATCGCTGGGCGCGTGATGGATTTGACGAAGGCCACGACTGGCCCAGCAACCGTGGCTGACGACTGGAGCAATAAATGTCCCCTCACTATATGGAACTTATTCGCGTCTTTGGGCGCATTGGTCTGCTGTCGTTTGGTGGCCCAGCAGCGCAGATTGCCCTTATGCACCAGGAATTGGTGGAAAAACGCCCCTGGCTCAATGAGGATCAATTCCTGCGCGGCCTCAGTTTTTGCATGTTGCTACCGGGCCCTGAGGCGATGCAGCTGGCCACCTACACTGGCTGGCGGCTGCGTGGGGTTGCAGGTGGCTTGATTGCGGGTCTTCTGTTTGTTTTGCCCGGTGCCTGCGTGATTGCAGCCCTGGTTGCGCTTTACATGAGATTTGGACAGCAACCTCTTGTGATGTCTGCCTTCCTAGGGATCAAAGCGGCGGTTGTTGCAATCGTATTTCAAGCGCTTTGGCGGCTGCAGAAAAAGGCGCTGACTTCGGCGCGCCAGATCCTGTTTGCTCTTGTTGGGTTTGTGGCGCTCTTTGTGTTTGCGGTGCCTTTCCCGTTGCTGATCCTCACCATGGGTCTTGTCGGCGCTTTGCTGCATCATGGTGCAGAAGCTGATCCCACGCCTGAACCAGCGCAAGGGTTTCAAGCCAACAGCTTCACCATACCGCTTTGGGCTGCGCTTTGGCTGTTGCCGCTGGTCGCGCTCAGCCTCTGGGGCGCGCCGATCCTGGCTGCACTGGGGTGGTTTTTTGCCAAACTCGCGGTTGTGAGCTTTGGTGGCGCCTATGCGGTGCTGTCTTATATGACCCAGACCGTGGTGCAGCAGCAGGCCTGGATCAGCTCGGGGCAGATGGTGGATGCGCTAGGGCTTGCCGAAACCACACCGGGGCCGCTGATCCTGGTGACGCAATTTGTGGCAATGCTCAGCGGTGCGCAAAACGGCGGTGCCTGGATGGGGCTTTGGGCGGGTCTTGTTGCGCTGTGGGCAACCTTTGTTCCTTGTTTTCTTTGGATCTTTGCCGCAGCGCCACATGTCGAACGGCTGACAACAATTCCGCGGCTCAATGCGGCGTTAAAAGCCATCACAGCAAGCGTGGTAGGTGTGATACTGAACCTTTCAATCTGGTTCACAATCAATATCTTATTCACCGAAGTTCATGCCAAAATTCCAAACCTTGCACTGCCAGTTCCCACGCTGAACAGCCTGAACCCAATCGCGCTGATATTGGTGCTGGTCGCGCCGATCTTGCTCCAACTGCTGCGCGGCAATGTGATGTATCTGCTGGCTGTCATGGGCGGGCTTGCACTTGGGATCGAGATTTTGAACCTCGGCTGACACATGTACACCAACACCATGAACCTGCATAAAAAGCACAATGGTAATCACGCGGTCTCTTTAGTTTCCGCAATTTTCCACTATGATCAGCACAAAATAGGCAAGGGAATACCAGATGACCGGTGAAATCGATTATGGAAATCTGATGCATACGGCCATGCGCAGCCTGATCAAAACCGTTCTTGAGAACGTGGCTGAACAGGGACTGCCCGGCAATCATCACTTTTTCATCACCTTCGATACCCGCCACCCAGATGTGCAGATCGCCCAATGGCTGTGCGATCGCTATCCGGGCGAGATGACCGTTGTGGTGCAGCATTGGTTTGAAAACCTTGAAGTCAGCGATGAGGGCTTTGCCATTACGTTGAACTTTGGCGACAGCCCTGAGCCGCTCTATATCCCCTTTGATGCGATGCGCACCTTTGTGGATCCCTCGGTTGAATTTGGCCTGCGCTTTGAAAGCGGCGAGGATGAGGAAGAAGAAGCCACGCTTTATGAGGTCACCGAAGAGGTGGAACCAGAAGCCGCTGAAGAAGAAGTAGAAGAAGCACCACAATCGCAAGATGCTGAGATTGTCTCGCTTGACAGTTTCCGCAAACCGTGAATTCAGCTGGTGCGCCGCCACAGGCGCACCTGTTTCACCCGAATTAATCTCGCTTCAGGAAACTATTCGCTTCAACGCGGGCAAATCCGTTGCGATGAGATGAGAAATGCAGCTGCAACCCCCCCTCAACCAGGGTGCGATCATATTGCTGGATCTCATAGTCCCCGTTTTCACCAATAAACAGCGAAAACACCGTCAGCGTATCGTCAACAAGACGTCCCCAAACGTAGGGCTCGCCCTTAAGCGGGTCGAGCGGCACCGCGTGGCCAAACACGTTCTGGCGCATGGCGGCTGAAAATGTATCGCCGCGCCCGCTTGGTTCAAACAGCACATCATAGCTTTTGGTTTTCACCTTGCCGGACGGGTGCTCACGCTGGGTGGTCCATTTCAGCCAGAACCCTTTGCCAGAGGTGCGGATCTCCACAAACATATTGCGGGTTTCCATATGCCCTTCCGGATGCTCCACCTCGGCAGATCCTGAATAGCGCCCTGCAAAGCGTACAATGTCGGAATAGGCTGCCGCGCTCTGAACTTGTGCGACACACAACACAACAATCCCAAAAAGCAAAGCCAACAGGCGCAGCGCCACGGCGCGCGCGTCTGGTATCACAGGGATGCGATCAAAGTGGTTCATCTGGCACCTCGGTTCGGTCACATCTCGCAGCAAGGAACTGCTCTATCAATGCATTTAATGATCAGAATCGCTTTTGCAAAGGTTTCGCATAAATTGTGAGCGCTAGCTAAGGATCATTTGTCTCCTGCGCAATTGAACCAGGCAAACCCCTGGGGTAAAGCATGTGCAACAGTATACTGACGGAGAGAGAGACAAGATGTCCGAGACCCGCACCGAAACAGACAGCTTTGGTCCACTGGAAGTTCCTACAGAAAAATATTGGGGCGCGCAGACCCAGCGCTCGATTATGAACTTCCCCATTGGCTGGGAAAAACAGCCGGTCGCCATCGTGCGCGCATTGGGTGTGATCAAAAAAGCCTGCGCCATGGCCAACAAAGCCAACGGCAAAATGGACGCCAAAATTGCTGACGCGGTAATTCAAGCTGCGGGTGAAGTGTTCGAGGGCAAGTTTGATGACAACTTCCCGTTGGTTGTTTGGCAGACCGGCTCCGGCACCCAGTCCAACATGAACTCCAACGAGGTGATTGCAAACCGTGCGATCGAAATCCTCGGTGGCGTGATCGGCTCCAAAGATCCGGTTCACCCCAACGACCACTGCAACATGGGTCAGTCCTCCAACGACACTTTCCCAACTGCGATGCACATTGCCGCCGCAATGACCGTGCGCGACGTGCTGCTGCCCGGCCTGACCAAACTGGCCGAAGGTCTGGAAGCAAAGTCGGAAGAATTCAAAGACATCATCAAAATCGGCCGCACCCACACCCAGGATGCGACCCCGCTGACGCTGGGTCAGGAATTTGGCGGCTATGCCCACCAGATCCGTCAGGGCATCGCCCGCGTAGAAGCAGCCCTGCCCGGTATCTATGAGCTGGCACAAGGCGGCACCGCTGTTGGCACCGGCCTGAACACCCAGCCCGGTTGGGGTGAAACTGTCGCTGCAAACATGGCCGAAATCACCGGTCTGCCGTTTGTAACCGCGCCCAACAAATTCGAAGCACTGGCCGCACATGACGCGATGGTATTCATGTCAGGTGCACTCGCAACCGTTGCGGGCTCCATGTACAAGATCGCCAACGACATTCGTTTCCTGGGCTCTGGCCCACGTTCGGGACTGGGCGAGCTGATCTTGCCGGAAAACGAGCCGGGTTCGTCGATCATGCCGGGCAAAGTAAACCCAACCCAGGCCGAAGCGATGACCCAGGTGGCCGCCCACGTTATGGGCAACAATGCCGCCATGACATTTGCGGGCTCGCAGGGTCACTTTGAACTGAACGTTTACAACCCGATGATGTCTTACAACCTGCTGCAATCCATGCAGCTGTTGGGTGACGTTGCTGACAGCTTCACCGAGCGTATGCTGAACGGCATCAAAGCCAATGAGCCGCGCATCGACAAGCTGATGAAAGAATCCCTGATGCTGGTCACCGCACTTGCGCCAACCATCGGTTATGACAACGCCACCAAAGTTGCCAAAACCGCGCATAAAAACGGCACCACCCTCAAGGAAGAAGCCATCGCGCTTGGCTTTGTGGACGAAGCCACTTTTGATGCGGTTGTACGTCCAGAGCAGATGATTGGCCCCAAAGCCTAACCCCTGCCGGAGATAAAACATCAAAGCCCGGCCAATGTGCCGGGCTTTTTTATGCCTGTGGTGCTGGATTTTATTCAAGCACAGTCTATGGTTAGATTATGGCTGATATTGTAAATTTGAACCGTTTCCGCAAAGAGAAAGCCCGCAACGCCAAAAAATCCCAGGCGGATGAAAACGCCGTCAAATTTGGCCGCAGCAAAGCCGACAAACAACGCGACGATGCTGCGCATGAAAAGGATGTGCTGCATCTAGATCAGCATCGTCTGGATCCCAAAGACGAATGAGCCTCAGGCCTAAAAAACACTCTCTCACCCTGCGTGGCCACCGCACTTCGGTCTCGCTCGAGGATGAGTTCTGGACTGCCTTCCGTGAAATTGCCGCCAAAAAAGGGCGTGCAATCAATGAATTGGCAGCCGAAATTGATGAATGGCGCGGCACCGATTGTGGCTTGGCCTCAGCCATTCGCCTGTATGTGTTGCGCGATCTCAGCGCGGGCTCAGATTAAGCCAGATCCCGTCTTTTGACCGAACCGTAAGATGTGCAACCGGTACAGGCTGTTCATCACCTGCCAGCGTAATGCGAAAATCGCGCAGGATCATCGACAGCAGCAACACCCCTTCCACCATCGCAAACCCGGCCCCGGTACAGACCCGTGCGCCGGTTGAAAATGGGATATAGGCCTCACGCTGGCATTTTTTGCCATTTTCGGTCTGCCAGCGGGTGGGATCAAAATCATCCGGGCGCTCCCACAGGCGTTCGTGGCGATGCAGATGCCAGGGGCTGAGAACCACTTGCGATCCTTTGGCCACATCACGATCACGGAACTGCTCAGAACAACTGTTTTCGCGCACCATCATCGGCACCGGCGGATACAATCGCAATGTCTCGCGAAACACATCGCGTGACAGGCGCAATTTTGACACCGCGCCAAATTCCGGCCCGGTGATCGCCTGCGCCTCTGCCGCCAATTTCTCCTGCCACTCCGGATAAAGCGCCATCAGATACAGTGCCCAGGCCAGAGCCGATGCGCTGGTTTCATGCCCTGCAAGAAAGAAAATCGCCACCTGATCCACCATTTCATCGGCATCAAACAGATCACCGGTTTCTGGATCGCGCGTGGTCATGATCTTGGTGGCCAGATCATCTGGTGCGCGCCCTGCTGTGATTTCGCGCCCACGTGTATGGGTCAGGTCCGCAATCAATCTGCGGATTTCATTGGCGTTTGCACGAGTGTCTTTGCGGAAAAAACGCGGCATCCAACGTGGCAGCGGCACAAAGGCTGCAAGATTCATCAACGGCTGACTGCGTTGGTAGTCGCGAAAACGGTGAAACACCTGACTGGCGGTTTCATGTTCGATCGGGATCGAAAACAACGTACGGAAAATCACATCCGCCGCCATATGCGATGTCTCAGTTTCAATCTCAACCGGGTTCTGGCGTGTCTTCAGCCGCTCTACCCCGGCCTCAGCCGCCGCATAAATCGCGGGAAAGGTATCTTTCAGCCGCCCACCTTCAAAAGCAGGATCAATAATGCGGCGCTGGCGTTTCCAGACTTCGCCATTGGTGACAAAGACCGAATTGCCCAGCAAAGGCCGCAGACCTTCGGCAATGCGGTCAGATTTGGGGAAATCATCGGGCCGCTTGCGCAAGACTTCATTCACCAGCTCTGGCTGGTTCATCAGATATGATCTGAAAAACGGAGTGCGAAATTCAGCCATCCAAGCGCGATAGAGCCGCGCGGGCTGCGCTGAAAGGATGTCTTGGCGAAACAGGCGCGCATAGCGCAGCAGCGACACCCGATCCGGGCGCGATTTTGGCTTGGGTGGCTGTGTCATTCAGCCCCCTGCGAGGTGTATTTCGACGCGGTCACATCAATACGCGCAGGCGAAGGCTTTCGGCCTGCAAAGCGCGCACCCAGGGTCTGCGGCCCGGCAGTGATACGGAAATAGTCGTAATCGCGCACCCGATCAAAGGCGCAAAGATACTGAAAATGCAGCCGGAAAAACCGCCAGCGCAGCTCCTGCCAGCGTTTCGCGCTCAGCGTCTGGGTGAAGGCTGCCGATATCACCAGCGGCCAGCGGCTGTTACGGCTGGCCACACCACTAACCGCAACCGGATCACAAAGCGCAAAGGCGCAACCATCTCCGGGTGCAGTAACATCAAGCCAGAACACCCGCTCCTGCGTCGACATATAGGCAAGATCGCGACGCAGCCGATCTGCGTTGGGCAGAAATGACACCATTGGCACCACCTGACCGAGGCTTAGAAACGACAGCACAGGCGCATTGTCAGGCAGCCCTTCGCGCAAAATATCTGCAAGCACGCTGACGCCCACATGCGCGCCCGAGGAATGGCCCACCACCAGCACCTCATCCACATCACACAGCGCCGCCTGAACCTGCTGTTTGAACGCGGCAATCCGCGCCTCAAGCTCAGGCGGGTTCGCGCCTTTGGAAGCGGCTGAATAAGCGTAGTCATGCATCAGGTAATAGGCAAAGAACTTACCATCCAACCGTTTGAACCAACTGAGCAGATGCACCGCCGCCGCCGCCCCCAAAGCCCAGCTGAGATAGGTTACAATCAGGCTTTCTGGTGCAATCAGCCCAATAGCGCCCGCAAGCGCGACCATCAACACCAGTGACAAAATCGCCTGCACCGTGAGCATGACCACCGGATAAAGCGCGGCAATCACCGGCCCCTTACGCAGCCACATCAACCGGCGCAGCGTACCCGAGGTGATATAGATCCAGGCGGTGCGCAAGAGCTGCAGATAGGTGCCTGCAATGCTGGCGTCCATACTGTCACGCACAATGTCAGACCAGACCAGCACATCAAATTCGACCTCAGTGGCGTGGCCTTCGATCTCGCCGCGAACGGTCCAGCCAAAATTGCCGCCGCTAGTCTTGGGCGCAAGGATCAGATCATAGCTGGATATCTTGGCCTGTTGCGCGCCTTCTTTGCGATAAAGCTCACGGTAGCGGCGCGGATGAATCGGATCATAGCCCGGGATGTAAAACACCCGGCGCCGGCGCACCCGCTGATCCGATAAGTTTTCTGCCAAAACGCCTGCTCACATTCTGTTTGCTTAGGCATAGCATAGAATGTCATTCAGGCGAGAGTAAGGCCCCGTTTTTGGGGCCTTACAGTTCTGTCTTAACCAAACCGCGCAAGCGCTGGAAAGGTTTCAAGCAGCCACCAGCTGAAGGTTGCAAACAGCCCTGTGACCAGCATGAAGCCCACAAACAACAGCAGCCCGCCCATGATCTTTTCAATCAGACCCATATGGCGTTTGAGCTTGTTCATGATGACCATGGATCGGTTGAGGAAGATCGCAGCCAGCAAAAATGGCACCCCAAGCCCCATTGCATAAACACCCAGCAAAACGGTGCCGCGTGTGACAGAGCCCTCAGAGGCCGCAAGCGACAAGATCGCGCCAAGCTGCGGGCCAATACAGGGGGTCCAGCCAAACGCAAAGGCAAGCCCCAACACATAGGCACCCAGCGCGGATCCCCCCGACTGCCCTGCATCCATCCGCGCTTCACGATCCAACAGTGAAATGCGGAAGATCGACAGGAAGTGCAGACCAAATACAATAACAATAACACCCGAAACCTGCGCAAACAGCTGCTGGTTTTGCAGCACAAATGCGCCAAAGGCCGAGGCGGTAAATCCAAGCAGGATAAACACCGTCGACAGCCCCAGTACAAAAAACAGCGCCGCGACAATTGCCTTACGTCGCGCCGCTGTGGTTCCCTGCATCTCCCCAATGGAGACGCCGCTCATATAGGCCAGATAGGGCGGCACAATCGGCAGCACACATGGCGACAAAAAGCTGATCAGCCCACCAATGAGCGCAACCAGCATGGCGGGCAGCAGCCCCGCATCTATGATATCAATTCCGAACATGGCCCACATGTAACCACGACTGGACCAAAGGTCACCTGCCCAAGACGTCACATCCTTGTGGACAGTTTGAAACATGACAACTATCTGCAAAGTATGAGCAATGAAAACACCGATGATCTGATCCTGGACGCGCTGGGGCTTTTGTGCCCTCTGCCGGTCCTGAAAGCGCGCAAGCGGCTAAAAAGCCTGGCTCCCGGCGCTGTGCTGACTGTGCTCGCCGATGATCCAGCGGCGATTGTGGACATTCCCCATTTCTGCGCCGAGGCAGGCCATGACTATCTCGGGCTTGAGGAATGCGACACACATCAAAGCTACCGCATTCGCAAATCAACTTGATAAACGTCCCCCGGAGATGTTTCGACCTCCGGCAGTTCCGCGATTTCAAATAAAAAAGGCGGCCCGTAAGGCCGCCTTTTCTTATTATCGATGCTCAGATTACTTCGACCACCAGCCGCGCTTTTTTGGCTTTGGCGGGGCCGCGGGTTCCGCGGGCTCACCAACCGCTTCTAGCACGGGGGTGGCAACATCTTCGGTCACGGCTTCCTCTGCTGGCGCTTCGGTCTGGGTGTCCTCAACCTCTTCGCTCACAGCGGTCTCAACTGGGGCTTCGTCCGCTTCAGCAGCATTCACCTGTACAGGCTCCGCTGCCGCCTCGGCGACATTTTCGTCTTCAGAAGACACCACATCTTCTACAGCCACTTCATCGGCCGCGGGTTCCTCTGCAACGGTCTCTTCGACAGCAGCCTCTTCAACCGCAACCTCATCAGCTGACGCCTCTTCGGCAACCGGATCAACAGATGCAGCCTCAACCGGTGCGTCTTCAGCAGCACCCTCAGCTACAGCTTCCACCAGCTCTGAGGGCTCTGCAGAGGCTTCCACTGCTTCAGCAGCAGCATCTTCTACCGGAGCCTCCTGGGGCGTAACTTCCGCTTCATCTTGCGCGGCAGGTTCACCAGCACCCTCGGCAGGCGTGTCTTCACCCTGATCAGCAACTTTCACCTCATCGGAGGGCTGATCTTTCTTGCGACGGCGCGAACGGCTGCGGCTGCGGCGCTTTTTCTCTTCTTTGGGCGCAGCTTCAGAAGCTTCCTCAGAGGTTTTTTCCTCTGCATCGTCCTCTTGCTCAGCTGCATCTTCCGCAGCTTCGCCATCTACTGCGTCTGCGTCTTTTTGCTCAGCGCCCTCTTCACCAGTGGACTTGCGACGACGACGGCGACGACGGCGGCGCTTGGGCTTTTGCTCCTCGTCCTCACCTGCGGGCGCATCAGCCTCGCTTGTGGTGACTTCTTCCTCTTCCTCGATCGCGTCCACTTCGTCCATGATCTTGGTATCAACCGACACAACCGGCGTTTCCACCATCGGCACAACCCGCGATGCGGTCTTGAACTTCTCAATCGAGAAATCCGGGCTGACCAGATGCGGATCCCCTTCGATGCGCACGGACAGGCCATAGCGCGCTTCGATTTGGGCGATGTGCTCGCGTTTGTTGTTCATCAGGTAGTTGGCAATCTCAACCGGGCATTTCACCAACACTTCACGAGAGCGGCCACGGGTGCCCTCTTCCTCGATCTGACGCAGGATCGACAGCGCAAGACTGTCGTCCGAGCGGATCAGACCGGTGCCGTGACAATGCGGGCACGGCTGGGTGGTGGCCTCGATCATGCCAGGGCGCAGACGCTGACGCGACATTTCCATCAGACCAAAGCCCGAGATGCGACCCACCTGAATACGGGCGCGGTCGGTCTTTAGCTTGTCCTTCATCCGCTTTTCAACGGCGGCGTTGTTCTTGCGCTCGTCCATATCGATGAAATCGATCACGATCAGACCCGCAAGGTCGCGCAGACGCAGCTGGCGTGCCACTTCTTCGGCCGCCTCAAGGTTGGTTTTCAGCGCGGTTTCCTCAATCGAGGATTCCTTGGTTGCCCGACCCGAGTTCACGTCAATTGCCACCAACGCCTCGGTTACGCCGATCACGATGTAGCCACCGGATTTCAGCTGAACCACCGGATTGAACATGCCACCGAGGTAGCTTTCAACTTGATAGCGCGCAAAGAGCGGCAGCGCTTCTTGGTAGTTTTTCACGTTTTTGGCGTGGGACGGCATGATCATTTTCATGAAGTCCTTGGCGATGCGGTAGCCGCGTTCGCCTTCCACCAGAACCTCGTCGATCTCACGGTTATACAAATCGCGGATCGAACGTTTGATCAGGTCGCCTTCTTCATAGATCTTAGCGGGCGCGATGGATTTCAGCGTAAGCTCGCGGATCTGCTCCCAAAGGCGCTGGAGATATTCATAATCGCGCTTCACCTCCGCCTTGGTGCGTTTGGCACCGGCGGTGCGAATGATCAGGCCTGCGCCAGTGGGCACATCCATTTCATTGGCGATTTCTTTTAGTTTTTTGCGGTCGACGGCGTTGGTGATCTTGCGCGAAATCCCACCACCGCGCGCGGTATTGGGCATCAAGACGCAGTAACGGCCTGCCAGCGACAGATAGGTGGTCAGCGCCGCGCCTTTGTTGCCGCGCTCTTCTTTTACGACCTGCACCAGCAACACCTGGCGCACTTTGATCACTTCCTGGATCTTATAGCGACGTGGACGCGGCTTGCGCGGCGGACGGATGTCCTCGCTGTCGTCTTCGTCAGCAACCGATTCAATATTATCGTCGGCTGCCTCTTCGCCTTCAGCGGCGTCTTTGTCAGAGGTTTCATCAGCCTCTTCTGACGCAGCCGTTTCTGCTTCGGCAACAGCGACCGTTTCTGCTTCCGCAACAACAGCGTCAGGTGCCGCCGTGTCTTCGGCTTGAACCTCTGCTGCAGCCTCTTCGCTTGCAGTTTCCTCAGCAGCTGCCTCTTCAGGAGCGACTTTCTCCGAGGCCGCCTCTTCTGCCACGGCTTCGTCAGACACAGCCTCTGCAGGTGCATCTGTCGCGTCTTCAGACGTCTCAGCCGGAGTAGTTTCCGCCGGAGCAGTTTCAGCAGGTGCTTCGCTTACCGCAACCGCATCATCTGTCTCTGCAGCCTCAGCCACAACTTCAGCGGGCTGATCGTCAGCTGCCACATCTGCAGCCTGCTGCGGCTCTTCGACCGGGGTTTCAGCAACACGCTCCATCGGAGAGCTGGCCTCATCAGATACCACATCGGTATCATCTGTGAGGTCAATGGTCTCCATGCCAGCAATTTCTGTGGGCTGCTGTGCGGGTTCCAGTGCATCTTCGGACACATCTTTGGTTTCAACAACATCAGAGGATGTTGCCTTCGCCGCTTTGCTGCGACCACCACGCTTGCGGCGCGATTTTTGCGGCTTGGCCTCTTCGTCGTCGTCTTGCGCGCGCATTGCTTCCGCATAGGCGCGCTCCTCTTCCATCAGCGCTTCGCGGTCAGCAACCGGGATCTGATAATAATCCGGGTGGATTTCAGAAAACGCGAGGAAGCCATGACGGTTTCCGCCATAGTCCACAAACGCCGCCTGCAAAGAGGGTTCGACGCGTGTTACTTTTGCCAGATAAATGTTGCCAGCAAGCTGGCGTTTGTTTTCAGATTCAAAGTCGAATTCCTCAACCTTGTTTCCGTCCACCACCACGACGCGGGTTTCTTCCGCGTGGGTGGCATCGATAAGCATCTTCTTAGCCATTGGTCCTTGGTGCGCCGCCCGCGCACAAAACGAGCCCGCACATCAGTGTCAGGGCGTAAGTGTCTGGGAGGGCGTCTTGTCAGGGCGATAGAAGGCGGCACGGTATAGAGAGCAGTCTGGGCCGATATGGTCCCCAGCGGTGCTGCCTCTATATTCTTCGTTTGCGCGCGCGTCATCGCGTTTCTTCTCCGACAGGTGGTGTATCCGATCCCTGCCTTATTATTCCCGCCCCGGCACACCGGGTCAGGCACTAAACCGCTTCGCAATCTGCGAAGCCTATCACTCTGCTTGGTCTTTCTCGGCTGTGGCCGGACAAAAGCCCGAAGCAGCGAATCTCACTTCTTGAGGGAGCTTTTTCAATGCTCACCCCTGTTTTACCAACATAAGACCTGTGGATAGGTAATGACAATGGGCATTCGTCACAGGACCCTGCGAAACCCACGCTTTCCATATGAATTTAAAGAAAACATTAATTTGCAGATATTTACCCGACGTTATCCGCCACTTTGGTTCAGGTTTGTGCCCAAAACCTGCGCATCCTGCAACCAATGCCCGAAGGTTTCGATGCGCTGAATAGGGCCTATGGCACCACTGCGCTGCGCAAACGTGTCATTTCCGCCTCTGCCAATGACACGGCCTGCCCCAGTGTTTTGGCAAACATCTGTCCAACTGCGGCAAAGGGCTGATCCTCTGGGCGCAGATCCGGCACCTGGACTGCCAAACAGCCTGCTTGCGTCGCCGCTGTAACACCGGGATCACTGTCTTCAAAGGCCGCGCAATGCCTGGGATCAAACCCAAACCGTGCTGCCGCCTCTCGATATGGTGCCGGGTCCGGTTTATTTGCGGACACCTCATCACCACCAACGACAAACTGAAAATGATCCAATAGCCCGGCCTGCTCAAGATGGCAGCGTGCGTGATCGCCCTTGGTTGAGGTGACCACCGCCATCTGGGCACTGCCTGCGCGCAACCGGTCCAAGGTTTCACGCACAGTGGGGCGCAGCGGTATCTGCTGCTTGAGCCTGCCGTTGGCCAGTTCCATCACCCGCGCGTCAAAGTCAGCCACGCGGATGTCCGGTTCAAGGAAAGCGGCCATCCGCCGCTCTCCTTCGGTGCTCGAATGGCCAACAAGGCTCAGATAGAGCTGATGCGCCCGCCCCGCTTTGAGGCCAAATTCAACGCCGCAGTCCTCAAATGCATTGAGATAGAGCCGCTCTGTGTCGAGCAGCAGCCCATCCATATCAAAAAGAAATGCTGCTGGCATGCGCCGCCCTCAGTGAAATGATCCAATTCCGCCTGTTTAGCCCAGATAGTCTGCGCGCTGCAGACCATATTTGGCCATCTTTTCATTCAGGGTCCGACGCGGCAGGCAGAGCTCTTCCATCACGCTGGCAATCGATCCCTTATGGCGGCGCATGGTGTTGTCGATCAACATGCGCTCAAAGGCCTCGACATATTCTTTTAGCGGCTTACCTTCGGTGGTCATCACCGGCTGCATCTCTTCGTGGTCCGACATCAACAGCGAGGCAATTGTGCCCGATCCACGACGCGCCTGCAGCACCGCGCGTTCTGCCACATTGATCAGCTGACGCACATTGCCCGGCCAGGGTGCCTGCAACAGCTGTGCAGCCTCTTGCGCGGTGACCTGCGGGCTTTCGCAGCCGTATTCTTCGGAAAACTGCTCGCTCAGACGGGTGAACAGCGTCAGGATGTCTTCGCCGCGCTGGCGCAGCGGTGGCACGGTGATGCGCAATGCTGCCAGACGGTAAAACAGATCCGGGCGCAGGATATCTTCGCAGGTCTTACCTGCTTCCTGCAGGTTGGAAATACCAACAATGCGGGTTTCGCCCGGAATGCCCTGTTCATTGATCACATTCAGAAGTTTCGCCTGCAATGCTTCGCTCAGCGCATCGATATCTTCGAGCACCAGCGTGCCGCCGCGCGCCTCTTCCATGGCGGGCAACATGCTGTCTTCGGGCAACATTGGCCCAAACAGGCGTTTTGACAGCGCCTCTTCTTCAAAGGCGGCGCAGGAAATCAGCACAAACTTCTTACCCGCGCGACTGCCAACCGCATGCAGCGCATGGGCCACAAGGGTCTTGCCGGTGCCGGTTTCACCATCAATCAGCACATGGCCATCCGCCTGCCCCAGATCGAGAATATCTTCGCGCAGCCGCTCCATCACCGGGCTTGAGCCGATGAGTTTTTTCATGATCTGGCCGCCATCCGACAATTCCCGACGCAGCGCCCGGTTATCCAGCGTCAGACGTCGCGCATTGCTCGCCTTTTTTGCTAGGGCTGACATGCGATCGGGGTTGAACGGTTTTTCCAGAAAATCAAACGCGCCTACGCGCATGGCTTCAACCGCCATAGGCACATCGCCGTGCCCGGTGATCATGATCACCGGCAACGCGCTGTCGCTGCCCATCAGTTTTTTCAGGAACTGCATGCCATCCATGCCCGGCATCTTGATGTCGGAAATCACAATGCCCGGATACTCCGGCCCCAGCACTTTTAGCGCATCTTCGGCGCTGGCAAAGGTTTCGGTGTCATAGCCCGACAATGCCAACCACTGGCTGATCGACTGGCGCATGTCCTTTTCGTCATCGACAATCGCAATCTTCATGGCCTGTGCCATATCGCGCCTTTCCTTTCTTCGTGCTGCTATTCCGCAGCTTCGATCCCATCTATGAGGATCGGCAATTGCATCTCAAACACAGCGCCACCGTTTTCACCATTGCGCGCTATGAGCCTCCCGCCAAGGTCGTTCACGATCCCCGAGGAGATGGCAAGCCCCAGTCCCACGCCCTCACCCGCTTGCTTGGTGGTGTAAAACGGCTCAAACAGGTTGTCGTAATCGGTAATGCCGGTGCCATTGTCGCGCACAGCAAGGGTGGCGGTTTCGCCCGCAGCAAGAATGATTTCGACTTCTGGGTCATCTACTGATTTGGTGGCATCAATTGCATTGCGCAAGAGGTTCACCATCACCTGTTCCAGGCGCATCTGATCCCCCATCACAAATACCGGGTCTTCCGGCAGGATCCGGGTGATTTTCACATGACGTTCGCGCAGCTGCGGCTCCATCATCGAAAGGCTCGATGCCAGCGCATCGCCAAGGTTTACAGGGCTAAACGTGTCTCCGCCCTTACGCGCATAAGATTTCAGCTGCCGCGTGATCGCCCCCATCCGTTCAATCAGATCATCGATCCGCCCAAAGGACGCGAGCGCCTCATCCGGGCGATTACGACTGAGCAAAAGTCGCGCACCCGCAAGATAGGTTTTCATCGCCGCCAGAGGCTGGTTAAGCTCATGGCTGACGGCGGCTGACATCTCACCAAGGGCGGCCAATTTGGAGCTTTGGGCCAAGCTTTGCTCGGCCACTTCAAGGCTTTGCTGCATCCGTTCGCGCTCGGCAATTTCTCGCTGGAGCCTGTTGTTCAATACGCGAAGCTCTGCCGATTCCCGTTGAAACAGCGCCATGCGCAGCGCGGTTTTCCGGCTGAGCGCATAAAACGCCAGCGCCAAAAGCAGCGCGAATCCCATGATTTCCAGCGCCAGCACCGCATTCACCTTCTCGCGGATCGAGGCATAGGTGGTGAAACTGGTCATGCGCCAGCCCTGAAACGGGATCCGGGTTTCCAGTCGCATCACCGCCTCGCCCTGCAGATAGGCATCAGGTGGCAGCGCGGTCCAATCGGTTGTAGCACGAATAGCGCGCTGGATCGCCCCTTCCGGGGTCTGCAGCTTCAGCGCATCTTCCTCAGAGAGGCCGCGCCAGCGGCTCTCAGTCGCCAAAACGATATTGCCAGTGCTGTCACTGACCATCACCGCATCCGAGATCCCCGCCCAGGCGCGTTCAAACTTTTGCAGATCCACTTCAACCACGATGGCGCCCAATACGCCTGAAGCATCAACAATGCGGCGCGAATAGGTAAAGCGGTAGCCCGCGACCTCACGGGGGATGATCGAAAACACGGTTGAATTGGCGCGCACCGCGTCGATGAAATAGGCCGCATTGCGGTGGTTCTCACCCAGCCGGTTGCGATCGGTTGCCGCAACCGTGCGCCCATCGCGCGCCAGCAAAAAGATCGAAGCCGCGCCAATCTCTTCGACAAAAGAAATCAGCCGCTGGGTGGAAAGCGAAAAATCATTGGATTGCAGCGCCGAAATCAGCGCCTGATCGCGCGACAGCAGCTGCGGCACAATCGCGTGGCGGCGCAGCTCGCTCACCAGGTTGCCGGAATAAAGTGCCAGTCGCAGTTCGGCCCGGTTGCGGGTGGTCTCAGTGAAACGGTCGGTCAGGCTGCGGTTGGTGGCCCAGATGGTGGCCGCCCCCGCCAACACAAACAAAAATAGCACCAGACGCACGCGCCATGAGATGGTGCGCAATCGGGAGCGTGTTTTAGAAGAGCGTTTCGCCGCGACAGACATATTAGGATATTTAGATCCAGTGCCGCGGCGAGACAAGTCAGGCTGACACGCTCAGCTCAGCAAGTGCGCGAAACATTGCCGTGCCATCTGTGCCGCCGTGGCCCGAATCCGCCGCACGCTCCGGGTGAGGCATCATACCAAGCACGCGACGGTTCTCTGACAGGATGCCAGCAATATCATCGCGCGAACCATTCGGGTTATCCCCGTAGGTGAAGGCAATGCGGTCCTGATCCTTGAGCTGCGCCAGGGTTTCATCATCCGCAAAATAGTTGCCATCATGGTGGGCAATTGGAATGCCAATCACATCACCCGCGTTGTAACCTTGGGTGAACACGCTATCTGCGGTGGCCACGTTCAGCTCAACGGTTTTGCAGATGTATTTCAGACCCGCATTGCGCAGCAGTGCACCCGGCAGAATGCCTGTCTCTGTCAGAATCTGGAAACCGTTACACACACCCAGCGCATAGCCGCCGCGTTCTGCATGCTCAACCACGGCCTGACAGATCGGAGACTGCGCCGCAATCGCGCCGCACCGCAGGTAGTCGCCGTAGGAAAAGCCACCGGGAACACCCACGATGTCGACACCTTCGGGCAGCGCGCTGTCCTTGTGCCAAACCATGGATACGTCAAAGCCCGCCTGCTCAAACGCTACCGCCAGATCGCGGTCGCAGTTGGAGCCCGGGAATACAACAACGGCCGCCTTCATCACTGAATCTCGACGCTGTAGGATTCAATCACGGTATTGGCCAAGAGCTTTTCACACATCTCGGTCACGTCCGCCTCGGTTGCTCCGTCGGCGAGCTCGAGATCAATCACCTTGCCCTGGCGCACACCTTCGACCTTGTCAAAGCCCAGCGCACCCAGCGCGTGGCGCACGGCCTCGCCCTGCGGATCCAGAACCCCGTTTTTCAACATCACATGAACCCGTGCTTTCATCGCGTTTTCCTTTGGCTATCCAGCGCGCCCGGCACAGAACCGGGCTTCATCTTTTCATCAATATTCAAATCCCCACCGCAGGCGGTGAGGATAAAACTCAGTTTACCAGCGTCGGCTTACCGCCAGCTGGAGGGGTGTTTGGCATAACACCAAGACGGCGCGCCACTTCGCTATAGGCGTCGGTCAAGCTGCCCAGATCGCGACGGAACACATCCTTGTCGAGCTTCTGACCGCTCTCGATGTCCCACAGACGGCAGCTGTCGGGGCTGATTTCATCAGCAACAACCAGACGCTGGAAGTCTCCATCATAGACGCGGCCGATCTCGATTTTGAAATCCACCAGACGGATGCCGACAGCAAGGAACACACCAGACATGAAATCATTGACGCGCAGCGCCAGGCTCAGGATGTCGTCCATGTCCTGCTGGCTGGCCCAGCCAAAGGCCGCGATATGCTCTTCGCTTACAAACGGATCGCCCAGCGCGTCGTCTTTGTAGCAGTATTCCACAATTGGGCGCGGCAGCTGAGTGCCCTCATCAATGCCCAGACGTTTGGACATGGACCCAGCTGCGTAATTGCGCACGATCACTTCCAGCGGCACGATCTCACAGCTGCGCACCAGTTGTTCACGCATATTGAGACGCTTCAGGAAGTGGGTCGGAACACCGATCTGGCCCAGACCTTGCATAAAGAATTCGCTCAGGATGTTGTTAAGAACACCCTTGCCTTCGATGATGTCATGCTTTTCCGCGTTAAACGCGGTGGCGTCATCCTTGAAGTATTGGACAATGGTTCCGGGCTCTGGGCCTTCAAACAAAGTCTTTGCTTTACCTTCGTAGATCTTTTTGCGACGCGCCATGGAAAGCCTCTCGGAGTTGAGCTGACGGGAATCTCCGCCTGAGTTGACGCCCTCATAGTGCAAGGCACCGCCTATCGCAAGATTTGCAGCGCCCACACCAGAATCTGCAGGCCAACCCCGTCGGCCTGCATCGAGCTTTCAACACATTGTTGACGAGCTTGCGCGCGTTCAGACGTAGAAACCAGACAAATTAGAAATACATTATATACGGAAGGAGAGATGCAGTCTCATAAAAACCTGCCCCCTCTTCACAGCCAGACCCAGATTGGAGCGCGCAGCCTTGGCGCAATTCCATCCCAATCATCAAGCCACGGAGGACCTCTATGACCACATTTGACGAACGTGAAGTCGCTTTTGAAAGCAAGTTTGCTTATGATGAAGAGCTCAAGTTTAAAGCCTCAGTCATTGCTTTGAAACATGTGGCGCTCTGGGCCGCTTCGAAACTCGGAAAGACGGGACAAGACGCTGAACAATATGCAGAAAACGCAACACTCTGCGATCTACGGGACTCTGGCCACAGCATCTTTGTGAACCAAATGATCCTGCATCTCGGCCCCCGTTTCAGCGAAACCCAGATCCGTGAGCGCATTGCCAATGAATATGCGATCGCCCATGATCGGGTGATCAATGCGATGGCCTGAACAGGGCTTTATAACAGACATTCCATCGCTGAATTAACTCCCTATTAACGCGTAAACGACTTGTTAACCCAAGGGCGTCGAAAGAATTCATTCAGCTTTCTTTATGCGCTATCAACCTTCGTAGACATTCGGTTGATATAGCAGAAGCTATTGTGATCAGCCCACCTCCATCGATCATTCAGACATGGATCGCGGTTTTCCCGACTGTCAGCCTTAGCCAATATAAAAGTCGCATAGCCAATAGGTGAACCATGACCATTTTTCTTGATCGTAAAAAGGCCTTCGAAGCAAAATTCGTCCATGATGCTGATCTGGACTTCAAAACCGCAGCCCGTCGCAACAAGCTATTGGGCCAATGGGTGGCAAAACAATTGAATCTGGATGACGCCGCAACCGAAGCGCTGACGGCCTCATATGCCACCGCAGCCGTTGTCCCGCTGAAAAGCAACAATATCGTAGCCAAAGCCGCCGCAGATCTGAACGGCATTGCTACCATCGACGACATTGAGGCCAAGCTGGCCGAAGTGACAAAAATCGGCCGCAAAGAACTGAAAACACCGCTGCATTAAGCAAGACCAGCCGTATCGCCCGATAAATTAAGTCCCGTCGCTTTTTTTTGCAGTGACGGGATTTATTTTATGCAAATGAAGTGGTTGCACGGCATTTCATTAACCGAACCGAAATTCTGATTCACCTATGCTGCCGCTATATGTTTCTGGGGGCAGATAGGGATTATTATGGTCATCTCCAAAAAGGTCGCGCAGCATTTTGCGGCCCGTGCCATGCGCCTTTTTGTGCCGGTTCTATCCGCAGCAATCTGTTTTTGGCTGCTGTCCACCAGTATTCGCTTTCCAAGCCTTGCCGAACTCACCCATCTGATGGGGCAGATCCCCCTGCTCAATTGGGGTGGTGCTGCATTGGCCACGATCATCAGCTTTTGGGCGCTTGGCCGCTATGATGGGGTGGCGCACCGGCATTTGAACACCGGGCTTGATGGGCTGCAGGCCCGGCTTGCGGGCATGCTGGCCATTGCGTTTTCCCAGACCGCAGGTTTTGGCATTCTGACCGGAGGCTTTGCCCGCTGGCGTCTGCTGCGCAAACTCTCTCCTGTTCAGGCTGCACAGCTGACCGCGCTGACCGGGCTGACCTTTATGGCTGCCCTGGCTGCGGTCTGTGGTCTGGCGCTTTTGGCCTGGGGGCCGTTTCCCTATGCCCGCCTACTGGGTATCGGGCTAATGGTGGCATTCGCAGCCGCCTGCGCGGCCACTTTTTTCTGGCCCGAGCTGCGCCTTGGTCGCCACAAGATGCGCTGGCCTTCGCTTACGGCTCTAACTGCCTTGGCGCTTTGGACCTTGGTGGATGTTGTGGCGGCTGGCACCGCGCTGTGGTTGCTGATGCCACCGGGCAGCGGCATTCAATTGACGCTGCTGCTGCCAGCTTATTTTCTGGCGCTGGGATTGGCGGTTTTGTCGTCATCACCCGGCGGCACCGGACCGCTTGAGCTGACACTTGTCACCCTCCTCTCAGCGCATGACCCGACCACGATTCTTGCAGGTCTCGTGGCCTTTCGTCTGGTGTATTATCTCGCCCCCGCCGTCTTAGCCTGTGTTGCGCTGGTCTGGCCGCGCCTTATCGGCCCCCGCGCGGCTGCACCGGAAGATGTCGCACTGCTGGGCAGCCGTCGCGATTTTGCGCATACCATCCCATTTGAACGCGCTCGTTCTGAAACGGGTGTGATCCGTCAAAATGGCGGCCATCTACGCAGCTTTGGGTTTAATCAACTGGCCATGCTGGACACCCCCCAAAGTTCAGTTGCGCTGTTTGATCCTGTGCGCGGATACGCTGCTGAAATCTTTGCCCCGCTGCACCATTACGCCGCTGGTCGCAACGCCGCGGCCTGCCTTTACAAATGCAGCCCCAGAGCAGCGCTGGCCGCACGCAAGGCCAATTGGAAGATCCTGCGCATTGCTTCAGAGGCGGTAATTACACCGCGAGGTTTCTCCGAAAACGGCTCCTCCAAACGCCAGCTGCGCCGCAAACTGCGCCACGCAGAAAAAGCCGGGATCGACGTGCGCGACGCTGCTGGCACCCTGCCACTCAGCCAGCTCGCCGAAGTAGATCAAAACTGGCACAATGGTCATGGCGCCGCCCATGGCACCACAATGGGCCAATTTGAACCGGAATACATCAAAGGCCAAAAGGTGTTTATTGCCTGGCAAGAGAGCCGGATCATTGGCTTTGTCAGCTTTCATCTGGCCCGCGATGAATGGTGTCTCGATCTCATCCGCATGGGGCCGGATGTGCCAGATGGCACCGGCCACATCATGATCCGCGCCGCCATCGCCGCAGCCGCAGAGGCAGGTGTTGCCCGCCTCTCGCTTGCGGCAGTGCCAGACCATCGATTTGCCCACAGGGTTGAACGCGGGCTGCGCCGGTTTAAAGGCTGCTTTGCACCACACTGGCAGCCCCAATACATGGCCGCACCCAGCTGGCCGCAGATGGCTCTCTCTCTGGTGGAACTGATCCGCCTGGTGCACCGCCCAGCTCCGCTGCAACCCGCCAAAGCCTGGCAACCCGCAGATCTTAGTACACAACAGCCATCCAAATGGGACAGCGCGCCTCATAATGAAGATGAACAAAATGAATTTGTGTTTCCCCGCCGCGCGTGAGAGGGGGAACAACTGCCCAGAATATGGTATGGTTAACTCTGGGATTGCACAGATGGGAATAGTGATATGAGCGGAAAATTTGCAGAAGCGCTCCAGAACAAAGACGTGCTTTTGGCCGATGGAGCCACCGGGACAAACTTGTTCAACATGGGATTGCAGTCCGGGGATGCGCCTGAACTTTGGAACACGGATGAGCCGCAAAAAATCATCAAGCTTTATGAAGGCTCGGTGCATTCCGGCAGCGATCTGTTCCTGACCAATACCTTTGGGGGCACCGCCTCGCGCCTGAAACTGCATGATGCGCAAAACCGTGTGCGTGAGCTCAATCGCGTTGGCGCGGAACTGGGCCGCGAAGTGGCTGACCGCTCTGAGCGTGATGTTCTGGTGGCAGGCTCGGTTGGACCTACTGGCGAAATCCTGCAGCCGGTTGGTGAGCTCAGCCACGAGCTTGCAGTGGAAATGTTCCACGAACAGGCGGACGCGCTCAAAGAAGGTGGCGTTGATGTGCTGTGGGTGGAAACCATTTCCGCACCCGAAGAATTCAAAGCCGCGGCCGAAGCCTTTAAGCTGGTGGATATGCCCTGGTGCGGCACCATGAGCTTTGACACCGCCGGGCGCACCATGATGGGGGTTACCTCTGCTGATATGGCGCGCCTGGTCGAAGAATTTGACCCCGCGCCGCTGGCCTATGGTGCCAACTGCGGCACCGGTGCCTCTGATATCTTGCGCACCATTCTGGGCTTTGTTGCACAAGGCAGCGATCGCGCGATTATTTCCAAAGGCAATGCAGGCATCCCCAAATATGTCGATGGGCATATCCACTATGATGGCACGCCGGAGCTGATGGCGGATTACGCGGTGCTTGCCCGCGACGCTGGTGCAAAAATCATCGGTGGTTGCTGTGGCACCATGCCAGAGCATCTGGTGAAAATGCGCGAGGCGCTCGACACCCGCCCGAAAGGCGAACGCCCCAGCCTCGAACAGATTGTTGCGGCGCTTGGCCCGTTCTCATCAGAACGCGATGGCACTGAGGCAGGTCACAACTGTGCCGACCACGCTCCGGAGCGCAAAGGCCGCCGCGGCGGACGACGTCGCGCCTGATCCGCCAATCAACGCACCTATCAAAGGCCCCCAAACGGGGCCTTTTTTTATGGGTTGCCAATTAGTGCGCCGCTCAGCCCACGCGCGGATTTCACCTCCCCTTATCCTGAAACGCAGGACAACGCACCGCGCACCCCAACCAGTGACGCGATCCTTTGGACGCGGGAACCTGGCGCGCCGCACGCTTGATCGAGGCGCCAGTATAGTATACCCCCCTATATTATACTGGAGTGAAAAATGTCCCATCTGAGTCGCGACAATTCTAAACTGATCACACGCTTGCGCCGGATTAAGGGGCAAGTCGAAGGGGTGGAACGCGCGCTGCAGTCCGATACGGATTGTAGCGAAGTGCTGCGTCAGCTCGCCTCAATCCGTGGTGCAATGAACGGGCTCACCAATGAGGTCCTTGAGGACCACCTGCGCCACCATGTGGTCGATGCTTCATCTCAGGCGGCGCGTGAACAAGGGGCGCAAGAGATGATCCAAATTTTGAAATCCTACCTCAAATAGACGCCGCGACCGTTCGGAAAGTGCCAGATATGACCCAATCAGACGCTACAACATTCTCCCACGACCATGTGTTTCTTGGTGCCAATCAGGACCGCAACGAACGCAAGGTCTGGTGGGTGATCGCCCTGACCGCCGCCATGATGGTGGCAGAAATCGCAGCTGGGCACTGGTTCGGATCGATGGCGCTGCTGGCGGATGGCTGGCATATGTCAACCCACGCCGGGGCCATGCTGATTGCGGTGATGGCCTATCGCTTTGCCAGGAAAAACGCGCACAACCGCCGTTACAGCTTTGGCACGGGCAAGGTGGGCGATCTTGCCGGTTTTGCAAGCGCCGTGGTGCTGGTGCTGATCGCACTGCTGATTGGCTGGGAAAGCCTGCTGCGCCTTGTGGATCCGGTTGCAATCAGTTTTGAACAGGCGATTGGCGTTGCGGTAATTGGGCTGGTGGTCAATCTCGCCAGCGCCTGGCTGTTGCATGACGATCATCACCATGGACACCACCACGGACATCATCACGGGCACCACCATCATGGCCATCACCATCATGACCACCCTCACGATCAGGCAGATGACGCGCACCACCATAGCCACCACGGCCACGACAACAACCTGCGCGCGGCCTATCTGCATGTGCTGGCGGATGCGCTGACATCGGTGCTGGCGATCCTCGCGCTGGTTTTTGGCCGTGCCTATGGCTGGACCTGGGCTGATCCGCTGATGGGCATCGTTGGTGCCATTGTCATTTCGCGCTGGTCCTGGGGGCTGATCCGCGACACAGGCGGGGTCTTGTTGGACCGCACCCCTGACGACGGGCACCTTGATGCAAAAATCCGCCACGCCATTGAAAGCGACACCGACACTATTACCGATTTGCACATCTGGCAGATCGGTCCCGGCCACTATTCGGTCATTGCCTCCATCGCCTCCGAAGCACCCAAAACCACACCTGAATACAAAGCGGCGCTGAAACAGATCAACCAGCTGTCACACATCACCGTCGAGGTGCATCGCATCTCTGCCGCGACCTGAGCCCGCAAAACTGCCGGCACCTGCTAAATCGCGGATCGTCCCGAGCTGTGGGTTACAACATCCGCAAGCAAGGGTTCAAAACAGCGCCAACTGATCACCAGCCTGCGGCGGACGCGCAAAAAGATCGTGACGCAGCGCGGGTGCCGCCTCACGCAGGCCCAGCCGTTTACAAGCGGTTTGGAACCGCATCGCCATCATCTGCGCATACTGCCCCTCACCTCGCATGCGTTGACCCCAACGCGGATCATAATCGCGCCCGCCGTGCATCTCGCGCAGCCTTGCCATTACCTTGGCAGCGCGGTGGGGGTAATGCTCGGCCAGCCACTCCTGCCAAAGCGGCGACACCTCACGCGGCAGTCGCAACATAATCCAAGACGCTGCATCCGCCCCTGCCGCCTGCCCGGCCGCCAAAAGTGCTTCGATCTCGTGGTCGGTCAAACCGGGCACCATCGGTGACGCCATCAGCCGCACCGGAATACCAGCGTCGCTCAGCTGGTGGATGGTGGCAAGGCGGCGCGCAGGCGTCGGCACTCGCGGCTCCATCCGCCGTGAAAGCTCCGGATCAAGCGTGGTGACGGACACCCCCACCCGGACAAGCCCACGTTCAGCCATTGGCGCCAGAATATCGATATCACGCTCAACCAGCGCGCCTTTGGTCACGATCGCCACCGGGTGATTAAAATCGCTGAGCACTTTAAGGCAATTGCGGGTGATTTCCTGCTCACGTTCGCAGGGTTGATACGGATCAGTGTTGGTACCGATCGCCAACGTCGCCACCCGATAGCGCGCATGGCTCAGCTCGGCGCGCAGAAGATCAGGCGCATTGGGTCGTGCAATCAGACGGGTTTCAAAATCAAGCCCCGGTGACAGCCCCAGATAGGCATGGCTTGGCCGTGCAAAACAATAGATGCAGCCATGTTCGCAGCCCCGATACGGGTTGATGGAGCGGTCAAACGGCAGATCTGGCGAGCGATTATAGCTGATAATGCTGCGCGCCATTTCCAGACGCAGATCTGTTTCAACCGTCTCCGAGGGCTGTTGCGATTGCCAGCCATCATCAAGGTGTTCGCGCGCCAGCTCAAAACGGCCGGCTACATTGCTCAGCGCCGCGCGGGCCTTTTTTGGCGAGAGCTGTGAAGGTGAGAGCGTTTCCATGTCGCCATTATGGCGCATAATTAAGAACAAATGAAGAACAAATGGACCAGATCGATGATCTCCATGCAGATTTCTCATTGTTCATTTTTTAGAATTATTCGTATAGGTCGGTTCAGATCGCAACAGCGTCGCAATTCGGGCAGTCCCAATGCGACGTTTTGGTGAACATAGCTTACATTAATGCCATTGCGGGAAGTCCCGCCCAGCGAGGAAGACACTATGTCGGAACAAGAAGACGACATCATCCTGTCCGAACTGAACGATGAAGAACTCGTTCAGCAAATGTTTGACGATCTCTACGACGGTCTCAAAGAGGAGATCGAAGAAGCGGTCAACATTCTGCTCGAGCGCGGCTGGGCGCCTTACAGGATCCTGACCGAGGCTCTGGTTGGCGGCATGACCATTGTTGGCGCAGACTTCCGTGACGGTATTCTGTTTGTGCCTGAGGTTCTGCTGGCGGCCAACGCAATGAAGGGTGGCATGGCCATTCTGAAGCCGCTTTTGGCCGAAACCGGCGCACCGCGCGTGGGGTCTATGGTTATTGGCACCGTTAAAGGTGACATCCATGACATCGGGAAAAACCTGGTGACCATGATGATGGAAGGCGCAGGTTTTGAAGTTGTGGATCTCGGCATCAACAATGATGTTGAAAACTACATGAACGCGCTTGAAGAGCATAAACCTGACATTCTGGGCATGTCCGCGCTGCTGACAACCACAATGCCCTATATGAAGGTTGTGATCGACACGATGACCGAACAGGGCAAACGCGATGATTATATCGTGCTTGTTGGTGGCGCACCGCTGAACGAAGAGTTCGGCAAAGCCATCGGCGCAGATGCCTATTGCGGCGACGCAGCCGTTGCGGTGGAAACCGCAAAAGAATTTGTCGCGCGCAAGCACAACCAGATGAGCGCGTAACATGACCGCGCGCCGTGGCAGAGCAGCCCGCCTGAAGGAGCACGTTACACCGCGCGCCCCTGCAGGCCTGCCACCCGCGCAGTCAGAAACGTCCTCTTCTAACATCTGTCCAATTGAGCTCGCCCCCAAACCGGGGCGGGTTTTGCTTATTGCCTGCGGCGCATTGGCGCGTGAGATCCTGGCAATCAAATCGGCCAATGGGCTCGACCATCTTGATCTCACCTGTCTGCCCGCAAAATTGCACCTGTATCCGCAACAGATTATGGGCGCCGTCGAAGAGGCCGTGCTGAAACATCGCCACAGCTATGCGCAGATCTTTGTGGTCTATGCTGATTGTGGCACCGGCGGCGCGCTGGAGCGTAAATGCGCCGAACTCGGGGTTGAGATGGTGCGCGGGCCGCATTGTTATTCTTTTTTTGAAGGCAATGACACCTTTGCCGCCAAAGCTGAGGCCGGTGAAATCACCGCCTTCTATCTCACCGATTTTCTGGTCAATCAGTTTGATGCTTTTGTCTGGCGGCCCATGGGGCTGGCACAGAACCCGGAATTGCGCGACCTGATCTTTGGCAACTACACCAAGCTTGTGTACCAATCCCAGGTGACAAACCCTGCCCTGTTGGAAAAGGCCAAATCCTGTGCAACCCGCATGGGGCTTGCGTTTGAACACCGCCATACGGGCTATGGTGATCTGGAAACGCAACTGCAAAGCTGGGCCGCACGCTAACGCACGGCCCATCCGGTTAGGCATCTGTGCTCAGCAGTTCCATCGCTTTGGCGTCATAGGCTTGCACTGCCGCACCATCCATCGCGGCGCTAACCCGTTCAACCCAGGCTTTGACCTCTGGAATGTCGGGCATGAACTGTGGTGCCCATTGAAACGGTGACGCCAGCAAAACATCCGCAAGTGTCAGCTCATCCCCCAACAAAAACGGCCCCTGTTTCAACGCAGCTTCCAGCGTCGCGCCCATTTCCGCTTTGCCCCGGAATGTACCGGTGAGAGCAGGATGTTCAAATCCCGCAAAATCAGCAACCAGAACCGGCTCAAGCACGCCGCCGGAATACACCATCCAGCTTAGATATGACCCGCGTTTGGTGTCGCCGATCTTGGGGCTTAGCGGCTGGCCAAACAGCTCATCCAGATACATCATGATGGCTGCGCTTTCGCGAACATGTTCCCCATCATCGGTCACCAGATAGGGCACTTTACCCTCGGGGTGTGGGTTCTTTGGGTCCACCCGACCGCCCCCATCCTGGCGCGGCACATCCACCACCACCACATCAACCTGATCGAGTTTCCCCATCAGCATCAGCTGCGCGATGACCCGCGATGAACGGCTGTTTGGTGAATGATAAAGCGTTGGCATCTTATGATCCTTTCTGACTTGTGACTTGCCTCCTTATGGCGCTACCCTGCTGACAAATACTGTCAGTAGCGATCCCCTAGTCTCAGCCCATGTCAAAATCCGATCGCCTCTTCCGCCTGCTGCATCTGATCCGCGGTTTGCGCCCGCCGGTGACTGCCGCGCGTCTGGCTGCAGCAATGGAGGTGTCCGAGCGTACGATTTACCGCGACATCGACAGCCTGCGCGCCGCTGGCGCCTGTATCGAAGGCGAAGCGGGCCTTGGCTACACCATGACCGAAGACCCGGCGCTGCCACCACAGACATTCACCAAGATAGAGTTAGAAGCGCTCACGCTGGGTCTGTCAGACATCAAACAGCGCGGCGATCATGATCTTGCCCAGGGAGCCGAGGATGCGCTGGTCAAGATACTCGCCACCCTGCCCGAACGCCAGCAACGTCAGGCCATGCATGCCGTAAGCCTTGTGCACCGTTTCAACACGCCACCCACCCCCACCATTGATATGACGCTCTTGCGCGAAGCGATGTGGGCCGAAGAGGCGCTTGATATAAGCTACCGCGATCTGAAAGATGCCTGCACGACGCGCCGCATCTACCCGCTGGCGCTGTCATATCACGACCGCAATGTGATGCTTTTGGCCTGGTGCTGCAAACGCACAGACTTCCGCAGCTTCCACGTCACCCGGGTGTTGTCATATGATAAAACCGATGAAAGCTTCCGCCCCCGCCGCGTCCCCCTGCTGCGTCAGTTCATAGATCAGCTGAAAGCGCGCGACAGAGAACAGAGCCCCGCATGACACACATTAAAACTGACAACGGGCGTGATTGATGGCCTGAGCGCAGAACAGGAAGACCGCAGCCTCGGCCACATTAAATCCGCAGAGTTTATTGCAGCCTTCAAACAATAGCCCCGCCCCCGTCACCTTTTCACAAATACTCCGGGGGTGAAGGGGCCAACGGCCCCTGAGGGGGCTGGCCCCCTTTTACCCTTTGGCGGCGATCTCACGCACCCGTTCGATCATGGCGCGCAGCCCGTTTGAACGCTGCGCTGACAGGTGGTCGTTCAGACCCAGCCGCCCCAGTTCTGCCTTGGCGTCCACTGCCAGAACATCGCTCAGCGCCAGACCGTTATACAACTTACGCAAAACCGCGATCAGACCGCGCACGATCATCGCATCGCTGTCACCGTCAAACTGCAAAACGCCGCCGTCGACCTTGGGGTGCAGCCACACCTGGCTGGCGCAACCGTCCACTTTGGTCGCGGGCACTTTCAACGCATCTTCCAGCGGATCCATCGCCTTGCCCAGATCGATCACATGGCGATAGCGATCCTCCCAGTCTTCGAGGAATTCAAAATCTTCAACAATTTCTTCAAAGGCTGCGCTGGCCATGGTCTGTCCTATTGCTGCTCAGATGGGTCGATTTGGATCAGATCAGCACCTAAGGCGCAGACAGGTGCATTTCAACCGCTTTTCAACACGTCCTCAATGGGGTAGTCATTTGGCGATAACATTGATCGGGCGGCTCTCATGCATAAACCTATTGCGCTTCTTTTGACCGGAACCCTCATTCTGTCGAGCTGTGGCACCCTGCGCGACAGCCGCATCAACCCGCGCAACTGGTTCGGCAGCTCCCGCGAAGTGGCCGTGAGAGCGCCAGCAGAAAATGTGAACCCTCTGATCCCCGAAGAGGAAGACAAGGTTAAGTTCAACAAGGATAAATCCAAAGAGGATACAACCATCCTGTTGCGCGATGTCACCGATCTCCGGGTGGAACAGACCTCAACCGGCGCGATCATCTACGCTGCGGGCCTGCCAACGCGCCAGGGGGCCTATGATGTTCACCTGCGTCGTCGTGAAGGCGGTGATGAGAGCGTACTTGAGCTTGAGTTCCGCGTGGCCTACCCCGAACAGGCAACCCAACGCGGCAGCGAGTTCAGCCGCACGGTGCGCGCCGCCTACAGCCTGTCCCGTCAGGAGCTGAACGGCATCGGTCTGATCCGCGTTATCGGCGCAGACACAGCCCGCGAAACCCGCCGCCGCTGAGATCGCATCATATCGCAATAAAAAAGGCCGCATCTTGCGGCCTTATGTGTTTGTGACTGTGTGCTTGGGCCGCTTTTACAGCTCGACTACTTCCACATTCTGCCCTTTGGCACGCAGCGCGATTTCGCCCTCACACAGCCGCAGCGCGTCTTCGCCAAAGACTTCCTTGCGCCAGCCGCTCAATGCTGCGACGTCGCGCTGACCGGCTGCAATGGCATCCAGATCCGCGCTTGGTGCGATGAGTTTGGCCGCCACGCCCGAGGTCTCGGTCTTGGCTTTCAGCAGCACCCGCAACAGATCCGCCAGCGCCGGGTTCACCTGCAGCTTGTCACGGCTGCGATCCGGTTGGGGCATCTTGTCGGCCGGGCAGTTCAGCCCTTTTTGCACTGCGCCCAGGATCCCCTCGGCGATTGCACCTTTACGCGCCTCGCGCAGCAAGAGCCGTGAGCCGCCGAGATCGCCAGTATCCTTGGGCTTGGTTGAAGCCAGCTCCACCAGCGCATCATCTTTGAATACGCGGTTGCGCGGCACATTATTGGTTTGCGCATGGGTTTCGCGAAACGCCGCAAGCTCGCGTACAATGGCAAGGAAACGCGCGGAATTCGTACGTGTTTTCACCCGCTTCCAGGCATCCTGTGGCCGGATTTCATAGGTTGCCGGTGTGGTCAGCACTTCCAGTTCTTCCGCAAGCCAATGGGCGCGACCGTTTTTCGCCAGCTCGCTGCTGAGGAATTCATAAATCACCCGCAGATGGGTCACATCCGCAATCGCATAGCTTTGCTGCGCGCCGCTCAAAGGACGGCGGGACCAATCGGTAAAGCGGGAGCTTTTATCAAGGCTTTGCTTGGCAATCTTGCGCACAAGGGTCTCATAGCCCACCTGCTCGCCAAAACCACAAACCATCGCCGCCACCTGCGTGTCAAACAAAGGCTTTGGAAACACTTTGGCATCGACCCAGAAAATCTCCAGATCCTGACGCGCGGCGTGAAAGACCTTCACCACCGCTTCATTGCGGAAAAGATCATACAGCGGCTCAAGCGACAGACCGCTGGCCAAGGGATCGACCAGAACAGCGTCGGTTTCGCCATCCCCATCAAAGGCCAGCTGAATCAGGCAAAGTTTGGAATAATAGGTTCGCTCACGCAGGAACTCTGTATCGACGGTGACATAGGGATGAGCTGCAGCTTGTAGGCAGAACTGCTCCAGTTCTTCGGTCGTTGTCAGAGTTCTCATAAATCGCGGCTTTTCTTGTTACTCTTTGGTTATCTGCATGGTGATACGCGCGATTGTGACTATTTGCAAACACCTGCGCGCTGAAGCCCAGCTTTGCGTCATGCCATCGCAAACAGGTCACAAGAATAGGCCGATATATCACGAATAATGATCACGATACAATCAATCATTCATTTTCATAATGAAATGACTGCACCTATCTTTCTTTCACAGACCGAGAAGGAGAGATCAGATGGCATATATCGACCAACAGCTTAGCGCCCCCCTTGGCGAGCTGATGATCCCCGCCTCAACCGTGGCAGGGATTGTTGTCATGTTGTTTCTGGGAGGTGCAGCGCTCAGCGCGCCAGACATTCCCGACGCAGAGCTAGACTGGCACGGAAACTCTGCCCGCGTCATTGCGCCCCGTTAGGGCAGCATCACCGGGGTTTTATCCCCCGCAGCAAAGCGACGCAGCACTGCCGGATAGAGCTTGTGTTCCTGAACCAGCACTCGTGCTGCCAGATCATCTGGCGTATCGCCTGCCTGAACCGGCACCCGCGCCTGCCCAAGGATCGGGCCATCATCAAGGCGTGGTGTCACCTCATGTACGGTACAGCCATGTTCTGCGTCGCCTGCTTCCAGTGCGCGCGCATGGGTGTGGAGTCCTTTGTATTTTGGCAACAAAGAGGGGTGGATGTTCAGCATCCGCCCTTCAAACTGGCTGACAAAATCCGCCGTTAGCACCCGCATAAAGCCCGCAAGACAAACAATATCTGCGCCAGACTCGAGAATTGGCTTCACCAGCTCTGCTTCAAAGGCTGCGCGATCACCTTTGAACGGACGGTGATCCACATAGGCGGTATTGATGCCCATGGCAGCGGCCTTCGCCAACCCGCCAGCATCCGCGCTATTGGCCAGCACAAGACAGGGGCGCGCCGGGTGGTCTCCCACCATGCTTTCAGCCAGCGACACCATATTGGAGCCGCCGCCTGAAACCAAAATGGCTACTTTCTTGCTCACAGCAGGCTGCCTGTGTAGCGGATGCCTGCGCCTTCGGTGACGGTGCCGATGCGGGTGACGGTTTCGCCTTCACCTTCCAGCACTTCAACCAATGCGTCCGCACGATCGGCCGCAACTGACAAGATCATGCCCTGACCACAGTTGAACGTCTTGAGCATTTCCGCCTCGACAATACCACCAGCCTCAGCCATCCATTTGAACACGGCGGGCAGCTCCCACGTGTTCAGATCAATATCTGCACCCAGATTTTCGGGCAGAACACGCGGCAGGTTTTCTGTCAGACCACCACCGGTGATATGCGCCAGCGCGTGAACGCCGCCAGCACGAACCGCTGCGAGGCATTGTTTGACGTACAAACGTGTCGGTGTCAGCAGAACCTCACCCACGGTGCCTTCACCAAACGGGCAGGCATCATCCCATGTCAGGCCGGACACTTCGACAAGTTTACGTACCAGGGAATAGCCGTTGGAATGCACCCCATCTGAGGCCAGCGCCAGCAGCACGTCACCCGCTTCAACGCCCGCAGGCAATGCAGTGCCACGCTCCATCGCGCCAACCGAGAATCCTGCGAGATCAAAATCGCCTTCAGGATACATGCCCGGCATTTCTGCGGTCTCACCCCCAATCAGCGCACAGTTCGAACGCACACAGCCTTCGGCAATGCCTTCGATGATGCGCGCAGCGGTTTCTGTTTCCAGCTTACCGGTGGCAAAATAGTCAAGGAAGAACAGCGGCTCTGCCCCTTGGCACACCAGATCGTTCACACACATGGCAACAAGATCGATGCCCACGCCATCAACCACGCCTGTGTCGATCGCGATGCGCAGCTTGGTGCCAACACCATCGGTTGCACCCACCAGGATCGGATCGGTGTAGCCTGCGTCTTTTAGGTCAAACAGGGCGCCAAAACCACCCAGACCGCTCATCACGCCAGAGCGATTGGTCCGTTTTGCAGCTGGCTTGATCCGATCAACCAGATCGTTGCCCGCATCAATATCAACACCTGCGTCTGCGTATGTGAGACCGTTCTTACCGGTGGTCATCTTTTGGCTCCTTTGCAATGGATGCGCTGCCTTTACCGCAAGCCGCTGCCAAAGGAAACACGCGATTGTGCTGTTGATACGACTGCGCCCGCCAAAGCGGGCACAGCAGTTGTTATATAATGTCGATCAGGCTGGATACTGCCAGGGCGCTGCGACAAAATCATAGGCCTCACCTTGGCGTACAACGCGGCCAAAGCCCGGGAATTCCAGGTGTGAACCAGTCACCAGCATCCCATCAGCGGCAGCGCGGTCCAGCATCTTTTTGCGGGTTTCCACAACTGCGGCTGGATCGGTATCAAAGGCCACGGTCCATTCAGGCAGCTTGAACTGCAGCGCGGTCAGGTGAATCACATCACCCCACAAAAGCAGCGACTCGGTGCCACCATCGAGCAGATAGCCCGCGTGACCCGGTGTGTGACCCGGCAGCGGTACAGAAGTAACCCCAGGTGCAACCTCTGTTTCGCCGTTAAACAGTTTCAGGCGATCCGCATAAGGCGCAGTGGTGTTGCGCGCCATCTGGAAGAAACCTTTGTTTTCTTCGGGCACGGACGCCATGATCGCATCATCATACCAGAACTTATGCTCAGCCTCGGCAATCACCAGTTCCGCATTTGGGAACACAACATTGCCCGCACCATCAACCAGACCACCGGTGTGATCCGGGTGCATATGGGTGATGACAATGGTTGAGATCTGTTCAGGGGTGACACCTGCCGCCTTGAGCGAGGCCACCAGTTTGCCCAGGATCGGGCCAAACAGATCAGCGGTGCCGGTGTCGACCAAAGTGTATTTGCCACCCTTTTCGATCAGATAACCGTTGACCGGGATCGGCATGCCCTGCTCACCAAACCGGTGCAGGCTACCTTCAAGCGCGGCATCTGCTTTGGCCTGATCAAACGGTGTGATGATTTGTGACGAAATCGGAATATGGCCATCAAGCAATGCAGTAACCTTTGCATCCCCAATGGTGAAACGGTGGAAAGCGCCTGCCTTAACGGGTTCGTCGCCTGCGTGGGCCACACGGGTCAGCCCTGCACCCGCCACCATAGGCGCGGCCAAAGTTGCGCCCAGAATCTGTCTGCGATTAATTGCCATCTCTCTCTCCAATGCACTTTGCGGATGAAAACCGCTGCAATCGCAAGGTAAGCGCTGGTAATTTCCTCAACCAGCCCCATATGTCTGATGCCCCCTATTAGAACTGCTTATAGGTATTGCGATGGACCGCCTTGGACTGCTGAACACTTTGATCACCGCACTGGATGCAGGCAGCCTCAGTCGCGCCGCCAAACGCCAGGGCATGACCCAATCCGCCGTAAGCCAACAGATCCAGCAGTTGGAACAGCTTCTGGGCCAGCAGCTTTTGCTGCGCACCGCATCCGGCGTGCGCGCCACCCGTGCCGGTGCAACAGCAGCGCAACATGCGCGTGGCTTGCTGGCGGGCTATGCCGCGCTGGAAAAGGATCTGGATTCACAATCCGATCGCCTGTCAGGCACCTATCGTATCAGCGTGGGCACGGTCTTTGGCCGCACCTTCATGGGGCCACTGCTGCTGCAGCTGCGGCAGAAATATCCCGATCTTGATATTGTAATGAACACCGATGATCGCATCGTGGATGTGGTGCGTGAAAACTATGATCTTGCCATTCGCGCAGGCACCATCGGCAACAACGAAGGATTCGGCCGCAAGATCGCCGAATTTGAAACCGTGCTGCTGGCCTCACCCGAGTATGTCAAAACCCACGGATTGCCGCAGCACCCGGATGATCTAAAGCGTCTCAGCTTTATTCGCTATAATGAAGAGGCCGCAAACAACATGCTGCGCCTGACCCGCAATCGTCTGGGTGTAGATGCAGAGGTGCGCGTCGGGTTCACGGCCAGTGATCCCCAACTGATGCTTCAGGCGCTGACAGGAGGAATGGGGTTTGCCCGCGTGGTGCGCATGATCGCCGAAGAGGAAATCCGCAGTGGCGCGTTGGTGGAATTGTTGCCCAACTATACCCCCGCGCCCAAACAGGTCTATGCGGTTTACCCCTCGCGCAACGGCTTGGATCGGTGCCAAGAAGCCATCATCAGCGGCTTTCTTGATCTCGTCAAAGCCCAGCACCCCAATACAACCACCACCAGCAAGCCGCTCGAGCTCATCACCGCTTGACCTCTCCGGTGGTTTTGCCTAACCACAAGTCACGGCGGGCCTGTAGCTCAACGGTTAGAGCAGAGCGCTCATAACGCTTTGGTTGCAGGTTCGAATCCTGCCGGGCCTACCACCGCATCCCTCTATTTGTATCCTTGCGCGCACACAGAATCACGCAATGTGAAATCTTCGTTAAAATCGCGCAACACGCGAATATAACGCATATGTTTCATTAATCGTGAATACCAACGCCGCACTTTCGCATCAACAACCTAACCCTAAGTCTTTGCAAAATATACAAATCACCATCTACTGTCGCGATATGCGACACAGTCTGTTCCTTTCAAACTTTAAGATATTCATGCTAAAACCTTCGTAAATACTTAAGTGTTCTACGAGGAATATCGCTTTGAAAACCGTTTTTATGGCTATTGCAGCCATCGTAACGCTGGCCCTTTCGGTAAGCGCTGCGACCTTTACCTATAATTTTTCAAAAACCGTTGGCCCTGACGAATTCAACGGCAGTTTTACCATCTATTTCCCGCTGGGAACCGTAACCAATTCAACCGTTGGCCTCACTGTCAACAGCACCAACTTCCCGGTGGATGGCGGCGTTTTGTATTCTTACGATGAGAACACCGACTTCCTTGAGATTGGCGGCGCGCTGCCGAACCTTTCAACAACCGGTAACGATTTTGCAGTTGGCATCGCGGATGCGACCAGCGCCAACCCCACCCTGTCGGGCCTTGGCCTGAGCCTGCCGGGACAAGGTATCAATACCGGTATCGGCACCAGCGGCACCCGCTTTGCCGCGAACGAAGGTGGCCCCGCAAATGGCGGCTCTCCCCTGGCAAATGGTGGCAGCGCACAAGTTGACAGCGCGCCTGCACCTGTACCCTTGCCCGCAGCTGGATTGTTGCTGATGGGTGGGCTCGGTGGTCTGGTGCTGATGCGCCGGCGCAAGACGGCCTGATCGCCAGACACTACTCCTGACAAACGCGGATCCTCAAACGTGACAACGCCCACCAAATGGTGGGCGTTTTTTTAGTGCATCACAGATCTTCAGCGTCCGATGACCAGATCGGCCTGCAGCCCACCCAGATTGTCGCTCACCCCCAGACGCAACACACCGCCATGGGCACGGGCCACATCCACAACAATCGCCAAGCCAAGCCCAACGCCAGTGCCCTTGTTCTGATTGCGCGAAGGATCAAGCCGGGTGAATGGGCGAACCGCCTCGTTGCGCTGTTCAAGCGGAATACCGGGGCCGTCGTCTTCGACGCGAATGCGCAGGGCATTTTCCGTCAAAGACACCGACACCCGCGCCCGTGTGCCATAGCGCACCGCATTGGAAATAAGGTTTTCGACCGCGCGCCGCATGCCACCGGATTTCAAGGTAACCGTGCCCGCGCCAACCAGATCACCCAGCATCACATCCTTGCCCTGACGCTGCCAGTCGCCAACGATGGTGGTGGCAAGTTCGATCGGATCCACCTCTTCGGGTGCGCTGGTGGACACCCCGCGGGAGAAATCCAAAAACGCATCAAGCAGCGCCTGCATTTCATCCACATCGCGCAGCATCGGCTCCACCTCATCTTCATCCATCATCGCAAGCCCCAATCTGAGCCGGGTCAGCGGTGTGCGCAGATCATGGCTGACCCCGGAGAGGATCAGGGTGCGTTGTTCGATCTGGCGTTCAATACGGGCGCGCATATCCAGAAACGCCTTGCCCGCCGCGCGCACCTCTGTCGCGCCGCGCGGCGCATAGGCAACGCTGCGCCCACGGCCAAAGGCCTGCGCGGCCTGCGCCAGCTTTTTGATCGGGCGCAGCTGGTTTCGCATATAAACAAAGGACACCACCGTCATCAGGAAGCTGAACACAACCAAAGTCAGGATCAACTGATGCGGCGCGGCAGCTGTCACCCGGCGCTGATCAAAACTCAGCTTGAGCGGGCCGAATTTGCTCGCAATCACAAGGGAGGCGGTTTTGCTGTCGGGCAGCTGCACCGCCAGAATGTCATCGCTGTGTTTGCGCAGCGTATTGCGCACCACCCTGCCGGAATACTCGGTCCAGTCCAGAATATCGCGCTCAGGCGCTGCATCCCTGGGCAAAAACATCGCTTCAATTCGCAACGGCGTTAATGTGGGGGCCATCGCCTGCATCGCCGCATCGGCTGTGGCATGTGGGGCCATAATCTCCTGCAGCAAAATGATCTCACGCAGCATGGTGCGGCTCATTTGCGCGGTCACATCCTCTAGGTCGCGACGCATAAATGAGACCGAAACCACCAACTGCAACAACACCACGGGCAGCACCAGAATAAGCGCCGCACGGGCATAAAGACCTCGCGGAAGATAGTGATTGAGCCGCTCGCGTTTCATCAAAGACCTCTGTAGATATTGGCCAGATGGTGCTGGCTCGCGCCACTATAATGAGATTGGAGCATTTGGACAGTATGGCAGACAAATTCCCCTACCCGCCTGATCCAGCAACGCCGCTGACCCTGAACCCAGATGTGCGGCTTGTGCTGTGCCCCAATGCCTCACCGATGACATTTCATGGCACCAATACATATATCGTCGGCCAAACCGAACTCGCCGTCATCGATCCCGGCCCAGATCATGACGGCCACCTTGATGCGATTCTGGCTGCGGTGAGGCCGGGGCAAAAGATCACCCATATCATTGTCACCCACGCTCATGTGGATCACTCCCCGCTTGCGGCCCGCTTGAGCAAGCAATGCGGCGCGCCAATCTATGCCTTTGGGGATGCCACCGCCGGGCGCAGCACAGTGATGGAGCACCTTGCCAAAAGCGGGCTTGCAGGTGGCGGTGAGGGCATCGACGCAGATTTCCAGCCGGATCACTGCTTGCAAGATGGCGAAACCCTGCAAGCGGACGGTTGGCAGCTAAAGGTGCTGCATACGCCAGGGCATCTGGGCAATCACATCTGTCTGCAAATGGGCGATATATGCTTTAGTGGTGATCTGGTGATGGGCTGGGCCAGCTCTATTGTTTCGCCCCCCGATGGTGATCTGAGCGATTTCATGGCCTCCTGTCGTCGCCTGGCTCGAGGGCGCTGGACCGTGTTTTATCCAGGCCACGGCGCCCCGGTGACAGAGCCCGCTGCCAGACTCAAATGGTTGATCGATCACAGGCTTGGTCGCGAAGCGGAAATCCTTGCGGAACTTGATAAATCACCGGCCACAGCTCAGGCGCTGACACGGGCAATCTATCACGACATTCCAGACCAGCTGCTGCCAGTGGCCGAGCGCAACGTTTTTGCCCACCTTGTTGATTTGCTTCAACGAAACCGCGTGTGCTGTGCGGGACCATTGGGAATTTCCGCCCTTTTTGACCTAGAGTGATTTTTTTCATTTTTTTTCGCAAAACCCTCTGGACGCCCCCACGCAGCACCGCTATACGGCACAGACCGTTCCGACGTAGCTCAGCGGTAGAGCAGTTGACTGTTAATCAATTGGTCGTAGGTTCGATCCCTACCGTCGGAGCCATTTCCCCAAATTGGAAATTGGCATTACCGCAGTGCCCATGCTGCGCGTACAGCCGCTCGTCAGCCATTCATGCCCGCTAAATACATCCCGAACCCTACAGGTCAGCGGTGCTGAAAGCATCAGAGATTCCCCGCAACATTTCGTCTGCGAAATATTTGATCGCTCAGTCAAAAAACAACATTCGACGCCCATCAAAGACCGTCGACCTATCCCCCTCAAAGCCTTGGCGAAAAAAATTGCAAAAGGTGCGTTTTTCCTCTGGACGCCCACGGCGGATAATCCTATACGGCACAGACCGTTCCGACGTAGCTCAGCGGTAGAGCAGTTGACTGTTAATCAATTGGTCGTAGGTTCGATCCCTACCGTCGGAGCCATTTTCCCACCCAGGCAAATGTGAATATTTCACAGCTGAACTGCGACGCAGTTTTACTCTGCAACAATCCGCGTTTCTGCCCCTTCCCTGCACCATTTGCAAAAACCACCAATGATGGCCGCAATATGCTGATGATGGATGGCCGTGGTGTTTGTCTTCTCTGCAAATCGCCAAAGCCAGGACAGCAGGCATCGATGCACCCGGCAACACTGAAGGCAATCTAGCCCCGCCGCAAAACAGCAAGCGCGATGTGAGCTCGGCTCGATGCCCGATCAACAAAAGTCTGAACAGCGATGGCATTATGTCGCTGAGGAGCGATGGCTTTATTCGCTGGGACTATCGTCAGGGCCACTATTATTAAGCGAGATAGTCGTGCATAAGCGACTTCAGCCCGGCGCCCTGCGCGGCGGGCCAGCCTGATTTTTGGTTGGACAATACTAAGGGGAGCCAAGTGCGCGCCAAGTCTACTTTTATAACGCCGGTGCCATCCCAATGGGTTGGCCCCATTCTTTTCAAAGGTGATGTGGTTGAGGGAGAGGTAATGGCTCCGCTGGCCACCTACGAATCCCCGCTCTGGCCCTCCACAGCCCGTGGTGCAGGCGTGTCGCGCCATTCCGGCGGCATCGAGATCACCTTGATCGATGAACGCATGAGCCGCTCTGTTGTGGTCAAAGCCCGCAATGCAGCCGCCGCACATCGGGCCTGGCAGCGCATTGAAGCGCAATTTGACACCGTGGCCGAAGTGGTCGCAAGCACCAGCCGGTTTGCCCGCCTGCTGAAACTGAACCGTCAGATTGTTGGCAACCTGCTTTATGTGCGCATTGAATGCGCAACCGGCGATGCCTCTGGTCACAATATGGTGACCAAAGCCGCCGAAGCCGTGTTGAACTGGATCCTTCTGGACCAGCCCGAGCTGGGATATTCGTCGATCTCAGGTAATTTCTGCACCGACAAGAAAACCTCTGCGGTGAACGGCCTTTTGGGGCGCGGCAAATATGTTGTTGCCGAGGTGGAAATTCCAGCCAAAATCCTGCGCCGCATGCTGCGCACCACCCCTGAAAAGATGGTGGCGCTGAACCTCGAAAAGAACTTTATCGGCGGCAATATCGCAGGCTCACTGCGCAGCGCAAACGCGCATTTTGCCAATATGCTGCTGGCGTTTTTCCTCGCCACCGGTCAGGACGCGGCCAATATCATCGAGGGCAGCCAGGGCATGGTGCACTGCGAAGCCACTGGTGATGGCGGGCTCTATTTCTCCTGCACATTGCCGAACCTGATCATGGGGTCCGTGGGTGCGGGCAAAGGCAATGATATGGTCGAAGACTGCCTGCGTGAAATGGGCTGCAAAGAAGAGCGCGCGCCAGGTGAAAACGCGCGCCGTCTTGCAGGCATCTGCGCCGGTGTTGTGCTGTGTGGTGAATTGTCACTGATGGCTGCGCAAACCAACCCCGGTGAACTTGTTCGCACCCATATGGATATGGAACGATGAGCAGCGGCGGTCCGGATCGCAGCGTTGCCGGGCGCAAAATGGATCATTTGCGCGCGGTGCTGGATGACCCGGATGTGGAGCGCAAACACAGCGGCTTTGACCAGATCTCGCTGACCCACCGTGCCCTGCCAGAGCTGGACCTGGATGCAATCGACACCCGCACCACCTTTCTGGGCAAGGATTTGAGCTTTCCGCTGCTGATTTCGTCGATGACCGGTGGCGCTGATCCGGAAATCCGCCGCATCAACCGCAATCTGGCCGAAGCTGCGGAACAGACCGGCGTTGCTATGGCCGTGGGGTCACAACGGGTGATGTTCACCAATGACGACGCGCGCCAAAGCTTTGAGCTGCGCGACATCGCCCCCACTGCGCCGTTGATTGGCAACATTGGCGCGGTGCAGCTGAATGCCGGGATGAACCGTGACCACTTTCTAAAAGCGGTTGAGGTGCTCGATGCGGATGGCATCTATCTCCATATCAACCCGCTGCAAGAAGCGGTGCAGCCCGAAGGGGATCGTGATTTTTCCAATCTGGCTGCGGCGATTGGTGATCTTGTGCCGCATATGCCGGTGCCTGTATTGATAAAGGAAGTGGGATCTGGCCTGTCAGCGCCAGATATTGAATTGGCCTATGCTGCGGGTATTCGTCATTTTGACGTGGCCGGGCGTGGTGGCACCTCTTGGAGCCGGATCGAATATCATCGTCGCGACGAAGATGAAGACGATCTGGGGCTGGTGTTTCAGGATTGGGGTCTGACGACGGTGGAAAGCCTGCTTGAGGTCGACGCAATTTTGGTTCAAAAGGCCACTCCGACGACACTTGTCGCCAGTGGCGGCATCAGGAACGGTATTGATATGGCTAAATCCATGATACTTGGCGCAGATTTATGCGGCGTGGCCGCTCCGTTCCTCAGCGCGGCACAGGATTCAAGCGCGCGTGTGGTCAAACAAATCACAAAAATGCGCAGAGAATTTCAGACCGCGATGTTTTTGCTGGGTTGTCCCACCCTATCTAAGCTGAAGCGAAACACATCTCTGATCCGACCAAAGGCTAGATTTTTATGATCTCGACTGGATTGAGCGCGATGAGCTTTTATACGCCTCATCGCTACATCGAACTGGCAGAACTTGCCGAGCATCACGGGATTGACCCGGCCAAATTCTCAAAAGGGATCGGCCAGGAAAAAATCGCCCTGCCCGGCCATGACGAAGACATTGTCACCATGGCGGCCGAAGCTGCCAAACCGATTATTGATCGCTATGGCACGGATGGTATCGACACGTTGTTGTTTGCCACCGAAACCGGTGTGGACCAGTCGAAATCTGCTGGGATCTACCTGCATGGGCTTTTGGGGCTGCCCGCCAATATGCGTAACGTTGAGCTGAAACAGGCTTGTTATTCCGCAACGGTCGCCTTGCAGATGGCCTGTGCCCATGTGGCGCGCAAGCCTGATCGCAAGGTGCTGGTGATCGCATCAGACGTGGCGCGTTATGATCTGGACAGCTCGGGCGAGGCCACCCAGGGCGCGGGCGCTGTTGCCATGCTGGTAACCGCCAATCCAACGCTTTTGGAAATTGGCACGGTTTCTGGGCTTTTTACCGAAGACATCATGGATTTTTGGCGTCCAAACCACCGTCGCACCCCGCTGGTGGATGGGAAATATTCCGCGCTGCGCTATCTGAACGCATTGGTCGAAGCCTGGCGCGACTATCAGGCCAATGGCGGCAAGTCTTACGATCAATTTTCACGCTTTTGCTATCACCTGCCGTTTTCGCGCATGGGTGAAAAAGCGCATCGCCATCTGGCAAAAGAGGTCAAAACCAGCGTGGATATGGATCAGGCCCTGCCCGGCATGATCTACAACCGCCAGATCGGCAACAGCTACACCGCATCGGTTTATCTGGCGATCCTGTCCGCACTGGACAATAGCGACGAAGATCTTACCGGCCAGTCTTTTGGTCTCTTTAGCTATGGTTCAGGCGCCAATGGTGAATTCTTTGACGCAACCGTCCAAGAAGGCTACCGCGACCACCTGTTTGACGCGCGTCACCGCGAAATCCTCGCTGAACGCAGCCCGGTGAGCTATGAAGACTATATCAAGCTGTGGCAGGCTCGCTCTGGCGCGGATGGGGAAAACACCGTGATGCCCGATGAGGCAGCAGGGCGCTATCGACTGGCCAGCATTGATGACCACAAACGCATCTACACCGACCGCAACGCCTGACGCGCGCGCCCATGCCCCCGGAAAGCTCATCATTTCAGGTGAGCATTCGGTGCTCTATGGCGCACCTGCTTTGGCAATGGCCATCGCACAATACACCGAGGTCTGGTTTAAACCGCTGCATCCCGGCGAAGGGGTGAAAACCGCGTTTGAAAACCTTTCAAGCGGGGCGGTCTACCCGTTCAAGCTGCTGTCGCAGTTCAAACAATCCCTCGATCGTCGCTTTGATCAGTTCAAACGCGGCGAACTTGACGTGCATAAAATCCTGACCCGGCCCGATGATCTGGCGGTCTACACGCTGGCCTCGCTGTTGCAAGACAGCGCCGATGGGACCGGCACCAAGATCGCAGGCATCGGCGCGATGAACCAGTTTCTGGCCCCCGGTGAACTCGGGAGCCGCTCAGACCTGCCGATTGGCGCAGGCATGGGCTCTTCGGCGGCAGTTGTGGCTGCAACCACGGTATTGTTTGAAAACCTGCTGGGGCGGCACAAAACCCTTGAGGAACGCTATGACCGGGTGCGGTTTTGCGAACGACTGAAACACGGGCGCGCTGGCCCCATCGATGCCGCAGCTGTGGTGCGCGGTGGTTTGGTGCGCGCGGGTGATGTGGGCATTGAAATCCCAGCTCTGCCAATCGACCATGGTCTTTTGCGCGGTGAAGGCTGGTATTGGGTGCTGCATGGACGCCCAGAAAGCTCAACCGGTGAATGTGTCAGTAAGGTGCGCACCCACCACGGCGCGGACACCGCCCTGTGGGATGCTTTTGCGGCCTGTACCCACGGGCTTCTTGATGCGCTGGTACGGGGCAGCTGCCCCAAGACTGCGATCACGGAAAATCAACGCCTGCTAGAACGGATCGGCGTGGTGCCTGAGCCCGCGCAGGAATTCATTCGTGCCGCCGAGGCCGCAGGAGGCGCCGCCAAGATATGCGGCGCAGGCTCTGTGAAAGGCCCTCACGGCGGCGTGATCCTTGTACATATGGATGATGGAATGGAGACCTTTATGGCGCGCTATCCTGCACTGAAATGGGCCAAACTGCGCATGGCAGCCAAAGGTGCCGCAGCTGGTGCCGCCCCATCAGGAGAGCAGCAATGATCAAAGCAAGCGCCCCCGGGTCCATCATGATCACCGGCGAACATGCGGTTGTCTATGGTCACAAGGCCATTGTTGCCGCCATAGAGCAACGCGTGTTTGTAACCCTGACACCGCGTGACGATCAACGCGTGGTGATCCGCTCAGAAATTGCTGACCCGCTTGAGATCGCGCTTGCGGATATCGCCATTGAAGGCCCTTACCGGTTTGTGCTGGCCGCAGTGCTTCAGCATCGCGCGCAATTGCCTTCAGGGTTTGCGCTCGACATCAGATCAGAGATCAACCCCACTTTGGGGCTTGGATCATCAGCGGCGGTGACCATTGCCTGCCTTGGTGCAATTGCGCGTTATGCTGGCGCGGCGCTTGAGGATCTACATGCCCGCGCCCATAAGATTATCTTGGATATTCAGGGCCGTGGCAGCGGTGCTGATCTTGCCGCCAGCCTCACCGGTGGCATGATTTCTTATGATAACACGGGCGAAATCAGCCCCCTTCCCCTGCCTCCTCAGCTGGGATTGAAATACTGCGGCTATAAGACCCCCACAGCGGTGGTACTGCAAAGAGTCGCCGAAGACTCCAAAGGTCGAGAGGACGAGATCGCGACGCTTTACCAAGACATGGGCGAAAGCGCGCAACACGCAATTGACGCAGCCCTAACACAGGACTGGCAGCGCTTTGGTGCAGAGCTCACCCGCTATCAGGGGTTCATGGAAACCCTGGGTGTCAGTGATGATGTATTGGATCAGATCATAGCTGACGCGCGCACAACAGCGCAGGCGACCAAAATCTCTGGCTCCGGTCTTGGTGATTGTGTGCTGTCGCTGGGCACGCTGCCCCAAGGGTTCACCGCCGCACGCGTGGCAGAACAAGGATTGATTATCGATGGATGACGCAGCCCGCAGCCTGATTTCACAAACGCCCAAACGTGAACCACAAAGTTTTAGTGCCTACGCACCAAGCAATATTGCGCTGTCCAAATACTGGGGCAAACGCGACAAGGCGCGCAATCTGCCGCTGAACAGTTCGCTGTCGATCTCGCTGGGCGAATGGGGATCACATACCACTGTTGCGCCCTCTGAGGATGGGCTGGATCATGTGACGCTGAACGGTGAATCCCTGGCAGCAGACACCGCATTTGCCCGTAAGGCGCTGGCTTTTGCCGATCTGTTTCGCAACAACTGCCCGCTTAGAATTGACACCCGCAACACCATTCCCACTGCCGCTGGGTTGGCCTCATCCGCGTCTGGATTTGCCGCCCTCACCCGTGCGCTTTGTGGCAGTTTTGACATGGAGCTTTCCGAGCCCGAGATGAGCCTGATTGCCCGCATTGGCAGCGGCAGTGCAAGCCGGTCGCTTTGGCACGGGTTTGTACGCTGGAATATGGGCACAGCCGAAGATGGCGGCGATAGTTTTGCCGAGCTGCTCCCCTACCGCTGGGATGATTTTCGTATCGCGATTGTCAAAGTGGACACAGCACCTAAATCCCATTCGTCGCGCGATGGTATGAACCACACGACCAAAACCAGCCCCCTGTTTGCCGCGTGGCCCGCACAAGCAGAGCGAGACTGCCGCATAGTCGAAGATGCTATTTCAGAGCGTGATTTCAAAATCTTGGGTGAAACAGTTGAAGCAAACGCGCTGGCGATGCATGCCACCATGCAAGCCGCGCGCCCGGCGCTCAGCTACCTCACAGCCCAAAGCTGGCAGGTGCTGGAACAACTGTGGCAGGCACGCAGCAACGGGCTTGAAGCCTATGCAACCATGGACGCAGGCGCCAATGTAAAGCTGATCTTTTTGCAAGACAGCACAGACGACATCACTTCCGTCTTCCCAGATGCAACCGTGATTGATCCCTTTGCTGGCCAATAGGCGCATGCACTTAATCTAAAAGCGACTACTCCGCTGCGATCTGGCCAAGGTCGTGGGCCAAGACGGTCTCCGTCTCTTGCCAGACGCGGCCAAAATCATCACAGGCCTCGGGGCGCGGCGCATTGTCCATCTCAATCTGCTGCAAGCACACGCGCAGTCCCGGCATGCCAAGAACAGCTGCTGATCCCGCAAGGCGGTGTGCCTCTGCGCGCAGATCACTACCGATTTCAACGCCCCCACCAATTTCACCGGCAAAATCTGCAATCTCATCAAGGAAACGCATCAGAAACTCTTGCGCTTTCTCATTGCCAAGCAATTCAAAGAATTGCGCCAGATCTGAACTGTCACCCTCCTCTTCCTCAAGTGAGTTGGAGACTTTGGCGCGGCGGCTGATCACTTCTTGCAGCTTGGGTTTGTCCACCGGTTTGGTCAGGATCTCGGCAAAACCTGCTTCCAGAATGCGACGATGATCATCGGCAGCAGCATGCGCGGTGAGTGCCACAATATCGGTTCCTGCCGCCAGCCCACGCATGCGGATGCGCTGGATCGCCTCGATGCCGTCGATATCGGGCATGCTGATGTCCATCAGGATCAGGTCAAACTCATTCTCGGAGGCAAAATTAATCGCTTCGCCACCGCCCGATGCGGCAACCACCTGGTGGCCCATCATTTCCAGCATCCGTTTGAGCAATTCACGATTTACATCGTTGTCTTCCACCACCATCAGACGCACTGGCCCCTGCACCTGCGCCTGCGGTGCATTGCGCGCGGATTGCGATATTTCCGCCATTGGCAGCGGAATGCGGAAGACAAAACTGCTGCCTTCGCCCAGCTCGCTGTCACAGCTGATTTCGCCCCCCATGCCGGCAACCATCCGCCGGGTAATCGCAAGCCCCAGCCCGGTGCCTTCGCTCATCCGGCCGTAGCTGGTATCAAGGGTGACAAAGTCTTCAAAGATACGATCAAGATGCGCAGGCGCGATGCCTTTTCCGGTATCTGCAACCTGAAACTCTACGATATCGCCACCATCGATACGGACCACATCCACCATAATTGCACCGTTACGGGTGAATTTGATGGCATTGCCCACAAGGTTCAGCAAGGCCTGCTGGATCGCGCGTGAACGCCCTTCAACCGTGGGTACAAGGCCAAGATTGCAATGGACCGTCAGCTCATTTCCATTGGCGCTGGCGGCGGCCTGTTGGCTGGTGACCAAACCATCAACCAGATCAACAAGATCAAAGGTCGACGTTTCTTCCGGACTTGCATCAGATTCAAGGCGTGAGAGCTCTAGCACATCATTGACATGCTGAAGCAGCAATTCGCCCGAAACCCGCATGGCGCGCAGGTACTTCTGCTGTTGCCGGGTCGGCTCTTCCGCCTCCATGATATCAATCGCCCCCAAGACCCCGGTAAGGGGGGTGCGCATTTCATGGCTCATGACGGTGAGCAGATTGGCCTTGGCACGCTCTCCGGCCAATGCATCATCACGCGCAGCGCGCAGCTCTGCTTCGACCGCATAACGATCCGAAATATCACGCAAGAAACTTACAAAAACAGTCTCATCATCGGCATAGGTCGGGGTAATGGAGAGCTCAACTGGGAAAACTTCGCCCGTTTTTCGCAGCCCCTCAAGTTCGATACGGCCATTGGATGACGCCTTGGCGATACCGGTGCTGAGAAACCGCTCAAGCCCGGCTTTATGGGCCTTGCGATGATGGGTCGGGACAATCAGCTGCGCCATGTCCACGCCCATCGCTTCGTCGCGGGAATAACCAAAAACGGATTCAGCTGCGCCGTTGTATTCAACGATATGGCCAGAGCTGTCCATCACCAAAATCGCATCCAGTGAAGAGGTTACCATTGCGCGCATCCGTGCGGCAGTGGATTCGTTGATATGCGCAAGCTGCCGCCCTCGCCGGTACAACACCGACAGCAACAGCGCGGTCATGCCCAATGCAGTCACCAAAACAAAGACAACCGCCGCCATTTGGGACAGTAACCGGTGCAGATCATGTCGCTTGGCTGCATTTTGCGCCGCATTGGTGTCAATCGCAGTGAGTGCCAGCGCGCGGGTGTCGGTTCGATTGTCCGCCAGCAGCGCGCGAAAACTGTCGAGATTGCCCATCAACTCCACATCGGAGGCATCCACATAAACGGCCATCTCATCCAAGCGCGCCTGAATGCGCAGCAGAACTTCAAAGGCGTTTTCATTCTGTCGCAATGGCGCAAAGACCGAGCTTTCGCGCACAGTCACAATACGGCTGTAAAACACATCAAACGCGCGCCGCATTTCATTCAGATCATTAGAACTTTCCACCCTAAGAGCTTCTTTTTCCACCTTAAGGTGCTCGACCTCTATCTGGGTGATGTTCCACTGAAAATTATCAGTCTGGGCAATGGAAAGCTCTTCCAACCGCTGCAAAATTTTACTGCCAAGCCAGATCGACTCCCCAAAAAGAAGCAATAAAATGACGGTTCCGAAAATCGCGATTATGCGCCGAAACCGCCTGAGCCGCCGTTGATTTTGTTTGCCCTGCGTCATTTATTACTCCGCAGAGACGATCAGCTTCTCCAGCTGCCAAATGCTACGGGAATAGACCACTTCGGTTTGATAGTCGGGATTACTATCATAAGGATATACCACCCAGAGCGGCCCTTTATTGCGTACTGACATGGCCGCGCCATTGCGTTCAAACGCAATCATCGGGCCATCAGCAACGGCATCAGAGGTGGGGATCTGAACCGAATAGGCGTTGATCGCAACAGCCTCGATCACTGGGCCCGTCACCGCAAACTGAGCGACAAGGCTCGAAAGCGGCACCCCGGTGAAAGTTTGCATTCCTTCAGTCCAGATGGTTTCGGTGCCAAATGTGGCGGTTTGCATCTCCCGCAGCTCGGCCAAGGAAAAACTGTGGCTGCCGACAACCGCCCCCGCTTCATCGGTGATGTCCACGGTCAGGATGGTGTCATCCGCTGCGGTGGCGGCAGATACCCCCGCCAGAAGCAAAACGCCCATTACAGCGGATGTGTTGAAAATTGCGGTCATCAAATAGCTCCTTGTGCACTCATACGCGTGTTAAGCGAACTATGGCATAAACTGCACCAGCTCGCATTTGCCCCTAGGGATATTTGACTATTCTTTGGTATATTACTTTCTACATTCTGAATAAGAGAAATACCCACAGTTGTTTCTCCGTAAAATTTATACTTCACTACTATTAAGTGCATTGAGGGAACCCATTTAAGGAGGCAACAATGCGCGGTAACATGATGCTGAGTTCGCAAAACGTAGAGGAATTTGAAACCAATTCCGTTTTACAGTTCGAAACTGGAACAATCGGAAAGGCAGACCCCGTTATGCGTATATTGATTGCAGACGATCACGATATGGTTCGCGAAACCATCTCTGCCTATTTGATGTCAGAGGGTGGCGCAGAGGTGACAACTGCAATTGATCTGCCCAGCGCATTGAACGAGCTGGAAGACAGCGGCCCATTTGATCTGGTGCTGCTCGACTATAATATGCCGGGGATGATGGGGCTTGATGGGTTGTCACGCGCGCTGAACGCCAATGGCGGCAAAGGTGTTGGCATCCTTTCCGGCAGCGCCCCCGCGCGCACCGCTCAGGATGCGCTGGACGCGGGTGCAATCGGGTTTATTCCCAAAACCATGGGCGCAAAATCACTGCTGAACGCGGTGCGTTTCATGAGCGCAGGTGAAATCTACATCCCGGTAGAACTGATGCGCGAGCAAGCCTCAAGCCAGACCCATCCTTTGGCGCAAAAGTTGAGCCCAAGGGAGCTGGAAGTGCTGGGCGGGCTAAGCCGCGGACTGTCGAACAAAGAAATTGCCCGGGAGCTGGATCTGCAAGAGGTCACCATCAAACTGCACGTGCGCACCCTGTGCCGCAAGCTTGATGCGAAAAACCGCACACAGGCTGCGTTGATCGCTAAGGAGGCCGGGCTTTTCTGAGAGGCCCCGGTCCAACGGCCCTCTGGAAGCCTACAATCTCAGCCGGGTCGCAGCCTGAAAACTTTGGCATTTGAAACGCTGTCCTCAAGCGGGCGTACGAACCACGCGGCGGTATCTGCGGTGCCAGCTGATGCGTCCTCTCATCGACATCTGCCACCATCGCACGAGGCGCAACACGCCAGATGGTATGTGTGACACATTAGAGTGGTGACATTGCGCGGAGCACAGCCTATGTTCCCCTTATGTCCAGTCCGATTTCTTCAATCAAATATCTTGGTGACGCGTTTGAACGTTCATGTTCAAACGCAGGAATTACCTCTGCAGAAGAGCTGCGTGCGCTTGGGGCAGATGAGGCTTATGCAAAGCTCTTGCGCGCAGGTACAAAACCACATTTCATTGGCTACTACGTTCTGGTCATGGCCTTGCAGGGTCGGCCCTGGAACGACTGCAAAGGCGAAGAGAAACAGGCGCTCAGACAGCGTTTTGATACCATCAAGGCGCAAGCCTTTGACAAGAACCTCTCGGAGTTTGAACGCATGCTCGACACGATCGGCGTGATTGAACGCAAAAGCTGATGTTTCTGCACTTGCACCCTGCCCGCGCTTGCGCGTAGAGCGCAGCCTAAAGCGCATATGCGACAGGAGCTTTCCGTTATGGCACCCGCCGTTTTGATCCAGAACATCGTAAGATTGGGACAGACCCTGCACCGCGGCGGTTGCGCGCCCTATAAGATCGAAAAATACGTGCAGCACTACGGCGCGACCCACGGGATCACAACCGTGGTGCAGGCGACGCCAAATGCGATCAACTACCATTTTCCCGACGAAAACAACCAAACGGTGCTGAGCCGTCTGGAACCGGCCCAGATCGACCTTAGCCTGCTGGCGCATACGATTTTACACATCAACGATCCGGCACGAACGCCACTGAAAGACCCTGGCTCCTACCCCGGTTGGCTGATATTTCTGGCCAATATTGCGGTGCCGCCCTCATTTCTGACCCTGATCGGTGCAAGCCTGCACAGTGTGGCGCTGGCGGCTGTGCTTGGATTTCTGGTCTGGGTCTGTCAGCAGATCTGTCGCAAAGACCGCGCCATCCTGACCGAATTTCTGAGCGCACTGGTGACCGGGATTGCCGTCTCATACATCAGCAGCATCGGGTTTGCGGTGCCGGTCTGGGGGCTCTCTATCGCGGCTATCATCCTGTTTGTGCCCGGGCTTTCGATTGCCAATGCGTTGGAATGTCTTGCGTTTAACGATCTTGTCTCGGGCACTGGATTGCTCGCGCATTCATTGTTTGTACTGATGAAGCTTTTCATTGGCATCTATATTGGGCTTAGCCTAGGGGATGTGTTTTGGGGGCAAGGCATTTCTGCGCCCAATGTGAGCGAAGTCTATTTCTGGATGCCCTTTGTGGCGCTGCCGCTGCTGTCGTTTTCTGTCGGAGTGATTTTCAATGCACGCCTACAAGACATTGCCTTGGCGCTACCGGTCACAATCCTTGGCATGTGGGGGCCGCTCCTGTTGGATTTTGGCGGTGGCTGGATTGTTGGCACTTGGCTGACGGCAATGGTGATCACGCTTTATGGCACCTGGCTGGCAAAACGGCTCAAGCTGACCGGTGCGATCTATATCGTGCAGGGGATCATCATTCTGGTGCCAGGTAGCCGGGTCTTGATGGGGGCAACCCAGTCGCTGTTTGCGGAATCGCTGATGGCGGATGCCAGCGTTGGGCTTTCGGCGTTTTTGATGTTTTCTTCAATTGTCGCGGGGCAAGTCACCGCACTGGCGCTTTATTCGCAGAAAAACCGCAACCTGGTGTCATAGGCACAAAAAGGGCCGCTGCGCAGATCCGCAGCGGCCCTTAATAATACTGATCAAACCAGTGGCTTAGCCAACCAGCTCAAGACCTGCAAAGAAGTATGCGATCTCTACCGCTGCGGTTTCCGGTGCGTCGGAACCGTGAACAGAGTTTTCGCCGATGGATTCAGCGAACTCAGCGCGGATGGTGCCCGCGTCTGCTTCGGCAGGGTTGGTCGCGCCCATAACTTCGCGGTTTTTCGCGATTGCGCCTTCACCTTCGAGAACCTGTACAATAACCGGCTCAGAAGACATGAATTCGCACAGTTCGTCGTAGAACGGACGCTCAGCGTGCACTTCGTAGAACTTGCCCGCTTGTGCTTTGGTCATGTGGATGCGCTTTTGTGCAACGATGCGCAGGCCAGCTTCTTCGAACTTGGCGTTGATTTTGCCGGTCAGGTTGCGGCGGGTTGCGTCGGGCTTGATGATGGAAAAAGTGCGTTCCAGTGCCATTGTGGCTCTCCTTGACTGGTGTACGGGGCCATCCCGCACGAAAAACTTTGCGCGCCGGGTAACATGCCTTTTGGCTCATGGGAAGAGGATTGTGTGTGCAACATGTTGGATCGTAGAAACCTGCAAGGGAAATCGCGTAGAGATGCGCGCTGTCAATTGACAGATCCCCGCCCCTGCGCCACACCGCTTTTATGCTAAAGATCCAGGATATCACCTATTCCATCGACGGGCGCACCCTGATTGAAGGGGCCTCGGCCAATATTCCCACCGGACACAAGGTCGGCGTGGTCGGGCGCAATGGCACCGGCAAATCCACCCTATTTCGCCTGATCCGGGGGGAGTTGACGCTGGAAGGCGGCGCGATTGAGCTGCCAAACCGCGCAAAAATCGGCGGCGTGGCGCAGGAAGTGCCCTCAAACGAAGTGTCATTGATTGACACGGTGCTGGCGGCAGATACCGAACGCGCAGCCCTTTTGGCCGAAGAAAGCGATGACCCCGCGCGGATTGCGGAAATCCAGACGCGGCTTGCGGATATTGATGCGTGGTCTGCCGAAGGGCGCGCCTCATCTATTCTCAAGGGGCTTGGCTTTGATGATGCGGATCAAAAACGCCCCTGCTCTGATTTTTCCGGCGGCTGGCGTATGCGCGTGGCTTTGGCGGCGGTGCTCTTTGCCGAGCCTGATCTGCTGCTTTTGGACGAACCAACCAACTATCTGGATCTGGAAGGTGCGCTCTGGCTTGAAACCTACCTGACGAAATATCCGCACACGGTGCTGATTGTCAGCCACGATCGCGGGCTGTTGAACCGCGCCGTCACCGGGATCTTACACCTCGAAGACAAGAAACTGACCCTCTATCAGGGGCCATATGACACCTTTGCCGAAACCCGTGCAGCGCGGATTGCGGCGGCACAGTCTGAGGCAAAGAAACAAGAAACCCGGCGCGCGCATCTGCAAAGCTATGTGGACCGGTTCCGCGCCAAGGCGACCAAAGCAAAACAGGCGCAAGCGCGTCTCAAGATGATCGCCAAGATGAAGCCGATCACTACCCCGCAAGAAGCGGCGCTGCGTGCGTTCACATTCCCCGAACCCGAAGAGATGTCACCCCCGATCATCCATATCGAGGGCGGTGTTGTGGGCTATGGCGAAACCGAAATCCTGCAGCGGCTCAATCTGCGCATTGATCAGGATGATCGCATCGCGTTGCTGGGTAAAAACGGTCAGGGTAAATCGACGCTTTCGAAACTCTTGGCCGATCGCCTGCCTTTGATGGCGGGGAAGATCACAAAATCCAGCAAACTGCGGGTTGGCTTTTTTGCCCAGCATCAGGTGGATGAGCTGTATGTGGATGAAACCCCGGTTGAACACCTGCGCCGCCTGCGCCCCAGCGAGGGGCCCGCGAAATGGCGCACCCGACTGGCCGGTTTTGGCCTTGGTGCAGACCAGGCAGAGGTTAAGGTCGGGCGTCTGTCAGGCGGGCAAAAAGCGCGGCTGTCGCTCTTGCTGGCAACATTGGATGCACCCCATATCCTGATCCTCGATGAGCCGACCAACCACCTGGACATCGAAAGCCGCGAAGCGCTGGTGGAGGCACTAACCGCCTATTCCGGCGCGGTCATCCTGGTCACCCACGATATGCATCTTTTGTCCTTGGTGGCGGATCATCTGTGGCTGGTGTCAGGTGGCACCGTCAAACCTTATGATGGTGATCTGGACAGCTACCGAGAGTTCCTGCTGACCCAAAACAAAGCTGCGTCCAAACCCGAAGCGCCAAAACCTGCCAAACCCAAACGCACCGGCCGCGATGTGGTTCTGGCGCTGCGCTCTGATGTGCGCAAAAACGAAGCGCGGGTGGAAAAGCTGACGGAAATGCAGGCCAAGCTGGATGAAAAACTGGCCGATCCCGCGCTTTATGAAAAAGGCGCGCCAAGCGACATCGAGGTCTGGCAAAAAAAACACGCGGAATGTGTAGACGCGCTGGCCCTGGCTGAGACACTCTGGATGGAAGCACTGGAGAAGTTGGAAAAAGCCGAGGCAGGATGATCGATCAGACCTTTCTTATCACCTCATTTGTGACCCTCTTCGTCATTATTGATCCCATTGGCCTGGCACCAATTTTCATCGCGTTGACGCAGGGAATGTCACCGCAACAGCAACGTCGCATTGGTTTGCGCGCGGTGCTGGTGGCCGCTGGCATTCTGGCGCTTTTTGCTGTGATGGGCGAAGCGGTGCTGGAGTTCATCGGCATTTCCATGCCCGCCTTCCGCGTTGCTGGTGGGATCTTATTGTTTCTGACCGCTTTGGATATGTTGTTTGAACGGCGTACCAAGCGGCGCGAAGATCAAAGCCAGGCCGATGAAGAGACCGAGGATTTTGACGACCCTTCAGTGTTTCCGCTGTCCATCCCACTGCTGGCGGGGCCCGGATCGATCACCACGGTGATCCTGCTGTCGGGGGAAAACAGCGGCGTTTTGGGATTTGCCTCAGTCATGGGCGTTGTGATCCTAGTGCTGCTGATTGCACTGGTGTTGTTCTTTTCAGCCGGGGCTTTGGCCCGTGTTCTGGGCAAGACCGGGGTGACCGTGGTGACACGTCTGTTGGGGATGCTGCTTGCTGCACTTGCGGTGCAATTTGTATTGGATGGCATCCGTGATTTTGGCTTTGTGGCCTCGTAAACGCACATTCGGGTGCCTATCTTTTGTCCAAGGAGGCATTCATGCAATCATTTGATATCGCCCAGCTGATTTACTTTGTCATCTTGCTGGTGGCTGTGTTGGGCTGGTTCTTATCGCAAAATCGCCAGAACCTGAACCAAACCGTGCAAAGCCTTGCAATCTGGGCCTTTATCTTCCTTGGGGCCATTGCGGGATACGGTTTATGGGAAGATGTACGCGGGGAGCTTGTGCCCTCAAATGCGGTGATCTCTGACGGCCAAAGCCTGATCGTTCCACGCTCTTATGATGGGCACTACTACCTGACGCTTGACGTGTCCGGCACCCCGGTGACCTTTCTGGTGGATACCGGTGCCACGCAGATGGTGCTAACCCTGCGCGATGCAGAGCGCATTGGGATTGAGCCGGAAACGCTGGTGTTTCTTGGCCGTGCTCAGACTGCGAATGGCGAAGTGCGCACCGCAGCGGTTCGCCTTGATAGCGTAGCAGTTGGCGGTTTCAGTGACCAAAACGTGCGCGCCTGGGTCAATGAGGGTGATCTGAACAGCTCACTTTTGGGGATGGGCTATCTGCAGCTCTGGTCCAGTGTTGAAATCCGCCAAAATGAGCTGGTGCTGACGCGCTAGCTCTCGGCCTTTTTCTCCCAGCGGCCACTTTCTTCGGACCAATATTGCGCCGAACAGCCCGCCCCGGTGAGGCTTTTCCACTGCACCCGCGCCTGCTGCACCGCCTCAGGGTCGGTGCCATCAAACAAGATGCAGACCCGTTCCAGCGCGTTCACCTCATCCGGGCTGATATCAGCGCCATCAATGGCCATCACACAGGCGGGATCGTTGGCGGCCTCGGGCGAGGCCGTCAACAAAATGGGTTGCAAAGCATCATGGGGGCCACCCGCCAGACCATGGGGTAAAAACCCCTCCTCTGGGCCAAGCCACAGGCGATCATCCAGCCACGCCAGGCGATCCGGCGCGCGCCCGCGTACCGCAATACGCCAGCCCGCGCCCCGCGCCTTTTCAAGAAGCACAGGAAGCGTCTCTTCAAGCGGGCGCTGGGTCAGGTGATAGAAATAGGCGGCCCCCACGGTGATTACTCTGCCTCGTAGTTGTCCTGAACCAGGCGGCTCAGCGCGAGCACACCCCAGCCAGTTGCGCCTTTGGGCGAGAACTCGGTGCCAGAGGCCACAGATGCCACACCTGCGATATCGAGGTGAATCCAAGGGGTGCCGTCTTGTACAAACCGTTGCAGATATTGCGCCGCGGTGATCGATCCTGCCGGACGACCGCCGATGTTTTTCATATCGGCAACGTTGGACTTCAGCAGCTTGTCATAAGCGGAGCCCAGCGGCATCCGCCATGCGCCTTCTGCTTCGGCGGACGCCGCCGCAAGGAAGCTGTTGCAGAACGCATCATCGTTAGAAAAGACACCCGCGTTTTCGTGACCAAGACCAATGATGATCGCACCGGTCAGGGTGGCAAGATCGATCATAGCGGTTGGTTTAAACCGCTCTTGCGCGTACCACATCACATCACACAGAACGAGGCGGCCCTCAGCATCGGTGTTGATGACCTCAACCGTGTCGCCTTTCATGGTTTTGACAACATCTCCCGGACGGGTCGCATTGCCCGAAGGCATGTTTTCCACCAGCCCCACCAGACCCACAACATTGGCCTTGGCTTTGCGCAGTGCAAGCGCGCGCATCGTGCCCGCAACAGTGCCCGCACCGCCCATATCCATGGTCATATCTTCCATGCCAGCGGCCGGTTTCAACGAAATACCACCGGTGTCAAACACCACACCCTTACCAACAAGCGCCAGTGGAGCGTCACTCGCGGCACCGCCTTTCCATTGCATGACAACAACCTTGGATGGGCTGTCAGAGCCCTGACCCACGCAAAGAAGTGTGCGCATACCAAGCTCTTCGAGCGCATCTTCATCCAGCACTTCAACTTCGAGCCCCAGCTCTTGCATTTCCACCAGACGGTTCGCAAATTCCGTAGTGGTGAGCACATTTGCAGGCTCGCTGACCAGATCGCGGGTCATATGAACGCCCTCGGCCAGCGCCATCGCGGTGTCGACTGCACCCTGAACCTCGGTTGGTTTCTTATGGGCGATGATCAGCTCGGGCTGATGGGCTTCGGCGTCAGTTTTATGCGCGTCAAAGGAATAGGCACGCAGGGCAAAACCCAACGCCAGCTCTTCGACCTTGATCAGGGACCCGGCCATCAGAGTCAGCGCCGCTTCTCCTGCGCGCGCAGCCAGTTTTGCGCCAGCGCTGCGCAGCTCAGATTGTGACGGACGCTTGGGCAGCACCACAACATCAAGCGCTTTGATATCAAGACCGGCAGGCCATGGCAGTGACACAACATCACCGGCTTTGGCTTTTGACAGGCCGTCGCCTTCGACCATCCGTGCCAGCGCGCCTTTGCACAGGCGGTTGGCGCTGCGGGCGGCAGGCGACAGTTCCCCTTCGGGCGTAACAAGAACCGCCAGGCGGCCGGTCACGTCGGAAATGGTCTTTACATCGAAATCGATAATGCGTGCGACTGTCAAATTGCCCATGAAACTTCCCTGGTTGCAGATTGTGTTGCCACTACTGGTAGCTTGCCTACCGGGCGCTGACTAGGCCCCAGACACGAGACATTTGGCGCAGACGTGTATTTGCGTCCAATTTTTCCCCTGATGTTGCGCGCACAGGCCATATCTTGCTAACCAAAGGGGGAGTATACACAAATTGCAGTTTTCCCCGGCCAACAAATGCCCTAAGGTCGCGGCAATTGAATGAGAGCGGATCTGGGGGGATTGCGTGTCACGTTTTGACAGATATGTGCTGTCTCAATATCTGCTGTTTTTTGGCTTTTTTGCCTTGATCCTGGTGGCGGTATTTTGGGTAAACCGGGCTGTTGTGCTGTTTGATCGATTGATCGGAGACGGGCAGTCTGTTCTGGTTTTCCTTGAGTTTTCAGCGCTTACGCTCCCAAACCTCATCCGAATGGTACTGCCAATTGCAGCCTTTGCTGCTACGGTCTGGGTCACCAACCGGCTCAACAGCGAAAGCGAGCTGACGGTATTGCGTGCAACTGGCACCAGCCCCTGGCAGATGGCGCGCCCAGCGCTGGCCTTTGGGGTGTTTTGCGCCTCGATGATGATCCTTCTGACACATTTCCTGCTGCCGATGTCGATCACCCAGCTGGAACAACGCCAATCAGATGTGGCGCGCAATGTAACCGCGCGGATCCTGAATGAGGGCGATTTTCTACATCCCGCACGCGGCGTGACGTTTTACATCCGCCAAATCGACGAAGATGGCACATTGAACGATGTGTTTCTGTCCGACCAGCGCAATCCGGAGTTTTCGGTAACCTACACCGGAGCCAAAGCCTTTCTGGTGCGTGATGAAGACCGCACCCATCTGATTATGGTCAACGGTATGGCCCAGCGTTTCAACCGTGAAACGCGCAAGCTATCGACCACGGCGTTTTCTGATTTTTCTTATGATATCAGCTCATTGGCGCATAAATCTTCAAGTAAGAAACGAAATGTACGCCAGATCCCCAGCCACGAATTGATGACGATGCAGGACAAAATCGTGCAAACCGACGGCCATAGCCTTGGCGCGCTAACCGAAGAGCTGCATCTGCGTTTCGCCCGCGCGCTGGTTTGCATCGCAGTCACATTGATCGGGTTTTCGTCGCTGATGCTTGGCAATTTCTCACGCTTTGGGGTGTGGAAACAGGCAATGCTGGCCTTTGTGCTATTGATCGTGATTGAGGGCTTGCGTGGTGTGGTCTCTGAACCTGTGCTGGATGACCCTGATCTCTGGCCAATGATCTATCTGCCGACGCTGCTCGGGCTTATGATTTCGGCTTTGTTTTTGAAACTCTCCGCACGTCCGATCCATCTGAACCGATTGCGGCGTGGATCTTCGCGAGGGGCTGCACCATGAAGCTTGATCTCTATTACGCGCGACGGTTCTTTCAGTGGCTTATGGTCATCAGCGCAGTGCTGATGACGTTGGTGAGCCTGATCGATCTGAATGAGCAGATCCGGCGGTTTGACGCGCAGGATCTGAGTTTTGCGCAGCTGATGAATTTGACCCTGCTGAATGTGGCACCTGCCTATAATGAATTCCTGCCGCTGATCATGATCCTGACAACCATCGTTTTGTTTGTGGGGCTGGCCCGCAGCAGCGAATTGGTGGTGACCCGCGCTGCAGGGCGCTCGGGCATTCGTGCGCTTGTACCGCCATTGGTAGTCGCGGCGCTTGTTGGTCTTTTTGCGCTGACAACGCTGAACCCAATCGCGGCCGCAACCGCCAATCGTTACAAAGAGCTTGCAGACGGCTATCGCAACGGTGGCGCTGCAACGTTTTCATTAAGCCGCGAAGGGCTATGGTTGCGCCAAGGCACCCCTGATGGCCAGTCTGTCATTCACGCCAAAGGCTATATGGGCGATGGTGAAGACGTGATTTTGCAAGATGTCAGCATCTTGGAATACCACGGTGATCTTGGCCCACAGCGACGGATCAATGCCGACACCGCGATCCTTGAGGGCAGCCACTGGGTGCTGCAAAATGCCAAGGCTTGGCCACTTACCACCGGGTTTGTTTCGGAAACCGCAGCGCGGGTACATGACACGCTTGAATTGCCAACAACACTAACCTCAGATCGTATTCGCGACACCATTGGTGCGACTGAGGGGATCTCGATCTACAATCTTCCCGACGCAATCCGCGATCAGGGTGAGGCTGGTTTTTCGACCAAACGCTATGAAGTGCTGTTTCAGGTTGAACTGGCGCGGCCACTGTTTTTGGTTGCCATGGTGCTGGTTGGTGCTTCGTTCACCATGCGCCATACGCGCTTTGGTGGTACCGGCATGGCCGTGCTTGCTGCGGTTCTGTTGGGATTTGGGCTTTACTTCGTACGCAACTTTGCTCAGATCTTGGGAGAGAACGGACAGGTCCCGGTGGCACTTGCAGCCTGGGGGCCACCGGTGGCGTCGATTATGCTGACTTTGGGGCTCTTACTACATGCTGAGGACGGATAATATGCGCCAGGCCCTTTTGATGAGCGTACTGCTGCCTTGGATGGCAACAGCGGTTCCAGCGCAGCAACTGGCCCCTACCAGCCCCGCGCAGGCCATTTTGGTTGCAGATCAGGTTTTTATCACCCCGGAACGTCAACTGGTGGCCAGCGGTCAGGTCGAAGTGTTTCAGGGCGGCCGCCGCATTACTGCGAAACAGATCACTTTTGATAATGAAAACGGCCAGCTGCACATCGAAGGCCCTATTCGTATCGACGAAGACGGCGACATTACCATTCTGGCCAATGCAGCCGAGCTCGACAATGACCTGAAAAACGGCATTCTGACATCGGCGCGATTGGTGTTTCGCCAACAGGTACAGCTTGCCGCGCTGCAGATGACGCGTGTGCAGGGCCGCTACACCCAGCTTTATAAGACTGCGGTGACCTCTTGCCATGTCTGCGATGACGGGCGCGCACCGCTGTGGCAGATCCGTGCTGAACGTATCACCCATGACCAACAAGAAAAGCAGTTGTATCTGGAAAGCGCGCAACTGCGCGTGGGGGATGTGCCCATCCTCTATTTTCCGGCTCTGCGCCTGCCAGATCCAACGCTTGACCGCGCGAGCGGCTTTCTGGTGCCCTCCATTCGCACCACTTCCAATCTCGCAACAGGTATCAAGGCGCCGTATTTCTTTAAGCTTGGCGATCACAAAGACCTGACGCTGACGCCCTATCTGTCGTCAAAGACCGCAACCTTGGAGTTTCGCTATCGCCAGGCGTTTCGGCGCGGTGATCTGAAAATTGAAGGGGCCTATACCCGTGATGACCTGCAACGCGACGAAGATCGCGGCTATCTCTTTGCAGACGGCCAGTTCCAGCTGAACCAGGGCTACAAGCTGAGATTTGGTCTCAACGCCGTTTCCGACGACGCTTATGTGTCTGACTACGGTTTGCCAGATGTGGACCGTCTGCGCTCTTCGGTAACGATCAGCAAGATCGAGCGGAACCAATACGTCGAAGGCAATCTGATCCACTATAAATCTCTGCGCGACAGCGAAGAGCAGGATCTGATCCCATCAATTATCGCTGATGTACGTTTTGAACGTCGCATCCATCCCAATTGGGCCAAAAACGGTGAACTGCGTGTAGGGCTTGAAACCCGCAGCCACCGGCGGACCTCTGATCTGAATGCAACGGCAACCGACACCAATGGGCGCGATGTGAGCCGCATTTCATTGGATGTGAATTGGCTGCAGAACTGGCACCTGTCCAATGGTATTGTTGCAGAGTGGCGCGTCGGTGCGGCCTTTGATCAATTTGCCATTGAGGACGACAATATTTTTGCGGGGCACAGTGCGCGCGTCGTGCCGCAGACTGCGCTTAAATTCAGCCTGCCCCAGACCCGTGTCACCCAAAACGGCGCAACGCAGTATCTTGAACCTGTGGTGCAGCTCAGCTGGTCCAATATCTCGGGCGACACGCTACCCAATGAGGAAAGCAATTTTGTAGAGTTCGATCAGGGCAATTTGCTGTCTCTGTCGCGCTTCCCTGCCGCAGACACACGCGAAGATGGGCTGTCGTTTATCTATGGGGTGAACTGGGCGCATTTTGCACCGAATGGCTGGGAAGCCTTTGCCACCTTAGGCCAGGTGATCCGCCGCGATGCCGAGGATGATTTCACCAAAACTTCCGGCCTTGGCGGCACCTCTTCGGACCTGTTGCTGGCGGGGCAGCTCAAGCTCAACCAGGGCATTGCCCTAACCGCGCGCGGCTTGCTTAATGGCTCGCTCAATTTCTCCAAGGCAGAGTTCCGCGGGGATGTGACCTATAAACAAGCCAAAGTCAGCGGCAGTTACCTTTGGCTTGGAACTGACCCCGAAGAAAACCGCGATGATCCCACCTCGGAATTCTGGTTTGATGGATCCTATGAGATCAACCCCAATTGGGAAACCCGCGCGAACCTGCGCTATGATGTTTCTGATGGGCGTGCCACCCGTGCCGGCATGGGGCTGGCGTATAAGAATGAATGTGTGACGGTCGACCTTTCGGTAAATCGGCGCTATACCTCGACAACAAGTGTTGAGCCTTCGACAAATTTCGGCTTTACCATTTCGCTAAACGGGTTTTCCGTCAAAAGCGGCAACAATAAGCACAGGCGATCATGCAGAAATACTTGAGTTTCCCGCGTTTTTCCTTCTCTGGCTCCAAGGCGTTTTTGCGCTGTGTCCTGACTGTCTCTGCGTTGGCACTGACACCTGTGACTGTATCTGCCCAGGGGCTGTTTGCACCGGTTGTTCGGGTCAACGATCAGGCCATCACTGGCTATGAGCTGCAACAGCGCGCGCGTTTCCTTGAGGTAACCGGTGGTCAGGGTGACACGCTGGCGCAGGCACGCGAAGCTTTGATCGAAGACCGCCTGAAGCTGTCTTTGCTGGATGAAGTGGGTCTGGTTCCGACCGATGAAGAAGTGCAGACCGGCATGGAAGAGCTGGCGCAGCGTACAAACCTGTCACTGAATGAGTTTTTGGGCGTGCTGGGTCAGGCCGGAGTTGATCCGCAAACGCTGCGTGATTTCACCCGTGTTGGTATTGGTTGGCGCCAGTATATCTCTGCACGTTTTTTGGCGCGCTCTCGTCCGAGCGAAACAGAAATCGATCAGGCGATGGGGCGTTCGGGCACCGGCAGTGTGCAGGTTGCCCTGTCAGAGCTGATTGTACCGCTGACCCCGGAAAACGCCGCGCAGGTCGAAACATTGATGGAAGAAGTGCAGCGCCTGCGTGGTTTTGAAGCCTTCTCCAACGCGGCCCGTCAGGTTTCCGCTGCAGAAAGCCGCAACAATGGTGGCCGTCTGCCGTGGATGGAGCTGACCAACCTGCCGCCACAGCTGCGCGACATCGTGTTGAACCTGAAAACCGGTGAAATCTCAGCCCCGGTGACATTGCAGGGCGCGGTTGCAATTTTCCAGATGCGCGGCATTCGCGAAGTCGAAGGTGGCGCGCAAAGCTATGCTGCAATCGAATACGCCACGCTGCTGCTGCCCGGTGGGCGCAGTGCTGAAGGGCTGGCAGCTGCGCAAAAGGTGATCGATGCGGTGGATAGCTGCGATGATCTTTATGGCGTCGCTCAGAAGTTCCCCGAAGGCGCGCTGACCATCGACAGCCTGCCCCCTGCCGACATTCCAAATGATATCGCGCTGGAGCTGGCCAAGCTTGACGCAGGCGAAACCTCAACCAATGTGACCCGCAATCAAGGTCAGACGCTGGCACTGCTGATGCTGTGTGGCCGTACCGCCGACCTTGGCGAAGGGGTCAGCCGCGAAGCCGTGGCGAATGCACTGACACAGCAGCGGCTGGAAACATTTGCCAACAGCTTGTTGTCGCAAATGACCTCCGAGGCGCGCATTGTCGAATGACACAAGCTGATCGCCCCATTGTGCTGAGCTGTGGTGAACCGGGTGGAATTGGCCCGGAGCTCGCCGCCAAGGCCTGGGGCGCGCTGCGCGACACCTGCCCGTTTGTCTGGCTCGGCGATATGCGTCACCTGCCAGAGGGCACTCCGTTTCAAAAAATTAGCAACCTCGCGCAGGCGCGCGAGGTTGCAGCAAAGGCCCTGCCCGTGTGGCAGATTGATTTTGCCGGTGGTATCGAAACCGGCTCTGCGGATCCGCGCAATGCGGCTGGGGTGATTACGGCGATCGAAACCGGTGTTCAGCTGGTTCAATCCGGTGCCGCATCTGCGATTTGCACCGCCCCCATTCACAAAAAGGCACTGAAAGACGGCGCAGGATTTGCCTTTCCCGGCCACACCGAGTTTCTGGCCCATCTCGCCGGGCGCGACCGGGTTGTGATGATGCTTGCAAGCCCAGAATTGCGGGTGGTGCCTGCCACCATTCATATCGCACTCAAAGATGTCCCTGCTGCGCTGACACCTGAGGTGCTGCTTGAAACGCTCGACATCACTGCAAATGGACTGCGCCAGCAGTTTGGCATTGCCCACCCGCGCATTGCGGTTGCGGGCCTAAACCCCCATTCAGGTGAGGGCGGTGCCATGGGGCAAGAAGAGCTTTTGTGGATCAACGACCTGATCCAAAGCTACCAGCGCCCAGACCTGACAGTAACCGGCCCATATCCTGCGGATACATTGTTTCATGCTGCCGCACGCAGATCCTATGATGCGGCGATCTGCATGTATCATGATCAGGCGCTGATCCCGATCAAGACGCTTGATTTTGACCGCGGTGTGAATGTGACGCTGGGCCTGCCCTTTGTGCGCACCTCCCCAGATCATGGCACAGCCTTTGATATTGCAGGCCAGGGCATTGCCAACCCAAGCAGTCTGATTGAGGCATTGAAACTTGCCCAGCAGATGGGTTTGAGTGGCGCGCCCAACACTTGACCCGAGACGAGCCGCCGCCTAAGCAGCCGCATTCAGTTTTGCGCAACAAGGATTGCGCAGCATAAGAGGACCGCCATGAGCGCCATCGACTCCCTGCCCCCGCTGCGCGAGGTGATTGCCAAACACCAGCTCTCCGCACGTAAATCGCTGGGACAGAACTTTTTGCTGGATCTGAACCTGACCGCAAAGATTGCCCGTCAGGCCGGAGATCTGAGCGGGTGTGACGTGCTGGAAATCGGCCCCGGCCCTGGTGGCCTGACCCGTGGCCTGCTGTCTGAAGGCGCACGCAAAATCCTGGCGATTGAAAAAGACGCCCGCTGCCTTGCCGCACTGTCAGAAATTTCTGACGCCTATCCTGGCCGTCTTGAAGTGATCAACGGTGACGCGCTGGAAATTGACCCGCTCAGCCATCTCACGCCGCCTATTCGGGTGGCTGCGAACCTTCCATATAATGTGGGCACCGAACTGCTGGTGCGCTGGCTCACGCCAAAAGAATGGCCACCGTTCTGGCAAAGCCTGACTTTGATGTTTCAGCGCGAAGTGGCTGAACGCATTGTGGCAAAACCCGGCAGCAAAGCCTATGGTCGCTTGGCTATTCTCGCCCAGTGGCGCGCCGAGGCCAAAATTGCCATCTCATTGCCGCCCGGTGCCTTTACCCCACCGCCCAAAGTCAGCAGCGCGGTGGTGCACCTAACCGCCCTGCCTGAGCCGCGCTACCCTGCCGATGCTGCCACATTATCGCGTGTGGTGGCGGCTGCGTTTAATCAGCGGCGCAAGATGCTGCGTGCGGCGTTGAAATCTGTTTCGCCCGATATCGAAGACCACCTTGCTGCAGCAGGTATCGCCCCAACCGAGCGCGCGGAACGTGTTGATCTTGAGGCTTTCTGCGCCCTTGCGCGCAGTTTGAAACCTTTGGAGTGAACAATGAACGCTGCCGTGATCCGAGACGAAACAGAGCGCGATCAGCAGGCGATTTTTGACCTGACACAGGCCGCTTTTGCCACTGTAGACTATGCCTCAGGCACCGAAGGACACATCGTCAATGCGCTGCGGCGCGACGGCGATTTGACGCTCTCGTTGGTGCTCGAATGTGAGGGGGCGCTGCTGGGGCATATCGCGTTTTCACCGGCTGAACTCTCTGAGGGCGCGTGGTATGCGCTGGGGCCGATTTCCGTGGCGCCGGACCATCAACGCAAAGGTTTGGGATCCAAGCTCATCAAAGCTGGGCTTGCGGCGTTACGCGCGCGCGGCGCTGACGGTTGTGTGCTGGTCGGCGATCCCAATTACTATGGCCGCTTTGGCTTTGTCAGCGACGCCCGGCTCACCTATCAGGATGTGCCGCAGCAATATGTACAGGGCTTGCGGTTTGACGACGGCACAGCCTGGGGCGAAATCCGGTTTGCCCCCGGTTTTGACGCCACAGCCTAAAACAAAACCCCGCAGCAACTGCGGGGTTTTTCATTTTCACGATACAATCAGGCTTATTGCGCAGCAGTCGCCGAGTCATCTGCCGGAGGCTCATTATCCTGCTGTGCAGGCTCCTCCGCAGCTTCGGCCTTGGGCTTGCGGCGGCTGCGCGGCTTGGGCGCGTCTTCACCATCGGTGTTTTTACGTGCACGCGGTTTGCGCTGGGGTGCCTTCTTCGGCTTTTCAGCAGGCTCTTCGCTTACTGTTTCCGGCTCAGAATTGCCTTCGGGTGTTTCCACCAGACCACTGGAAGCACCAACCTCATCGCCGCCGTTTCCAAGCGGGTCAACCACAGCATCGTCGCCCTCTTCTGCCTTGGCTTTCGCCTTGGCAGCAGCTTCGCGCTCCTGACGCTCCAGCCGTTCGGCGCGTTCACGATCGCGCTCGGCCTGACGTTCACGGTTCTGGCGTTCCTGCTCTTCCCGACGCACTTCAATTTCGCGTTGGGCTTCATTCAACATGCGCAGGTAATGCTCCGCGTGTTGTTGAAAGTTTTCAGCAGCAACACGGTCGTTGCCGAGCTGGGCATCACGCGCCAACTGATTGTATTTATCGATAATTTGTTGCGGCGTTCCCCGCACCTTCCCCTCAGGACCGGAGCTGTCAAACACACGATTGACAACATTTGCACCATTGGGGCGGTTGCGGTTCGATTTCGACCGCGAACGTGATTTAGACGATCTCATAAGCCTAACGTCAGCCTTAGTTCATTAAGTCGTAGACCCTATCAATGTGCGCCTAAGCGCGCGGTCATCGACGATTTTGGGCTTGATGTCACCGCAGAGGATCTGAGCTCCTCACGCTCTGGCGACATACAATGTGTAACCATGATACTCCCCTTTACACAAGAGGGTGCGGCCACTTTTATCCAGTTTCCCACAGGAAATACGTGTTTTTGCCCTGTTTCCAAGTTTATAGAGGTGATTTTCCGCCGACAACACGGTCGCGCCCGTCAAAATCGCGCAGGACCTGCACCTGAATGAGCCCCGCATCTTCAAAGAGTTTTGATACAGCGGCCCCTTGGGTCGGGCCAATTTCCACCAACACACGACCGCCAGCCGCAAGATATGCCATCATCGAAGCCGCGATCTGGCGATAGGCTTGCAGCCCATCTGCCCCATCTGTAAGCGCCATTTCCGGCTCATACTCGCGCACCTCAGTGCTGAGACCGCCCATTTCATCCAGCGCAATATAAGGTGGGTTGGAAACGATCAGATCAAACTGACCATCTACTGCCTCAAACCAGTTGGATTGTTTGATGTCCAGCCGGGGGGCAACGTGATGCAACACCGCGTTGGCGCTCGCTTGCAGACAGGCTGCTTCGCTTAGATCGACCCCAAGCCCACGCGCGTCTTGTTGTTCGGCAAGCAGGCTGACCAGAATACAGCCGGACCCAACCCCCAGATCGAGCACACGTTTAAAAGGTTCGCTCAGCGCGGCTTCGACGAGGATTTCAGTTTCCGGACGCGGATCGAGCACATCACCCGACACTTTAAACTGGCGGCCATAAAAGGCGCGTTCACCAATCAGATGCGACACCGGCACGCGGATCGCACGCAACGCAATCAACTGCTCATAGCGATCGGCGATCTCGTCGCTCAGCTCTTCTGGTGCAATCAATGTGACACGGCTGGCTTCGATCTTTGCGGCATGGGCCAACAACACACGGGCATCGCGCGCAGGATCCCCGACCCCGGCCGCGCGCAGTCGATGGGTGGCTTCTGCCATTGCTTGCGCGGCGGTGCTCATTGCTCCATCTCGGCCATGAGGCGTGACTGCGCATCCGCGGTCAACGCATCAACAGTTTCATCAAGATCACCCTGCAGCACCTGATCAAGCTTATAAAGCGTGAGATTGATGCGGTGATCGGTCATGCGGCCCTGCGGGAAATTATAGGTGCGAATGCGTTCAGAGCGGTCACCCGAACCAACCTGGCTCGCACGGTCGGCAGAGCGTTCGTTGTCAATACGCTGTCGTTCCAGATCATACAGACGTGTTTTCAGAACCTGCATCGCAATCTCGCGGTTGCGGTGCTGAGATTTCTCAGAGCTCGTTACAATCAGCCCCGTGGGCAAATGGGTGATACGTACCGCGGAATCGGTGGTGTTCACGTGCTGGCCACCCGCGCCGGATGCGCGCATGGTATCGATGCGAATATCGGCTGCATTGATTTCAACATCCACATCTTCGGCTTCGGGCAGTACTGCTACTGTGGCCGCCGAGGTGTGAATGCGACCACCGCTTTCGGTGGCGGGCACACGCTGCACCCGATGTACGCCGCTTTCGTATTTCATCCGGGCAAAGACGTTTTCACCCTTGATATGGGCCACGACCTCTTTGATGCCGCCCAATTCTGTTGCCTGTTCTTCGATGATTTCAACCCGCCAGCCGCGGGCTTCGGCGTAACGCATATACATGCGCAGCAGATCACCCGCAAAAAGCGCAGCCTCATCACCACCGGTGCCGGGGCGAATTTCCAGAATGGCAGGTCGGGCATCCGCCTCATCTTTGGGCAAAAGCGCCAGCTGCAGCGCGTGTTCCGCATCAGGAAGCGCGGCCTTCAGCGTGGGCAGCTCCTCTTCGGCGAGCTCACGCATATCTGGATCATCCAGCATCGCCTCAGCCTCAGCCAGATCCGCATTCAGCTGACGGTAGGCCATGATCTGCTCTGCGACGGGGCGCAGGTCGGAATATTCCTTGGCAAGCGTTGCGATATCCTCTGTGCTGCTGCCATCAGCCATAGCCGCTTCAAGGTATTGAAACCGTTGCAGGATCTGTTCCAGGCGTTCATTGGGGATCATTCAGGCAGCTTTCATGGTCAGGCGCGAGTGAAAATCTATGCGTTCTGTGATATGCTAGGCGCATGCAACATACCAGTGTTCTTGTTTACATCTTATCAGCGTGGCTGGCGCTGCCTGCTCTGGCTGATGTGACCTCGCCAGGTGGTAAAGTCACGGAATGCTATTGCACCAACGCATCCGGCGCACGGATTGAGCTGGGCGAAACCATCTGCCTGCATGTGGATGGGAAGCTGTTTATGGCGCAATGTCAGATGTCGCTGAATGTGCCGATGTGGCGCAAGCTGCAGGATGGCTGCGCGGTGTCGTCTTTGCAATCCAGCGCGCCCACCCTGCCGCGCCTTTGACGCAGCAGGGGGGCAACGATTGCTATTTGGCAGCCTGCGCGACACCCGGCAGAATACAAAGCATTTCGTACAAAAGATTGGCCGCAGTCAGCGCGGTGGTGCCCGTTGGATCATAGGCGGGTGAAACCTCTACCAGATCGCACCCCACAACATTCACCCCAGTAAGAGAGCGCAGCAATTCAAGCGCCTGCATCGATGTCAGCCCGCCAATTTCCGGGCGACTGGCACCCTGGGCAAACGAGGGATCCAGCGCGTTAATATCAAAGGAGATATAGGTCGGACGGTTGCCAATATCGCGGCGGATTTCAGCCCCCATCCCCGAGAGCGAACGCCCCCACAATTCGGATGCCTGAAAGTGCTGGAAGCCCCATGCCACCGCCTCGGCAAATTCCTGTGGACTATCACCTGTGCCGCGCAGACCAATCTGATAGGTCTTGCCGGTCAACAACAGCCCCTCTTCATTGGCGCGGCGATACACGGTCCCATGCGCCTCGGTTTCACCAAACATATCACTGCCAACATCCGCATGTGCACCAATATGAACAACCGCAAGCGGCCCATATTTGCGCGCCATTGCCCGCAGGATCGGCAAGGTGATTGAATGATCACCCCCCATCGCCATCGGCACAACTCCACCACCCAAAATGGCGTCATAGCTGTCTTCCACGATGCGCAGCGACTCTTTCAACGAAAACGTATTGATCGCCAGATCACCAATGTCTGCCACGTTAAGATGATCAAACGGTGCGGCCTTGGTGGTGAGATTATAAGGCCGGATCATCGCGCTTTGGCTGCGGATCTCTTTGGGGCCAAAGCGCGCGCCCGAGCGCCAGGAGCTGCCGACATCCAGTGGCACGCCCAGAAAGGCTACATCCAGCCCATCCAGCGATGTTGCCTGTGGCAGGCGCATATAGGTATTGGGGCCGGAAAAATGTGCGAGATCGTTGCCGCTGATCGGGTGATTGAATTGTGTCATTTTTTCAAGATGTTCCAGCCCATAAGGCAGATGATTTCGGTTGCTACATGAGCCCCAGCAATTGCAGTGGCCCCCGAGGTGTCATAGGGCGGCGAAACTTCAACAATATCGCCCCCTTTGATGTTGATACCCGCAATATCGCGCAAGATCCGTGCAGCCTGCCCCGAGGACAGGCCACCCCAAACAGGTGTGCCAGTGCCCGGTGCAAAGGCAGGATCAAGACAGTCGATATCAAAGGTAAGATAGACGGGACGGTCGCCCAGAATGGATTTGATCCGTTTTGCGGTCTCAACCGGGCCAATTTCATGCACGGTTGGCGCGTCGATAATATTGACCCCAAGCGTATCCGCATTGGTGGTGCGGATGCCGACCTGCACCGATGTGCTGGGATCAATCAGGCCAAGTTTCACGGCCTTGTAAAACATGGTGCCGTGATCAACACGGGAGAAATTGTCATCCGGCCAGGTGTCGCTATGGGCATCAAACTGCAACAGTGACAGCGGGCCGTATTTTTCCGCATACGCCTTGAGGATCGGGAAAGACACATAGTGGTCGCCGCCAATCGCCACCGAAGCTGTATCGGTTTTTAGGATCTGGCGAATATGATCCGTCAGCGCATCGGGAAAGGCTGCAACATCGGCGTAGTCAAACGCCAGATCGCCATAATCCACAATTGCAAGCTCCCCCAGCACGTCAAACGGCCAGCCATAAGGCGCATCGGGGCTTTGCAGCGCGCTGGCTTCACGCACCGCGCGCGGGCCAAGACGGGTGCCCGGACGGTTGGTCACCGCCTGATCAAAGGGGATGCCAGTCACGGCAATATCCGCCTGACGCAAATCCTTAGTGTAGCGGCGTCGCAAAAAGGAAGTTGCCCCACCAAAGGTGTTTTCAAAACTCGGCCCCTTCAGATCCTCGCGGGTAAAGGCCTCATCTACTTGGTTTTTTGCATCTTCCAATGCCATCGCAACATCCTATTGCTTGGTCTCTGATCACCGGGATAGCCGACGCCAGCGCCCTTGTCATCCCAGAGCTTAGCCTGCGGGCTGCAATGTCTCTACCAGGCGAGAAAAGAAAGAAGCTCCGATAGGCGCGATTTCATCGTTAAAATCAAATCCCGCCTGATGCAGCCCCGGTCCGTCCCCTTGCCCCAAAAACAGATATGCACCGGGACAGGCCTGCAAGAAGTAGCTGAAATCTTCCGCCCCCATCTGCGGGTCGCACTCCCCATCCACGTGGGTTTCACCCGCCACGTCACGCGCAGCCTTTAGGGCCAGTTCAGTACGCTGCGGGTCGTTAACGGTCGCGGGGTAGCCCACGTTGTAATTCAGCTCTACTTCAACCCCATAGGCAATGGCTTGACCGCGCACGATCTCATCCATGCGGCGCATCACCATGGCCTGTGTGTCCTTATCAAACGAGCGCACAGTGCCGTTGATAAAGGCGGTTTCGGGCACAATATTATCGGCGCTGCCGGTGTGGATCTGGGTGACAGACACCACCAGATCTTCAAGGGCAAAATGATTGCGGCTGACAATGGTCTGGATCGCCTGCGCAATACCACAGGCCGCCATCACCGGATCGCGGGTTTCATGCGGCAGCGCGCCGTGCCCGCCAAGCCCGTTAATATAGATATAGAATTCATCTGCTGCGGCCATGATCGGGCCGGGGCGCGTGATAAATTCGCCAAAGGGCAACCCCGGCGCGCAATGCAGCGCGTAAATCTGGGAAATATCAAACCGCTCAAGCACACCTTCTTCGACCATAATACGTGCACCGCCCACGGTTTCTTCGGCAGGTTGGAAAATCAGTGCAACCCGGCCAGAGAAATTGCGCGTCTCCGCCAGGTATTTCGCCGCCCCAAGCAGCATGGTTGTATGGCCGTCATGACCACAGGCATGCATTTTGCCTGCATGGGCCGAGGCATATTTTGCACCGGTTTCTTCCTCAATTGGCAATGCATCCATATCGGCACGCAGACCAATGGTTTCACCTTTGCTTTGGCCATTGATGATCGCCACAATACCGCTGGTGGCGATACCTTCGTGGATCTCATCCACGCCGATCTCTCGCAGGCGTTGCGCCACAAAAGCCGCGGTTTTTGGCAACTCCAGCGACAGCTCCGGGATGGAATGCAGATGCTGACGCCATTCTTGCAGCTCGTTGGCGTAGTTGGCGATACGGTTCACAACCGGCATGGGCTGGACTCCTGCAAAAGACTCGGTGATTGATGCATCTGACACTGGAACAGGGGCTCACGCAATGTCTGACGCATCACTCATCCATGATGAAACCGCTGGAATTGAACGGCTGCTTAAAATCATGCAGGCCCTGCGCGATCCTGACAGCGGCTGCCCCTGGGATATCGAGCAGGATTTCGCCACGATCGCGCCTTACACCATTGAAGAAGCCTATGAAGTTGCTGATGCAATTGAGCGCAAGGCCTGGGATGAGCTGCAAGGCGAGCTGGGCGATTTGCTGTTTCAATCGGTCTTTCATGCCCAGATGGCGGCTGAGGCCGGGCATTTCACCTTTCAAGATGTGGTGCGCACCATGTCCAACAAGATGGTGAGCCGCCACCCGCATGTATTTGGTGATGAAAACCGCGAAAAATCCGCGGACCAGCAGGTGGATGATTGGGAGAAGATCAAAGCGCAAGAACGTGCCTCCAAACGGCAAAGCGGCACATTGGATGGTGTGGCCGTTGGGCTGCCTGCCCTGCTACGGGCGTACAAGCTGCAAAAACGTGCCGCGCGGGTTGGGTTTGATTGGCCCTCGGCGCAAAATGTGATCGAAAAAATCGCCGAAGAATCCGCCGAACTTGTTGAGGCGCGTGACACGCTCAGCCAGAATGAAGTTGAAGAAGAATTTGGCGATCTGATGTTTGTGATGGCCAATCTGGGTCGCCACCTTGATGTCGAACCCGAAGCGGCATTGCGCCGGGCCAATGCCAAATTCACCCGCCGCTTTGAAGGTGTCGAAGAGCGTCTTGCCGCGCGTGGCAAAACCCCGGATGAGAGCGACCTCGCCGAGATGGACGCGCTTTGGGATGAGGTCAAACAGGCAGAGCGTGCTAAAGCCGATATGCCGGGCTAAGCTGGGCGAGAACGAAAGAGGGCCCGCCATGCGCAAACGCAAGATCATCATTGATACCGACCCCGGCCAGGATGACGCGGTTGCGATATTGCTCGCACTTGCAAACCCGGATGCGCTGGACGTGCTCGGGATTACCTGCGTTGCAGGCAATGTGCCACTGGATCTGACCACCCGCAACGCCCGCATCATTTGCGACATTGCCGGACGCAAGGATATGGCTGTTTACGCTGGATGCGCGCGGCCCATCAAACGTGCGCTTGTGACGGCGGAACATGTGCATGGAAAAACCGGATTAGACGGCCCGGAACTGTTTGATCCTGAAACACCGCTTTCTGATGTGCACGCTGTTGACTTCATTATTGAAACCCTACGGCGCGAACCTGCAGGAAGCGTGACGCTGTGCACCCTGGGACCGCTGAGCAATATCGCCACTGCCTTTGAACGTGCGCCAGATATTATCCCACGCGTAAAAGAGCTCATCATGATGGGTGGCGCTTATTTTGAAGTGGGCAATATCACCCCGGCGGCTGAATTTAACATCTATGTGGATCCCGAAGCGGCCGAGATTGTGTTTAGCGCTGGCGTGCCACTGGTGGTGATGCCGCTGGATGTGACCCATAAGGTGTTGACGACACCGCATCGCATAAATGCAATCCGTGATCTAAACACAAAAGCCGCCGCCTTCACCGCAGATATGCTCGCGTTTTTTGAACGTTTTGATGTGGAGAAATATGGATCTGACGGTGGGCCATTGCATGATCCCTGCGTCATCGCCTATCTGTTGCATCCACAGCTGTTTTCCGGCCGCCACGTGAATGTAGAGATCGAAACCCAGTCTGATCTTACTCTTGGTATGACGGTGGCAGACTGGTGGCGGGTGACGGATCGTGCCCCAAACGCACTGTTCATCGGCGATGTCGATGCGGATGGATTTTTCAACCTGCTCACAGAAGGATTGGCCAGATTATGAGCGCAGCACTGCAATTGGCAAAGCCCGAGCATCTTGAGAAACTCGCAGCCCTTGCTGCGGCCTTTCGCGAGGAACGCGGCGAAGAAGTCCATGAAGATGGATTAAATGCGGCCTTGATGCCACTGCTGGACGGCAACCCTTATGGGGCGGCCTATCTGATTGGCCCTGCACGTGCAGCCATTGGCTATCTTGTGTTGGGGTTCACCTGGGATATGGAGCGTGGTGGCTTGCAAGGGCTTTTGCAGGAAATCTACATCCGGCCACCTGTGCGCGGTCGCGGCATTGCAACCGAAGCACTGCTGCAGCTGATCAAGACCATGTCAGGTGCGGGCCTTCTTGATATTCAGGTCAAGCTCGCGGATGAAGGCGCGGCGGGTTTGTTCCAACGGGTGCGGTTTGCGCCCGTCGAAACACCAATTTCACTGATCAGACCGCTGGTTTAAGCGCGATCAATCTTTCACCAGATAGGGGAGCTGCGGCGCCGCATCTGCAGCGTAATAGCCGCCAAGGCGTGGATCTTGCATGATCTCCAGCGCACGCCGATAAGGACTAAAGCCTGAGCGGATATAAAACGGCAACGCCTGCGCGCTGTCCAAGGTGCAGGTGTGAACAAAGAAACGCTGGATCGGGCGCTCAAACGCGAACTCAATCGCCTGGTTCATCAGCCAGCGCCCAACACCGCCGCCAATCAATGGCTGAGCAAGACCAAAGAACGACAGTTCACATTCACCGTCTTTCCATTCCAGCTCCAACAGGCCCAGATCTTCGCCGTTCTTGCGCACTGACCAGACCGAAACATTATCGTGGCTAAGATGCGCGCTGAGATCCGCATCCGGTGTTTCCAGACGCGACACCCAAAGATAGTCGCCACCAACCGCACGAAACAGCGAGCGATACCAGGACAGATCAGGCGCGTCATGGCGCTGCAGGCTCACGCCCTCGGGCGCAGCAACAGGGCGCAGTTCGGGGCGTTCAAACATCTGCAGATAGGTCACAATTGTTGCAAGCTTATCGTCGGGGATCTCAGTCAAACCATCTACAAATTCCATCGCCCTGCCCTCCTTCAAAGGTATTGATAATTCTGAAACATTGCGGCCTCACCCTGCTTGATCCCTGCGTCGTCAACAAGGGCCCAAATCACAGCACCGCGAATTTCAAATCGTTTTCCCGTGGCACTGATGCGAATGCCCGCATAGTCATCAATCACACCACTTAGCCGCATGCGTTCAAACATCTCAGCCCGAGTGGTGCGGTGCTGCGGCTCAGCTGTGAGGCGCGAAGGCATTTGTGTCAGCTGGTCCCAACCCATTTCCCACAATTTCTGCGCCGCCAGATTGCCATAGGTCAGCACAGGATCCACGCCGCCATCATGGGAGAGGATCACAAACGGCGCGTGATACAGCGCTTCTGCACTGCAATCGGCCTGCAGATCACGCCCTGTGAGCGTGGCAAAACTAGCAGCAAGCAAAGCCGCATGCGCCGCTTGAAATCCGTTTTCAGCACTTGGTTCCTGCATCACACTCTCCTCACAAAAACGCCCCACCAATTTGGCGGGGCGTTTTGTTTTTTATCGCTGAGGCTTAGCCTTTCAGGATCGAACGACCTGCGTATTCGGCCACTTCGCCCAGCTGCTCTTCGATGCGGATCAGCTGGTTGTATTTCGCGAGCCGGTCCGAACGTGCCAGCGAGCCGGTTTTGATCTGACCACAGTTGGTGGCAACCGCCAGATCGGCGATGATCGCGTCTTCGGTTTCACCCGAACGGTGCGACATCACATTGGTGAACCGGGCGCGGTGCGCCATATCAACCGCCTTCAGGGTTTCGGTCAGGGTGCCGATCTGGTTGACCTTCACCAGCATCGAGTTGGCGCTGCCGCGCTCAATCCCTTCGGCCAGACGCAAAGGGTTGGTCACAAACAGATCATCACCCACCAGCTGCACCTTGTCGCCGATTGCGTCGGTCAGCGCTTTCCAGCCGTCCCAATCGTCTTCGGCCATGCCGTCTTCGATGGAGATGATCGGATAGTCGTTGACCAGCGATGCCAGGTATTCAACGTTTTCGGCGCTGGTCAGGGTCTTGCCCTCACCGGCCATGACGTATTTGCCGTCTTTGTAATATTCAGTCGCCGCACAATCCAGCGCCAGATAGATTTCTTCTCCGGGCTTGTAGCCTGCTTTTTCGATGGCTTTCAGGATGAAATCCAGTGCGTCACGGGTCGAGCCGAGCTCCGGCGCAAAGCCGCCCTCATCGCCGAGACCGGTGGACATGCCAGCAGCAACCAGGTCTTTTTTCAGGGTGTGGAACACTTCGGAGCCCATGCGAACCGCGTCGCGGATGTTTTCCGCAGCCACTGGCATGATCATGAATTCCTGGATGTCGATCGGGTTGTCCGCGTGCTCGCCGCCGTTGATGATGTTCATCATCGGAACCGGCAGAACGCGGGCCGAGGTGCCGCCAACATAGCGATACAGCGGCTGGGTGGTGAAATCGGCAGCGGCTTTGGCAACAGCCATGGACACACCCAGGATCGCGTTGGCGCCCAGGCGACCTTTGTTTTCGGTGCCGTCCAGATCGATCATCGCCTGGTCAACGGCCGCCTGATCGGTTGCGTCAAAGCCAACCAGCTCTTCGGCGATTTCACCGTTTACGGCGGCAACGGCTTCCAGAACGCCTTTGCCCATGTAACGTGCTTTGTCGCCATCGCGCTTTTCAACGGCTTCATAGGCGCCGGTGGATGCACCAGACGGCACGGCAGCACGGCCCATGGTGCCGTCTTCGAGGACCACGTCAACCTCAACAGTAGGGTTGCCGCGGCTGTCCAGAATTTCACGGGCGTGAATGTCGATAATGGTGCTCATCACTGATGTTCCTGAGTGTGGCTAATGTTTGCCGCAGTCATAGCAAGTGGATTGTAAAAGTAAACCGTTCTCGTTACCGCTAACGGCGATTAATTCAAACCTTTAGGGCTAACAGAACAACTGTTTGCGCCATCAGTTTCCGAAGAAACAAAGAGGTTTCATGCGTTTGCCATCTGCGTCACGCGTTGCAGCCGCCGTTCCCGCAGGAAGGTATAAAGACCAGAGCCAATCACCAGCGAAGACCCTGCAAGCGTCATCAGATCGGGCCGTTCGGCAAACACCACCGCGCCGATCAGGATCGAAAACAGCAGACGCGTGTAGCGAAACGGGGTCACCACAGCCGCGTCGCCAATGCGCATTGCCACCACGATTGAATAGTACCCCATGACGCCAAACAGCACCCCGCCCACGATCATGGCCCAATCCGCCCCATGCGGAACGGAAAAGCTGCTGTTGTTGACAAACATCAAAAACAGCCCTGCTGGGATAATGGTGGCAAAGGCCTGAAAGCTCACAACAGTAGAGGGCACATCCGCAGACAAAACCCGCGTCAACAGATCACGGGTCGCAACCCCCAGCACGGCGATCAGCACCCAAAGCGCAGCAGGCTCAAAGCCATTGAGGCCGGGACGAATGATCATAATCACACCGATAAAACCAACCCCAATAGCGCTCCAGCGCCGCCAGCCCACTTGTTCCCCAAGAAACAGCGCAGCCCCCATGGTGATCACCAAAGGCGTGGCCTGAAACACCGCAGCAACGGTTGAGATATCCACTTTTGACAGCGCGGTTGCGTAGGCAACTGCAGAAAAGGCTTCGGTAAACGCGCGTAACAGCGGCAAAGGCTGCCAGGCGCGCGCCCCCAAGATGTTTTCCCCACGCACGCTGGCAAAAAGTGCAAAAACCGACGCGCTGCCCAGACCAATCAGCATCAGCACCTGCCCTACGGCCATACCGCCGGTCAGCGCCTTGATGAATGTGTCTTCCAGGGTGAAGCCAACCATGGCCAACAACACCAAAAGAATTCCGCGCACGTTGTTCATAGCTGCCTCCGACTTGGTCGCGTGAATAGATCTACGCTCCATGACACCGGAATTGCCCAGCGCGGCAAGATAAAATGTAAACATCCCACATGATATGACGTGAAACGCAACATCACGGAATGTGATACAATATCCAAAATCGACAATCCCAGCGCAGTCCCAGCGCGAACAGCGCCCTTTACTGAGAATCTATTGGGGATTTATTAGCTGCGGGTTTTGGACAAGGGCACGCCGTAAAGCTCAAGCTTGTGGCCGCGCAGCTCATAGCCAAGCTTTTGTGCGATCTTTTCCTGCAACGCTTCGATTTCGGGATCACAGAATTCGATGACTTCGCCGCTGTTCATATCGATCAGATGGTCATGGTGGTCGCGCTCTGCATCTTCATAGCGCGCGCGCCCATCGCCAAATTCCAGCCGCTCCAAAATGCCCGCTTCTTCAAAGAGCTTTACAGTCCGGTAGACCGTGGCAATGGAAATCCCGTCGTCCAAAGCGCTTGCCCGTTTGTACAGCTCTTCTACATCCGGGTGATCGGAACTGTCTTGCAAAACCTGTGCAATAATGCGGCGCTGTCCAGTCATACGAAGGCCTTTGGCCTCGCAACGGGCAATAATTGACATGGGCATCGCAATCCTTCCTCAGCGTCCACCAGATCCTAGAGCCATCTGTCTCTAGCGAATAAAACGCAGCCGGAAAACCAGCTTTTGTTGAGCTTAACCGGTTGACAACCTCGTTATCCACAGTCATTTGCGCAACAACCCGAATTCTGTGGTTCAGCTGCTCCTCTTGCTGCATCACATTGGCCCAAGCCCCGCCCTAAGGCGGCCAGTCAGGGCCTTGAAAGGATCTGCAGTGAGTGACTTTGCTTCTATGGAGCTGCCTGCGCAGCTTTTGAACCGTATTGAAACCTTGGGGTTCAGCACCCCAACCCCGATCCAGGCGCGGGCGATTCCCCATGCGTTGCAGGGACGTGATGTCCTGGGCTTGGCACAAACCGGCACCGGCAAGACCGCAGCCTTTGGGGTGCCGCTGATTGCACAGATGCTGGGCTACGGGCGCAAGCCTGCCGCGGGCACGGTGCGTGGTTTGATCCTGGCCCCCACCCGTGAACTGGTGAACCAGATCGCAGAGTCGCTTAAAGGGTTGACCGAAAACACCCCGGTGCGGGTAACCGTTGTTGTGGGCGGCGTTTCTATCAATCCGCAGATCACCCGGCTGTCGCGCGGCACAGATATTTTGGTCGCAACCCCTGGTCGCCTGATCGACATTATGGATCGCAACGCAGTTGATCTGGGATCTTGCGATTTCCTAGTGCTGGATGAAGCGGATCAGATGCTCGACATGGGCTTTATTCATGCGCTGCGCAAAATCGCGCCGCTCCTGCCCGAGGAACGCCAGACCATGCTGTTTTCGGCCACCATGCCAAAACAGATGAATGAGCTCGCCAATACCTATCTTGATCGGCCGATCCGTATCGAGGTTACACCGCCCGGCAAACCGGCCGCCAAGGTGACCCAATCGATCCACTTCATCGCCAAGGCAGAGAAACTGTCGCTGCTGAAAGAGCTGCTGGCGAAACACGCGGATGAACGCACGCTGATCTTTGGCCGCACCAAACACGGGATGGAGCGGCTGATGAAGACGCTCGATAAGGCGGGCTTCTCTGCGGCTGCGATCCACGGCAACAAAAGCCAGGGCCAGCGTGAACGTGCTTTGGCAGCCTTTCGCGCGGGTGAAGTTAAAGTACTGGTTGCAACCGATGTCGCCGCGCGCGGGCTTGACATCCCGGATGTGAAATACGTCTACAACTACGAGCTGCCCAATGTGCCAGACGCTTATGTGCACCGTATCGGCCGTACCGCGCGCGCGGGCAAAGATGGTGAAGCAGTGGCGTTTTGTGCCCCGGACGAAATGGACGAACTGAAGGCCATTCAGAAAACCATGAAGATCCAGATCCCGGTGGCCTCTGGCCGCCCTTGGGAGGTTATGCCTGATCCCAATGAGGCACCAAAAGGCCGTCGTGGTGGTGGACGCCGCCCCGGTGGTCGTCCTGGCGGCAATTCCGGCGGAAACTCTGGTGGTGGCCGCCCCGGTGGAAAACCTGGTGGCAAACCTGGTGGAAAACCTGGCGGCTTCCGCAAACGCGGCAGCAAGCCAAAAGCCAGCAAGGCTCCCTCTCCGGGTCGCACCCAAAGCTGATAAAACAAAATGCGCGCCTCAGCTGAGAGCGCGCATTTTTTGTGTTAGGTGCCGCAAAAGGTTGCTGGCACGATCTCATCGGGCAGCGGTGCTTTTTTCAGATCCTCCGCACCCGGCTGCTCTGTAAACGGTTGCGCCAGCACACGGTTCAGACGGTGAAACAGGTTAAAGTCGCCCGCAACTGCATCGGTGATCATCTTTTCGATCTGGTGATTGCGCGCAATATAGATCGGGTTTGCCTGAGCCATGACATCATCCGGGCTCTGCTCACGGTGAAGCCGCGCGCGCCAGCCCTCTTCCCAGCGATCAAACGCCTCAGGCTCCACGAATTGATCGCGCGCTTTGCCTGCCGTCAAGGCGCGGAAGGTATTGGTGAAATCCGCCTGCCCCGCGGCCATGACCTTCAACAGATCGGTGAGCAGGGTCTCATCCCCCTGTTCAGCCGTAGAGAGGCCAATTTTGCGCCGGAATGTATCAAGCCAGGCTTCGTGCAACAGATCTGGCATGCCGTGCACGATTTCGGTGGCCTCTTCGAGCAGGGCTTCAGGATCGTCTGCCTGCTGGATCAGCGCCGTGGCCAATTGCGCAAGGTTCCACACCGCAATGCTTGGCTGATTGCCATAGGCGTATCGCCCCATCTGATCGATGGAGGAAAACACCCGATTGCCCTGATACGCATCCATAAAGGCGCAGGGGCCGTAATCGATTGTCTCGCCGGAGATTGAGCTGTTGTCGGTATTCATCACCCCGTGGATAAAGCCAACACCCATCCAGGCTGCGATCAGCTTCACCTGATTGTCGCGCACCGCCCGCAACAGCCCCATCGGGCCGGATGCCTCGGGATAATGGCGCGCAATCGCATAGTCGGTCAGCGTCTTCAGCGCCTCAGTCTGGCCACGCACCGCAAAGATCTGAAAGGTACCAACCCGTAAATGGCTTTGAGCCACCCGCGTCAGCACTGCCCCAGGCATTGGCCCTTCGCGCCAGACATCATCACCTGTCGTCACAGCAGCAAGTGCCCGTGTGGTGGGGATCCCCAGCGCATGCATCGCCTCAGAGACAACATATTCGCGCAACACCGGCCCCAGCCACGCGCGACCATCACCGCGACGCGAATAAGGCGTGCGCCCGGAGCCTTTCAATTGGATATCGCGGCGCACACCATCACGGTCGATGACTTCACCAAGAAGCAGCGCACGCCCATCGCCCAGCTGCGGATTGTAATTGCCAAACTGGTGGCCACTGTAAAGCTGCGCCAAAGGCTCCGCGCCTTCGGGCGCTTCGTTGCCAGCAAAAACTTCCGCTCGGGTGGCGGTGTCGGCTTCTTCAATTCCCAACAGCGCACCAAGTGCTTCATTATAGGCCACAAGCTGCGGCGCAGATGCGGGCTCGGGCGCAAGCTTGCTGTAAAATTCCGGTGCAAGGCGCGCATAGCTGTTGTCAAAGGGGATATTCATTGTCATGGGGCAAACATATGCCACCCACTGTAGATTGCCAGAGATAAAGGACATGAGCCGATGACCGCGGATGAGATTATTGCAAAGCTCGATCTGCAGCCCCATCCTGAGGGCGGCTGGTACAAAGAAACCTGGAAGGCCAGTAATCCCGGTCGCGCCAGCGGAACCTGTATCTATTTCCTGCTAAAAGCGGACGAAACAAGCCATTGGCACCGGGTGGATGCAGCCGAGATCTGGCTGTTTCATGCGGGCGCGCCGTTGGTGCTGTCGATGGCGGCGGATGAAAACGGCCCTGCCGTTGATCATTTACTGTCGCCAGATCTCAGCAAAGGCCAGCCCCAAATCATCGTTCCACCGCATCACTGGCAGGCGGCGCGCAGCACGGGGGATTACACTCTGGTCAGCTGCACCGTGTCGCCGGGCTTTGAATTTGATGGGTTTGAATTGGCCGCACCTGAATTTGATATAGCGCGCACCTAAGGGCGCTTTCTTGAGGTTTTTCGCTTCGGGCTGCGCCCGAAACGACCAGCGCCGCGCTTTGCGCGGCGCGACGCCCAACGGGAACGGGGGATTTTCAAATCACCTGTGACGAGCGGGAGCACCCCCGTCTAGGCTATGTCTTTGTTGAAACACTCAGGACCCCGCCACCAACACAGGCACTGACACCCGTTGTTGCGGGCGCAGATGTTGGCAGACCGCGTACAACCCGCACAGCCAGATGCGCAAATGCCTGCGCTTCAAGCATATCCCCATCCAGCCCAACTTCTTCGATGGGCACAACCGGGCAGTCGAGCGCAACCTGCAGCATCTCCATCAGAACCGGATTGAGCCGCCCGCCCCCGGTGACCAGGATTTTCTGCGGCATCTGCGGGCAATGCTCCACCCCCTGCACCACCGCCGCGGCACACATGCCGGTCAGCGTGGCTGCTGCATCCGCATCTGACAGCTCGCGCACCAGATCAATCATCTCTGAAAAATCGTTTCGGTCGAGCGACTTTGGCGGCATGCGGGTAAAATAGGGCTCTGCCAGAAACAGCTCCAACGCGCCCGTTTCAACCGTGCCAGCGCGCGCAACCGCCCCGCCTTTGTCCATCGCAAGGCCCAGACGCGCCTGCATCAGATCATTCACCGGTGCATTTGCAGGCCCGGTGTCAAAAGCAAGAAGCGCTCCAGGATTTTCCGGACGATCATATCGCGGATCCACATAGGTGATATTGCCCACACCGCCGAGGTTCAGAAACGCAACCGGCGCCTCGGCACCAATGTATTTTGCACAGGCGAAATGGAAAAACGGCGCAAGCGGCGCGCCCTCGCCGCCCATCGCCACATCATCGCTGCGAAAATCCCAAACCACCGGCCGGGAAATCGCCTCCGCAAGCCCAGCCCCGTCGCCCACCTGCAAGGTTCCCTGCAAACGCGGCGCATGGGCAAGCGTCTGACCATGAAAGCCCACAAGCTCAACCTCGGGCGCGTCTTGTAAAAGCTGCTGCAACACCTGTTGGTGCGCTTCATCCACCACAGAAGTTGCCGCATCAACCTCTGGCCCAGACCATTTCCCAAGCGCGGCCAGCAACACCGCGCGCTCTGCATCTGTGTAGCCACGATAATGACTGGGGCCAAATCCAAAGATCTGCTGCCCATCTGTCTCGACGATCGCAACATCCACCCCGTCCAGAGAGGTTCCGCTCATTGTGCCCGCCGCCCGGATCACCCCTGTTTTGGAAATTGCTCGCGCCATGACTGCCCCCGGTTTTTATGGGATTGCCCTGATCAAAGTCAGGTCATTGATTGCAGTACAGCCTACAGCGGTTATCTTGGCAGGAAAACAGGTTCCAACTCTGTGTTTTGCGTTTTATAGGAAGCAGGCACATATCAATTTCCGAGGCTCACAATGACATACCATCCTAAGTCTGATTTCGTCGCCGTCATGATGGAACGCGGGTTTCTGTCGGACTGCACCGATTATCAGGGACTGGACGACGCTCTTTTGAGTGGTGTGCGCCCGGCCTATATCGGCTTTGACGCCACTGCAAAATCGCTGCACGTGGGCTCGCTGATCCAGATCATGATGCTGCGCTGGTTCCAGAAGACCGGCCACCAGCCGATCACCCTGATGGGCGGCGGCACCACCAAGGTGGGCGATCCGTCGTTCCGCGCGGATGAACGCCCGCTGCTGGATGACGCCGCGATCAATGACAATATCGCGGGCATCAAAAAGGTGTTCTCTGCCTATATCGACTATGACACCGATGCACCAAACAAAGCCCTGATGCTGAACAATGCGGAATGGCTGGATGATCTGAACTATCTGGAGTTTCTGCGCGACATTGGTCGACATTTTTCGGTCAACCGGATGCTGGCGTTTGAAAGCGTAAAATCGCGGCTAGACCGCGAACAGTCGCTCAGCTTCCTTGAATTCAACTACATGATCCTGCAGGCCTATGACTTCCTTGAGCTGAACCGCCGCTATGGCTGCATCCTGCAGATGGGCGGATCGGATCAATGGGGCAACATCGTTAACGGGATCGACCTGACCCGCCGGGTTCTGGACAATGGGATCTTTGGCCTGACCTCGCCGCTGCTGACCACCTCTGACGGCAAGAAGATGGGCAAATCTCAGGACGGTGCGGTCTGGCTCAATGCTGATATGCGCAGCCCTTATGAATTCTGGCAGTTCTGGCGCAATACAACCGACGCAGATGTAGGCCGCTTCCTGAAGCTTTATACCGAGCTGCCCGTTGATGAATGTGAACGTCTGGGCGCACTGGCTGGATCGGAAATCAATGATGCAAAAATCGTGTTGGCCAATGAGGTGACCACGCTTTTGCATGGTGCTGATGCGGCCAAAGCCGCCGAAGCCACCGCGCGCGAAGTATTTGAAAAAGGCGGCGTTGGGGACGATCTACCAACGCTTTCGCTGAACGCGGCTGATCTGGGTGACGGTATCTCTATCGTGCAGCTGATTGTGAAATCGGGCCTCGCCAAAACCGGCAAGGAAGCCAAACGATTGATTGCTGAAAACGGAGCCAAGCTTGATGATGCGCCGCTGACCGATGCAGGGCTGATGATTGACGCAGCCGCACTGTCATCGCCGATCAAACTGAGCGCAGGCAAAAAGCGCCACGCGCTGGTGCAGCTCGACGGCTAATCACCGCATCCAAAGATTTGCAAAAGGGGCGCATCACGCGCCCCTTTTTTATATCAAAAAGAGATCAACCAATGTCAGCACCAAAAACACCGGCACTGACAGGGCGATCGCCACCAACAGCGCCGCGGTTTTGGTCATCCGCGCGCAAGGGGCCTCTTTCCCATAAACTTTATTTCGCTTTTGCATGGCCTCATTAACCATGACTTAGGTTTCGCTGGGGTTAATGGCGCCATGTTTGACCTTGCTCCGCCCCGTTCTGATCTGGCCGATATGGCCCTTCGTGCCCTGCCACAAACGCAGGAATTTGCCAAAGCGCTGATCAAAAGTGGTCAGCGCCCCCTACTGCTTGACCGGATGCAGGATACGGTGGTGTTGCGCCGCCGGATCTGGGGCCGCGTTAATGCGGCAATGATCAATCGCGCAGATCTTTCAAAACCCGCGCGCTTGCTTGAAATTCTCCAGGAAGAGGGGCTGAAGCGCACCCCAATCCTTTTGTCACCGGAATCACCCACGCCTGAGCTTGCGCGTCTTGGCGCACTGCCCTTGATGACCCCGGCCAGTGTTGCACAGATAGATCTCGATATCCCCGCTGATATGCAGCGCGCGCGCCTGCATCAGAAATGGCGCAACCGGCTGGTACAGGCGGAAAACGCGGGCCTCAAGATTACCCGACAAAACATGCCAATTGATGCCAGCCACTGGCTGCTGCAGGCAGACGCCAAACTGCAGCAAAAGCGTGGCTACCGCTCTTGGCCTGTACCACTCACACTGGCCTATGCTGAGGCCAATCCCGGCAAGGCAAAACTGTTTCAGGCTTTTGATGGAACCGATTGTGTTGCAGGCATTCTGGTGCTGACCCACGGCCAGAATGCGACCTATCACATTGCCCACAGCCTGCCCCGTGGCAAAGCGCTGAATGCCAATAACCTGCTGTTGTGGTCGGCCCTTCACTGGCTGCGTCAGAAGGGTGTTAAACGGCTTGATCTTGGGTTGATCAATACCGAAGACGCCGAAGGGCTTGCGCGGTTTAAACTCGGCACCGGGGCCGAGATCAGCAAACTTGGCGGCACCTGGCTGTATTGGCCACCTCTAGGCCGCCGCCTTACACCTCTGGCGCGCTGGGATCTGAAATTGATGCAAACTTGACCCTGCGGAACTCTGGACAGGTTTTGCCAGCCTGCCATAAATGAACAAACGTTCATTTGAGGGAGGGCGGTATGGAGCTGTCACATGTAAAGGCCGTGATCACTGGTGCGGCATCGGGTCTTGGCGAAGCCTGCGCCCGCTATTTCGCGGCCAATGGCGCACAGGTCACACTGCTGGATCTGGATGAAACCGGAGGCCAGGCCGTAGCGGATGAAATCGGGGGGCATTTTGTCAAAACCGACGTAAGCGATGAAACCTCTGCTGCTGCTGCAATCGAATTTGCCAGCGCCAAAATGGGTGGCATCAACGCTTGTCTGAACTGCGCAGGCATCGTGGTTGGGGCAAAAACCGTGGGCCGCGATGGCCCGCATCCGCTGGGCGCGTTTTCACGCACCGTAGACATCAACCTTGTCGGCAGTTTCAACGTGGCGCGTCTTGCAGCGGCTGAAATGGCGAAACAAACAGCCGACGAAAACAACAACCGCGGCGTCATTGTCAACACGGCGTCAATTGCTGCATTTGACGGCCAAAAAGGCCAGGCTGCCTATGCTGCCTCCAAAGGCGGCATTGTGGGGATGACACTGCCAATGGCGCGCGATCTCTCGGGTCAGGGCATTCGCGTAATGACGATTGCACCGGGTATTTTCCTGACGCCGATGATGGCCGGGATGAGCGAAGAAATTCGCGAAGGTCTCGCCGCAAATGTGCCCCACCCCAAACGCCTGGGTGACCCACAGGAATTTGCCCGCACAGCAGCCTTTATTGTTGGCATGCCCTATCTGAACGGTGAGGTGATCCGCCTGGATGGCGCGCTTCGTATGACCTGAAAAAAGACGCCGCGCTCAGCGCGGCGTCCTCTCATCAGCTGGCGGCTTTTTCTTCCAATTCCAGCCATTCCTCCTCAGAGGCAGATAGTTTTTCCTGACGTTCTATAAGGGCTTCGCTGGCTTTCTTGAACTTCACCGGTTCTCGGGTGAACAGCTCAGGATCCGCCATCAGCTGCTCCAACTTGGCAATCTCTGCTTCCAGCCGCTCAATCTCAGCAGGCAGCGCCTCGAGCCGGTGCTTTTCCTTAAAGCTCAAACCATCCGCAGGTTTGGCCTCTGCCTTGGGTTTTGACTTTGCCTGTTTCGCGGCCTTTTCAACCACCACTTTTTCAACCGGTTTGCGCTGCGCAATATAGTCGCTCCAGCCACCTGCATAGGCCGTAGCATTGCCGTCGCCTTCCATCACGATCGTGGTGGTGGCCACGCGATCCAGAAAATCCCGATCGTGGCTCACCAACAAAACGGTGCCATCATAGGCATCGAGCAATTCTTGCAACAGATCCAGCGTTTCAACATCCAAATCATTGGTCGGCTCATCGAGCACCAGAAGGTTTGAACTGCGTGCCATCAGCCGCGCAAGCAATAGACGCGCTTTTTCACCGCCCGACAGCGAGCGTACCGGCGCGCGGGCCTGACGTTCGTCAAACAGAAATTCCTTGAGATATCCAACCACATGTTTGGGCTGGCCACGCACCATTACCTGATCGGCCTTGCCAGATATGCGCATCGATGGATCAGAGGTCAGGTTATCCCACAGGCTCAGATCCCCATCCAGCTGGTCACGGGTCTGATCAAACAGGGCAACTTCCAGATTGGTGCCAAGCTTCACCTGCCCCGCATCAGGATCTTCCATTCCCAAAAGCATTTTCAACAGCGTGGTTTTGCCCGCACCATTGGGGCCAACAAAGGCAACTCGATCACCGCGCTGCACCTTGAGATCAAAACGACGCAGGATCACCTTGTCTCCAAAGGCTTTTTCAATCCCATCCGCTTCGATCACCTTGCGGCCAGACTTTGGCCCGCTCTCCAGCGCCAGCTCGGCCGCGCCCTGACGTTTGATCTGCGACGAACGTTCCGATTTCAGTTCCTGCAATGCGCGCACCCGGCCCATATTGCGTTTGCGGCGCGCGCTGATCCCTTCAACGGCCCAGCGGCTTTCGGATTTGATCAAGCGGTTAAGTTTGTGACGCGCCTGATCCTCTTCGTCCCAGATTTTGTCGCGCCAGGCCTCAAAGGCGGCAAACCCTTTTTCCTGACGGCGCACCTGGCCGCGATCCACCCAAAGGGTCGCGCGGGTCAGCGCGTTCAAAAATGCACGGTCGTGAGAAATCAAAACATATCCCGCCCGTGTCGAGGCAAGTTCGCCCTCAAGCCAGCCAATCGCTTCAATATCCAGGTGGTTGGTTGGTTCATCGAGCAACATAAGATCCGGCGCTTCCGCCATCAGCTTGGCCAATGCAGCCCGGCGACGTTCACCGCCAGATGCTGTGGCCACCGGACGCGCGGGATCAAATTTCAGCCCCTCGCCTGCGCGTTCAACCTTATAAAGTTCACCGGGTTCCAGACCACTTGAGGCAAAATCGCCCAGGGTGGCAAACCCCTCCATCTTGGGGTCTTGCTCCATGTAGCCAACGGATTTTCCCGGCGGCACCACAATCGATCCGGTGTCCGCCTCAACCAGCCCTGCCATGATTTTCATCAGGGTCGATTTGCCAGAGCCATTGCGCCCCACCAGCGCCACCCGGTCACCGGGTTGCACCACAAGATCAAGATCGGAAAAGATGGGATCGCCGCCAAAAGTAAGGGAGATCCCGCTCATCTGCAGAAGAGGAATACGTGCCATAAAAGCCAGCTAAACCGCCGCAGGAGATGCGTCAACGCCGGCGCCTTAATCTTTTCAAAAATACTCCCGCCGGAGGCATTCGAACTTTGCCGCAGCCACCTTAGCCCGCGACGGCGCGCAACAGCCGCTTGCGCGCAGGCGGGATCGCGCCGATCTCAAGCCCGGTAAACACATGCAACGTGTTCAGATTGTCATCCACCACCGCATGATCGCTGACCCAGCCACCCATCATCAGATAGGTGCGCAGCAAGGGCGGCATCCGCAGCATGGCTTTCTTGGCATCGGGCTTGCGCCGCAGCCGCGCCGCAAAACGGAACACATTTGGTGCCTTTACCCGCGGCAGCCAGCGTTTGGGGCCAAGGTGTCGATGCTTCAACATGGCAAATGCATCCAGATATTCATCGGTCTCTGTACCCGCAAAGGATGAGCAGCCAAACAACATCTGAATATCGTTTTGATCCACAAACGCCGTCATCGCGCCCCAGGCCACGCGTAAAATATCTGCGTCGTTGCAGCCTTGGTGGATACAGAACCGCCCCATCTCCACCATGCGCCCATCAAAACTGCGCATCGCTGCCAGATCATAAAACTGTGCTGAATAGCTGCGGCAGATTTCGCTGCCCCCGTCCAACACCAGCATGCGAAAACAACAGACCAAAGCCCCCGTACGCAAATCTTCAACCAGGATATGAGCACAGGATTGATCAAAGTCATCCTGATCCAGCTGTGAGGTACGAAAGCAGAGCGTGCGCAGCGCCTGTGCCGCCGCAATATCTGCGTCGGACGTTGCGAGACGCGCGTGGTAACGCCCCTTACTCAACAAAACATCACCCAAAGGAGCGTCGGACATCCTGTCGTTTCCCTTCGTCATGCGCTGAAACAGCACCGCTATCTGTCCGCTTTACATATGCAGCGTGACAGGGAAATGAAGGTTTTGAAAGAATTCATGCGGTGAAAAGCGCCCGTCACAACGGGCGCCGATAGGATTAGTTATCGCCCAGGAAGCTGCCCGGATTGAAGTTTCCGAGGTTGCCAAGCAGCTGACGCAGGAATGTTTTATCCTGCAGGTTCGACGCGGTCACGCGACGCTGCAGCGGCACAACGCGCCCGTCTTCAAGGCCAAAGCGTTGGATCCCCGTTACAGTGCCATTCCCATCAAAATTGATGGCCACCAGCTCACGCGAAACGGTTGTGGGCTCAAGGCCGCCGCGGCTGCGCACCAGCGAAGACACATAGTAATAGCCGCTGTCGCGCAACACGCCCGACGATGACGGCACCCCAACGCTCTGGGCAACCGAATCCTTGGTATCAACACCCGGCACGATATCGGCCAGCGCCTCTTCGTTGGGGACATAACCGTGTTTGCGATAGATTGGGCTACAGGCGGCGAGGCCCACGATCGCCACGACCAGAGCCGTGTTTTTCAGAGCTGACTTAATCTTTGTGCCCTGCATGATGTGACCTCTATACATTACCGTCTAACCCCTCTGGCTTGAACCCGGCCCTGAACCCGATTACCTAAACCAAAAGGTCTGTTCAAGAAACGAAAGAGTTTTCAATGCCACAAAGCGCAATCTTCCGCGTCGCGGACCTGTCTCAGAACGCGCCCACTGCCTTTGATCTGCGCCCAGATGACGAAAGCTGCCAGGCCATGGCAGCAGAACTCGGGCTGAATGATCTGCGTAAGGTAAGATTCTCTGGCGAGATCCGCGCCAAAGGAAAGCGCGACTGGGAGCTCATCGCGACGCTTGGTGCTACAATCGGCCAAACCTGTGTGGTTTCGCTTGAACCAATGAAAACCCGCATTGATGAAAAAGTCTCTCGGGTTTTTATCGCTCACCTTCCTGAGGTGGATGGCGAAGAAGTGGAAATGCCCGAAGACGACAATATCGAGCAGCTCGGCGCTGAGATCGATGTATTCGTCGTCATGCAAGAGGCGCTGAGCCTGGAAGTGCCCGAGTTTCCGCGCAAGGACGGTGTTGAGCTTGGCGAATCCGTATTTGCGGAACCAGGAATCAAGCCCATGCGCGACGAAGACGCCAGACCCTTTGCCGGGCTTGCCGCACTGAAAGATGCGCTCTCCAAAGACGAGTGATCCAAAACCGCCGCGAATAAGCGGGGAATATGCTATTAAATAACCTACTCCACCCCGCTTCTTCGTAAAACAAAGACAAAACCCCTTGCACGCCTGCAGATTCTGAGTATTTTCGCGCGCTCATTGGAATTTATCGTTGGACATCGGACCGGCTGCAGCCTAAACGCACGTCACACCGATTGAACACGGAACACGAAACACGCTGCGGGGAATGCCCCAAAGCCCAAGACGTAAAGGTTGAGACATGGCCGTCCAACAGAACAAAGTATCCAAATCGCGCCGCAACAACCGCCGTGCGCACGATGCACTGGTTGCTGCAAATCCAAACGAATGCCCGAGCTGCGGTGAGCTGTCACGCCCGCACCACGTGTGCCCTTCGTGCGGTCACTACAACAACCGTGAAGTAATTGCACAAGCCAACGAAATCGACCTGGACGAAGACGCGGCGTAAGCCCTCTTTATTCCACTGATGGCAGGCAGGCCTTTGGATGACCGGTACACCCGAATCCCATCACGAGACGCCCGCTCGCATTATCATTTCGGTTGACGCCATGGGCGGAGATGCCGGTCCCTCAGTTGTGGTGGCCGGCATTGCTAAATCTGCCAAGAAGAACCCGGACATCGGGTTCATTCTGCATGGCCCCGAAGAGCAGCTGGCTCCTCTGGTGGCTCGGCGGCGCATTTTGCGTGACCGGGTCGAGATTCGTGACAGCCGCAATGTTGTCACGATGGAGGATAAGCCAAGCCAAGTGATGCGCAGCGGAAAAGGGTCGTCCATGTGGGCGACAGTCGATTGCGTACGCAAAGGCGAAGCAGCCGGTGCCGTCTCTTGTGGCAACACCGGTGCCTTGATGGCGCTCAGCATGCTGCGTCTGCGCAAGATGCCTGGCATCAATCGCCCTGCTATTGCGATTCTCTGGCCGTCACGCAATCCGCAAGGGTTCAACGTGATGCTGGACGTTGGCGCTGATATCAGGGCCGACGCAACCGATCTGTTGCAATTTGCATTGATGGGCGTGTCATACACGCGCAATTCAATGGATATTGCCATGCCCCGTGTCGGGTTGCTGAATGTCGGCACCGAAGAACACAAGGGCCGTGCCGAACTAAAAGAAGCTTACGCGCTGATTTCCAAACGGGCTGAAGACGCAAGTTTTGAATTTGTAGGCTTTGTCGAAGGCAGTGACATCCCTGGCGATATCGCAGATGTGATTGTGACCGATGGGTTTACCGGCAACGTGGCGATCAAAACCGGAGAAGGCACCGCAAGCCTGATCCGCAGCGCAATGCGTGAAGCTTTTGAATATTCGCTTCTGTCACGGTTTGCTGCGCTTTTGGCTCTGACGTCGCTCAAACGCCTGTCCAAACGAATTGACCCCCGCCGGGTCAATGGCGGTGTGTTTTTGGGCCTGAACGGTACTGTGGTAAAATCCCATGGTGGCGCAGACGCAACCAGCGTTTCTGCTGCTGTCAAACTTGCCTTCCGTCTGGCTGAGCAAGGATTTGCACAAAAACTCGCTGCGCGGGTTGCATCCGCCGGTGAGCTTAACCAAGATAATACGGCTGCAGCCAAAGCAGGCACAGCACCCAAATAGTACGACAATCAAAGGCAGACACAAATGACGCGACGCGCAGTGGTAATTGGAACAGGGCATTATCTTCCTGAACGCGTAGTCGAAAATGCCGAGTTTGAAGACAAACTGGACACAACGGATGAATGGATTCGCTCCCGTTCCGGGATTGAGCGCCGCCATTTCGCTGCCGAAGATGAAACCACATCCGATATGGCCACCAAAGCGGCTGAGGCCGCGCTGAAAGACGCAGGTCTTGAAGCCGACGATATAGACGCCATCGTGCTGGCCACATCAACCGCGGATCTCACTTTCCCCTCTGCTGCAACTATGGTTCAGGCCGCGCTTGGTATGACCAAGGGCTTTGCCTTTGATATCCAGGCGGTTTGCGCAGGCTTTGTATATGCGTTGAGCAATGCAAATGCGCTGATTGCATCGGGTCAGGCAAATCGTGTGCTTGTGATTGGTGCTGAAACCTTCAGCCGCATTATGGATTGGACAGACAGATCCACCTGTGTGCTCTTTGGTGATGGCGCGGGTGCACTGCTGCTGGAAGCGCAAGATCTCACCGGGACCAACACCGATCGCGGCATCCTGGCGACCGATTTGAACTCTGACGGTAAATACAAAGACCTGCTTTATGTGGATGGGGGCGTCTCTCAACGCACCACTGGTTACTTGCGGATGCAGGGCAACCAAGTCTTCCGCCATGCGGTTGAAAAGCTTGCAAAAACCGCCAATACCGCGCTGGAAAAAACCGGCCTTGGTTCTGATGATGTGGATTGGGTTGTGCCGCATCAGGCCAATATTCGCATCATTCAGGGCACCGCCAAAAAGATGGGCCTGCCGATGGATAAGGTTGTGGTCACGGTACAAGACCACGGCAATACCTCTGCCGCATCCATCCCCCTGGCGCTTTCGGTTGGCAATGCGCGCGGCCAAATCAAAGAAGGGGATCTGGTGGTCACCGAGGCGATTGGCGGCGGTCTCGCCTGGGGCGCAGTAGTGTTGCGCTGGTGAACCGATTTAACCAGTAAGAGTTTTTAAGCAATTCGTTGATATTGACAGGTAAAATCTCTGCGCCCTATTGTTTTCCAAACAACGGGGACTGGAATGAGCGAAAAAACACTTACACGTATGGATTTGAGCGAGGCTGTCTTTCGCGAGGTAGGCCTTTCACGAAATGAAAGCGCGCAGCTGGTTGAAACTATGCTCCAGCATATGTCGGATGCTTTGGTGCGCGGAGAACAAGTTAAGATTTCCTCCTTTGGTACGTTCAGCGTCCGGGACAAGTCCGCACGTGTCGGGCGAAATCCAAAAACAGGTGAAGAGGTGCCAATTCAGCCGCGCCGGGTTCTGACGTTCCGGCCATCTCACCTGATGAAGGACCGCGTAGCAGAGGGCAACCGTAAGTAACATCGGGACCCGAAAGAATGTCGAAATCACCAGACGCCTTCCGCACCATCAGCGAAGTTGCGGAATGGCTGGCGGTCCAGGCGCATGTGCTGCGCTTCTGGGAAAGCAAGTTTCCCCAGCTCAAGCCTATGAAACGGGCTGGTGGGCGCCGCTACTACCGCCCAAATGACATGTTGCTCTTGGGCGGCATTCGACATTTGCTGCACGATGAAGGCCTCTCGATCAAAGAGGTGCAAGCGCTGATCCGCGACCATGGCCCCAGCCATGTTGCGGAGCTTTCACACTCGCTGGATGCGACGTTCACGCCTGGGTCGTCCGGTGGGTCCAATGGTTTCTCGCGGCACGCTCCTGCGGATACCGTCGACGCACAAGTCAGCAAGGTTGAACAATCAACGCCCGAAACCTCTGTGGAAGAAAGCCCCATAGCAGGCTTTGCGCAATCATTGGCACCTGAAGTTGATACGCCCGCGCCGCAAGCACCGGCTGCGCCAGCACCTGTTACACCAGCACCCGTTACACCAGCACCCGTTGCCGCAGCACCCGCTGCACAAGCACCGGTCGATCAGACACTTGGCATGCAATCAGCTGCAGCGCACACCGCAGCGAGCGAAACACCCACTGCCCCCACCCCGCCTGTCGAATCACCTGCAGCTGAAATCCCTGCGACCACGCCCCGTGTTGATGTGAGCCCCGCGCCCACGTCCGCAGCTGCGGTTGAACAACCCGCGGCACAAATTGGGCTGGATCTTGGGCCGGCCCAGGCACCAGCACAGCAAAGTGCCACCGAAAAAGTGCAAGAGCTGCAAAATGCGATGGCAGGCAGTGCACCGCAAACACCTGCGGCAGCTCCTGCTGCCAGCAGCACAGATCAACCTGGCCTGTGGGATGGCGCGGCGAGCGAACAGCCTGCTCCTGCTCCTGCTCCTGCTCCTGCTCCTGCTCCTGCTCCTGCTCCTGCTCCTGCTCCTGCTCCTGCTCCTGCTCCTGCTCCTGCTCCTGCTCCTGCTCCTGAAGTTTCTGATGAGCCCACAGCAAAGCAACCTGCCTGGGCGCCTGAAGACGCCGCTACACCTACGACGGCCCCAATCGCGGAACCGGCCCAGGCGACGCCACAGGAAGCGCCGCTTGCAGCTGAGCCCGCGTCTCAACCTGCGACATCCGCGCAGCCTGCCCCGCATGCGGAGGCCACACCTGCGCCACAACCTGTAGTGCCTGCTCAAACTACACCGGTTCCACAGCCTGCAGCGCCCGCTCCACAGCCCGCAACGCCCGTACAGACCGCGCCCGCTACACAGCCTGCAGCGCCCGTACAAACTGCGCCGGTTCAACAACCTGAATCATCACCGCAACCTGTGGCGCAAGCGGCATCGCCTGCTGCAGAGCCCGGTGCCCCAGCGCAGGCTGAACCTGTCGCTCAGCCTCACGAAGCTGCGCCAACATCACAAGTTGTTGCTGCTGCGCCTCAACCGGCTCCAACCGAACCGCGACCAGCCGCAATGGTCCAACCGGATGCTCCGGTTCAACAGCCAGAGCAAGTCGCGACGCCCGTGCAATCTGCGACCCCGGTTGCACCCCCAACCGAGGCCACACCAACACAGCCCCGAGTGACGCTTGAAGCCGTAGAACCGATGCGCGACACTGCGGGTGAGCCAGAAATTGCACCGCCGCAGCAACCTGTAGCCCCAAGCGCGCCAGAACCTGCTGTTGCCTCGCAGCCTGCATCGCAGGTCCATTTGATAGATCCCGTTTCCGAATCGGCTGGAGCTGAACCCGCAGCGGCCCCCACGGCCCAAGCAGCACCCGATGAAGCGCTCCCAGTGGCAGAGCCTGCAGTTGCAATTGCCGAAGAAGCGCCAGACGCCGCGCAGGACCACGAACCCGCAGGCCAACAGGAAATGCTAGATGCGGCACCTGTAGCCGCCACCAGTTCGGCTGAACCGGTGGAGGCGCTTTCTGAGCAAACAGCAGAGCCCGCTTCAACAGAGGTGCAGCAACCTGCCGGTCTGCCCTTGGATTTGCCCCAGGATATACCCAATGAGGAAACACCCCCCCCGCTGCGTGCGCGGGTGATCGAAATTGAAGATTTTGTACAGAACAGCGCAGTGGATACCGCCAAGGGGGCGCTCGGCCTGATTGCTGGCCTGCGTGAGTTTTCTGAGGAAAATCATTCAGCTATCACAGATTGCATTGGACAGATGAAAGCGCTGGTACTGAGCAAATAAAAATGCAGGAAGTTGGAAAAAAGTGATTTTCGCTCTTGCTCCCGCCGTCAGAACCAGTAGAAAGCTCCCTCAACGGGCTATGGCGCAGCCTGGTAGCGCGTCCGTCTGGGGGACGGAAGGTCGCAGGTTCGAGTCCTGCTAGCCCGACCAAAAAACCCCGCAAAAACGCTCGGGTGGCAACACCCGGGCGTTTTGTGTATCTGGCCCTGCTCGGAAACTGGTGCATTGTCAGGTTTCTTGGCACAAGAATGGCTAAGACAGAAACGGCCGCCTCAGGCCCCATCTGCAGGAGAGTGTGATGACCAGCCCAGAAACCGGTGTATTGGCCAGCCAGACGCTTGAGACCATGCTCTATTCGGGTGAGATCACGTGTGAGACGCCACCTGTTGAAGGGCAGATCCAGCCTGCAAGCCTTGATCTGCGGCTGGGCAATGTGGCCTACCGGGTGCGCGCGTCATTCCTAGCTGGACAGAATCGTTCTGTACGTGATCGCCTGTCAGAGTTTGAAATGCATCAGATCGACCTGACCAACGGTGCCGTTCTGGAAAAGGGCTGCGTCTATGTGGTGCCATTGATGGAAGGGCTTGCTCTGTCGCGCGATGTCTCCGCCGTGGCCAATGCCAAGTCCTCAACCGGGCGTCTCGACCTGCTGACCCGCACGATCACCGATGGCGGAGAAGAGTTCGATCGCATCAAAGCTGGCTACAACGGCCCGCTCTATGCTGAGATCTGCCCCCGCTCCTTTTCGGTACTGGTCCGCCCTGGTATGCGGCTCAATCAGATTCGTTTCCGCCGGGGGCAGGCAATACTCTCTGACAATGCTTTGCGGGAGCTGCATGCGCAGTCGCCGCTGGTGGATGGGCCAGCCGTTATTGAGGACGGGCTGGGGTTTTCAGTGGATCTGAAACTTCCGGGAACCGATCTGGTTGGCTACCGCGCCAAACCCCATACCAGCGTGATCGACCTTGATCGCATCGGTGCCTACGATCCAAAAGACTACTGGGAAGAGGTGCGCAGCGACAATGGCCGCATCATCCTTGATCCCGGTGCGTTTTACATTCTGGTCAGCCGCGAAGCCGTGCATATCCCACCGTCTTATGCGGCGGAAATGGCCCCCTATCTGGCAATGGTTGGTGAGTTTCGCGTGCACTACGCGGGCTTTTTTGATCCGGGTTTTGGCCATGCTGCGGCTGGTGGCGCAGGATCGCGCGGCGTGCTTGAAGTGCGCTGCCACGAAGCGCCATTTGTGCTGGAACACGGCCAGATCGTGGGACGGCTGGTCTATGAGAAAATGGCCGCCGTGCCAGAACAGCTTTATGGCGCAGGCATTGCCTCAAACTATCAGGGCCAGGGTCTGAAGCTCTCCAAACATTTCCGCAACCCGCGTTAAAGGTTGCCCTAATCATTGCGGGCCTGTTTGGTGGCCCGTTTTGCGCGCCGGGCCTGACGCATGGCCCGGATCCGCTCACGTTCTGCCTGCTCTTGTGCCGTGGGCGCAGGTCGGCGCTGTTCTTCTTTGTTGGAAAGCGCACGAACCCCAGCATCAACACCGCGGTTGACCAAGCGGCCAATCACCCGCCGCAAGATCATATTGATCAGCCAGTTTGCATTCATCTGCATTCACCCTATCCGATGCGGAGCCATATAGGCCCTAGCCTGCAAATACGGTGATTTAAGGGCGTGCTTAGGCTTCGCTCTCGATCACATCTGCTGATTCAAACGGGTCTTCCGACGGGAGATCCGCTGGAAACAGCTCGGCCTGTTCTTCTTCCTGGTCATCATCGTCGTGCCCGCCCATCGGCAATGCACCCGGCGGTGGGCGGCTTTCGAGCAGACCCGCGGAACGCAGTTCTTTCAGGCCCGGCAGGTCCCGCGCACTTTCGAGGCCAAAATGATCAAGGAAGTTCGGTGTCACCACAAAGGTAACCGGCCGCCCTGGTGTCATCTTGCGGCGCCCCAGTCGGATCCACTCCATCTCGAGCAGCTGATCAATGGTGCCACGCGCAACAGATACGCCGCGAATCTCTTCGATTTCAGCGCGGGTGATCGGCTGGTGATAAGCGATGATTGCCAATGTTTCGATTGCTGCACGCGACAGTTTACGCTGCTCGACGGTTTCGCGCTGCATCAAAAAGCTAAGATCGGACGCGGTGCGAATGGCCCAGGCGTCCCCAACCTGCACGACGCGCACGCCGCGTCCTTCATAACGGTTTTGCAGATGGTTCACCGCCTCCGCCGGTTTGCAGCCATGGGGCATACGCGCGGTCAGATCACGCAGGGTCACGGGTTCGGCGCTGGCAAACAGCACCGCTTCCACCATACGTTCCTGCTCCGCCATAGGCGGCGCATCAAACAGCGTATCAGTGTTCAGCTGTTCATCGATTTGATCGTCGCGCTGATCCATTCTCAATCCTCATCGCGGCTGCGCAGCCGGATCGGGGCAAAGGCATCCCCCTGGCGCAGCTCAACTTTTCCTTCTTTGGCCAATTGCAGCGCCGCCGCAAAGGTCGATGCTGTGGCCGAGCGGCGCTTCACCGGGTCCGAGTGCCAACCATCCGGAAGATAGCTGATCATCTCGGTCCATTCGCCCGTAAACCCAATGAGCGAGCGCATACGTTCAAGCGCCTGCTCCATCGTGTAAACCGATTCACGATCCATCACGAAGGGGCGGAATTCATCCTTGGTGCGAATGCGCGCATAGGCCTGCATCAGATCGAGCAGATTGGCGGAATAGGTCACCGATTTGACCCGTACCACCCCTTCGCACATGCCACGTACATAGAAATCGCGCCCGCGCTGATCGCGCGCCAAAAGCTTGGCGGCAGCATCGCGCATCGCCTGCAACCGTTCCAGCTGGAAGGCCAGATGCGCAGCAAGTTCCTCACCGCTTGGTCCTTCCTCAGTTGGGTCGGGCGGCAACAGCAGACGTGATTTCAGATAGGCGAGCCAGGCCGCCATCACCAGATAGTCCGCCGCAAGCTCGATCCTAAGTTCTTTCGCGCGTTCAACAAAATTCAGATACTGGCGCGCAAGCTCAAGAACAGAGATCTTGCGCAGATCCACCTTTTGCGTGCGTGACAGCGTCAACAAAAGATCGAGCGGCCCTTCATAGCCGTCGACATCCACAATCAGCGCTTCAGCCGCAAGGCGGTCTTCGACCGATTGCGTATTTTCGGGAAAAAGCGTGTCTTCAGCCATATACCTGTCCGCTCATGAGAGCGGACAATTCGTCTTCTGCGGCCTGAATGTCAAGCGGTGCTGGCGTTTTTCGCAAAGACAGCGCCCGCTCGGCACGTTCCTGCCCGCGCGGGCTCAGCTCACCTGCGGCCTCAGCCACCTCAGCGCGGGTTTTCAGATCTGCGTTGCAATAGAGAACCAGATCACAGCCCGCCTTTAGCGCGCCTTTGGAGATATCGCTTGGGCTGCCGCTGAGCGCCTTCATGGAGCTGTCATCCGTCATCAGCAGCCCGCCAAAGCCGATGTCGTCACGGATGATCTGATTGACCTTGGATGACAGCGTGGCCGGTTTGTCATCAATGTCTGTGAAAACAACATGCCCGGTCATCGCCAATGGCAGATCAGACAGCCGTCTGAAGGCAGCAAAATCGGTTTCGCGCAGTGTCTCAAGGTCAGTGTCAACCTGGGGCGGCTCAAAATGGCTGTCGCTGACTGCGCGCCCATGCCCTGGCATGTGCTTCACAATCGGCAATATGCCCCCGTCCAGATGCCCAAAAGCTGTGGCGCGCGAAACCTCAACCACCGTATCAAGATCCGTTGCATAGCAGCGGTTTTGCAAAAACGGATGGGTGGCTTCGCTGGCAATATCGGCCAGCGGCGCGCAGTTGCTATCAATGCCAAAACTGCGCAGCTCTTCTGCAATCAGACGATAGCGCAGATACATTGAGCGCTGCGCAGACTTTCCTGACAGGCGCACATGATCAAGTGGCGGCTGCCATTGGCGCGCCAGCGGCGGGCATATACGTTGCACGCGCCCGCCTTCTTGGTCGATGGTGATCAGACAGTCATGACCCGCTGCTTCGCGAAAGTCATCGCAAAGCGCGCGCAGTTGATCGCCGCTTTCGACATTTCGGGCAAACAGGATGAAGCCAAAGGGTTTTACATCCGAAAACAGCGCCTTTTCATCAGCGTTGAGTCGGGTGCCTTCGGCATCAAGGATCGTTGCACCAAACCGCATCAGCGGGTGGTCACGGGGATACAATCCGCACGCCCAGCAACAAGCGCAGCACAGAAACGGCGCGCTGCTGAGAGATCCTCAAAGCCCATTGCGCGCAGACGATAAAACGTTCGACCGCCTTTTTCCGCACGCTGGATCACGCGCTGTTTGCCATCCAGATAATCCGAGAAGCGGGCAGAAATTCTGTTCCACTCGGTGCGGGCCACATCCGCGCTGTCATAGGCACCAAGCTGTGCAAGACGGGTGCCTGCGGGCAGGCTGCTGGGATCAACCTCGTTTGAACGGGACTGAACCGACGCAGATTGAACTGGCGCTGAGGCAAGGCGCACCGGGCGCAAAACGGGACGCAGCGACACACGCGGCGCAGTGCCAAGCGCGTTGGACGCAACAACAGGCTCAATTTCAGTGAGCGGCTGGGGCTGAATGATCTGGGCCGAGGCCGTCTGGACCCGAGCTGTTTCACCAGAGAGCGGGATCTGAATAGGTTCAGCCCCTTCGGTCAGCTGTGCAACCAGCGCATCAATGTCACCGCTTTGTACACGCTGTGCAACGCGGTTGGGAGCAGCTTCAATCACTTGCGCGGTTTCAAGCTGCAGATCCTCAGACGCCTGCAAGGTCTCAATCTGGCTGAGTTGGGCAAAGGTCTTATCATCTGCGCTCAGCCCTTGCTCTGCGGGGGCAAGCGTCAGACGATCTGCGGGGGCAGCCGCAGTGCCATTGGCCGCAACATCATTCACTGCAAGCCCCTGATTGTCTGCCTGCCGGCCACCGGGGCTTTCGGGGGAAACACGCAGCGGACCTTCGGAGGCACGTACAACCGGAATACCCGTCACATCGCGGGTAATCAGATCATAGCCCCAATAGACCGCACCAATTGTCAAGAAAACAGAAACCACACCACCCAGCATGCCAAGGCTGCGCGACCAGTCACGCTGCGCTTTTGGCGGCTCGTATTCAGATGGCTGCGGCGCAAAGCCGTCGCTCGGCGCGGCGTAAAGATTCGGATCATAAGCGGATTGCGCATAGGTCTCGGTCCCCGGGCCGCTATAGCCGCTGGAGGACGAATCAGACTGTTGCTGAAAAGATCTCTTCGAAGAGCGATCTCCATTTTGGAAATCACTCTGCGAGTAGGCCTGGTGCGCACCGGCCTGCGTAAAATACGCCATATCCGCCTCTCTGCCCAAGCGCACGCCCCAGGGGGCGGTGCGACGGGTCTCTTTGAAATCTGCCTCAGTCCAGCGGTAGCGTTTATTGGTTGCGAAATTCTTTTCGCTTTATCGCATTTCTTCCGCCGGTTTCACGCCAAGAATACCAAGCCCAGCAGAAATGACAACGGAAACGGCACGCGCCAGCGCCAAATTCGCATGTGTTGCCGATTGGTCGCCATCGTTAACAAAACGTAAATTTTGTTTGGACTTACCAAGATGGTAGAGGCCGTGCAACTCAGACGCGAGATCATAGAGGTAGAAAGCAACCCGATGCGGCTCGTTGGTGCGGCCAGAGATTTCCACCAGACGTGGCCACTCCGCAAGCTTCTTCACCACAGCCAGCTGCGCAGGATCAGCGATACGGGTCAGTTCCGCGGCTTTCAGCGTATCATCTGAAACCTCGATACCTTCAGCGGCAGCTTTGCGCAGGGTCGAACAGATCCGCGCATTTGCGTATTGCACGTAAAACACCGGGTTGTCCTTGGACTGTTCCAGCGCCTTATCAAGATCAAAATCAAAACCCTGATCGTTTTTCCGGGTCAGCAGCATGAACCGGGTTACATCCGGGCCAACCGCATCCACAACGTCGCGCAGGGTGACAAATGTCCCCGCCCGTTTGGACATTTTGAATTCAGCGCCGTCTTTGAACAGTTTCACCAACTGGCACAATTTGATGTCGAGCGGCACCTTGCCATCAGACAGCGCAGAAACCGCAGCTTTCATCCGTTTGACATAGCCGCCGTGGTCGGCACCGAAGATGTCGATCAGCTCGTCAAAGCCCCGGCTCACCTTGTCGTAGTGATAGGCAATGTCCGGTGCAAAATAGGTCCAGGCGCCATCCGATTTCATCACCGCCCGATCCACGTCATCACCGTGGTCGGTGGATTTGAACAAGGTCTGTTCGCGTGGTTCCCAGTCGTCGGGCTTTTTGCCTTTAGGCGGCTCAAGCACACCGCGATAGATCAGGCCCTTTTCCTTCAGCTCTTCGAGCGCGGCTTCGATCCGGCCAGTGCCGTAAAGCGATTTCTCGGAATAGAACACATCCATCTTGATCCCCAGCAGGGCGAGATCCTCGCGGATGAGCTGCATCATCTGCTCAGTGGCAAACAGGCGGAACTTTTCCAACCATGCCTCTTCGGGCTGATCCACAAAGCTGTCGCCATATTCGGCTTTCAGCGCTTCACCTACAGGCTTCAGATAGTCTGCCGGATAGGTGCCATCCGGGAATTCAACGCTTTGGCCATGTGCTTCGAGGTAGCGCAGATAAGCCGAACGTGCGAGCACATCCACCTGCCCTCCGCCATCGTTGATGTAATATTCACGCGTTACGTCATAGCCCGCAAAATCCAGCAGGCTCGACAGCGCATCGCCAAAAACTGCGCCACGGGTATGCCCCACATGCAGCGGGCCGGTGGGGTTGGCAGAGACATACTCTACGTTCACCCGTTTGCCCTGCCCCATGTTAGAGCGGCCATAGTCGGCGCCCGCGTTCAAAACCGCACCCAGCACGGTCTGCCAAACAGTGTCCGCCAGACGCAGGTTCAAAAAGCCGGGACCCGCAACGGAGGCTTCGGTGATCCGCGCATCTGCACCAAGCTTGGCCGCCAAGGCATCCGCAATGTCGCGTGGCTTCATCTTGGCCGGTTTTGCCAGCACCATTGCCGCATTGGTTGCCATATCCCCATGGGCCGCATCTCGTGGCGGCTCTACCGCAACATTGGCAAAGTCGAGCCCGTCCGGCAGCGCGCCGTCTGCCACCATGGCGTTGAGGCTTTCGATCACAAGCGAATGAATATCACTAAAGAGGTTCATATCTGGCGTCCCATTGTTCGACCCTGCGGATAGCGAGGCCCCGCCAAAGGGTCAAGCGCTCAGGCGGGTTTTACGTATTCCTGACTGCTGCTGCGCTTCTCAGCCCAGCTGTGACGTCAGCGGCGCATCAACTGCGCGCTCCGGAAAGATCTGCGCATGTAACTGCAGCGCAAAGCGATCGGTCATCCCGGCAATATAGTCTGATATCAGACGCGCGCGGGTGATGTCATCGCCACACGCCCGGATTTCCGGATGCCAGCGCTCCGGCATATCAAAACTATGTGCAAGGTAGTGCCCAAACAGATCTTCAACCACCTTGGCCACATGATGACGCACCACCATGACAGACGGCGCGCGATACATGCGGGCAAACAGAAACGCGCGGATCTGTTTGAGATCCTGCCACAGCGGATCCGAAAACGCGACCACTGGCCGCCCCAGCGCGCGCACCTCAGCAACGCTGCTGACACCCGCGCCATCAAGATTTGCACGCGTGGTATCAATCACATCCCCCACCAGAATGCCAAAGACCCGGCGCAGCGCCTCATGACGGCGGCGCACCGCGTCAATGCCCGGATATTTGCGATCCACTTCGGCGAATGCTGCATCAATGATGGGCAGGTTGCAGATGTCTTCGTCAGAAAACAGGCCTGAGCGCAGCCCGTCATGTAGATCGTGATTGTTATAGGCGATGTCATCCGCCAGCGCGGCCACCTGTGCTTCGGTGCTGGCGTGGGTGTGCAGCTCTAGATCAATTTCAGCGTTGCATTCCGCAAGCGCCCAGGGCAGCGCACCGACCACCGGACCGTTATGTTTCGCAATCGCCTCCAGCGTCTCCCAGGTCAGGTTCAGCCCATCAAATTCCGCGTAGTGGCGTTCAAGCTTTGTCACAATACGAATGGCTTGTGCATTGTGATCAAAACCACCAAAGGGCTGCATCAGCTCGTGTAATGCGTCTTCGCCGGTGTGGCCAAAAGGCGTGTGGCCCAGATCATGCGCCAGCGCGACCGCCTCGGTCAGTTCCTGATTGATGCCCAAAGCGCCCGCAATAGTGCGCGCCACCTGCCCGACCTCAATCGAATGGGTCAGACGGGTGCGGTAGTTGTCACCTTCATGCTCGACAAACACCTGTGTCTTGTGCTTGAGACGCCGAAAGGCGCTGGCGTGGATAATACGGTCTCGGTCCCGCTGATAGGGAGAGCGGAAACTGCTTTCTTCTTCGGGCACCCGGCGACCGCGGCTCTGGGTCGGCAAAGTGGCAAAAGGCGCGTAGGTCAATGATCTTTTCCTCAGACTAATCTTGTCGCCTGAGGCGCACCTTTCTATATTATAGATGCCGCTGCAACACGGCATTGGAGAGAACAGATGCAAATGCCCCCAAAAGTCACATCACGTGCATTCGAACGGCTGGCCGAAATCGGTGCAGCTGAGCAAGGTCAGGCGTTGCGCATCGCTGTCGAAGGCGGCGGCTGCTCGGGCTTTCAATACCAGATCGAACTCGATGAGCCAAAAACCGACGATCTGGTGCTTGAAGGCCAAGGCGAAAAAGTTGTGGTCGACAGCGTCTCCCTGCCCTTTTTGACGGATGCTGTGATCGACTTCACCGAAGAGCTGATCGGTGCGCGTTTTGTGATTGAAAATCCAAACGCCACGGCAAGCTGCGGCTGCGGCACGTCATTTTCGATGTAATCCTGCATTGGCGCCGGAAAATGCTCCGGCGACCTTAGCCCGCCACACCCGCGCGGGCAAACAGCTGGTAAAAACTGGCAAAATCCTCAACGCTGCTTTCGGCCTCCTGCATCAGTTGCCGCTCCTGTGGCCAAAACTGGCCCAGCACCTGCTGGCGCACCATCGACCACGGGCGACAGGCAAGCTGCGCGTTTTCATACAGCAGCACCGACAGCGGCTTTAGCACCCCGTTTTGCGCACTCGCCGAAATTGTGGTGCCGGGTCCGGGCATCGTTGTAGCCATCCCGCCCGTACCGCTGACCATTGCCCACCAGGACCCAACAAAATACGCATGGTAGTCATCCTGGGCGCCATCAAAGCTGTTGGGGAGAAACTGATAGCCTCGCAGTGAAGCATCAAGGCTTTCTTCCCAGACCTTTGGCGGGGTCTCACCGGAAAAACGCAACGCGATACAGATTTCCGCCAGCAAATCCATATTCTGATCCAGATACGCCACAAGCCCTGCATATTTGAGGCTGTGCAACGCAGCTGCGGGCACCTGCGGGTCTTTCCGACCGTATTCGGACAGGTAAAACACAATATGTGTCAACTCATAGGCGATTTTAATATTTGGCAATGAAAATGCGCTTTGCTGACACATAAAATCACGCAATCTATCATTTAATCCCGGATCACTGCGTTCCATATTTCGCCGCGCCAATAGACGCTGAACTTCAGCACGCTGGAGATCTGACAATTCAGAACGATCTATATTTTCCTGCCGCACCCATTCGCAAATTACCTCCCCCTTATTGCCGGAGAAGCCCAGATCTTCGAGATCGATACAAATCGAAAGCAGAAATCTATAATATTGGCGAAAGAAACAAATGCGCCTCTCAACAATATCGTAAAAATCACCATAGGAAGAAAAAATATCACTCGACTTTCTCGTCCCAGCGCATTCGTTAATATTTAACAGTTCCGCATTTTCTTTCAGCCAAAACACATCACTTTCAGATCGTCGCGTCCGCGCAAAACAGGCTGCAATGTCCAATTCAACATGCGAACGCGCAGGTGCGCTTTGATGCGCATGTAGATCGATAACAGTGGCCATTTTGAACTCCCCGCGAAAGCGTCGCGCCGGAAAAGTCCGACGCGACAATATCTTAGCTACCCGAAGAGAATAGCATTACTGCTTCGCCCTTACTGGTATCCGCAGAAGATTTGGGCGCAGATCCAGAAGAGAACATTTCTGTTTTTTGCCCCAAACTTTGATCGGCCACAGCGCTCGCAATTGAGCCAGAGGAATAAGCTTCGACACCCGCGCCCCCAAAGGCATCCGCCTGCGCAACAGGTGCAGATCCGGAAGAAAACAAAAATGCCCCCTCCCCACAAAACATATCAATGCTGGAAACAAATTCAGAAGTGACGATTTCTTTTTTCAAAGCATTCATTTTTCTCTCCTAGATTGCAGTACTCACAACATCAGGCTGACAAAAAAAATAAATTAATCAATTGTTTTATTAATTACACAGAAAGTTAACAAAACTGATTTCAAAGATCCTATAGGCAAACGCATGAGTGAATAAAGATAATTTAAATTGTTCTAAAATTATCCACAACTTAATCCACACAAACTGTGGGTCAAATCTCAATAACCGCGCCAGAAACGCACTTTTAAAAAATCTTCATTTTGGCCAAATCACCCAAAATGATTCGCGTTTCGCCGATCTTGTGCTTGTCCCTTTTGCCCCGAGGACGGTACAACCAGCGCAGCACCCGCTCAGGAGAACGAGACCTATGAAAATTGCCACCTTCAACATCAACGGGATCAAAGCACGGGTGAACGCGCTTGCAGATTGGCTCGATGAGGCGCAGCCCGACGTGGCACTGCTGCAGGAGATCAAATCGGTCGATGAGGCTTTCCCGCGCGAACTGTTTGAAGAGCGTGGCTATAATGTGGAAACCCACGGCCAGAAAGGCTTCAACGGGGTTGCGATCTTTTCCAAACTGCCGCTGGAAGATGTGCGTCGTGGCCTGCCTGGCGATGATGACGATGTGCAGGCACGCTGGATCGAAGCCACAGTTGTAGGCCAACAGGCGATCCGTCTTTGTGGTCTCTACCTGCCAAATGGCAACCCGGTTGAGCTTGATGCGGATGGCAGCCCTGTTGCGGGTGGTAAATATGACTACAAACTGCGCTGGATGGAGCGGCTACAGGCCCGCGCTGAGGCGCTGCTTGCTGAGGAAACACCTTTCCTCTTGGCGGGCGATTACAACATCATCCCACAAGCCGAAGATGCCAGACGGCCGGACGCCTGGCGCGAAGATGCGTTGCATCGCCCTGAAAGCCGGGCTGCGTATCAGCGGTTGGTGAATCTTGGCCTGACGGATGCTTTCCGCGCCCGCAATCAAGCGGCTGAACAGTATTCCTTTTGGGATTATCAGGCCGGTGCCTGGAACCGCGATGACGGCATTCGCATTGACCACCTGCTGCTCAGCCCGGCCGTGGCCGATATGCTGACCGATTGCCAGATCGACAAAGAAATCCGCGGCCGCGAAAAACCCTCGGACCACGTGCCGGTTTGGGTTGAACTCGACAATTGAACCAATTCGGGAGGCGCGCCAGCCGGGCCTCCCCTATCCCGCGGTAACGTCGTGGCGGTAGATCCAGTCAAACTGGCGCACCAGTTTTTCCGGGGCCATCTGCCCGCTCAGCTTCAGCGCCATATGCGCAGCCTGGGCAACAGGTCCGCGCAGATGAAACTTCCAGGCGTTTTTATTGGCGGCGCTCACGACCTTTTGCGCCCGCGATTGCCGCAAGGCCTGATAACGCGCGCAAGCGTCTGAAATCTTATCTTCTGAGGCCAGCGCCTGCGACAAAACCCAGGCGTCCTCTAGCGCCAGATTTGCACCCTGCGCCATAAATGGCAGCGTGGGGTGGGCGGCATCCCCCAAAATCGCCACATTTTCTTGATGCCAATGCGCAGCAACCGGATGGCGGAACAAACCCCAATATCCAACCTTTTCAACCTGCGCCAATAGCTCTCCGGCCATGCCGCCAAAACCGTTGAAGGCTGCGCGCAGGTTCTCAGGGTCATCTTCAAGCCACCAGCCTTCATCCACCCAGCTTTTTTGTTCCTGCACCGCAACCAGGTTGACCACGCTTTCATCGCGCAACGGATAGGCCACCAGATGCCGCCCCGGCCCCATAAACAGCTGCGTCTCACGCCCAAGCCCGACCGTATTGGGCACAATGGTGCGCCAGGCCGTCTGCCCTGTGAAACGCGGTTTATCCGCGCCATTCAGCGCAATCCGCGTTTTGGAATGCAACCCATCGGCGCCGATGATCAAATCGCCCTGGCAGCTCGCCCCATTCACAAGCTCAACCCGGGGCGCAGGGCCAGCCTGTACCGATTGAACCTTTTGCAACAGTCGGATCTGCACGCCTGCGGCGCGCACCGCATTTGCCAGAAGATCGATCAGATCAGAACGATGAACATAGTAGTACGGCTGATCCGGGGCATATTGCTCAAAGTCGAGCCGCACCACCTCGCGCCCATCGCTGTGCTTGCGCAGCACAACCCCATGTGAACGCGGCGCGCGCCAGGCCAGATCATCTGCCAGCCCCAGCGCCCGCAGAACCGCCACCCCATTGGGGGTGATCTGCAGGCCTGCGCCCACTTCGGAAATTTCTTCGGCCTGCTCAAGCACAACAACCTGAGCGCCCTGAAGCCTCAACGCCAGCGCAGCAGCCAAGCCGCCGATACCAGCACCAATAATGACGATTTTGCGATCTTTGAGCGTCATGACACCTATCCGTGCCCCCCAAGGCATGCATAAATAAAAAGACGCCGGAGCAAAAGAGCACCGGCGTCATCTATGTCTTAATCTTTACGAGATCTCAGTCGTCGCGGTGGACTTTTTCGCGGCGCTCGTGGCGCTCTTGCGCCTCAAGGCTCATTGTTGCGATCGGACGTGCATCCAAACGCTTCAGCGAGATAGGCTCTCCGGTTACGTCGCAATACCCATATTCACCTTCATCGATGCGGCGCAGGGCAGAATCGATTTTGGCAACCAGTTTACGTTGACGGTCCCGGGTGCGCAGTTCCAGTGCACGATCGGTCTCTTCGCTAGCGCGATCCGCTACATCGGGGATATTACGGGTGCTATCCTGCAATCCTTCGATGGTGTCGCGGGTCCCTGCCAGCAGTTCCTGTTTCCAGTTGATGAGCTTGCGGCGGAAATACTCGACCTGCTTTTCATTCATGAAAGGCTCATCTTCAGCCGGGCGATAGTCATCCGGCAGAAACACTTCTTGCTTCATTTCGGCTCCTTCGGTCTGGCCCATAATGTCCGTCTCTTTGTTGCTGTTTTCAAACATATGGCGTCCCATGCCGCAGCGTTTATCGCCTCGCGGTCCAATTGTCACTACACAATCATACTCACGTGAGGTTAAAACGGTCCTTACCAGCACAACCGTAAAAAAACCGCAATAGCGGGGAGTGAAATACATGCATTTTCAGGGCACTAAAGACTACGTCGCCACCGACGACCTCAAAGTGGCGGTCAACGCGGCAGTCACCCTGGAGCGTCCGCTACTCGTCAAAGGGGAACCAGGCACCGGCAAGACCGAGCTGGCCAAACAGGTTGCCACCGCCCTGGGTCTGCGGATGATCGAGTGGAATGTGAAATCCACCACCCGCGCCCAGCAGGGCCTTTATGAATATGATGCGGTCAGCCGCCTGCGCGACAGCCAGCTGGGCGAAGAGCGCGTGCATGACGTGCAAAACTACATCAAAAAGGGCAAGCTCTGGGAAGCTTTTGAAGCCGACGAAAAGCTCGTGCTGCTGATCGATGAGATCGACAAGGCTGATATTGAATTCCCCAATGACCTGCTGCAAGAGCTCGATAAAATGGCGTTTCATGTCTATGAAACCGGCCAGACCATCTCCGCCAAACATCGTCCGATCATCATCATCACCTCCAACAATGAAAAAGAGCTGCCCGACGCCTTCCTGCGGCGCTGTTTTTTCCACTACATCCGCTTCCCCGATGCCAAGACGATGAAACAGATCGTGGAAGTGCATCACCCCGGCATCAAAAGCGAGCTGCTCACCGCCGCGCTGACCCAGTTTTATGAGATCCGCGACACGCAGGGCCTGAAAAAGAAGCCCTCCACCTCAGAAGTGCTGGATTGGCTGAAACTGCTTTTGGCGGAAGATCTAACACCCGAGGATCTGAAACGTGATGGTGCAAATGCGCTGCCGCGACTACATGGGGCGTTGCTCAAGAACGAGCAAGATGTACATCTGTTCGAGCGGCTGGCATTCATGGCCCGCAAGACGCGATAGTGATATCAGCCTGTTCAGGCTTTCAAACAATACGGCAAAAGGCAGATCCCATATGCTGGTAATTATTGGCTCTCTTCTTGGAGCATCTCTCGGTGCGCTGCGTGCGCGCAAACGTGGCGGTAACAAGCTCGACATGCTGCAATATGGTGCGGTCTACGCCATCATCTTTGCGCTTATTGGTCTGGCCTCCACCATCGCCGTGCATCGTCTGGCGAGCTAAATCATGTTCCAGCCCTTCTTTGAAAACCTGCGCGCCGAGGCGATTCCCGTATCTTTGCGGGAATATCTGACCTTTCTTGAGGCACTCAAACGCGGGCTGGTCACCTATGACATCGAAGGGTTCTATTATCTGGCGCGCTCCGCCATGGTCAAAGATGAGCGCCACATTGACCGTTTTGACCGCGCCTTTGCCACGACCTTTGAAGGGCTAGAACACATTCCCGCAGAGGCCGTGGCCGAGGCAATTGAGCTGCCCGAAGAATGGCTGCGTAAAATGGCGGAAAAACACCTCAGCGCCGAAGAAAAAGCCGAGATCGAAGCCCTTGGTGGTTTTGACAAGCTGATGGAGACGTTGAAAGAGCGGCTCAAAGAACAACAAGGCCGCCATCAGGGCGGCAACAAATGGATTGGCACTGCGGGCACCTCACCTTTTGGTGCTTATGGCTACAACCCCGAAGGCGTGCGTATCGGCCAGAAAGAAAGCCGCCACCAGCGTGCAGTCAAGGTCTGGGACAAACGCGAGTTTCGCAATCTTGATGGCGATGTGGAACTGGGCACCCGCAATATCAAAGTTGCGCTAAAACGGCTGCGCAGCTGGGTGCGCGATGGCGCCCATGAAGAGCTTGATCTAGACGGCACCATCCGTGCCACGGCGGAACATGGCTACCTAGATGTCAAAACCAGACCCGAACGCCACAATGCGGTGAAGGTGTTGCTGTTTCTGGATGTGGGCGGATCAATGGATCCCCATATCAAAGTGGTGGAAGAGCTGTTTTCAGCCGCCCGCGCTGAATTTAAACATCTGGAATACTATTACTTCCACAACTGCCTTTATGAAGGGGTCTGGCGCGACAACACCCGGCGCTGGGATCAGCAGATCCCAACCTGGGAAGTGCTGCGCACCTATGGGCCGGATTATAAATGTATCTTTGTGGGTGACGCCTCAATGTCCCCCTATGAGATCGCCTATCGCGGCGGTGCCAATGAACATTGGAACGATGAGGCCGGTCAGGTCTGGCTTGAACGCGCCCGCGAACAATGGCCCAACCATTTGTGGATCAACCCGCTGCCAGAAGCGCGTTGGAACTACACACACTCCATCGGTATGATCCGCGAAATCTTTGAAGATCGCATGGTGCCGATGACGCTTTCAGGCCTGGAAGGCGGCATGAAAGAGCTGGGGCGCTAAGCCCCCTCTTTAGGATTGCATCCGCGCATGGCGCATCGCGCGCAGCTCCTCGGAACTTGGGCGAGGTGCGCGTTTTGTGGTGCGACGTGGCGCAATATTGCTCTCAGGGGCTTGATTGCTCAGGGTCAGCGCCAAAAGCCCGGCGGTTCCGCCAATCAAAATAGCTGCCGCGCCCAGTGCCGCGCTCCAGAATTCAACATTCTGCGCGCGTGGCGCGAGCTCGGAAACCGCAGCCCGCGCCACGCTCATTACTGCGAAACCAATCAGGCCAAGCCCAACAAACAGAAACGGGCCAAGTTCACGCAGATCTGGCTGGCGCAATCTTGCGGGCAACAGGCTTGGGATTGCAAAAAACACACAAAGCGGCGCGGTGCCAGCAACCAGTATGATACGCGGCCAGACATCCCCTGCCCCTGTATCAACCAGCGTAGTCAAAGTCTGATGTGATAACAAAACCAAAAGCGGCAGACCCAAAATTGCCAACATACGCAGTGACAGATGATAGAAAAACAGCAGTGTAACACGCATCTGCCAGCCCCTTTCTGGTGACCAAACGCTCAGACGAACTCCGAACCAATTAAGTTAAACTTAACTACGGTTTCGGGCAAAATTAGGGTCAAAGCAGGGAAGCTATTGTCCTTTTCCAAGACCCGCCCCATATCTTCCTTATGTTGAAATTCACCCCTATCCTTCTTGCCGTCGCTTATGGTTTGGTCATGTATCGCCTCTCGGTCTGGCGGCTGCACCGCGAGCTGGACCAGCGTTCCACCGAACTGGCGGATCGCCCGCTCAAAGCGCTGACTGATCGCCTTGCCGCGGCGCTTGGCCTCGCACGCATTCCAGTGTTCATCTATGAAATCGATCCGGTAAACGGCCTTGCAGCGCCAGATGGGCGAATTTTCATCACCCGTGGTTTTTATCGCAAATACCAAAACGGCGAGGTCACCGCCGAAGAGCTGGCAAGCGTCATCGCTCATGAATTGGGCCATGTGGCGCTGGGGCACTCGCGCAAACGGGCCTTTGATTTTTCCGGTCAGAACGCACTGCGCGCCGCATTGATGATGATACTGGGGCGTTTCATCCCGTTCATCGGCGCATGGATTGCCAATGCGCTGACCAGCCTGATTGCCGCGCGCCTGTCGCGCAGCGATGAATATGAAGCGGATGAATATGCCGCAGCGCTGCTGTCAAAAGCCGGGATCGGGATCGCGCCGCAAAAGGATCTGTTTCGCAAGCTGGATGATCTGACCCAATCGCGTGCTGGCATGGCACCGGCCTGGCTGATGAGCCATCCCAAAACCCAAGAGCGCATTGCCGCACTGGAAAAACTGGAAGACCGCTGGGCCGGTTCAGATCAATGATCCCGCTGGATCAACGCCGGTCATTGATCCAGTAGGATCAGTGACCTGACAGCTCTTGGGTGAAGGACGCAAGGTCGCCACCTGCAACCAGATGGTTCAAAAACAGCTCGCGCTCATATCCATTGGCCTGGTTGAGATAGGCCAATTCTTCAACACTGAGCTCGCGGCGTTCATAGCCCTGCTCTTCAAGGCAGTGATCGATTGCATTGCGCGCGCCAATATCGCGAATTTCTTCGGCCGTGGCCGCCACGGTGAGCGGGCCAACAATCACCCCGCCCCACAATACGCTGACGATATAGTTTGCGGTCAGGTGGTCACGCGCACCAACGGGGCCTTGCGGCGCGCAGACCTGAAACGCCGCATTGGCATCCTGAATGGATTTACCGGGTTGTTGCGGCACAGAAGGACCCGGCGCCGGAGCACAGGCTGCCGTCAACAACAGCATCCCCAAAACACCACATTTGGTGAAACCCGCACGTGCAATAGGGGAAACCGAAGATAACAGCTGCATGAAAATCGCCTTAGTCTTTAATCTGCATTCCACAATTGGCTAGCACCCACGCAGGTAGTTTACCACCAGCTTGCTCGCTGAGATTGCAGAAAATCAAAACGATGATGGATCTGTGACACAGGCGCGCTAACCCGCGCTCTGTGCCAGTGCTTTTGCCAGTCGCGGCAGGCGCGCTTTCTTGAGCAGGCGACGAATATCCCAGACCTCGCCTGACATCTGATTGGCCACCAACAAAACATCATTGCCGACACGGCACATGGCGTCGGGATCCAACTGAAAGAACGTGATCAGCAGCTCATCCGGGGTGTGGCGGTTCAACCCTTCTTCGGCCAGCGTATGGCGCGGGAAATCCTTGTTGTTCACCGTCACGATACCATCTGCATGGCCCGTGATTGCCGCTGCAAGCACGTGAATATCTGCCTCATCGGGCAGCCACAGTCGGTTTTCCAAACCCGGCGCGGGTGCAACTTCTGCTTTGGGCCAGTTGGCACGCAACAGCGCAATTTCCGCCCGCGCCTGCAACGTGCCATCGGGGCCAATCTTTGCCGCCGCGCGCGCCCATTCTTCTAAAATACGCGCCGACCAGAGCGGCGTGTAAAACCCAGCCTTCGCCGCCCCCAGCAGGACCTCCCGCATTACGGTCGGATAAAGCACGCAGGTATCAAGCAGAAGTTTCACGCGCTTAATCCAGACGGAAGAACACAGCTTTGAGATAGCCGCTTTCGGCAAGCTGCGGCATCTGCGGATGATCCGGCCCGGCATAGCCCGTGTGCAAGAGCTGCCCACGTCGCCCGGCCCGGCCAATACCGCGCGCAGATGAATTGCGGAACTTGGTGAGCTCGGCCGCGTGCGAGCAGGAACACAGCCCCAGATAGCCCCCCGGCGCAACCAAAGGTGCCGCCAGTTTCGCCACCCGTTCATAGGCGCGCAGCCCGGCTTCTAGCGCGGGTTTTGAGGGTGCAAATGCAGGCGGATCACAGATCACCACATCAAAGGTCTCACCTTCCTCAGCAAGGGCTGCAAGCACATCAAACGCATCCCCCTGCCGGGTGGTCAGCAGATCCTGCTTGCCGCTGGCTTCAGCCCCGGCTTTTGCCAATTCAAGCGCCGCAGCAGAGCCATCAACACAGGTCGCAGCCTCAGCGCCGCCCGCCAGCATCGCCAGACCAAAACCACCCACATGGGAAAACACATCCAGCACTTTTGCACCCGGCTTGACCAGTCGCGCAGCAACACCGTGGTTTTCACGCTGATCAAAGAACAGGCCGGTTTTCTGCCCGCCGGTCAGATCAGCCATATAGGTGGCACCGTTCATCACCACAGGCAAAGGCGCGGATGGGGCTTCGCCACACAAGACCGCGTTTTGGTCATCAAGCCCTTCGAGCCCGCGCGTGCGCCCAGAGGCGTTTTTCAAAATATTGCTGCAGCCGGTAACCTCGGCCAATGCGGCTGCCAGCGCCTCCACATGGGTATCGGCCCAGGCAGCATTCGGCTGCACCACGCAGGTGTCGCCAAACCGGTCGATGATCACCCCCGGAAGCCCATCGGCCTCGGCGTGGATCAAGCGGTAAAACGGTGCATCATAAAGCTGTTCACGCAGTTCAAGCGCATGCGTGATCCGCTGGGCAAACCAGCTTTGGCAAATTTCTGCATCCGGGTCGCGATCCAGCATCCGTGCAATGATCTTGCTGTCGGGGTTCACCGCGACAAGACCCAGAGGGCGCATTGCTTCATCTTCAAGCACAGCCAAAGTGCCAGGCGCAAGTTTGCGCGTGCGCCGGTCTGTCACCAGCTCATTGGAATATACCCATGGAAAGCCATGACGCAGAGCGCGCGCATTGGCTTTTGGCTTTAGTCGGATACGAGGGCGGGTCGTCGTGTCGGATGGGCTTGTCATAAACCCCTCATAGACAGATGCGTCGCGCAGGAAAAGAGGCCATTGTGATGCGCCTCCTTTCCGGTGCTTTTATTGCATATTGGGGCGATTACGGCTGCGCCAGCCGCCACGACGCTTGGGGGCAACCATCTCGGTCAGCCCGGCGCGCATGACCTCGGTCATCGGGTGGTCGGGATTGTCAGCCTGATATTGATCAAACAAGACCTGCAACGCGTCTTTATTGTCCACCCCATCTGGCAGGCTTAGGGCCCAGTCGACAAAAATGCTACGGCATTGTGAAGCGTCAATGCCTTCGATGCGAAAGGATTCACGGATCAAACCTTTGGGATCTATGCGACCGGAATCGGTATTTAAGTTCGTGGTCATTGTTCCTCCCGCTGATCCAGAACTGTTTGTGCAATTTCAGCGCAGGCTGCATAGGCTGTGTCAAGCGCCAAAATCAAACCCGAAAGATCATCATAGCCGCTAGCGCGACACAGGAATGCCGCTGCACCCTCGCCCATTTCCGCATCTACAAGCGGTTTATCACTGAGCAGCCGGGCCGCCATCTGCACTTCGCGGTAGAGCCTATAGCTGTCTTTGAGCGTTGCGGCCTGCGCCACGTTCAAAATCCCAGCCTCAACACCGGCCTCAAGCCCCGCTGCAAGCCCGGTGCTATCGTGCCCAGACAAAAGCGCCCCGGCTTGAGACATGAGTTCAATATCAACCATGCGCCCGGCGCCGTTTTTAACATCAAGCGGCCCTGCCGGGGGTTTCGCTGCAGCAAGCCGCGCCCGCATCTCGGCCACATCGTGCAGGATTTTCCCTGTCTCTTTAGGCGCTTGCAGCACGTCACTGCGAATAGCCGCAATATCGCGCATAAGCTCCGTATCCCCGGCCAACGGGCGGGCGCGCACCAGTGCCAGATGCTCCCACACCCAGGCCTGGGTGTTCTGATAATTGTCAAAAGCGGCAAGGCTGGTGGCCACCGGCCCCTGCGTGCCTGACGGGCGCAGACGCATGTCCACCTCATACAGCCGCCCCTGCGCCATCGGAGCCGTCAATGCGGTAATCAATGCCTGCGTGAGACGCGCATAATAGGCACGGCTCGCCAGCGGTCGCTTGCCGTCTGAACTTTCCTGATCTGCCGGATCATAGATCACAATAAGATCCAGATCCGATTTTGCATTCATCTGTAGCGCGCCCAGCGACCCCATTCCCAACACTGCAAGTCCGCGCCCTGGCGGCGTGCCGTGTTTGGTGGCAAATTGTTCAACCACAACGGGCGCAAGTGCTGCGATCACGCTTGAAGCAAGCTCAGCGTAGTGCTGCCCCGCCTCGGCACCCGTGATCAATCCGCGCAGATGGTGCACCCCAATGCGGAAACTCCAGTCTTTGGTCCAGGCACGGGCACGATCGAGTTTGCTTTCATAATCGCCCTCTGCTTCAAGGCTTTTTTCCAGCTCAAGCAGCAGAGCCTGCGCACCGGGCCACGCATCAAAGAAGCCGCCGCCAATCACCGCATCAAAGACCGATGCATTGCGCGACAGATAGCCCGCCAGATCCCGCGACGTGCCCACAATATCAATCAGCAGATCGATCAGCTGCGGGTTGGCCTCAAACAGGGCAAACAATTGCACCCCAGCAGGCAGTCCCTTTAGAAATCCATCCAGCGCCAAAAGCGCTTCACCCGGCTCTGCCGCCTTTGCCAGACGCGACAGGAGTTCAGGTTTCAGCCGTTCAAAAATCTGCGCACCACGTTCCGATCTGAGCGCAGGATAGCTGCGCCAGCGGTCGATCACCTCTTGATCAAACTCTACCGCAGGTGCCTCTGCAGCGCTGTGGCCGTTGTTTTCCGGTGCAAAAAAACCATCCGCCAGTTCACGCACATTCAGCAGCCGCTCTTTTACCTCGGCCTGCATCTGCGCCACATCCATCCCCATCAGGCAGGCGACACGTGCCAGACCATCTTCTGATTTCGGCATTCTGTGGGTCTGTGCATCATGCACCATCTGTATGCGGTGCTCGACCATGCGATGGGCCCGGTAATGCGCGCTCAGCGCATCTGCGGTGTCTTTTGGCAACCAGCCCTTTTCAGCCAGTGCCGCCAACCCCGGTACCGTGCCGCGATGGCGCAGATCCGGATCACGCCCCCCGGCAATCAGCTGTCGCGTCTGGGTGAAGAACTCAATCTCGCGAATGCCGCCCTGCCCCAGTTTCATATCATGGCCGGGCACCTCAATCGCGCCAAAGGTGCCTTTGTTTTCGCGGATGCGCAGACGCATATCATGGGCATCTTGAATGGCCACAAAATCCAGATGCCGCCGCCAAACAAACGGACGCAGTGTTTTCAAGAACCGCTCACCAGCGGCAATATCACCAGCGCAGGCGCGTGCTTTGATATAAGCGGCCCGCTCCCAGGTGCGCCCGAGGCTTTCGTAATACCGCTCCGCCGCCTCCATTGCGACACAGACAGGTGTCACCGCAGGGTCCGGACGCAGGCGCAGATCGGTTCGAAACACATAGCCATCAGCGGTTTTATCGCTCAGCACTCCGCACATATTGCGGGTGGCACGCACCATGGCCTGACGTACCTCAAAAAAGTCATCCGGATCATAGCGGGTTTCGTCAAACAGGCAGATCAGATCAATATCTGAGCTGTAGTTCAGCTCATGCGCACCCATCTTGCCCATGGCCAGCACGCTAAGCCCCGCAGCCACGTCAAGGTCAGCTTCGCTTTGGCCGGGCAGTTTGTTGCGAGCGATCAACCGCGCCAGTTCGGCCTTGATCGCCACATCAACAGAGAGCGCGCCAAAATCCGTAAGCGCCGCTGTGACCTGCTCCAGCGGCCAATGGCCGGCCAAATCACACAGCGCCGTCAGCAAAGCCACCCGGCGCTTGGCCTGCCTAAGCCCCGGTTTCAGCTGGTCCGGCGCACAATTGCGGCAATCCTGAAACACCTGTTTCAGTGCCCCGCTTGGATCGGCGAATGCCTGCGGCAGCCATTCCCGCTCCTGCTGGATCAGATTGTTGAGATAGGGGCTGCTGCCTGCAACACCTGAAATCAATTCAGCCTGTTCAGGTGTCAGCCAGGGCAACAACGAGACAGTCTCGACAGCGAGATCTGCATCAAAAGGGCGCGGGAGTGTGGTGATCGTCAATGGCATAGTCATAGATCCAACCTGCGTCTTGTCTGCGCGCGGGTCAATCCAACAACTTGTCGCTCTCGCGGTGATTTCACCCCAAACGTACAACCACTGTTTTCCGCATAAGATTGCCGGAAAACCAAAACCAAACAACACCAGCAAATCATGCTGACATCGATGGTAGAGCTGTACATTTAAAGGATAAATGGTGGGTCGTGAGAGGCTCGAACTCCCGACATCTTCGGTGTAAACGAAGCGCTCTACCAACTGAGCTAACGACCCGGTGAAGGCGGATTTAAAGAATAGCGCAGAGGAGCGCAAGAGATCATTTGCAGTTTTTTCGAAAAAACTTCACTTGGCCCGCATCAAAGTTTCCTGACCGTTTTCCAGCACATAGATACAGCCCTGCTCATTGGGCAGCGCAGCCATATCGGCACGATCCAAGCCGCAGATAATGCCGCGCAGCACCTGCCCCAAAAGACCATGCGCCACAATCACCGTGGGACATTCCAGCGCGCTGAGCACTGCATGCACGCGATCATAAAACGCATCAAATCCTTCGCCTTCGGGGGCTGCGCAAAACAGATCCAGCGCTTGCGGGGCTGCTGTGCGAACTTCTGGGTGGCTCTGGGCGATCTCATCCAGCGTTTGCCCCTGAAAGAGGCCCGCCTGCACTTCCATCAATTTAGGCTCAGTTACAAAAGGGTAGCCTTGCAGCGCAATCTTTGCAGTATCTTGCGCCCGCCGCAACGGCGAGACCAGACAGGGCGGTTGATGGGCGGCTAAAATCGGTGCAATCAGCGCGGCCTGGCTTTGGGCCTGTGCCCGGCCAAGATCCGTCAGATCTGATTCCAGCTGGCCCTGAATGCGATGTTCAGCATTCCATTCTGTCTGCCCGTGGCGAAGAAACCAGATCTTGGGAAAACGCGCCATATCACACCTCTTTCACTGCTGAAATCAGAGGTAACCATTCACGTATACAAAGGCAAAGACATTCCCGCGATCCACGCGCGCAATCTTGGTAGAGCCATGTTTTCAATGATAAATGGTGGGTCGTGAGAGGCTCGAACTCCCGACATCTTCGGTGTAAACGAAGCGCTCTACCAACTGAGCTAACGACCCGGTGAAGGCGGATTTAAAGAATAGCACAGAGGAGCGCAAGGGCTCATTTGCAGTTTTTTTGACAAAACGCAAAATAGAGTTTTTTCAAAGTCCCGGCAGGCTGTTGCGGCGGATCATTGTGCGCAGTGAAAAGCTTGATCGCGTGTTGCGGATCCCCGGCACTCGCATCAGCTGCTCTTCCAGAAACCGGTCAAAATGATTGAGATCGCGCGCCACCACCCGCAGCAGCACATCCCGTGTTCCCGTCATCAAATGGCATTCCATCACCTGCGGAAATGGGCGCACCGCAGCTTCAAACGCCAAGAGCGCCTGTGATGTCTGCTGATCAAGCTCGACCTCAATAAAGATGGAAACCGTCAGCCCCAGTTTTTCCTGATTGATGCGCGCGCCATACCCTTCGATCACCCCCTGATCTTCCAGCGCGCTCACCCGGCGCGCACAGGGTGTTGGCGACAGCCCCACCTGCTCCGCAAGCTCGGCCATGGTGATGCGACCGTTCTCCTGCAAGGCAGTCAAAATCTTACCGTCAATCAAATCCACGCCGGTTTCCCCTAATCAATCCCGATATTTCACCAGAATACTCTAATCCAGTGCGGAAATAAGCGTAAATTTGGAGACATCCACTCCTGAAATCCAAATAAAGTGGTGCGACGTCCACCCCAGGAGAGCAAAATGAACGTTACCGAAGTCCCAAGCACCAGCCATGAAGCCATCTATGAGGTGCGCGATCAAGACTGTGGTCTGCACGGGTTTATTGCCATCCATTCGACTCGACTGGGCCCGGCGGCGGGTGGTCTGCGCATGCGCCCCTATGACAGCGCCGAAGCCGCCCTGAAAGATGTGATGCGGCTGAGCGAAGGCATGACCTATAAAAACGCTGCCGCAGGTCTTAGCCTTGGTGGCGGTAAGGCTGTGATCATTGGCAATCCTTCCACGGAAAAAACACCGGATCTGCTGCGTGCCTTTGCCCGCGCAATCCAATCGCTTGAAGGGCGCTATTACACCGCCGAAGACATGGGCATGAGCCCAACAGATATGGCCATTCTAGCCGAGGAAACCAAATTTGTGGCTGGTCTTCCCAATGGCGAATTTGCCAGCGGCGACCCCTCCCCGATCACCGCGCGTGGTATTTTCAACGCGATCAAAACCACCTGGGCACATCGTCACGGCACGGACACGCTGCAAGATGTGCGTGTTTCGGTTCAGGGTCTTGGCCATGTGGGTTGGTATCTGTGTGAATTTCTGCATGACGCGGGCGCAAAGCTGATCGTCACCGACACTGTTGCCGATCGCGTCAGCCGCGCCGTTGAAACCTTTGGCGCAAAGGCCGTTGCGATTGATGCGATCTACGGCGTGGAGGCCGATATCTTTGCGCCCTGCGCAATCGGCGGCATCTTGAATGAGATCACCATTGCACAGCTAAAAGTCAGCGTTGTTGCCGGTGGTGCAAACAACCAGCTGGCCACAGCCGCAGATGGCGCAGCCCTGCACGCCAAAGGCATTCTCTATGCGCCCGATTTTGTTGCCAATGGCGGTGGCATCATCAACGTCGCTACCGAGATCCAGCAAATTTCTGATCGCGAAGGATTTGTAAGTGAAAAACTCGCGGCACTGGATGTGACCTTGAAATCCATCCTCAATCAGGCCGCCGCCGCCAACATCAGCCCGGCCGATGTTGCCACGAAAGCGGTACAAACAAAGATCTCAGAACAAGCGGCTTGATCCGCTTGCACCCGTGCCTTATGAGGCGCCCGCGCGCAGGCAAAGCCCGCTTTGCCTGCGCGCCAATAATGTCCAGTTGGGGAAAATAAACGCCGTTAAAGGCTGCCTACATAACGATAGGACACCTAAAAAGGGCGGCCAGTGGCCGCCCTTTATTTCTACTCACACATCCAGAGGCTTAATGCGCAGTTGCGCCCGCCCCTGTGCCTTTGTTTTCCAGCGCGGCTTTGGCTGCAGCAGCTTCTTCTGCCTCTTCATCCCATTCGATGGCCGTTGGTGTTGCCACCAGCGCATGTTTCAACACTTCTGAAACGTGGCTGACCGTGATGATTTCCAGGCCTTCTTTGACGTTGTCCGGGATTTCCGGCAGATCTTTGGCGTTTTCTTCCGGGATCAGCACGGTTTTGATACCACCGCGCAGCGCCGCCAGAAGTTTCTCCTTCAGACCACCGATTGCCAACGCATTGCCGCGCAGCGTGACCTCGCCGGTCATGGCGATATCTTTGCGCACGGGGATCTGCGTCAACACCGACACAATCGATGTCACCATGGCCAAACCCGCGCTTGGGCCGTCTTTGGGAGTTGCCCCTTCGGGCACGTGCACGTGGATATCCCATTTGTCAAAACGCGGCGGTTTCACCCCGATCTGTGGCGAAATGGAGCGCACATACGATGAGGCAGCCTCAATCGACTCCTTCATCACATCGCCGAGCTTACCGGTGGTTTTCATCCGACCCTTACCGGGCAGGCGCAGTGCCTCGATCGACAGGAGCTCGCCGCCAACCGAGGTATAGGCAAGGCCTGTAACCACACCAACCTGATCTTCCTTTTCGGCCAGACCAAAGCGGTATTTCGGCACGCCAAGGAATTCATCCAGATTGTCCGGCGTCACGGTGACGCTTTCAGCTTCTTTCTTGACGATCTTGGTCAAGGATTTACGGGCAACTTTGGCGATCTCACGCTCAAGGTTACGCACACCAGCCTCGCGGGTATAGGTGCGGATGATATCGTTCAGCGCCTCTTCTTTCAGCTCAAATTCCTTGGCCTTAAGACCGTGGTTTTTGACCTGCTTGCCAATCAGGTGCTGTTTGGCAATCTCACGCTTTTCATCCTCGGTATAGCCCGACAGCGGAATGATCTCCATCCGGTCCATCAGCGGCCCCGGCATGTTGTAGCTGTTGGAGGTGGTCAAAAACATCACGTTTGACAGATCATATTCCACCTCAAGGTAGTGATCCATAAAGGTGTTGTTCTGTTCCGGGTCCAGAACCTCCAGCATCGCTGACGCCGGATCACCGCGAAAATCCTGACCCATCTTGTCGATTTCATCGAGCAGGATCAGCGGGTTGGTGGTTTTGGCCTTTTTCAGCGCCTGAATGATCTTACCGGGCATAGAGCCGATGTAAGTCCGGCGGTGACCGCGAATTTCGCTTTCGTCACGCACACCACCCAGAGCAATGCGGATAAACTCACGGCCAGTGGCCTTGGCAACCGATTTACCAAGCGAGGTTTTACCAACACCCGGAGGGCCAACAAGGCACAGGATCGGTCCTTTGAGCTTGGCCGAACGCTGCTGCACCGCAAGATACTCAACGATGCGCTCTTTGACCTTATCCAGACCATAGTGATCCTGATCGAGGATTTCCTGTGCGCGGCCCAGATCCTTTTTGACACGGGATTTGGTGCCCCACGGGATCGACAGCATCCAGTCAAGATAGTTGCGCACAACTGTGGCCTCGGCCGACATGGGCGACATGTTCTTGAGCTTCTTCAGCTCAGCATCGGCCTTTTCGCGCGCTTCTTTTGAAAGCTTGGTTGCGGCGATTTTCTCTTCCAGTTCGGCAACTTCGCCGGCCCCTTCTTCGCCATCGCCCAGCTCCTTCTGAATGGCCTTCATCTGCTCATTCAGGTAATATTCGCGCTGGGTCTTCTCCATCTGGGATTTGACGCGGGTCTTGATCTTTTTCTCGACCTGCAGAACCGACATCTCCCCCTGCATCAGCCCGTAGACCTTCTCAAGGCGTTCGCTGACAGAAAGCGTTTCCAAAAGCTCCTGCTTGCGATCAACCTCAATGCCCAGATGGCCAGAAACCAGATCCGCAAGCTTGGCGGCTTCACCGGTTTCACCCACGGCCGCAAGCGCCTCTTCGGGGATGTTTTTGCGCACTTTGGCGTAGCGCTCAAACTCATCACCAACCGTGCGCACCAGCGCTTCGGTTGTGGTCATGTCACCCGGAATTTCAGTCAGCGCCTCAACACGGGCTTCAAAGAAATTTTCATTTTCCAAATATTCGGTAATGCGCACCCGCGCCTGACCTTCGACCAGCACCTTAACGGTGCCGTCGGGCAGTTTCAGCAGCTGCAACACATTGGCGAGCACGCCAACTTCATAGATGCCATCGGCTTCGGGATCGTCTTCAGACGGATCAACCTGGCTGGACAGCAGGATCTGTTTGTCATCCGCCATCACCTCTTCCAGCGCGCGCACCGATTTGTCGCGACCGACAAACAACGGCACGATCATATGTGGAAACACCACAATGTCGCGCAGCGGCAGAACAGGATAGGAGGAATTGAGTGGCTCTTGCATACTCGGTCCTTTATTTGGCAAGACGGCCCGGCCCCGGCTAGCGGCAACCCCCGCCGTCTCCTCTTTGGATCTTTTAATTTGGTCTGGCTACAGTTGGTTTTCAACCCACCGCTTGCTTTGGCAGCCACATTGCCCCCTGCGCCAGCCGACCACAAGGGGGTTTTGGTGATAAGGTGATCAAAGCTTTAAACCGCCATGATGCACGTAACATATACCCACAAAATAAAGCCGCCCCAGATAGGAGCGGCTCACCGTTCACTCTTTAAGCAGTAAGTTTAGACTTTGCGCGCTCTGCGCAACGCACCAAATCCAGCCAGTCCACCTGCCAACAACAACGCAGTGGCGGGAAGCGGCACAGGGGCAACCGCGGCTTCACGCACCATCAACACGTTGGAATTGGGGTTCCCATCCAGAAGATTGGGGAAATTCGCAATCTCACCAGAATCCAACCCGCAGGATCCCGAGCCTGAAATACAAATATGCACAGGATCCCCCAAGTCGTTTTGAAATCCAGCAAGAATGTAAGGGCGGGTCGGATGCGCGCTATAAAGCCGCTCGGCAAACCCGGCTGCATCTCCTGCCCCCAGCGTCTGGTATGTCCCTAACGCGGGCAATGTCACCCCAGAGAACCCAAAGGCCTCAAGCAAGTGGTTGACATGGCTAAATCCAGCAAACACAAATCCATCCGCAGAAAAAGTGCTTTGCGCAACAGCCGCTGTCATGCCAAGCGTGTTGGGCAGCTCCAAAAACTCATAGACCGTGCTGCCCTCCTGAACGCGGGTAAGATCATTTGGAGCGCTATAGGTGCCATCCGCCAATAGTGTTGCGGCCTGTGTGCTTCCTGTAGCAATCGTCAAAGCAGCAAGGGCGGAAAAAATAATTTTCTTCATTACGTCACTCTATTCACATTACCTGATACCAAACGCCAACAGAAACTGGCGCCATGCTCACAGTAATTTTATTATCACGCAAATATGATAAAACAATTTTAAAAGTTAACATATCAACGTTAGAAACAGTTTGTTTATAGTTTCCAACATTTCAAATCGCCACTTTCACAAGCTTGCATCCTTAGAAACAGCACGCAGCTTTCCTACGTGACGAAAGAAAAAAGCCGCCCTTTGATCAAGAGCGGCTGTTATATTTTCGCGACATCTGTAGATCTCAAATCAAACAGATTTTCCGTGTTTGCGCTGCAATCCCAAACCCACAATACTCGCCAAGAATAGTCGCGCAGAGGCAGGCAACGCTACGCCGAGGAGCCATTCCCGGCTTAAGACTTACAGCGGATCAATGTCGCCCTGCGCCCGCATGGCGTGGAACTCCTGCTCCCAGGCGTCAAAGCTGCCTGCGGCGATAGCATCACGCATCTCCTGCATGATCATCTGGAAATAATGAAGGTTGTGCCAGGTCAACAGCATCCCCGCGATCATTTCATTTGAACGGAACACATGGTGCAGATAGGCGCGCGAATAGTTGCGGCTGGGGCTTGAGTTTGCTTCATCCAGCGGACGCGGATCATCGGCGTGACGCGCGTTTTTGATGTTGACCACTCCGTGGCGGGTAAAGGCCTGCCCAGTGCGGCCAGATCGCGACGGCAGCACACAATCCATCATATCGATGCCGCGTTTTACGGCCCCCACAATATCATCGGGCTTGCCCACGCCCATCAGATAGCGCGGTTTGTCCACTGGCAGGAATTCAGGCGCATAGTCGAGGCAACCAAACATCGCCTCCTGCCCCTCGCCCACTGCAAGGCCACCAATGGCGTAGCCTTCAAAGCCGATCTTTTTCAGCGCCTCGGCACTTTCTTCGCGCAGATCCTGCTCAAGCCCGCCCTGCATAATGCCAAACAGCGCATGCCCCGGCCGGTCGCCAAAGGCCTCGCGTGAACGTTCGGCCCACCGCATCGACAGGCGCATACTTTCAGCAATGCGATCCCGGTCTGCTGGCAGCGCCGGGCATTCATCAAAACACATCACAATATCCGAGCCCAAAAGCCGCTGGATTTCCATGGAGCGTTCCGGCGTCAGCTCATGTTTGGAGCCATCAATATGGGATTTAAACGTCACGCCGTGTTCGGTCAGCTTGCGCAGACCCGCAAGTGACATCACCTGAAACCCGCCGCTGTCGGTCAGGATCGGGCGCTCCCAGTTCATGAATTTGTGCAAGCCACCCAAACGGTCAATCCGCTCGGCGGTGGGGCGCAGCATCAGGTGATAGGTATTGCCCAGTAGGATATCTGCACCGGTTGCGCGCACGCTTTCGGGCATCATCGCCTTGACGGTGGCGGCGGTGCCAACCGGCATAAACGCAGGGGTACGGATTTCGCCACGCGGGGTTGAAATCACACCGGTACGCGCTCTGCCATCCGTTGCTTTCAGCTCAAAACTAAATTTCTGTGCCATCTCATCCACCTTGTGACGCTGTGAGCCGTTCCTTTACGCAGAACTTCAGCCTTTGCCAAGCCAACACAATTGCACCAAAGCCACCCGCCGCCTATATAAAAGGCGCATTACGCATCATTTATTGCGGTGTCGCCAAGGCGGCTTGACACCTTAGGAGGTCTCCGATGGAGCAGTTAATCCTCGACCTATTGTCACAAAACATCGTTTTCCTTGTGGCGGCGACTCTGATCGTCATCATTATCTTCCGCGGCATCAAAATCGTGCCGCAATCGCAGAAATATGTGGTTGAGCGCTTTGGCCGTCTGCATGCGGTGCTTGGGCCAGGTATCAACTTCATCGTGCCGTTTCTCGACAATGTCGCCCATAAGATTTCGATCCTGGAACGCCAGCTGCCCAACGCCACCCAGGACGCAATCACCAAAGACAACGTTCTGGTACAGATCGACACCTCGGTGTTTTACCGCATCCTTGAACCGGAAAAGACCGTTTACCGGATCCGCGACGTGGATGGTGCAATCGCAACCACCGTTGCTGGTATTGTGCGGGCCGAAATTGGTAAAATGGACCTGGATGAGGTACAATCCAACCGCGCCCAGCTGATCTCACGCATTCAGGAAAGCGTTGAAGACGCGGTGGACGATTGGGGAATTGAAGTCACCCGCGCCGAGATCCTAGATGTGAACCTTGATCAGGCCACTCGTGACGCCATGCTGCAGCAGCTCAATGCGGAACGCGCGCGCCGCGCCCAGGTGACCGAGGCCGAGGGGCAGAAACGTTCAGTCGAGCTTGCAGCGGATGCCGAACTTTACGCCGCCGAGCAAAGCGCCAAGGCGCGCCGGATCGAGGCCGAAGCCGAAGCCTATGCAACCGAGGTTGTGGCCAAGGCGATCAAGGAAAACGGCATTGAAGCAGCGCAATATCAGGTGGCGCTGAAACAGGTGGAATCGCTCACAGCACTTGGTCAGGGCGAGGGCAAACAGACCATCGTGGTGCCCGCACAGGCGCTCGAAGCCTTTGGCGATGCGTTCAAACTGCTGAAAGGGGTTAGATAGTGATCGATAATTTCTGGCTGGTCTGGTGGGTCTGGGGCATCGCCGCGCTTGTGCTGGTGATCCTTGAAGTACTACTGCCCGGTTTCATCGCGCTTGGCTTTGGCATTGGCGCCGGGGTGATCGCCGCCCTGATCCTTGTGGTGCCGGGGTTCTCTCTGGCGCCAACGCTGATGCTTTTGCTGTTTGCGAGCCTGTCGCTGGCGGCATGGCTGGCGCTGCATCGTCTGTTTTCGCTGCCAACCGGGCAGGTCAAACACTTCGATCACGATATAAACGACTAAAACAGTCACATATTGGCAATACTCAGGTTGCCAATATGCCGCCTTTTTGGGATCTTTGATATGAAGGCCTGCTACTGGACGGCTGCTGCAAGGTTATCTATATAGTCAGGCGAATAAATTTGGGGCTTCCATGACCGACACATCCGAACCGCTTGAAGGCACACCACTGATTGCACCCTCCTCGGTGAACCATGATCTGTATGAACAGATCGTGGCTGCCTGTCGTTCGATTTATGACCCGGAGATCCCGGTCAACATCTATGACCTTGGTTTGATCTACACGATTGAGATCTCAGATGAAAACGACGTCAAAGTCATTATGACCCTGACCGCACCGGGCTGCCCTGTTGCCGGTGAAATGCCGGGCTGGATCGTGGATGCGGTCTCTGCTGTTGGCGGGGTAAAATCGGTTGATGTCGAACTGGTGTGGGAGCCGCCCTGGGGCATGGACATGATGTCTGATGAAGCCCGGCTTGAATTGGGCTTTATGTAACGTTCCATTGACTTGAACCTTTAGCTGCCCGTTCCTAGATATGCGCTAGGTCCAAGGTGGAGACACATATGTTTGGTATTCCCGGCAAGCAGGCCGTAACCATAACACCGCGTGCGGTGAAGCAGATTTCCAAGTTGATGGAAAAAGACGGTCGCGCAGGCCTGCGCATCGGCATCAAAAAAGGTGGCTGCGCGGGCATGGAATATACCATGGAATATGTGGATGAGGCCGATCCCAATGATGAGGTGATCGAACAGGATGGCGCGCGGGTGATGATTGCCCCAATGGCGCAGATGTTCCTGTTCGGCACCGAAATCGACTATGAGGTTTCCCTGCTGGAATCGAGCTTCAAGTTCAACAACCCCAATGTGGCTGAGGCCTGCGGCTGTGGCGAATCCATCAGCTTTAATGTTCCGGGCCACGAATAAGCTCGCCCCGGTTCAATCCGGTTTTAGCCAGATCCACTGCCGCTTTGACCGATGATGATGCGGTGAAAAACTGCGATACGCGGCCGTCTCCGGCCCGTTGTGGTCTGCATCCAGCCCGGTGTTAAAAATGGTCAGAACGCCAATTTCGCCTATCTTGCAGCATAGACGCACCCATTCTTGAGGTGCGCGCATCGGCTGCCAAAGGGTTAGGCCCTCATAGCGCCCGATTGCAAACCACACCAGAGAGAACCGCCATCAGCGCAATTGTTTCCGCGCCGTGGCAGTGCTATCCCGTCAGGCAAGTAACCGGTAATGGAGAATATCCGACATGGCGCGTAAACTTGCGGCTGGCAATTGGAAAATGAATGGCACACGAGCAGCTCTGGCTGAGCTGAAAGCCATCGCAGAGGCAACCGCCACAACGGATGTAGACGTGCTGATCTGCCCCCCGGCCACTTTGGTCGCGGCAGCGGCCGAGACTGCGGCAGATGCCAAGCTCTCCATTGGCGGGCAGGATTGCCACGCGGCCACATCCGGCGCCCACACCGGTGACACCAGCGCCGAGATGCTGAAAGACGCAGGCGCTGCGGCGGTGATCCTTGGCCATTCGGAACGTCGTACAGATCACGGTGAAAGCGACATCACCGTGCGCGCCAAGACCGAGGCCGCACAAGACGCGGGCCTGCAGGCCGTTGTCTGCATTGGCGAAACTCTGGATGAACGCGAAGCGGGTGACACGCTCAAGGTTGTTGGCAGCCAGCTCACAGGCTCCCTGCCCGATGGGATCACCGGCGAAAACACCGTTGTGGCCTATGAACCGGTCTGGGCCATTGGCACCGGCAAAGTGCCCACGCTGGAACAAATCGGCGAGGTGCATGATTTCCTGCGCGCAGAACTGGTGGCGCGCTTTGGGGCCGAGACCGGCAATGCCATCCCGCTGCTTTATGGTGGCTCGGTCAAGCCGGGCAACGCGGCTGAGATTTTTGCGGTCAGCAATGTGGACGGCGCGCTTGTGGGGGGGGCCAGCCTCAAAGCAGCAGATTTCGCCCCAATCGCCGCCGCGCTTGCCGCCTCCTAAGGCATAAAAAAAGGCGCCCTTGCAAGAGGGCGCCTTAGTCTTGAATAGGCCCCGCCGGTTAGATCCGGCGGGGTTTTTCTATTTGGTTATGATCTCTGGCCCCATAAAGTGGTTCGGCAAGAAGGTCGAAATTGCCGGCACATAGGTGATGAGGATCAGGAACACAAACAGCACTGCAAGGAACGGAAGCGCCGCGCGTACCACTGCCATCATCGGCATGCCTGCAACACCCGAGGTCACAAAGAGGTTCAGACCAACCGGCGGGGTGATCATACCGATCTCCATGTTCACAACCATGATGATACCAAGGTGGATCGGATCAATGCCCAGCTCGATTGCAATCGGGAACACCAGGGGTGCCACAATCACGAGCAGGCCCGACGGCTCCATGAACTGACCACCGATCAGCAGGATCACGTTTACAACGATCAGGAACATCACCGGACCAAAGCCCGCAGACAGCATTGCATTGGCGATATGCTGCGGCACCTGTTCATCGGTCAGCACGTGTTTCAGGATCAGCGCGTTGGCGATCACGAACAGCAAGGTGACGGTCAGTTTACCCGCTTCAAACAGCGTGTGTTTGGTATCGGGGTGGAAGAATGCAGTCACCAGAGCCAATGGCTTTTTCAGCAAAGGAATCTTTGGTGCATCTTCGCCATTGCTGAGCGGACCCATGTCTTTGTAGACAAAGCTCGCAATAAAGAAGGCATAGACCGCTGCAACCGCTGCAGCCTCGGTTGGGGTAAAGATACCACCGTAGATGCCGCCCAGAATGATCACGATCAGGAACAGCCCCCAGCCTGCGTCGCGCGCAGAAGCAAGGACTTCACCCCAGCCTTTCCATTCGCCTTTGGGCAGGTTCTTGACCTTGGCCATCACGTAGATGGTGACCATCAGGAACAGACCAGCCAGCAGACCCGGAATAACACCGGCAAGGAACATCCGGCCCACAGACACTTCAACCGCAGCAGCGTAAACCACCATCACAATCGAAGGCGGGATCAGAATGCCCAATGTGCCCGCGTTACAGATCACACCAGCGGCGAATTCCTTGGAATAGCCCACCTGACGCATGCCCGCGATCACGATTGAGCCAATCGCCACAACTGTTGCAGGCGACGAGCCCGACAAAGCGGCAAACAGCATACAGGCAAAGACACCCGCAATCGCCAGACCACCCGGCAGATGCCCCACACAGGCAATCGAGAACCGGATGATGCGTTTGGCAACGCCACCCGTGGTCATAAAGCTTGAGGCAAGAATAAAGAACGGGATCGCCAGCAGGGTAAAGTGGCCTTCAAAGGCTTCAAACAGCGTGCCCGCAACGGAGGCCAGCGAGCTGTCGGAATAGATCAACAGGAAGATCGTGGAGCTGAGACCCAGCGAGACCGCAATCGGCACGCCCAGCAAGAGCAGGCCAATCACCATGCCAAATAGAAATACTACATCCATCAGTCGTGCTCCCCACGCTGGGCGCGCACCGCGTCCAGCTCATCTTCTACTTCGTGGCTTGCAACAAGGCGATCCGCCTCGCCGCGCAAAATCTGCACCGCAGCCTGGGCAAAACGCAAAACCAACAGCAGCATGGAAACAGGCAGGACAACATAAGGCACCACTTTGGGCAGCTTCTCGTATGCATCACCGTAGTTGATCAGATCTTCCAAAAAGCGGAAGGCACCAATCATCGGCACATCCTGCACTTCATAAAAGCTCTGCGAACGCGCGCTTTCGTTCAGACCGGTTGGGAACCAGCGGCCCGAGGTCGGCGGCAGATCTGCAAACACGGCCCAGTAATCATAGGCGCCCTTCAAAAGCAGCAGCGAAAACACCAGACAGCAGCCAACCGCAAACAGGCCAACAACTTTGCGTGCGCCCGCAGGCAGCATGTTGATGATCGCATCCACACCCAGGTGCGAGTGTTTCTTGACCGCGTAAGACGCGCCCAGCAGCACCAACCAGGCAAACAGGAACACAGTGGCCTCAAGCGCCCAAAGGATATTTGAGTTAAAGGCGAAACGCGCAACCACATTGGCAAAGGTCAGCGCCGTCATCAGCCCCAAGATAATGGCAATCAAAGTCTCTTCGATTGCATCAATGAACCCGGTTGGCCCGGTATGTGCCCCCGACATAAGTCATCTCCCAGATTTTCAGGAAAGGTTACGGCAAGCACAGCGGCTTACCGAGAAAAACAGAGGGGCGCATTTGATCGCCCCTCTGGAGTTTTTAAACTGGTTTAGAAACCAGCGTTTGCAGCTTGTGCTGCTTCGATCATTTCAACGCCTACGTCACCGGCGAACTGATCCCAAACAGGCTTCATCGCTTCAAGCCATACGGAACGCTGGTCTTCATTCAATGTGCGCACAACGCCGCCCGCTTCGATGATGGATGCTTTTGCTTCGCCGTTCACCTTGGTGGATTCAGCGTTACGGGTTGCGGTTACTTCGCCCAGGATGGTCAGGAACTGGTCACGTACTTCTGCATCCAGGCTGTTCAGCCAGTCCACATTGGTCACAACCAGATAGTCCAGAACACCGTGGTTGGTTTCTGTAATACCGTCCTGCACTTCAAAGAACTTCTTGCCGTAGATGTTGGACCAGGTGTTTTCCTGACCATCCACAACGCCCTGCTGCAGCGCGCCGTATACCTCAGAGAAGGCCATTTTCTGGGGCGAACCACCAATGGCTTCCATCTGCGCAACCAGCACGTCAGAGGATTGAACGCGGAACTTCAGGCCCTGCGCATCTTCGGGTGAGATCAGCGGCTTGTTTGCAGACATCTGCTTCATGCCGTTGTGCCAGAACGCCAGACCTTGCAGACCACGGCGCTGCATGGAATCGAGCATGGACTGACCCGCTTCAGAGCCCTGGAACGCGTCAACTGCTTCGATGTTTTTGAACATGAACGGCAGGTCAAACAGGCGGAACTGTTTGGTGAACTTCTCGAACTTGGAGAGCGACGGCGCGGCCAGCTGGACATCACCCTGCAGCATTGCTTCGAGAACTTTATTGTCGTTGTACAGTGTCGAGTTCGGATAGACCTCAATGCACATCACACCGTTCATTTCTTCATTGACGCGCTTTTCCAAGAGCGACGCAGCGATCCCTTTTGGGTGTTTGTCGGTGTTGGTCACGTGGCTGAATTTTGCAACGATCTCGCCGTCATCACAGGCGGCAAGAGCCGCACCAGCAGTGGTGGACAGAGCAACAGCAGTTGCAGCAACGGTCAGGAATTTCATAGTAACCTCCCAGAAAAAATCCCTCCCACGTCAGAAGACACGGGCTCTGAGAGTAATGTGTTCAATCGTATTCCACGTCACAAGCGGCCAATTTACGTTTGCGTCACAAGGTGATTTTATTAATGAATTTCAATACTATAAGATCAATGCATCGGGCACTTATTGACTTTGCAATATAAACTTGTGCGAAAACCCGCACAGTTCAGAAAGGCTTTGTGCGGAATTTCGCACAAAACCGCTGATGCCAATACTACCGGCGATAGTCTTCGGGACGAATCCCGTAGCGCGCCAGTTTGTCATATAGGGTCTTGCGCGGCAGTTTTAAGACCTCTGCCGCCGCCGCCGCCCGTCCATTTTGCCGCCCCAGTGCTGCAATCAGCAAAGAGCGCTCCACCTGCGCCATCTGTTCCGCCAATCCCAGCTCAGCAGCTTCGACCGCTTCTTCGGGCATGCCAAGCACAAACCGCATGGCCGCCGACATCAACGAGCGCGCGTTTCCGGGCCATTCCTGCGCCATCAAACTCGCGAGATGCTCCTGAGAGACTTCCGGCTCCTGAATGCCTGCCTGCTCTGCCGCCTGGGCAACATAGTGGCGAAACAGATCAGGGATATCTGACGGGCGCTCAGACAGCGGTGGAATACGCACCCGCATCACATCCAACCGGTAAAACAGATCCGCATTGAAATTCTGACTGTTCACCTGCTCGATCAGATCCACGGTCGTGCCCGCAAGGATGCGCACATCATGCGGGTTTTCCAGCAGCTCCAACACCGCATATTGCGCCTCAGGCGACAGTTCCTTGATCTCATCCAGATAGAGCGAGCCCCCCGCCGCACGTTTACACAGGGCCGGGAAATCATCCGCCGTTACACGGTGCGCCGCCTGTTTCACAAACGGCCCCTGCGCCGCAGTAGACATGATGTGAATGACTTCCGCCACCTTGGATAGCCCACCGCCCGGCGCACCTGTCACCAAGACCTCTGCCTGCGTGGACGCAACCGAACGCACCCGCGCGCGCAGATCCTGCGACTGTTCTGAGACGCCAAAAATCATCCGCGCTGCCGCGTCGCCACGCTCTAGCGTCTGTTTCAGCTCGCGGTTTTCCAGCACCAGCTTGCGCGTATTCAGCGCGCGTTCCAGCACCGCCAGCAAATCCGCCGAGGCACAGGGTTTTTCCAGAAAATCAAACGCACCTTGTGACATGGCGCGCACCGCCATCGGAATATCACCTTCGCCCGTCAGCAAGATCACCGGCAGATCCGGATCAATCTCAAGCGCGTATTCCAAAAGGTGAAACCCATCACGCCCCGGCATACGGATATCAGAGATAATCACACCCGGAAAATCAGCCGTGATCTGATCTTTCGCGGCCACAAAAGAGCTGTGAGTTGAAGAGGTTATATCGTTCAGCTCAAGCGTCTGACCCAGCGCTTCGCGCACGGCCGCATCATCATCCACCAGCAGAACCTTGCGTGTCATTGCGCCACATACTCCTCGCGCCAGTATTCCAATTCCACCGTAAACAGCGCCCCGCGCCCGGTGTTGGTGCCCCGGATATTGCCACCAAAACTTTGCACCAACCCATATGAGATCGACAAGCCAAGGCCCATACCATCCTCAGAGCTGCCCACGGTTTTGGTAGAATAAAACGGATCAAACACTTTTTCCGGCTCTTTCAAGCCCGGCCCGATGTCACGCACCCCAACCGAAAGATGCCTGCCCGGCCGGATCTTGATGCGGATCAGGCGCTCGTCCTGCTCCAGCATCGCATCTGCGGCGTTGTTGATCAGGTTCACAAACACCTGCCCCAGCCGCACCTCACCGCCCAGCGCATAGATCGGCGCGGGGTAGTCGCCTGCGTCCCATTCCAGCGTAACACCATCGTTTTTCAACCGCGGCTCTGTCAGCTCAGCGGCGGTGTTGATCACCTGCACCAGATCAACCCGGCCTAGGTTTTCGCTTTCATTGCGGGCAAAGGCGCGCAGGTTCTTGATGATCCGCGCCATCCGCGCTGCCAGATCGGCAATCCGCCCCAGGTTTTCGCCCGCACGCTCGCCTTTGCCGCGCTGCAAAAACGCGGTGCCATTTTCGGCAAACTGCTGGATCGCCATCAAAGGCTGGTTCAGCTCATGACTGATGCCAGCGGACATCTGCCCCAATGCCGACAGTTTGCCCGCCTGCACCAGATCTTCCTGCGCGCGTTTCAGCGCGGCTTCGGCTTCTTCGCGCTCGCTGACCTCACGGCGCAGCTGCATATTCGTATCGGTCAACGCCTGGGTGCGTTCTTTTACCCGCGCTTCCAGCTCCTGATTGGCTGCAGCCAATGCGCGGCGGCGTTCGGTCGCCAGAAACAACATCGCCCCAAATGCGAGACACAGCGCCATAACGGTTGCCGCCTGCAAGGTCGCCAGCCGCGTCACCGGTGACACATCCACCAGAATTTCCCCCACCAGCCCGATGACCGGCAGATCAACCGATTGATGCAAACCTACGTCTGGCAGATATGAACTGAAACTTGAACGCCACAGCGCATGGCTGCCAAAAGAAATCAGGCGGATCGGCACCTCTTCGCCCAGCCCGTTAAACAGCCTTTGCCCATCGTCGGAACGCTGAAAATACAACAGTTCCGGTCGGTTAGAGATAAAGATCTGCCGATCCTGATTGGTGAAAAACACCGCAGGCAAGGAGCCGCGCCAGGTCTGTTCTACGTCTTCGACATCGGCCACCACCACCACCGCGCCCTGCACGCGCCCAGCGTTGAAAACCGGCGCGGCAAAGAAATACGCCCGGCGCGCATTGGGCGGCAAAACCGCATAGCCCGTGCCCAAGGCCCCCCGCATGGCGCGCTGAAAAAACCCGTTTTCCGTAATATCCGGCAGTTCAATATCTTCGCCGCGCGCAAAGGTCGTGCCCTGGGTGTTGACATAAAACACATCCAGCGCCGCGGTTTTATCCGCGGCTTCACGCAAAAACTGCTCGGCCGTGTCCGAGGGCGTGCCACTTGCCAGCTTTTGCACCTCGGGATGGTCGGCCATCAGCACCGCCAGCTCCTGATAGATCTGCAACTGCGAGGTCACCCGGTCTGACGCCAGCTCAAGATCCGCGCTGGTGCGCTGCGCCAACGTCTCCAGCGCCTGGCGGAAACCATAGCTCCACACCAGCACGCTAAGGCTCAGCACCGCCAACAGAAACAGCGTCACCATCGTCCAACGGTTTTGGCTAAAACGATGCATCACGCGGCCTTCAGGCACGGGATCGCCCCTGAAATCGCCATAAAGACGCCCCAAGAACCTGAGGGAAAATCATAACAGGCGGCTCACTTGCTCATCGGCAGCATGGTGGTGGATTTGATCTCCTCCATCGACAAAAGCGCGGTGACATTATGCACCCGCACCTCTGAGATCAGCGCCTGATAGAATTTGTCGTAGGCGCGCGCATTTTGCACCCGCACCTTAAGAATATAGTCGATATCGCCTGCCAGCCGGTGCGCCTCTTGCACTTCGGCGCGGTCCTGTAGCGCCTTGAGGAATTTCGCCTGCCAGTCCGCCTCATGTTCTGACGTGCGGATCAGCACAAAGAAACACGCCTCATAGCCCAGCGCCTCAGCATCAAGCAGAAACGTCTGCTGTTTGATGACGCCCGCATCCTTTAGTTTGCGGATGCGATTCCACACCGGGGTCTTAGAACTGCCAACTTGGCGGGCGATTTCATCCAATGACTGGCCCGCATCGCGCTGCAGTTCCGCCAAAATTTTCCGATCTGTCGCATCAATTCGCACCGTCATTCCAGTTTTCCTTCCTATTCAGGACAAAGCCACTTGGCGCACTGCCCGGATAGAATATTCATCCTTATTTTGTCTTACATATAGCGATCACAGGGGAATATTTCCTATATCTACAGCCAAGTCAAACCGCATCAGAGGCCAGATTCATGCCGCAGGACACGAAACAGACGCACACCACCTCCCCCAGCACTGGGATGGGGCGCGCATGTCTTATCGCGGGTCAGGTTGCCTTTGTTGGCTCTGGTCCCGGTGATCCGGATCTTTTGACCGTAAAAGCGCTCAAAGCAATCGAAAGTGCAGACGTGGTTTTGTTTGATCGGCTGGTCAGCGACGAGATCCTCGCCCTTGCTGGTGCTGAGACCGTGCTGGAAAATGTCGGCAAAGAAGGCTTTGGCCCGCAGGTGTCCCAAGAAGAGATCTGCGCGCGTCTCATTGCCCATGCCAAGGCCGGTCTGAAAGTGGTGCGCCTGAAATCCGGTGATCCCACCATCTTTGGCCGCCTCGATGAAGAAATCACTGCCTGCGAACAGGCTGGCGTCCCGTATCAGGTGGTGCCTGGTATCACTGCGGCTTCGGCTGCGGTGGCAGGAATTGGCCAAAGCCTGACCCAACGCGGGCGCAACACCTCTGTGCGCTTTATGACCGGCCATGACATGAAAGGCTTTGCCAATCACGACTGGGCGGCGCTGGCCAAATCTGGGCAGGTTGCTGCGATCTATATGGGTAAGAAATCCGCCCGTTTTGTGCAGGGTCGCCTGATCATGCACGGCGCAGATCGTGCCACCCCTGTGACCATTGTTGAAAACGCCTCCCGCGCCGATCAGCGCGTTCTTGAAACAACTCTGGACCGTCTCCCCAAAGATCTGGCCGATGCCAGCTTTGATGGTCCTGCACTGACCTTGCTTGGGCTCGCGCCGCGCGACAGCGCTGCGGCCCTGACTGATTTGAAAATGGAGCTCGCCTAATGCCACGCCCCTTTACCCCAAAAGTGATCACCGCCAACGACCTGCTCGAAGGGGATGTGATTTACTTTACGTCGGAAAACAGCTGGACGCGCCACCTGTCTGAAGCTGAGCTCATCACCGATGAAGCCGCAGCCCCCGTCCGCCTGAGCGAAGCAGAAAAAGACAATCTCTCGATTGTTGGCGCCTATCTCGCCGACGCCACCCAAGGTGAAAACGGCCCCGAGCCTGCGCACTTCCGCGAAGAATTCCGCCGCACCGGCCCATCCAACTACAGCCACGGCAAACAAGAGGCCCGCAGCAATGTATAAGTACAACGAATTTGACACGGCCTTTCTTGCAGAGCGCAACGCCCAGTTTCGTGCACAGGTCGAACGCCGCATCGACGGCTCGCTGACCGAAGATGAATTCAAACCCCTGCGCCTGATGAACGGCCTTTATCTGCAGCTGCATGCCTATATGCTGCGGGTTGCGGTTCCCTATGGCACGCTGAACCCCGATCAGATGCGCACCCTCGCGCTTTTGGCCGAGAAATGGGACAAGGGCTACGGCCACTTTACCACGCGCCAGAACATCCAGTACAACTGGCCCAAGCTGCGGGATGTCCCTGACATGCTCGATGCCCTTGGTGAAGTTGGCCTGCATGCCATCCAGACCTCAGGCAACACCATCCGCAACACCACCGCCGATCATTTCGCCGGTGCCGCCGCAGATGAGCTAACTGATCCGCGCCCCTATGCGGAACTGATCCGCCAGTGGTCGACCGATCACCCGGAATTCCAGTTCCTTGGCCGCAAGTTCAAAATCGCCATCACCGGCAGCCCCAATGACCGCGCCGTCACCAAAGCGCATGACATTGGCCTGCGCATGGTGGAACAAGACGGCAAGATCGGCTTTGAAGTCATTGTTGGTGGTGGCCTTGGCCGCACCCCGATGGTGGGCAAAGTGCTGCGTGAATACCTGCCGCAGGAAGATCTGCTGCCCTATCTTGAGGCCGTCGTCAGCGTCTACAACGTGCTGGGCCGTCGCGACAATAAATACAAAGCTCGCATCAAGATCACCGTGCAGGAAAACGGCATCGACACCTATCGCGAATTGGTGGAAGAAGCCTTTGCACAGCGCCGCGCGGAATTTGATGGCACCGATCAGGAACTGCTGAAAGGCATCAAAACCCACTTTGAAGCGCCCGCGTTCCGCAGCGCAGATGTGGCCGCCTATGATGCCGCCTATGACGCTGACCCGGTGTTTCGCGCCTGGGCCGACACCAACCTGTCCGAACACCGCCAGGCGGACCACGCAATTGTCACCATCTCGGTGAAGGCGCATGGCAAGACCCCCGGTGATGCAACCGCGGCGCAGATGCGCCTGATGGCCGATCTGGCGGAACAATACGCCTATGGTGAGCTGCGCATCAGCCACGAGCAGAACGTGATCCTGCCCCATGTCCACAAATCGGACCTGCCTGCAATTCACGCAGCCCTGAAAGAGGCCGGGCTTGCCACCGCAAACGTGGGTCTGATTTCCGACATCATCGCCTGCCCCGGCATGGATTACTGCGCGCTGGCAACCGCGCGCTCGATCCCGGTGGCACAGCAGATCGCCCTGCGTTTTGATGAGCTGAAGCTTGAGCATGAGATCGGTGATCTCAAGATCAAGATCTCGGGCTGCATCAACGCCTGTGGTCACCACCACGTGGGTCACATCGGTATTCTTGGCCTCGATCGTGCGGGCGTTGAAAACTACCAGATCACCCTTGGCGGAGATGGAACCGAGACAGCAGCCATTGGCGCCCGTACCGGTCCAGGCTTTGCCTATGATGAAATTGTACCCGCCATCGAGCGCATCGTAGATGCTTACCTCGAGGTCCGTGACAGTAAAGATGAAACCTTTTTAGAGACGTTCCGCCGTGTTGGGATGCCGCCGTTCAAGGCAGCTCTTTATCCTGACACCCCTAAAAAAGTGGCATAGCTTACATGTTCTCATCTGTGGATTACACACCCACCAAGGCGCAGCTCGAAAGAGACCGCGTCTTGGCAGACAAGGTGGCCGATCTAAATGCGCGCTACCGGCATCACTCTGCCACCTCCGTCATGGAGGGCGCGCTGCGCGAGGCGGGAAATATCGCTCTGGTTTCGAGCTTTGGCGCGGAATCGGTTGTGCTGTTGCATATGGCAGCGGTGATCGATCCCGAGACACCGGTGCTTTTTGTCGACACTGAACTGCTGTTCACCGAAACCCTGCTTTATCAGCAGGAGGTGAGCGAACGTCTGGGGCTGCGCAATCTGCGTATCATCCGCGCCGAAGACATCGCGGAAAAAGACCCCTATGGCGCGCTGCGCTTCAGCGACAAAGATGCCTGCTGTTCCTTGCGCAAAACTGCGCCTTTGCAAAATGCACTGGAAGGGTATGAAGGCTGGATCACCGGGCGCAAACGCTTTCAGGCCGGAAGCCGCGCCGCGCTTGACTTCTTTGAGGTCGAGGAAGGCACTGGCCGGATGAAGATCAACCCGCTGGCCCATTGGGCGCCCGAAGATGTGCGCGCCTATATGGAAGAAAACCGCCTGCCCCGTCACCCGCTGGTGGCAAAGGGTTATCCGTCGATCGGCTGTGCCCCCTGCACCACGCCGGTTGCCGAAGGCGAAGACCCCCGCGCCGGTCGCTGGCGTGGCGACAACAAAGAAGAATGCGGCATTCATGTCGTTGATGGCAAATTCACGCGCACAGGAGCGTAAGAGATGAGTGTACTTGTAACCGATAGTGGTTTTGCATCCGACGACTGGGCGGGTGGTTTTGACGGCCCCAATGTTGTGGCGCTGGCGTCTGACGCCAACCTGAAAGACAACGCCCCCGCGCTTGACGGTGTTGAGCTGATTGTGGTGGATTTTCCAAGCTTTGCCGATGGGCGTGGCTTTACCCTCGCGCGTGAATTGCGCCTGAAGGGTTTCACCGGCCGCCTGCGCGCCAAAGGCCATGTGCTGGCGGATCAATACGCAATGGCCCGCCGTTCCGGTTTTGATGAGGTGGAAATCAGCGATGATCTCGCCACCCGTCAGCCCGCCGAACAATGGCTTGCCCGCGCCAACTGGAAAAGCCACAATTACCAGGCCCGTCTGCGCGGAGGCCAGGCCGCGCGCTAAGCCGGCCTGGGGCGCGCGCCTGAACCGGCAACCCCACTAAACCCAATCACTTGCGTGACAGGTCATCCCAGCCCAAAGGCACACACTGCCTTCCAGCCCGTGCTTTACCTGATCGACATCAAAGAGTAATCCAAGGCTCCGGCGCATCATGCCGATAGCCGCCCAAACATGAGATAGACCTGTGACCGACGCTGCAGTAGATCCAAAACCAAAGACCCCAACCCTGCCCGATGCGCAGACCGTAACCGAAGTGAAACATTGGACCGACCGTCTGTTTTCCTTCAAGGTGACACGTCCTGCCTCGCTGCGCTTTCGCTCCGGCGAATTTGTGATGATCGGCCTGATGGGCGACATCAATGAAAAAACCGGCAAGCCAAAACCGATCATGCGCGCCTATTCCATCGCCTCCCCCTCCTGGGCCGAGGAAATGGAATTTTATTCGATCAAAGTGCAGGACGGCCCGCTGACCTCGCGTCTGCAACACATCAAAGAGGGTGATGAAATCATCCTGCGTCCCAAACCTGTGGGCACGCTGGTGCATGATGCGCTGCTGCCGGGCAAGCGCATCTGGTTCTTTGCCACCGGTACGGGCTTTGCGCCATTTGCATCCTTGCTGCGCGAACCACAGACCTATGAAGACTATGATGAGGTCATCATCACCCACACCTGCCGCGAAGCGAGTGAGCTGACCTATGGCGCGCAGCTGATCGAAGAGATCAAAAACGATGAGCTGTTGGCGGAGCTGATGGGGCCGGACTTCCATAAGAAGATCAAATACTACCCCACCACCACCCGCGAAGAGAGCCCCAAGATGGGCCGCATCACCGATCTGATGAAATCGGGCGAAGCCTTTGCAGATCTTGGTGTGCCACCGCTGAACCCGGAAGAAGACCGCGCGATGATCTGTGGCAACCTGGCGTTCAATCTCGAACTGAAAGAGATGTTCGAAAAGGACTACGGCCTCGAAGAGGGCGCAAACTCCAAACCTGCGCATTTCGTGGTGGAAAAAGCTTTCCTCGACTAAGTCTCGAAAAACAGAAAACAATAAAAAGCCGGGCGCATAAGCGACCCGGCTTTTTATATGTTTCAGCTGTGGTTGAACGCTGTTTTCAGGCGCAGTAGCCCTAAACAATCGGCCTGCGCCGCAAGTCTCAGGCAACCTGCCAGCCCTTCAGGCAGCATCACTATCTGTCGGTTGTCACCCGTATTATGTCGCATTTGAGGGGATATGCAAAAACATATGAGCCAATTCGCACGGTCTCATGAAAATCATTTGCGTAACGATATAACATTACATTACGTGAGTCCAAATCAACCGATTTGGGAGCATGATCCAATGAAAACCCGTGCCGCCATTGCCTGGGAACCAGGCCGTCCACTTGAGATTGAAGAGCTTGACCTTGAAGGCCCCAAGGACGGTGAAGTCCTGGTCCGCATCGTCACAACCAGCCTGTGTCACACCGATGTCTTCACCCTGTCAGGCCAAGACCCCGAAGGTCTGTTTCCCTGCGTCCTCGGCCACGAAGGCTGCGGTATTGTGGAAGAAGTGGGCAAAGGTGTAACCTCGGTTCAACCCGGCGACCACGTGATCCCGCTTTATATCCCGGAAGATCCGAACTGCCGCTATATCCAGTCCGGCAAGACCAACCTGTGCCAGACCATCCGCGAAACGCAGGGCCGCGGCCTGATGCCCGATGGCACCTCGCGCTTCTCTTACAAAGGCAAGCCGATCCTGCACTATATGGGCACCTCTACATTCTCGGAATACACTGTCCTGCCCGAGATTTCAGTGGCCAAGATTTCCAAAGACGCACCGCTGTCCAAAGCCTCCGTGATGGGCTGCGCGGTTCCAACCGGCATGGGCGCAGTGCGCAACACCGCCAAGATCGAGCCGGGGTCCACCGTTGCCGTCTTTGGTCTGGGTGCGGTTGGCATGGCGGTGATCCAGGGCGCGGTGATGAACGGCGCGTCCCGCATCATCGGCATTGATGTCAACCCGGAAAAATTCCTGCTCGCCAAGGCGCTTGGGGCCACCGAATGTGTAAACCCCAAAGACTATGACAAACCGATCCAGGAAGTTCTGGTTGAAATGACCGGCGGCGGTCTGGACTATACGTTTGAAGCCGTCGGCAATGTGGACCTGATGCGCGCCGCGCTGGAATCCTGCCACAAGGGTTGGGGCGAATGTACTGTCATCGGTGTTGCTGGTGCTGGTCAGGAAATCTCAACCCGCCCGTTCCAGCTGGTCACCGGTCGTGTCTGGCGTGGCACCGCCTTTGGCGGCGTCAAGGGCCGCAGCGAGCTGCCCGGGATGGTCGATGAATGGATGCGTGGTGATTTTTCGGTGGATCCCTACATCACCCACCATATGAACCACGACAATATCAACACCGCTTTTGATCTTCTGAAAGCCGGTAAATCCATCCGCTCCGTGATCCACTTCCGTCCGGAAGAAACCATGGATGACAGCCTGCCCGGTGAACTGATCCTCTAACGGCGCAGCTGCACATCACTGACAAAGAAAAAGACCTCCCTGTTGCCGGGGAGGTCTTGATGTTTTTGGGGGCCGTTCTCAGATCACTGACCCGATCTCAACTCAGAGACCCAGCGCCGCCTTCACTTGATCAAGCGCTGCGCTCAAAAGCTCTGGATTGTCCTTGGCGCTGCTTACAGCACTGGTCAGCGCGGTCTTTTGCAGCGCACCAAGGTCAGAACCGTTGATCATTTCGACCACTTGGTCGAAATTGAACCCTTCAGGCGACAACAGCGACAGTGCTGAATTCAGACCACCCTGCGCCGCGTCTGTCGCAGCTTCGGTTGTGCCGGTCACCGCTTCGACCGAAGAGGTTACCGCATCGCTTGCTGCCTCCACACCGTTCTGCACCGCGTCTGCTGCACCCTCGGTCACAGCTTCAACACCGTTTTGAACTGCATCCGCTGCACCTTCGGTCACGGCCTCTACGCCGCCCTGAACCGCATCAGCCGCACCTTCAGTGACCGCCTCAACGCTGCCCTGAACCGCATCCGCGGCCCCATCAACAACAGCTGCGGCACCTTCGGTTGCCTGCTCAACCACATTCTGGGTCGCATCTTCCACCGCCTCGGCGGCGTTTTCCACAGCTGTTTCAACGCCTTCCTGAACGCTCTCAACCGCGTCTGATGCCGCTTCTACTGCGCTCTCAGCTGCGTCTTCAACGCTCTCTTGCGCGCTCTCGACCGCTTCTTCAACAGCTGTAGTATCTGTTGTGGTTTCAGCAGGCGCTTCGGCCTGTGGCGCAACAGAGGTTTCTTTTTCCTGGGACTGATACCAAAGCACGCCCGCGACCGCGGCGATGGCCGCAGCCAGCACAAGTGTTACAGGTTTCATCGTGACTTCCTTTCGTTAACCCATCCGAGTACCGGATATGGCGCTTAATTGAGCGTTGTTGGCCCAGCTCTCAAGGGGGAAATCTGGCGCAAATATGGCATCGGCCACCCATTGCCGCCATGGTTGAAAACCTCAGCGATCTTACGCCGACGAAGAATAGCGATTGCACTGTAAACATGGGTTGAAAACAAGCCAAAGGCCAGTCATACCGCATTTAACTTGAATCACGTGCCTTCAGACGATAGCGTTCAGGCACTTTTTTGAAATGACAGAAGGATTGACGTCATAGCCCGCAGACCGCACAATGCGCCGCCCCAAAGAGAAACCGGCCCACGCGTAAACGAACGCATCCGCGCCCCGGAAATTCGCCTGATTGGCGCCGAAGGGGAAAACGTCGGGGTTGTCCACCCAGCAAAAGCGATGCAGATGGCTGCTGATGCAGGCCTTGATCTGGTAGAGATTTCTCCCAACGCCACCCCACCGGTGTGCAAGATCATGGATTTCGGCAAGTTCAAATATGAACAGCAAAAACGCGAAAGCGAAGCGCGCAAAAAGCAAAAGACCATCGAAGTCAAAGAAGTGAAGTTCCGCCCCAACACGGACACACATGACTACGAAGTCAAAATGCGCAATGTTTTCAAATTCCTGGAAAAGGGTGACAAGGTAAAAGTCACTCTGCGTTTCCGTGGTCGCGAAATGGCGCACCAGAATCTGGGTCGTGAATTGCTGCTGCGCGTCGCCGAAGACACCAAGGAAATCGGCAAGGTTGAAAACATGCCGAAGATGGAAGGCCGCCAGATGATCATGATGATCGGCCCCATTCCAGCCAAGTAAGGCCCACCAAATAGAGCATCACGATCCGTCGAATTGCTTTATTTGATAACGTTACAAAAAACCTCCTCATTTTGGGGAGGTTTTTTGCTTTTTGCTTACGTCGGTTACGAAGCTGGTAACCATTCTCACCTAGACAGGATCTAAATTCCAGACGGGTGGACCAAAAATGCAAAATCTAATTGAGCTTCAAAACACAGCTTTTACCGCAATTGGTCCCAGCCGCATCGCCGCGCTGTCACTGATGGCGCTGTTGTCTGACACTTCAAATTCCGAAAACGCCCAGAAAACGTTTCAGCTCTCCGCCACACGGCTGGAGAACGCCCATACCATGCTTGGCACCCGCCTGCCTGAACTCTTGAAAAAACTGGAGCACAGCTTTCCCCGCATCCTCGAAGAGCAGCGCCTTGCCTGCATCGAAGTGTTGGAGCCGCTTCTCAAGATCATCAAAGCTGCAAACGGCGATGTCACTTCCCTGCCCAGCCCCAACCCTGAGTTCGCCAACCATTGCCTCTATGTGCTGGAGCCCAAGCTGACCGATTTCCTCACCGCGATGACCCAGAACCTTTTGGACACGCAAAAGACACGTAATCTGGATCGTGAAAAAGAAATGCTGGAAGCCATTTCAGACGCAGAATCCGTAGGCCGCAACATCCAGCTAATTGCCTTCAACGCCTCAATCGAAGCCGCGCGTATTGGCGATATGGGCAAAGGCTTTGCCGTGATCGCAACCGAAATTCGCGAACTCTCCGGTAAAACCCAGGTGCTGCTTGATGATATTGCGGGCTTCCTGCGCCACTGATGGGGACGCAGGTGCCGATTAAGCGCCTGCAACACAATTGCGCCCGTTCAAGGTCCTGATTTACGCCTAATTGACCTTTATCCACGCGTAATGGCATCAGTGCCAGAAGGCGAGCCTCAGGCTGCAGCAGGCCAAACACCTGCACATTGCACCTAGGGGCATCCCCAGAACCGGGGAACAGGTTTGTGATTTCGTTAAGGGTGCCGGATGCGCATCACGGCTGTGACATGTGTAAAAAATGAAGGCCCGTTCCTATTGGAATGGATCGCTTATCATCGTCTGATTGGTGTCACCGATTTCCTGTTTTACTCTAATGACTGCAGCGATGGCACCGATCACCTGCTGAACGCGCTGGCGCAGCGCGGCGGTGTCACCCATCTCCCCAACCCGGCTGAGGGGCGCAACTACCAGATGGAAGCGCTGAAAGCCGCCCGCCAGCAGGCGGTTGTGCGCGACGCAGACTGGGTGCTGATCACCGATGTGGATGAGTTTCTCAATATCCACGTGGGCAACCATCGCATCCCAGATCTGATCCAGGCCTGCGACACCCCACATGCGATTTCGCTCAGCTTTCAGTTCTTTGCCAATGCAGGTGTTGAAACCTATGTGGATCAGCCGGTGATTTCCCAGTTCAGCCACAGCCATAACCCTGACATCTGGTGCGCTGAAACCGCGATTGAGGTCAAAACCCTGATCCACCGCGATTTCCCTCTGCGCTATTACGGTGCCCATCGCCCGTTTCTGCGCAAAGATCTATCTGCTGATCAGCTGCCCGACTGGCGTGATGGCTCGGGCCGCCGGGTGCCGCATAAATTTCTCACCGCCGCAAACAGCCGCCGCATCCGCAAATTCCCCGCCCGCGGCGCGCGCGAATTTGCCACGCTGAACCACTATGCGCTGCGTTCGCTCGACAGCTATCTGGTGAAAAACGACCGTGGTGACGTCAACCGCGAAAACCGCCAGTTTGATGACAGCTACTGGCGCGAACGCAATGATACCGCCTTTGAAGACCGCTCCATTCAGCACCACCTGCCCGCCCTGACAGCGGCGCTGGATGTGCTGAAATCTGACCCCGAAATTGGCGCGCTCCATACAGCCTGTGTCGACGCCCATCGCGACAGATGCAGCGCGCTGATGCAGCACGCTGAATTTCAGGCCATGCGCCTGCAACTGCAGAATACGCCCCCGCTAACCGCAGCTGAGGCCGCGCTGATTGCTGAACTGGATCTCGCCCCATGACCTTAGAAGTCGTAAACCTCGGCCTGCCCAAATCCGGCACCACAACGCTTGCCCGTGCCTTGCAGGAAGCGGGCTACAAGGTGGCCGATCACAGGCTAAAAGACAAAGAAGAAGACCGCCCCGGAAAACGGCGCATTTTTGTTGCCAACCTGCTCTATCGTGGGCTCTATGAACACGATGATCCAATGGCACTTTTACAAGATTATTCAGCCATTTCCGAGATGAGCTTCATCCACGGAAACCATTCGGTCTGGCCCCAATGCGATTTCATGCTGCTACGCGCATTAAAAGCGCGCTACCCGGCGCTGAAATTCATCGCCACCCGACGCGACGCCGCCGCCCACAGCGCCTCTATCATGCGCTGGAACAACCTTGGCACCACCCGGCTGCCCAACAACCCGGTGCCCGGCCTGCCGGTGGGCTATGGCAAAACCACGGGTGAACAAATCCGCTGGATCAACAGCCACCACGATGCGCTGCGCCATTGGTTCCGCGATGATCCCGATTTCCTCGAAATTGATGTCGCTGATGATGACGCCCAAAGCCGGGTTGCAACCTTCCTCGGGCGGGATCTGCCGTGGTGGGGCAAGGCCAATGTCAACCGCAAGGCCCAGGCCTGATGCGTCTGTATCTCCATATCGGGCTCAGCGGCAGCGACCGGCTGCAAAGCGCTTTAGTATCCAAGCGCAAATCGCTGATTAAAAAAGGCATTTTATTCCCGGACACCCCCGGAAAACGCAATCACACCCGGTTGTTTCTAGCGGCCACAGATCCGGATCACATCGACAGCCTGCGGTTCAATCGCGGCTTTGCCAGCGCCAATCGACAGGCCGCGCTGCGTGCCAAACTGGTTGCAGATCTCAGCCGCGAAATTGACAGCCATCAGCCAGATACACTGATCCTCTCGGCCCATCAGCTTGGCCAGCAGCTATCACGCCCGTCAGAATTGCAGCGGTTGAAAGAGCTGCTCACGCCCTTTTCCAAAGACATTCAGATTGTCGCCCATATTGAAGATCAGGCCAGCGCATTGGCTGCGCACTATGAGGCTCAGATCATGGAAGGCCGCGCCGTTCCCTTGTCGCGCGAACTGGGTCTGCTCAGTGCGGACAACTGGTGGAGCGCCTGCCAATTTCACGACGCAAACCCCAAACAGGGCCATTTTGAGGACGTGCAAGGCGCGCCATTCTGGCTGGACTACCGCGCGCTGCAATCCCATTGGGAAGCCGCCTTTGGTGCGGGCACGCTGCGTTTTCGCAGCTATGATGCCGCGCTGTTTGACAGTGCCGAGATCACCGAAGAACTGCGCGCAAGCTTTGACATCAAGGATCGCATTGGCAAGGTTGAACCCGCAACTGCCGCGCCGCGCCCTTCGGCGGCCGGGCTCAGCCGTGCGCGCCTGTACAACGCGGCTTTGTTGAAACTGATGCAGCGGCGCGGCTGGATGATCCCCCGCCGTCTTTGGCGCAACCTGCTAGAAGATCTGCAAATTCCGGGCAGCCCCATTGCGCCCGTCGCCGCCGTCAGCGCGCGCTTTGCCGCCGACAATAAAACCCTCTGCGCCATGCACCCGGATCTGCACCTGCCCAGCAAGGATGCGCAAGACTGGCACGAGGCGGAGCCGGAAAACGGCTTTCGCGCCAGTCAATATCTGCTGGCCCATATGCCCCGCATCGCGGCCGCCACCCAGCAGACCGCCCCAGCCGACACCCGCGAAACGCTACTGGAAGGGCTGTCAGAATACGCGCGCCACAATCTGCCACCACAGGCAATTGAAAACTACGTGGCGCTGCAACGCTCTGCTCTGCGCCCCCACAATCGCATCGGCCGCAAAGACACGGGCTATGACAGCGCACCCTTCGCAACCGCAAAACCCGCAACGTGCGCAGTGATTGTGGGCTGCATGAAAAACGAAGCCCCCTATATTCTCGAATGGGTCGCCTATCACCGCGCCATCGGGGTTGAGCACTTCCTGATCTACACCAATGGCTGCGACGACGGCACCGATGCGATCCTCAACCGCCTGCAGCAGATGGGCATTGTTGAACACCGCAACAATGACAATTGGCGCGGCAACTCTCCGCAGCAGTTTGCGCTCAATCAGGCGCTCAAGGAACCGGTGCTGCAAAACGCCGAATGGGTCATCCATATCGACGTGGATGAATTCATCAACGTGCGTTGCGGCAATGGCACCTTGCAGGATTTGTTTGACCACGTGCCAGATGCCAGCAATATCGCCATGACCTGGCGGCTGTTTGGCAACAATGGTGTCGATCAACTGTCAGATCGTTTTGTGATTGATGAATTTGACCACTGCGCCCCCAAATTCTGCCCCAAGCCCCATACCGTCTGGGGGTTTAAGAGCATGGTCAAAAACATTGGTGCCTATGGGAAATTTAGCTGCCACCGCCCCAATAAACTGGTGGAAGAGAAACGCGAAGCGGTCAAATGGGTCAATGGCTCTGGTCAGGACATGACCAAAGAAACCACCGACAAAGGCTGGCGTTCATCGCGCAAATCCATCGGCTATGATCTGGTGCAGCTCAACCATTATGCGCTGCGCTCCGCCGAAAGCTATCTGATCAAACGCCAGCGCGGCCGCGCGCTGCATGTGGATCGCTCCATCGGCTTGAACTACTGGATCCGCATGGATTGGTGCGATCATTTTGACCCCACCATCAAACGCAATCTGCCGCGCCTGCGGGCCGAATTTGACCAGCTGCTACAAGATGACACCCTGCGCCAGCTACACGAACAGGGCTGTGCCTGGCACCGCGCCAAAGCCAAAGAACTGAAGGCAGAGCCCGAGTTCGCCGACCTTTACGAACAGGCCCGCCAGATCAAACTGAACAGCAGCGAACGGGTGGCCTACGCGCTTGCCCTTGATACCGAAAGCTGAGCCATGACAGAGCAAAAAAGCACCACCAAAAACCTGTCCTGCCGCGACATGCATTTTCCGCTTGATCGGGCGATCATCCCCCCGCGCATCCGCGCCCTGTTGCGGTCGGGCGACTATGAAGCCAAAGAAGCCAACGCCGTTGAAAAACTGGTCAAACGTGGCGATGTGGTGATGGAGCTGGGCGGCGGTATCGGCTTTATGTCGACCCTCGTGGCCACCAAAACCCGCGCCAAATCGGTGCACGCCTTTGAAGCAAACCCCAGCCTGATCCCCTATATCAAACAGGTGCATGCGCTGAATGGTGCCAAAAAAGCCCAGGTCACCCACGCGCTGTTGGGGCCCACGGCCGGTGAGGCCACGTTTTACGTGCGCAAAAACTTCCTCGCCTCATCGCTTACTCCGATGGAAGATGACGATGACACCACCCATGTCGTGCAGGTGCCGCAGCTGGATGTGAATGCCACCATCGCCGACCTCAAACCCACGGTGCTGATCTGCGATATTGAAGGTGCCGAAACCCATCTGATCCCGCAGATGGATCTCTCAGGCTTTCGCGCTGTGGTGATGGAAACCCACCCGCAATGGATCGGCAAAGCGGGCATTCAAACCATCATCCGCCATCTCGATGCCGCTGGTCTGGTCTTTTATCCGCGCTGGTCTCATGGCAAGGTGATGGTGTTTCGCTCAGATTGGTGACAGATGCGCTTTTTGGCTATTTTGACAGTCCGCAACGAAGGCGCTTTCCTCTTGGAATGGCTGGCGCATCACCGTTCTGTTGGCTTTACGGATTTTCTGGTCTTTTCCAATGACTGTCAGGATGGCAGCGATGCCATGCTCGACCAGTTGCAGGATGCGGGGCTTTTGACCCACATCCGCAACGATGGCCCCTATGACAAGTCAGGCATCCAGTTCACCGCGCTGAAACAGGCCGATAAACACCGGCTGATGAAAAAGGCCGACTGGGTTCTGCCGCTTGATATTGATGAGTTTGTCAACATCAAGACCGGCGACGGCCATCTCAATGATCTGCTGAAGGCCCTGCCCGAGGCCGATGCCATCACCCTCACCTGGCGGCTGTTTGGCAATAGCGATCAGGTGCGCTACAGCCCGGCTCCGATCAGCGATACCTTCACCCGTTGCGCGCCTGAAATCATGAACTGGCCCTGGCGCGCCTCGATGTTCAAAACGCTTTATCGCAACAATGGCACCTACCGCAAATGTGGCGTCCACCGCCCCCGCAGCGTCAAGGACGAAGAACAGCTGCAAGGCTACCGCTGGTTTGATTGCGAAGGCCGTGAGCTCGGCCGCCAGTTCAAAACCAAACGGCTGTTTTCCAACTTCGGCCAGCCCAACTATGCCCTGGCCCAGCTCAACCATTATGCCCTTGGCGCAATGGAAAGCTTTGTGCTCAAAGCCGCCCGCGGCCGCGCCGTCCATTCAGAGGATCGCCTAGGTGTCGATTACTGGGTTGAGCGCAATTTCAATCTGGAAACAGATACAACAATTGCGCGCTATGCCCCGATGCGCGACGCGCTGATGGAGGAAATGCTTGATGATAAAAAGCTCAAACGCCTGCATGACACTGCTGTAGAGTGGCGCAGATCCCAGTTCCGCACCCTGATGCTGGATGAACCCTACCGCGCGCTGTTTGCCCGCCTGATGATGACGCCCCCCTCGCGCGCCATCAACGCCACCACCGCCCGCACGCTCTCGGGCTTCGCCTCGCTCGCGCGCAGGAATGCAGAGCAGCAGGAGAAGGGGTGAGAAATCATGCAAGTGCCGCTTTGTTTCCAAAGCTAGAAATGACCTTTACAGCGCACCCAATGAGGGTGCGCCACCTAAAAGGGTCGTAGAGTAAAGGCTCAGCTTCTGCGGCGACGTAGCACCAAACCCAGTCCACCAAGTCCGGATAGAAGCAGAGGAAGGCCCGCTGGCAAGGGAACCGGTGAAGGGGAAACTCCACCAAAGGTGACGTTGTCTACGCTGAACCCATCATTTAGTCCTGCAAAATTGAACGAAACAGTGTCAAACAGCGTATCTGATGTAAATCCAAAGAACCTGATCACATTGCCAGTCGTTGCATCCGGAAAAAGCGTTTGATCAAGAAACGAGACCGATGTGCGCAATACGTTGTCATTGAGAGCACCGAAATCGGCACCGAAAGAAAAGACGGGTGCAGCAAAAGAAATTGAAAAGGCATCGTCTGCGCTATCCAATAACACATTTGCTAAAGCTGATCCATCAACGCTAATTTCGGCGAACTGAAAGGGAGGTTGATCGATCGCGTTCCGCTCACCCGACAGCGGCGATCCTAATGTCTGTAAAGTCAGATCACCAACGGTCAGCGGCGTACCAGCAAAGCTAGGTTGTCCAACCACGCCGTTAAAATCCTCAGTCAAAACTCCGCCAGCAAATGCTTCAAAACTCGCCCGATCGGTAAAGGTCGACACCACCGCGGCAGAGGTTAATGTAGGAGTGGACATAGCAACCAAAACAGCTACGCTTAAAATACGTTTCATCATCTTTTTTTCCTAATTAATTGAAAATATGCTTTAACCAGCAGGTCATATATTATGCTTTAACCAGCAGGTCATATATTATGCTTTAACCAGCAGGTCATATATATAATCTAGTCAATTAAGACCTATAGCAACCACCCAAGCAGTGTACGATTGTAAACTTCTTGGCATCCAAAAGTTACATGAAAAACAATTGAATAGAGACAAGCAGCTCTTGTTTCCCATCGTAAGCAAGCGTCGAAAAGCCGCAAGTATAACCGCCTGCCTATGCGCACAATCAGCGGCAGTATCGAACACACCGCGCGCGTCGACTGAGAACCGCAGTCAGTATCGATAAGTCTGCCACGTTTACGATCACCGTTTCCCCTTTCAAGATCGGCTGCTAGCGCCTCCTTCCGATGTCTCCTTTTATCTTGCTGATGCAAAATAGGTTGAGCAAACGCTGGAAAGGAATGAAAGTTTCGCATCATAGAACTCCCCTCCCCACCGCGCCGACAAATCTGCCTGAGTTCACCTAAATTTAGCCGTATTCTGCCGTTAACCCTCGTGGTAACCAAAAGTCGGACACAGGTATTTCGGCAGATTGAGGACGACAGACATGCAGGAAGTCATCGACGCGCTCGACGAAGATCTCTCGGGGATGAAACCACGCGAATGGAAAGCGCGCATGGGACAAATCGCCGAGGAAAACGGCCTGTTTCAGGATCTGGGGGAGCGCCACTTCGCCACTTTCATCGATCAGGGCAACACGCTGATCGTGACCTTTGAAACCCTGCAAGGCATTCACAACCTCTCGGACCAGGCGCAACCGCTGGGCTTTGATCTGGTGCGCAATCTGGGCTGGTCGCACCTGTGTCTAGTGTCTGATGGCGATACATGGTTTCGCGATGAACAGATCTACGCCTTCTTTGATCAGCTGATCGATGATGGCTTCTTTGAAGAATTTGAAAACGTGGTGTTTTACGGCGCGGGCCCCTGTGGCTATGCGGCGGCGGCCTTTTCGGTCGCGGCCCCCGGTGCCACCGTGCTGGCGATCCAGCCGCAGGCAACGCTGGATGCCCGCCTCACCGAATGGGATGACCGCTTTACCGAAATGCGGCGCACCTCATTTACCGATCGCTACGGCTATGCGCCCGATATGATCGACGCCTCTGACCACACTTATGTCATCTATGATCCCTATGAACGCCTTGACGCGATGCATGCCGCCCTCTTTGCGCGTTCAAACGTCACCCGGCTGCGCATGCCCTTCATGGGCTCGGCGGTGCAGACCCGCCTGATCGAGATGGAGATCCTCTACCCGATCCTGTCGCAGGTTGGGGCCGGCAAGCTCAGCGAACAGTCCTTCTTCAAATTGGCCCGCGCCCGGCGCAACAATGGCGGCTACCTCAAAGGGGTGATGGCCCATCTCGATAGCCAGGACCGCCCCTATATGGTGGCGCTGTTGTGCCGCAATGTGACCCAGCGCCTGCGCGCCCCGCGCTTCCGACGCCGCCTGCAGGGGCTGAAAAAACGCGCCGAGGCCGGTGAATTCAAATGGCCCTCTGAGGCGAGCTAAACAGTTTTTAAGCCCCGCAACAGCGCCGCTCTTTTCCTTTTTCGGGCGCTGTGCTAACGCGGGGATATGACCCAAAAGCTGACAATCACCCGCCCAGACGATTGGCATTTGCACCTGCGCGATGGCGCCATGCTTCAGGCTGTCCTGCCCGAGACCGCCCGCGATTTTGGCCGTGCAATCATCATGCCCAATCTGATCCCGCCAGTTGTGACCCATGCAGATGCGCGCGCCTACCACAGCCGCATCATGGCAGCCCTGCCAAACGACATGTCGTTTGAACCGCTGATGGTGCTCTATCTGACCGAAGATACCGATCCCAACGATGTGGCCGCCGCCCATGCCAGCGGGCTGGTCAAATCGGTCAAACTCTACCCCGCCGGGGCCACCACCAATTCATCATCCGGGGTGACAAACTTTGACAAAGTGCGCCCGGTGTTGGAAAAAATGGCCGAAATCGGCATGCCGCTTTGTGTGCACGGCGAAGTAACCAACCACGAGGTTGATATTTTTGACCGCGAGGCCGTGTTCATCGACCGGGTTCTGGACCCGATCCGCCGCGCCACCCCCGGTCTGCGTGTGGTGATGGAACATATCACCACCAAAGACGGTGTGGACTACGTCAAGGCCAATGACACCGATCTTGGCGCGACCATCACCACCCACCACCTGATCATCAACCGAAACCACATTCTGGTTGGCGGCATCAAACCCCATTACTACTGCCTGCCCGTCGCCAAACGCGAAGAGCACCGCCTGGCGCTGCGCGCGGCTGCCACCTCGGGTGATGCACGTTTCTTCCTCGGCACCGACAGCGCGCCGCATGTGGACCCGGCCAAAGAAAGCGGCTGCGGCTGCGCGGGCTGTTTCACCGCCACCAACACCATGGCGCTGCTGGCGCATGTGTTCGAAGAAGAAGGCGCGCTTGACAAGCTCGAAGGCTTTGCCTCCCAAAACGGCCCCGCCTTCTACCGCCTGCCACAAAACGAAGCCACGCTGACCCTGGTCAAACAGGACACACCGGTCGCGTTCCCGGCAAAGATCCACAGCGAAGACGGCCCGGTCACCGTATTTGACCCCGGCTTCCCTGTGTTCTGGAACGTCGAATAAAACAACAAGACCGCCTGACTCAGATCAGGCGGTTTTTTCTTGCCGTGCAGGGCTTCCCCCACCGCACCTCTCTCTCCTGCTGCATCAACATCGACGGCAGCGCCCATCACGGCCCACACGCCCCTGCAGCCGTTTGCGACACCACGCGCCACCGCCTTTCGTGATGCGCCCTAGCCCCTCACCTTTTTAAAAATACTCCCGCCGGAGGCTCCCCCGCGTGCAACACGCTTAACCGCCCGCAAGGCTCACGCCACCTCAGCCTCCTGCGCGTCCAACCTACGGATTTCGTCGCAGATCTCGCGAATATCCATCTCATTGAGCTGTTGTGGCAGATGTTTCAAAAGGTCATAGCGCTCCACAAACACCTGCAGCTTTGCACCTTCTTTGCGCGCGCAATTCAAAGCAATCAATTGCAACTCGCTGTCCGAGAGCTGTGCCCGAACAATGTTTGTATAGACTTTCTTGCCTTGAATCCCAGAACGATCAACAAGTTTCAATACGTTGTAAAGCAACCGAAAATAGCTATTGAGATCGTCAGAATGCTTGGAAAACCCTCCCATTACCGAAGAGACCATATTTCGCCTTTCCTCCAATGGGTCTGGATTTGAAAAATTCTCGACACCCAGGGCCACGAAACCGAACCCAGAATAAATCAACTCCTCTTTTATCTTTTCTAGCTGGTCTCTCCCGCGTTTTGGTTCCCTTTCCTTTGGAGAGTTGTTTTCAACAAGATCAGAAATGTAATTATTTAACACATTCAGCAGATTAAAAAACGTCTGTTCAAACATCTGCTGCTTCAGGCTCTGGTTCTGCAGCGCCATCTGCTCTTTCTGGCCCGCCAGCTCCCCGCGCGTTTCTTTCATCTCGTCCCGCTGCAGCTTCAAATCTTCCCGCTGCATCTCGATCTGCTTCTTTTGCTGCTGCAGAGTGATGATCAATCCGACAAAGGCCAGTCCAGTAAACAGCGACGTCAACGCGCCAAAGGAATCCCCTTTAGTTCCTGCGTCATCCGCAAACATCCAGTTCATGTAAATTGGGCTGACCAACCAAAACAGAACCACCGCAGCCGTCGCGAGAATCCCAAACCAGAAACGCTGCCACACGCCCTCCAACACCTGCTTGCACCGATCCTGCCTATCTTTCGTTACCAGCCCCGCAACCATCCGCCCAATCCGCGCCAGAAAACGCGTGACGCTCTCGAGAGTCTTGCCCGCTTTCATCCCAATCCCTCAAAACACTATTCCCCCGCACCCTATGCACCCTTTGCGTGTGCGCAACCCCTCTCGACATCGCCCGCGCAGATCGGGTATCAGCGGCCAAACTGCTGATGCCCGCCATAAAGGTTCTGCCCATGATCCCCACATCTTTCCCCTCCCGCGAAGAAATCGCCCGCCTCTCCGCTCGTATGCTGCTCGAAATCGGCGCGGTGAACTTCAACACAGATGAGCCCTACACCCTGGCCTCGGGCCTGCCGTCGCCCAGCTACATCGACTGCCGCAAGCTGATCTCATTTCCGCGCATCCGCTCAACCCTGATGGATTTCCTGACCATCACGGTGATGCGCAACGCAGGCTTTGAAGCCTTTGACAATATCGCCGGTGGCGAAACCGCGGGCATCCCCTTTGGCGCATTGGTGGCCGAACGTATGGCGCTGCCAATGACCTACGTGCGCAAAAAGCCCAAGGGCTACGGCCGCAACGCCCGCATCGAAGGGGTGATGACAGAGGAGCAGCGCGTGCTTCTGGTGGAAGACATGACCACCGATGGCGGCTCGAAACTATCGTTTGTGGATGCGATCCGCGACACCGGCGCGTCTTGCGGCCACACAGCGGTGATTTTCTACTATGACATCTTCCCCGAAACCACCAAACGCCTGGGTGACCACGGCGTCGAGCTGCATTACCTGTGCACCTGGTGGGATGTTCTGGCCGAAGCCAAGGCGCAAAAAGCTTTTGATGACAAAACCCTGGCCGAAGTTGAAAAATTCCTCAACGACCCGCGCGCCTGGCAGGAAGCCAACAAGAAATAACGCGCCCGCCAGATAGCAAATAAAGGGCTCCGCCAGATAGCGCGGCCATCAGACCAACACAAAAGCCCGGCGTAGTTCGCCGGGCTTTTCTTTTATGCGCAACGGCCACCCCTGCCCCAAATGACGGTCAGGAACAGGCTAAGATTGCTGGATCACTCCACATTCTCGCCTTAAACGCTTATTAAGAATTTATCATGTGAAGCAACCGCGCGGTGTTTTTGCGGCTGCTGTTTCAAAGGACTTCGAATGAACTACAAGCGTTATTTTGCCAGTTTAGCCCATGCCACGGTTACCCGTGCATCAGTGACCAGCGCGTCGCTGGCCCTTGCCCTGCTTGCCGCTCCCGGTTTTGCCCAGCAACAGTCAGATCGGTTCACCCAGCTCGACACGGGTTGCAGCGGCGGTGACATGGAAAGCTGTTTCAAGCTTGGTCATATGTATTACGAAGGCGATACGGTTTCGCCCGACAATGCCAAGGCGCTGGCGCTTTATACTCAGGCCTGTGACGCAGGCTATCAACGCAGCTGCGCCGATGCTGGCTATATGTTTGCCCGCGCCGAAGGCACCGATCTCAACTACATTCAGGGCGTGGCCTATCTGACTGTGGGCTGTGACGAAAACGTCGGCTGGGCCTGTAATGAGCTTGGCAATATCTTGCGCTACGGGCGCGAAAACACCCAATCCGATGGGACAAAACTGCCGCAGAAAAACTTTGCTGCGGATGCGCCCCGCGCCGCCGAAGTCTTTGGCAAGGCCTGCAGCACCGGGCATCTTTTTGGCTGCAACAGTTTTGCTGAAATGCTGCAGGACGGCCACGGGATCGCCAAGGATGACACCCGCGCAGCGCCGCATTTCGAAACCGCCTGCACCGGCCGCATTGCCTCGGCCTGCTCAAACCTTGCCTATATGCTGGCCTCAGGCAGAGGTGTGGAAAAAGACCAGCCCCGCGCCGCATTGCTGCATGCCTACGCCTGTGACCGCCAGCAATGGAGAAGCTGCCGCTCGCTCGGCAATATGTATGAATATGGCTATGGCACGCTGATGGACAAACAGCTGGGGTTGGCCAAATACCGCACCGCCTGCGAAGGCGGCTATGGCTATGATGCCACCGGCTGCACCTATGCAGGCATCTTCTATGAAAACGGCGACGTCGTTGCCCGCGATGCCTCTCTGGCGATGGAGTATTATCAGCGCGGCTGCGACGGTGGCCATGGGCATGGCTGCAGCCAGCTTGGCGCCTCTTATGCCAAGGGCGATATCACGGAAATCGACTATGAAAAGGCCCTTCACTATTCCAAACTGGGCTGCGACATGGGCGAAGATGCCGCCTGCTACAATCTGGGTCTGCAGTATGAACATGCCAATGGGGTGGAACATGATGCGGTCACAGCCGCAGCCTATTACCAGCAGGCCTGCGATATGAACCACACCTTTGCCTGCACCAATCTGGGCAATGCCAGACAACACGGCAGAGGCATCGCGCAGGACTTAAAACTGGCCCTCGCGCTTTATAGCCAAAGCTGCGAGGCGGGCGATGGCCTCGCCTGCAACAGCCTCGCCTGGCTCCACCGCGAAGGCAACGGCACCCCCCGCGACCGCAGCGCCGCGGTGCGCTATTTCGAAAAATCCTGTGAGCTCAACCACGCCTCAGGCTGTAACGCCATGGGGTTCCACCTGCGCGACGGCGACGGTGTGGCCAAAGACAAAGACCAGGCCATCGCCTATTTTGAGCGCGGCTGCGAGATGGGCAGCGCCCAAAGCTGCGAAGAACTCAAAGACAGCGGCCTCGGCCTCAAACTCCGCAAACGCAGGTAAATCCACCAATCGGCAGGCCGTCGCTTAGATGGCCTGCCAAGACCTGCAATCGGCACGATCAGAACTCCCTTCAAACCGTGCCCCCCGTAAAAACACCTGCAATGTGGCCCAATGCCGTTCTTTCCTGAACCAGCACACCCCAAATCGGTGCAAACGCTTTCCGCTTGGCCTCTTCGCCGCCTTGCCCCTAAGCTGAGGCCGTTTCCACAACAAGGGAATCCCCATGAATCACTCGGCCAATTCTTCCGGCGCAAACTACATTCTTGCCGCCCTGCTGCCCCGACTGGAACACATCAAACCCGGCCTGACCCAAGATCTGCTCGCAGGCATCCGCGCAGATAAGGCCGCGATAGAAAGCGCAGGCAAAATGACGCCGGACATCGAAGAGACATTTTGCGTAGCAGAACATATTCTCGCTGCCGCTAACCCTTAACCGTGGTTCTGTTGGGAAGCGGCGTCAAACAAGGCCATTTACGAGCTATTGGCCAATTCAAAACTACCTTAACTATTCTTGCAGCAGCCTTCGACCCGCCAACCTCAAAATGAATGCACGGGAGTACTTTTTTCCGCCATGAAACAGCACAAGGGGAGACGTCTGTTGAATGAAACATTCAGATGAGAGCCTGTCCTCGATAACAATACTGTTTATCATTCTAGGACCATTTATGTTTTGGGCTATCGGTTTTCTAATCTATCTCTTAGCCTCTCTATCAGGGTGTAAAATAACGGCGAGAGGACCTGAGACATGTATCGTTCTTAACACCGATATTGGCACATTCTTATATCCATTATTTGGTCTAGGGTTCTATCTCATATATGTTCTTTTATGGGTGCCAATCGGGATGGTGGTGGTCGGCCTGTTACGCTACCTGAGACGATCCTTGTCTGGATGAAGACAACCGCCATCTGCGCGCAGCTCCGCCCACCCCCAGCTTATCCCCAGACTTATCCAGATTGCGTCACGCACCCCGCTTGGGTTAAAACCTCAGCTCATAGGCAAGCGAGACAGCATAGAATGAACGAGATCAGATCCTTTGAGGGCGACGCGCCCCTGCCCGCCCCGATGGATGATTCTGGCACCTCCAATGAGCTGCCCCACTCGATCGAGGCGGAACAGCAGCTTCTCGGTGCGATCCTCACCAATAATGACGTCTATGACCGCATCGCGCTGACCATCAACGCGGGCCATTTCTATGACCCGGTGCATGCGCGCATCTTTGAAGTTGCCGCCGCCCGGATCTCCAAAAACGCGCTGGCGTCTCCGGTGACGCTCAAGGCCTTCATGGAAGATGACGCAGGGCTCAAAGAACTCGGCGGTGCGGCCTATCTGGTGAAACTGGCCGGGGCCTCGATTTCGTCTTTTGCGGTGCGTGATTACGCCCAGATGATCTATGATCTGGCGATCCGGCGCGAGCTTATCGCGCTTGGCAACTCCATCGCCGACAAGGCCCGCCGGGTTGATGTGGCCTCGGAACCCAAAGAACAGATCGTAGAAGCCGAACAGTCGCTTTATTCGCTCGCCGAACAGGGCCAGACCGAAAGCGGCTTTAAATCCTTCCTCAAGGCCGTCACCGAGGCGGTCAATGTCACCAACGAAGCCTACCAGCGCGGCGGCGGCATGGCGGGGATTTCCACCGGTCTTGCCGACCTTGATAAACAGCTCGGCGGCCTGCACCCGTCGGATTTGCTGATCCTTGCGGGACGTCCCTCGATGGGGAAAACCTCGCTTGCAACCAACATCGCCTTTAACGTCGCCAAAGCCTATAAACGCGGCACCAAAGCCGACGGATCCGAGGGCGCAACCGATGGCGGCGTGGTGGGCTTCTTCTCGCTCGAAATGTCCGCCGAACAGCTCGCCGGTCGTATCCTGGCTGAAGCGTCTGAAATCTCCAGCCACAAGATCCGCCAGGGTGACATGACCGAGGGTGAATTTCGCCGCTTTGTTCAGGCCGCCAAAGATCTCGAAAGCTGCCCGCTCTTTATTGATGACACCCCCGCGATCCCGATCTCACAGCTCGCCGCCCGCGCCCGCCGCCTGAAACGGACCCATGGGCTTGATCTGCTGGTGATCGACTACCTGCAGCTCTGCCGCGGCATGTCCGACAACCGGGTGAACGAGATCGCCGAGATCTCAATGGGTATGAAAGCCATCGCCAAAGAGCTCAACATCCCCGTCGTCGCCCTCTCCCAGCTGTCGCGCCAGGTGGAAAGCCGCGACGACAAACGCCCGCAGCTCTCGGACCTGCGTGAATCCGGCTCGATCGAGCAGGACGCCGATGTGGTGATGTTTGTGTTCCGCGAAGAATACTACAAGGAACGCGAAAAGCCCGGCGATCATGAGCTCGATAAAATGGAAGAATGGAAACAGGCGATGGAGCGCCTGCACGCCAAGGCCGAAGTGATTGTCGGCAAACAGCGTCACGGCCCCATCGGCACGGTAGAGCTGGCGTTTGAGGCCCAATTCACCCGCTTCGGCAACCTCGCCAAACCCTGGCAGCAGGGGCAGGAAGAGTATTAGGGGTCCGATCGCTCAGAAAGCAGGAGAAAAAGCGGCGGCCGCTGAAGGATCAGAGGCCGCCAGCTGGTGCAAACGGGTCGCGTAAGCCACAGAGGGCAAGATAACCCTCTGAGTCCTATATTTTAGGCCGTACGTTTTCTTTGCTTTTTCAAACGCAGCGCCCCCAAAGCACCGCCCCCTCCAAGCAACAGCAAGGCCGATGCGGGGAGTGGTACTGGAGCCAAATCCGATACTACTGTTGCAGATATCACAAGATCGTTGGAAGCGCTGGTAAAACCAAAGAAACCGCCATCAACCGGGTCTTCACGACCAAGATCAGAAAATGATAAAAGTAGGCGAGCACTTACAGGTGATTCAAGAATTTCTTTTTCAGGAAAGTCGGTTCCTGACCAGGCATTATCGCCATAATCCAAGTACACATATGCATAGTTAATTCTTGAATTACCTATATTATTTGTCGTAAAAGTGCGAATTTCGGACAGAATCAGGTCTGATGTAGCCGTTGTGGCGGTTGGTAGTCGATCATTAACAATGACGTAATTTAGATCAAATCTCGACGTATTGGAAGGATTACCGGTAATCCCACGAAATTCCAATCCATCGAATGCAACTACTGGCTGCTGCGTGGGGAAGTAAGCAAAATTCACAAAGTTAGGAGACCTATCGAAGAGAGGGAGGTCATTCTCACCTGGCGCGACTTCTATAGAAAAGTGAACTTCTCCATCCGAATTGGTTATGCCAAATAGATCGACATAATCATAATTCTCAAAGTTTGAAGCTGTGATGTCCAGCTTTAGAGACGCAGCACTCCCAATACATGGCGCAAGCGCCAGAAACGCTCCCAACATGGCAGCACGTGATTGAACAAACTTCATAGCACTCTACTCCTGAGTATTTATTTGAAAAACCTTCCAATAGTTGTATTTTCAAATTTCAATGAGGTACGTAACTCACAGAGTTGTTAGGGGCACTTACAGAACCCCTTAACCATCTGATTTTTTTATTTTTTTGGTTTAGAGCGATGAACTTAGAAACATCTCTTGAACAGGTTCAGAACGCGCGCACAGCTGAAGCTGCATTTACCAGTTTTGCAGCCATACTGTCCCCTCTGGGCTTTGACAAAGCAAACCACTCCTTCATAACAGATCACGCTTCGCTTGGCGCTCAGTCCAAATACGGCTTTGCCACTAGCTATCCTGCTGACTGGGTCAGCTACTACACCGAACATGGGTTCCAGAAGTATGATCCGGTTTGGGCACGTCTTTTGCGTCGCTCTGGTGCCTTCAGCTGGCGCGATGCCATGGCAGAGATGAGGCAGGACAAGCTTACTCCAGATCATGAAATAGCTGTATCTGAGCAATTTATGCGAGATGCATCCGACGCAGGTCTGGCGGACGGAATAGGAATTTCATTTATTAATCAATTCGGAGAAGTCTCGGGCATCGCCGTATCCAAGAAGATTTTTGAAAAAGATCCCTCACTTGAGGACTTTGCCAAAGTCACTGTTCTTGCAACTGCTCTGCACGACAAAATCACAAGCACGTTTTCGCAGAAACCTCCGATCGCACTGACCAAACGTGAAAAGGATGTCCTGTCCTGGGCTGCCGAAGGAAAAACAGATAGTGAAATAGCGCAACTACTCGGTGTGACACATCACACCGTAAGATTTCACTGGAATAATCTTTTTCGCAAATTTGATATGAGCAGCAAACTGTTGGTGACGATGACCGCCATTCGGAAGCGTCTGGTTCAACCGGCCAAGATCGGCACAATATATGTACCCAACAATTCCTGACATGTTCGATTGGGCGTGAGCCCCCCACAAATCCCCGCTCAACCCTCGCGGTCAGAACTTTCCCACTTGACCTGCCCCGCGCAGATGTCATGAACAAGCGCATGAGTACCGCTAAACTAACAATCGATCTCGACGCGCTGGTGACCAACTGGCGCGCGCTGGATGCAAAGACCAATTGCGAAACCGCCGCAGTGGTCAAGGCAAATGGCTACGGCCTGGATGCAGGCCGTGCGGCCACTGCGCTCGCCAATGCGGGCGCGCGTAATTTCTTTGTCGCCGTCGCCGAAGAAGGCGTGGCGCTGCGCCGTGCGCTTGGTGCGGGCCCCGGTATTTCGGTGTTCTCCGGCCATATGGAAGGCGACGCGAAACTGCTGAAAGACTTTCAACTGACGCCGATGATCAACTCGCTTGATCAATTGCTGCGCCAGATTGAAACCCTGCCCGGCCTGCCCTTTGGGGTGCAGCTTGATACCGGCATGAACCGGCTCGGGATGGAGCCCGGCGAATGGGCTGCTGTGCGTGATATTGCGCTGGGGCAAGGGCCGGTATTGTTGATGTCGCATCTGGCCTGCGCCGATGAGCCGGGCCACGGCATGAACGCGCATCAGCTTAAAACCTTCCGCGACCTCACCGATGGCATCGAAATCCCCCGCTCGCTTTCGGCCACCGGCGGGCTGCTTTTGGGACGCGATTACCACTTTGATCTTTGCCGTCCGGGCATTGGTCTTTATGGCGGCTTGCCCTTTGGCGATGCGATGCCAGTGGTGCAGCTTGATTTGCCGGTGATCCAGACCCGCGCGCTCGCCGCGGGTGAAACCGTGGGTTATGGCAATATGTGGACGGCGAAACGCCCCAGCCAGATTGCCACCGTTGCCGCAGGCTACGCCGATGGGCTTATTCGCGCCATGGGCTCGGGTGGTATTCAGCTTTATGCCGGTGACACCGCCTGCCCGGTGGTGGGCCGGGTGTCGATGGATCTCATCACCGTGGATGTCACCGATCTGGCCGAGATCCCCGCGCATCTGTCGCTCCTCACCCCAGAGCAGACCGTGGATAAGGTCGCTGATGCCGCAGGCACCATCGGCTATGAGATCCTCACCTCGCTTGGCCACCGCTACGCCCGCACCTACAAGGGATAATACCACGATGATTGCGCCCGCCGCTCTCCTTGCACGTCTGGGGCGTGCAACCCTGGCAACCCTGGCCTCTATGGGGCGGGTGTCGATCTTTGCAGGCTCCAGCTTCAGCCATATGCTGCGGCCACCGTTTTACCCGCGTGAATTCCTGGTGGCGCTGTTGCAGATCGGCTGGCTGTCGCTGCCGGTTGTGGGGCTCACGGCGGTGTTCACCGGCGGCGCATTGGCGCTGCAGATCTACTCGGGCGGCGCGCGTTTCAACGCCGAAGCGGTGGTGCCGCAGATCGTCGCCATCGGCATGGTGCGCGAATTGGGACCGGTGCTTGCTGGCCTGATGATCGCGGCGCGGGTGACATCGTCAATTGCGGCGGAAATCGCCACCATGAAAGTGACCGAACAAATCGACGCGCTGACCACATTGTCAACCAACCCGATGAAATACCTGGTGGCCCCCCGCGTGTTGGCGGCGCTGCTGACGGTGCCAATTCTGGTGGGTGTGGGTGACATTATCGGCATCTTAGGCGGCTATGTTGTGGCAACTCAGAACCTCGGCTTCAACCCGGCGGCCTATCTGAAAAACACCGTCGATTTTCTGGAGTGGCTCGACATTGTGTCGTCGCTGACCAAAGGCGCAGCCTTCGGCGTTATTGCCGCCCTGATGGGGTGTTACTACGGCATGCAATCGGGCCGCGGCGCCCAGGGCGTGGGCCGCGCCACAAAATCCTCGGTCGAGGCCGCCGCCGTGCTGATCCTCGCCGCCAATTTTGTCCTCACAGGGATGTTCTTCTCGCTATGATCCGTCTTGAAAACGTCCATAAATCCTTTGGTGACAACCAGGTGCTGCGCGGCTTTGATCTTGAGATCGCCAAAGGCACCTCAATGGTGATCATCGGCGGCTCTGGCACCGGGAAATCGGTGTCGCTGAAATCTGTGCTGGGCCTGATTACGCCCGACAGCGGCAAGATCTTTGTGGATGGCCAAGACGTCACCAAGACGGACCGCGATGCGTTTCTGGCCCGCTTTGGCATGTTGTTTCAAGGCGGGGCGCTGTTTGACTCGCTGCCCGTCTGGCAAAACGTCGCCTTCCGCCTGCTGCGTGGGTCATTGGCGCGCCCCAAAGACGAAGCCCGCGAAATCGCCATCGAAAAACTGCGCCGCGTGGGGCTCAAGGCGGATGTGGCCGATCGCTTCCCGGCTGAGCTTTCGGGCGGCATGCAAAAACGCGTCGGCCTCGCCCGCGCTATTGCCGCCGATCCCGAAATCATCTTTTTTGATGAGCCCACAACCGGGCTTGATCCGATCATGTCCGGCGTCATCAATGATCTCATTCGTGAGATCGTGGTTGAAATGGGCGCCACCGCCATGACCATCACCCATGATATGACCTCGGTGCGCGCCATTGCTGACAATGTGGCAATGCTGCACGGCGGCAAAATCCGCTGGACCGGCCCAGTGGCCGAGATGGACGCATCCGGAGACCCCTACGTCGAGCAATTCATCTCCGGCAGTGCAGAAGGACCAATTGAGGCGGTGCGCTAAACAGGCAAACCCATGGCGGCATTTTCAGGCAATGAAAGCCAACCGCTCCATGCCGCCAGCTGATATACGCCTTGCCGTGCTTTGGGAGCTGCGCCAGTTGCCGCGGGCACTATGTATTTCACCTTTTCAAAAATACTCCCGCCGGAGGCTCCTACGCCCAGCCACAGACGCAGCCCTACCCCATCTCCAGCGCGGGCTCTGCCAGATGGCGCAACATCTGGTCGCGCAGCGCGCTCAGCGCAACACCCTGTTCCACTTCCACCACCGGAATCCCGGCCCGGCGCAGCGCCTCGCGCTTTACCGCATCGCGCAGCAACACCGCATCCTGCCCCGGGTAGCTGGGCAGCGCTTCAACCACCAAAACAACCACACCTGTGGAATCCAGCACCACCAAACCAACGCGGCTTTCATAAATCGATGCAAGCGCGGCATCGCTCGTGTTCTGCGGTGCGCGCAGCTGCTGGGGCTGGATCAGCTCTCCCAGGCTGATCTGCGCCATCACCCGATGGCCCGCGCCCTGCTCATTTGCGATTTGCTCCACCTTGGACAACAGCTGAAGCTCCGATCCGTGCATCACCCTGCGCTTTTCAAAGGTGAGATCGGCCCTGAGCGGGGTGTTATCCATCGCCGCCGTACCGCCTGCCATATCACCTGCTTTATCGCCCGCCGCACCCGCTGCGGCGACCGTCTCGCGGTAAGGTCGACTGTCGCGCCCGAGCCGCTTGCGCGCACGGCGACGCGCCGCCCTCCTGCCTCCGCCCCAGTAGGACAAAAGCAAAAAGAGACCAACAGCCAACAGCAAAAGCACAAACTCAACAGACACGATACTTCTCTCAAGCAAATCCTACCCAAAGGCGAATATCGAAACACACAACACGACAGCAGATCACGGCACAACAGCAGGTGTTGCGCACCCACCGTACGCCCCACTTACGAAGGTTTCATGTCGGCGCACTAGCCTATCACACGTCCGGACAGACCACCGCCTGAGACCGAGCACAGCTCAGGCAAAACCACGGAGAAACGGGGGCCGCGCCCACCCAAGACCACCTTTCGACCGGGACTAAAACCCCCGTGACCAGGTGCAGGTGATCGCAGCATCCTGAGCGCTCTGATTGGGGAATTTCCCCGCCCCGGCCCTCCAGTTTTGGCGGCCGCCACTCTTTATACGACCCCGTCTTTGACGGCCCCGTTTTCACCTGTGAAAACAGCCATATTCAGGGCGGGACACAAGATAAAACACAAGAAACAGCAACAGGTTTATGCGCCGCAGCCCTTGGCTTGCGCGAAGGCAACCCCATGTTTAAGCCGCCTTCCGGCTTCATCCATTTTCCGCACGCGCATTTTGCCCCAGCTCTGATAGAACCAAAATATGTTATTACGCCTCGCAACCCTGTCTTTGCTGATCCTCTATCCTATTGCCTGGTCTGCGCCATTGATGCGCGCGGGGATCCTGCCGCTGTTTGGCCTGTCGGAAATCAGCGTCATCACCGGGCTGATCAGCCTTTGGGACAGTGATATTTTCCTCGCCCTTGTGGTGGCGCTGTTTGCGCTTGTTGCGCCGATGGCAAAACTCCTCGGGCTTTTGCTGGTGCAAATGGGGCACGCAAAACATCACCTGCTGCTGCATGGGCTTGGTAAACTGGCGATGGCGGATATTTTCCTGATTGCGCTTTATATTACGCTTGCCAAAGGCATCGGCCTTGTGACGGTTGAAACCGCCTGGGGGCTTTATCTTTTTACCTTCTGTATCCTCGCTTCCTTTGTTTTATCGCTGATGACCAACAAAGGGGGCTCTGCCCCCTCGGGCTGACGCCCTCACCCCCGGAGTATTTTTAAAAAGGTGAAAGTGTTGAGCACCGCGCCAGCGGTGCGCGGCCCAACAGGCGCAGATCACCGTAGGGGATCGCCCAACTGGCGGGAGCGCATGGGGCTTGAACACAAGGTGAACATCGGGCAAAGGTTCAACATGGCAAAAACAAGTTTCTCCTGCTCCAGCTGTGGAGCGTCGTTTTCAAAATGGTCCGGGCGCTGCGAAGGCTGCGGTGAGTGGAACACCATTTCCGAGGACAAGGGCCTTTCGGCTGATGGTCCGACCAAAAAGACCCTGGGCAGCAAACGCGGCCGCGCTGTGGTGCTTACCGATCTTTCCGCCACCGAGGCCCCGCCCCCGCGCATCTGCTGCGGTGTTGGCGAACTGGATCGCGTGCTTGGGGGCGGGCTGGTGGCAGCCTCGGCCATTCTGGTCGGCGGTGATCCCGGCATTGGCAAATCCACGCTCTTGTTGCAGGCCGCCGCGCGGTTTGCCCAGGCCGGGGTGAAAACCATCTATGTCAGCGGCGAAGAAGCCTCAGCCCAGGTGCGCATGCGGGCACAGCGGCTGGGATTGTCGCAGGCCCCGGTGCAGCTCGCGGCGGAAACCAATCTGCGTGATATTCTCACCACGCTGGAACGCGAAGCGCCGCAACTGGTCATTATTGATTCGATTCAAACCATGTGGGTGGACAATGTCGACAGCGCCCCGGGCTCTGTTTCCCAGGTGCGCGCCGTCGCCCATGAGCTGACAACATTTGCCAAACGCAACGGGATTTCCGTGGTTATGGTTGGCCATGTCACCAAGGAAGGCCAGATCGCAGGCCCGCGCGTGGTGGAACATATGGTTGATACCGTGCTTTATTTTGAAGGCGAACGCGGCCATCAGTTCCGCATTCTGCGCGCGGTGAAAAACCGTTTTGGCCCCGCCGATGAAATTGGCGTGTTTGAAATGACCGGCCAGGGGCTTGCTGAGGTCACCAACCCCTCGGCGCTGTTTTTATCAGAACGCGGCGAACCCGCTCCGGGATCGGTGGTTTTTGCAGGCATAGAAGGCACCCGCCCGGTTCTGGTTGAGATGCAGGCGCTGGTCGCCCCCTCGCCCCATTCGCAACCGCGGCGCGCAGTTGTAGGCTGGGACAATGCTCGCCTTGCGATGATTTTGGCAGTGCTGGAAGCGCGCTGCGGCATTCCCTTTGCCGGGCTCGATGTCTATCTCAACGTGGCGGGCGGTATGAAAATTCAGGAGCCTGCCGCCGATCTGGCGGTGGCCGCCGCGCTGCTCAGCGCCCGCGAAGATGTGTCGCTGCCCGCGGATACAGTGATTTTTGGAGAAATTTCGCTCTCAGGGGCCCTTCGCCCGGCTCCGCAGACCGAAAACCGGTTGAAAGAAGCTCAAAAACTTGGTTTCACCGCAGGGATAGCTCCAAGCGGGGGCAAGTCCGTTGCAATTGATGGGTTGCAGCTGCGCAAGACCAGTGATCTTGCCGGATTTGTCGGCGAATACTTTGGGGCCGGATAAAGTGCATTAGATTGATCGCGCAGGACAGGCGAGGGACATGGAAGATTTCACCATAGTCGACGGGGTTGTAGCCCTGGTAATTGTAGTTTCGGCATTGCTCGCCTATTCGCGCGGTTTTGTCCGCGAGGCCATGGCAATTGCGGGCTGGGTCGCCGCTGCGGTGCTGGCGTTTCTGTTTGCCCCCCAGGCTGAGCCTTTGATGGCGGAAATCCCGGTTGTCGGCGAATTCCTGGCGGACAATTGTGAGCTGGCGCTGATCGCGGGCTTCTTTGCGGTGCTGGCGGTTGCGCTGATCATTGTGTCGTTCTTTACCCCGTTGTTTTCCACCCTGGTGCAGCGTTCTGCGCTGGGTGGTGTGGATCAGGGCATCGGCTTTTTCTTTGGGGTGCTGCGCGGCATTCTTTTGGTTGCGATTGCGTTTTTTGTCTACAATGTGGTGATGACCGGACAGAGCTTTGCCATGGTGGATGACAGCCGTTCTGCGGTGGTGTTTGAACGCTTCATCGGCAAGGTCGAAGAGCGCAACCCCGAAGAGGCGCTTGGTTGGGTTACCGGCAAATATGAAGCGCTGATGAGCCACTGCGAACAGTAAGTGCGCGGCCACGCGGGTGGCTGATACGGAATAAAAAACCACCCTCGCAGCGCCCTGCGGGGGTGCTTTTGTTTAGGTGACGTGTTTAGCGCGCTGTTCCGAGGCGCTTGATCTTGGGATCAGGGTCTTGAATGCTGTTGAAATGGGGTGTCGGCTGTGAGCCCAGAGGAACGGGTGCTGCACGGAGCACCAATGACCCGTTCCCCAAAGCAGAGGCCAAAAAATGTGACAGCAGGATCCGACCTACGAAGGCTAGCATCGAGTTGGCCGCAAGTTTATAAAGCGCTCAAAGGGATGCTAAGCAAGTCCTGAAACTTTTTAGGGAACGGCTATGCTTCTATCAATAAAGATAGGTCTACTCGCAATTATCTTCGTAGTTACAAGCGGCTCCTTCTTTAATGAAAGATTCAAGAAAAATCCGTGTTTAGTTGCCATTGCGATAGGCTTCTCCATAGTCAGCACTTTTTATTTGGGGCGCAGTATCTACAATGATCTGATCATCGACGTTGCAGGCTCAATCGGTGTACCAGCCCAGCCTTCAGAAGACTTCATTCAAATTGATGGCCTTAGCCTGTTCCTCGATGGCGATAACGTCAGGGTGACAGGCATAGCGGCGGGTGCCGCCGCTGGTGTTTCAGGCCTTCGAGCTGGAGATATCATCACTAGAGTCGACAACACGCCTCTTCATAGACCTTCTGACTTTATAACAGCCGAACGCGGCGCATTCGCACGTGGGCAGAGAAGCATAGAGGTACACTTCTTGAGAGATGGCAGGCAGCGGGCGACCCTACTTACGCTCAGACGATAGCCTGAGCAAGAACTGAAGAGAGCGCAATAAGTGGATGACAAACAACCTCTTAAAACGCAGCTTGCCATCCAAAGCAGTCATTCGCGCGGCTATGGCGAAAGCTAACTTCGTCCGCCTCTTTCCCATTAAGGTCTACCGCGCTGCAGGGTCGGTTTATATTCCGCGCTGCCCGATGTGTTCTTTGCCGGGCTCAGCCGCTATGTTGACCTTCTGCTCTGCAATCATAAGTTCACAAAAATGAAAAAACGAAAAAGTCCCTGCATTGATGTATGCGTGTTTACTGGCCCAGGTGGCTGGTGTCTTGGCTGTGGCCGCACACGGGAAGAGTGCGCGAGATGGAAGAAAATGAAACCCTATGAAGCAAAAATCATTGAGAAAGAGCTCAATCGGCGCATGGTAAAAATCGCGTCAATCGCGCCGAAGGTCGAGTAAAGCATGTGGGGGAATGTTTCCGTTGCACCTGCTTTCACGGCACTTTGGCAACAGGGCGCGGGAGGAGCGGTTCCAGACTGGCAGGCGCGCGCATCATTTCAAGAACTGCCCGCTGTAGCGCCCCGCTCTGGTGCGATGTCCGGCCTTAATAAGGCGCGGTGAATTCGGCGGTGTTGCTGACCTTTGGCAGATCAAAATTGGCATGCGCGCGGGCGCCGAACTGGCAGGCGAAACCATTGCCGTTATCTTCGATCGACAGGGTTTTGGACGCAAAGCGAAACACCAAGCGGCAGGGCTCATCGCCACCTTCGAGCACCGCGTCATGCACATAGGAGCCATCTGCGGCCAAACCCGCCTGCCCCAGAAACCACGCCGAGTGATAGGTCGGCCCCACCACAAAATCAAAACCCACGAGGATCTGGGTGGCGGAGAGTTCAACCACATTGACCGTACCGCCGTTGAAGCCGATTTCATAATTGGGGGCAAATAGCCCATTTACCCAATAGCGGCCTGTCTCATACTTGCCGGTTAGCGTATCGCTCACCTCAGGCTGTGGCGCTGGGGCAAAGAGATCAGCGGTGGTGCCGTTGACCGGTGACAGCTCCACCTCATGATCAGAGCTTTCATTGACCCAATAGCCGCGCAAGATTTGGTCTGTGTGGTTGAGATAAAACTGCCCGGTGACCTTACCCGAAAGGCTCTCTTCCAGCTGCAATGCATCGCTGGCAAAGCTTTCACCATTGAGGGTGATCCAACTGGTTTTGCCTTTGTAACGATAGCGGCCTTCGACGTGATCCCCTATGGGATCGCCTGTGCGTTCAAGCTGAAGCTCAATCGCATAAGGGCCAATGGTGCCGGTAAATTCAACTGGTGCAGCCGAGGCACCGGTGGCGGCCAAAAGGGCCAGGAGGCTGATTTGAAATCTCATGCCAAAACTATAGGGAGCGGGCTATTGGTTTTCCAGCGGTTGCGCAGGCGTTCACATATTTTTGCCCGGCGGATCGCGTACTATAAATGCCTCTGGTGCGGCGAGGCGCGCGCCGAGCCAGAACAGCGCGCCATAGGCAAGGCCAAACCCGGTCCCGATAATCTGGCCCTGAAATTCCAGCTCTAAGATGTAGGCAAAAAACACATAGCCCACCACAGCACCCGACAGGATCGCACTGAGCCATCCAGCGCGTCCCCATCGCATGGCGAGCCTTGCCAGTGGCACCGCCAGCAACAGCGACGGCAGCACGCCAATCAGGGTCAGCGTCATTAAAACGGCGAACTGCTCCAGCAGGTCTGCAGCGTTTCCCCACCCCAGAACAGTGGCGAGTTTGGACAAAGCGCCCGCACAAGGTGCAAGCCCAAACGGCACCAGCAAGACAGCAGCGCAGCCTGATGCAAGCGCCCGGATGCGCAGCCCATTGTGGGGGATGGGTGTGGTTTTAACGGGGGGCCAGTTTTGCAGCATAGATGATCATTTGAAATTTCATCCACAGCATAGGACGCAGGCGCCGCGATGCGCAGTCACGTTCGGTTGATAAGCGGCCCTAGGGCGCATGAACCATCTGCACTGGGGCTAGCGCGCGCAGCGTTTATGATGGCTTTACGCGACTGTTTCAAAGGCTGTGCGCCCTGTTTGGCCTTGTAAGTGAGCCGTCAAATAAACTTTGATCACAGGTTTACCAACATTAACATCACCAAACCGTGTTAACCTTTTATTAACAAACAAGAATCGCAGATCCGATTCTGAGTTACCCACAGGCAAAAATCGGCCCAAAATCGTTAACACAGCGTCGAAAACCACGGGCAAAAGTTAACAAACTCCCAAAAATCACGCGATTTTCACTAAAAACTGAACAATTTCCAAATTGGCCGCAAGGCTGCCCCATTTCGGTCCCAATTCGGGTGCCACTTAGGCTCAACAAGAACACGGGCACTCAGAAGGGGCAGCAAATGTTTCTCGATCACATGAACGCATTCTACGATTTCCAGCCGGTTTCCTATAAAGCCGATGCATTCGTGGCCGCTGATCTTGTGGCTGAGCGCCCGGTTGCAAAGCCTTCTGAAACCCCGCGCAGCCGCACCGGTGGCCTGCTGCCACATACAATGGTTGAAGGTGAGCACGGTTATGTGCAGGCGCGCAACCTGAAGGCCGGTGATCTGGTCTGCACTCTGGATGGTGGCCTGCAGGAAGTGGTTGCAGTGAAACATTCGGTGCCGCGCCTGACCCCGATGATGCATGTGCCTGCGGGCGCGCTTGGCAATGATCGGGCGATGGATATGCCTGCGGATCAGATTGTTGCCCTGGAAGAGCATGTGGCCGACGCGCTGTTTGATGTGCCGGTGGTTCTGGCCAAGCTGGTGAGCCTTGCAGGCTACAATGGCATCAAACCCGCCCTGCCCCAGCGCATGGCACGCATTCACGTTACTTTTGCCGAAGAAGAGTTGATCTGGGGCGAATGTGGCATGCTGTTTCATGCGGCCGACGCCGAAGCCGAGAGCGGCTATTGGATGCTGACGCTGAACGAAAGCCGTCAGCTCGTGAACGGTGCAAACGGGCAGGATCTGCCGGATACCTCTGAGATTGTTGAAAAACTTTCGGCCAATATCCAGCTTGGTGCCTGGGCTGCCCCTGCGATCAGCGCGCTGCCTTTTGGGCTTGCGGCTTAAAACATCCCCCCACACTCCCCCATAGTTCACCGTCAAAACAGTGCCCTTGTGGCGCTTTTTTGCGTATTTGGCCCCTTGGAAGCGGCAATCTCTTTGTGATCCTTTGATGACAACCCGCGAGAGACGTTCTATGGGGATTGCGAACACAGGAAACGGATTCGGAGTTTGATCGCCTTGCGGCTGCTGCAAGCGCTGCCACCCGGTCTTTTTATCAAGGGTTCACGCGCCAAACGCCTGAACCTGATGTTATAAAGACTTGCGTATACTGGACAGTTTGCAGTTTCAGGCCCTGGTGCCTGTTAGACAATGCCTGATCACAGGCATGTTTTGGCACGGGTGAGAAAGCCGCGAACGGACAGCAAAGCCTAAGCAGGATTGGAGCCATGCTATGTGCGGTATTATGGGGATCGCAAACCGGAACACGGATGTCTTTGCGGAGATGTACGACGGGCTGCTGATGCTGCAGCACCGGGGCCAGGATGCATCGGGCATTGTGACCTACAACGGTGAATTCTTCCGCGAACGCAAAGCCAATGGTCTGGTCAAAGATGTCTTTGGCCCCGAAGACGCGGCCACCCTGACCGGCCGTATCGGCATGGGTCATGTGCGCTACCCGACGGCGGGTTCATTGAGCGCCTCAGAGGCGCAGCCGTTTTTTGTAAACGCGCCCTATGGCATCTACCTCGTGCACAACGGCAATATCACCAATACCGCCGAGCAGGCCGAAAAGGTCACCGCGAAATACAGCCGTCATCTGCGCACCACGTCTGATTCAGAGATCTTGCTGAACGTTCTGGCCGACAAGGTCGCCGATGCCATCAAGGTGAACGGCGCCGGTGAGCCGATCCGCAATATCTTTGCTGGTGTGAAAATGACCATGGAGCGGATCCAGGGTGCCTATTCGGTGATCTGCATGATTGCAGGTGTGGGCATGCTGGCGTTTCGCGACCCGCGCGGCATTCGTCCGCTCTCCGTCGCCAAGCGTGACAGCCAGGATGGGGGCGAAGATTACGCTTTTGCCTCCGAGGATGTGGCCTTTGGCATCAACGGGTTTGACAAGATCCGCGATGTAAAACCGGGCGAAGCGGTCCTGATCGATCTGGATGGCAATATGCATTGCCATCAGGCGGTTGAAGGTGAGCTGACGCCCTGTATCTTTGAATATGTCTATCTGGCACGCCCCGACAGCATGCTGGATGGTGTATCGGTTTACAAAACCCAGCTGCGCATGGGTCAAGCGCTGGCAAAACAGATCCAGGATGCAGGGCTTGAGATCGACAGCATCATCCCGGTGCCCGATTCTGCCCGTCCCGTGGCGCTGGAAGTGGCCAATGCCACCGGCATCCGCTACCGCGAAGGTCTGGTGAAGAACCGCTATGTGGGCCGGACCTTCATTATGCCCGGTCAGGAAGAACGCCAGAAATCGGTGCGTCGTAAGCTCAACGCGATTCCTTTGGAATTTAAGGGTCTGAACGTGCTGCTGATTGATGATTCCATCGTGCGCGGCAACACCATCAAAAAGATCGTGCAGATGTGTCGCGAAGCGGGTGCGAAGAAGGTCTATATTGCCTCGGCCTCTCCGCCGGTGAAATTCCCCAATGTCTATGGCATCGACATGCCCACCAAACATGAGCTGATCGCCAATGGGCTGAGCGTGGATGAGATCCGCGAAGAGCTGGGTGCGGATGCGCTGTTTTATCAAAAGCTTGATGATCTGATCTGGGCCGCCAAAGAGGGCAACCCAGAGATCGAGATGTTTGACTGCTCCTGCTTTGATGGCAACTACATCACCGGTGTTACGCCGGAATATCTGGACGCGCTGGAAAACAGCAGCCGGGTCAGTGCCAAGATCAAGGATATGCCCGAGGGGGCAGATAAAAAGGAAGCCGTGGGTTAAACCGCACCAAACGCCGGGGTCAGCGAGTTCAAACGAGGGTTTGTAACTTTGGCTGAACCGGCGTAAGAGGCGCTCCACATCAGTAATACAAAGGCGCTGATCGCGATCAGCGTCTTTTTCTTTTGGCCCCAGGCGGGGCCTGCGCGATAGGAAAGAAATTGGATCTGCATTTTGCCCGGCTCTTAAACTCAACCCGCACCTGCCGGTCGAGTGGAGCCACGTTTTCGCAATTGCTCAGCCTGTCGTGTGACCGGCCTGACATCTGCAGCGATGAGCTGGTGGTGCAGGACAATTCCGCCATCCTCAGCGAACACGGCGATGTGCTGACCGACGATTTCTGCCGTCTCGGCAGCCTGCAGTTTCTGCGCGCAACCCTGGCGTTGCCGATCCAGGACAGCGGCGGCACCGAGTTTATTCTCAGCACCTGGGCCAGCGTGTCAGAGGAAGATTTTGACGCCTACCTCGATATGCTCGACATGCAGGAAAGTGAAAGCTACGGCACCCGCCCGGCCTGGCTGGCCAATGCCATTCCGCTGCAGGAAGGGCCGCCGCCAATGGGGCGGATCCGGGTGCGCTGCGACAGCCAGTATCCCGACTATGAGATCATGGAGACCGAACACGCGCTTTATAATCTGCAGGCGCGTGGGCTCAGCTTTGAAGAGCTGCTGGAGATGCTGCAGGCCTATGGCCATGATATCCCGTCGCTGATTTATGATGCCTGATCTTTATGATGGCTGACCTTTATGATGACTGATCGCAGGGGCTCATCCCGCTACCTGCGTGCTGGCCTTGTTTTGCCTGATAAGTCAGATCCGCCTGTTGGGTCAGATCCATACCGTACGGCTCCATGCTGTGCAGCTCCATATCGGGCGACCCCACACCGGGCCGCGATTGATACCCCGGCCTAAAAACACCGCCTGATTGCATCTGGGCAGGCTTGCGCTGAGCCTGCGCGCCACAATCGGCTGGGTTTTGCCTGCATGGGCCGCCCCTCTTACCGCGCCCAAAAGGATCTGATAGCTGCTCGCCCCAGATTTCTTCTGCCAGAGAGTATCGCCCAAATGGACGCCAAAACTGCCAAGACCTCAACCCGTGTTGCCCGCACCGCCACCCAAGCAGATGCGCTGCCGACCCAAGGCATGGTGCTGATCGGTATTTTTGGCTCCGAAAGCGCGCCTGAAGCCTTGCTGCGGTTTCCCAGCGGACGTCTGCGCCGGGTCAAACCCGGCAGCCGCCTGTCTGCGGGGGTGATTGAGGCCATCGATAGCTCGAGCCTGATCCTGAGCAAAAATGGCCAGAACAAACGTCTGAAGATCCCCGGCAGTTAGTCGCACCCTGCGCGCATGCTCTTGACCGCCGCCGCCTGAGCGCTCAAAAACGCAGCTATGACACAACAGCTAGCATTGATCACCGGGGCCTCACGCGGTCTGGGTGCAGCCCTCGCCGAAGCCCTCGCCCCGACCCACCACATTGTTGCGGTGGCGCGCACCACTGGCGCGCTTGAAGAGCTTGATGACCGCGTCAAAGCCAAAGGCGGCGCGGCAACGCTTGCGCCGATGGATATTACCGTAGCTGATGCCATGGCGACGCTGTGCCGGGGTATTCATGACCGCTGGGGCAAGCTGGATCTGTGGATCCATACCGCCATTCACGCAGCGCCGCTGACACCGGCCAATTTCATTGCGCCAAAAGACTGGCAGAAAAGCGTTGATATTAACACCACCGCAACATCCGTGCTGATCCCCTATGTGGCGCCGCTTTTGGGGGCTGAGGGCAAGGCGGTGTTTTTTGATGATCCGCAGGCGGGGCAGAAGTTTTTTTCCACCTATGGCGCGACAAAGGCGGCGCAGATCGCAATGGCCCAAAGCTGGCAGGCGGAAACCGCGCGCACCGGCCCCAAGGTTGAGATCCTGACACCCGCGCCGATGCCCACAGCATTGCGTGGCCGGTTCTTCCCCGGCGAAGACCGCAGCGCACTGGCCACCACCCATGAAGAAGCAGCGCGGCTGTTGCCCGAAATTCTGGCCCGCTAATTCTAACCGTCTACTTCTAACCCGCTCATCTTGGCCCACTCGGGGCTTTGACGCGCAACCGCCTCACACGTCAGTGTGAGGCCACGCCCAAGGCTTATTGGACAGCATCTGCGATGCTGATCCAAAGGCGCGGGAGCCCTGGCCCCGCTGCATCTCTGTAAGACCTTCTGTTTGGCGCGCGGCTTAACCCACTGTTTGGCCCACTGTTTGGCCATCTGTGTGGCTTTGGCGCGCATTCTCTAGGCTTTGCCGCCTCAGCCCTCTTGCCCGAACGGGGATGAGACCATATTCAGTTTGCAAACACCCCTCTAAGAGAGCTGACATGCGCATCCTGATCACCAACGACGACGGCATCAACGCCCCTGGCCTTGCTGTACTGGAAGAGATTGCAACCACTCTGGCCGGCCCCGAGGGCGAGGTCTGGGTCGTGGCACCCGCTTTTGAACAATCCGGTGTTGGTCATTGCATCAGCTACACCCGCCCGTTCATGATTTCCGAACTTGGCCCGCGCCGCTTTGCTGCTGAAGGCTCTCCTGCGGATTGTGTGCTGGCGGGCTTGCACAATGTGCTTGGTGACATGAAACCTGATCTGATCCTGTCGGGGGTGAACCGCGGCAACAATTCAGCGGAAAACGCGCTCTATTCCGGCACTTTGGGTGGCGCACTTGAAGGCGCGTTGCAGGGCATCCCCTCTTTTGCGCTGTCGCAATACTATGGCCCGGGCAACCGCGATCTTGCCAATGCATTTGAAGCCTCAGCTGCGCATGGTGCCGCGGTGATCCAAAAGATCTTGGCCGCAGATGTGGCAAATTCCAGCGCCTATCAGCTGTTTTACAATATCAACTTCCCGCCGGTTGCTGCCAAAGACGTCAAAGGCATCAAAGTCACGCCGCAGGGTCTGCGCAGCGGCCAGCGGTTCTCGGCAGAAGAGACCCAGTCGCCAAACGGGCGCCGCTACACCTGGATCAAGGGTGGCGATCAGCACAGCGCTACCTTTGGCCCCTGTGACGCCACCGCCAATATGGATGGCTATATCTCAGTGACGCCGATGCGGGCTGATTTCACCGCCCATGATGTGCTTGAAGCGTTGACGTCTGTGGAATGAGCCTGACGCCCGAAATCCAGATGCAGTTTCTCTTTGCGCTGCGCTCCAAAGGCGTGACCGACCAGCAGGTGCTGGGCGCAATGGAAGCTGTGGATCGGGGGCAATTTGTGCGCGGTCTGTTTGCGGACCGCGCCTATGAAGACATGCCGCTGCCGATTTCCTGCGGCCAGACCATTTCGCAGCCCTCGGTCGTGGGGTTGATGACACAGGCCCTGCAGGTGAGCGCGCGTGACACCGTGCTTGAGGTGGGCACGGGTTCTGGCTATCAGGCGGCGATCCTGGCGCGGCTGGCGCGCCGGGTCTACACCATTGACCGCCACGCGCGTCTGGTGCGCGAAGCGCGCGACGTGTTTGAGGCGCAGTCGATTGCAAATCTCACCTCGCTTGTGGGGGATGGATCGTTTGGATTGCCCGAGCAGGCCCCGTTTGATCGCATTATTGTGACCGCTGCGGCCGAAGATCCACCGGGACCACTGCTGGCGCAGCTCAAGGTTGGTGGCATAATGGTTGTGCCTGTTGGCCAGTCAGATCATGTGCAATCGCTCATTCGTGTGCATAAAACCGCCGATGGGCTGGAATATGACGAGCTGCGCGAGGTTCGTTTTGTACCTTTGCTTGAGGGATTGGGCAAAGACACCTAAAGAACACAAAGGTAAATGTGTTGCCCGTCTTTTGGGCAATCGGGTTTTCTGGCGAATTCCTTCGGTGAAAAGGACGCCTTTTGAGGAGAGCGATGATGACAGTGAACAGCCCACGCCGCAGCGTAGCTTTGTGCTTTGGTTCCGCAGCACGCTCCGCCTCTGTGCGCACAGTTTCGGTGCGCAGCCTTTCAGCCCTGAGTTTGGTGGCGCTGTTGGCGGCCTGTGATGGCAGCCCGCTTGATTATGATCTGCGCGGCCGCGTTGGTGGTTTCAGCACTGCCGAGGCCGCCCAGGTTGCAACCGGCAACCGCCCGGCCAGCGATGAACGCGGGCTGATCACCTACCCCTCATATCAGGTGGCGATTGCGCAGCGCGGCGACACATTGTCAACGGTTGCTGGCCGCATTGGCCTGCCGGTGTCTGAGCTTGCGGCCTTTAACGGCATGCAGCCCGAAGATGGCTTGCGCCAAGGCGAAGTGATCGCCCTGCCCCGCCGTGCGCCTGATGTTGTGCCACAATCTGATGTGGTTGCCCCCGGTGGCGTCGATATTGCCGCCCTTGCAGGCCAGGCGATCGAGACCGCGCCGCTGACATCGAACAATCCGGGTTCTGTCACCCCAACCGTGATCCAGCCGACCCCGCGCCAGCCTTCCAGACCGCTGGCGGTGCAGGATGGGCCTGAGCCGGTGCGCCATAAGGTCGAGCGCGGCGAGACGGCATTTACCATTTCGCGCCTCTATCAGGTGCCGGTGAAATCGCTGGCGGAATGGAACGGGCTTGGCAGCGATTTCTCGATCCGCGAAGGTCAGCATCTGCTGATCCCGCTGAAAAACCGCCCGGCCCCCCGCAAACGCCCGGAAACAGCGGTGGTGGCCGCGCCCGGCACGGGCAGTGACACCCCAACACCGCCGAGTTCCACCAAACCTTTGGTGCTGCAAGATGAGCCCGCCGCGGCCAGCGCACCCAAGGTGGAAAAACCCAAGGTAGATGTGCCAAAACCAACGCAGAAATCTTCGGCTGCAATGGTTTATCCGGTGCAGGGCAAGATCATTCGCACCTATTCCAAAGGCAAAAACGACGGCATTGATATTGCAGGTCCTGCCGGTTCCACCGTGCGCGCCGCCGATGGCGGAACCGTGGCGGCGATCACCAAGGATTCCAATGGCATCCCGATCATTGTGATCCGCCACGATCCCAAAGTGCTGTCGGTCTATGCCAATGTGGATCAGATCGAGGTCAACAAAGGCGACAAGGTGCGCCGGGGCCAATCGATTGCGACGCTGCGCTCTGAGGCAAACCCCTATGTGCATTTCGAAGTGCGCAACGGTTTTGATAGTGTTGATCCGCTGCCTTATCTGAACTGATCTGATTGCAGCTGCAAAGGCGCATGTCTTGTGCGGGGGGGATCCCTTTGGGGTGCCCTATGGATGCTGTGCATCCCTGCGGCAGGTACGCGCCCGCGTGCTGAGCCAATTGGCAACCTATCACCTAACAACCGATAGTCGCTTTTTTACATCCCCTTAACACTTTGGGAAGATCGCATCTGTTTTCCCCTTACCGTTGAGAATGAAGCTGGTAGCGGTGGCCTCGTAACACGAGATCAACTTATAGGTACAAAATGATTTTTTCAAAATTTGCACCGGTTGTTGCAGCTGCTACTTTGGCGACGACGATGGCTGCACCGGCTTTTTCTGCAACCTTTACCCTCTTCACCGACAGCGCGGCCTTTAATGCTGCAGCAGGCGCGCTTGCTGTTGAAAGCTTTGACGGTGCCGCGAGCAGCTTTGCGGGTAACTCGACCGGCAATGTAATCAGCGCAGATACAACTGTTGATGTGCTTGGCAATGGTGACAACACTCCGATCGGTGAGAGTGGCGATGGCTTTTTCACCGGTGAGGTCGACAGCAGCGACAAGGTGAGCAGCGATGGTGCCGACATTCGCTTTAACACCGGCAGCATCTTTGGCTTTGGCCTGACCGACATCGAAGACAACAACGGCTCCTCCACATTTGATGTGACCGAGATCGGTGTCTCCTTTGGCGGTGAAAACTGGCTGTTCAGCGACATTCTGGGGCTGACAGATTCTGCAACCGCAACCGCAGAGATCCAATCCATCAGCCGTCCTTTTGTGTCGTTCATCGGCATTCTGTCTGACACGGCTTTTGATGGCTTTACCCTGGTTCACGGCAACACCTTTACCGATCTGGAAGGCAGCTCTAACGAAGGGTTCAAGTTCAACGAGCTGAAGCTGGCAGTTAACAACACCGCCCCCGCTCCGGTCCCGCTGCCTGCGGGTCTGCCGCTGCTTCTGGCGGGTCTTGGCGCATTTGGCCTTATCCGCCGTCGCCGCTGATATCTAAGTGTAGGTTAACCAGTCACAAGGCCCGGCAGCATCTGCCGGGTCTTTTGCATTTGGGTGCAGGCGGATCAGTCGGGAGTGCTGACCTTGCGCAGGGCCTGGGCCACGGCGGCAGGATCGCTGAGCTGCGCCAGCGGGTTCAACCTTTGCTCAAGGGCTTTGCCGTAGATTTTCCAGATGTCGCGGCGCGCCTCAATCCCCGCAGACGTGAGGCGCAGCACCCGGCCACGTTTGTCATCCGTGGCGGTGTCGATTGTCAGCAATCCGGCCGCGGCCATCCGTTTGGCCATATGCGACAGCGCCGAGGGTTCAAACAGCAGATCCTTGACGATTTCGGCCGGGCGCGCCGCGCCGCCTTGCTGTTCGATCGACCACAGCACATCATACCAGGTGAGCGGCGGCAGATCTTGATCCCGCAGCAGCTTGTTCACATCCCTAAGCAAAGACAGCCGCGCCTGGTTGAGCGCAACCCAGATCGCCACGTGATCGCGATCTGGTGCGGGCTCTGGGGCTGTCACGTCTGTGTGAGTGTTCATATTCGCTCCTAGCGTTTTGGCGTGGTCTCCATTTACATGACGACATCAACTACCTTATTGCGATCCATTGGAGAACACCATGCGCACCCTCATCACCGCTGCAATTTTTTCCGCTCTCGCCCTGCCTGCCTTTGCCGAGAGCCGTATCTACAAGACTGACCCCGGCCATACCGAAGTGCGTTTTGGCTGGGACCACGCAGGCGTCAGCTTTCAACATGGTGAGTTCGACCGGGTCGACGGCGCGCTGAGCATCGATCTGGACGCGCCAGATGGGGCCACGCTTGAGGTCACGATTGATGCAGGCTCGGTGTCTTCGGGGGTTGGGGTGCTGGATGACGATCTCAAAAGCAGTAATTTTCTCTCAGTTGCCGACCATCCCAGCATTCGCTTTGTTTCAACCGGGGTGACCCAGACCAGCGACACCACCGCAGATGTGGCCGGTGAAGTGACGCTGCGGGGCATTACCGTGCCTGCAACATTAAAAGTGGAGCTGATCCACAATGGCCCCCATCCGGTGGCGCAGTTTTTTGACTCATACAAAGGGGATTGGCTGGGCTTTCGCGCCAGCACCAAAATCGACACTGCGCCCTTTGGTTTTGCCGCGCCGGTGGGCACGCTCAGCTTTGATATTTCCACGGAAATGAAAGCGCAGTGATTTTATGATGTTAGGGGGCACGCCTGAGAGGGCGGCCCCCTGATGTGTTTGGGGTGGCTCTCTCAAGAAAAGCCAGTGGCAGATCCGGGATCACCCCCAACCGATTATGCAGCCGAAGAGCTGTTTTTTGCTGCTTTTTCTTTGTCTCTCTTGGCTTCGTCATGGTGCCATTTGATGGCGAAATACATTCCGATGCCCAGCACGATCAATTTGAAGGGAAAAAAAACCAAAGGGAAAAAATCGACCCAACCCACATCCATTGTACGATACCACGCTGTTTTGTGACGTTATTTATACTGCGCAGCGCTACTCCAATAATGTTACATGCGAAATTCGCCATATTGACGCAGACCGCTGTCAGGTAGCGTCACATAGGGGGACGAGCATTCTGTTAACGCGCTCATTTGGCTAAACTTTTCCAAACCCTGACGATTTGGCCTGCGCTGTGGGATGACACTCTGCCACCCCTACACCTAACCCGCTGTAACCCCGTGGCGGCCTGCGAGGTCGCAGAAGAATTGCCAGGCAACACGGCCTGAACGCCCGCCGCGAGTGGCCTGCCATTCGATTGCCTCGGCGCGTAAAACATCCGGGGCAATGCTGAGGTCATGGGCGTTGCAGTAGCCCTGGATCATCGCAAGGTATTCGTCTTGGTCGCAGGGGTGGAAGCCCAGCCAGAGACCAAAGCGATCAGAGAGCGATACTTTCTCTTCTACCGCTTCAGACGGGTTGATCGCGCTGGAGCGTTCGTTTTCGATCATATCGCGTGGCATCAGGTGGCGGCGGTTGGAGGTTGCGTAAAACAGTACGTTTTCCGGGCGACCTTCGATCCCGCCATCCAACACCGCCTTGAGGCTTTTGTAGTGCTGGTCATCGTGGCTGAACGACAGGTCATCGCAAAACAGGATAAACCGGTAGGGTGCGCCGCGCAGGTGATTGAGCAGCCGCGCCACCGATGGCAGGTCTTCGCGCTGGAGTTCAACCAGTTTCAGGTCAGCGTGGTCTTGGATCAGCGCGCCGTGCACCGATTTGACCAGGCTTGATTTCCCCATGCCACGCGCGCCCCACAAGAGCGCATTATTGGCGGCAAAGCCCTGCGCAAACTGGCGGGTATTGTCGAGCAGCGTATCACGCGACCGTTCAATGCCCACCAAGAGATCGAGATCCACACGCGCGACCTGTGGGACCGGCTGCAGCTGATCGGGCTCTACATGCCAGACAAAGGCTTCGGCGGCGGCGAAATCAGGGGCAGCCAGCGGCGCAGGGGCCATCCGCTCCAGCGCGTCCGCGATACGGGTCAATGTGGTGTCATCCATAGGGGCGTCCTTTCGTTGCCCGATTTAAAACCATGTTCCGGCGGGCACGACAAGCATTGTTGGCTGTGGCGATAGTTGCAGGGCTGTTTGCCAGCGCCTGCCTGTGCCCTAGCTTATCTGCGAGGGCGGTTTTGCCCTGAAGACGAGACAGGACAACGGACACAAAGGACACGCCCATGCTTTATCCAATTGCATCACTTGAAGGTGAGACGCTGAACGCGATCAAATCATTGGAACAGGAACTTGGCAGCCCGGTGGTGGCACTGGCAGAGGTGGATGTGACATCTGCCGATTTGGAAGATGAAAAGATCGCCAAGCTCAAGAAGCTGGAGGATGAGCTGGGGCTGGTATTGGTGGCGCTGCGGGCCAACTGACCCTAGGCCATTGCAAAAAAACGCCCCGCTTTGGACGGGGCGTTTTTAGTCTCAGAAGAGCTTATTCATTCAGATCTTCATCCAGATCTTCGTCGTCGTAATAGCCTTCGGCGCGCAGTTTGGCTTCGCGTTTCTTCTCAACCCGGCCCACAAGGAAGATCGAGATTTCATAAAGCCCGTAAACCACAGTGAACAGGATCAGCTGGGTCACAACATCCGGCGGAGTTACCAGTGCTGCCAGCACCAAAATGGCCACCACCGCGTATTTGCGCACGCTGCCAAGCCCTTCGGCGCTAACCAGACCCACCTTGCCCATCAGTGTCAAAAGCACCGGCAGCTGAAAACAAAGCCCAAAGGCCATGATGAATTTCAGCGTGATATCAAGGCTTTCGTTCACTTTACCAAAGAAGGTGATTTTGATCCCTTCGCTGCTGGCAGGCACCACCGCAATATCATCGGGGATGTCACCGGTGGCCGATGACAGCAGATTGGCAAAGATTGAACTGACGTCGGCAAAACCCAGGAAGAACTGCATCGCCAGCGGTGTCACTACAAATTGGGCAAAGCTTGCACCCAGGATGAACATGAAAGGCGAGGCAATCATAAAGGGCAGAAAGGCGCCTCTTTCGTTTTTGTAAAGCCCGGGGGCCACAAACCGCCAGAGCTGGTAGCCGATCACCGGAAACGCCAGGGCAAAGCCAAACACCATGGAAATCCGGAACAAGGTGAACAGATATTCCTGCGGCGAGGTATATTGCAGCGTTGGGGATGGATCACCAAGCTCACGCAGGGTCTGTTCAATCGGGGCGACCAGGAATTGCAGGATCGGTTCTGCCACCACAAAGGCCAGAACGATGCCCACAATAAAGGCCCCCACCGCGCGGATCAGCCGGGTGCGCAGCTCTGCCAGATGTTCGATCAGCGGCGCGGCGCTGTCATCAATGTCATCGCTGTGGCTCATGTATCGTCTTTCTTCAGAGCGGCCTCGGCCTGTTCGGCGGCAGCCATTGCCTCCTGGGCTTCGCGCGCCTTGCGTTCGGCGGCGGCGCGGGCGCTGGCGGCCTCGATGCGTTTGGCGGTTGCGGCGCGCTCTGCGTCAAACTCGGGCCGGTTTTCAGGCTGGTCCGGATCTGCAGCGCTGCCAAATTTGGTGGGATCAAAGCTTTCGCGCAGATCCTGTGCCGCGTCGCGCATGGTGTCTGAAACCGCGCCCATGGGGTTTGAGGCGGTTTTCAACCCCTTCGCCATGTCTTTGACACCGGTCTCATCGGCGGCGTCATTCATGGCGCGGCTGAATTCACGCGCCATGCCGCGCGCTTTGCCCACAAACCGGCCCACATTGCGAAACAGCACCGGCAGATCCTTGGGGCCGACCACAATCAAGGCCACCACCCCAATGACCAGCATTTCGGTCATTCCGAGGTCAAACATGCGGGCTTATGCCTTATCTTTTTCGGTCTCGGGGGTGATGTCTTTGGCTTCTGCTGCCGCTTCTTCCTCAAGCTCCTGAGTGCTGTCGTTCACGCCTTTCTTAAAGGCGGTGATGCCTTTGCCCACTTCGCCCATCAGCGATGAAATCTTGCCGCGGCCAAAAAGAACCAAAACCACAACAGCAATGAGCAGGATGCCGGGAAGGCCAATATTGTTCAGCATGAGATGTCTCCTAAGTCTGAAACCGGCGCTATGGCTGCCGGTGAATGCGTTGTCCCAACTTTAGGCGCACCGCCTGTGGCGCGACCAGAGCGCGCAAACAGAAATCCTGTGGTTTTCGCAGCTTAGAGATGTTTTTTAAAACGCGCGCAAACCAACTGACAGGTTTATGTCAGTTGGTCTGCGTTACACCCGCCCCATCACCCAAGATGGAGAGATGTGATGAAAGTGGTTGAGATTGTCAGCTTTGAAGCCGCAACTGGGATCAGTGACGCAGATATGCTGGCCGCGATGAAACGGACCGAGGCGTTTTTGCACACGCAGCCCGGCTGCCTGATGGCCCTCCTTAGCAAGGGCGAGGATGGGCGCTGGCGCGAGATCGTGCTGTGGCGGGACATGGAAACAGCACAGGCCGGCAGCAAAGCCTTTGAAGCGCAGGATTTTCTGCCTGAAGTGATGGCGGTGATCAAAGCAGACAGTCTGACATTGCACCATGAGCCGGTGCAGTGGGAAATGGCTGCACGCGAAAGACTTCAATGGGGTTGACCTGATGCGCGCGGTTGGATCAAAGCTAGGGCATGGCCCGGTCTGATCGTCTGTTTGACATTATCCAGATCCTGCGCGACGGAAAACTACACCGGGCGCAGGACATTGCTGCACGCCTTGAGGTCTCGGTGCGCACGATCTACCGCGATATGGATACGCTCATCGCCTCAGGCGTCCCGGTCGAAGGCGAGCGCGGCGTCGGCTATATGGTGCGCGAACAGATCACCCTGCCCCCGGTCAATCTGACCACCGAAGAGCTGGAGGCGCTGAACCTCGGCATGGCGATTGTGGCCGAGGCGGCAGATCCCGCGCTTAAGGCGGCGGCGCAGTCGCTGGCGGAAAAGATCGACGCGGTGCTGCCCACCCATACCATTGCCGAAGCGGATGCGTGGAAGTTTGCGGTTTATCCCTTTGCGGATGCGGCGCGCGGCTTTTCCCATATGGCCACATTACGCGCAGCCATTAAGGCGCGCCAGAAATTGCACCTAAGCTACCGCCGTATCGATCAGGTGCTGACCAAACGCACCATCCGGCCGCTGCATATGGAATATTGGGGCCGGGTCTGGACGCTGACGGCCTGGTGCGAAGCGCGCACGGATTTCCGGGTGTTTCGGGTGGATCTGATCGAAGAGGCCAGCGCGCTGCCGGAACTCTTTGTCGATGAGCCCGGCAAAAGGCTGCAGGACTATGCAGCGCAATGCGAGGCGTCTTCTTCACCTTTTTAAAAATACTCCCGCCGGAGGCAGCGCCCGTCAGGGCGCTTTTTGGCGGGCCGCAAGAGGTGCTGTTTCAGACCTCAAATACAAAACAGCGGTTGCGCGGCACCGTCAGCCACAACACCCGGTCCGGTTCAGGAATAAACACATTGGGCACCACCGCCTTGAGGATGGAGCCATCGTGATCCATGCGAAATTCAACCAGGCTTTCATGGCCTAAAAACCGCGCCCGCACCACCTGCGCGCGCGCCGCCACCCCATCTGAGGCGGTGGGCAATGGGCCGCGACCGTTGCGATCAAAATCAATGCGCACATGCTGGGGGCGAAACACGATCTCAACCGCGGTGCCATCCGCATGGCCCGGTGCCAGAAACTGGCCAAATGGCGTTTCAACAATTGCGCCTTGAACAACCGCTTCCAAAACATTGACATCACTGAAAAAAGCCATGCTCGCCTTATCAACCGGGCGGGTATAGACGTTATAGGGCGCGCCCTGCTGCACAATCTTGCCCCGGCGCATCAGCGCGATGTCATCGGCCATACGCATGGCCTCTTCCGGCTCATGGGTGACCAAAAGCACGGCGGTGTCTTCTTCTTTCAACAGGCTGAGCGTTTCATCACGAATGCCGTCGCGCAGCCGGTTATCAAGGCCCGAAAACGGCTCATCCATCAGCATGATGCGTGGCTTTGGCGCCAGCGCACGCGCCAAGGCGACCCGCTGTTGTTCGCCGCCTGACAGCTCGTGCGGGTATTCATCAATATAACGGGTGAGCGACACCCGCTCCAAAAGCTCTTTTACCCGGGCGCGTTTTTCGTCGCGGCTGCCGCGCAGGCCAAAGGCAACGTTATCCGCGACGCTGAGATGGGGAAACAGGGCAAAATCCTGAAACATCAACCCGATTTCGCGCCGTTCGGGCGGGACGCGGAACATGGTGTCACAGACCAGCTTGCCATCCACATAGATTTCGCCGCTGTCTTGCATTTCCACGCCCGCAATTATGCGCAGCGTGGTGGATTTGCCGCAACCCGAAGGGCCAAGAAGGCAGGTCACCTTCCCGGCTTCCAGCGTCATGGACACATCGTCCACAACGGTTCTGCCATCAAATTCCCGATGCAGGTTGCGGATTTCCAACCGCGGGGCAACAAGCGGATCAGTAAGAGCAGTATTCATTGCGGCGTTTCAATCCTGCGGTTGATGGCAATCACTCAGCATTATCAACCCGGTGAAACGCGCGCAAGATCAGCAGCACGCAACACCGTCCGCATCAAAGTTAAAAGGCGCATCTCCACCGCAGCCTTCAAAAATACCGTGGTGGGTTTCAAAATCGCCGATAAAATCAAAATGATCGGCAAAGCGCGTATCGCGCAGCATCATCCAAGTGTTGCCACAGACGGGAAACACCTTGCCCTTGGGGATCACATGATGGCTGTCGAGGATAAATTCATGTGGTGCGTGTTCTACCGTGCCTTTGTAAATCACCGCCTGACCGTAATCTTCGCAGGCCGGTTCAAGTGCTGCGAGTTTGAACAGACGGTAGGTGGCCGACACAAAAGAAAGCGGCGCAACCCGTTGTTCCAGCACCGGGTTTTCAATGGTCAAAGGCCGCGCGGTGACAAGGCGGGGGTCGTTAAACCCGGACGCCTTGGAGATCGACAGGAAATCATTCCAATACAGCGCGCCTGAGAGGCATTCGCCATAGAGCACTTCATCCTCGGCCATTTCCCTTGGCACGCGGCGGTCGGCGTAGACATCTGAAAAATACATCTCGCCGCCGTCTTTGAGCAGATGCGCCGCGCCGCGCAGAACCGCCGCCTTATCGGTGGCAAGGTTGACCACACAGTTTGAGACAATGATGTCAAAGCTGCCGGGCTCCAGATCAAGCTCATCGAGCTTTTCGATATAGCCGTGGTGAAATTCGACGTTAGAGTGCGCGTGGCCAAATTTTTCCGCGTGATACTCCTGATGGCGTCGGGCCACATCAAGCTGCGCCTCGGTCATATCAACGCCCACAACGCGTCCGGTTTCCCCCACCAGTTTGGAGAGCGCATAAACGTCACGCCCCGCGCCACAGCCAAGATCCAGAATGCGCGCGCCTTCCAGCGCCAAGGGCGCAATCAAGCCGCAGCCATAGTAGCGCGTCAGAACATCGTCGTGGATGTCAGAGAGCACCCGTTTGACATAATCGGGCATATCATCGGGGCTGCAGCAGGCATTGGTTTGCAGATCATCGCTGCCTTGCAACACTTCGCCGTAATAGTTCTGAACGTTTTCATGTTTCATCGGGGGCTGGCTCCTGTCGTGATTGGAACTGGAGCTAATGTGCCTTGTGTGGCCCCGCAACACCGGGCGCAAACAGTCACGCAAGCGTGACCATTTGCGTTGGTTTATTTCTACTCTGTCAGCTCAAAACTGGCTTTTGCGCGCACCACACCATTGACCATCAGTTCAATGTGATGGGGCCCCGGCACCAGGGTAAAGGTGCTGGCACCGCCTTTGAGGTGGTGGGATTTTTTCAGGCTGAGCGCGCCATTTTTGAGCGTGGCCTGTTTCAGCTTGTGGGTTTTTACGCGCGTTTTGCCGCCTTTGGTAGGGAAATGCATGATGTAGTCCACCAGCACCGGCGCATCCGTATCTCCGCTCAGCTGGCAGTCAAACATCAGCGCGTCACCTATGGCCACGCGATCCACCTGCAGCGTCAGCGTCGCATCAAGCGCCACATCGGGATCATAGCCAAGCAGGCGGAGCGCGCGGGGGTCGCCCGCTTTGACCAGACCGCGCAGGGCGTGGTTGGTGATCCATTTCAGCTCCTTTGTGTCCTGCTGGCCAAGTTCCGCCCAGCGCGTCAGACGATCCAGCACCAGTGCGGGCTGTTTTTTGGAGATGTCATTGAGGTGATTTGCAACCGAACGGGTCACATAGCGGGTTGGATCACGGTGCAGCACATCAAGAATGGGCAGCGGCGCATCCAGTGTCAGCGGCACCGCCATGCCCCAGGGCAAACGCGGGCGGGTGCCTTCGCTGGCAAGGCGGCGCACATGGTAGTTTTCATGTTCAGCCCATTTGGCCATGCGCGCGAGGGTCAGATCGGTCCATTGTTTCAGAAACGGGCGGATGGCCCATTCCATCGAGAACCGTTTGGTGACCTCAGAAATGAGATCCAGCGACAATTCCGGGTGATCGTCCAGCCCGCGTGCCACGATAAATTCACCAATCGGAGCAAAGATGAAATCGCCAAAATCATCATCGCTCAGGCTCGGGTCCAGCGGTTCGGGCAAGGCTGCGGTGAGAATGGGCGCAAGCTCTGGCAAGGGCTGTGGCAGATGCGTACCCAGAGTTTCGGCGATCCAGTTGATGCGCTCTTTCAGTTCCAGATCCAAAAGGCGCGACATCACATCATCGGTGAATTTGCCTGCATCAAACCCCGGTGCAACCGGCGCAAACAGACCCGCAAGATAGCGGGTCTTTTCTTCGTTAAAAAGCTGATCTTTCAGCGAAAAACCGGTGTCCATGATTACAGTGTCGCGTTGGTGGCACCGCCATCCAGCAAGATGTTCTGGCCAACCATAAAGCCAGCGTGCTGGGAACACATAAACGCGCAGGTAGCACCAAATTCCTGACGGGTGCCATAGCGATGGGCGGGAATGGTGGCTTCGCGTTGGGCCTTGGCCTGATCAAGGCTGATCCCCTGCTGGCTGGAGACACCCGTATCAAGCGACACCGCGCGATCGGTGGCGTGGATGCCGGGCAGCAGGTTGTTGATGGTAACACCATGCGCTGCAACCTGACGGGCGGTGCCTGCCACATAACCGGTGAGCCCAGCGCGGGCGGAATTTGACAGGCCAAGCACCGCAATCGGCGCTTTCACAGATTGTGAGGTGATATTGACCACCCGTCCCCAGCCGCGATCGATCATTGCGGGCAACAGCGCCTTCATCAGCGCAATCGGGGTGAGCATATTGGCATCAAGGGCGGCAATGAAATCGTCGCGGTCCCAGTCGCTCCACAGGCCGGGAGGCGGGCCGCCTGCGTTGGTCACAAGGATGTCGATCTGCCCCGCCGCATCCAGAACCTTGGCGCGGCCTTCATCTGTGGTGATGTCACAGGCGACGGTGGTGACCGAAACGCCATAGGTTTTGCGAATATTTTCAGCCGCCTGTTCAAGCGCGTCACTGCCGCGGGCGTTCATCACCAGATCCACGCCCGCCTCTGCCAGCGCCTCGGCGCAGCCCAGACCCAGACCCTTGCTGCTTGCACAGACCAAAGCGCGTTTGCCCGAAATACCAAGATCCATTTTATTCCCCATATGTTCGCGTATTGTTTGCATGAACCCTTGCATATCTATGGCCGCGATGGCCAGTCACAACTCGCGGATGCGGGCCACCACAGAAAAATCCGCCAAAGGTCCGCAAATGGCCTCATTTTTAAATTAATGATTTAAAGAGCCTGTGGCGTTAGGATCAAACGCCAGGCACCGATCACCAATATACGCTGGGTTATGGCTGTTACTTCATCACTGTCCACCTCTTCACTGTCTACACTCGCCTATCGCGCCGATCAGTTTTTTGTAGAAACGGGCGCGAACCTTGGCGATGCCTTTGGCATCTATGAAGACCTGGTGCTCGATGACACCTATCAGCTCTTGGCCAAAAGCGTGATGGGGCGGCTGGCGCTGGACGCCTGCCCCGATGGCACGATTTCAATCGCCAAAGACACCGATATGGGGCGCGCAGGCGCGCGGCTGCATCTGGATTGCGTAGTGACATTGATGCCTGCGGTTGGCCCCAATGTTGAGGTGGTTTCCGCCGTGGAAGTGGATGGCGACGGGATGATTGCCGAGATCTATCTGCTGCCGCTGGCGCCGTTGCGTGCAGATCAGGGCTATACATTGGTGGCAGCCAATCGCCACACGCAGCACCAGAAACTGGCGCAGCTCGCCAGCGCGTCTTTTAGCCGGGGCACCCATATCACCCTGGCCACCGGTGCGCAGTGCAAGATCGAAGATCTCAAGGTGGGGGATCGGGTGTTGACCCGCGATGAAGGCCCGCGCGAGATCCGCTGGATTGGGCAGAGCACCGCACCTGCCGTGGGCAATCTGGCACCGATCCTGATCAAGAAAGGTGCGCTCAACAATGCGCAGGATCTGATTGTCAGCCCGCAGCACCGGCTGATGGTGTATCAGCGCAGCGACAGTATTGGCCTTGGCACACCTGAGATTCTGGTACGTGCGTCAGATCTGGTCAATGGCAGCACAGTTACGGTGCAAGATGGGGGTTACGTGGATTACTTTCAGATCCTGTTTGACCGCCATCACATTATTTATGCCGAAGGGATTGCCGCAGAAACCCTGCTGTTGACGCCTTTTACTGCGCCTGCGCTATGTTCTGCCGCGGTGTTGGAACATACGGCTGCGGATCAGCTGCCCTATCTGGAACCCCGCAAAAGCCAACTGCCACGGGGTGATGCAATCGCCGCCTTGAAACAGGCATCGCGCGGCTAAAAGTTGCATCAAATCCCACAGCGCCATTTTTTGCGCTGCTTTAGCTGAGGGTCGATTTACGCGAGCCGGATCGAGACCTATCGTCACTTTGCAGGTGCAGCATGCCCTGTTTTGTTTTGGAGATTTCGATGCGATTGGAAACATCTACTCTTCCCAAGTTCAAAACCCAGGGCCAGCATTCCATTTCTGGCCTCTCGTCTGGCGCTTTTATGACGGTGCAGATGCATGTGGCGCATTCGGCGGATTTCATTGGCGCGGGCGTTATTGCCGGCGGGCCATATCGCTGTGTTGAAAGCTATATGCACGCAGCCCATAAGCCTGCGGATGCCTATGTGTTGAACGCGCTTTATGTGGCAATGAATCCGCTGACCAAAGACACTGCCCCCAATGGCAAGGAACTTGCAGAAAAGGCGCGGTGTACGGAAAATATCGACGATCTGAAAAACCTGACCGATGACAAGGTTTATATCTTCACTGGCTCCAAGGATCTGGTGGTGCGCTCGGTCTCGGTTGCGGCAACGCGCGACTTTTATGCAGAGCTGGGTGTGCCGGAAAAAAACATTGCCTATGACGACACCGTGCCTGCGGGTCATTCGATTATCACCGTCAATGACACCGACAGCCCCCTGGCGGCCAATAAGCCGCCCTATATCAACAAGGGGGATTTTGTTCAGTCCCACCAGCTGTTGCAACATATCTACGGCAAGCTGAAACCAGCGGCGCAACGGGCCCATGGTCGCTATGTGCAGTTTGAACAGGAGCCGTTCTGGGGCGAAGAAGGTGCGCGCGCCAGCATGGCGAAATACGGCTATGCCTATATCCCCTCGGAAGTCGACAAAGGCATAGCCGAAGCCAAGGGCGTGCATATTGTGATGCATGGCTGCAAACAGGGCTATTCCTATGTGAACTATGTGAACGGGCTGGCAGACAAGGCCAATCAGCCCCCCTATGGCACCCGCTATATCACCACCACCGGCTATGTTGAGATGGCAGAGGCCAACAACATTATCCTGCTGTTCCCGCAGGCCGTGGGTGCCGATACCAATGCGGCGCAAAACCCCGAAGGCTGCTGGGATTGGTGGGGCTACAGCGACACGGAATCGCCCGAACCTGATTATTACAGCAAAAACGCAGTTCAGATCAGCGCAGTCCATGGGATGCTGTCGCAGCTGGCCTCACTGTAACGCCCCGCTTTATTGCTTCGAAAAGGAGCCCACCAATGTTTGAAGATCACATCGTAAAACCCTGCGAAGTACAGGCCAAGAACGGCATGCGGGCCTTTGACACGTTGAAGGATGCCGCAGTTCTGGCCGCAAATTCAGATAAGCCAGATACATTGTTTGAAGCGATGTCGCTGTTTCTGAGCGCGAGCCAGCGCAGCATTGAGATGCAAAAGCAATGGCAGGAAGATTGGAAAGACTGGGTGGTCTATGCCTCTAAACTGCCCGGCGCTGATACCACCTCGAAATTGGTGGACCGGCAGAACAATATCGCGCTACAGGCCTCAGCCCAGATGAGCAAACAGACCACACAGACGCTGGAATTGATCGACAATATCTTTGTCAGCTATTCTTTCTGGCTCAGCCAGCAGGCACAGGCCGTGCGCAAAAAAGACGACTGCGGCTGCTGACGCCGTTTCGCACAAGCTTGGATAAAAGCCCCCTGCCGTTTGCGTGGGGGCTTTTTCTTGCTCATCGCCTGAAAACTACCTATATCCGCGCTCATGTTGGACACCGCTACAAATCGCCCCGAATTGCCGCCTGAAATTGCCCGTCGCCGGACGTTTGCGATCATTTCGCACCCGGATGCAGGTAAAACCACGCTGACGGAAAAGTTCCTGCTTTATGGCGGTGCTATTCAGATGGCGGGACAGGTGCGCGCCAAGGGCGAAGCGCGGCGTACCCGCTCTGACTTTATGCAGATGGAAAAGGACCGTGGGATCTCGGTTTCGGCCTCTGCGATGTCGTTTGATTTTGAAGGATTCCGCTTCAATCTGGTGGACACGCCGGGCCACTCCGATTTCTCGGAAGACACTTATCGCACGCTGACAGCGGTGGATGCGGCGGTGATGGTGATCGACGGCGCGAAGGGCGTGGAAAGCCAGACGCAGAAACTGTTTGAAGTTTGCCGCCTGCGCGACCTTCCGATCCTGACGTTTTGTAACAAAATGGACCGCGAAAGCCGCGAGACCTTTGATATCATTGATGAGATTCAGGAAAATCTGGCGATTGATGTGACGCCCGCTTCCTGGCCCATTGGGGTCGGCCGTGAATTTATCGGCTGTTACGACATGCTGCGCGACCGGCTGGAACTGATGGATCGCGCCGATCGTAACAAGGTGGCTGAGACCATTGAAATCGACGGGCTTGATGATCCCAAACTGGCGGAACATGTGCCCGAGCATCTGCTTGAAAAGCTGCTCGAAGAGGTCGAGATGGCCAAGGAGCTGCTGCCCACGCTTGATCCGCAGGCGGTGCTTGAGGGGCATATGACCCCGATCTGGTTTGGCTCGGCGATCAACTCCTTTGGTGTCAAAGAGCTGATGAACGGCATTTCCACCTATGGGCCAGAGCCGCAGGTGCAATCGGCGCAGCCGCGCGAAATCGCCCCTGAGGAAAAGAAAGTTGCGGGCTTTGTGTTCAAGGTTCAGGCCAATATGGACCCAAAACACCGCGACCGCGTTGCCTTTGTGCGCATGGCCAGCGGCCATTTCAAACGCGGCATGAAACTGACCCATGTGCGCACCAAGAAACCGATGGCGATTTCCAACCCGGTGCTGTTTCTGGCCTCAGACCGCGAATTGGCCGAAGAGGCCTGGGCGGGTGATATCATCGGCATCCCCAACCACGGACAATTGCGCATTGGTGATACGCTGACCGAAGGCGAAGCGCTGCGCGTGTCTGGCATTCCGTCCTTTGCGCCGGAACTCTTGCAAGGCGTTCGCGCGGGCGATCCGATGAAGGCAAAACATCTGGAAAAAGCGCTGATGCAATTTGCCGAAGAAGGCGCGGCCAAAGTGTTCAAACCCGCGATTGGCTCGGGCTTTATCGTGGGGGTTGTTGGCGCGCTGCAGTTTGAAGTGCTCGCGTCGCGCATTGAGATGGAATACGGGCTGCCGGTGCGGTTTGAACAGTCTCAATTCACCTCAGCGCGTTGGTTGTCAGGTGAAAAGGCGGAGGTGGAGAAATTCGCCGACCGCAACAAGCAACACATGGCGTTTGACCATGACGGCGATCATGTGTTCCTGACCCGCCTGCAATGGGACATCGACCGGGTTGAACGCGACCACCCCGAGCTGAAGCTGACCGCGACCAAGGAAATGATGGTCTGATTGGGCTGCGGCCTTAAAGCGGCCTTGTGAATAGGTGCAGATCCTTTGTGGAGGGTCTGCACGGCCTTGTGGCTTTATGTCTGCAGTGAGCCCGATGTGCCGAAATGCAGCGCAATCATCGAATACCTGTTGTTAGACAGATGTGGCTACCGCCCGGTCGCCTAGCGTGATCACCCGCAGTGCCCGGCCGGTGAAACTGCCAGAGCACAAACCAATCAATCCGCCAAAGATGACAGTGTATAGCAGTGTACTCAACACGTGCGGAGCCACTGCTTCAAACACGCCATTCACGAAATTGGAAAAGAAGATCAGCATAAGGATCAAAATCGTCATTTTGTCTCCTTGAAGCCGCATCTTTCGACCCTTTTTTTCAAGGATCAATCCATCTTGCCACCGAAAAGCTACCGTCAGGCCAACCATGTAAAAAGAGGCAAAAACAATCCAACTCGTGGGAATATGACCAAGTCCCATAAGCGCCTTCACAGCCGTCAGGCCGAACAATGGGTAGAAGAAATAAGGAACAATTGAGCTGCTCCGCGTCTTCATTGCCAACACACCAATCGCCAAAAGTACAAAGAAGAGCGGCCAAACCCAGATTGGCGCATTTTGCCATATTCCAACAAAGATTTCGCTCATCTCGCGTACCTTACTGTGAACTCTCTGAATCTATTGTAGTATCTACGCATATTAGGTGGTACCTGCCAGTGAAAAACTCGGAGTTCCGGCACTGGCGCAACTGCAGCGAACTCACACGTCGTCCCGCAAAGCGGACCATGGTTTGCTGACAAACTTGCCTTCTGGTCTCTGGCCCTGCATGCTCGGCGCGACATAGTCGCGACAAACAGCCTGCGTCCAATGCTCCCACAAAACCCTCTCCCCCATTGGGGTATTGTCTCTACCATCAAGGCGACTGCGCGGGGTAGCGATTGAATTTATGCTTCGCTATCAGCGCACTAAGCGGGTTGCGGGAAAGCTACCGTCGCTTTCCAATCGGGTGCGAAGGCTTGCAAAGCCTTCGTTTCGCGCAAGGTCTCGCTCTTGCTCTGTTACCCCGATAAACTGAAGTATCTCAACTGTGCCAGAGGGCAGCTGAAACTGCGGTGCGTAGCTTACGGGGCTGTGCAGAATAACATTTGTAATCGGCGTGCCTTCTTTGCCATCAATCGGGCCACCCAGCGGGATGCGATCATCCAGGCCCAGCGGGGGTCTATCTCCGAAATGTCCATGTGACAGAAGAAGATCATAGGCGAGCATCTTGAGCAAAAACCGTATCGCCCAATCGCCCTGCGCCTGCGTTTCAATCGAAAATTCCACACCTGCGCCCGACGCACCATCGGGTTGATACTCCTCTGGTGGGACATCCCAGGGATTTGACTGACCAGAGGTGATATAGACCCAGCTTGCGCGACGATCTGTTGGCGCAAATTCAAAAACACCGTACTGCAGCCAGCGCGCATCGATCCGCGCATCTCCAAAGGGCTGAAACGATGCCTGAGAGAGCGGGAAGATTCCGCGCGATTTTGAGCCAAGGAGCTCAGGGTAGGCTGTCTCTTCGCGATATTCCCAAACCGTTTCCAGATCCATCATCATCTGTCCCCCTATGTCAAAACCAAGCCCAACGCGAACGCTGTCTCCCCCAACATTTACGGGTCATCGCGCGCGGCACGCGGGAAGTCATGCATCCTGTATCATGTCACCACATATCAAATGTGACAGTCTTGCGCGTTGCGAATGTACGATGGTCGGTACAGGCGGGGATGCCCTGCCGAGCACGGCACATTTCCAGAGCGCCCATTCTGGTGGTGCCCGTTTGAGGCATTGATTGCAAAGACTTGCCTTTCGCGCCGCTCACTTGCATCTTCATCGTTGGATCAGCCACTGGATGACATCTTTTATGCCCCCTCACACCCCTCTGCCCCGCTGGGGTATTGTCTCTACGATCAAGGCACCTGCGCGGGAGGTTTTGATGTTTGCGGCCTATCATCTGGAACAGGGCGCGCATCGGGTCTGTATCTATCTGGATGCGCCCTGCCCTGAGGCGTTTCCCTATCTCAAGGCCCATCCCAAAGTGCGGGTGATTGACTGCGACGCGGCCTATTGGAAGCGCCAGCCACGCACGCGCCCTGACGCGCATCAGCTGCGCCAGACCTACAATGCCAACCGCGCCTATCGCAAACAGTGCAAGGATCTGGACTGGCTCACCCATATCGATGTGGATGAGTTCCTGTGGAGCGTTGCGCCAATTGCCCATGAGCTGGCCGCCCTGCCCAACGAAGCCATCACCGCGCGCGTGTATCCAGCCGAAGCGCTGGCGGGGTCGGATCGCTATTTTCGCACCGCCGTGCCCAAAGGAGAGCAGCTGCGCGCGATGACCCAGACGCTTTATCCCAATTGGGGGGCCTATGTGGCGGGCGGGATGTTGAGCCACAGGGTGGGGAAGATCTTTGTGCGCACCCAGGTAGAGGATCTGAAGATTCGCATTCATCAGTGTTTTGTCGGGGAATTGAAGAATCCCTGCGCGGTGGATCTGAAAAACATCGATCTGTGCCATTTTCATGCGCGTGACTGGGACCATTGGATTGCGCAATATCGCTATCGCCACAGCCATGGTGCCTATCGCGCCAACCTGAAACCGTTTCGCGCCTTTGGCCCGGATGGTCCCACCATGCATGAGGCCCTTTCTGAGCTGGAGCAGCGCCGCGGAGAGGCCGGATTACGTGCGTTTTATGAAGAGTTTTGCGCAAACACCGCAGCGCGGCGGGCGCAGCTTAGGGAGTTTGGCATGTTGCGCGACGTAGATCTGGCGCGGGAAAAAACACTGGAAAAACACTTTCCAACCTATGCAAATGCTGTTGCGCAAATACAGTAACTTTTAATTAGATCCTTATTTTCGGCCACTTGGTTTGACGCTGGGCTTCGATTTTGCTATGCGCTGCGGCTATATGAGACGGGCAGCTGCCAGCCCGCTCCCCTTAACGCGATGGAACGCGCGGGCCAAATCTGTGTCCGCAATATATGGACACATATGACCAAATTTACCGATCTCAACCTGAACCCCAAGGTTTTGAAGGCGATTGATGACGCCGGATACGAAAGCCCCACTCCCATTCAGGCCGGGGCTATCCCTGCTGCGCTGGAAGGCAAAGATGTGCTGGGCATCGCACAAACCGGCACAGGCAAGACCGCGTCATTTACCCTGCCGATGATCACCCTGCTGGCCCGTGGCCGCGCCCGTGCCCGCATGCCGCGCAGCCTGGTTTTGTGCCCGACCCGTGAATTGGCGGCGCAGGTTGCTGAGAATTTCGACACCTACACCAAACACCTGAAGCTGACCAAAGCGCTGCTGATTGGTGGGGTTTCTTTCAAAGAACAAGAGGCGCTGATTGATCGTGGCGTTGATGTTCTGATTGCCACCCCCGGCCGTCTGCTGGACCATTTTGAGCGCGGCAAGCTGTTGCTGACCGGTGTGCAGATCATGGTGGTGGATGAAGCTGACCGGATGCTGGATATGGGGTTCATCCCCGATATTGAACGCATTTTCAGCCTGACGCCCTTTACCCGCCAGACGCTGTTTTTCTCGGCCACTATGGCACCTGAGATCGAACGCATCACCAATACGTTCCTGTCGGCACCTGCCCGTGTGGAAATCGCCCGTCAGGCGACCACTTCGGAAAACATCGAACAAGCTGTTGTGGCGTTCAAAGCCTCGCGTCGCGATCGTGAAGGCAGTGAAAAGCGCAAAGTGCTGCGTACATTGATTGACCAAGAAGGTGATAGCTGCGCCAATGCGATCATCTTTTGCAACCGCAAGACCGACGTGGACATCGTTGCAAAAAGCCTGAAAAAATACGGCTATGACGCCGCGCCTATTCACGGCGATCTTGATCAGGCGCAACGGATGAAAACGCTGGAAGGTTTCCGCGAGGGATCGCTGCGTATTCTGGTGGCTTCAGATGTGGCGGCGCGCGGGCTGGATGTGCCAAGCGTGAGCCATGTGTTCAACTATGATGTGCCGGGCCACGCCGAAGACTATGTGCACCGCATTGGCCGTACCGGTCGTGCCGGGCGTCAGGGTAAAGCCTTCACCATCTGCACCCCCAAGGATGAAAAAGCCCTGGATGCGGTTGAGACGCTGGTGAAAAAGCAGATCACCCGTCTGGAAAATCCGGTGAAGCCAAAACCTAAGGCTGAAAAGAAAACCGATAAGGCGGCTGAAAAAACAGCTGATACAAGCGAGAAGCGTGCGAGCACCCGCAGCGATGCGGAGAAACCGCAGAGCAAAACCGCGAGCAAGCCACAGAGCAAATCACGCTCTGACGCACCTAAATCCCGTGACAGCAAATCAAACAAGCGCTCTGGTGGGCGTCGTGATGATCGCGTTGTAGTGGGCATGGGTGACCATATGCCAAGCTTTATCGCGCTGAGCTTTGCCGAGCGCCGCGCCAGCTGATCGCAGGAACAGTTTTCTAGCTACAGCCGCTCCTTTGGGGCGGCTGTTTTGTTTTGCCCAAGTATTTAAAGTTCTTACCTTTGCACTTGCAGCATGACGGGTCTTCGAAACTGGCTCATGTAATTCACCGCAAAGCGGCGTATCTGACCGGAAAGAAAATAACACACTCATTTCGGATGGCACCTATCATGACCGCTAACTCACTGACCACCCAGAACATTCGTGACGCAGAACTGCGTGCACGCCAGATGCGTTCTGAAGCTTTTGCAACTTTCCTGCGCGCAGCCTTTCGCGCGGTATTTGCTCGCAAAGCCACAGCACGCCCGGCCTTTACCCGCCCTGCTCACGGCTAAGGCCAAGCCTCGTCCCAATACAAAAGCGCCGCAGGTGAAAACCCGCGGCGCTTTGTTTTTTTGTAAACTGTCGTGGTCTTAGCGCATACGGCTGACGATCACGGTGACCTCAGGCTTGCGGCCGATTTCCGACATCGCGCTTTGACGGGCGATGCGGCGCAGGTTCTCTTCCAGCTTTTCTTCGTCGCGCAGCGTTTTTGCATCGGCGCGCATCAGATACTGGTTGAGATCTTCTTCCATCACATCCTCAAGCGGCGCTTTGGATTGGCCAACCTCAGCCAGGCCGCGCAGATCAACCCAGGGCTCGCCCAGTGGTTCATCCTCTTCGTCCAGGATCACGGTCACAACCACGAGGCCATTCAGCGCCATGCGAATACGATCGCGCACCACACCATCAAGGGCACCGATTTTCACCGAGCCATCAAGATAGGTGCGGCCGGTGTCGACATATTCGACCACGCGGGGGGCATCAGCGTTGAGTTCAACCGCCATGCCGTTGACAGCCAGCACGCTTTTCATGCCTTTTGCTTCGGCAAGCTGCGCGTGGCGGCGCAGGTGACGGTGTTCACCGTGCATCGGGATCAGGATCTCGGGCTTGATGATGGCATGGAATGCCTCAAGATCGGGACCATTGGCGTGACCTGAAACGTGATACAGCCCCGAGCTGTCATCCACCACATCGATACCACGCTCAGAGAACTGGTTGATAATGTAGCCGACGCCTTTTTCGTTGCCTGGGATGGTTTTTGAGGAAAACAGGAAGGTGTCACCCTCTTTCATCTCAATGCCGCGGTATTTGCCGCGTGCAAGCTGCGCGGTGGCGGCGCGGCGTTCACCCTGGCTGCCGGTGGTGATCAGCATCAGATTTTCGCGCGGGATCTTATTGGCGTCTTCGGGCGAAACCACTTGCGGGAAATCCGTGAGAACACCGGTCTCGGTCGAAGCTTCGATCATGCGCCGCATGGCACGGCCGAGCAGCACGATGGAGCGGCCAGCCCGCGCGCCTGCTTCGGCGAGGGTGCGCACACGCGCAACGTTTGACGCAAATGTGGTCGCGGCAACCATGCCAGAACAGCCCGCCACCAATTTGGTGATCTCGTCGGGCAGTTCCGATTCAGAGCGCCCCGGATTGGGGGAAAACACATTGGTGCTGTCACAGATCAGCGCCAGCACGCCATCTTTGGCAATCTCTGCCCACATATCAGGATCAAAGGCTTCGCCCACCAGCGGGTTGGGATCAAGCTTGAAATCGCCGGTATGGATGACACGGCCAGCTGGGGTGTCGATCACCAATGCGCCGCTTTCGGGGATCGAGTGCGACATGGGCGCAACCGCAACCTTGAAGGGGCCGTGTTCCCGCACTTCGGGCCAGGGCGATACCGTTTCAACCACCTCACCCGGCAGGCCCTGATCGTCGAGCTTGCGACGGGCAAGGTTTGCGGTGAATGAGCGCGCATAGATCGGCGCTTCGAGCTCGCTGTAGAGATGGCCAACCGCGCCAATGTGATCTTCGTGGCCGTGGGTGATATAGATCGCCTCAAGCTGGTCTTTGCGTTCGCGCAACCAGGCAATGTCGGGCATGATCAGATCGACGCCCGGCGTTCCATCCATGTCCGGGAAGGTCACACCAAGATCCACCAGGATCAGCCGCTCCTGCCCCGGTTTGCCATAGCCATATACATAGGCATTCATGCCTATTTCCCCTGCCCCACCAAGAGGCAGGTAAATCAATCTTTCAGTACTCATTCCGAGGTGCCAACGTCCTTGTTGTATGAATGGATGATCTGCAAGCCATGCATGGTGAGGTCTTCCTCAAAGGCATCAAACAGATCTGCAGATTGCTGGAAAAGCGGCGCCAGCCCGCCTGTAGAGATAACTTTCATTTCGGTTCCGCGTTCAGCACGGATGCGATCGCAGATTTCGCGCACAAGCCCCACATAGCCCCAGAATACCCCGGACTGCATGCAGGCAATTGTATTGGTGCCGACCACCGCCTGCGGTTTGGAGATGTCCACGTGAGGTAGCGCGGCGGCGGCCTGGTGCAAGGCTTCAAGGCTGAGGTTCACACCAGGGGCAATCACCCCGCCCACATAGGCTCCATCAAGGTCTACCACATCAAAGGTGGTGGCGGTGCCAAAATCGACAATGATAAGATCACCGCCGTGTTTGTCATAGCCTGCAACCGTATTCACAAGCCGGTCGGGGCCTACGGTGGTGCCAGTGTCAACGCGCACATCCACTGGCAATAGACAGTCGGATTTTCCCACCACCAAAGGCCGCGTGTCAAAGTAACGATCCGACAGCACCCGCAGGTTAAACACCACCCGCGGCACCGTGGATGAGATGATCATATCGGTGATCTTGGCGTCGATCCCCTGCAGTTTCATCAGGGTATCAAGCCAGACAAAATATTGATCCGCGGTGCGTTTCCAGTCGGTCGCGGTGCGCCACATCCCCATAAAGGATTTACCATCCCACAGAGAAAAAACCGTATTTGTGTTCCCGCAATCGACCGCCAGCAGCATGGGCGCGCCCCCGTATCAGAAGAATATATCAGCTGCGGCGATAGAGACGCGGCCCTTGGCGGTGTTTAGAACCAGATTGCCCTCGCTGTCCACCGTCTCAAAGGTGCCTTCGTATTCTTGCTGACCTGCGCGCGCGGTGATTACCTCACCCAAACGGGCGGCGCGGGCGAGCCAAGCTACGCGGATCGGCTCAAATCCCAGCGTGGTGAATTGCAGCTCATAGCGGGCATAGGCTTCGGCCAGGGCGTCCAGAAACGCCTCGGGCGTGACCTGAACCCCGGTTTCGCCATGAACGGACACCGGCCAAACCGCCTGTGGTTCCAGCCATTCTTTCATTGGGGTTTCAACCAGATTGACGCCGATGCCAATAAAGAGATGCTTCAGACCCTGCGCGCCACCCACGCTTTCGAGCAGGATGCCAGCAAGTTTACCACCGTTGAGCAGCACATCATTGGGCCATTTGAGCGCCAGCCCCTCGGAACGTCCAGTCACCGCCTCGATCGCATCATAAAGCGCAAGCGCTGCAACAAAGCTGCGCAGCGCGGCCTCGGCCGGGGTGCCGTTGGGGCGCAGCACCAAAGTGCCCGCAAAATTGCCACTGGGGTCTTTCCAGTCGCGTCCACGTCGTCCGCGCCCCTTGGTCTGTTTCAGACCCAGGATCCACTCTGGTCCCATCAGCTCGGGTGCAATGCGCGCGGCCTCATCCAAAGTACTATCAACTTCGGTCAGAACGCGTTTTCCGTAACCTACCGGCCAGCTCATATGAAATTCCTCACGCAAAAGGCCCGATCCTAAGACCGGGCCACGCTAAAGTGCCTTACGCCAGTGTCAATTGACAAGCGTTGCCGCTGCGGTCAAGGCGGCGTTCTCGATGCCGAACTGATATACCAATCCAACCACCATCAAAAGGGCGGAAGCGGACAGGGCTGCGGACAAAACCGGTGAGCGGTTGGCCACAACATCAGCACCTTCAGTGCCAAAGTACATGAAGAACACGATCCGCAGGTAGTAATATGCGCCAATCACCGAAGCGACAGCCGAGGCAATCACCAGCCCGGTGAGACCGGATTCAATACCTGCCTGCCAGACACCGTATTTGGCAAAGAAGCCCAGCATCGGCGGCACGCCCGCGAGCGAGAACAGCAATACCAGCATCGCCAGCGCCTTCACCGGCTCTTTTTTGGAAAAGAGGTTGAGCGCATGGATGTCGGTGACGGGTTTGCCATCTTTTTCCAGCATCAAGATGAAGGAGAAGGTGCCAACGTTCATGGTGATATAGATCACCAGATAGGTGAGCATGGCGGCAACACCCTGCTCAGTACCCGCAGCCAGACCAATCAACGCATAGCCCATGTGGGCAATCGAGGAATAGGCCATCAGGCGTTTGATGTTGCGCTGGCCGATTGCGGCAATTGCACCAAGGAACATCGACAGCACCGAAAGCACCACCAGCACCTGCTGCCAGTCCTGCACCGCGCCGCCGAAAGCGTCAAACATCACCCGCGCAAAGAGCGACATTGCCGCCACTTTGGGTGCGGTGGCGAAAAAGGCTGTGATCGGGGTTGGCGCACCGTCATACACATCTGGTGTCCACATGTGGAACGGAACCGCCGAGACTTTGAACGCAAGGCCCGAGATCAGGAAGATCAGACCAAACAGCAGGCCGAGGCTCATCTCACCATGTTCAACAACGGCGATGATACCTGCAAACTTCGTGGTGCCCGCAAAGCCGTATACCAAGGATGCGCCATACAGCAGCAGACCCGAAGACAGCGCGCCCAGCACGAAGTATTTCAGACCGGCCTCGGTGGATTTGGCACTGTCACGGCGCAAGGACGCCACAACGTAAAGCGCCAGCGACTGCAGTTCGAGCCCCATGTAAAGCGACATGAGATCGCCCGCAGAGACCATCATCATCATGCCAACAGCCGACAGTGCAACCAGCAGCGGGTATTCAAACCGCAGGATGTCACGACGCTGCATATAGTCCTGACCAATCACCAGCACGATGGCCGTGACCACCAAGATCGCGGATTTGGAGAAACGCGCAAAGGCGTCATCCACGAACATGCCGTTAAAGGCGATATTGGTGCCCGCTGGCAGCGTTGAAATCACAATCGCCAGCACCAGCATCAGGCCAGCGGTGGACCATAGCAGCGGCACCGCCAGTTTGTCTTTGCCCGTATAGACCGCGAGCAGCAGCGCGCCCATCGCAAAGAGCGCCAGAATAATCTCTGGCAGGATTACGGAGAGATCAGCTTGGGTCATTTGCCATGCACTCCCTTAGTGCGACGCAATCCGGGTCGCTACAGGCGAAGTGTCTGCAGCAGCCAGGGATTGGTTAACGTTTTCGACCAGCGCCGCAGTGGACGGGCCAATAATATCAGTGATCAGTGCCGGGTAGACGCCGAGGATCAGGGTCATGGCAATGAGTGGCGCAAAGATCAGTTTTTCACGCGCGTTCATATCGGTGATGGTTTTCAGGCTCTCCTTGATCAGATCGCCAAACACCACCCGACGATAGAGCCAAAGCGCATAGCCCGCCGAGAGGATCACACCAGAGGTCGCAACAAAGGCCACCCAGGTGTTTTTCTGGAAGGTGCCCACCAGGGTGAGGAATTCCCCAATAAAGCCCGAGGTGCCCGGCAGACCAACGTTGCCCATGGTGAAGAACATGAACACCAGCGCATAAGCAGGCATACGGATCACGAGGCCGCCATAGGCGTCGATGTCACGGGTGTGCATGCGGTCATAGATCACACCCACACAAAGGAACAGCGCCGCCGAGATAAAGCCGTGGCTCAGCATCTGGAAGATCGCGCCATCGATCCCCTGCTGGTTCATGGCAAAGATCCCCATGGTAACAAAGCCCATGTGCGCAACCGAAGAATAGGCGATCAGCTTTTTCATATCGTCCTGCACCATCGCCACCAGCGAGGTGTAGACAATCGCAATCGCAGACATCCAGAGGATGACATCGGTCATCACTTCGGCACCCACCGGGAACATCGGCAGTGAGAAGCGCAGGAAGCCATAGCCCCCCATCTTCAGCATGATTGCCGCCAGCACGACCGAACCCGCAGTTGGGGCCTGCACGTGGGCATCTGGCAGCCAGGTGTGTACCGGCCACATCGGCATCTTCACCGCAAATGAGGCAAAGAACGCAAGGAACATCAGCGTCTGCATGCCACCCACAACGTGGATGCCCAGAACATCAAAGGATCCCGCCGAGAAACTATGCGACAAGAGCGCCACAATATCGGTGGTCTGCGCATCCGCAAACATCGACACCATCGCCACCAGCATCAGCACCGAGCCAAAGAAGGTATAGAGGAAGAATTTGAACGAGGCGTAGATGCGGTTTTTGCCGCCCCAGATGCCCACAATCAGGAACATCGGGATGAGGCTTGCTTCGAAGAACAGGTAAAACAGCACCAGATCCAGCGCCATAAACACGCCCAGCATCATGGTTTCCAGCACCAGGAAGGCGATCATATATTCTTTGACGCGGGTTTTGATGTCCCAGCTGCACAGGATGGTGAGCGGCATGACAAAGGTGGTCAGCAGCACAAACAGCACCGAGATGCCATCTACGCCCATCTTGTATTTCAGCCCCATCAGCCAGTCGCGTTCCTCAAGGAACTGAAAGCCCGTATCATTGGGGTCGAACTGGAAATAGATGCCCAGGCTCACCAGGAAGGTGATTGAAGTGGCAAACAGCGCGGTCCATTTGGCGTTGCGCTGCGCTGCTTCGTCTTCGCCGCGCAGGAACAGGGCCATGATAATAGCCGCCACCGTTGGAATGAAGGTGACGATAGAGAGGAGATTGTCCATCAGTGCGATCCTCCGCCGATCGACATCCAGGTGACAAGGGCAGCTATCCCAAGCACCATCCAGAAGGCATAAGTGAAGATATAACCAGATTGCGCGCGCCCAGCGAGGCGGGTGAAGAAGGGGATGACCCCCATGGACAGACCATTGAGGAAGCCATCAATGGTGCCACCATCACCGCGTTTCCACAGGAAGCGACCAAGTGCCAGCGCCGGTTTGACAAAGACAGCGGTGTAAAGCTCGTCGAAGTACCATTTGTTCTTGAGGAACAGGTAAAGCGGCTTTTGCTGCTCTGCCAGGCGTTTGGGCAGATCCGGTTTTACGATGTAGAAGAGATATGACAGTGCAAAGCCCAAGAGCATCGCAATGAACGGTGCCACTTTGACCCATTTCGGGGCCGCATGGGCATCATCGAGCACGTGATTATCTGGCGCGATATACAGCGCACCTTCACCCGGCTTGCCCACAAAGGCGTAGTGGTGATCGCCGCCATGGTCATCTGCGTGATCGTCTTTTGCAGCATGGGTATCTGCATGATCGTCAGCGTGATCATCATGCGCGTGATCATCATGGGCTTTAGTTTCGGCGTGATCGTCGTGACCTGCACCATGTTCCGACGCTTCAGCCACCGGAATACCGTAGAATTTGCCCACCTTATCTGCGTGACCAAAGAAGCTGCCGTACCAGACCATACCGGCCAGCACCGCACCCACGGCCAGAACACCAAGCGGGATCAGCATAACCATCGGGCTTTCATGCGCATGTTCATGCGTATGTTTGTTGCCGCGTGCCTCGCCGTAGAAGGTGAGGAAGATCAGGCGCCAAGAGTAAAAAGACGTCATCGCAGCTGCAATCACCAGCATCCAGAAACCATACATGGATCCGCCTGCATAGGCGCTCTCGATGATGGCGTCTTTGGACAGGAAGCCCGCGAAACCAAAATGCGTGAGCGGAATGCCAACACCAGTAATGGCCAGCGTACCAATCATCATCGCCCAGAAGGTATAGGGGATCTTTTTGCGCAGGTTGCCGTAGTTCATCATGTCTTGTTCATGGTGCATCGCATGGATGACCGAGCCCGCGCCCAAAAACAGCATCGCCTTAAAGAACGCGTGCGTGAACAGGTGGAACATGGCTGCGGAATACATACCAACACCAGCGGCCACGAACATATAGCCGAGCTGCGAGCAGGTCGAATATGCAATCACGCGTTTGATGTCGGTCTGAACCAGACCGACGGTGGCGGCAAAGAATGCGGTTGTGGCGCCAAGCACGGTGATGAATGCGGTGGCCTGCGGGGCAACCTCCATCAGCGGTGACATGCGGCAGACCAGGAACACACCTGCGGTAACCATGGTCGCCGCGTGAATAAGCGCCGACACGGGTGTTGGGCCTTCCATCGCGTCCGGCAGCCACGTGTGCAGGATCAGCTGCGCCGATTTACCCATCGCACCCACAAACAGCAGGAAGGCAATCAGATTGGCCGCGTTCCAGTCAGTCCACAAGAAGGTCACCGTGGTTTCGGCCAAGGTTGGGGTAGCGGCGAAGATTTCACCAAAGCTGATGCTGTCGGTCAGGAAAAACAGGCCAAAGATACCCAGCGAGAAGCCAAAGTCACCGACACGGTTGACGATGAACGCTTTCATCGCCGCAGCACCGGCAGACGGCTTACGGTAGTAAAAGCCGATCAGCAGATATGAGGCCACGCCCACGCCTTCCCAGCCGAAGAACATCTGCACCAGGTTGTCAGAAGTGACGAGCATCAGCATCGCGAAGGTAAAGAAGGACAGGTAGGCAAAGAAGCGCGGCTTGTAGCTTTCGCCGTCTTTCCACTGCGGGTCGTGATCCATGTAGCCAAAGGAATACAGATGCACGAGCGCCGACACTGTGGTGATCACGATCAGCATGATCGCGGTCAGACGATCCACCCGGAACTGCCAGGAGGTATCAAGCGAGCCCGACTGGATCCATGTCAGGATTTCAACCACATAGTAGCCATTTTCATGGGCACTTGGATCAAAGGTCAGGAACACGACCCACGACAGAAGCGCCGTCAGGAACAAAAGCGCGGTGGCCGTGATCGTTGCAACTTTTTCGCCGATGAATTTTTGGCCAAAGCCGCAAATCAGGGCCCCGACCAGCGGGGTAAAGAGAAGGATGGTTTCCATGACGCCTTAGCCCTTCATCACGTTGATGTCTTCGACGGCGATGGTGCCGCGGTTACGGAAGAAGCAAACCAGGATCGCCAGACCAATCGCAGCCTCAGCAGCCGCGACGGTCAGAACGAACAGAGTAAAGACCTGCCCGACGAGGTCGCCCAAGAAGGAAGAAAAGGCGACCAGGTTGATGTTTACCGCCAGGAGCATCAGTTCGATGCTCATCAACAGGATGATGACGTTCTTGCGGTTCAAAAAGAGCCCGAAGATGCCGATGACAAATAGCACCGCCGCCACTGTAAGATAATGTTCAAGACCGATCATGTTCTCAAAGTCCCTGCCCCGGTTTGATGTCTTTCAGCTCCATGGCTTCGGCCGGGTCGCGGTACATCTGAGCCAGAACATTTTGGCGTTTGACGTCCTGGCGATGGCGCAGGGTCAGAACGATGGCGCCAATCATGGCCACCAGTAGGATCAGACCTGCCAGCTGGAACAAAAGGAAATATTGATCATAGATGATGAGGCCAAGCGCCTCGGTGTTGTGTCGGTCAGCCGGTGTCGGCTGCGCCAGAAGCGAGCTTGCGGCGGGCGCTGTTTCCCAGGCGCCAAAGGCGAGGACAAACTGCATCAGGATCACCAGGCCGATCAACAGCGCAAGCGGCATGTATTTTGCCATCTCCGCCTTGAGTTCGGCAAAATCCACATCCAGCATCATCACCACAAACAGGAACAGCACCGCGACCGCCCCCACGTAAACAATCACCAGCAGCATGGCGACAAACTCTGCGCCCAAAAGCACAAACAGCCCCGCTGAGGAAATAAAGGCTAGGATCAGCCACAGCACCGAATGCACCGGCTGGCGGCTGATTACAGTAAACAGACCCCCGGTGATCGCGCTGATGGCGAAGAGGTAAAAGGCAAACACGCTCATGTCTCGTCGTCCTTGTTGTCGCCCATGACTTCCTGCGCCAGTTCCAGCGCGCGGTTCATGGCCGGAATGCCGGCAAAGACCGACATATGTCCAATCGCTTCCACGATCTCTTGTTTCTTTGCTCCCGCCTCAAGGGCGTGTTTCACAGTCTGGCGCAGCGCCGTATCAGCCTGCGCCCCCTGACAGATCAGCCCTGCCAACGTCAGCAGAAGCCGGGTCTTGGCATCAAGACCGTCTTTATTGACGGAATTGCCAAACATCATTTCCATGACCTCTTTGGGCATGGTGGGCCAGAGCGCCTCAAACCCTTTGGGCGAGAACTCTTCAAGCGCAGGGTTCAGCGCTTTGGCCATCTCCTGGGCTTGGCTCATCATCGCTTCAAATGGGTTTTTGGGATCACTCATCTGTAAGGCGCATCCAATTCGAGGTTACGGGCAATTTCTGCTTCCCAGCGTTCGCCGTTCGACAGGAGTTTTTCCTTGTCATAAAACAGCTCTTCGCGGGTCTCAGTGGCGAACTCAAAATTGGGTCCTTCGACCACGGCATCTACCGGGCAGGCTTCCTGGCAGAAACCGCAATAGATGCATTTGGTCATGTCGATGTCATACCGCGTGGTGCGACGGCTGCCGTCTTCGCGCGGTTCCGCATCAATGGTGATCGCCTGCGCCGGGCAAACCGCTTCGCAGAGCTTGCAGGCAATGCAGCGTTCTTCGCCGTTGGGATAGCGGCGCAGCGCGTGTTCACCGCGGAAACGCGGGGACAAAGGCCCCTTTTCGTGCGGGTAGTTGATCGTTGCCTTGGGAGCAAAGAAATACTTCATTCCCAGTTTAAAACCTTGCCAGAAATCCTGCAGCAGGAAGTATTTGGCAGCGCGGGTATAGTCGATCTGGGTCATATCAGCCTCCTGTGCTCCAGCGGGCAAATGCCCCCCAGAACCAATCGAAACGTGCAGCAAAGGATACAAAGACCACCCATACCAGCGAGAACGGCAGGAAGACTTTCCAGCCAAGGCGCATCAGTTGGTCGTAGCGGTAGCGTGGGGTGATGGCTTTCACCATTGCAAAAAGGAAGAAGAAGAACGCCATCTTCGCCACCATCCACAGCGCCCCATCGGCGATGAATGGAATGGGGGAGAGCCAGCCGCCAAAGAACAACAGCGAGGTCAGCGCGCACATCAGGAAGATGGCGATATATTCACCAGCCATGAACAGCAGGAACGGTGTTGAGGAATATTCCACCTGATAGCCCGCAACCAGTTCTGATTCCGCTTCGGGAAGGTCAAACGGTGGACGGTTGGTTTCCGCCAGGCAGGAGATGAAGAACAGGAAGACCATCGGGAAATGCGGCACCCAGTACCAGTTGAACAGCCCGGCCGAACCGTCCTGCGCCCGCACGATATCGCCAAAGTTCATCGACCCGGTTGAAATGATCACACCGATGATGATCAGGCCGATCGAGACCTCATAAGAAATCATCTGCGCCGCTGAGCGCAAGCTGCCGAGGAATGGGTATTTGGAGTTTGACGCCCAGCCCCCCATGATCACGCCGTACACTTCCAATGAAGAGACCGCAAAGACATAGAGGATCGCGACATTGATGTCCGAGAGCACCCAGCTGTCGTTGAACGGGATCACCGCCCAGGCAATCATCGCCAGCACAAAAGATGTAAGCGGTGCCAGCATGAACACTGTGCGATCAGAGCCGGCCGGGATGACCACCTCTTTCACTACGTATTTCAGCGCATCCGCGATCGTTTGCAGCAGGCCATAAACCCCCACCACATTGGGGCCACGACGCATCTGCACCGCTGCCCAGATCTTGCGGTCGCCATAGACCAGAAACAGAAGCGAGATCATCACAAAAGCTACAACCGCAAGGGTCTGCGCCAGGATCAGAACTGCAATGCCGCCTGGGGTGTTAAAGAAGTCAGTCATTTGTCCTCACACCGTAGGTATTCCGTTGGCCTCACAGGATGCGACCACGACTTCAGCGTCGATGGTGCGCAGCCCGCGCGGCAAAGAAGGGGAGATGGTATAGACCGCGTCCGCGCTCCAGTTACCACCTTCGTGTTTCAAATTTGTGCGCAGGTGCCGGGCAAAACCATAATCCCGGATCAGCGCGTATTGCGCCGCTGCACATTCTGCATAACGATCAACATCATCAGAACTGCGCGCATTGCGCATCTGTACATTGAACTGCACCAGATCCCCGTTCAGAAGACGTGTTTCCACACCCTCATAAACAGGCGGTGGGGCATTATCCCCCTCCGCACAGGCGCCCAAAAGCGCCAGGGATATGATTGCAGCCAAACGCATTACTCAGCCGCCATCTTCTGCGTGCTTTGGCGTGATTTCGCCATTGCCGAAAGTTCGGCCATCAATTGTGATGAACGCGCAATCGGGTTGGTCAGGTAGAAATCGCGCACCGCAGGCAGGAAAGTTGCCTTGCCCATGGCTTCCAGCGGCAGCGCCTCGACCGGGTTGTCGATCACCTCGTCGATCTTGGCGAGATGAGGCACCTCTTTGATCAGTGCTGTGCGCAGCTGAGCAAGGCTGTCATAGGGCAGTTTGGCATCCACTTCGGCGCTGAGCGCACGCAGGATGGCCCAGTTTTCCTTGGCTTCGCCGGGGGCAAAACCAGCCCGCATGGCCAGCTGTGGCCGACCTTCGGTGTTAACAAACAGACCGTTTTCTTCGGTATAGGCAGCACCTGGCAGCACCACATCAGCGCGATGCGCGCCCATGTCACCGTGGCTGCCCTGATAGATCACAAAGGCGCCAGGCGCGATTTCGATCTCATCTGCACCAAGGTTATAAATCACCTCTGCGCCATCAGTGGCGGCATCAACGCCACCCTCCGTCACCGCGCCAATGTCCATCGCCCCAACGCGCGAGGCGGCGGTGTGCAGGATCATCAGTTTGCTGTCAGTGTCCGCCGCCAGTTTCTGTGCAGCTGCCAGAACCGCAAGACCATCTGCTTCGCGCAGGGCACCCTGCCCCAGCACGATTACCGATGGGACGTCTTGGGCTTCGGGCAGGCCATTGTCCAAGAGGTTCTGCAGTGATGCGCGATCTGCACCCTGATAGTTGTAGTCATAGGTCAGATCGACCTCAGGACCAACCAGGCCAACCTGCGCCCCTTTGAGCCAGGCTTTGCGGATGCGCGCATTCAGAACCGGCGCTTCATCGCGTGGGTTGGTGCCAATGAGCTGGATGAATTTTGCATCATCAAAATCTTCGACGCTGGCGTTGCCAACATAGTTATAACGCGCGTCCAGTGGCAGGCGGGTACGATCCGTGCGGCATTCAACCTTGCCACCCAACCCTTCGACGAGTTGTTTCAACGCAAAGGCTGCTTCAACCGAAACAAGATCACCAATGAGACCAGCAACACGTTTGCCTTTCATCGCAGTGGCAACCGTTGTCAAAGCCTCAGCCCAGCTTGCAGGACGCAGGCGACCGTTTTCACGTACATAGGGGCGATCAAGGCGCTGACGGCGCAGGCCATCCCAGACAAAACGGGTCTTGTCGGAAATCCATTCCTCGTTCACGCCGTCGTGGTTGCGCGGCAGGATGCGCATCACTTCGCGCCCCTTTGTATCAACGCGAATGTTGGAGCCAAGCGCATCCATCACATCGATGGTTTCGGTCTTGGAGAGCTCCCACGGGCGCGCGGTAAACGCATAGGGTTTTGAGGTCAGCGCCCCAACCGGGCAGAGATCAATGATATTGCCCTGCAGGTTCGAGTTCAGCGTTTCATTGAGATAAGAGGTAATCTCTGAATCTTCGCCGCGCCCGGTCTGGCCCATCTGGGTGATGCCCGCCACCTCGGTGGTGAAGCGCACGCAACGGGTACAGCTGATGCAGCGGGTCATGGTGGTTGATACCAACGGCCCCAGATCAAGATCATCGCTGGCGCGTTTGTTTTCATTAAAGCGCGAGCCCGACATGCCGTAGGCCATGGCCTGATCCTGCAGGTCACATTCGCCGCCCTGATCACAGATCGGGCAATCCAGCGGGTGGTTGATCAGGAGGAACTCCATCACCCCTTCGCGCGCCTTTTTCACCATAGGTGAATTGGTTTTAACCTGCGGTGCCTGGCCTTCGGGGCCCGGGCGCAGATCGCGCACCTGCATGGCGCAAGAGGCCGCAGGTTTTGGCGGGCCGCCAACGACCTCCACCAGACACATGCGGCAGTTGCCAGCAATGGAAAGGCGCTCGTGATAGCAGAAACGTGGAATTTCCACCCCGGCCTCTTCGCAGGCCTGGATCAGGGTCAGTGCCCCTTCCACTTCAAGCTCGGTTCCGTCAATGTTGATCTTGCGGAGGTCAGACATGGTCTATTTCGCCCTCAATAATACGCCGATCGCGCTGTTACTTTTGATTTCCGCACGCCCATAGGTGCAGAAGGATTCCGGGTTGGCATAAGACACGCCATTTTGCGCCAGAAGCTTTTCGCCTTTGGCACGCATACGGTCCTTTTCGCTGTCGGATTCCACATAGGCGCGGATTTCCGCGTCTGAGTATCCCAGCTTGTTGGCCCGAGAGCGCAGACGCTGCAGCTCTCCCAGACCTCGAAGGTAACGCGCGCTGATGCTGTTGCACTGGTCGGCCACTTCCTTGGCCACCGCAACCGCAAACAGCGGGTTCTCGATTTCAGGCACATCACGCAGCGACGGTCTATCCCCCGCTGCAAGAGGGGTTCCCAGCCCAATAAGGGCTGCTGCAACGTAAATAGGCAAACGCATGATCGACTCCTTTGAACAAGAGCCGCCACTGCGCGCAAAATGCGTGTGGTTATTCAATAACCATGCGCATCCCTGCCCCAGATATGTCGCTAATCCGCTCACGCGTCGCAGACCCCTTCAAAGATCGCATCTTTCCCGTCGAGCACCAAAGCACTGTCGAGATTGAGCGGATCATTGCGCCAATTGATGTCAGACAGGCCGTAGTTTGCGATGCAATAGGCTGTGCCTTCATGGTGGGCTGCCGCGCGCGCGCCGTTTTCAGACCGCAGTGCATCTTTGACAGCCACACGAAATTCCGCCAGGTTTTCCTTTTTGTTGAGCGCCTTGGCAGAAGCCCGAAACGGAATACCGTCGTAGCGCGTGCGATCGTCTTTGGCTTTTGCGCCACATCCAGCAACCACAAGGGTCGCGCAGATAGCCGCTGTCGCTACACTCAGTTTCCGTTTTTGAACCATGTTTCCTTCGTCCTTTACAGTTCAACGACGCCGAAGCGCCGCATCCTTACTCGGCTGCAAACGCGCCCATGCGGCCCGTTTTGTTTGCCTTGATCCGATCCTCAATCTCTTCGCGGAAATTGCGGATAAGACCCTGAATTGGCCAAGCCGCCGCATCACCCAAAGCACAGATCGTGTGGCCTTCGACCTGTTTGGTTACATCCCACAACATATCGATTTCTTCGGGCTCTGCTTCGCCTTTAACAAGACGATCCATCACCCGCATCATCCAACCGGTGCCTTCGCGACACGGTGTACATTGGCCGCAGCTTTCGTGTTTGTAGAAATAGCTCAGCCGCCAGATCGCTTTGATGATGTCGGTCTGCTTGTCCATGACGATCACCGCCGCTGTGCCAAGACCCGAGCCAAGTTCACCGCGCAGATAGTCAAAATCCATGATCGCATCGCGCATGTTCTCGCCGCGCACACATGGCACGGACGAGCCGCCCGGAATAACCGCCAGCAGATTGTCCCAGCCGCCGCGGATACCACCGCAGTGTTTTTCGATCAGCTCTTCAAAGGAGATCGACATTGCCTCTTCGACAACACAGGGGTTGTTGACGTGACCCGAGATCGCAAACAGTTTGGTGCCCGCATTGTTCGGGCGGCCAAAGCCTGCAAACCATTCCGCGCCGCGGCGCAGGATTGTCGGAACAACAGCAATGGATTCAACGTTGTTCACCGTGGTCGGGCAACCATAAAGGCCCGCACCCGCCGGGAACGGCGGTTTCATCCGCGGCATGCCTTTTTTGCCTTCGAGGCTTTCGATCAGCGCGGTTTCTTCGCCGCAGATATAGGCCCCGGCACCATGGTGCAGGAAGACATCAAAATCCCAGCCGGAGCCAGCTGCGTTTTTGCCCAGAAGACCTGCGTCATAGGCCTCATCAATGGCGTGCTGCAGCGCTTCGCGTTCGCGGATATATTCACCGCGCAGGTAGATGTAGCAGGTATGTGCATTCATCGCGAAAGACGCAATCAGCGCACCTTCGATCAGCGTATGCGGATCATGGCGCATGATTTCGCGGTCTTTACAGGTGCCCGGCTCCGATTCATCGGCGTTGATCACCAGATAAGACGGGCGACCATCGCTTTCTTTGGGCATGAACGACCATTTCAAACCAGTGGGAAAGCCCGCGCCGCCCCGGCCGCGCAGACCGCTGTCCTTCATGGTTTGCACAACCCAGTCACGACCCTTTTCGATCAGACCGGCAGTGCCGTCCCAATGTCCACGGGCCTGGGCGCCTTTCAGCGTGCGTTCGTGCATCCCATAAAGGTTGGTAAAGATCCGGTCCTGGTCCTTCAGCATGTCTGCCTACCTTTGGTTCTTCTGTTCACTGTCCCGACGCATGCGCCAGAGTTGCAAGATATTGACCATCGCATAGATGAGCCCACCAAGGGCTGCGAAATCAAAGAGCAATGCATAGCGCCCCGGCAGCCCCAATGCGGGGCCAACAAAAAGCGACAGACCCAGCCAGATGCAGATCGTGGCAGCAATGACGATAGCAATGTGCCGACCTTTTGCTGCAATGGCTTGATCTTGATGCGTGCTCATATGGTCCAATCTAGGTTTAGCGGCCCCTTATCGGGGCCAGCTGGTTATTTTTCGTAAACGCCATCTTTCTTGGCCCGAGCAGAGAATTCGGTCTCTTCCCCAGCAGCAAGTTGCTTGGCTTGTTCAATCCAGCCGTCCCGTTCGATCCGGCCTTTGAATTTCAGTCGGCTGTCGACCCAGGCGACCTCGGCCTCGCTCCAGGCAGCAACCTGATCAAAGTGGAAAAAGCCCAGTTCGTTCAGGGTCTCTTCCAGCTTGGGGCCAACCCCTTTGAGCAGCTTGAGATCATCCGCCTTGCCGTCACGTGCTGCTTTCAGCAGTTCGGGTTCGGCTTCGGCCACCTCAGCGGGTTTGGCTGCTGGCTTGGCCTCTGCCGCCTGTTTCACCGCAGGCTTGGGGCGCGCAGGCGCTTTGGGCGTGGGCTCAGCTGCGGCGCGACCGGCAACAACGCCATCTTTGCCAACCCAAGGGGTCAGCAACGGCACCTCATCGCCCTGAATGCGCTTCACACCATCTTTGATGGACAGCGCCAGCTCAACCGAAGCGTTGTGTGCAGGTTTGCCCGCTTCATATTCAGTCAGCGAGGTCAGCCCACCTTTGGGTTCTGCAGCGTAGCGCCCGTTTTGCGGCCCCGGTGCCACCAGCTTGCCAGCGGCAAGGTCATCCAGCATCTGCGAAAACCCAACGGCGGTCAGATCTTCGTAGTAGTCTTTGCCGATCTGAGCCATAGGCGCATTGGTGCAAGAGCCAAGGCATTCCACCTCTTCCCAGGTAAATTTGCCATCTTCGGACAGGGTGTAAGGGGTTGGTGCAATCTTTTCTTTGCAGATCGCAACCAGATCCTCGGCCCCGCAGATCATGCAAGACGTGGTGCCGCAGATCTGAACATGCGCTACAGAGCCCGTGGGCTGCAGCTGGAACATGAAATAGAAGGACGCAACCTCAAGCACGCGAATATGCGCCATGCCCAGCATGTCACCGATATATTCGATCGCAGGCTTGCTGACCCAGCCCTCCTGTTCTTGTGCGCGCCACAGCAGCGGGATCACTGCTGAGGCTTCGCGCCCTTCGGGGAATTTTGTGATCTGCGCTTCAGCCCAGGCCTGGTTGGCTGGCGTAAAGGCGAAGCTTTCAGGTTGTTCGTGGTGCAGACGGCGCAGCATTAGCGGTCGATCTCCCCAAATACGATATCCATGGTGCCAATAATGGCGGCAACATCCGCAAGCTGGTGACCTTTGGCCAGGTGATCCATTGCCTGCAGGTGCAAAAAGCCCGGTGCGCGCAGCTTGGCGCGGTAGGGTTTATTGCTGCCATCGGCAACAAGATAAACGCCAAACTCACCCTTGGGGGCTTCAACTGCGGCGTAGACCTCACCGGCGGGCACGTGAAAGCCCTCGGTGTAAAGCTTGAAGTGGTGGATCAAGCTTTCCATCGACTGTTTCATGTCACCGCGTTTCGGCGGTGTCAGCTTGCCACGCGCCAGCACGTCGCCAGTGGCTTCGCGCAGTTTGTGAATGGCCTGACGCATGATCGACAGCGACTGGCGCATCTCTTCCATACGGCACAGATAGCGATCATAGCAGTCGCCATTTTTGCCCACGGGCACCTGGAAGTCGAACTCGTCGTAGCATTCATAAGGCTGGGCGCGGCGCAGATCCCAGGCAAAGCCGGAACCACGTACCATCACGCCAGAAAAGCCGTATTTCAGAATGTCATCTTCGGTCACAACGCCAATGTCACAGTTACGCTGTTTGAAGATGCGGTTTTCGGTCAAAAGCCCGTCGATGTCGTCAAGTACGCGGGGGAATTCAATCGCCCATTCCTCGATATCATCCAGAAGCTCATCCGGCAGATCCTGATGCACACCACCGGGGCGGAAATAAGCTGCGTGCAGACGCGCACCACAGGCACGTTCGTAAAACACCATCAGCTTTTCACGCTCTTCAAAACCCCAAAGCGGCGGGGTCAGCGCGCCCACATCCATCGCCTGGGTGGTCACGTTCAGAAGGTGGTTCAGGATACGGCCGATTTCAGAATAAAGCACCCGAATAAGCTGGCCACGGCGCGGAACTTCAACACCCGTAAGCTTTTCAATCGCCAGACACCAGGCATGTTCCTGGTTCATCGGCGCCACATAATCGAGGCGGTCGAAATACGGCAGGTTCTGCAGGTAGGTGCGGCTTTCCATCAGCTTTTCGGTGCCGCGGTGCAGCAGACCGATGTGAGGATCGCAGCGTTCAACAATTTCACCGTCCAGTTCCAGAACCAGACGCAGAACCCCGTGTGCCGCAGGGTGCTGCGGGCCGAAGTTGATGTTGAAGTTGCGGATTTTCTGTTCGCCGCTCAGCGCGTCAACGCTGCCGTCGTCAAATTTGGAGCCGTCCATCAGTTTGCCCCCTCTTTTTCGTCACCCGGCAGCACGTATTCAGCACCTTCCCAGGGAGACATGAAATCAAACTGGCGATATTCCTGAACCAGCTTCACCGGTTCATAGACAACACGTTTTTGCGCCTCGTCATAGCGCACCTCAGTATAACCTGTGGTCGGGAAGTCCTTGCGCATCGGGTAGCCGCGGAAGCCATAGTCCGTCAGCAGGCGGCGCAGATCTGGGTGGCCTGTGAACAGGATGCCGAACATGTCAAAGACTTCGCGTTCAAACCAATTCGCCGATGGGTGTACATTGACGATAGATGGCAGCATCTCATCTTCGCGGACAGAAACCCGCAGGCGGATGCGCTGGTTCTGGTACATTGACAGGAAGTGATACACCACATCAAAGCGTTTGGTGCGTTCCGGGTAATCCACTGCGGTAATGTCAACAAGTGACGAGAATTTACACGCCGGGTCCGCCAGAAGGAAATCCACCAAGCCAACAATATTGCTAGGCTTTACGTCTACGTTGAGTTCACCGTGGGTGACGTCCCAGGCTAGAACGCACTCTGGACGTTTGGCTTCGATCTGGGCTCCGAGTTCATTTAGTGCTTCGCTCATTGCTATATCTGCGCCCCCTTTAGCGTACGAGTGTACCGGTACGGCGGATCTTGCGTTGCAGCTGCATCAGGCCATACAGCAGTGCTTCAGCCGTGGGCGGGCAGCCCGGCACGTAGATATCCACTGGCACGACGCGGTCACAACCACGCACAACGGAATAGGAATAATGGTAGTAGCCACCGCCATTTGCACAGGATCCCATCGAGATCACGTAGCGCGGCTCAGGCATCTGATCGTAGACTTTGCGCAGCGCCGGGGCCATTTTATTGGTCAGCGTGCCCGCAACGATCATCACATCGGACTGACGCGGGGAAGCGCGCGGCGCAATGCCAAAGCGCTCAGCGTCATAACGTGGCATGGAGGTGTGCATCATCTCAACCGCGCAGCAGGCCAGACCAAAGGTCATCCAGTGCAGCGAACCGGTGCGAGCCCAGTTGATAATGTCTTCAGCAGAGGTCAACAGGAAACCTTTATCCTGCAGCTCAGTGTTAATCGCGCGGGTGACAACCTCTTTGTCGACACCAGCGGTGTTTGCCCCTGCCATCACTCCCATTCCAGCGCTCCTTTTTTCCACTCATAGGCGAATCCGATGGTCAACACACCCAGGAAAACCATCATTGACCAGAACCCCACATCGCTTAGGTCGCGAAAGCCCACAGCCCATGGGAACAGGAAGGCAATTTCGAGGTCAAAAATGATGAACAGAATGGAGACCAGATAGAAGCGCACATCGAACTTCATCCGAGCGTCGTCAAAGGCGTTGAAACCACATTCATACGCGCTGACTTTTTCAGGATCCGGGTTGCGCACGGCAAGAATAACCGCAGCCAGAATAAGAACAAGTCCAAGGCCGACCGCAATGGCCAGAAACACTAGGATTGGGAGATATTCCCGCAACATCTCTTCCACGATTAGCTCCTTTCCGAGCACGCATATTGTTGCGCACCGTCAATTGGCGTGTTGGCTTGGAGTTGTGTCTATCCCTCGCTCAGGGGTGCGTCAACCAACGCATGGTTAATAGCTAACTGTTCTGTAAATGGTGTCGCGAAAAGAGTGCAGAAAACCGAATTTCTGATTAATTTCATAAGGATAATGCCGCTTCGTTCTCCAAATTACTTCAGATCAATAAAGCGGCATATTTTCAATGACTTACTTCCGCCAAGCGGGAAGCTCCTTGGCGAAGAAAGCTCTTATCCCTGCCTCTGCTTCACCCTTTGCCCAGCACTCGGACAGGGCCTCAATTGTGCGAGATATATTTTGGGTATCACCTTTTGAACCGAGCATCTGCAGCAATTTCTTTGAATCAGCGACCGCTAACGGGGCACTTTGCAGATGGTGTTCGACCTCTTTTTCCACCGCAAGGGACAAAGAGTCGCCCGCAACGGTCTGCGCCAGAAGATTGAACCTAACCGCTTCATTTGCATCAAAGATCCGACCGGACAAAATGACCCGGCGGGCAAAAACCTCGCCCATGCGCGCCACGATATAGGGGCCGATGGTGGCCGGGATCAGGCCAAGGCGCGTTTCGGTCAGGGCGAATTTGGTCTCATGGCTGGCGATGGCAATATCGCAGACCGAAATCATCCCCACACCGCCGCCAAAGGCATTTCCCTGCACCGCCGCAATCACAGCTTTGGGAAGCTCGTTCCAACGCTGCAACATCTCTGCCAATTTGCGCGCTTCGCTCTCCCGCACCTGTTGATTTGCATCAACCTGTGCTTGCATCCAACCAAGATCACCACCAGCGCAGAAGCTTTTGCCATTGGCCGCCAGAACCACCACCCGCACAGCGCGTTCCTGCGCCAGCCAATCGGCCACATCCGAAAGTTCGGCAATCATCTGCGCCGAAAGCGCATTGTGTTTATCCGGCCGGTTCAGGGTGACCGTAGCCACCCCGCGTGCATCCACATCCAGCAGCAGGGTTTCCAGATTTTCAAAAGGGGTCATTTTAATCTCTTTCTGTTTTGGCACCTTGGCTGCGCATGGAGCGTGCCAGATCCGCAGCCTTGCTCAGCTCTGCGGGATCAACACCGGTTTCATAGCCCAGCCGGAGCAGGTGATCGTTGAGCGCCTCTGTGGCGAGATTGCCAGCCGCGCCCGGCGCAAAGGGACATCCGCCAAGACCACCCACAGCCGCATCAAACACACGCACCCCAAGCGAAAGCGCACAATCCACATTGTCGAGCGCGCGGGTGCTGGTGTCATGGAAGTGCCCGGCCAGACGTGACGCTGGCACCACTTCGCGCACCGCCAAAAGCATCTTGGCGATCTGATCTGGGCTGGCACGGCCAATGGTGTCACCGAGGGAGATCTCATAGCAGCCCATCGCAAAGAGCTTTTCGGCAACCTGCGCCACCTGTTCAGGCGCAACCGCGCCATCATAGGGGCATTCCGCCACACATGAGACATAGCCCCGCACCGGCAGATCTATATGGCGCGCAGCGTCCAGGATTGGCGCAAAGCGTTCAAAGCTGCCCGCGATGTCAGTGTTGAGATTGGCCTGGGAAAACCCCTCGGAGGCTGAGGCAAACACCGCGATTTCATCTGCCTTGGCCGCAAGCGCCCGCTCATAGCCGCGCATATTGGGCGTTAGCGCCGCATAACGCTTGCCCTCATGGCGCGTGATCCCCTGCAGCACCTCACCGCTATCTGCCATCTGTGGCACCCATTTGGGCGACACAAAGCTTGCGATTTCAATGCGGGTAAACCCGGCCGTGCTCAGCTGGTTGACCAGATTGATCTTATCTTCTGTGGCGATGAGGCCGGGCTCGTTTTGCAGCCCGTCCCGTGGTCCCACCTCAAAGATCTCAACAAATTCGCTCATCTCTATGCCTCCTGAACTGACTGCCGGGCGTGCAGATCATTCTTCATCCAAAAGCTTGATCAAAGGCGCACCCACCAGAACCTGATCGTCAACGGCGGCAAGAACCTCCTCCACCTGCCCGTCCCGACCCGCAACCAATGTGTGCTCCATTTTCATCGCTTCCAGCACCACAAGGCGATCGCCCTGCGCGACCTGCTGCCCCGCTTCTACAAACACAGCTTTGATCAAGCCGGGCATCGGTGCAATGATTTGATCACCCTGATCCACATCATCACCGCCACGTGCCAGCGGATCAGACTGGGAAAACACATGGGTGATCGCGGCGTCAAAGACGCTGATCTGACCATCCTTAGCCAGATGCACATCGGGCAACGCCAACCCGGCCGCGCGCCAAATGTCACCATGACGGGTGATTTCAACCGTGTCCTGAGCCACCTGCCAGCGCTGATGATCTGGCCCCAGAACTTCAACCGCGAGGGTGATTTCATCCTCGCCACTGAGCAGGGTCACATTCTGGCGCAATGGCGCCCAAAGCGAGAAGCCCATCTGCGCATCGACATGCCCGCCAAGGCCCAATGCCGCCTGCCCGGCTGCAATCAGGCTGACAGCGGTCGGTGCAACCTGTTTGGTCAGCGCGGCAAGATCGCGATCAATCAACCCCGTGTCGACGTCGCCCGCGCCAAATCCCTGATGCGCAGCCAGTGCCGACAGGAATTCGAGATTGGTGATGGTGCCCGCAATATTGGTGTTTTGCAGCGCGCGCTGCAATTGGTTGAGCGCAGCTGTTCGGGTGGGCCCATGCACGGTGATCTTAGCCACCATGGGATCATACCAGGGGCTGATATCATCGCCAGTTCTGACACCGGTATCGATGCGCGCGCCGTGGTCAGGGAAGCTCACATGGCTGAGATGCCCGGTTGCGGGCAAAAACCCTGCGGGCACGTCCTCGGCGTAAAGGCGCGCTTCAAAGGCATGACCTGAGATGGTGAGATCGGATTGTTGCGCAGGCAGCGGCTCACCTGAGGCCACGCGCAGCATCCATTCCACCAGATCCACGCCGGTGATTTCCTCGGTCACCGGGTGCTCCACCTGTAGGCGGGTGTTCATCTCCATGAACCAGAACCCATCCGGGTGCAGACCGTTGGAACCATCCACAATGAATTCGATTGTGCCCGCACCGCTGTAAGATATTGCCTCGGCAGCTTTGACCGCGGCCTCGCCCATGGCGGCGCGCATTTCAGTGCTCATGCCCGGTGCGGGGGCTTCTTCGATGACTTTCTGATGGCGGCGCTGCAATGAGCAGTCGCGCTCAAACAGATGCACCGCGCGGGTGCCATCACCAAAGACCTGCACCTCGATATGGCGCGGTGAGGTGATGTATTTCTCGATCAAGACCGCCGGGTTGCCAAAGGCCGTGGTGGCTTCGCGCTGCGCACTTTCGAGCGCATCCAGAAAATCGTTCTCCTGCTCCACAAGGCGCATACCTTTGCCGCCGCCGCCTGCGACCGCTTTGATCAAAACGGGATAGCCGATGCGCGCGGCTTCTCGCAGCAACAGATCGGGGGCCTGATCAGAGCCGTGATAGCCCGGCACAACCGGAACGCCTGCGTGCTCCATCTCGACCTTGGCGGCATCTTTCAACCCCATGGTGCGGATCGCCGCAGCAGACGGGCCAATAAACACCAGACCCGCAGCCTCAACCGCGTCGACAAAATCAGGGTTTTCCGAAAGGAATCCATAGCCGGGATGGATGGCCTGCGCCCCCGATTTCAGCGCAACCTCAATCAGGCGTGCGCCCTGAAGGTAGCTTTCGGCTGGAGCGGCACCCCCAATGTGATAGGCCTCATCCGCAAGCGCCACATGGCGCGCATTTGCATCCGCGTCGGAATAGACCGCGACGCAGCTGACGCCGAGGCGCTGCGCGGTTTCCATAATGCGACAGGCGATTTCACCGCGGTTTGCGATCAGGATTTTATCAAACATCTGCGTTGCCCTCTTTTATGGCGGGGGCCAGCCCCCGCACCCCCGGAGTATTTGTGAAAAGGTGAAGATCACATGCGGAATACGCCATAGCGGGTCTCCTCAATCGGGGCGTTCAGAGCGGCGCGCAAAGACAATGTCAGCACATCGCGCGTTTTTCGGGGATCAATGATGCCATCGTCCCAAAGCCGGGCAGAGGCATAGAGCGGGTGGCTTTGATGTTCGAACATATCCAGGGTCGGCTGTTTGAACGCGGCTTCTTCTTCAGCGGACCAGCTGCCGCCACTGCGTTCAATCGCGTCACGTTTGACCGTGGCCAGAACACCTGCCGCCTGTGGGCCGCCCATGACCGAAATGCGGCTGTTGGGCCAGCTCCACAGGAAGCGCGGGGAATAGGCGCGCCCGGCCATGCCATAGTTGCCCGCGCCAAAAGAACCACCAATCAGCAGTGTGATCTTGGGCACGGATGTGGTGGCCACGGCAGTGACAAGTTTTGCACCATGACGGGCAATGCCTTCGTTTTCCGTGGCGCGTCCCACCATAAAGCCGGTGATATTTTGCAAAAACACCAGTGGGATTTTGCGCTGCGAACATAGTTCAACAAAATGCGCGCCTTTTTGCGCCGAGTCTGAAAACAGCACACCATTGTTGGCAATGATACCGATCGGGCAGCCGTTCACATGGGCAAAGCCTGTGATCAGGGTTTCACCAAAACGCGCCTTGAACTCATCAAAACGGGAGCCATCCACAAGGCGCGCAATCACTTCGCGCACATCATAGGGCGTGCGCAGATCCGCAGGCACAAGGCCCAGGATCTCGTCGGGGTCATAGGCAGGCTCTTCCGGGCTTTGCCAGGCAACCGTGCTGGGGAGCGTGCGGTTGAGATTGCTGACGGCCTGACGCGCCAGTGCCAGCGCATGGGCGTCATCTTCGGCGAGATAATCAGCAACGCCAGACAGGCGCGTGTGCACATCGCCACCACCAAGGTCTTCGGCAGAGACCACCTCACCGGTGGCGGCCTTCACCAGCGGCGGACCAGCCAGGAAAATCGTGCCCTGTTCGCGCACAATAATCGTGACATCTGACATGGCGGGCACATAGGCCCCGCCTGCAGTGCAGGAGCCCATCACAACCGCGATCTGGGCGATTCCCTTTGCGCTCATGCGGGCCTGGTTGTAAAAGATGCGGCCAAAGTGATCACGATCTGGAAAGACCTCATCCTGATTGGGCAGGTTCGCACCACCGCTATCCACCAGATAGACACAGGGCAGATGGTTCTCTTCGGCGATTTCCTGGGCGCGCAGGTGTTTCTTCACCGTCATCGGATAGTAGGTGCCGCCCTTCACGGTCGCGTCATTGCAGACCACCATCACCTGCTGGCCACAGACCTGCCCGATGCCCGCAATCACCCCAGCTGCGGGGGCCACATCATCATACATCCCATGCGCAGCGGTTGCGCCCACTTCCAGAAACGGCGTGCCCGGATCCAGCAGGGCTGCAACCCTATCACGCGGCAGCATTTTTCCGCGCGACAGATGGCGGGCACGGGATTTCTCCCCGCCCCCCAGTGCGGCCTGCGCCGCCACGGTTTCCACCGCCCCCAGCGCCGAAAGATGCGCCTCCTGGTTGGATTTGAACTCAGCAGATCCAGTTACAATACGAGAGGTCAGTTTCATGCGGCTCTCCCCTTCCATGATAGCGCCACCAAAGGACCACCGTCCAATTGATACATTTCCGACATGTGTTTTTCTGTTCTTTCACAGTCACTTAAGGTGAATATTTGTTGATCTAGATCAGAGTGAGCACCCCCGTTTGCGCCGATCTTGGCCGCGCAAAAAGAGAATGAGGGAAAAGACCCATGACACGTTTGATGACCGCGCTTTGCCTTGGTGCCGCAAGCCTTGCGCTGACCGCCCCTGCCTTTGCCCAATCCGCCGGTGACTGGACCCTGGGTGTGGGTGTGGTCAACGTGAACCCCAAATCCGACAATGGCACGGTTGCAAGCCGCGACGCAGATGTCGAAGACGCCACCGCGTTGCAATTCACCGCGGAATATTTCGTCACCGATAATATTGGCATCGAATTGCTGGCGGCGTCGCCGTTTGAACATGACATCAATCTGGCTGGCCTGGGCGATGTTGGCTCGGCAAAGCAACTGCCGCCCACCCTGTCGGTCAAATATCACTTCACCACCCAGAACAACTTTAAGCCCTTTGTTGGCGTTGGGGTGAACTACACCACCTTCTTTGAAGAAGAATCGCGCCTGGGCAAACTGAAGCTCGACGACAGTTTTGGCCTCGCCGCCACTGTGGGCGCTGACTGGCTGATCAGTGACACCGGTGCCATCCGATTTGACGTTCGCTACATCAAAATCGACACCGATGTAACCCTGGACGGGGCAGACATCGGCACCGCCGAGATTGATCCGGTTACCGTGGGTGTCGCCTACGTGCATCGCTTCTGATCCAACTCCCGGTCTGAACGACCTCCCGATCTCTGACAGAGATCCACTCCTCACAAGGCCCGCGCATCCCACGCGGGCCTTTTCCATGCTGCGCCCTATTGCAGGTGCATCAACTCACGTCCGATCAGCATCCGGCGGATTTCACTGGTGCCTGCGCCGATTTCCATCAGCTTGGCATCGCGGAACAATCGCCCAACCGGGTTGTCATTCAGATACCCTGCGCCGCCCAGCGCCTGCACCGCCTGATGCGCCTGGGTCATTGCAACCTCGGACGCATAAAGACAGCAGGCAGCGGCGTCCTGACGGGTGACAGTGCCCGCATCACAGGCTTTGGCCACCTCATAGGTATAGGCGCGCGCGGTATTGAGCGCGGTGTACATATCGGCGATCTTGCCCTGCATCAGTTGGAAGTTGCCGATGGGTTCGCCGAACTGTTTGCGCTCTTTCACATAGGGCATCACCTCATCCAAACAGGCGGCCATAATGCCCGTGCCAATGCCCGCAAGCACAACCCGTTCATAGTCGAGCCCGGACATCAGCACCGCAACGCCGCGCCCCTCTTCGCCGAGGATATTGTCAAACGGCACTTCTACATCGTCAAAGATCAGCTCAGCAGTGTTGGAACCGCGCATCCCCAGTTTGTCAAAATGCGGCGAGGTCGAGAAACCCTTCATGGATTTTTCCACGATAAAGGCGGTGATGCCACGTTTGCCCGCTTCGGGATCCGTCTTTGCGTAAACCACCAGCGTGTCTGCATCCGGACCGTTGGTGATCCAGTATTTGTTGCCGTTCAACACAAAGCGATCATTGCGTTTTTCAGCGCGCAGCGACATGGAAACAACATCCGAGCCTGCGCCCGCCTCGGACATGGCAAGCGCGCCAACCTGGGTGCCGTTGCACAGACCCGGCAGATATTTGGCCTTCTGTTCCTCAGTGCCATTCAGCTTGATCTGATTGACGCAGAGGTTGGAATGCGCCCCGTAAGACAGCGAAACCGAGGCGCTGGCGCGGGCAATTTCCTCGACCGCGATCACATGCGCGAGATAGCTCATGGCCGAGCCACCAAACTCTTCAGACACAGTGACGCCCAGCAGGCCCAGCTCCCCCATCTCCTGCCAAAGCTCGGCCGGGAAATCATTGTTGCGGTCGATCTCAGCCGCCATCGGCTTGACCCGCTCCTGCGCCCAGCGATGCACCACATCGCGCAAGGCGTTTACGTCTTCTCCCAGGTCAAATTGCATGCTTGACGTGAACATTGCTTTCTCCTCCGGCCCCGTGGCGCAGTATCGCCAGTGCAGCACCACCATTAATGAACGTTTGTTCATTTATCTCGACAAACACCACATCAGGTCAAGCTGAGAGAAAAAGGACGTGGGGTCACATGCCGCGCGCCAAACAACGGGCAAAGCCCTCCCGCGCGTCGGGATCGCATTAAAATGCGAGCTCTCCCCTTGGGCCCAGCAGGCCGCGCCGCAGGCGCGGCCTGCGCCACCGCGATGCGCATGGCGCAGCGCAAAACCTGCGCCGGACACATGTCCGGCACTGTTTTATTTCAAGATGTTAAGCTACAAATCTGTGGCTGCTAGCCCTGCGCCTGAAACAGGGCTGCAACCTCAGCTCGGATAATGCGCGCGATCTGCTCACAGTCGGCCAGACTAAAGGTCAGCGGCACCCGCATATCAAGGATAGCCCGCAGCACCCGGTCACTTTGTACAAGTTCCGGTACCTCGGCATAGCGCCAGCTGTCATAGCGCGAGGTGAAGGCTGTGGGTTCAGGCACACCAAACCATTTGAGCTCTACCCCGCGGGCGGCGCACCGCGTCAAAAGCTCTTCAATGGTCTCTTCACTCCAATCAAGCAGCAGAAACTGGATGGACGAGCCCACATAGGTTTCCGCCTGTGGGCGTTCAACCACAGTGAGACCCGGCGTATGTCGCAACCCATCTTCAACCACCTGGTAGCGTTCGTTCCAACGCGCAACCTGCACGTCAAGCGCGCGCAGCTGTGGGCGCAAAATAGCAGCGCGCAGATTGTCCATCCGCCCCGAGATATTCGGCGTGTCGTATTTCACCCGCTCAAACACCTCTGGCGCGGGGGCCGCAAGATGACGCTCATAAAGCATATACGAGCCTGACAGCATCACCATCCGGGCGGCAAGTTCCTCATCATCGGTGATGATCAACCCGCCCTCGCCGGAATTCACATGTTTATAGGTTTGACAGCTGTAGCACCCAATCGCCCCGTGGCGACCAGACAAGATCCCATTCCAGCGCGCACCCATCGTATGGGCGCAGTCCTCAATCACCACCACACCTGCGGCATCACACAGCTGCATCAGGCGATCCATGTCGCACAGATGCCCGCGCATATGCGACAGCATCAGCACCCGTGCATCCGAAAGTTTGCGGGTAAGATCTTCCAGATCGATGGTCAGCGCTTCATCAACCTCAACATAAAGCGGCTCTGCTCCAATTGAGGCAATTGCCCCCGGAACCGGAGCCAGGGTGAATGCATTCGTAAGCACCTTATCCCTAGGCTTCACCCCTACCGCGCGCAACGCCGTTGCCAGCGCGTAGCCCCCTGAGGCGACGGCAAGCGCGTATTTTGCCCCCATCTGGGCGGCAAATTCTTGCTCCAGCAGTGCGGCTTCGCCCAATTCTCCCTCAGACACATTGTAGCGGTGCAATCGTCCGCTGCGCATCACAGCAACGGCTGCATCAATCGCCTCGTCCGGGATGGGCTCTTGCTGGGTGAAATTGCCGGTAAACCGCTCGTTCATCTGTTTAAGCTCCCAAATGTGCCGCCATGACCTGATCCACACGATCCGGCAGCTCAGCAAAATGCGAAATCAACCCTTCCGGCTCAAGCGCGGCCATATCCGCGCCTGACGGGCCAAACTCCACCAAAATAGACGGGAGCCCCGCATTGGCAGAGGTATTGCGATCTGTGTCACTGTCACCGATTAATACCGCCTGCGCAGGATCACAACCCAAACGGCGCACCGCCTCACGCAAGGGTTCAGGATCTGGCTTGCGCACCGGGAGTGTATCTGCCCCCACAAGTGACGCAAACACATCACGCACCCCCAGATCCTGCAACAGCTGCTCGGCCAGGGCTTCGGGTTTATTGGTGCAGATGCCAATTCCGTAGCCTCGGGTTTTCAGCGTTTCAATCGCCTCGAGCGCGCCGGGATACAATTGGGTGTGGCTGGCAATATCCTGGCGGTAAGCCTCCAGCAGGATCGGGTAAAACTCATCCACCAGCGTATCAGAAAACGCGCCAACCCGTTCCAACCCCACGGTCAGCATGCGCCGACCGCCGCGCAGCGCAACCCCCGCATCTGTGGCGGCCAGGAGCACATCGCCATGCCCCATCTGACGGAAACAATGGTTTGCCGCGGCGAGCAAATCGCCGGACGTGTCGGCCAAAGTCCCATCGAGATCGAAGATAACTGACTTCATTTGTGCCCCTTTCGGCATGATTTCGCCACCACATATTGCAAGGCGCAATCTTGTTTGATGGCACAGAGACTTGCACCCGGCCTCTCAGCGGATAAAACGGACATGACCAAAATACAAAGAGAAATCGCGCATGAGCACTGCCCTTATCATCCTTGCCGCTGGCAAAGGCACTCGGATGAACTCAGACTTGCCAAAAGTGCTGCATCCCATTGCGCAGGCCCCCATGCTGGAACATGCAATGGCCGCGGGTCAGGCGCTTGCGCCCGAACGCACCATTGTGGTGGCCGGACATGGTGCTGATCTGGTGCGCGCAGCTGTTTGCGACATTGATGAGGCCGCGCAGGTTGTGCTGCAGGAAGAGCAGCTTGGCACGGGACATGCGGTGCTGCAGGCCAAAGAGGCGCTTGCAGGTTTTGAAGGCGATGCGGTTGTGCTTTATGGCGACACCCCATTTGTTTCATCTGAGACCATCGAACGGATGGTTTCAGCCCGCGGACGCGCTGATCTGGTGATCCTTGGTTTTGAAGCCGCAGATCCCGCCCGCTATGGCCGCCTGGTGATGCAGGGCGACAGCCTTGAAAAGATTGTCGAATACAAAGACGCCACAGATGCTGAGCGCGCCATTACCTTCTGCAACTCAGGACTGATGGCCTGTGACGCTGCGCAGATGTTTGCCTTGCTTGATAAGGTTGGCAACAACAATGCTTCTGGGGAGTTTTACCTGACCGACCTGGTTGAAATCGCCCGTGGTGAAGGTCTGGCTGTGACGGCGGTCTCCTGCGATGAGGCCGAAACACTGGGCATCAATTCGCGCGCAGATCTGGCACAGGCGGATGCGGTGTTTCAGGCCAAAGCACGGGCTGAACTGCTCGACACTGGTATCACGCTGATGGCACCTGAAACGGTCTACCTGTCGCTTGATACTGTCATCGGGCGCGACACTGTAGTTGAACCCAATGTTGTGTTTGGTCCCGGTGTTACGGTTGAAAGCGGTGCCTTGATCCGGGCGTTTTCCCATCTGGAAGGCTGTCACGTAAGCCGCGGCGCCAAGGTTGGCCCCTATGCCCGTCTGCGTCCCGGCGCGGAACTGGCAGAAAACACCCATATCGGCAACTTTGTTGAAATCAAAAACGCGGAAATCGCCGAAGGGGCAAAGGTCAATCACCTCAGCTACATCGGGGATGCCACGGTGGGCAAGAAAACCAATATCGGCGCGGGCACCATCACCTGCAACTATGATGGTTTCATGAAGCATCGCACCGAAATCGGCAGCGGGGCCTTTATCGGCTCCAACACCATGCTGGTCGCGCCGGTCTCAGTTGGTGATGAGGCCATGACCGCCACAGGCGCGGTGATCACCAAAGACGTTGCCGCAGGTGATCTGGCGCTTGCACGCACGCCGCAGGTCAATAAACCTGGCCGCGCACGCAAATTGATGGATTTGCTGCGGGCGAAAAAAGAACGTCAGTGAGAATAAAACTGACTACAATTATAATCGAGCAGACCCCGGTCAGAGGAGAACCCCATGTGTGGAATTGTTGGTGTATTAGGCAATCACGAGGCGGCCCCCATTCTGGTGGAGGGGCTGAAACGCCTTGAATACCGTGGCTACGACAGCGCAGGCATTGCAACGATCAATAACGGCAAACTGGGGCGTCGCCGCGCTACCGGGAAACTGGTGAATCTGTCTGACACGCTGGTGCATGAACCACTTGCCGGGAAATCGGGCATCGGTCACACCCGCTGGGCCACCCACGGTGCCCCAACCCTCGACAATGCACACCCCCATCGTGCAGGCAATGTGGCTGTTGTTCACAACGGCATTATTGAAAACTACAAAGAGCTGCGCGAAGAGCTGCAATCCAAGGGGCTCGACTTTCAGACCGAGACCGACACCGAAACCGTAGCTCTTTTGGCTGAAAGCTTCCTGCGCGAAGGGATTGCGCCCATTGAAGCCGCTGCCAAAACCGTGGCCCGGCTTGATGGTGCCTTTGCGCTGGCGTTCTTGTTTGAAGGCGAACAGGATCTGATGGTTGCCGCGCGCAAAGGATCACCGCTGGCAATTGGTTACGGCAATGGTGAGATGTTTGTCGGCTCTGACGCGATTGCGCTGGCACCTTTCACCGATCAAATCACCTATCTGGAAGAAGGTGATTTCGCCGTTCTCACCCGCAACTCGCTTGAAATCAAAGACAGCGATGGCCGTCTGGCCAATCGCGAAAAACGCCAGATCCAGCTTGATATGGCGCGGATCGAAAAAGGTGGCCACAAGCATTTCATGGCCAAAGAGATCGCCGAACAGCCCACCGCAATTGATCGGGCATTGGCCACCTATCTGGCGCAAGACAACACCATCACTCTGCCGGAAAACCTTGATTTCACCCAGATTGAACGGCTGACACTGGTGGCCTGCGGCACCGGTTTTTATTCCTGCCTGGTGGCGAAATACTGGTTTGAACAGATCGCCCGCATTCCGGTTGAAGTGGATGTCGCATCTGAGTTCCGCTACCGCGAACCGCCGATCAGCAATGACACGCTGGCAATTTTTGTCAGCCAGTCGGGTGAAACCGCGGATACGCTTGCCGCGCTGCGCTACACCGATGGCAAAGCCAAACAGATCGCAGGTCTGGTGAACGTGCCCGAAAGCTCGATTGCGCGCGAAAGCGATATCATCCTGCCCATTCAGGCCGGGCCTGAAATCAGCGTGGCCTCGACCAAAGCGTTTACCTGCCAGCTGACCGTGTTGTTGCTGATGGCCCTGCAAGCAGCGCAAACCCGTGGCCTGCCGCTGCCTGAAAACGCACTTGAAGATATCCGTGCCCTGCCCGGTCTGATCCATCAGGCTATTGGTGGTGAAACTGCAATTCAGGCCGTGGCCCGTGATCTTGCAGGTGCGCGCGATGTGATCTTCCTTGGGCGCGGTGCGCTATATCCGGTTGCACTGGAAGGCGCGCTCAAACTCAAAGAGCTGAGCTACATCCACGCCGAGGGCTATGCCAGCGGTGAGCTGAAACACGGCCCAATCGCGCTCATCGATGAAAACGTGCCGGTTGTGGTTCTGGCTCCGCGTGATGCGCTGTTTGAAAAAACCATCTCCAATATGCAGGAAGTAATGGCGCGCGGCGGCAAGATCATTTTGGTTACAGATGCCGAAGGTGCCAAACTCGCAAGCGACGGGGTGCATAAAACCGTGCTGATGCCTGCGCTGCCCGATATTCTGGCCCCGATACTTTATGCGGTGCCAGCACAGCAGATCGCCTATTACACCGCGATTGCCAAAGGCACCGACGTAGACCAACCGCGCAACCTGGCAAAATCGGTGACAGTAGAGTAAGTCCTCCATCTGGATGACTTCAACGATATGGGTATGTGCCGAAAATGATGCTGGAAGATGCGCTGTCTGCGCTTAAAACCCATATTGAGCCAGAGCGCATTGAAGCCATGGCCAGCTACCACAAACAAAGCCGTGTGGTGCTGGGCGTGGCCAATGGTCCGCTGAATGATCTGACCAAACTCTGGCGGCAGGATCTCACCCTTGCTGAACGCGTCGCGTTGGCGGACGCGCTGTGGCAAAGCGATATTTTTGAAGCGCGCATTGCTGCGGGCAAACTGCTGACGCAGTCGCGCATCAAAGACGATGATGCGGCCTGGGATCTGTTGCAAAGCTGGGTTGCTGATTTTGACAGCTGGGCCATTGCTGATCAGGCCTGCTCCGCCATTGGCAAGCGCCTGATTGCTACCCCCGACCGTCTGGACACCGTCGAAAGCTGGACAGGTTCTGATCACATCTGGACCCAGCGCGCGGCACTGGTGGCCACATTGCCCTGGGCCAAACTGCCCAACCCCAAACCCGCAGATGACGACGCCCGCACCCGCATTCTCAGCTGGGCGGCAGGTTATGTAACCGATCGCAATTGGTTTATCCAGAAAGCCATCGCCTGGTGGCTGCGTGATCTGTCCAAACATGACGCGGCGCGCGTGCAAGAGTTCCTCGCCACCTATGGCGCCCAGATGAAACCCTTCGCACAGAAAGAAGCCGCCAAATATCTGACAGCCTCAGACCAAACCCCAACAAGCTAGATCTCAACCAAGCGGTTGCACCGATAGTTCAACCAGCTCGGTCAGCGGCACCCCAAGCGCGCGCATTGCATCCAGCGACAGACGGCTGCCACCATCACCGGGGGTCGGTTTTAGCGTCAGATCCAGTGTTGCGCCGCTGGCTGTGCGCACACGCCCTGCACCGGCCTGGCTGACAAGCCCGGTTTCCAGCCAAAGCCCCGGCACACCGGGATCGCCAAGTGTCGCAACCGTTGTGCCAGACTGCCCAACAGCACCCTGAGTGGGCGCAGCAGGTGCGACCGGCGCATAGCTTTGATCAACCGATGCATTGGCCCCACCGGTGGCGTCCAAAGGGACGCCTGTATTTTGTGCAGGAGATTGCCCCGCAGGCTCGGACGGGCGCGTAAAAATCCCGCCTCCGGTTGTCCCGTTCAAAATATCTGAATTCCACGAGATCTGATTACAACCCGTGCAGCCCAGACCCGCAATAATAAGAAACCAAAATTGCCTCATAAGAAAACCTCAAGAACGAACGCTATTTTTCTGATCATAACCCTATCGTCGCCCTTGCCGGAAGCGTTAATGCGCTTTACCTAAATGGGATGACCGCGCCATTGATCGATCCATTTGCCCGCGCAATTACCTATTTGCGTGTTTCTGTCACAGACCGCTGCGATTTTCGCTGCGTCTATTGTATGGCCGAAAACATGACGTTTTTGCCCAAACGCGACCTGCTTTCATTAGAAGAGCTGGACCGTATGTGCACGACCTTCATTGGCATGGGGGTGGAAAAACTACGCATCACCGGAGGAGAGCCGCTGGTGCGCCGCGACATCACCAAGTTCTTTGCCAAAATGGGGCGGCATCTGGAAACTGGCGCGCTGAAGGAACTCACGCTCACGACCAATGGCTCGCAGCTGTCCAAACACGCCCAAAGCCTGTGGGATGCTGGCGTGCGCCGGGTGAATATCTCGCTCGACACGCTGGATGAGGAAAAGTTCAAAAAAGTCACCCGCTGGGGTCGTCTGAAACAGGTGCTTGAAGGCATCGATGAAGCGCAACGTGTTGGTCTCAAGATCAAGATCAACGCGGTCGCTCTCAAAGGGTTCAACGAAGAAGAGCTGCCCACCATCACCAAATGGTGCAACGAACGGGGTCTGGATCTCACCTGGATTGAGGTCATGCCAATGGGTGACATGGGCGATTATGACCGCATTGGGCAGTTTTGGTCCCTGAAAGAGGTGCGTCGCGCCTATGAAGATCACTACACGGTGACCGATCTGACCGAGCGCACAGGTGGCCCGGCGCGCTATGCACGCCTTGAGGAAACCGGCCAGAAAATTGGTTTTATCACGCCGCTGTCGCATAATTTCTGCGAAAGCTGCAACCGCGTGCGCCTGACCTGCACGGGCCAGCTTTATATGTGTCTCGGCCAAGAAGACATGGCCGACCTGCGCGCGCCATTGCGTGCAGATGAAAACGACACCACCCAGCTCGAAGAGGCTATTCGCGCCGCAATTACGCTGAAACCCAAAGGGCATGACTTTGACTATTCCCGCCAGAAAGTCGCGGGCCAGATGTCACGCCACATGAGCCACACGGGCGGCTGATAGATGAGTGCTGAGCGCACGTCCAACCCAACACCGCTGTTTCATCTTTACGGGGCGGCCGTTCGCCTGATTGCCCCGCTGGCGCTGCGCAAAGTGGTATCCAAGCTGCGCAGCTACGGCGTGGCTGAAAACCGCCTGAGCGAACGCAAAGGCGTCGCCTCCCTGCCCCGTCCCACCGGCCGTCTGATCTGGTTTCATGCGGCCTCGGTCGGAGAAAGCCTGTCAATCCTGACGCTGGTCAACCATCTGGGCGCACAGGATGACACGCTTGAGTTTCTGATCACATCCGGCACGCCCACATCGGCAGAGCTGATCGAACAACGCATGCCACCGCGCTGCCGCCACCAGTTTCCACCGCTTGACACCCCCGCCTTTGTGCAGCGTTTTCTGGATCACTGGCAGCCGGATCTGGCAGTGCTGGTCGAAAGCGAGCTTTGGCCCAATCTCATTGTACAAACCCGCGCAACCGGCTGCCCGCTGGTACTGTTGAACGCGCGGCTTTCGGCAAAATCCGTTGCAGGCTGGCAGAAACGTCCGCGCACAGCTGAGTTCCTGCTGTCGCAGTTTACCCTGTTTCTGACCCAGAACCAAACCACGGCCGACAACCTAAAAGCCATCGGCGCACCAGACGCACGCATCAAACCCGGCAGCAATCTCAAAGCGCTCGCCGCTCCGCCGCCGGTGAACCCTGAGCTGGTTGAACAGGTGCGCACGGCGCTGAATGGCAGACCGGCCTGGGTCGCATCTTCGACACATAAAGGCGAAGAAGAAATCATTCTCGCGGCCCATGATCAGCTGCTGTATTCCCATCCGGATCTTTGTCTCATTCTGGTGCCGCGCCACCCCGAACGTGGCGATGCGGTTGAGGCACTGATTGCCGAAGCAAACCAGAACTACAACCGTCGCTCCCGTGGGGCGCTGCCGCAGCCGGATGCAAAGATCTACCTTGCCGATACGCTGGGGGAAACCGGATCATGGTATGCGCTGTGCCCGCGTGTCTTTCTTGGTGGTTCGCTACAAAAGATCGGCGGCCACAACCCGTTTGAACCAGCCCATCATGGCTGTGCTGTCACCACCGGCCCCGGCTATTTCAACTTTGCCGAGACCTTTGATGAAATGATCGCAGACGGTGCCGCCAGCAAAATCAAAAACGCCGAAACCCTGGCGCGTCAAATCGATCTCTGGCTGCGCGATGAGGTTGCGCTGAAACAGGCGCAAACCGCGGCGCGTGCTTTCATTTCGCGCCAGTCTGACCTATTGGAACAGACAGCAGATCTGCTGCTGGAACAGCTCCAACACGAAGAGACCTAAATGGCCCCTGCAAATCTTCGCACCTGCGATGTGATCGCCCCCAGTTTCAAAAAACGCTACTCTGGGGTGACTTCGACAGTGATCCGGCTGGTGCCCATTCAGGCCCGCGACATTGCCATAACCGCCACATCACCGCTGTTGCCGCCTGAGGTGCCCAATGTGGCCCCTGTGAAACTGCTGACCATGTCACGCTCAGGCCCCTCTGGTGCGCGCGTGTGGCATGCCCGGCGCAATCTGGAAATGATTGCTGGGCTTGCGCTGAAACATATCCTGCGCAAACGCCTGCGCCTGCTGTTCACCTCTGCCGCCCAACGCCACCACACCGGCTTCACCCGCTGGCTGATCCGGCAAATGGATCATGTGATTGCCACCTCTGGCAAATCTGCCAGCTATCTGGAACGCGACGCCACCGTCATTCGCCACGGTGTGGATTGCGATCAGTTCAAACCCGTGCCTGACAAGGCTGCGCTACGCGCCGCGCTGGATCTGCCCACAGACGGGCTCTTGGTGGGCTGTTTCGGCCGCATTCGCCACCAAAAGGGCAATGATCTCTTTGTGCAGGCAATGATTGCAGTCTGCAAATCCCGCCCGGATGTGCGTGCCCTGATGATGGGGCGCGCCACCGCAGACAATGCAGAGTTTCTGCAAGGACTGAAAGATCAGGTTGCTGCCGCCGGGCTGCAGGATCAGATCCTGTTTCGCGATGAGGTGCCGGTGGAAGATCTGGCGCGTCATTTCCAGACGCTTGATCTTTATGTCGCGCCGCAACGCTGGGAGGGCTTTGGCCTCACCCCACTTGAAGCGATGGCCTGTGGTGCCCCGGCGGTGGCCACCAAAGTAGGCGCCTTTGAAGAGCTGGTTGTCCCCGGCAAAACCGGCACCCTATGCGAGATCGAAGATCTACAGAAAATCACCGCAGACATTGCGGCCTGCCTGTCCGATCCCGAAAAGCTTGCACAGATGTCAAAAGACAGCCGTCAGCACGTGCTCGACAATTTCCAGCTCGCAGGCGAAGCCGCTGCCATCATCGAAATCTATCGCGAACTGCTGCAAAAATAGCGCCCGCAGGGAGGCTTTGCTTCCCTGCCACGCCCAACTGTGTCTGCCACCGGCAGTAAACAGGCGGGAGCCCCCCGCCTGCAACGCTATCCTGTATCAGGATGCTGGCATACGCTGCTCAACGATTTCCGCCCACCAGCTACAGCCCGCCGGGATCGCGTCATCATTGAAGTTATATTCCGGGTGATGCACCGCAGCGGTGTCACCATTGCCCACCAGAATATAGGCACCGGGACGCTCTTCCAGCATGAAGGCAAAGTCCTCGCCGCCCATGATCAGTGGCGCGTCATCACAGCTGCCTGAAACCGATGCAGCCACTTCGGCGGCGAATTCGGTCTGCGCGTCAGTGTTCACCATCACCGGGTAGCCACGGTTGTATTTCACTTCAACGCTGCCGCCAAAAGTCGCTGCAACCCCGTTGCAGATCGCGCTCACCCGTTCTTCCGCCAGATCACGCACCGCTTTATCCATGGTGCGCACGGTGCCGCGCAGATGCACCCTCTGCGGGATCACGTTAAACGCTTTGGACGAGGTCTCAAACGAGGTCACCGACACCACAAGCTGCTCCACCGGATCAACATTGCGCGAGGCAATGGTCTGCAATGACAGCACCGCCTGTGAGGCCATTACGGTGGTATCGATTACCTCCTGCGGTTTTGCCGCGTGACCACCGCGGCCATCAAAGATGATCTCAAACGTGTCGGTCGCTGCAAAAAACGCGCCGGGACGAATAGAAAAAGAACCCACAGGACGCCCCGGCCAATTGTGCATGCCGTAGACTTCCTGAATGTTCCAACGCTCCATCATACCGTCGTCGCACATTTCCTTGCCACCGCCGCCGCCTTCTTCGGCGGGCTGGAAGATCACCACGGCGGTGCCATCAAAATTGCGGGTCTCAGACAGGTATTTCGCCGCCCCCAACAGCATCGCAGTGTGACCATCGTGGCCACAGGCGTGCATCGCCCCTGGTGTTTTGGAGGCATACTCCAGCCCGGTGGCTTCAAGGATCGGCAGCGCATCCATATCTGCGCGCAGGCCAATGACCTTGCCGGAGCTGTCAGATTTGCCCTTGATCACCCCAACAACACCGGTGCGGCCAATGCCGGTGACCACTTCATCACAACCAAATTCCTTAAGTTTTTCAGCCACCAAAGCGCTGGTGCGATGGGTGTCAAACAGGATTTCCGGGTGTTCATGAATGTCGCGTCGCCAGGCCGTGATTTCCTCCTGCAGCTCGGCAAATCGGTTTTTAACGGGCATCTGTATCTTCCTTACTTTTGGGTGCAGCCCGTCACGGGGCGCAAGTGTTTTAATCAAAATAGGGTGCTGGCCACACCGGGCCGCTCCTTGGCGACAGGGCTCTCTCTATGAGCTATGATATGTCGCCCCGTTCACAAGCCTCTCTAAGGTGGAGACCGCAAAAAATCCTGTCAAAGCAGGGAACCCTCCCCCTGCTTTACTGTCAGTAGCCGCAATCGGTGGACAAAACAAAATGCCCCGGTTCAATTTCCAAATACTGCGAGGGCTCCGGCTCATGCCCAATCAGATGGATGGGGGATGGGATCGGCTTGAAGTTCAGCTCACGCTCAGATTTGCGCTGGGTTGGATCCGCAATCGGCACCGCCCGCATCAGAGCCTGGGTATAGGCATGCAGCGGATTGGCAAACACGCGCTCACGCGGGCCGATTTCGACCAGGCGCCCCAGATACATCACGCCGACCTGATGGCTGACCCGTTCCACCACCGCCATATCATGGCTGATGAACAAAAATGACAGCCCCAGATCCGCCTGCAGCTCCATCATCAGATTAAGCACCTGCGCCTGCACCGACACATCCAGCGCCGATACCGCTTCATCGGCAACGATAAGCTTGGGATTGAGCGCAAGCGCCCGGGCAATCGCAATGCGCTGGCGTTGCCCGCCTGACATTTCATGCGGATAGCGGCGCATGAAACTGCGCGGCAGATGCACCCGATCAAACAGATTGGCCACCCGGTCCTGCAATTCGCTCCCCGATGCTAACCCATAGTTGCGCAAAGGTTCTGCCACCTGATCCAAGAGCTGCATCTGCGGGTTGAGCGAGGCAAACGGATCCTGAAAGATCATCTGCATATCCTGGCGCGCCTTATGCAGCTCCCGCTGCGAAAGATCCATGATATTGCGCCCCTCAAACGAGACCTTCCCCGCCAGAGGCTCGACCAGACGCAAGAGCGACCGCCCCACGGTGGATTTGCCGCAGCCAGATTCCCCAACAAGCGAAAGTGTCTGTCCTTTCATCACCTTAAAGGACACATCCTCCACCGCATGCACATTGCTGACGGTGCGTCTCAGCAGCCCGCCTTTGACCGGAAAGCGGGTGACGAGATTTTCAACTTCGAGAAGAACTTCATCGCTGCCCTTGATCGGCGCAACTTCAACATCTTCTTCGCCCATCAGGCGCATGGGTTCGGGATAATGGGTGCCTGCCATCTCCCCGAGTTTGGGCACCGCCGCCAAAAGCGACTTGGTGTAACTGTGCTGGGGCGCGGTAAAGATCTGCTCCACCGGGCCTTCTTCGACCTTATTGCCCCGATACATCACCACCACGCGATCTGCCATCTGCGCCACAACCGCCATGTCATGGGTGATAAACAGAACTGCGGTGCCGGTTTCACGCTTCAGCCGGTCCATCAGCGCCAGAATTTCCGCCTGAATGGTCACATCCAGCGCGGTGGTGGGTTCATCGGCGATCAACAGGCGCGGCTCACAGGCCATCGCCATCGCAATCACCACCCGCTGACGCATGCCACCCGACAATTCATGTGGATATTGCTTAAGTCTGCGCTCAGCCTCGGGAATACGCACCTGTTTGAGCAGCTCCAGCGCCCGTGCCTCGGCTTGTTTCTTGCTCATACCTTTGTGAACGCGCAACCCTTCGCTGAGCTGACGCCCCACGGTAAACACCGGATTGAGCGCGGTCATCGGCTCCTGAAAGATCATGCCGATCTCATTGCCGCGAATCTGTTTCATCATCGCCTGCTCGGCTTTGGCGAGATCCGCAACGCCTTCATTCTTGCGATTAAAGAGCAGTTCACCCGCTGCGATTGTGCCGCCACCAAATTCAACAAGGCGCATCAGAGACAGCGATGAAACCGACTTGCCGGAACCGGATTCTCCAACGACACAAACGGTTTCACCGGGGTTTACGTCAAAGGAGACATCCTGCACCCCAACAACTGGGCCGTCTTTGGTTTGGAACTCTACACGCAGCCCATTGATCTGGGCAATCGGTTGATCCAGCACAGCTTTTCTCCCTATAGTTGCGCAATCAACATCTTTTGAGGCCGTGTGATTGAGCTTATTTTTCCCCGACTATGGCACGCGATTTGGCAAAATCAAACTAAATGGTCTACTTTTTGATCCGATTTGAACCAAATGGTCAATTTTAGCCCAGCCAAGGGTTGCATTTTTGCTGAACTCTGCTTCGATACCGCTGCGGTGCGTTGTGCCAGCGTTAAAATTCGCAGGGGTTCCACTGCTCCTTCTCATCTGATGTGAAGGCAGAGGATCCAGGGGCGGACAAGGGGGAGACTTACCCGTCCCACGAGAATACAGCACATAAGCCGTCATCAGGTGAGGAACAACCTTGCCGCGAAACAGGACTGAATTGTCCGACAAGGAGAGTGTTATGAAATTGAAGTCCCTTCTGCTCGGCGCGATTGCGACAACCGCACTGTCGCCCGCCGCCTTTGCCGAACGAGGCAGCGACGGTCAGGTCAACCTGATCCTGTGGCAGGCGCCCTCGATCCTCAATCCATATTTGTCTGGTGGCACCAAAGACAGCCTCGCCGCATCGCTGGTGATTGAACCCCTCGCGCGGTACGATCCAAACGGCAAAATGGTGCCTTATCTCGCAAGCGAAATCCCAACGCTTGAAAACGGCGGCATCAGCGAAGACCTCACGCAGATCACCTGGAAACTGAGACCGGGCGTCAAATGGTCTGACGGCACGGATGTAACCGCACAGGACGTCAAATTCACCGCTGATTACTGCATGGACCCAGAAGGCGGCTGCGCCCAGCTGCGCTTCTTTGAAGGTATTACCGAAGTCGCGGCGCTGGATGCGCTGACTGTTCGTATCACCTATGAAAAACCAACCCCTTTCCCCTATGGCGCTTTTGTGGGTGTTGAATCCCCCATCCTGCAAAAAGCACAGTTCGCAAACTGCACCGGTGCACGCGCGCCTGAATGTACCGCAGAAAACTTTGGCCCGATCGGCACCGGCCCATTTGTGGTTGATGAGTTCAAGCCAAATGATGTTGTAACTTTCTCAGCCAACAACAACTACCGCGATGCCGCCAAACCTGCTTTTGCCAAGGTTCTGCTGAAAGGCGGCGGTGACGCAACCGCGGCAGGTCGTGCAGTGATGGAAACCGGCGAGTTTGACTACGCCTGGAACCTGCAGCTGGCCCCCGATGTGATCGCGCAGATGGAAGCAGGCGGCAAAGGCAAGCCGGTTGCTGGCTTTGGCCCGCTGGTTGAACGCATTATGATCAACCAGACCGACCCCAGCCCCGAACTTGGCCCGGATGAGCGTTCGGTCAAACGCGGCCACCCCTTCCTGAATGATCCGGCGGTTTATAACGCAATGTCGCTGGCGATCGACCGTCCGCTGCTGGTGGAAATCGGCTATGGTCAGGCGGGTAAAGTCACCTGTAACTGGGTGCCCGCACCTGCAGCCTATAACTCTGAAACATTTGACTGCGCGACCCAGGATCTTGCAGCCGCCAACAAGCTTTTGGATGATGCGGGCTATCTCGACACCAATGGCGACGGCATCCGCGAAGCCAACGGCAAGCCGATGAAGATCCTCTATCAGACCTCCACCAACGCGGTGCGTCAGGATTTCCAGGCATTGATCAAACAGTGGTGGAGCGAAATCGGCATCGACACCGAGCTGCGCAATGTCAACGCCTCGGTCTTCTTTGGTGGCGATCCCGGCTCTCCGGATACCTTCCAGAAGTTCTATGCCGATGTGCAGATGTATGCGAACACCTTCTCTGGCACCGACCCGCAAACCTATCAAGGCAACGGTCTGTGTGACAAGGCACCGCGTCCAGCCACCCAGTGGCAGGGTGACAATATCTCCCGCTTCTGCAACGAAGAATATGATGCGCTTTATGCCAAGCTTGCCACAACCGCTGGTCTCGAAGCGCGTTCTGAAATTGCCAAGAAACTCAACGATATCATGGTTGAAAACGGCGGTATGATCCCGCTGGTGCACCGTGGTCGTCTGTCGGCACACTCCAACACTATGGGTGGTGTGGACCTGAACGTCTGGGACAGTGAATTCTGGAACGCGGCAGACTGGTACCGCATCAAATAAAGATGGGCTATCCCGTGGTGATCCCGGCCTTTTGGTCGGGATCACCCATATCCATCTCCCCCCAAAGGGTGCACATTGGCGCTGATGTAGGCGTCATTTCAAAAGACAAACCGCAATAAAGGCGTCCACCTGATGCTGACCTTTACAATCAGGCGGCTGATCCTGGCAGTGCCAACGCTACTGTTCATCAGCCTGGTGATCTTCTTGCTTTTGGAGCTCGCCCCCGGCGACCCGATGGCGCAGGTCCCGCTCACCGTTCCCCCCGAAGTTAAAGAAAAGATGCGTCTGGCCCTGGGCCTGGGCGAACCCATTCATATCCGGTTCTGGAAATGGCTGGTGCAATTCTTCTGGATCGAGCCCCAGGTGTTGGTGGATGCGATTTTTGGCACCAGCTTTTCCGAAGGCGATCTCCGGGTGATTTCCTGGCAGACCCGTTCACCGGTCATGGATATTGTGGTGCAGCGCATTCCCCAGACGCTCTGGGTTGTTGGCACAGCCTATGTGGTGGCGATCCTGATTGCCATTCCTATTGGCATCTATTCCGCCTACCGGCAGTACAGCTGGTTTGATCAGATGGGTACCTTTGTGTCGATGGTTGGCTTTTCGGTGCCACCGTTCTTTTCCGGCGTGCTGGTGATTGTGATCTTCTCGGTGCAGCTGGGGTGGTTCCCGTCGATCTATGACACCACCCACAAGGTGACGGATTGGGAGAGCTTCACTTATCAGCTCAAGCAGATGATCATGCCGGTGATGGTGCTGGCGCTGCAGATCACCGCGCAGCTCAGCCGGTTTATGCGCGCCTCCATGCTCGACAATCTCAATCAGGACTATGTGCGCACCGCCCGCGCAAAAGGGCTCAGCGAATACATCGTTGTTATGGTGCATGTGCTGCGCAATTCGATGATCCCGGTGGTCACGGTGATTGCCCTTGGCATTCCCTCGATCTTTGGCGGTGCAATCATCACTGAACAGGTCTTCAAGGTTAATGGCATTGGCCAGCTGCTGATTGGCGCAATTGAAGCCAATGACCTGCCGATGGTGCAGACCCTCACCTTTATCTTTGCCGTGCTTATCGTGCTGTTTAACCTGATTGCCGATGTGCTTTATGGCATTCTCGATCCGAGGATCCGCTATGACTGATCTGACCACCACCGCCGCCCAACCCCGCAGCCAGTGGCTGGATGTCTGGGACCAGTTCAAATCTCACCGTGGTGCGTTGATGGGCGGGCTCTTGTTCCTCTTCATCGTGCTCACGGTGGTGGTTGGGCCCTGGATCTATTGGAATGATGCCAAATTTGTGCCCACCGGGCGCGATTTCCTCAAACTGCGCGATATGCGCCCGATCTACAGTTTGATCTGGGACAGCGGCGCCAAGGTGAGCTGGGCCTACCCTTTCGGCACCGACAACCTTGGGCGTGACACGCTGGCACGGCTGATGCTGGGGGGGCGTGTGTCTATTGCGGTGGGGCTTGCCGCCATGGTTCTGGCCCTGTTCCTCGGCACGCTTGTGGGTGTCACCGCAGGCTATTTCAAACGCCTCGACGGGGTGCTCATGCGCCTCACCGATCTGTTTCTGGCACTGCCGCTACTGCCGATGATCCTGGTTGCGGCGGTTTTGTTTCGTGAATCCCTGTCGCAGGCCATTGGCCCGGAAGGTGGGGTATTTGTGCTGATCGTCTGCCTCATCGGCATCACCAGCTGGATGCCCACCGCGCGGATTGTGCGCGGTGATGTACTGGCGATCAAAGAGCGTGAATTTGTGCTTGCCGCCCGTTCGGTTGGCACCACCAGTTCTAAAATGGTGATGCGTCATATCCTGCCCAATGTGCTGTCACCGATCATGGTCTCGGCCACGCTTGGCATTGCCACGGCGATCATCACCGAAAGCGCGCTGTCATTCCTTGGCTTTGGCTTCCCACCGGATTTTCCCACCTGGGGACGGCTGTTGAATGACTCGGTTGATCGGATGACGCTGTATCCCGAACGGGTGGTGTTTCCGGGGCTGCTGATCTCGCTCACCGTGCTCAGCGTGAACTATCTGGGTGATGGGCTGCGCGACGCGTTGGATCCGCGCATCCGGGGCCGCTGAAACATCAAAGCCGCGCTTCGCAGCGCGGCTTTTTCATATCTGACACAGTGATGTTTTTTCAGTGCAGGCTTTTCTTGATGCGCTGCACCATCCACCACACCAGAAAAATCACCGGCACTGTCACCCCAGCGGTCAGCATCCCCTTGGAAATACCAAAGGCTTTGGTCAGCGGATACAGCGCATAAGACGCCAGCGACACCGCATAATAGCTGATTGCCACAACCGAGAGCCCCTCAACCGTGTGCTGCAGCCTAAGCGCCAGATCCGCGCGCCGATCCATGCTTTCAAGAAGCGCCTGGTTCTGCGCACTGCGCTCCACATCCACCCGTGTGCGCAGCAATTCACCGGCACGCCGCGCCCTGTCGGCCAGTGTCAGCAAACGTGCCTCGGTCGATTTCACCGTGCGCATCGCGGGGTCATAGCGGCGGATCATAAACTCGGCAAAGGTCTGAAACCCCTGAAACCGCTCTTCGCGCAGCAGTTCCACCCGCTGGTTGACCAAGGCCTGATAGGCCCCGGTCGCGCCAAACCGAAAGGACGACCGCGCGCCCAAGGATTCAAGTTCGGCCGATACCGTCAGCAGATGTTTCAGCGTTGCCTCCGCATCCACCGTCTGCCCGGTCATATCCTGCATCATATCAGTCAGATGATTGTCGAGCGCGCCAATTGTTGGCATCAAGCCCCGCGCCCGCGAAAACCCCAACATCGACATGGCGCGGTAGGTCTCAATCTCACACAGGCGCTGCACCACACGGCCGATGCGCTTGGGGCCAGTGTCTTTATTTGCATAGACCGCAAACCGCATATGCCCCGCCGCATCAATGCGGAAATCACCGGCAATCACCGCACTGTCATCCAGCACCTGTGACACTGCCAGGCTTTCAGTCACCAGCCAGCTTTCGAGAGTATTGCGCACCTGCTTATCCCCAGGTCGCTCCATCACCCGGATCATCACCGAAGCGATTACTTGACCGGGGGCCTGTGCCATCCAATCGGCTGGAAACGCATTAAAATCCGCCGAATCAAAGGCGCGATCCCCTACCCCCTCACAATAAAGCATATAGCTCACGAATTCGGTGTGTTGCTCCCATTTGAGCTTATAACGACCAAGCTCAGCGGAATGGTGGGTGGCACCGGGTTTGGGGTGCGGCTGGCCGTGACGGTCCAGCAGTGCCAGCAGATGGTCTACATCCAGCCCGCGATCACGCGCCACCGCTTCGCTTGGCTTTTTCACCGCAAAAAAGATCACCGTGCTGGGTGCTGACATTGCGGGAAATGGGCGCGCATGCAGCTCATTGGCCATCTGATAACGCAGCGGGTGGTCTTGAAGGGAAGTCATTCGCGGCTCCTTGATCTTCCTGCAGACCCTATTCAACCGCGTTAAATTTGTAAATATTACTTTCGTTTCAATGGCTTAACTGGATACCAAAGTATACAACACCAAATTCATATACGACACGTTCCAAACGGTTCGGCAGGCCCATCCCCCGCTAAACCTCTGGAACAACAGAAAAACAGGGGGCGCAACGGCCCCCTGCCTGATCAAAACCGCAGATTATCGCGCCGCATGCAGCTGGGCAATTCCGGCGATATAGGCTCCATAATCATGCGCCGATTGCAGATCGCCCTTGCCCGGTGCCTGATCGGGCCTGGCATCCGCGGGCGAAATCGCCAAGGCGCCGCTGGAGCCCCCGGCAAAGTTACGATCATCCGGCCCCGAGTTCAGCATATTGGCGGGTGCCTGATTGAGCGGCACCCACAGCATTCCATGCTGGCCGGTAAAGGTGCGCAGGTAGTTCATGGTCTCACCTTTGTCACCCACGGCGCTGGCGCTATTGGTGAAACCACCGGTGATTTTACTGGCCCATTTGCGCTCCTGCCAGCGGCCAGAGGATGCATCGATAAAGCGCTTAAATTGCCAGGGCACCCCGCCCATATAGGTGGGCGCGCCAAAAATCAGCGCATCCGCCGCATCCGCCGCCGCCCACAGCGCATCTGACACCACACCATCATCGGGAACCGCCCACAGACGCGCATCAGCTTTGCTCTGCGCCCCGTCCAGCACCGCCTGTGCCTGTTTGGCCGTATGCCCATAGCCAGAAAAATAAATAATTTCGATACGTGCCATCTGCACTCTCCTTACTGGTTGCACAGCACAGATGGCAAACCTACATTCAAAAAGTAAGTAATTACCAATAAGTAACCAGTTACCAAAAGGAAACCGAACATTATGTCTTCTGCCGGCTGCCCGATGGATCCCGTTCTCAAAGCCGTTACAGGTCGTTGGACCACCAGCATCTTGTGGCAACTCTCCTGCGAGGGGCCATTGCGATTTGGTGAGCTGATGGGGCTGATGCCGCAGATCTCGGCCAAGGTTCTGACCGACCGGCTGCGCATGCTTGAGAAAAACGGCATTGTGCTCAGGATACAAAAATCCACCATCCCGCCCGAGGTCAGCTATGAGCTGACCGAACAGGGCCGCGACCTGCATCAGGCGCTGCGCTCGCTGCATGAGGTTGCACTGAAATGGGATGCTGCGGGCTGGCTGCCCGACAAAGGTTTCCCGGATCCCGCCGTGCAACAGGCCGCAGAGTAGTCCACAAAAAAGGCGCCCCGAATGGAGCGCCTTTTCATCTGTTATATCGATCCAGATCAGCTGATCATGGTCAGCAAAGAGTCGAGTGAGGCTTTTGCATCACCGTAGAACATGCGGGTGTTGTCTTTGTAAAACAGCGGGTTCTCGATGCCGGAATACCCGGTACCCTGACCACGCTTGGATACAAACACCTGCTTGGCTTTCCAGCACTCCAGAACCGGCATGCCCGCGATCGGCGAGTTGGGATCTTCCTGTGCCGCCGGGTTCACGATGTCATTGGAGCCAATAACAATCGCCACATCGGTTTCCGGGAAGTCATCGTTGATCTCTTCCATCTCAAGCACGATGTCATAAGGCACTTTTGCTTCAGCCAGAAGAACGTTCATGTGGCCCGGCAGACGGCCCGCAACCGGGTGGATCGCAAAGCGCACTTCTTTGCCTTTGGCGCGCAGACGACGGGTCAGCTCAGCCACGTTTTGCTGTGCCTGTGCAACCGCCATGCCGTAGCCCGGAATGATGACCACACTGTCGGCCTCTTCCAGTGCCGCAGCCACGCCATCGGCGTCGATTGCGATCTGTTCGCCTTCAACTTCCATAGCAGGGCCAGAGGTGCCGCCAAAGCCGCCCAGGATAACGCTGACGAACGAACGGTTCATCGCCTTACACATGATGTAGCTGAGGATCGCACCAGAGGAGCCCACAAGCGCACCCACAACGATCAACAGGTCGTTGCCAAGCGAGAAACCAATCGCCGCCGCGGCCCAGCCTGAATAGGAGTTCAGCATAGAAACAACCACCGGCATGTCGGCGCCGCCGATGCCCATGATCAGGTGGTAGCCGATGAACAGCGCCGCCAGTGTCATGATGAACAGCGGGAAGAAGCCGCCAGAGCCCATGTACCAGAACAGTGCCAGCAGCGAAATAACAGCCGCTGCGATGTTCAGCAGGTGGCCGCCCGGCAGTTTCGTGGCCGCTGATGTGACCCGGCCAGACAGTTTGCCATAAGCAACCACAGAACCGGTAAATGTCACCGCACCAATGAACACACCAAGGAACAGCTCAACCCGCAGGATGCCGATCTCAACACCGTCTTTCTTGGCGAGAAGCGCAGCAAAACCTTCCAGCGTTTTCTTGGCGGCGTCATCCATCAGCAGAACACGGCCCAGTTCGATATGGGCGTTAAAGCCCACAAATACCGCAGCCAGACCCACAAGCGCGTGCATGCCCGCAACCAGCTCAGGCATCTGGGTCATTTCAACCTTGGACGCCAGCATATAGCCGATCAAACCGCCACAGGCGATCAGGATAAGCGACAGCACCCAAAGACCCGCACCGGGGCCGATCAGGGTTGCAAACACCGCCAGCGCCATGCCGACAATGCCGTACCATACCGCGCGTTTCGCGCTTTCCTGACCTGAGAGACCACCCAAGGACAGGATGAAGAGAACAGCAGCCACAACATAGGCCGCAGTGGTAAATCCGAATTCCATCTACCTGTACTCCTTAGGATTTCTGGAACATGGCGAGCATACGCCGTGTCACGAGGAAGCCGCCAAAGATGTTGATCCCGGCCATAAACACCGAGAGCGCACCCAAGAGGATCACCAGCCAGGAGCCGGAGCCGATCTGCATCAATGCACCCAAAATGATGATCGATGAAATCGCATTGGTCACCGCCATCAGCGGGGTGTGCAGGCTGTGCGAAACATTCCAGATCACCTGGAAGCCAACAAACACCGACAGAACAAACACGATGAAGTGCTGCATAAAGCTTGCAGGCGCAATCAGGCCCACACCCAGCAGAAGCGCTGCACCAATGGTCAGCAAGGTCACCTGCTGTTTGGTCTGCGCTTTGAACGCTGCAACTTCTTGCGCGCGTTTTTCTTCCGGTGTCAGCTCGGGCACCACTTCTTTGGGCTTGGCTGCAATCGCGGCCACTTTTGGCGGAGGCGGCGGGAAGGTGATTGCACCTTCGTGGGTGACAGTTGCACCACGGATCACATCGTCTTCCATGTTGTGATTGATCTGACCGTCTTTTTCAGGGGTCAGGTCAGTCATCATGTGACGAATGTTGGTGGCATAAAGGCTCGACGATTGCGTCGCCATCCGGCTTGGGAAATCGGTGTAGCCCACAATGGTCACGCCATTGTCGGTGACAATTTTCTCATCCTTGACGGTGCCTTCAACGTTGCCGCCACGCTCGGCTGCAAGGTCAATGATCACAGAGCCCGGCTTCATCGCCTGAACCATATCTTCCAGCCACAGTTTCGGGGCCGGACGGTTCGGGATCAGCGCGGTGGTGATCACGATGTCAATGTCAGGGGCGATTTCACGGAATTTCGCCAGCTGTGCGTTGCGGAACTCTTCCGACTGAACAGAAGCATAACCGCCGGTGGCCGCGCCATCCTGCTGCTCTTCTTCAAAGTCGAGATAGACAAATTCCGCGCCCATGCTTTCGACCTGCTCCGCCACTTCGGGACGCACGTCAAACGCATAGGTAATTGCACCCAGCGAGGTCGATGTACCAATTGCAGCCAGACCAGCAACACCGGCCCCCACAATCAGAACCTTTGCCGGGGGAACTTTACCCGCCGCAGTCACCTGACCGGTGAAGAAACGACCAAAGTTGTTGCCTGCCTCGATCACAGCGCGATAGCCCGCGATATTGGCCATGGACGACAGAGCATCCATTTTCTGCGCACGTGAAATACGCGGAACCATTTCCATCGCAATCACATTTGCGCCGGATTCCTTGGCCGCTTCCATGCCCGCTTCATTGCCCGCAGGGTTGAAGAAGGAGATCAGCGTCTTGCCTTTTTCAAGGTAAGTCAGCTCGGTTGCATCCGGCTCACGCACCTTGGCAACAACATCCACTGCTTTCCACAGCGCATCCGCACCTTCGATGACTTCAACACCCGCATCCGTGTAGGATTGGTCGCTAAAGCCAGCGGCCTGACCAGCACCGCTTTCAATTGCACACTCATACCCCAGCTTTTGCAGCTGGCGCGCCGAGTCCGGGGTCAGCGCCACCCGCGCCTCCCCGGCAAAAGTTTCCTTTGGCGTACCTAATTTCACGTACGTTCCCCTTTTTAGTCACGTCCGCGCCGAGAAGTGGCACGGATCGTAAGTCATACAAACCAAATGGCGTAACCTGATACATCAGGCAGCGCGCGATCCCCAATTTATGTGCTGAACTGCCCAAAAAAGTCGCTAGATCCATCTTCGCGTCTTATTTTTATACTCCGTCCATAGAGCCGGGAACTGGGACTTTAGCCGCAACTCCTCTGCCAAGATAAATCTGCGTTGCAACACCCAGATGAAAACACCGACGCAGAGGGTCGACACCACAGTGCCGAACCGCAAAACCACACCCACAAGCACCAGCACATCAGCGACGTAGATGGGGTTTCGGCTTATCCCGAACGCCCCTGAGGTCACCAACTTTGATGCCATATCATGCGGGTGGACCGTGGTGCGATGGCGCCACATCTGCCAGAGCGCCGCTGCCACCAAGGCTGCTGCGGTGCCCCACACAAGCCAGACAAGACCTGTGGGAAACCAGATTGCATTGCGCGGACCCATTGGCAAGAATTTTGCCTGTGTCCATACAATTGCGCACATCAACAGCAACCACACTGGCGGAATATCCAGCCATCTTTTTACGATTTTGCTAATCACACCCGAAAGGTTCCCTGTTCGCCACGCAACATAGTTTCGCGAACAAAATGCAATTGGTCCCGCGACAAGCTGTCACAGGGAGCCCAATAGGGAACAAAAGCCATGTAAAACACGACTTGGCGGAAGGAAATTTTCCGCAATGCGGCATTGTGGTCGATTTTGTTCTACCACAGGCTGCTTTGATTCATTCAGGCTTGCTTATATTGCAGGATGCATACCTTTGTACACCAAAATTCTCGACCTTTTTGAGTCCTTTTGCGACGCTTTTGGCGATAATTTTGCTATGCCCCGTAACATTTGCGCGGCATTCAGGGCTGGTTGGCTCTGCTCTGCCTCACATCAACACGGTACGTTTTTATGCTGGCGCTCAACAGGCATTCATCAAAAAGGGTTGCATCAGCGGCCAAATCATCAGCCGGTTGAGCCCCCTTTATCTAGTCGGCGAGGGGCTCCCACCACCGGGCGCTATGTGGCTACCGCCCTGCGGCATCCGCGACAAGAGGGCCGCCAAATACATCTCTACAATCCATCGCGGCTGTGATCCGCGCGCGCCCCGCACTCCATAGGCTTCAGCCTGCGCACAGGCGCGCAAGGATGGGCCTCATTTTTGGGGATCATCTTCAATCATTCGGGCGGCGATGCACCTTGCATCACCCAATTGGGCGCGGGTCATCGCCATTTATGCCCCAGCCAGCAGGCCACGCCAAATGGCCATCACATACGGTACGGCCAGATCCACCCAGACATCAGCTCCGCCCGGCCCAGCTGTGTACGGCTTCACCAAAAGCTTCAAACAGCGGACGTGAGACCGGATCGGTTGGCGCGTGATATTCCGGGTGCCATTGCACTGCCTTGGTGAACCCCGGCGCATCCTTGATATAAATCGCCTCGGGCGTGCCATCTTCGGCGGTGCCATCAATCACAACACGCTGACCCGGCTGTTTGATCCCCTGCCCGTGCAATGTGTTGGTCATCACCTTGTCGCAGCCCATCAGCCGGGCAAATTCGCCCCCCGGCGTGAACTCTACAAAATGGCGCAGGGCGAATTTCTCCTCGATGGTGCCATCCGGCGGCATCCGGTGGTTCATCCGCCCCGGCAAATCGCGGATCTCAGGGTACAGCGTGCCGCCCATGGCGACATTCACCTCTTGGAAGCCGCGGCAGATGCCAAAAAACGGCTGCCCCCGCTCCACACAGGCGCGCACCAGCGGCAAGGTAATCGCATCGCGCGCCCGGTCAAACGCGCCATGCGCCTCGGTCTCGGGTTCGCCATATTCATTGGGATGCACATTGGGGCGCCCGCCAGTCAGCAAAAAGCCGTCAAACGCTTCCAACAATTCATCAACCGAGACAAACCGCGGATCAGACGGGATCATCAGCGGCATACAGCCCGACACATCGGCCACCGCCTCTGAATTCATGGTGCCCCCGGCGTGAACCGGGTAGCTGTCATCCAAGAGATAAGAATTCCCGATGATCCCAACGCGAGGTCTCGTCATACGGCACCTATTTTATTGTTTCTTGACGGCTCAGTTTTACCGCCACTAACTGAGCCTGCCAATTCCCCAGACCAGCGCAAGCCATTGTTCAACAATGCACACTGAGTGTTAATTTCCTGCGCACAGTTTTCAGGCGCACTAATATTTGTGCGTAAAATTACACCACATCCTTGCGCGATCAGATCTCAGCAACAAGCCCTGCCGCTTGGACCCCGGCCTGCCCCGCAATTGCATCATTGTCAGAGGTATCACCGGTGACGCCCACCGCGCCCACAACCACGCCGCCTGCGTCGCGCAGCAGGATGCCACCGGGCACCGGCACAACCTGACCACCATAAACGCCGTTTACCGCCGCCATAAAATAGGCCTGACTTTCGGCACGTGCCATCTGCGCTGTCCCTGCCATCCCCAGCATCACCGCGCCATAGGCTTTGCCCTGCGCAATGCCAAACCGCCCCGGTGCCGCATTGTCTTCGCGTTCAAACGCCAGCACATGGCCACCCGCATCCAGCACCACCACAGACAGTGGCTTCAGCTCCATCTCGCGCCCCTTTGCGCGGGTGGTTTCAATAATGATCTTTGCCTGTTCCAGTGTCAGCGTCATGGTCCCCTCCCAAAATGATAAAAGAGGTTTACGCCTCTTTTGTCATTTGCTCAATGCGACCAAGCCGCCTCCACCTCGGGGCTAGCCCGCCGTTTCCGGCTCAGGACTAGCCTGCCGCTTTCAGTTCAAGGCGGCGTTTGTGCAGCACAGGTTCGGTATAACCAGAAGGCTGCATCCGGCCCTTGAACACCAGATCACAGGCCGCCTGAAACGCAATACCGTCAAACCCCGGTGCCATTGGGTGATAGGCCGGATCATCTGCATTCTGCTGATCCACCACGGCGGCCATCTTTTGCAGCGCCGCCATCACCTGCGCCTCGCTCACCACCCCGTGGTGCAACCAGTTCGCCAGTGCCTGACTGGAAATCCGACAGGTGGCGCGATCCTCCATCAGCCCCACATTGTTGATATCAGGCACTTTGGAGCAGCCCACGCCCTGATCGACCCAGCGCACCACATAGCCCAAAATGCCCTGTGCGTTGTTTTCGATCTCTCTGGTGATCTCCGCATCACTAAGGGTTTCCCCCGCTGTCAGCGGCAGCGTCAGCAGATCTGCCAAGGTGCCACGGGGGCCAGCTGCGCGCAGCCCCTCTTGCACCGCCGCAACATCCACCATGTGATAATGCATCGCGTGCAATGTCGCTGCCGTTGGCGATGGCACCCAGGCACAAGATGCGCCCGCCTTTGGGTGACCAATCTTCGCCGCAAGCATCTCTTCCATGCAATCAGGCATCGCCCACATGCCCTTACCAATCTGCGCGCGCCCTTTCAGGCCACAGGCCAGACCAATATCAACATTGCGGTCCTCATAAGAAGTGATCCAAGGCGTTGCCTTCATCTCACCCTTGGGCAGCATCACCCCCGCTTCCATCGCGGTGTGGATCTCATCGCCGGTGCGATCCAGGAAGCCCGTGTTGATAAACGCCACCCGCGATTTCGCCGCGCGGATGCATTCCTTCAGGTTCACCGAGGTGCGCCGCTCTTCGTCCATAATGCCAAGCTTGACGGTATTGCGCGGCAATCCCAGCGCGTCTTCAACCTTATCAAAGATCTTGACCGCAAAAGCGACCTCTTCGGGGCCGTGCATCTTGGGCTTTACCACATAGACCGAACCGGTTTGAGAATTGCCGCCCTCAGCCTTTAGATCATGCATCGCGATCAACGTGGTGACCATCGCATCGAGCAGGCCCTCGCCCGCCTCGCGGCCCGCGCTGTCCAACACCGCAGGCGTGGACATCAGATGCCCCACATTGCGCACCAGCAAAAGCGAGCGCGATTTCACCGTGAAATCACTGCCATCCGGCGCGGTATAGGTCTCATCCTGATACAGCACCCGCGTGGTGATCTTGCCATTTTTTTCAAAGGTCTCGCTAAGGTCGCCCTTCATCAGCCCAAGCCAGTTGGAATAGGCCAGCGCCTTGTCGGGCGCATCAACACAGGCCACGGAATCCTCACAATCCATGATGGTCGACACGGCCGCCTCAAGGTTTACAGCGGCAATATGTGCAGGATCATTTTGGCCGATTTCATTATCTGCACTCACCAGAATTTCGATCTTTAGCCCGTTGTTTTGGAACAAGAACCCCTGCCAGTCACCCTGCTGCATCTGGCCCAGAAACTGCGCATTATCTGCCAGCGGCGCAGCAGCAACATCTGTCACCTCACCCCATGTTGTGCCCCGCAGCGGCACCGCCTGATCCAAAAACGCTTTGGCATAGGCAATGACCTTTGCCCCACGCGCGGCGTCATAACCGCCACCCTCAGGCAGATCGCCCAGCGCATCGGTGCCATAAAGCGCATCATAGAGGTTGCCCCAGCGCGCATTGGCGGCATTCAGCGCAAAGCGCGCGTTGGTGATCGGCACCACCAGCTGCGGGCCGGACATCTCGGCAATCTCAGGGTCCACATTGGCGGTGTCGATCTCAAACGCCTCGCCCTCGGGGATGAGATAGTCAATCTCGCGCAAAAACGCCTCATAGGCGGCAGCATCATGAGGTTTGTCTTTGTGCGCCAGATGCCAGGCATCAATCTTGCCCTGAAGTTCAGATCGTTTGGCCAGAAGCGCCCGGTTTTCATCCCCCAGCCCGTTGATCAGATCCGATAGACCGCGCCAGAACTGATCGGCGGTAATACCCGTGCCCGGCAGGGCTTTTTCTTCAATAAAATCTGCCAGTTCATCGGCCACTTTGATGTTGTGTATATCGCGCATGATCTTCTCCCAACTGGCTGTCTCCATAATGGCTAGCGCAATTCCCACGCTCCAGCAATGAGCCTGGCCCGGTGGTTTTCACCCCTCAGGCAGGAGCTGTTTCAAAAATCGCCGAGGGGTGGCACAGGCGGGCATAGTGCAGCAACTGCCCCTTGCTGCGCGCGCGCATCACTCCTACTGATAAGACAGAGCTGACAAAACAGGATCTGCTGCGATGAAAGATGCCGCACCGGCCACCGCGCCCGAAACCATTTACCTTAAGGATTACAAACCCTTTGGCTTTGACGTGGATGCGGTTTCGCTGACGTTCAAACTGGCACCTGAAACCACCCGCGTGATCAGCAAGATCCAGTTCAGCCCGAAAAAAGACGCCGCAGATCCGCGCTTTTTTCTGCATGGCGAAGAGCTGAAGCTGATCTGGGCCAAGATCGACGGTCAAGACATCACCCCCGATCTGATCAATGGCGGGCTGGAATGCGCCGTGCCCGACCAGCCTTTCACCTGGGAAGCAGAGGTTGAAATCAACCCGCAGGGCAATACCGCTCTCGAAGGGCTTTATATGTCCAATGGCATGTATTGCACCCAGTGTGAGGCCGAAGGTTTCCGCAAAATCACCTTCTACCCCGACCGTCCTGATGTGATGTCCACCTTCACCGTACGCATTGAGGGCAGCGCGCCCGTGCTGCTGTCCAACGGCAATCCGGGTGAGGCAGGCACGGGCTTTGCTGAATGGCACGATCCCTGGCCCAAACCCGCCTATCTCTTTGCGCTGGTCGCCGGCGATCTGATCAATCACCCGGATCGTTTCACCACCAAATCCGGCAAGGATGTTGAGCTCAACATCTGGGTGCGTCCGGGGGATGAAAACAAATGCGCCTTTGGTATGGAAGCGCTGAAAAAGTCGATGACCTGGGATGAAGAGGTCTACGGTCGCGAATATGACTTGGACATTTTCAACATTGTCGCCGTGGATGACTTTAATATGGGGGCGATGGAGAACAAAGGGTTGAACATTTTCAACTCTTCTTGTGTTTTGGCCTCTCCCGAGACTTCGACCGATGCAAACTTCGAACGCATCGAGGCAATCATCGCCCATGAGTATTTTCACAACTGGACTGGCAATCGGATCACCTGCCGCGATTGGTTCCAGCTCTGCCTGAAAGAGGGGCTGACGGTTTACCGCGATGCGCAGTTCACCTCTGATATGCGCTCTGCCCCGGTGAAACGCATTGACGATGTGATTGCGCTGCGCGCGCGCCAGTTCCCCGAAGATGGCGGCCCGCTGGCGCACCCCCCGCGCCCCGAGGCCTTTCAGGAGATCAACAACTTCTACACCGCCACTGTTTACGAAAAAGGCGCCGAGGTCATCGGCATGCTGAAACTGCTGGTTGGCGATGCGGCCTATTACAAGGCGCTGGATCTTTACTTTGATCGCCACGATGGTCAGGCCTGCACCATCGAAGACTGGCTGCAAGTCTTCGAAGACGCCACCGGCCGCGACATGAGCCAGTTCAAACTCTGGTACTCTCAGGCGGGCACCCCACGGGTGACGGTGAATGAGGCCTATGAAAACGGCACTCTCACACTGACCTTTGCCCAGGAAACCGCCCCCACACCGGGCCAGCCCAACAAAGACCCGCGCGTAATCCCAATCGCTGTTGGGCTTTTGGGTGACACCGGTGATGAGATCCAGCCTACCACCGTGTTGGAGCTGACCGAGGCAAAACAAAGCTTCACCTTTGAAGGGCTCGCCAGCAAACCGGTACCGTCAATCCTGCGTGAGTTTTCCGCGCCAGTGATTTTGCAGCGTGAGAGCACCAATAGTGAACGCGCCTTCCTGCTGGCGCATGACACCGATCCGTTTAACCGCTGGGAGGCGGGCAATGCGCTCGCCACTGACACCCGCATCAAAATGGTCCTGAACGGCGCGGCACCTGATGCGGCCTATCTTGATGCGCTGGTGAAACTGGTGCGTGATGACAGTCAGGATCCGGCGTTTCGCGCGCTGGTGCTGCAACCGCCCAGCCAGTCGCAGATCGCACAGGTCCTGTTTGAAAAAGGCCACACGCCGGATCCCGAAAAAATCCATGATGCGGCGGAAACCTTTGCCCAAAGCCTGGCGCAGGCGCTCGCCGACAGCTTGCCACGCCTCTATGCCGACACCACCGTTGATGGCCCCTATGTCCCTGATGCTGAAGGCGCGGGCAAACGCTCGCTCAATGGCGCGCTTCTGTCTTTGTTGACCCGTCTTGATGGTGGTGCTCAGGCGGCGCGCCAGTTTGACGCCGCAGATAATATGACGCTGCAGTATCAGGCGCTTGCTTGCCTCTTGCGCGCTGAAAACGGTGCCGCCCAGTCTGAGGCGTTTTATCAGCAGTGGAAAGACGATCGTCTGGTAATGGACAAATGGTTTGCGCTGCAGGTCGCCACCGCAAAACCACAAACCGCCAGCAAGGTCGCCGGGGATCTGACCCAGCACGCGCTGTTCACCATCAAAAACCCCAACCGTTTCCGCGCGGTCATGGGCGCGCTTGCAGGCCATCACGCGGGTTTCCATCTGGCAACCGGTGCGGGCTATGAACTGCTGGCCGACAATCTGATAGCTTTGGATAAGCTTAATCCCCAAACCACCGCCCGCATGTGTTCCGCCTTCCAAACCTGGACACGTTACGACGCGGATCGCCAAACACAGATTCGCGCCCAATTGCAGCGTATTCTGGCCAGCGACGGCCTCAGCGGTGACACAAATGAAATGGTCAGCCGCATCCTGGACGCATAAAACAAAGGGCTGCAGCCGGTTTTGAGGCTGCAGCCGCCCCGCTCTCACACATGTGAGCAGAAAGTTAATTTTTTTCCAACTGTGGCTGTAGAAACCTTAAGAGCGCCACTTTTGCGCCCAAAATTGGGGCGATCTTGGCAGGACCTAAGATGCTGCCAATCTGCGGAAAAAATAAATGCCCAACGCTCTTCGTCCTGCGCTGCAATCTGCGCTGCGCAGGATTTCAACCACCCCCCGGCCCGTTTCAATGCCCGCTGTTCTGACAGGTCTCCTGCCAAAACGCGTGCCCTTCGCACAGGATTTGCGCCGGGTCCGCTTGCCCAAAGCCTTGCAAAAACATCTCCCCCGCGAAGAAGTGCTTTCGGCCAAACTGGTGATCCCGGTGCAAGACAAAGGAGAGGATGAGGCGCAATGTGATGCGGCCCGCGGCCGCGGTGTTTTTCTGGCCCGGCAAGAACGCTGGGAAGATCTGACACATGAGCTAATGCGCGCCGATACAGAGCGCGCCGCCACCGGTGCCGGGTTGCCAATTGCGGATCTTCTGGCCTTTGGCGCCCGTTCCGACGTGGTGAACGCGGTGGATCACGCCCTCGAAGAAGGGACCGAGGTCGACAACCGGCTCTATGTTGATGGCATCATGGCGCTCGAAGCGGCCCGCCTCGCAGTGAAAGACAACCCATTGATGGCGGCCTTTGTGGCGCAGGCCCATCTGGATCTGGGCTGGGCCTGGCGCGGCGCAGCTGCCGCCGCGATCACCAAGACCCATGAAAGCCGCGCTAAAGTGCATTTTGATCGGGCCTGGTCGCTGGTATCGGCGCTGGACAATTCCCCAAGCCCCTTTGTGCAATCCACCCGCTGCAGCGCGCAGATCACACAGGAAATTGCTCCGATCAAACTGGCGGATGGGTTTGCCCAGCTGATTGCGCTTGATCCGATCAACTTTCGCAATATGCGCCACCTCGGCATAGCGCTGCGCCCAGCGCTGAGCGGCGAAAAAAACCTGCTTGAAATCGAAGCCCGCCGCGCCGCAGTACAAAGCGAAACCATCTGGGGCTCCGGTGGCTACACCTGGACCTATCTTGATGCGTTGATGCTGGATGATACCGCCTGCGAAACCGTGGATCTTGCGTTTTTCATGGATGGGCTGCGCGACATTCTGCACAACCGTCCTGCGCAGGAAACTGTGAACCTGCTGCTCGCATTCTGCGCCATTGGGGTGCAGCGTAATATGGGACAGTCGCTTACGGCGGATGCGGTACGCATGGAGATTTCCCACGCCGCTGACTGGCTCGCCCGCTATCACCTGCAAGAAATTCACCCGCTGCAATGGGCCCATGCGGCGGCGGGCTTTGCCAACAATGCCCATGTGCCCTCACCGCGCCACTTTGCGGCACGCGGCAGGGACGCCGCGCAGGGGTTCTTGCAAGAATGTTTCTCAGAAGAGCTCGCCCAAGGCCAGACGGTTTCATTTTCCGACGCTGGCCTTGAGGTCATCACCGGCTGATGGATTAGCGTTTTTTGAACGCATCCATCAGCGCAGCGCCCAGCGCGCCGGTATCACTGCCAGTTTTACCAGATTGACCACCAGCGTTGCGCGCGCCCTGCGACCGCCCGCTCTGCGCGCGACCACCTTTTGCGTGGGTGCCTTTTGCCTGGGTGCCTTTTGAATGCCCCCCCTGGGGTTTGCCGCCCTGGCGCGGGTTGCGCCCCGTCGACGCCTCGCCGCCACGCTCATTGCGGGCCTCTTTGGCCGACGCCCCACCATCTTTGCGCATGGTGAGACCAATGCGTTTGCGCGCCACATCCACCTCAGTCACGGTGACTTTGACCACCTGCCCGGTTTTCACCACCTCATGCGGGTCTTTGACAAAACGATCCGCCAGCTGACTCACATGCACCAACCCATCCTGATGCACGCCAATATCCACAAACGCGCCAAAGGCCGCCACATTGGTCACCGTGCCTTCCAGCACCATACCCGGTTTCAGGTCGGTGATCTCTTCCACCCCATCGGTGAATGTCGCAGTCTTGAACGAAGGTCGCGGGTCACGCCCGGGTTTGTCAAGTTCTGCCAGAATGTCGCGTACGGTGGGCAGACCAAAGCTATCATCAACAAAATCTTCGGCGCGCAGGCGGCTCAACGCGGAACTGTCCCCCATCAGCGCGCGGATATCACGACCACAGGCCGAGACCATTTTGCGCGCCACCGCATAGGCTTCGGGATGCACCGCAGAAGCATCAAGCGGCTCTTTGCCGTCGCGAATACGCAAAAACCCCGCGCATTGCTCATAGGCTTTGGGACCAAGACGCGCCACCTTCAACAGCTCCCGGCGGGACCCGAACGCGCCATTCACATCGCGATGCGCCACCACAGCCTCGGCAAGGCCCGGCCCAAGGCCAGAGACCCGCGCAAGCAAAGGCGCAGAGGCCATATTGAGATCAACCCCAACCGCGTTCACCACATCTTCAATCACCGCATCCAGCGATTTGGACAGTTTGTGCTGGTCCACATCGTGCTGATACTGACCCACGCCAATGCTTTTGGGTTCGATCTTCACCAGCTCCGCCAGCGGGTCCTGCAAACGCCGCGCAATCGACACCGCGCCGCGCAAAGATACATCCAGATCCGGGAATTCCCGCGCGGCCAGTTCCGAGGCGGAATAGACCGAGGCACCGGCTTCTGACACCACAACCTTGGTTGGCGCCTTTACCTTCGCAGGCAGGTTTTGCAGCACTTCCGCCACCATGCGTTCGGTCTCGCGGCTGGCGGTGCCATTGCCGATCGCCACCAGTTCAACGCCGTGATTGGCGATCAGTTTCAAAATCTCAACCTGCGCGCCCCGCAGGTCATTCTTGGGCTGAAACGGGTAAAGGGTCGCGGTCGCCACCAGTTTCCCGGTTGCATCCACCACTGCCGCTTTGACGCCGGTGCGAATGCCCGGATCCAGCCCGAGAGTCGGTCGCGCACCGGCCGGAGCTGCAAAAAGCAGGTCTTTGAGATTGCGGGCAAAGACCTCAATCGCTTCATCCTGCGCGCGCCCGCGCAGATCCCCCATCAGCTCCAACATCAAAGACAGCGACAGTTTCACCCGCCAGGTCCAGCCCGCCACTTTGCGCAGCCAGATGTCACCTTTGCCCTGGCCAGATGCGCCAAGTTCCGCCGCGACCATCGCCTCGGCGCGGCTCACACCATCTTCGCCGCCGGGGGCAATATCCACGTTCAGCACGCCCTCGTTAGAGCCGCGCAGCATTGCAAGCGCCCGGTGCGAGGGCACTTTGGACCAGGCTTCTGTGTGTTCGAAATAATCCGAAAACTTCGCGCCCGCCTGCTCCTGACCTTCCACAACCCGCGCGCTCAGCACTGCGTCGCGTTGCATGAACTCGCGCAGACGGCCAATCAGGCCTGCGTTTTCGGTCATCCGCTCGGTCAGAATATCGCGTGCTCCATTCAGCGCGTCTTTCACCGTTTCCACCGCCGCGTTCAGATATGTAGCCGCCAGCGCTTCGGGATCGGCGTTGCGATTTGCCAAAATGGCCTCTGCCAAAGGCTCCAGCCCATTTTCACGGGCAATCATCGCTTTAGTGCGGCGTTTCTTTTTGTAAGGCAGGTAAATATCTTCAAGCTGCGCCTTGGTATCCGCCGCAGCAATCGATTTTGCGAGTTCTGGCGTCAGCTTATCTTGCGCTTTGATCGTTTCAACAATAGTGGCACGGCGCGCTTCCAGCTCACGCAGATAGGCCAGCCGTTCATCCAGTTTGCGCAGCTGACTATCATCAAGCCCCCCGGTCACCTCTTTGCGGTAACGCGCCACAAAGGGCACCGTTGCGCCCCCATCCAACAATTCCACCGCCGCGCTCACCTGTTTGGTGGCGGCCCCGATCTCGGTTGCAATGGTCTGGGCGATACGGGCCTGGGTGTCCATGGGGCTCTCCTTTGAATGGGGCTGCTTAACTGGGCCGTTAAACTGGGCTGCGGGATGAAACGTTTAATCGCAGCCGTGATCCGGTGAAAGAGACAATATCGCCCGGATCCTATTGATTGGTAAGTGGGGCGTACGCCCCCTACGCAACACTTTGCCGACGGCTGGCAGCCAGGGCTCATACGCGCCAGGTGTTGCATCCCCAGCGCACGCCCCATTAACCCTGAGATCAGCGGCTTTTGTTAGATTGCCCCTCACGCCCCCTTGCCCCTTGGCGCGGGGGGGCCTAGAACCCTTGCAACTGATGATATTGGAGACGGCGAAACCATGCTCGACCTGACATATGAACTCCCCAAGCCCAAGGTAATCGCGGGCGCCAAGCATGACTGGGAACTGGTCATCGGCATGGAGGTGCACGCCCAGGTGAGCTCTAACGCCAAATTGTTCTCAGGCGCGTCCACCAAATTTGGCGCCGAGCCCAATTCAAACGTGGCTTTTGTTGACGCGGCGATGCCCGGCATGCTGCCTGTGATCAATGAATACTGCGTTGAACAGACTGTGCGCACCGGTCTGGGCCTCAAGGCCGAGATCAACCTGTGGTCAGCCTTTGACCGCAAAAACTACTTCTACCCGGATCTGCCGCAGGGCTATCAGATTTCGCAGCTCTATCATCCCATTGTGGGCGAAGGCGAAGTACTGGTGGAACTGGGCGATGGCACCGCGCGCAACGTGCGGGTTGAACGCATCCACATGGAGCAGGACGCGGGCAAATCCGTGCACGACATGGATCCCAACATGTCGTTTGTTGACCTGAACCGCACCGGCGTTTGCCTGATGGAGATCGTCTCGCGCCCCGATATTCGTGGCCCCGAAGAGGCCGCCGCCTATATCGCCAAGCTGCGCCAGATCCTGCAATATCTGGGCACCTGCGACGGCAATATGCAAAACGGCAACCTGCGCGCCGATGTGAACGTGTCGATCTGCCTGCCCGGCCAATATGAGAAATTCCAGGAAACGGGTGATTTCTCGCATCTGGGCACCCGCTGCGAGATCAAGAACATGAACTCGATGCGGTTTATCCAGCAGGCCATCGACGTTGAAGCCCGCCGCCAGATCGCCATTGTCGAAGCCGGTGGTGAGATCGAGCAGGAAACCCGGCTTTATGACCCCGACAAGGGCGAAACCCGCTCCATGCGTTCCAAAGAAGAAGCGCATGATTACCGCTATTTCCCCGATCCCGACCTGCTGCCGCTGGAAATCGAACAGGCCTGGGTGGACGATATTGCCGCCAATCTGCCGGAGCTGCCGGACGAGAAAAAAGCCCGTTTTATTGGGGACTTCAAGCTCACCGATTATGACGCTTCGGTCTTGACCGCCGAAGTGGCCGCCGCCGCCTATTTTGAAGCGGTTGCCAAAGGGCGCGATGGCAAGATGGCCGCCAACTGGGTCATCAACGAATTGTTCGGCCGTCTGAAAAAGGACGAAGACAAATCCATCACCGACAGCCCGGTCACCCCTGACCAACTGGGTGGCATCATCGATCTGATCGCATCAGACGCGATTTCCGGCAAGATCGCCAAGGATCTGTTTGAAATCGTCTATTCTGAGGGCGGTGATCCGGCCGAGATCGTTGAAGCGCGCGGCATGAAGCAGGTGACAGACACCGGCGCGATTGAAGCGGCGCTTGATGAAATCATCGCCGCCAACCCGGCGCAGGTGGAAAAAGCCAAGGAAAACCCCAAACTGGCAGGCTGGTTTGTCGGCCAGGTGATGAAAGCCACCGGCGGCAAGGCCAACCCCAAAGCGGTGAACCAGCTGGTTGCGCAAAAACTCGGCAGCTGATGCGGGTGACATGAGATCAAAGAGGCGTCCCCCGGGGCGCCTTTTTTAGTTAGCTGTGGAATTTGCGGCTTTTAAAAGCCAAGCGATAAGCCCTTCAACGCTCGTAGTTGCTTTGCTGATTGCTACCCCTTTGGCAACTTCAGCAAGGGGCACACCCAGATTTTTGGACTGCTCCAGATATAGCCGTAGAGACACAGCTACCAGCGCTGCGTTGAAATCAAATTCTTTGCGTAGATGGCTCTTGTAAGCTGGATTTACCGAAACGGCTTCATTTTTCGCCAACCCGTCCAATTCATCCAACAAAGTATCGAAAACGGACATTGCCGCTGGTGCCAAGGGAACGAGATCGTCTCGCATGTCAGTTTTGATTTGATCAAACCCGCGCGAAAGATCAGCAAACAATTCCCCCAAGGTCACTTCTTCGGACGAACGTATATCTTTGAGAACCCCCATACGAAGAATGGCTTCGGAGAAAAACTTGAACGTTAGGCCCTGCAGAGAGCGCACAGCGGCAGTTAGCCCGTCACTGTAGGAACCAAATTCCTGAAGCGTGTCATGGTTGGTCGAAAAATGCTGAAGCCGCTCCCCGCACACAATCACCCGACCAATATTGATGGACGCGAGCTGCTTTCCTTTTCCAATTTCTTCAAGCGCGCTCTCAAAACAGGTCAACACGCCGCCCGAGCCCTGAAGCTTCAGCTCTTCGCGTTTAAGCCCCGAAAGGAAAAGTTCGATTTCCCAGGTTACCTCCTCGGCCTCTCCCAGAAATGATTCCAGAATTTCCTGGTTCTTCAGCTCCTTAAGGTCATTTGCGAAGGGTAACATTTCCATCAGGTGACGAATTTCGCTGAAACTGAAACGCCCAAGCGAGGCGCGCAAAAGCCGCTCGGCAGTCAATCGAACCTGTGGGTCGACGCGGTAGGTACTGGCATTTTCAATCTCTTCGATCAGCGCCGCCATATGTTCCGCGCCTTTTTGCCAATCCTCATCCGGGATCAGCGCAATGTCGTGGAGGAGCTGCCAATGGCTTTCCCAATCGCCAGTCAAAGGGTGACCATCCATGATGGCCTCATACCAGCGGGCCCAGAACTCATACCTTTGATCTTGGCCCAACAAACGGGAGGGTAAATACAAAATTTTGTTGTAATCGGGTTCTTCTTCCCACAGCGAAGTTTCAAGTGAACCTCCAGCATTTTCCTGCCTATCGATATCTTTTTGAAGTAAGAGCCAAAATGCATCTGCTTTGTTAGCGTTGAAAGCCGTCTCAACGACGTCACAAGCATCCATTTCATCATAAAATGATAGATGCGGCGATGAGCCCGCCGCTCTGGCGCACCAAGAGGCTTCAGGCGCATTGTCCTGAAAGGCATGCGCACTTAGGTTGAGCGAGGCTTCGGCGGCAGAATTGGCTAACTCGAATATAGTTTCGGAGTTGTGACGAAATGCGATGGATGAGACCAGTAACGCACGAAGTATTGGAAGACCTCTGGAAACATTGCTCTGTGCTGGGGACATCAGAACATACTCATACCATACTGGTAGCGCACGCAAAGCACACCGTGTTGCCAACTGAACAGCATCTGACCGTCTTAGATGATCAGGACGCATTCTCAACCACGCCTCAAAACTCTCAATGTCCGTAATCTCGTCCGCCCGCATCGCAGCGCAAATCCCTCAAATCCAATACCATCACCCTGCACAACTGATGCGGCAGTCGCAAGCTGGGGCTTGCTCGTTTTGCGAACAGGGGCACAAAGCGCGGGGAAAACTTGACGCCTCTGTCGCTTTCGCTAAACCTCAGGGCAGTTCAGGAGAAAATTGATGTCCCCATTTGAATACAAGGTTGTCCCCGCCCCCGCCAAAGGCACCAAAGCCAAGGGTGTGAAATCTGCCGAGGCGCGGTTTGCCAATTCCATTGAGCTCACCCTGAACGAGCTGGCCGCCGAGGGCTGGGAATATCTGCGCGCAGAGCTTTTGCCCTCAGAAGAGCGCGCGGGCTTTGCCAGCACCACCACCAACTGGCGCAATGTATTGATCTTTCGCCGCGCCAAAGTAGTGGAATCAGATCTGCCGCTGGACTGGACCGACCCGCCTGCTCAAACGGATGACATTCCGCCCGCCGTCAGCGATGAGAGCCGCGCAGAGCCGCCGGTGACAGCTGCCGAAGCCGCGCCGGAAGAGGGTGAGCAAACCGCCACCGCAGGGGACCCCGAAGCGCCGCCAGAGGCCAAGCCCGTGCCCGGCCCTGGGGCCGTCAGAATGCTAAAAGACGATGGCGTCGAAGAGGTCAGCCCGGTGTTTGGTCTGACGGCCGCGCTGCAAAAACGCGCCCGTCAGCAAAAGGGCGAAGACGAGTAAAACCCGCTAGCCTGCCACATCCAGCGCCAGCGCGTGAATGCGGCCCATCACATCCCCAAGGGCTGCGTGAATCGCCCGGTGCTGGGCCACGCGGGATTTGCCATTGAAGCTGTCTGCGCGGATGTACACGTTAAAGTGACTTTCGCCTTTGCCGTCATGGCCTGCGTGGCCGACATGGCTGTTGCTGTCGTCCACAACCTCTATTTCACGGGGTTGAAACGCCGCTACCAGGCGGGATTCGATTTCGTCGCGCATGTTCATTTTTTGCCGATCTCCATAATTTTTTAGCTTTGCCTCTTCTATCTCACGATACTTGCATTAAACTGCCGGTCCCGAGTCGAATAGATGCGTCCAGAAGGTGGCCCCCAATGAGTAAGTCAGATCCTTTCGGTTTCGATATGTCCGTTAGTACTGCCAAAAAGAAGAACCCGCGTGGGCGTCGCGCCGCAAGTGGGGCGTCGGAAACGTCGGTGAGAACCTGCGATTCTCCCGATTGCGAAAAACCCGGTCAGTTCCGTGCCCCCAAGGCTCCGGATGTCTTGGATGATTTTTACTGGTTCTGCCAGGATTGTATTCGCGAGTACAATCAGAAGTGGAACTTCTTTGAGGGCACCACTGAGGCGGAACTGAATGCGCAGCGCTCCAAGGACAAGGTCTGGGAACGCGAAACCAAGCCGATGGGCGATCCCGAAGCACGCGCCTGGGCGCGGCTTGGCATTGAGGATCCGCATCAGGTTCTGGGCGGCAATGCCACCCGCAATCCGGGCCGCAGCGGTGGCGCTGTTGGGCGTCGCCTGCCTCCGACCGAGCGGCGCGCCTTGGAAATCCTTGAGGCCAGAGATGACTGGACCAAGGCTGAAATCCGCAAGGCCTACAAGAAGCTGATCAAAGTGCTGCACCCAGATATCAATGGCGGTGACCGCAGCCAGGAAGAACAGCTGCAAGAGGTCATGTGGGCCTGGGATCAGGTGAAAGACAGTCGCTCGTTCAAATAAGACGGCGGCGTGTGTGCCCTGCTGACAGGTTGTAATTTAAACCGGCGGAAACCCCGCCGGTTTTTTGCTGTCTGCGCTGCCCCATTGGCGGTTTTATCCCGGTTGCGCAGGGTGGTGCGCCCGCCCGTCCGCGCCCGATTTCAGTGTCGCCCAAGCACATGTGATGCAACTCTGTCTCAAAACTTCTGAATCTCTGTTACAATCGCTTGGTAGGAGCGACAGAACCCGCAGGGCGCTGCCGCTTTGCGCGACTGAGAACACTGGACAGATCCACTGGATAGCAGACAGGACCGATGACCGATTTTTTCAACAGCCTCCACACATTTGCCCTCTGGGCTGCCGTTCTTTCCGCCGTTGCCCTTGGCGGCCATCTGACGCTGAGCCTCAGACGCCCGGATCTGGGGCTTTGGCCCGCCTCCGACGGCTGGCGTCACCATCTGGCCTTTGGCCTGTTTCGCATTTTCTGCGGCACCACCGTGGTGTTTGCGGTCTGTGAGATCTTTGTGAACGGCTTTGGCCATTGGGCCCGTTATCTGGTCGGGCTGCCGATCATGGTGGTGGCCTTTGGCATCACGCTCTGGGGCTACCGGTTTCTGGGGCTCGACAATACCTATTGCGAAAGCGAAGGGCTGGTGACCGGCGGCATGTATGCCTATTCGCGCAATCCGCAATATGTGACATCGGTGCTGGCGACTGTGGGACTTGGCATTACCTCGGGCTCATTGATCACGCTGGGCTTTGCTGCAACGCTGTTTGCGCTGTATTTCCTGTTTGTGCTGAACGAGGAACGCTGGCTCTTGAAAGGTTATGGCCGCGCCTTTGCCGAATACATGAAATCGACCCCACGTTTTGTCGACGAGCGCAGCCTGGTTCTGGCCCATCGCTCCATCAAAGCGGCGCTGTAAATAGCAGCTTTTGCCCCTATACGAAGCTTTCTGGCGTAGGTCATCTGCGCCGGAAAACCATCAAATTTGCAACCTCCCCTAGGTAAATTAACATTCCATTGTATTAGCACGTTTGATCCCCTTGCTCTCCCTTGCCAGATCGGGCACCAATCTGCGGGAACAGATCATCCCACGCGGGTGAAGAGAGACAAGGACCACGGGAATGAGCGACGGATTTCTGGACAGCACTGCAAAACCAACCGAAGTGATTTCGGTTCGCGACACTTTTGGCATCGATACGGATATGACCATCAAGGGCTTTGCCGAAAGCTCCAGCCGCGTGCCCGAAATCGATCCCACCTATAAATTCGATCCCGATACCACGCTCGCCATTCTGGCCGGCTTTAGCCACAATCGCCGCGTGATGATCCAAGGCTACCACGGCACAGGTAAATCCACCCATATCGAACAGGTTGCGGCACGTCTGAACTGGCCATCGGTGCGGGTAAACCTTGATAGCCACATTTCCCGTATCGACCTGATTGGTAAAGACGCGATCAAACTGCGCGACGGCAAACAGGTAACTGAATTCCACGAAGGCATCCTGCCCTGGGCGCTGCGCAACCCGGTTGCGATTGTGTTTGATGAATATGATGCGGGCCGCGCCGATGTTATGTTTGTGATCCAGCGGGTGCTGGAGCATGACGGCAAGCTGACGCTGCTGGACCAGAACGAAATCATCACGCCTAACCCGCATTTCCGCCTGTTTGCCACCGCAAACACCGTTGGTCTTGGCGATACTACCGGGCTCTATCACGGCACCCAGCAGATCAACCAGGCCCAGATGGACCGCTGGTCGCTGGTGTCGACGCTGAACTATCTCAGCCACGACGCCGAAGCCGCGATCATCCTGTCAAAAGCGCCGCATTACAACACTTCTGAGGGCCGCGAGAAGATCTCGCATATGGTGACAGTTGCGGATCTGACCCGGACCGCGTTCATGAACGGCGAACTGTCGACCGTGATGAGCCCGCGCACCGTGATCAACTGGGCGCAAAACGCCGAGATCTTCCGCGATGTGGGCTATGCCTTCCGCCTGAGCTTCCTCAACAAATGTGACGAGCTGGAGCGCCAGACCGTAGCGGAATTCTACCAGCGCTGCTTTGACGAGGAACTGCCCGAAAGCGCGGCCAGTGTGAGCCTGGGCTAAAACAAGGATATAGGATATGCATATTGGCCTGATTGGCGGGATCGGCGTAGCGGCAACGATTGTGTATTATCAGCGGCTCACAGCTGCGGTAGACGCGCTTGGCGCAGAGCTTAATCTCACCATCAGCCATGGCGATATCCAAACCTTGATCCGCAACAATCTGGCGGATGATCGTGCCCCGCAGGCAGAGATTTTTGCCCGTCAGATTGACCAGTTGAAAGGTGCGGGCTGCGATTGTGTCGCGCTCACCTCCTTGGGCGCGCACTATTGCATCGATGAGATGGCCGCACTGTCGTCGCTTCCGATTGTTTCTGGTGTTACGCCTTTGGATGGTTTTTTTGCCGGTGAAAACATCAGCAAAATTGGCCTTTTGGGCACGCGGGTGGTGATGCGCACACGTATTTATGGGCAGTTGCAGCAAACCCAGGCGGTGGCGCTGGATGATGAGATCGAAACGCTTGGTCAGACCTATCAGGAGATCGCGGTTGCAGGGCAATGTACCCCAGCGCAGCGGGCAGAGCTGCTGGATGCGGGCCGTCGCATGATCGAGGATCACGGGGTGGATGCGATTGTGCTGGCAGGCACAGATCTGAACCTCGCCTTTGACGGACAAGATCCTGGCTATAAAGTAATAGATGCGCTGGATGTGCATGTGACGGTTCTGGCAGATCTCGCATGCGGTCGCAGAAGCCTTGATGAAGTGGCTATGAAGACATGAGTAAACCAAACGACAACCCGGCTGATCCGTTCAAAAAAGCCTTGGCCCAAGCCACCAAGGTCATGGCCGATGATGCAGAGCTTTCGGTCAACTACACGGTCGATCCCTCTGGGCTTTCGGGTGACACCATGCGCCTGCCGCAGGTCTCACGCCGGATGACCCGCGATGAGGTGCTTTTGGCGCGTGGCACTGCTGATGCGCTGGCGCTGAAACACAAGTTTCACAATACCGAGGTGCACGCCAGATATGCACCGCCGGGTGATATTGCGCGCGACCTTTATGAGGCGATGGAGACCGCCCGCTGTGAGGTGATGGGGGCAAAATACATGCCCGGCACCGCGTCAAACATTGACGTGAAAATCACCCATGAGGCGCTGCGCAAAGGCTTTGATCAGGTCAAAACCTCCGCCGAAGCACCGCTTGCGGCCTCGGCTGGCTATCTGATCCGTCATCTTGCCACAGGTCGCCCTTTGCCCGCAGCCGCGGCCAATGTGATGGAGCTGTGGCGCGGTTTTATTGAATCGCAGGCTGGCGACACGCTGGAAAACCTCGATGAAACCCTTGCGGATCAGGCGGCCTTTGCCAAATTTGCCCGCAAGATGATCACCGATCTTGGCTATGGCGACCAGCTGGGTGAAGACCCGGATGAGCGCAGCAACGAAGACGATGAGGAATCGGCAGAAGAGACCCCGGAAGAGGAACAGGATCCCGATTCCTCCGGTCAGGACGAGCAGGAAGAAGACGCCGACGCCACGCCTGAACAGCAACAGGAACAGCAGCAGGATGAAAGCCAGGCCCAGGTCTCCATGGACGACATGGCAGATGAGGAACTGGCAGATGAAACCGAAATCCCCGAAGGCGAAGCACCACTAGAGCCGCCTGCGCCGCCGGTCTCTGAGGCGGATCCCGGCTATAAGGTGTTCCTTGACAGCCATGATGAGGAAATCGCCGCCGAAGATCTGGCAGAGCCACAAGAGCTTGAACGGCTGCGCGCCTATCTTGACCAGCAGCTTGAGCCACTGAAAGGCGCGGTGAGCCGCCTTGCCAACAAATTGCAGCGCCGTCTGCAGGCGCAGCAGAACCGCTCCTGGGAGTTTGACCTAGAAGAAGGCATTCTGGATGCGGGCCGTCTGGCGCGGGTTGTCGCCAACCCCACAACGCCGCTGTCGTTCAAGATGGAGCGCGACACCGAGTTTCGCGACACCGTGGTGACGCTGCTTTTGGACAATTCCGGTTCCATGCGGGGACGGCCGATTTCCATTGCAGCGATCTGCGCCGATGTTCTCGCGCGCACATTGGAACGCTGCAATGTAAAGGTGGAAATCCTCGGCTTTACCACCCGCGCATGGAAAGGTGGCCAGGCGCGTGAGGCCTGGCTGAACGAAGGCCGCCCACAACAACCCGGCCGGCTGAATGATCTGCGCCATATCATCTATAAATCCGCCGATGCACCAATGCGGCGGACCCGGAACAATCTGGGCCTGATGATGAAAGAAGGGCTTTTGAAGGAAAACATCGATGGCGAGGCGCTGGAATGGGCGCACCGCCGGATGATCCACCGTTCAGAAGCGCGCAAGATCCTGATGGTGATTTCCGATGGGGCGCCCGTGGATGATTCCACTCTCTCGGTGAACCCGGCGAACTATCTGGAAAAACACCTGCGCGATGTGATTGCCATGGTGGAACGGCGCAAGCAGGTGGAACTTTTGGCGATCGGCATCGGCCATGATGTGACGCGCTACTATGATCGCGCCGTCACCATCACCGATGTGGAGCAGCTGGCCGGTGCGATGACCGAACAGCTTGCAGCGCTGTTTGACAGCGACCCCCGCGCCCGCGCCCGTGTGATGGGCATGCGCAGGGTCGGCTGATCGCAAGATATGACTGCCCTGCGCGGGTTAAGCCTGCGCAGGATGTATTTAAGCTGGGTGTTTCTGCGCTGGGTCAGAGGACCTAGGTTGGATGAGACCGCACTGTGTCAGATCAAACCGGACCAGCCAAACCAGGCCAGCCCGAACCGAACCAGACTACTCTGCATGAGAGGGCAAATTGGACGGCGTGGCCTGCACGGGTCATTCAAAATGCGCCGATCAAATTGGGCTCAGGCGAAGCGCTCCCGCCCCCTGCCCTTTGCATCAAAGATGCAAATTCAGGCGTTGGGCCTGGCCGCGCGCTGCGCGGCGGCTTGTGCAGATCGCAAAGAGCTTTTGCCATGTGCGGGTGCGCCACAGCTGCAACAGGCGCACGCCGCGCTTGCGCGGCGCTATGCCCAAGGGGGGCGGGCATTCTTTGAATGTCTGAAACGCGCGGGAGCGCTACCGGGCGTGAATTGCGACACAGATCGCTGCGTCGGGCTTGCCCCGCGTGAAGCAGCATGAAACAAATGCGCGATAAACGCACTCCCTACGCGCAGCCGACTAAAAGACCGGAACTGAGAGATCCAAGATGTTTCAAAGCTTTGACACCGTTTCCCACACCAGCGATGGGCCTCAGCGTCTTGAAGACCTGCGCGCAGCGCTGCGCGATCAGGGTTTTGATGGGTTTCTGGTGCCGCGCTCTGATGCGCATCAGGGCGAATATGTCGCCCCACGTGATGAGCGCCTGGCCTGGCTGACCGGCTTCACCGGATCCGCCGGGTTCTGTGCCGCGCTGCTGGAGGTTGCGGGCGTGTTTATTGATGGGCGCTATCGCACCCAGGTGAAACAGGAAGTCGCCGATGTCTTCACCCCGGTGCCCTGGCCGGATGTGACGCTGGCCGCCTGGCTGCGAGAACAACTGCCACAGGGCGGCAAAGTGGGCTATGATGCCTGGCTGCATTCACTTGGCCAGATCAAGCAGCTCGAGGCTGATCTGAAGGGCAGCGGCATTGAGATGGTGCGCAGTGACAATCTGGTGGATGCGATCTGGCACGACCAGCCAGAAGCACCCGCAAATCCAGCCATTGCACATCCAATTGAATTTGCTGGCGAAGCCGCGATCGACAAGGCACAGCGCCTTGGGGCAGAGCTGCGCAAAAACCACCATGACAGCGCTGTTCTGACCTTGCCGGACAGTGTGATGTGGTTGCTTAATATCCGCGGCTCCGACGTGGCGCATAATCCAATTGCGCAGTGTTTTGCGCTGCTGCATCAAAACGGCCGTGTCAGCCTTTACATGGATGCGACCAAGCTGACACCGCTGCCCGCAGAACTGGCGGAATTTGTCACCCTGCATGCGCCTGCTGATTTTCTCGACCACCTCGCAGCGCTTGAGGGCTCGGTTCTGGTGGATGCCGCCAGCGTGCCGCAGATCGTGGCGGACCAGCTGGGGGAGCGCTGCAGCCTTGGCGATGATCCCTGCCTGCTGCCCAAGGCCTGCAAGAACCCGGCCGAAGTGGCAGGCAGCGCGGCTGCGCATCTGCGCGATGGCGCCGCCGTGGTGGAGCTGCTGGCTTGGCTTGATGCACAGGCCCCGGGCAGCACCAGCGAAATTGATGTGGTCACCCGGCTAGAAGAATTGCGCCGCCGTGATCCCCAGCTGCGTGAAATCAGTTTTGACACCATTTCCGGCACCGGACCCAATGGGGCCATCATCCACTATCGGGTGAGCGAACAGAGCAATGCAATTCTGCAAGACGGCCATCTGCTGGTGCTCGACAGTGGCGGCCAGTATCTGGATGGCACCACAGACATCACCCGCACCATTGCCATTGGCACGCCGGGCGATGAGGAGCGCGCCGCCTTTACCCGCGTGTTGCAGGGGATGATCGCCATGTCACGTCTGCGCTGGCCGCGGGGGCTGGCGGGGCGTGATATTGAATCCATTGCCCGCGCGCCATTGTGGCAGGCCGAACAGGATTTCAACCACGGGGTTGGCCACGGGGTTGGGGCCTATCTCAGCGTCCATGAGGGGCCGCAGCGACTAAGCCGGATGAGCAGCGTGGCTTTGCAGCCAGGTATGATCCTGTCCAATGAGCCGGGTTATTACCGTGAAGGTGCTTTTGGCATCCGGATAGAAAACCTATTGGTGGTGGAGGATGCAGCCCCCCTACCCAGCGCTGACCCGGAGCGCGACTTTTTGTCCTGGCAAACGCTGACATATGCCCCGATTGACCGGCGGCTGATCGTCGCGGATGCATTGAGCAAGGATGAAAAAGCGTGGTTAAACATGTATCATTTCGACGTTGCAGAGAAGCTGTCACCTCTGGTGTCACCTGAGGCAAGAGACTGGCTAACATCCGCAACGCAGGAGATCTGAAATTCTCCTGTTACAAATACAGGGCAAAAGCCTGTAACATTCTGAACGATTGAGGGAACACTAATATGAGCGATATCCGTATCCGCAAAATCGATGGCACTTGGGTTGTGCGTTCCGGCGGCGCTGTGTTGGGGGAGAGCACAGAGGTTCTGGAAATGACCGAAGGCGATTCTGCGCCGGTTCGCTTTTTCCCGCGCGCTGACATCGCCATGGCGATGCTCGACAAAAATGGCAAAACCGTTGAGGATGCAGGAAAAGGCACCGCGACCTATTACGACATCGTGAACCTCTCTTCGACAACCGAAGATGCCGCCTGGTCTTATGAGACCCCAAGCGAAGCGCTGGAAACGGTTAAAGAGTATCTAACTTTTGCAAAGCTTGAGAGTTTGAAAGTCGAACAGGTTTAAATCGCAATTTTACCGATTAAAAACCAAAGCGCGAATGCATGCATTCGCGCTTTTCTTATGATCAACATACATTTTATGCGATAGTAAGACAGAAACCATCAGCAAGGCTGCACAGATCCAAGGTGTGAATTACTATATTTTACAACGCCTTGCAGCGATTGCTTGGGTATTGCGCCGCCAGACGCGCGCTGAGGCGATCATTATGAGCCTCCATGACACACTCGATTGCAAAATCAATTAGATCATCAAGCGCATTACGCGCCGGATCATTGTCTGAGGCATTCTTATATGGGTCGATCCGTTTCGGATCCGTTTTATAACTACACATTTCGCTGTTTCCGCAAACTGTGGTTTCACTGCTCGTTTACAAATTATTTTTCTTCGTTAACGGGAGAAATTCAAATGAAAGAAAAATTTAATCACTTCGAGGTGCAAAAAAGTCACATCCCAGTGATAGATAATGTGTTGGGGTTTTTCCGCCTAAACTTTGGGCGATGTCAGCAAAAATCAGCTGTGTTCCTCAGCCGCTGCTTCGGCCAGTGCAGCGTTATAGGCCTTGAGCACATCCACATGATACAGCGCCCCCAGCAGCGCGGGGCTGTCGCTGTCTGAAGCCTCAACGATGGGGATGAAATCCAATGTGTCATCGCGGTCAAACAAGGCAAGAGAGCGATCAAGCGTTGCAGAGACCGGCAACACCGTCCCCGCAGCAATGAGCGCCGCGCAAAGCTCTTCTGAGGCGCAGCGGGAACTGTGCAAAGGCCGCATAACATCGCCGCAGCTTTGCAATTGTAGCACATAGCCCTGTGGCCCGGCGGCACAATGGAGCCCGCGGTTTTCCAATTGCGTCAGGAAGAAGGAACGATCCACCACCTGTGAGGCAAACGCGGTGGAGACCGAGATCGCCACCATCACCGCAAGACCGATCTGCCAATCCCCCGTCAGTTCAAACACAATCAAAGTGGTGGAAATTGGCGCACCCAGCACCGCCGCCGCCACCGCGCCCATGCCTGCAAAAGCATAAAGCGTATGGGTGCCGGAAATATCGGGGAATATCCCTGTGGCAACCCAGCCAAAGGCAAGCCCGGTCATGGCCCCCACCATCAAGGAGGGGGAAAACACCCCACCGCCCATGCGCCCGCCCATGGTGATGGCTACAGCCGCAACCTTGATCACCACAAACAACATACATTGCTGCACCGTCAGGCTACCGGTGAGGGCGCGTGCAGTGGTTTCATAGCCAACACCAATGATGTGCGGGAACCAGATCGCAATAAATCCCAGCAACGCGCCGGAAATCGCCGGACGCAGCCAGCGCGGCAGGCCTGATGCAGTTTGCACTGTGGTCATCACCTGTTCGGTGAAAAAGATCGAGCGCATCAGCACCACGGCCACCACCCCACAAACGGCGCCGAGCAGCAGGAAAGCCGGGAGTTCAACATAAAACTGTAATTCGCCCGGAGTACGCAGATCAAATTCCGCCACATTGCCAAATTCCAGCCGGTTGATCACCGTCCCCGCAACCGATGCAATCACAATTGGGGCGAAGGCATGTACCGCAAAATGGCGCAGCACCACCTCAAGCGCAAAAAGCGCGCCTGCAATCGGTGCGTTGAAACTTGCAGAGACCGCGCCCGCCACCGCACAGCCCAGAAGGTCGCGACCAGTGATGCCGTCAGCGTGGATCCAATTGCTGACCCAGGTTGAGATCACCCCCGCAAGGTGCACAACCGGACCTTCGCGCCCAGAGGATCCACCGGTGCTGAGGGTAATCAGCGATGCCAGCGCCGAAGCCAGCCCCGCGCGCCGCTCAACCCGGCCATTGTTAAGCGCCGCACCCTCGATCACATCAGCAACAGATCGCACCCGCGCATCGGGAGTAAAGAAATGCAGCACCAGCCCCACAACCAGCCCGCCACAGGTCGGGATCAGCAGCAGCACATACCACGGCAGTCCTTCGGCAAAGGAGTGAATGAAATCCACATCCTCGGTCCCATAGGCAAGCGCCTGCAACCAATTGATGATCTTGCGGAAAAACAGCGCTGCTGCCCCGGCAGAACAGCCGATCACCAGGGCAATCAGCCAGAACTGGAACTGGCTTGGCCCGCGATGTCGAAACACTTTCCAGGAGGCTTTTGCCTGGCTCAGCCAATCACTGTAGAGGCGTTGAATAATGCTGTTCACGAAGCGCTGCATCTGTAATTTCTTGTTTCCTGGCCAGTGTTTTAGTCAAAATCGATCTAACACATCGTAAAAGATACCAAGAGTTTACGCAGTCTGCGCGTGATTTTACGCGCGCCCTAACCTTCTTGCAACAACAGCGCCTTGGCGGCTCCACGTGCCTCTTCTGTAATCTTGTCGCCCGCAACCATGCGCGCAATTTCATCCACCCGGTCACCCGCTGGCAGCGGCACAACCTGCGACAGCGTCACCCCGTCCGTGACCTGTTTTTGCACCCGCCAATGATACGCCCCCTGCGCCGCCACCTGCGGTGAGTGGGTGACAACCAGAACCTGGCTGCCCTCGGCCAGCGCGCGCAGACGTCTGCCCACCGCATCGGCCGTTGCGCCGCCAACACCGCGATCGATTTCATCAAAGATCAGGGTTTTGCTGGCATCATTGCCGCGCAGACAGACCTTAAGCGCCAATAGAAACCGGCTGAGTTCACCGCCAGAGGCGATCTTGTTCAGCGGCCCGGATGGTGCGCCCGGATTGGTTGCCACGGTAAAGGCAACTGCATCGCGCCCCTCTGGCCCCGGATCAGCTGCAGTGATTTCAGTTTTGAACACCGCGCGCTCCATCTTGAGCGGGGCGAGTTCGGTCATCACCGATGTATCAAGGTTTGCAGCGTTTTCCACACGGGCGGCGTGCAGTTTTTCTGCCGCCAGATCATAGGCGGATTCTGCGGCCAGCAACGCAGCCTCTTGCGCGGCAAGATCCTGATCACCGGCGTCCAACGTGGTCAGTTTCTGGCGCAGCCTGTCGGCATAATCCGCCAGATCATCGGCCAGCACATCATGCTTGCGTGCAAGCGCACGAATGGCAAACAGGCGCTCTTCGCAGTTTTCCAGCTCATGCGGATCAAAATTCAGCCCATCCAGCAGGCGCGCAACCGCGTTTTCAGCCTCGCCCAGTTCAGTCATGGCGCGATCCAGCGCGGCCAAGGGGCCTTCCAGCCCCTCGGCCTGATCACGATCAATCCCATCAAGCCAGCGATAAGCCTCTGAGGCAGACGGCTCTGCCCCCTCGGTCAACAGCGCATGGGCACGTGAGATATCAACGCGGATCTTTTCGGCGTTCTGCATCTGGCGGCGGCGGATATCGAGGGTTTCTTCCTCGCCCGGTTCGGGCTGCAGCTTATCAAGCTCGGCCACCGCATGGCGCAAAAACTCTTCCTCTGCGCGCACCGCCTCGAGAGCGTCGCGCGTGGCCTGAACGGTTTTGCGGGCCTGGCCCACGGCGGCCCATTTGGCGCGGGTCTCAGACAGCAGATCCCCAACTTCGGCAAATTCATCCAGCATGGCGCGGTGGCCACGCGGATTGAGCAGCCCGCGATCATCATGTTGGCCATGAAGTTCCAGCAACGTGGCCGACAAGGCCCGCAGCACTTCGCCAGAGCAGCGGCGATCGTTCACCCATGCGGTTTTGCGCCCGTCCGCGGTATTGATCCGGCGCAACAGCAGGCTTTCGCCCTGCGGCAAGCCCGCCTCTTCGAGGATGGCATGGGCGGCGTGGCCTTCGGGCAGGTCAAATTCTGCCACCACTTCACCCTGTTTGGCACCTTGGCGCACCAATTCAGAGCGCCCACGCCAGCCCAGTACAAAGCCAAGCGAATCAAGCAAGATGGATTTACCCGCACCGGTTTCACCCGTCAGCACATTCAGCCCCGGCTGAAACTGCAGATCCAGGTGATCGATGATCAATAAGTCACGAATTTCAAGCGCGCGTAGCATGGCTCCGCCCTACCCCCACGCAGTTACAACCATTCCCCTTTGACCGACTGGCGATAAATCTGGCTAAGCCAGTTTCCGCCGCGATCCTTGAGCTTGAGCCCATTGGAGGTCAGCAGTTTGTAGCTGTCTTCATACCAGTCGGTCGACTGGTAGTTGTGGCCCAGAATGGCACCGGCGCTTTGCGCTTCTTCGACCAGACCCAGCGACAGATAGGCTTCAACCAGACGGTGCAGCGCTTCGGCGGTGTGGCTGGTGGTCTGGAAGTCTTCGACCACCACGCGGAAGCGGTTGATCGCCGAAGTGAAATGGCCCTGACGCAAATAGTAACGACCAATTTCCATTTCTTTTGCAGCGAGATGGTCAAAGGCCAGGTCAAATTTCAGAATCGCCGAGCCGGCATATTCGCTGTCGGGATAGACCTCGATCACGGTGCGCAGCGCCTGCAGCGCCTGGAACGTCAGGCCCTGATCGCGGCCGATTTCATCGATCTGGTCATAGTAGCTCAGCGCCAGCAGATATTGCGCATAGGCGGCATCTTCATCGGTTGGGTAGAAGTCGATGAAACGCTGCGCTGCACCGCGGCTGTTTTCATAGTCTTTGCCCGCATGGTAGGTAAACGCCTGCATAATCAGCGCTTGTTTGGCCCATTCGGAGTACGGATACAGCCGCTCTACCTCGGAAAAGAAGAAGGCTGCGTCTTTGCTGCGCTTACGTGCAAGTTCAAACTCGCCGCGTTCAAAGATCTGCTGAGGCGTAAACACTTCGAGGTTTTGAGAGCGCACCGCCGCATCACCATCGGTTCCACCGCAGGCGGCAAGCGTTGCCATCAGAAGGATTGAACCCGCAAATTTTGTGGCGGATCTGATGCCGAACATGTGCAGTAACCTCGTCGTCATTTCCAAATGCGGATGTTCCGCCCGGATCGGTCTAGCACATTCAAATGCAGGACAAAATGCCTTTCCCGCGCTGTTGATCGTTTCGCTTGGATTAAAACTGCTGTTGCAGCCTGGGCTGGCTTTACCGCATCCGCAAAACAGCAAATGGCCCATAGAATATGGGCCAATTTCAGCGATCACATGGCGTGATCAATTCAATCTGCGTGCGCTTTAGGCAACCCGGCGGTTTTGCGGGATCTCATTCCAGACCAGACCTTGACCCGGCAGGCGTGCAACCATGATCGGGTCGCAGAACACCGGTGCAACCGCACCCGGTGTGGCAAACAGCGCGCGCAGCAAGGTGTTGGTCAGCGAGTGACCGGCGCGTTCACCGATATAGTGGCCAAAGATCGGACCACCAGCAAGCGCCAGATCACCAAGCGCATCCAGCATTTTGTGGCGCACGGGCTCATCCGAATGACGCAGGCCTGCACCGCTTTCAACGGAGTGGCCATCAAATACAATTGCGTTTTCACCGGGAACCCCCCCCAGCGCCAGACCTGCGGATTGCATCGCCTCAACATCAGCGCGGCGGCAGAAGGTGCGGCAATCACAAAGTTCGCGGGCAAATGCGCCATTGCGCATATCCAGCGATTTTTCCTGATGACCGATGGCCGCATCAACAAAGTCGATGTTAAATTCGATTTTCAGGCGATCGGCGGGTTTCAGCGTGGCGCGCGCGTCGCCATTGGTGACGCTCACCTCTTTCAGCACCCGAAACGCGGTCAGCGCCGCGCCCTGACGCATGATGCCCTGTTTCATGATGCCACGGACAAAATCCGCAGAAGAGCCATCCATGATCGGGACTTCTGGTCCGTCGATTTCGATCAGCGCATTGTGGACACCACAGCCAGCCAGTGCCGCCATGATATGTTCAACGGTAGAAATCGAGACCTTCGCCTCATTGACAAGACGGGTGCAGAGCGGGCTACGCTCAACAAGGTTCCAGATGGCTGGGATCTTGCGATTGCCCAAGGCAATATCAGTGCGTTTGAAGATGATGCCGTGGCCCACAGGTGCGGGGTTAAGCGTCATGCGCGCAGGTTGACCGGAATGAAGGCCAACGCCTTCAAATGTCACGGATGCCTTAAGCGTATTTTGCACTGCTTGCCTCATGGGTTACGACGATCGTATGGGTCGCCCTATGCAAGAGAGGTAAGCCCTTCGCATAAAAGTCACAATTCAATCTTTGTAACGGTCTGAAACACGGCTGAAACAAATAGGCAAAATCCCGCCCAACATCAGCTAAGCACATGTTCTAAAAAGAAAAAGGCCGCCCACGGGGCGGCCAATTTTCGTAACATTTTGCAACAATCAGTTGGCTTGGCGCCGCAAAAACGCCGGGATCTCGATGCGTTCCTGCTCAGGGTCGGCTTGACGCTGCTGTTGCGGTGCCGCCTGTTGCGGCGCTGCAGCCTGTTGCTGAACCGGAGGCTGCTGGCGCGGTGCGGCAGCGGCGGGCGCATTATCCGCATGGTTGGTCATGCGGTGGATCAGCGAGTTCAGGCCAAAACGGCGCTGCTCTGCTGCATCCGGCTGTTGCGCCTGTTGTTGCTGCTGAACCGGCTGCTGCGCTGGAGGTGCCATGCGCGACTGCGGCTGCGCTGCGGCAGCAGCGGCCTGAAGGCGTTGCAGCGCTTCGGGCGTTGGCGTGCCCGGAGCGGGTGCCTTGGGTGCAACAAATCCCTGCTGCTGTTCAACCGGGGCCGCATCGGCCTGTGGCTGGAATTCAGACACGGCAGGACGGTAAGCCGGGGGTGGCAGACCATCATCGCCCGCAGGCTCTTCGTAGACTTCAACCACTTCAGGCGCGGGCTCTTCTGCGGCGACAGGCTCCATGCCTTCAAACAGCGAAGGTTCTTGCGCTTGCTGTTGCACCGGCTCTTCTACACGGGCAGCAACCGCGCCAAGCTCAAGCGGCTCTTTGGTTTCTGCAGATACGGTTTTGGTCAGCGGCGCAGACATGGGGCGACGCGGCACCGGCATATCGGTGTTGACGTCGGTCGCATCGATGCCAGTGGCCACAACGGACACGCGCATCTTGCCTTCCATCTCAGTGTCGAGGGTCGAACCCACGATGATGTTTGCCTCTGGGTCCACCTCTTCGCGGATGCGGTTGGCGGCTTCGTCCAGTTCAAACAGGGTCAGGTCATGCGCACCAGTGATGTTGATCAGCACGCCCTTGGCACCACGCAGGGAAATTTCATCCAGCAGCGGGTTGGCAATGGCTTTTTCAGCGGCCTGAACGGCGCGATCTTCGCCCTCGCCTTCGCCGGTGCCCATCATCGCTTTGCCCATTTCGTCCATTACGGCGCGCACGTCAGCAAAGTCGAGGTTGATAAGACCCGGGCGGACCATCAGATCGGTCACACCTTTCACACCTTGATACAGCACATCATCCGCCATGGAGAAGGCTTCGGTGAAAGTGGTTTTTTCATTGGCCAGACGGAACAGATTCTGGTTTGGAATGATGATCAGCGTGTCCACAACCCGCTGCAGCGCTTCCACGCCATCCTCGGCCTGGCGCATACGCTTGCCGCCTTCGAACTGGAACGGCTTGGTCACAACACCAACGGTCAGAACGCCAAGTTCACGTGCAGCCTGCGCAATGATCGGAGCCGCACCGGTGCCGGTGCCGCCGCCCATACCCGCGGTGATAAAGCACATATGTGCGCCCGCAAGATGGTCTACGATCTGTTCAATGCTTTCTTCTGCGGCAGCGGAGCCAACCGAGGGGCGCGCGCCGGCGCCCAGACCTTCGGTGACTTTGACACCCAGCTGCACTCTGCTTTTGGCTGAGCTTTGCTGCAGCGCCTGGGCATCGGTATTGGCAACGACAAACTCGACGCCTTCAAGCTCTTTTGCAATCATATTGTTCACAGCATTGCCGCCGGCACCGCCAACGCCAAATACAGTGATCCGAGGCCGCAATTCTTCTTGTCCGGGCATCGAAAGGTTCAGTGCCATGATCTGTCCGCCTGTGTTGTTATACCCCTCCCGCAAAGGGGTTTTCCTATCCTGAATTGGTGTAACTCTATCCAACGACGACTAACGCGTCATCCCAAAAAGCGAATACGCCCACAAAATATGGCGCTAACGCTCAAAAGAATCCGCGGCATTTCGCCGATGGCGGCATATATAGGGGCTTCACACACTCAGAACACAACAAACATCTACACCCCACAGATACACTGCGGATCAATGAAACTCTATGTTCGGGGCCTGCTCGACCGCCTTATAGCCGTCATTCTGCGGCAATTAATCTGATTTTAGCAATTTCTGCCAGCGCTGTCACGCAGCTTTACCAGTTTTCCTTAAACCAGCGCACCGCACGGCGAAACGAGCCTTTGCTGTGACGATCTACCGGCATTTCAAAGTCCCACCATTCATCCTGTGGATGCGCGGCCAGCAGACACAGGCCCACGGCCGCCGCATAGCTTGGCCCCGCCGCAGATTGTGGCAGACCCTGTACACGCAACGGCCGCCCCAGACGCACCTGATGGCCCAGAATGCGCGAGGCAAGCCCATCAAGCCCCATGATCTGACTGGAGCCCCCGGTGAGCACGATTTGCTGGCTGGGCAGATGGTCAAACCCGGCCGCATCCAGGCGTTCACGCACCTCTTCGAGGATTTCTTCCACCCGTGGGCGCATAATGCCGATGAGTTCCGCACGGCTGACCGTGCGCCGGTCGTGCTCCCAATCGCCGGTATCACCACCAATGTCGATCATGTCGCGATCATCCACACCGGTAGCCTGCACCCCGCCGCACATGGTTTTGATCCGCTCCGCATTGGCAGGCGGCACGCTTAGTCCCATGGAAATATCACTGGTGATATGATCCCCGCCCATGCGCACAGCATCGGTATAGATCAGGTGTTTTTTCATAAACACCGAGATTGAGGTAGAGCCGCCGCCCATGTCGATACAGGCCGCGCCCAGCTCTTGTTCATCTTCGACCAGCGCTGAAAACCCGGCCGCATAGGCCGAGGATGCAATCCCGGCCAGTTCCAGATCACAGCGTTTGATACAATGGACGAGGTTTTGCACAATCAGCGCATCCACAGTGACCATATGCATGTCGGTTTCCAGCGTATGCCCAACCTGGCCACGCGGATCGCTGAGCCCCGAGCGATTGTCGAGGGCGAAATTGATTGGCTGCGCATGCAGCACTTCGCGGTCAGCGCCATATTCCGGCACTTCGCAGGCTGCCAACACGCGGGCCACTTCGTTTTCGCTGACTTCCTGGCCTTCCAGCTCAACGCTTGCGTTCAACCCATAAGACCGCGGGCGCGCGCCAGAGAAACAGGCAATCACGTGATCAACCCGCACCGCTGCCATTTTCTGCGCGCCCTGCACCGCGGTGCGAATGGCGCGTTCGGTTTCCTGCATGGCGGTGATTTCGCCAAATTGCACCCCGCGCGAGCGGGTCGATTTGGCACCAATCACCCGAAACCCGGACTGCCCGGCAAGAGAGCCCACGGTATTGTCGTCGCTCAGCGGTTCGGGCCCGTCAAAGCGCAGGATCAGGCAGGCAATCTTTGAGGTGCCAATATCCAAAATAGCAACCACGCCACGCTGCATGGCCTGGCGCCGCATCTGTCGCATCGCCCGCTGGGACTGATAGAGATCGGCCAACTCACTGCCCCCCTGTGTCGCGGATATGCCAAAGGCTTTCGGCCGCATCATCATTCATACGCACGGTTGGCCGCAGACCAAGGCGCATATCCACCACCGCAACATCACGCTCCAACAGATCCTGAACCTCGCTCACCGCGATCACGCGTTCCACTGCCAGAACCGGGTCTTCGGTTGGCAGCAAAATACGCTGCCCCCGATCAAGCACCAGATCCCAGCGCCGTTCCCCCACACGTTCAAGCCCGCGCAAGCGCGATTTAAGCGGCCGCGCCGCCGCCACCACCTGCAGCGCCTCTTGCACATTGCCATCCGCGCCAGAGCCCGCAACAAGCGGCAGATCCGGGTGCAGATCACGACTGCCAAGTTCAGCCACAAAGGCACCGGTTTCATCCAACAGCGCCAGCCCATCACGGCTGCGCCAAACCACGCTGGGGGTGCGTTCCACCACATCGATCTGCAAGATCCCGCCGGGGCGGATGCGCACATCAGCGGTTTTCACCGGATCAAGACCAATGACAAGAGTGCGCAGTTCGGACAGTTCCAGATCAAAAGAGCTGATCGGGAAATCCAGCGCGGCGATCTCACGAATATCTGTGGAAAGGTCGCGCCCCGCACCATCGATGGCCATCACATTGACCATAAACTCGGGCCGGTTTTGCACCTCGGCGCGCAGTTCATTAAAGCTTGCCGCAATAATCTCGCGCCGTTCTTCGCTAGCGAGATAACCACCCGCTGCCGCTGCCAGCACACAGACCGGCAGACCATAGCGCAGCCCCATGCGAATGCCCGGTGTCAGCATCCAGCGCTGGATCCGGTATTTCAAACGTGAGGGCGCAGGATCGGATTTCGCCCGTGGCGCGCGGTAAAAAAGTGCCTTCAGCGATCGCATGAGGCATCCTCCACCAAGCGCGCGCAGAGCTGGCCAAAGCTCAGCCCCGCAAAGGCAGCCTGCTCTGGCGCCAGCGAGGTTGCTGTCATCCCCGGCTGATTGTTTGTCTCCAACAAGACAAGCCCAGCCGGGCCTTTGCTGTCATCCCAGCGGAAATCTGTGCGACTGATGCCGCGACATCCCAATACTTTATGCGCGCGCACGGCATAATCCAGACAGAGATCAGTGATCTCTTGCGGCAGATCCGCGGGCACCACATGGCGTGAGCCTCCGACCTTGTATTTGGCGTCGTAATCATACCAGCCGTCGGTCAGGATATCGGTCACCGCCAGCGGGCGGTCTTCCAGCACCGTAACCGTCAGTTCGCGCCCCGCTACAAAGCGTTCGACCAGCACCTCATCGGGCATGGCGTCATCCAGTTTCGGCGGGGTATTGCCCTGCTCCTGCACCAGATAGATGCCAACACTGGAGCCTTCGTTGTTGGGTTTCACCACATAGGGCGGCTGCATCACATGCTCTGCCATCACTTGTGATTTGGGAAAAAGACCACTTTCTGCCACCGGAAGCCCCGCGCGGCGGTAAACATCTTTGCTGCGTTCTTTGTCCATTGTCAGCGCAGAAGCCAGCACACCGGAATGGGTGTAGGGAATGCGCAGCCATTCCAGAATGCCCTGCACGCAGCCATCTTCGCCCCAGCGGCCATGCAGCGCGTTAAACACCACATCGGGCTTATGCGCGCGCAGCTGATCTACCAGATCCGGGCCTGCATCGATTTCAACAACCGGATAGCCCTCGCCGCGCAGCGCCTCGGCGCAGCCACGCCCAGTGTCCAACGACACCTCACGTTCCGCCGATGGGCCACCCATCAATACCACCACAGAAGGGAGTGCTTTGCTCGTCCCACCCACCATTTCGCGCCTCAATGCTCTGGAGCTTTGTGCCCCTTATATAGCAGCCCAATTTCGGACCACTCTTATTATGGGGATTCCCCCAAAGGCTCCGGCTGATTCTTGCCACATGCCGCATGTACGAGACACGGGGGCCAGAGCCATATTTAACCAATAATCAATGTAGGTTAGCAAAACCTTAACAGGCCAGACCCGGATGTAAAAACCACTAAAATCCTACCAAAATTACTGCTGATCATCCAGCGGCTCACCAACCCTCATGATCTCCCATTCTAGCGTGATGCCGGAATTTTCGTAAACAGTTTTTCGCACGTGTTCGCCCAAAGCTTCCAGCTCTGCGGCAGTTGCGCCACCGGTGTTGATCATGAAGTTCGAGTGTTTCTCGCTCATCTGCGCGCCACCAATACTGGCCCCGCGCAGGCCCGCATCATCAATCACCTTCCACGCTTTGAGATCTTGCACATCATCCGCCCTGCCGGTCGAGGAAAACCCTGCCGGGTTGCGAAAAGTTGAACCGGCGCTGCGATCCTTGGTGGGCTGGGTTGCATCCCGTTTTGCAAGCTGTTCCTCCATGCGGGTGCGCAGCTCATCCGCATCACCCATAGGGGCCTTCAGCGTTGCCGACACCAGCACCGCGCCGTCGGGCAGATCTGACTGGCGATAGCGCAGGTTCAGCTCAGCTGCGGACAATTCGCGGACCTCACCCTGGCGCGTGACCAGCGTGACCGACTGCAACACATCCGCCATATACGACCCATAGCAGCCCGCATTCATCCGCACCGCGCCGCCAATGGCACCGGGGATGGTGCGCAGAAACGTCAGATCCACACCCTGATCCGCGGCCTTGCGCGCAACCATTGCATCCAGCGCCGCAGCCCCCGCAACAACCGTGTCACCGTTGATTTCAACCGTGTTGAACCCGCGCCCAAGTCGGATCACCACCGCGCGCAGGCCCCCATCGCGCACAATCAGGTTGGAGCCGACGCCAATGGGAAACACATCCACATTGGGGTCAAGCGCGCGCAGAAAATCAGAGAGATCGTCCAGATCGGCGGGCTGAAACAGACAATCCGCCGGGCCGCCAACACGCAGCCAGGTGAGGCCTGAAAGATCACGACCCGCTGTCAACTTGCCGCGCACTGTTGGAAGATCTGTCATCGGGGGTCCCACTCAAAGGCGATTCAAAAACATCGGCTTGGTTTAGGGGATGTGGCAGAGGGAAGAAAGAGATTCGCAGCCACAATCCGCCTGTGTGCCCGTGGCAGGCACGGGTTCGCCAGTATCCAGGCGGGCACTTAGTATTCAGCCACCAAAGTATTTTACGACCATATCTATCGCTTGCGGAATCTTTTCAGGACTGGTGGCCGTGGTCACTATACCTGTCCCAAGCGCGCCGCTGACGGTAACCGTCCGGATATCCTTTGCAATTTTACCGCAATTTTCGGACAGTTTTTGCAGTCGCTCAGTGAAGGCCACACCATAATCCATCACGCCGAGAAATTTGCCGGGAATTGCAGCAACAACTATGGCAAGGATACGCGCAGCGCCGGTGATGAATGCGGCGGTTCTGCGCCCCACCCCGGCGAAGCGATCTAACAGCGTGGCACGATCCTGTGCGATTTCTTCGGCAACCTCAGGTTCGACCATCCCCGCCGCCTCATTAAGCGCGCCGGTGAGCACCTCAACCGCCTTTTCATCCTCAATCGGTGCTGCCTCTGGACGATGGGGCGCAACGTGCTGCACCGCCGGATCACGTTCAAGCCGCAGACGCACATCGGTGAGCGTGGCCTGCAGGATTGTGACATAGGGTTCGCCTTCTGGGCAGGCGCCAGAGGCGAGATTGGCGTTCAGCATCCGCATGGCGTTGCCGCAGTTGTCCCAGACCATCACAGGATTGACAGCGTGGTTTTCAACGGCACGGCGGACAAAAAATAGTTCCCCGCCAAGAATGCCCTGCATATTGCCCATGGTTTCGGCAAGGTCTGAAAGTTCTGACAGGCGATCAACGCAGTATTTCAGCGTCACTTCATCTTCTGCAGACACGGGGTTGCGGACAAAGAGCTTGCGGCCCTCATCGAATTCGAACCGCTCCCCTGTTGCGAGCGCGCGTTCAGCAAAGCCAAGCTGGATAGCTGAAATTGCCTCGCTCACTGCCTCCGGCCCAGCATTCCAAATATCTGGATCAATCAGAGCGACCTGCTCTAGCAACTCCCAGTTCGGCGGGTTGGAAACAGGATCGAGCATCTGCTCGTACCAGTCCACCCAAAACTGCCAATCACCGGGCTGCCAGTTATCGGCGCTCTGGAACTTGGGGCGTAAGACTGTCCAAAGATATGCGAGCGGGTTTTGATCCCGCCAGAGCGGTGTCTGCAGCAGGTTTCCACCTATGACTATCTTTGAACAGTCATGGCGAATGTTTTCCCAGACGCTTTGATGGGCGGCAACGACTAAGGCAGATTCGGCGGAGGCGTGGGCGACAAAGGCGGTTGTCGCGCAGGCGTCGCGGACGTCGAAAGCGGCGGCTACTAAGGTAGCTTCGGTAGCAGCAACGACAGCGCTGTGGATGTGGTCGTGAAGGTGAGCGGGGTTAGCCGCGTGGCTTTGGGCATCAGCGGCAGCGCTCCTAATTGCAACGGTTGGCACAGAGCATGCAACCGCTGCGATAAGATTACAGCGCAGGACTGGCAGTGCTTTCCAATCAGACTTGCGTGCAGTATCGGACAGGCTCCAGTGCAGATACAGGGGCAGCGCCCGCAGGGCGCTGCGAGCGGCAACAACTGTGGAAAATTCACGCGGCTGGTGTCTCAGCCACGCTTGAAGGCTATCAGCGTCTTTAATCTCTGAAATCTCAACCACGGGCTGCTCTAATCTGCTGCGTTTAAATCAGCGTGCAGCATACACAACCGGGGCCTGTGGGGAAAGCTTCGCTTTACCGTAAAACCTTAGCGCCGTGTGATCCAGCGCCAGAGGTAAACCACCGGCCAGCGCAGCACGGACATGCCTGCGAGCAAGAGCGCCATGCCCCACCAGGGGCCGTTTTCAAACGTCACATAGCCCAGCAGGGGAATGCCAACGCCGATCAGGAAATAGGCGCGGCGCCAGTGGTTGTCCTGGCTTGGGATCATCGCCAGCACATTGGCCAATATGACCCAGGCGCAGGCCAGGAGGAGGGAGATATTCACCGCCCTACCCGTTTAGCCGCGCAGGCAGGCCATTGGCCCAGGTGGAAATTGTCCCCGCGCCAAGGCAGACCACCATATCACCTGGGCGCGCTTGTTCACGCACAAGACGTTCGAGATCGTCTTCATTCAGGATCGCGCGTGCATGGCGGTGGCCGTGGCGAATGAGACCGGCGACCAGATCATCGCGGCCTGCGCCTTCGATCGGGTCTTCGCCCGCGGCAAAGACTTCGGCAATGGCAACCACATCGGCCTCGTTGAAGCAGGCGCAGAAATCTTCGAACAGGTTAGACAGGCGCGAATAACGGTGCGGCTGGTGCACCGCGATCACCCGACCTTCGCTCGCCTGGCGCGCGGCTTTGAGCACGGCGGCGATTTCCACCGGGTGATGGCCATAGTCATCAATAATGGTGACGCCGTCGACTTCGCCGACCTTGGTGAAGCGCCGGTTGACGCCGCCGAATTTTGCCAGCGCTTCGCGGATCTCGCTGGAGCGCATGCCCAGATGGCGCGCAACCGCAACAGCCGACAGCGCGTTTGACACATTGTGATCACCGGGCATTGGCAGGGTGCAGCCTTCGATGACTTTGTCTTCGCCCTGTAGTTCAATGTCGAAATGGGCCACGCCGCCCTTGTAGGTCAGGTTAATGGCGCGCACATCGGCCTGGGCGTTGAACCCATAGGTGACCACGCGGCGGTCCGAGATCCGCCCCACCAGCGCCTGCACTTCGGGGTGATCGGTGCAGCAGACGGCGATGCCATAAAACGGGATGTTGGAGACAAAATCATAAAACCCCTGACGCAGGTTTTCGATGCTGCCCCAGTGCTCCATGTGTTCGGGATCAATATTGGTGACAACGGCAATGGTGGCTGGCAGGCGGTTGAAGGTGCCATCAGATTCGTCGGCCTCAACCACCATCCATTCGCCCTGCCCCATCCGCGCATTAGAACCATAGGCGTGAATGATGCCGCCGTTGACCACGGTGGGATCAAATTTCCCGTGCACCATCAGTTCCGCCATCATCGTGGTGGTGGTGGTTTTACCGTGGGTGCCTGCAATGGCGATATTGGATTTAAGCCGCATGAGCTCTGCAAGCATCTCGGCGCGGCGCACCACGGGCAGACCTTTCAGGCGGGCTTCATCCAGTTCCGGATTGCCCGGTTTGATCGCCGAGGAAATCACCACAACGGAGGCGTTTTCCAGGTTCTCTGCGCGCTGGCCTTCAAACACGGTTGCGCCAAGTGTTTCCAACCGTTGGGTGATTTTGGAAGATTTCAGATCCGAGCCCTGCACCGCATAGCCAAGGTTCAACAGCACCTCTGCAATGCCCGACATGCCAATGCCGCCGATACCAACAAAATGGATCGATCCTACGTCGCCGGGGAGTTTGGTTGCAGGGTTCATATTTATCCTTCCTCTGCCAGCTGCTCTACCTCGGCCACCAGACGATCGGTGGCATCGGGGATCGCAACCGAAAGCGCCGCGAGCGACATTTGCAGCGCGGCATCGGGGTTACTCAGAATTGCGCTGATGTGCTCTGTCAGCGTGGGAACGTCAAGGGCGCTTTCGGGCATCAACACTGCCGCACCAGCATCCACAAGGCTGCGGGCGTTGGCGGTCTGGTGGTCACCCGTGGCTGCCGCAAACGGAACCAGAATAGATGGTCGCCCAATCGCCGAGATATCTGCGACCGACGAGGCCCCCGCGCGTGAAATCACCAACTGCGCTTCGGACATGCGTTTGGGCACGTCATGAAAGAACGGCTGCACATCTGCGCGAATGGCGTGTTCTTCGTAATAAGCAGCGACCCGTTCTTGATCTTCGCCGCGCGCCTGATGGGACACGCGGATCTGTTTCACCACCTCCATCGGCAACGCTGCAAGCGCGGGTGGCACCACATCGGAAAGGATACGCGCGCCCTGACTGCCGCCCATCACCAGAATTTCCATAGGGTAGTCACCGGGGGGAATATAGCCGGCACCTGCACGTTCAAGCACCGCACCGCGTACCGGGTTCCCCACATGCACAGCGGTTGCGCCTTCGGGCAGCTCGGTTGGCCAGGCGCCACAGGCAATTTTGCCCACGCGTTTGGCAAAGACCTGATTGACCCGACCCAAAACGGCATTTTGTTCATGGATCATCCGCGCACGCCCCAAAAGCGTTGCCGCCCCCAGTGCCGGGATCGACGGGTAGCCGCCAAAGCCCACAACAACATCCGGCTTATCCCGAAGCATTTTCATCGCCATACAGGCCGTGCCCATTGCAATCTTGGGCCCAACCATTGCTTTTGCCAGCACTCCGCCGCGGGCAAAGGTGGAAGATGAGGCTTGCAGGATTTCGACCCCATCCGGGAAAGCACCGGTGTAGCGCGCGCCGCGCGGGTCGGTTGACAGTTTCACCCGCCAGCCTTTTGCCAGCATTGCCTCTGCCAAAGCCTGCGCCGGAAACATATGCCCTCCGGTGCCGCCAGCCGCCATCAAAAGCAGTTTCTGTGCCATCAAATCACTCTTTTCAATCTTTACCTGCGTCCGCTACCACGCAGGAAGTCTGCGATCTCGCCTTGCGGACGTACACGTGTAAACGCCAAAAGCATACCCACTGCAATCCCCCCCGCAATCAAGGATGAACCGCCATAGCTCACAAAAGGCAATGTCATGCCTTTTGCTGGCAGCAGCCGAACAGCCACCCCCATATTGATCATCGCCTGCACTCCAAACATGCAGACAAGGCCGGTCCCCGCGAGGCGAACGAAGGTATCACGCTCTTTCATCAGGCGAAACAACGAGCGCACCACCACCAATGCGTAGAGCAAAATCAGGATCACCACGAGCACAAGCCCGTATTCTTCAGCAGCAACCGCAATGATAAAATCAGTATGCGCATCTGGCAGCGACCATTTCACCTGACCCTCGCCAACACCAACGCCAAACAGGCCCCCTTCGCGGATCGCATTGGTGGCATAGCCAAGCTGGGTGGTTGGATCCACATCAGGGTTCAAAAAGCCATCAATGCGGCGGGCAAAGTGCTCGGATGAGGAATAGGCAACAATACCGCCCAGCACCACAACGCTGGCCATCCCCACAAGCAACAGCATCGGCGCGCCTGCCACAAAATACATCACCCCCCAGCCAAAGAGGATCAGGCAGGACTGGCCAAAATCTGGCTGCATCACCAGAAACATCACCACAGTCATACACAGCCCAAAAGAAATCAGCGTGCCGGGCGGGCCATTGATTTTCTGGCTAGAGGCAATCAGCCAGGCAGCCACCACCACAAAACTGGGTTTCAAAAACTCGGACGGCTGTACCGATGCAAAACCAAGGCTGTACCAGCGCACAGCCCCTTTGCCAAAATCAGTGCCGAGAAACGGCAGCAGCATCAGCGCCACAAACGCACCGGCAAAGCCAATCACCGCAGCGCGGCGCACAAATGTCGGTGACATCATCGAGGTCACAACCATCGCCACAAGAGCCATGCCGCCAAACACGGCCTGGCGCTGCACATAGTGGAAATTATCAAACCCGTTGCGCGCCGCCAGCGGCACCGAGGCGGCCAGACCAAGCAAGAGCCCAATCACGAACAACAACAGGATGCAGGACATCGTCCATTTGTCCAAAGTTCGCCACCATTTGGGGAGAATCGGCTCACCTGTCTGTAGGGGAACCGCGCCATAGACCATTTCAGTCATGGTAATACCGCCGCTGCTTCTGCCACGTTAATGTGGATCTGATTACTGCCTCACTCGCCCCCTTTGGGGGTCGTTAAAAGAACTGTAACCAGAAACTTGCGTTCAGACCAGCCTCTTCCTCTTGCCTTTGGCATGATTTCGCGCCACTGCGCGTTGCATGTTTTATGAGACCGTCATTTTGGGAGCTGGCGCCGCCGGCATGATGTGTGCAGCGCATGCGGGGCAAAATGTGCTGCTGGTGGATCACGCCAAAAATCCCGGCGAGAAAATCCGCATTTCCGGTGGCGGGCGCTGCAATTTCACCAATATGTATGCGGCGGCTGAAAACTACCTGTCGCGGAATCCACATTTCTGCAAATCGGCGCTGGCACGCTACAGCCAATGGGATTTTGTTGAACTGGTGGATCGTCACGGCATCGCCTGGCACGAAAAGACCCTGGGGCAGCTGTTTTGTGATGGCTCTGCCAAACAGATCGTGGCGATGCTGGTTCAGGAGCTAAAAGCAGCAGGCACCGACCTCTGGCTGGAAACATCCATTCAATCAGTGAACACCAGCGCGGATGGCTATAGCGTGAAACTGCTGCGCGACGGGCGTGAGATCGCGATCACCTGCCGTAATCTGGTGCTTGCCACTGGTGGCAAATCCATTCCCAAAATGGGCGCAACAGGGATTGCCTATGATCTGGCGCGCCAGTTTGATCTGCCGCTGATTGACACGCGTGCGGGGCTTGTGCCGTTTACCTTTCCGGAAGCGCGGTTTTCACCGCTTGCAGGCGTTGCGCTGCCCGCGCGGCTTTCAAATGCGCGCACAAGCTTTGATGAAGCCTTGCTGTTCACCCATCGCGGCCTTTCAGGCCCGGCAGTGTTGCAGATTTCGTCCTACTGGCAGGAAGGCGAAGACATCGCGGTGAACCTTATCCCCGATGGTGCGTTGTTTGCGGCCTTGCGCAGTCAGCGCCAAACTTCGGGCCGCCGCGAACTCAGAACCGAGCTGGCCAAACATCTGCCCGCACGTCTGGTGGAGTTTCTCGTGCCGGAACTGGGCCTCAGCGGCCGCCTTGCGGATCAATCCGATCAGGCGCTGCAACAGCTTTGCGACCAGCTCTCCAACTGGCAGCTGAAACCCGCAGGGACCGAAGGCTACCGCACGGCTGAGGTCACCCTTGGGGGCATCAACACCGATGCGCTGTCGTCCAAAACCATGGAAGCCAAATCCCGCCCCGGCCTTTATGCCATTGGCGAGGCGGTGGATGTCACCGGCTGGCTTGGTGGCTATAATTTCCAATGGGCCTGGGCCTCGGGCTTTGCCGCAGGCAGGGCCATTGCCGGGACGTAATTTTCCGCTTTGGCGGGCCCTAAAGCCCCCTCTTACCGGTTCAAACGCGCGTCTACCTGCGCAATGAAATCCTCGCCGCGGGTTTCAAAACTGTTGTATTGATCAAAGCTCGCCGCCGCCGGAGCCAATAGAACCGTATCCCCCGGCTGCGCATCCGCCATCGCCGCTGCCACTGCCTGCTCCATTGTGGTGCAAACCTCAGACACAACATCAAGCTGCATGGCAAAATTTGCAGCCTCACGTCCAATCACATAGGCTTTTTCCACAGTGCCGGTCTGGCCTTTCAACGCGTCCAGCCCGCCCTCTTTTTCCAGACCGCCACAGATCCAGCGGATCTTTTTGAACGCACTCAATGCTTTGATGGCGCTGTCTACGTTTGTGGCTTTGCTGTCGTTCACATATCGCACACCGTCCACATCAGCGATGGTCTGGCTGCGGTGCGGCAGACCAGGGTAGCTCTCAAGCCCCGCCTCGATCTGGCGCGGGGCCAGCCCCAGCGCACGCGCCGCCGCATAGGCTGCACAGGCGTTTTGGTGATTATGCGCGCCGGGCAAGCCTTTCATTTCGCGCAGATCAATCGATCCGGCCTGCCGCCCTTTGCGGTATTCGCTTAGGAACCCCTTGCGGGCAAAAACGTTCCAGCCTGCACCAGTGAGTTTCTGACCCGAAGACAGGCGAATAACCCGATCATCCGCCGCCCCTTCTGAAAGCTGCCCCGCCAGATAAAGCCCTTCGGCCTCATCAATGCCAACAATGGCGCGATCCGGACCACCTTCGGCAAACAGACGACGTTTGGCGGCAAAATAGCCCCCCATGCCGTGGTGACGATCCAGATGATCGGGGCTGAGGTTGGTAAACACCGCAATATCCGGCGTTAGCGCGCGGGCCAGATCGGTCTGATAGCTCGACAGTTCCAGCACCACCACGCCACCATCACCGGGCGGATCAATATCCAGCACCCCGCGGCCAATATTGCCCGCAAGCTGGCTTTCACGCCCGGCTTCTTCCAGAATGTGATGCAGCAGCGCAACCGTGGTGGATTTCCCGTTAGAGCCGGTCACAGCAACCACTTTGGGCATCTGTTCAAACCGGTCCCATTCCGGGGTCGCCAGCGAACGGAAAAACAGACCAATATCATTGTCCACCGGCACGCTGGCCTTTAACGCGGCCAACACCAACGGATTGGGGGCGGGATAAAGATGCGGAATGCCGGGTGAAACAATCAGGCTGGCAATGCCATCAAACGCCCCCTGACGCGAGAGATCGCGGCAGCTGAAGCCTTCATTTTCGGCGGCGTCACGTGCGGCTGGATTGTCATCCCAGCAGATCGGCTCTGCCCCACCCGCAGCCAGCGCCCGCGCCGTTGCGAGGCCAGACCGCCCCAATCCCAGAACCGCCACCTGCGCGCCTTTGAAACCTACCACCGGGATCATCTGCCACCTCATATCTTTGCTGCAGCAACCCTGTACCGAGATTGCAAAAACTTGCAAGCCACCCAAAGGAAAAAGGGCCACCCGTTTGGGCAGCCCTCCTCTGATCAGCTATCATCTGGATCAACGTACTTTCAGTGTCGCCAGACCAATCATCGCAAGGATCAGCGCGATGATCCAAAAGCGGATCACAATGGTGGGCTCAGCCCAGCCTTTTTTCTCATAGTGGTGGTGGATCGGTGCCATCAGGAACACACGTTTGCCGGTGCGTTTGAAATAGAACACCTGAATAATGACCGAAAGCGCCTCAACAACAAAGAGGCCACCAACAATCGCCAGCACCAGCTCGTGTTTGGTTGCAACCGCAATTGCCCCCAGCGCACCACCCAAAGCAAGCGAACCGGTATCGCCCATAAACACAGCCGCAGGCGGCGCATTATACCACAGGAAACCGAGCCCCGCGCCAAACAGCGCCATGGTGAAGATAAAGATCTCACCGGTGTCTTCCACGTAGTGCACATCAAGGTATTCGGTGAAATCCGCGCGCCCTACCACATAGGCAATCACCCCCAGCGTCACGCCTGCAATCATCGCAGGCATAATCGCCAGACCATCAAGCCCGTCGGTCAGGTTGACCGCATTAGCGGACCCAACGATCACACAGATGCCAAAGGGAATATAAAACAGGCCAAGGTTGACCAACGTGTCCTTGAAGATCGGCAGAGCCAGCTGGTTTTGCAGCCCTTCGGGATGGAAATAGGTGGCCCAGGCTGTGGCCAGCACCGCAATCAGCACACCAAGCGCAAGACGTACCTTGCCCGACACCCCTTTGGTATTTTGCTTGGAGACTTTGGCGTAATCATCCGCAAAACCAATCATGCCAAAGCCAAGCGTCACCAGAAGCACCATCCACACATAGGGGTTATCGAGCCGCCCCCACATCAGCGTGCTGGTGACCAGCGCACCCACAATCAGCAGCCCGCCCATGGTGGGGGTGCCCGCCTTGGAGAGGTGGCTTTCGGGGCCGTCATCACGAATTGGCTGGCCTTTGCCCTGCTTTTTGCGCAGCACATTGATCAGAGGTTTTCCAAACAGAAAGCCAAAGATCAGCGCGGTCAGAAAGGCACCGCCGGCGCGAAAGGTAATATAGCGGAACAGGTTGAAAACATCGCCGCCATCTGAGAGAGCGGTCAGCCAATATAACATGGGGTTTTAATCCTATTCCCTGTGGTTTCAATTCGCGCGGGCATCGCTCATATCCCTGAGCACGTCAACCAGCTTTCCAAGCCCGACACTAAGCGAGCCTTTGGCAAGCAAGATATCGCCCGCCTTCAATTGTGACGGAAGGTCTGCGAGGGCCTCGGCGGTTGATTGCCACTGCGCGCCTCGTTTTTCGACCGGCAACGCCGCGTGCAGATGTGCCATCAACGGGCCCACACAATGCACGGTATCAATCGCCTGCATCGCGTCCAGCGCGGCCAGCGCCGCATGCATCTGTTTTTCCTCGGGCCCCAGCTCTTTCATATCACCAAGAATCGCAATCTTGCGCCCCTTGGACTGCGCCAGCACCGCAAGCGCCGCCCCCACCGAAGTCGGGTTGGCATTATAACTGTCATCCAAAACGGTCAGCACGCCACCGTGCCAGTCCAGCTCCAGCCGCGCACCGCGCCCCTTGACCGGCGACCACAGCGCAAGGCTTGCAACCGCACGCGCAACATCAGCCCCAAGCGCATCAACACAGACCAAAGCGCCAAGCGCGTTCATGGCAAAATGTGCCCCCTGTGACTGTATATTCAATGCATGCTCTCGGCCCGCAACAGACACACGGGCGCGCAGACCATCAGTTGTGGACTCAACCGAATGCAGCTGGTTTTCCGCCACCTGGCCAAACCAGCGCTGATCACAACCTGCTGTTTCGGCGCGCAAAACATCTGCGGTGTCCACATCCGCATTCAGCACCGCAACCCCGCCGGGCAGCAGGCCAGATGTGACCGCCGCCTTTTCGCGAGCAATGCCTGCAACATCTTCAAAAGCTTCAAGATGCACCGCCGCAACTGTGGTCACCATCGCCACATGCGGCTGTGCCTGCTGCGCCAGCGGCGCAATTTCACCGGGGTGGTTCATGCCGATTTCGATCACGGCAAAGTCTGTGTCACGCGGCATCCGCGCCAGCGTCAGCGGCACGCCCCAGTGGTTGTTATAGCTCGCCACGGCTGCATGGGTCTTGCCCTGATCTTGCAACATCGCGGCCAGCATTTCCTTGGTTGAGGTTTTGCCAACAGATCCGGTCACCGCCACAACCTTGGCCGATGTCCGCGCCCGCGCCGCGCGCCCCAGCGCCTCAAGACCGGTCTGCACGTCATCCACAATCAGCAAGGGCGCATCAGCAGACACGCCGTCAGGCACACGCGACACCAGTGCCGCCCCCGCGCCTTTTACCAAAGCCTGCGCCACAAAATCATGGCCATCGCGCGCGGCCTTCAGCGCCACAAACAGATCACCCGTTTCAATCGTGCGGGTATCGATGGAGATCCCAGACACTGCCCAATCGCCCTGTACGCGGCCACCCGTGGCGCGCTGCGCTTCTTCTGCGGTCCACAGCATTACGCAAGCCTCCCATCCAGAGCCGCAACTGACATGCTGGCCTGTTCCACATCATCAAAAGGCAGCACCTGATCGCCAACAACCTGTCCGCTTTCATGGCCCTTGCCACAGATAATCAGCGCATCCCCCGCCTGCAGCATATCCACGCCGCGCAAAATCGCTTCGGCCCGGTCACCAATATTATGCGCCCCAGGCGCACCGCCCATCACAGCGGCGCGGATTGCATCCGGGTCTTCGCTGCGCGGGTTGTCATCGGTGACAATCACCATATCGGCGTGTTTATGAGCCGCCGCACCCATCAACGGGCGCTTGCTGGTGTCGCGATCGCCACCGGCGCCAACAATAGCGATAAGGCGACCGATCACATGTGGGCGCAGGGCCTGAATGGCGGTCGCTACCGCATCCGGCGTATGGGCGTAGTCCACAAACACGGTTGCGCCATTGTCGCGCGTTGCCGCAAGCTGCATGCGCCCACGCACGGTGGCAAGCTGCGGCAATACCATAAAGACATCGTTGGGCGCTTCGCCGCTGGCAATCACCAGCCCCGCCGCCAGCAGCACGTTCTCCGCCTGAAAGCCCCCAATCAGATTGAGCCGCACCACATGCGGCGTGTCATGCCAGGTAAACCGAATATCCTGACCTGAGGCATCATAACGGGTGCCCACCAGAGCCAGATCACCAAGCCCGAGGCCAACAGTCAGCACCTCCTGCCCCTTGGCAGCAGCAACGGCGCGCATTTCCACACCGCGCTCGTCGTTCATATTGATCACTGCCACCCCGTCTTCGGGCAGCACAGAACGAAACAGGCTGGCCTTGGCGGCAAAATAGGCATCAAATGTTTCGTGGTAATCCAGATGATCCTGGGTGAAATTGGTGAACCCGGCCGCGGCCAGATGCACCCCATGCAACCGCCGCTGATCCAACCCATGCGATGAGGCTTCCATCGCGGCGTGGGTGATGCCAGCCTCTGCAGCCTCAGCCAATGCCGCGTGTAATGTGATAGGATCTGGTGTTGTGTGATGCAGCGGATGGCTCCACGCGCCTTCGATGCCGGTGGTTCCCACATTGATCGCAGCGTGCCCCAGCGCCTCCCAGATCTGACGCACAAATGTCGCCACCGAGGTTTTGCCATTGGTGCCGGTCACCGCAACCATTGTATCGGGGTGCGCCCCATACCAAAGCGCGGCTGCGCCAGACAGAGACTGGCGAGGGTCTTCCACCACAACCAGCGCCACATCATCACCGATCTGATCCGCAATCAGCGCCGCCCCATCCACATCGGTCAGGATCGCAGCCGCCCCCAGTTCCAGCGCCATCGGCACAAAGCGCGCGCCATGCACCTGGGATCCTGGCAATGCAGCAAAAAGAAACCCCTCAGAAACCTTGCGACTGTCGGTGGCAAGCCCGTGAATAAGGGGATCACTGCCACCGCGCGCCGTGAGACCCAGCTGGCTCAGCGGCCGTTGTGTTGCATTGCTCATCTCGCGCCCTCGCAGATCAATTGGAGGTCAGGGTTATATCACTCAGCGCAGCAGGTTCAACGCGTGGTCTCAGCCCCAAAAGCGGTGCAAGACGGCCCACCATTTCGGCGGCCACCGGCACAGCGGTCCAGCCTGCGGTGCGGCGTTCTTCGCCATGGGCTACGATAGATGGCTCATCCAATGTAACCACCAGCACATATTCGGGATTATCGGCCGGGAACATGGTGGCGAATGTCGCGATCACCTTGTCTTCGTAGTAGCCCCCCTGTGGGCGCGGCTTATCGGCGGTGCCGGTTTTACCCGCCACTTGATAACCCGGAACCTCACCAAAGGAGGCGGTGCCCTCGGTCACCACTTTGCGTAGCATGATCTGCGATTCCCGCGCTGCACGTTCAGACATCACCCGGTGGCCATATTGCGGCCCGTCCTGTTTCAGCAACGTCGGCGCCACATAGTGCCCACCATTGGCAATCGCCGCATAGCCCGCCGCCAGGTGCATCGGGCTGGTGGAAATGCCATGCCCATAAGAGATCGTCATCGCCGAAAGTTCAGACCAGTTTGGCGGCAGCAATGGCTGGCCACCCTGGGCTTCGACGATTTCAACCGGTGTCGGCTCCAAAAGACCCAGCTGATCCAGGAAGGAACGCTGCTGCGCCACACCGATCTGCTGCGCCAGGCGCGCAGTGCCGATATTGGAGGATTTGACGATAATTTTAGTGACCGACAAGGCGTTGCCATAGTGGCGAAAATCGCGAATGGCGTGTTTGCCCCAGCGCAGCGGACCTTTGGTATCAATGATGGTCTCTGGCCCCACCAGCCCCAGATCGATCGCCTGTGCGGTGGCAAAGATTTTAAAGGTTGAGCCCAGCTCATAGACCCCCTGCACCGCCCGGTTAAACAGCGGGCTGACCGAAGGGTCAAACCCATCGGTGGGCGGACGTGGCCGATCATTGGGATCAAAATCCGGCAGCGACACGACCGAGATCACCTCACCGGTATGCGCATCCATCAGGATCGACGTCGCGCCTTTGGCATTCATCAGCTTCATGCCGCCATCAAGCACCTGTTCGGCTGCGGCCTGCACTGACAGATCCAGCGACAGTTCAAGCGGCGCGTTGCCATTGGCCGGATCGCGCAGATAGTCATCAAACTGCTTTTCAACACCCGCAACGCCTTTGACCTCGGCGGCATTCACCCCCTCAACGCCAAAGCTTGCACCGCCCAGAACATGGGCCGCCAGATGGCCATTGGGATACAAGCGCATCTCGCGCGGGCCAAACATCAGGCCGGGATCGCCAATATCATGCACGGCCTGTTTTTGCTCGGGGCTGATCTTTTTCTTGATCCACAGGAACTTGCGCTTGCCGGTGAAATTCTCAACCAGCTCGTCGCGCTCAAGGTCGGGAAAGACCTCAACCAGTTTTTCAGCGGCAATCACCGGGTCAATCATCTGCGGTGGCTGCGCATAAAGCGAGTGCGTTTCAAAGTTCGTTGCCAGAATGCGACCATGACGGTCCACAATATCGGCGCGCTGCATCGCAATGGCGCTACCTGCGACATTGGCCAAAGGCTCAGCCGGTTCTGCGGTGGCCATCATTCCCATACGCCCAGCAATTGCAGCATAAGCGCAGATAAAAAACACCCCAAGCACCAGCAAACGCCCCTCGGCACGCTGTCGCGATCTCACCTCCATTTGAGCGTGACGTTCGCGCAGGTTCTCGCGTTCGATCACATCGGGGTTTTCGCCTTTGGCGCGGGCAGCCAGAACACGGGCAAGCGGGCGCAGCGGTTTGCGGATCATGGCAGGCGCTCCGCGTTCAAGGTGGAGACCACCACCCCGTTTTCGATTTCGATTTCCTGCTCAGGGAAGGCGATCTCACCCACCTGGCCAAATTGATCCGGGCGCAGCGGCAACAGGCCAAGCCGGTCGTAGTTCAGCTCAGCCAGTTCACGCAACCGGTCTGGCCGGTTCAAATAGGCCCATTCCGCCCGCAACACACTCAGCCGGGCCTGCGCCGCGCCGATCTGGCGCTGCAGCTTGCGGGTGTCTTTCAACACCTGCTGGGTGGCGTAGTTTTCCTGATAGGCCCAGAACGCCAGACAAAAGACGGAAATCGCTGTGGCAATATACAGAAGCGTTCTCATCTGCGCTCCTCTTTCAACAATGGCATACCAAGTTCTTTGGGCGAAATCGCTTCGGGCGCAGCCCCCGTGCGCCGCCCCACCCGCAGGCGCGCCGAACGCGCACGTGGGTTTTCATCCAATTCCTGATCATCCGGCCCAACGGCCTTGCGGGTGACCAGTTCAAATTGATTGGGGGTCTCTTCAATTTCCGGCGCATAACGATTGGCGCGTCCCGTGCGCCCCGCCCGGTGCTGGAAGAAACGTTTGACCATGCGATCTTCGACCGAATGAAAGGTCACAACCGCCAACAGCCCACCGGGTTTCAGCGCGCGTTCCGCCGCCAAAAGCCCCTGAAACAGCTCTTCATATTCAGCGTTCACCGCAATGCGCAGCGCCTGAAAACTGCGCGTCGCCGGATGCGACTGGCCCGGTTTAGGACGTGGCAGACAGCCTTCAATGATCCGCGCCAGACGCAACGTGGTGGTGATTGGCTCAATCGCGCGCTCTTTTACAATCGATTTGGCAATACGGCGGCTTGCGCGCTCTTCACCAAAGGTAAAAAGAATATCCGCCAGCTGAACCTCATCAAGTTCCGCCACCAGATCTGCAGCGCTTGGCCCGGATTGCGACATGCGCATATCCAGCGGGCCATCTTTCATAAAGGAGAACCCGCGCTCTGCCAGATCGAGCTGCATCGACGACACCCCAAGATCAAGCACGACGCCATCCAGATCCTGCGCGTAGTCATCCATCTTGGAAAACACACCGGCCTGCAGCACCAGACGGTCGCCATACTGGTCTTTCCAGGCCGCAGCCATATCAAAGGCAAGCGGGTCGCGATCCACACCAATCACCTGATCGGCGCCTGCTTCCAACAGTCCGCGCGAATAGCCACCGGCACCAAAGGTTCCATCCAGCCAGCGTCCAGAAACCGGGGCAACCGCCGCAAGCAACGGCCGCAACAGGACCGGAATATGTGGCGCCTTATCCCCTGTTTCTGTCATCACTTAATTCCCTCAGATACCATCCAGGAACTCCGTTGGATCAAAGTCCTCGGGCAGCTCTTCCATCCATTTTTCGCTTTGCGCCAGTTCTTCGGCTTCATAGACGTCCGGATTCCAAATCTGGAACGTGTCACCGGCTGCAATGAAAAAGGCTTCTTTTTCCAGTTCGATTTTGTTGCGCAGCTTGGCGGGCAGAACCAGGCGTCCGGTCTCATCCACAGTTGTAGGGAAGGACTGGCCATGGAACATGCGATGCAACATCTTGCGCTGCATGGAGCCGCGCGGCAAGGCTGCAATCTTTTCATCCACCTCATTGATGGCTTCGATGGTGTAAACCTCAAGAAACTTGCGGCGCTCGTCACCATAGACGATCACAAGCTCTGGATTATCACCGGATTGCCAATTTGGGTCAGCAGCTTCGAGCACACGGCGAAAGGAGGCCGGAATCGACACCCGCCCCTTCGTGTCCACCTTATGGTGGCCTTCGCCTCTGAACATGCGACCCAAAAGACCGCTCCTTCGTTCGCGCTTCGCGCTGTCCCGTCCCCCAAAATTAAAAGGGGCGAGTTGATCTGCTGCCACTGATCAACCCGCCTCCACGTCCCGCTGAGCGGGGTGTCCGACTGCGCGCGCCACCTGGGGGGATGTCTGCTCGCCCGCGCGCCGGATCTCTTGTTTTTCGATGAAAGCGAAGGCCTGTATGAAACCTGCTTATTATTGTGGTCGGGGTCGTTTAGATGCCCCTGCTCTCCGTCTCAGTCGATGAATAAGGGATACTATGGGAATTAATGGGATGACAACCTTTATTTTCAGAAAATGACCGGAGTCGCCTTTAAATTTGGATAGATATTTGACTCACAAGGCTCCGATTCTTTCGACATACACGTTATTGTGTATAATCGACGCAAACGGACGCGATATATAGACATTCGAGAGCTTTCAAAAACCTCCCATAAATTCCCACGTGATCTGAAGGAGCAATCACCCTACCAAGGCACCTCCGCACGTGTTCTCCATGTGTTCCCAAAAACACAGGGCATAGCGATGCAAAAATGCGATCCGAAGTGATTCGTTTTGAAAATTAGAGCGCGAATTCACCCCTACGGCCCAACTCAGCCCCAATTGGCCCATGAATTCCCATGGATCCCATGAATTCCCAAAACCGAGACAAAATACCAAGGTTTCATGGGGAAATCATGGGACCAGCGCCGCACATCGCACAGACGTGGGCCACAATGCGCTACAGAACGCCGTCTTTGATCAGCTTCTGCGCCATCTGCATATAGGCGCGCCCCATAGCGCCATCTTCCAGCGCAACGGGACGCCCCTGATCCCCGGCAAGCCGGGTTTCCAGATCAATCGGCAACATGGCCAGCAATGGCAGGTCCAGCTCTTCGGCCGCATCCGCAACACCACCATGGCCAAAGATGTGATATTCGCCACCACAATCCGGGCAGCAGAAATGGGACATGTTCTCAATCATACCAAGCACCGGGGTGCGCAGCTTTTCAAACATCGTCAGCGCCTTGCGCGCATCAATCAGGGCCACGTCCTGCGGCGTACTAACCACAATCGCCCCATCCAAATCGGATTTGCCACATAGGGTCAGCTGCACATCACCAGTGCCCGGTGGCAGATCCACCAACAACACATCAAGCTCTCCCCAGTTCACCTGGGTCAGCATCTGCTGCATTGCACCTTTCAGCATCGGCCCACGCCAGATGACGGCCTCATCTTCCTCAACCATCATGCCAATCGACATCACAGTCACCCCATGGGCCTGCACCGGATTGATGTTTTGATTATCCCCCAATGAGAGCTGCCCCTGCACCCCCATCATCCGCGGCTGGCTTGGCCCATATATATCAGCATCCAACAGCCCCACCTTGCGCCCCTGACGCGCCAGCGCCACCGCAAGATTGGAACTCACCGTGGATTTACCAACCCCGCCCTTGCCAGACCCAATCGCAATAAGGCGCTTAACCCCCGACGGACGCATCGGCCCGCGCTGGGTCTGCATGTGGCGGCCAAGGCGCAACTGCGGAGCGGCGGCAGGCTGCTCAGCCTCACCTTGATGCGCCGTCATTACAATAGAGACGGAACTCACGCCCTCAAGCGACAGCACAGCCGCTTCGGCCCCGCGCCGCAAAGGCTCCATCAGCTCGGCGATTTTGGCACTCGGCGCCTCAAACACCATGCTGACCTTACCATCTTCGGCCCGCAGCGCCCGCAGCACATCATTGGAAACCAAGCCCCCGTCACCGGGAAACGGCAGGTTTTCCAGAACATCTCGAATCAGGTCTTCCAATTTTGCCACAGTGCTCTCCTGGGTTTTGGCTCATATAATCTGTCACCGCACAAGACCCAAGACACCAAATTTGCAAGAATTTGGGTTTGGCCAAATTGGGCTGTCAAATATTTAGCCAAAACTCATCTTTTGGAATGAAACGAAGCTATTCTTCGAATTTATTCGATACTTTGAATAAACAACCCATGCATTTTGCGCATAGCGGGCTTGTTGACTCATCCATTGTGCAGCCGCAGCAATCGGCTATCTTAGTCTCAACAAACGAACGCAAGACAACACAACGGACACGTCGAAATGGCCACCGCACTTCAACATAGCTCCCTGAAAGCCCCTGCAGGCAACTCAGTTCTGGATATCGCTATCAAGAAGTTGAAAGCCTTTCGCACATACCGCACTGCGTTGAATGAGCTTCGTTCGCTGAGCAACCGGGAATTGGCAGATCTTGGCCTACACCGGAGCATGATCAAACGTGTCGCACTTGAGGCGGCCTACGACGGTATTTAAATAGAGATCAGGCCCTCCTCCTCCTCCCTTGGGTCTGTTTTCAGCGGCGACATCCTCCTCCTCCTCCCTGATGTCGCCGCTCCCTACTACGGCCAATTGGCCAGACATACATCAGGGCCTCCTCCTCCCTTGCTCTGATGTTACAAAGAACGGCGGCACCCCTCCTCCTCCCTGGTGCCGCCGTTTTTTTATGCCTTCCCCTCAGCCAAATGCGTGCCTGCTTCCGCCCTGCGGTAGCACCAAAAAAACACCCGCCGAAACCGGCGGGCGCATTGTGTTAAAAATCGTACTTCAGCCTGCTTGACGCTTAAAACGGCACGTCCCCGTCCGAACTCACAAAGCGCGACACCACTTTTTTGACGCCTGCCTTTTCAAAATCGACCTCAAGCTTGTCGCCCTCGATACCAATCACTGCGCCATAGCCGAATTTCTGGTGAAACACCCGATCCCCCAGGGTAAAGGACGCAACCGCGCTCAGCTCAATCACCGGCTTTTTGCTGGGTGAAGTTGATGTTTCATGGCTGCCAGCACGCGCACGCATGCGCTTCCAGCCCGGCGAATTATAGGCATCCGCATCCGCAACCCGCTGATCGATTGACGAGGCAGCAGGCGCCGCTGCGCCATAGCCACCCCCATAGAGGCCCGGTGGTGTCAGTACCTCTACATGGTCCTCCGGCAGCTCATCGACAAAACGCGACGGAAGCTGTGATTGCCACTGGCCAAACACCCGGCGATTGCCCGCAAATGAAATTGTGCAAACCTCTTCGGCGCGGGTAATGCCCACATAGGCCAGCCGCCGCTCTTCTTCGAGCCCCTTAAGGCCGCTTTCATCCATCGAACGCTGCGACGGAAACAGCCCATCTTCCCAGCCGGGCAAAAACACCGCAGGGAACTCCAGACCTTTGGCGGCATGGAGGGTCATAATGCTGACTTTCTCCTCAGCATCCTGTTTGTCATTGTCCATAACCAGGCTGACGTGCTCCAAAAACCCTTGCAGGTTTTCAAAAGATTCCAACGCCTTGACCAGTTCCTTCAGATTTTCAAGCCGCCCCGGAGCCTCGGGCGTTTTGTCGTTTTGCCACATGGTGGTGTAGCCGCTTTCATCCAGGATGATTTCAGCGAGCTCCATATGGGTGACACCCCCATCCCCCGCCATCCGGCCCCAGCGCGCGATATCATCGACAAGTGTGCGCAAAGCCGCGCCGCCCTTGCCCTTGATCAACCCGCTCTCAACTGCGATCCGCGCCCCTTCCACCAAAGACACGCCATTTTCGCGCGCGGTATTCTGAATGGTCTGCTGCGCCTTATTGCCAAGGCCGCGTTTTGGCGTGTTGACGATCCGTTCAAATGCCAGCCCATCATCGGGCGATGTCACCACCCGGAAATAGGCCATGGCATCGCGAATTTCCAACCGCTCATAAAACCGCGGGCCACCAATGACGCGGTATGGCAGACCAATGGTCAGAAAACGATCTTCAAAGGCGCGCATCTGATGCGATGCACGCACCAGAATCGCCATTTGGTTCAAACCCATTGGGCGCACGCCACGGCTGCCGCGCTGCATGGATTCGATTTCTTCACCGATCCAACGCGCCTCCTCTTCACCGTCCCAATGGCCGATCAGGCGCACTTTCTCGCCGCCTTCTGCCGCGGTCCATAGCTCCTTGCCCAGCCGCCCCTGATTGCCCCGGATCACATTGGAGGCCGCCGCCAGAATATGCGCGGTTGATCGATAGTTCTGCTCCAGCCGCACGGTCTTTGCGCCAGGAAAATCCTTTTCAAACCGTAAGATATTGCCCACTTCGGCACCGCGCCAGCCATAGATCGACTGATCATCATCGCCAACGCAGCAGATATTGTGATGGGCGCTCGCCAGCAGGCGCAGCCACAGATACTGCGCCACGTTGGTATCTTGATATTCGTCCACCATGATATAGCGGAACCAGCGCTGATACTGCGTCAGCACATCCGCATGGGTCTGGAAAATCGTCACCACATGCAGCAGCAAATCACCAAAATCGACTGCATTCAGTTCAAGCAGCCGACGCTGATACTGTTTATAAAGATCGGGGCCCTTGTTGTTAAACGCACCCGCATCAGCCGTTGGCACCCGATCCGGCGTCAACGCGCGGTTTTTCCAATCATCAATCACACTGGCAAGCGCGCGCGCGGGCCAGCGTTTATCATCAATACCGTTGGCCTGAATGAGCTGCTTCAACAATCGCACCTGATCATCGGTGTCGAGAATGGTGAAGTTTGATTTCAGATGCAGCGCAGGTCGCGCATCCTCAATCACCCCATTGCTGTCATCCATTGCGATCAATTCAGCATGGCGGCGCAGGATTTTCACACAGATAGAATGGAAAGTGCCAAGCCACGGCACGCCTTCAATCGCGCCCCCCAGCATATTGCCGACGCGCTCTTTCATCTCACGCGCAGCTTTATTGGTGAAGGTCACCGCCAGAATCTCATTCGGGCGCGCACTATTGGTGTTGAGCAGATGCACAATCCGCGTCGTCAACGCCTTGGTCTTGCCTGTGCCCGCGCCTGCAAGCATCAGCACAGGTCCATCCAGACATTCCACTGCCTCCCGCTGGGCCGGGTTCAGCCCATCAAGATAAGGCGTAGGCCGCGCCGCCATAGCGCGGGTGGAAAGCGATGCGCCCTCAAAGGCGTCCATTTCGTCAAAGCTGCTCATGAAGATAAACTACAGCGCATGAACGCGAAGGTGAAGACTTGTTCTTTCTTTGTTCGAAAATTGTCATTGCACAAAAGGCGTGATCGGCTGGCTCATATAAATGTATCAAATATGTGACATTTGTAATTTTTGACCCTCGCCACTCGCGCTATCCGGTCGCACCCCCTCGTTTTTTGTGTGTTTCACTTACAAAACAAACTTCGAACCAGCTATTGCAACATGATTGTTCTCTCAAACTCGTCCCCCATCGCCCGCGGCGGCAATCGCAGCGTATATATTTTTCCGGGTCGCAAGGACCGCCTGATCAAAGTCCTCCACAGCCTGGACCGGAAGAGAAATCGCAAAGGGTTAAAGGGGGTTATCCGTCGACGATTCCCGATGACCCTGTATCGCTTCCTATTTCGCGAATACGACAGCTACCTGCGCACAATGGTTGAGCTAAAAAACCCAGAACTTAATCCGCCGCTAGCCCACCAATGGGGATTGGTGGAAACAGACATGGGTCTTGGCATGGTCTGTGAACGCATTCAGATGGGGGATAAGAACACGGCGCCCACACTCAAATCACTGGTAGCGCACGGCGAACTGGCGCCGCATATGGAGCTTTTGAACCAGTTCGCGCGCGATATGTTTAAATATCACGTACGTGTAAATGATCTGAATGCGGATAATGTGGTGCTTGGCACGCGGGACGGCAAACCGCAATTTGTGCTGATCGATGGGCTGGGTGACAGCTGGGTCATCCCGCTCAGACGCTGGTCCACCCGCGTGAATGAACCCAGTCTGCACAAACGCATCCATCGGCTGACGCTCAGCCTCGATCTATCCTGGGATCCGGACACGCTAACAGTGTCCTGATCACCAGCCTGCTGCCCGGCCCGCCCATCTGATAGTCCAGCATCACGCGCAATACATCGCGCCCGGCGCGCACAAAGACACCTACTTCTGTATGCGCCCTTGTACGAAAGGGGGCTGCGCTCGCCTTTTACGCGCACGCAACGCCTGCGTTTTCCCCTTAAACTGAATTCACAACACATCACAGCCGGAGAATCCCGCAGCAACACATAATTTGGAGGCCCTATGCATAGATTGATTTATCTGAGCCAACTGACCCGCAACATGTCCCATAACGAAGTTGCCGCAATGGTTGCCCGCGCCCAGGAACGCAACAAAAGCGCCGGGCTCACCGGGTTGCTAATCTTTATGCAGGGGCGTTTCTTTCAGGTGCTCGAAGGTCCCGAAACCGCGGTGGATCATTGTTTCGCCCGCATCCAGCAAGATACCCGCCACGGCGGCATGCGGCTGCTCTCTAGCAGCGAGATCAAAACCCGCGCCTTCCCCGACTGGAAGATGAGCCTATTTTACCCCGAACAGCTACCACAACAGGCACATGAGGCGGTGATGTCAATTGACACGCTTTTGCCAATGAACAGCCCTGAACGTGGAGATTGCCCAAAGGTGCGCGGGCTAGTGCGCGAATTCCTTGCAAGTTTCACCCGTATGGCCGCTGCATAAGACAGTCAGAAGGTACTGGACAAAGCGGCAAATAGATCAATGATGCAGCCATGACGCTGCACAACCGCTACCCTGCTCTCGAAGACCTGCGCCACCGCGCGCGCCGCCGCCTGCCCAAATTCGTTTGGGAGTACCTCGACAGCGGCACCGGGCAGGAATACTGCAAGCGGCGCAATCGCGCGGCACTGGATCGGATCGGCTTTCTGCCCTCTGTTCTGCATGGGCCGCTGGAGTGCAGCCTTGAAACCCAATTTCTTGGCCACGCCCTGCCGGTGCCGCTGGGCATGGCCCCCTTGGGCATGTCTGGGCTGATCTGGCCCGACGCCGAAGGCCATCTCGCCCGTGCCGCACGGGACGCAGGCCTGCCCTATGGGTTATCAACCGTCGCCAGCCAAAGCCCCGAAGATCTGAAAGACCAGTTTGGCCAACACGGCTGGTTTCAGCTTTATCCCCCCAAAGATCCCGACATCCGAAAAGACATGTTGCAACGCGCCAAGGCAGCCGGGTTTCACACGCTGGTTCTGACCGTGGATGTGCCCGTAGCCTCGCGTCGTGAACGCCAGACCCGCTCTGGCCTGACCCAGCCCCCACGGCTGACGCCACGCCTGATGGCGCAGGTGGCGCAGCGCCCAGCCTGGGCCTGGGGAATGGCGCGGCGCGGCATGCCACATATGCGCACACTTGATAAATACACCACCGATCCCTCCAGCGGTCCGTCCACCGTCCGCTCCTCAACCGCCCATATCGGCTACCTGCTGCGCACCTCACCGGATTGGGATTACCTCGATTGGCTGCGCGACCATTGGGATGGCCATCTGATCATAAAAGGCGTGCTGCGCGCCGAAGATGCCAGCCAGCTTGAACAGCGCGGGGTGGATGCAATCTGGGTGTCAAACCACGCCGGTCGCCAGTTCGATGCAGCGCCCGCCAGCATTGACGCCCTGCCCGCGATCCGGGCCGCCACTACGCTGCCGCTTATTTTTGACAGCGGGGTGGAAACCGGGCTGGATGTGTTGCGCGCCATCGCGCTTGGCGCTGATCTGGTGATGCTTGGACGCGGCTTTCACTTTGCGCTCGCCGCACTCGGACCCACAGGCCCCGCGCATTTGATTGATATTTTGCGCCAGGATCTGCTGGCCAATATGGGCCAGCTTGGCATCAGCGACCTTGCAGACATCCGAAAGGTAGAGCGTGTCGCGCTCAGCGCCTAAAATAGGCGCAGGGCCTGTAAAAACTCACACCGCCGCGCCCAATAATGCAGATCTTTGCAAGAACACCGCCCTACTGTGATGAAATTCACATAAAATACCCACAGCAGCGCCATGGGTGATTCGCGATTTGATACCGCTAAACTGCACAATTTGCGTTTGAAGCCGCCACAAAACTGCAAAAGAGACGTAATTAAATGTCTTGGTACATTTTATTTACCAGTCAATAAGGCGCTGTAAATAAACGCAAATACCTAAAAACGACACCTAAATACCCAATTATGACAGTATACGGATGCCGTTCTTGCACCTAACACTTTCGCCCAAACCGAGTTTACCGGGGGAACAAATGACCGACTTCAACAAGATCCTGATCGCAAACCGTGGTGAGATTGCGATCCGCGTGATGCGGGCAGCCAATGAAATGGGCAAAAAGACCGTTGCGGTCTATGCCGAAGAAGACAAACTGGGCCTGCACCGGTTCAAAGCTGATGAAGCCTACCGCATCGGCGAAGGTCTTGGCCCTGTTGCCGCCTATCTGTCGATCGATGAAATCATCCGCGTTGCCAAGGAAAGCGGCGCAGATGCGATCCACCCGGGCTATGGTCTTTTGTCTGAAAACCCGGAGTTTGTAGATGCCTGCGCCCGCAACGGCATCACCTTCATCGGCCCCAAGGCAGAAACCATGCGCGCGCTTGGCGACAAAGCCTCTGCCCGTAAGGTTGCGATCGAGGCCAATGTTCCCGTCATCCCCGCCACCGAAGTGCTGGGCGATGATATGGAAGCCATCAAAAAAGAGGCGGCCGAGGTCGGCTATCCTTTGATGCTGAAGGCCTCCTGGGGTGGTGGCGGACGCGGCATGCGTCCGATCATGAGCGAAGATGAGCTCGAAGAAAAAGTACTCGAAGGCCGCCGCGAAGCCGAAGCCGCATTTGGCAATGGCGAAGGCTACCTTGAAAAAATGATCACCCGTGCGCGCCACGTTGAGGTGCAGATCCTGGGTGACAAACATGGTGAGATCTATCACCTGTGGGAGCGTGACTGTTCGGTTCAGCGCCGCAACCAGAAAGTGGTGGAACGCGCCCCCGCGCCTTACCTCACCGAAGAACAACGCACCGAACTGTGTGATCTGGGCCGCAAGATCTGCGCCCATGTGAACTACCAATGCGCGGGCACCGTTGAATTCCTGATGGATATGAACACCGGCAAGTTCTACTTCATTGAAGTGAACCCCCGCGTGCAGGTGGAACATACCGTCACCGAAGAAGTCACCGGCATCGACATCGTTCAGGCGCAGATCCTGATCTCTGAAGGCAAACCCCTGGCAGAAGCCACCGGCAAAGCCTCGCAGGATGAAATCCGTCTCAACGGTCACGCGCTGCAGACCCGCGTCACCACAGAAGATCCGCTGAACAACTTCATCCCGGATTATGGCCGTATCGCAGCCTACCGCAGCGCCACCGGCATGGGCATCCGTCTTGATGGCGGCACCGCTTACTCAGGTGGGGTGATCACCCGGTACTATGACAGCCTGCTGACCAAAGTGACCGCCTGGGCCCCAACGCCCGAAAAGGCCATCGCCCGTATGGACCGCGCTCTGCGTGAATTCCGTGTACGTGGCGTGTCTACAAACATCGCCTTTGTGGAAAACCTGCTGAAGCATCCGACCTTCCTCAGCAATGAATACACCACCAAATTCATCGATGAGACCCCGGATCTGTTCCACTTTGCCAAGCGTCGCGACCGTGGCACCAAAGTTCTGAACTATATCGCCGACATCACCGTGAACGGCCATCCGGAAACCGAGGGCCGTGCCAAACCCGCAGCCGATGTAAAAGAGCCCCGCGCGCCCAAGATCGAAGCGGGCAACACCCCCTACGGCACCCGCAACCTGCTGGAGCAAAAAGGCGCACAGGCAGTTGCTGACTGGATGAAAGCCCAGCGTCAGCTCTTGTTGACCGACACCACCATGCGTGACGGCCACCAGTCGCTGCTGGCGACCCGCATGCGCTCGCATGATATGATCAAGGTTGCGCCTGCTTATGCGCAAAACCTCAGCCAGCTGTTCTCGGTTGAATGCTGGGGCGGTGCGACCTTTGATGTGGCTTATCGCTTCTTGCAGGAATGCCCCTGGCAGCGCCTGCGCGATCTGCGCGACGCCATGCCAAACCTGATGACACAGATGTTGCTGCGCGCATCCAACGGCGTGGGCTACACCAACTACCCCGACAATGTGGTTGAAAGCTTTGTAAAACAGGCTGCCACTTCGGGTGTTGATGTGTTCCGCGTGTTTGACAGCCTGAACTGGGTGGAAAACATGCGCGTTGCCATGGATGCGGTGGTCGATAGCGGCAAGATCTGCGAAGGCACCATCTGCTACACCGGTGATATCCTTGATCCGGCGCGCGCCAAATATGACATCAAATACTATGTTGGCATGGCCAAAGAGCTGGAAGCCGCCGGTGCCCATGTTCTTGGTCTGAAAGACATGGCAGGCCTGCTGAAACCAGCCTCTGCTCGGGTTCTGGTGAAAGCGCTGAAAGAAGAGGTCGGCCTGCCGATCCACTTCCACACCCATGACACCTCAGGCATTGCCGGCGCGACCATTCTCGCCGCAGCTGATGCTGGTGTTGACGCGGTGGATGCAGCAATGGACGCCTTCTCAGGCGGCACCTCGCAGCCCTGCCTTGGCTCCATCGTGGAAGGTCTGAAAAACACCGACCGCGACACCGGTCTCGATATCGCCAAGATCCGCGAAATCTCAGGTTACTGGGAACAGGTGCGCGGCCAGTATGTCGCCTTTGAAAGCGGCCTTCAGGCCCCGGCCTCTGAGGTGTATCTGCACGAGATGCCCGGTGGCCAGTTCACCAACCTCAAAGCCCAGGCGCGCAGCCTCGGCCTTGAAGAGCGCTGGAGCGAAGTGGCGCAAGCCTATGCGGACGCCAACCAGATGTTTGGTGACATCGTAAAAGTGACCCCCTCCTCCAAGGTTGTGGGTGACATGGCGCTGATGATGGTCAGCCAGAACATCACCCGCGAAGAGGTGGAAAGCCCCACAAATGATGTGGCCTTCCCCGACTCGGTTGTGGATATGATGCGCGGCAACCTGGGCCAGCCTCCCGGTGGCTTCCCTGAAGGCATCGTGAACAAGGTGCTGAAAGGCGACGCCCCCAACACCGCCCGCCCCGGTGCCCACCTGGCCCCGATCGATCTGGAGCAGACCCGCAAGGATCTGTCTGCGGAACTCGAAGGCTTTGCCGTCGATAACGAAGATCTCAACGGCTACCTGATGTATCCCAAGGTTTTCCTCGACTATATGGGCCGTCACCGCACCTATGGTCCGGTTCGTGCGCTGCCGACCAAGACCTTCTTTTACGGCATGACACCGCGCGAAGAGATCACCGCAGAAATCGCTCCGGGCAAAACCCTGGAAATCCGCCTGCAGGCGATTGGTGAGACCGACGACAAAGGAGAGGTCAAAGTCTTCTTCGAACTCAACGGTCAGCCCCGTGTGATCCGAGTGCCAAACCGCAAGGTGGCCGCAACCCAGGCTGCCAATAAAAAGGCCGAAGCAGGCAATGCCAACCACATCGGCGCGCCGATGCCGGGTGTTGTGGCCTCGGTTGCGGTTCAGCCGGGACAAGAGGTCAAAGAAGGTGACCTGCTGCTGACAATTGAAGCGATGAAGATGGAAACCGGCATCCACGCTGAACGCGACGCCACCATCACCGCGGTTCATATTCAGGCCGGCGGTCAGATCGACGCAAAAGACCTGCTGATCGAGCTGGAATAACGCCAGCAATCAGCACTAAGATCCAATCCTGCGGGGGCCTCTGCCTTCGCAGGATTTTTTTTGAGGTTTTATAGATGCTGAAATCAATTGTTGCAGCGCTTGCCCTAACGGCCACTTCCGTTATGACGTCCTGGGCTGGGGACCCACTTTATACCTTTGGAGAGCGCCATCCAGAAATGGAACAAGCCATCGTTGAGGCACGAATAACCCTACCGAAGTTTCTTTCCGCTGTTACGCAACCGGACAATAGCCTGCACCCGACGAGCATGTTGAAAGTCTCCGTCCCCGTCGATGCACCAAACACCGAAGAAGAGATTATCTGGGTCGACTCTGTCAGCCGCGAGGGGTCTACATTTATCGGACAACTCGCCAATGCACCCAATCATATGCCAGGCCTAACAAAAGGCAGCCAGATCCAATTTGAAGAAAACGCCATTTTTGACTGGTCAATCTGGGGAGACGACGGGAAGCTCTACGGAAACTACACTACCCGTGTCATGCTGCCCGAGCTGGATCTTGAAACAGCCCAGAGTTTGCGGAATCTCCTATCTGAGCCCCGCTCCCCCTGGTAAAACCTGCGCCCGTTGCGCAAATCCGTTAACGGGGCGTACGGTGCAAAATTTTCACGTTGCACTAACTTGACCGACATCGCGCAGGATGTCGCGACGCGCACCACAATCGGTTGCGGCGGCCCATAATTTCAAATGTTTCGCATGCGAAACAATGGGGCAGCGTCACTGACCTTGCCTGCCCCAACCCCGGTGCAAACCGTAAACAAGCGCCTTCGGAAAAAAAGCGCACCACAGGTGCATTTTGCCCTTGCAGCCCTGCGCTGCTTTGCCTAAACACCGCGTCACCGATAAGGAAGCGGGCGTAGCTCAGGGGTAGAGCATAACCTTGCCAAGGTTAGGGTCGGGCGTTCGAATCGCCTCGCCCGCTCCAATCGGTTCTCACTTAAAATCAGATAGTTACATGCGCATCACCCGGTGATCCTGCATGGGCCAACTGTGCGCCCCCTCTTTGGGACACGTATGAAATGCGGCGTAAAAACTTTGATTTTCATTTACCAAAATTCATTTTTCACCTTGCAGGCCGCGCGCGCATATCCTATTCACTCCCTCACCGAAAGGAAGCGGGCGTAGCTCAGGGGTAGAGCATAACCTTGCCAAGGTTAGGGTCGGGCGTTCGAATCGCCTCGCCCGCTCCATTCGGTCGAACACCTTCGAATGAGCCGCCTTTTGGGGCGGTTTTTTTATGCCCGATCGCTTTGATCCGCAAACAGCATATCCTCGGAATCACCTTGATCGGAATCGCTGCCCCCGATAGGAACAGAGGGCGAACAATCCAACAGATCCAAAAGACGGGGTGAGATGCTGACATCGGTGGAACTTTGCGCAGGTGCAGGCGGTCAGGCTCTCGGATTGGAACGTGCGGGCTTTGATCACACAGCCCTTGTGGAAATCGACAAACACTGCTGCGCCACCCTGCGCCACAACCGGCCAAACTGGAACGTCCTCGAAGAGGATGTGCGCGATTTCAAGGAACGCGCCAGTGACTATGCGGGCATTGATCTTCTGGCGGGCGGCCTGCCCTGCCCACCCTTTTCGGTTGCGGGCAAACAGCTCGGCGAAAAAGATGAGCGCAACCTGTTTGATGATGCAATGGAAATTGTCGACGCCACCCGCCCCCGCGCGGTGATGATCGAAAACGTGCGCGGCTTTCTTGATGCGGTGTTTCTGGACTATCGCGAGAAACTAAAAAAACAGCTGAAGAAACTCGGCTATGAAACCGACTGGCGACTGCTTAATGCTTCCGATTTTGGCGTGCCGCAGCTGCGCCCCCGTGTGGTGATCATTGCACTGCGCAAAGAATTCAGCGGCCAGTTTTCCTGGCCCGACCCTTTGCCGCACAACCCGCCGACTGTGGGCGAAACCCTGATTGACCTGATGAAAGAACGCGGCTGGCGCGGCGCGGATGCCTGGAAAGAACAGGCCAGCGAAATTGCCCCAACCATTGTGGGTGGGTCGAAAAAACACGGTGGCCCCGATCTTGGCCCCACCCGTGCGCGCCGCGCCTGGGCTGCGCTTGGTGTTGAGGGGCGCACTATCGCCAATGAGGCCCCCGACCCGTTTCACAACGATATGCCCCGCCTCACCTGCCGCATGGTGGCACGCATTCAGGGCTTTCCGGATGAATGGCATTTCACCGGGGCAAAAACCAACGCCTACCGCCAGGTTGGCAATGCCTTCCCGCCACCAGTTGCCGCTGCCGTGGCCAAGGAACTGCGCAAAGCGATTGCGCGCCCCAACCTGCGCTCCGTCTCAGCCTGAGCCCGCGCATCTGCAAAAGCGCCACACCCGCCTTTTCACCTTTTTATAAATACTCATTGCGCCCCCGCGCAGCTTTGCGAAACATGAGCGCATGAAACGCACCCTTCCCCCCAGCGCCCTCTCACCGGATCATCCAGATATTGCGCGCCTCACGGCATTGGCGGCAGAAATCACCACCCGCGCCGGTGGCGCGCTTGAGCTGGAACAGCGCTTCCCCCAGATGCTGCGTGACTGCATCGATGCAGTGATCATGACCGCCAAAACCGGTCGCCGCAGCTATGAGGAACTGGAAAAAACCGAAAAAACCTATATCGGCACCCGGGTGGAAATAGAACTGCGCGCCCTTCTCAAGCTCAAGAAAGGGCGTCTTGATACCGAAATTCTCGGTCAGGACGTCGATATCAAAAACACCATGGGCACAAATTGGATGATCCCAACCGAAGCTGTCGATCATCCTTGCATACTGGTCGCCGCTGATGAGCCACGGGCGCGGTGTTATCTTGGCCTGATTGTCGCGCGCGAATCCTACCTGACGACCGGAAAAAACAAAGACGCCAAACGCAGCATTTCCGCCGAAGGGTTTGGCCATATTCTGTGGCTCCTCAAGGAGCAGCCCTATCCGGCCAATTTCTGGCGCACTGCATCAGAACAGGCGGTGGAACAGATCTTTGCAGGCACATCCGGCAATGCGCGGATGGCGGAGCTGTTTCGCCAATTCCCAAACACCCCCATTGCGCGCGACGTGATTGAAGCGGTTGCGCTGCAAAAAGACTTCACCCGCCGCATCCGCAAGGACAAGGGCCGCGGCACCCGCGACATCTTAGAGCGCGAAGGCATCGCCCTGATGGAAGGGCGCGATCATGCGCAGCTGATCAAAGCCTTCGATCTGCCCGCCTGCTCTCATGGCTCGTTCATCTCATATCGGCCCGAAACCACCCGCGCGCTGGCGCTTGCCCGTCAGGCCGGGTTTGGTGATCTGCCGGATCTCCCCCCTACTGCTACGCCAAACTGATTTTTTTCAAACAAACCAGCATTTTCCACTTGCGCTCCGACGCAGGCTTTCGTAAATCCCCGCTCACCGAAAGGAAGCGGGCGTAGCTCAGGGGTAGAGCATAACCTTGCCAAGGTTAGGGTCGGGCGTTCGAATCGCC